>CAVZNQ010000031.1:0-40456 GCA_963776665.1 uncultured Alphaproteobacteria bacterium
TCTTCGCCGGGTTTTCGACCAGCGCGATGTCGGCGATTGGATCGCCGTCGACCACGATGAGATCGGCGAAAGCGCCCTCTTCAATGACGCCGAGCTTCCCCGGGTAGGGATTGCGCGGACCGGACAGCGCGAGCAGTTCGCCATTGGCTCCCGTGGCCATTTTCAGGATGCCGGCGCTGTCATACCAGCGCGCGAGATGGGTCAGCATGATCCCCTGGCGTGCGGCCTTCTCAGCGGAAAACAACATGTCCGAGCCGAAGGCGGTCTTGAGCTTGTGGGCTTTCGCCAACGGGTAGGCGGTGTTTGTCCCGGCAATGACCTGGTCCAGATTGATCCGGCTTTGGCCGCTGAGAGGCACAGCGTCGTCCTCGCCGACGAACGGCTGGATACTCAGCCAGACGCCCTTCTCCGCCATCATTTTGGCGGTGGCCTCGTCCATCAGATGCCCGTGCTCGATGCACTGAACTCCGGCGGCGATCGCCCGCTCAATCGCGCCGGGCGGATAGGCGTGCACGGCGACGTAAGTGCTGCGATCGGCGGCGGCCTCCACGCCGGCGCGAAGCTCGGGCTCGCTGAACGTCAGCATGTCGAGCGTGGTGCGCGGCGACGACACGCCTCCCCCGCCGACCAGTTTTATCTGCGAAGCGCCCTGCAAAAGCTGCTCGCGCACCCTCAGGCGCACCTCGTCGGCGCTGTCGGCGATATTGGCGCCGCCGGTGCGTTCGAGGGCGCTCACCGGCCCGCCCGGGCTCCGCGGCAGGTCGGACAGGGGACGCAGATCCCCGTGTCCGCCGGTCGTCGTGATCATGGCGCCGCACGGATAGATGCGCGGTCCCGGGACCAGACCTTCGTCGATCGCTTGCTTGAGCGCAAACGACGGGCCGCCGAGGTCCCGGACGGTGGTGAAGCCGCGCATCAGCGTGCGCTCGGCCTCGGCGCTTGCGGCCAGGAAGATATAGCCCACGTCCGCCGCGAGCAGAGCTGGAATCGGCAGCGCGGCGAAAATGCAGTGCCAGTGGGCGTCGATCAGTCCCGGCATGACGACCCGGCCGCCGCAATCGATCGTGCGCGCCCCTTCCGGACCTGTCGCGCTCCTGGTCGCGACCGCCTTGATCCGCCCGCCTTCGACGATGAGGCTCAGCCCCCCGCGCAGGGCGTCGGACTTCCCGTCGAACAGGCGAAAATTTGTGAGCAGGATCGGCGGCGCTGGCGCGCTTTGCGCCCGCGACGCGCGGGGAAAACCAAGCGCCGCGACCGAAGCGCCCAGTCCGGCCACAAATCCGCGGCGGGAAAGGTCTGCATTGATGCGGCGCGTCAGGGACTGGAGCTCGCCCCGGCAACACGAGCAGCCCTGAGCGCCTGCGGCTTCCGGCTGATCGCCTGATGAGCAAGAAAACAAGCGACAAATCCTCCCGGCGAATTGTTCGCGAGCCTGGCGGCCGGCCGTCCAGCGGCCGGAGACAGGCCCTCAAGCCTTCGCAAACTTCGCGAACGCTTCCTTGTAGTCCGGATGCCAGCGCGAGAGCGGCGGCCGGTTCTCGACGATGTCGCCCGCTGCCCACATGATCCGCCGCTCGTCCATCTCGCGCGGCACGTCGTTGTCGGGGCAAAGGATGTAGAAATCGCCCTTCCCCATCGCGTCGAGCATGAAGTCGACGACCTGTTCCGCCGTCCAGGCGGCGTCGGGCTTGTCGACGTGGGAGCCCGCGGTCATGCCGGTGAAGGTGAAGCCCGGAATGAGCAGGTGGGCGCTGACCCTGCAGGCATCGATATTGCGCAATTCGTGCGCCAGCGCCTCCGTCACCACTTTCACGCCCGCCTTGGAGACATTGTAGGCTGTGTCCCCGGGCGGGCAGGTGATGCCCTGCTTGGAGCCGGTGTTGACGATCGCCGAGGGCGCCTCCTGGCGGATCATGTCGGGGGCGAAAGTCTGAACCCCGTTGACCACGCCGAGGAGGTTGACGTCGATGATCCGCCGCCACCGCGCCGGATCGCCAGCGAACAGGCCGCCGCCGCCTCCGGTACCGGCGTTGTTCATCAGCAAAGCGACTTCGCCGAAGGCTTCGAAGACCGATTCCTTGAGACGCCGCACGCTGTCCGGGTTGCCCACGTCGACCGCGAAGGTCCTTACCGTCTCGGGGCGCTCGGTCGTCTCGCGCAGCCTGGCGGCGGCCGCCTCGAGCGCTTCTCCATTGGCGTCGGCCATGCACACATTCATGCCGAGGGCGGCGAACTTGGCCGACGCCGCGAGGCCGATGCCGCTCGCCGCTCCGGTGACGACCGCCGTCCGGTTCGCGCCCAGCGCGGGATGGGTGGCCACGTTCGCTCCTCCGCCTGCCAAGGATTGAGAACTTTACATCACGCTGTGAGCGCTTCGGCAATGCGCCTCGATTCGCCCTTCGCCCCGACCGAGCGGCTCCCGCCCCGTTGGCCTCGCGCGGCGCGTCGGCGACCCTCGCCGCGTCCCAGGTCGCAGTAGCGATTTGATTACACTTTGGCGCAATTGCCGTTCAATCGAACGTAACTAAGGCCACAACCTTAACTTGCATCACCGTGCCGCTATCGGTATTTAATAAAACTAGAGCCATGCAACGGCTCGTGATTAAAGTCTAGATGCCAATAGAAAACTGGCGATCGAGACAGGAGATGCATGATGCATAAGACTATGACAACCACGGTCGCCTCAATAGCGACTACGATACTGTTAACCGTATCACCGGCGAACGCGTCTGTCTACAGATTTACCTTCGAGTCATTTGATTCGGAGCTGATGGCGACTGGCACAATGACGGTCAGCGCCGCCGGCGAGGTGACGGCGATTTCGGGCCAGATTTCCGGCCTCGTCGACCAGACGATCGGCTCGGTCACTCCCAATCCGAACTTTCCCGGCCCCGCGTATAGCCCCGACGGTTCCTTCATCTACGACAACCTGTATTATTCTTCGGGCATGGCCTTCGACATCGACGGGGTCCTCTTCGCCACCGCCCAGAATCCGGGCGGCTACTGGAATCTCTGGGGAAATTCCCCCGATGACTTCTCCCTTTGGGAATCGGCCAATTCCAACGGCTACCCGATCGAAGAAAGCGGAACTCTGAGCGTCGCCGCCGTTCCGGAATTGTCGACCTGGGCGATGCTGGGGCTGGGCTTCGCGGGCCTCGGCGTCGCCGGCCGCGCGCGCCGTCGGCCGGAGGCTAGCCTCGGCTAGCGTAAAATCGGGCGAAGCAAGAACCGATTAAGTCAATTTTGAACTTACTGGTTGTAGAGGTTGACTCTTGAGCTAATTGCCTTTTTAACCGGAATCGGTCGAGACTGGTCAAGCCCGGGCGGATTGGGTTGTGGCGTAATCGGGAGATCCTGGGCCGCGTTGTGACCGTCAGGCGCGGTGTCGCCAGGGGATCTTGCGGTGTCCAGTCGAGGAAGAAGGTCGTACTCGCATCTTCGCCGCCCGATGGCGCCGTTCAGGATGACGCGCGCAGGGGAGGCTGGCCTGGGGTCCGGGCGCGACGGATCGTCCAATCCCTCTTCCGAGATTGATCCGTTGGACGAGCTGGAGCGCATTCTTGCCGCCAGGCCTGAACGCTTCCGGCTTCAGTTCTTTGCCGTCGCTGGCGATCGGGGCCCGTCTGTCGTCGCCGAAACTGAAATACAGGCCGACGATGTGTCAGCCGCGATCCGCGCCGCAGCCGATGCGGAATGGCCGCCGCGGGCGATTGGCCTCAGAATTATCGACCGGGAAGGCCACGAAATCTACGAGCGCCTGAAGGCGGATCGGCGCTAGGGGCGGCCGGTTCGAAGCGTGAACCCGACGAGAGCTCCCGTGGTTTCGTCGTCGACCCTGCCTTGTCACGGGCTCGCGGATCTCAATGCGGTCCGACGGACACCGCAGTCAGCGACGGCGCCGCGCTGACTGTCGACTGGACGCTCATGAACTGAGAAATGAGCATGAAATTCTTTTGAGAAATCGTGTCGCTTCCATCGATGTAATACCAGTCGTCATCCTTCCACGACACATAGGCGTCCGATGGAGGGGGCGAGTTCGATCTGACTATCAAAATCAGACGCCGAAGATGATTTAATTGTCTCTCAAGCGTCGGATCAAGCCTACGGGTGTCCGCCATATAACTGCAGTTTCCTGCTTCTCGGGTATCGTAGAGCCGCTGGGCCGGCGGCGCGATGTCTCGTATGACCACGTCGGAAAGAGTCTTCGCCTTGGCCAGGTTCAGCGGCAACAGGTAAGCGAAATCGGAATCGCATCTTCGAAAATAGGCCCGGCTGTTGAACGGCGCCGCGGTTATCGCTTCATACTCTTCAGGCGTTACGTAATCGACCAGTCTCGGTTCAGCGTCCAAGGACTTCAGGATTCCGAGCGCCGAATGGGTGCGCAGGATCGGCCCGATGCTGCTCCTCGTTAGGTCGATGCCTTGGGCCCGGATGTTCTTTATTGGTGTCGTCCTGAGCTCGATGCGAAGCGGAACGCCTCGGCCTGCGTTCCACAGAGATCCATCCGCGCCAGGCTGCGTGCCGGCGTAGAGTTTCCAGAGCCAGCCCCAAACCCTGGTCACATCTTCCGGCGAACAGCCGCTTCGCTTTGATTCGAGGTAGAGATCGAGCGAATCATTTGCGCCGCTCGCCGCCGGTTGCGTCTGGATATTTATCGATGCGCCGTTCGCGGACACCCGCTGCAGCGCCTCCCTTTCGCCGGAGAAATCTGAGCGCGTCGCAGCGAGCCCGATTGCGCCGCAGGAATCGAGCCATATCATCATGTTGAGAGCGGCGGCGTTATCGGTGTAGCCCGGCACCCACTGATCGAACGCATAGGCGAACATGGGCCCCAAACCCCAATCGGACCCGAAAAGCGCCGACAGGGTGTCGACCGTGATAGGGGCCGATATTTGCGTGAACAGGGCCTGTCCCTGGACGGGCTGGTAGCGGATGGTCGGGGCTTCCTGATACTGGGCGGAGAGGCCTGAAGCGCCGGCCACGCCCTCCAAAGTGCTGCCCACTGTCCCCGCATGGGAGCCGAGGTTCGTGACAGCGCCGGTGGCTCCCACCTGCAGCAGAGACGAGGCGTCAATCTCGGGAATCTCAAGGAACACCGGGGTTTCGTTGCGGTGAACCCGCACGATGTTGATCAAGGTCTGCTGCCGTGCGGAGCTTGCAACGGCCTCGTTATAGGTATTGCGGCCGTTTTGAACGACGGTCGGGCCAATGAATGCGCAACCCGCAAGCCAGTAAAGCATAAGCAGGTAAAACGGGCAGCGCGCCAGAACTGCGCCCATGATCGTCCCGCCCCCGATTCGCTATTTAAGAATCGTTAACCAGCGACCGCTGGCGCGTAAAGGCGCTCAGCGCCGGAACGACGAGTTGTCCCGGCTCAAGGCTCCTTGAGCAGGCTCACGTGAGCGGCGACGACGCACCAGCCGGCCTCGGTCCTGACCCAGACCTGGCTCTGCCGACCCGTCGACGTCGCGCCCGCGCGCTTGAATTCGGCGTTGGCGGTGGCGAAGTCTCGACCGTAGGTGGTGATCACCGTCCTGATCAGGTCGCGGGCGAGATTCGCCGCCGGCCGGCGGGCGCGAAAGGCCGCGATCTCGTCATAGCCGTAGAGGTTCTCGGTCGCGCCGTAGCGGAGCGTGTGCGGGCTTTTCCAGAACAGCGCGTCGAGTTCCGCGATGTCGTTCGAGACCAGCGCGTGCTCGTAGCGCCGAAACGCCTTCTCCACTTCGGCCACAACTTCGGGAATGTTGACTTCGACCATCGGGGGAGAACCTCGGGTGAAACGGGAGAAGGATACGCGACCGCGACTGAACCTTGCGCCCGCCACTTTTGCGCCGGTAGGTTAGCCGCCAATGGCGGATCTTGGTATCGCATTTCTGCTCGCGCCCGGCGCCGGGGCGCCGTCATCGCATCCGCGGATGCGGACTTTCGCGCGCCTTCTTGGCTCGATCGGCAAGGTCCAGCCGTTCGACTATCCCTACATGATCGAGGGCAGAGGGCGGCCCGACCCCCTGCCAAAGCTCATCTCCGCCCATCGCGCGGCGCTCGCCGCGCTACGCGCCAGCCACGACGGGCCGATCGTGCTCGCTGGCAAGAGCATGGGAGGGCGCGTCGGATGCCATGTCGCGCTGGTCGAGCCGGTCGAAGCCGTTATCTGCCTCGGCTATCCGCTTTGCGGCGCCGGCGACCGGTCGAAGCTTCGCGACCAGGTTCTCCTGGAATTGCGCACGCCGGCAATGTTCGTTCAGGGAACCCGCGATCCGCTCTGCCCGCTCGAGCTTCTCGAAAGCGTACGGCAGCGGATGCAGGCGCTCTCGACGCTTCATGTCGTCGAAGGCGCCGACCACTCGCTTCTCGTCGGCAAGGCGACGCTCAAGGCGCTTGGCTCAAGCCAGGATGAAACGGACGATGAAATATCGGTCGCCATCGCCCGCTTTCTCAAAGACCCGCTCGGAGATCGTCGCCAAGCCGGCGCCGCCTCCCTCTGACGCCTCACCGGGCTCGGGAGGATATTGGCCTCCTCCGTCGCGCCCCTGACGATATTCCCTAGTAAACACAACGCTATGTCGTTGCCAGGCTCGTCCCGCGGGGCTACCTTTCGCGGCGTCGGGGCAGACGCGCAGGGAGGCGCGGAATGACCATTCCACACGAGCCTTGGCTCGTGGCCCTTTCCATCGCCATCGCCATACAGGGCAGCTTCGTGGGTTTGTCGCTCGCCCGGGAACTCGATTCGGCCGAGGGGTTTCGCAGGCGCCTCGCGCTCGCCGGATCGGCGCTGACGCTCGCGACCGGCGTCTGGTCGATGCATTTCGTCGGCATGCTGGCCGCCAATTTTCCCAGCGCCATCGACTATCTGGTGCTGCCGACCCTGATATCCTTTCTCATCTGCGTCATCGTGGTCGGCGCGGGAGTCTATGCGGCGCATGCCTGGGGCTCTCCCGCCCTGCGTATCGGAGTCGGCGGCGTCGGCATGGGGCTCGGCGTCAGCGTGATGCACTACGTCGGCATGTCGGCGGTCCATCTCGCGGGACCGACGTGGCACGAGCCGTCCTACCTCGTCGCCGCGGTCGTGATCGCGATCGGCGCCAGCGCTTTCGCCTTATGGGCGCTCGACAGCAGGCCGACGCGCCCGCGGCTGTTCCTCGGCGCGGTGGGGTTGGGCCTGGCGATTTCGGGCATGCATTACACCGCCATGGCGGGGATGCGCCTCGACCCGCTGTGCTTCGACACATCGCGCTTTGTCGGCGCGGAATCCGCGCTGTCGCGCAACACGCTCGCGCTGCTCGCCACGATTGTGTCGTTCGGCGTTTCGGGCGCCTTTTTGCTGTCGCTGGTGCCAGATGGGCGCGCGCCCCGAAGCGGCGCCGAGCCCGACGCGCTTCCCGCCATGCTGCTCGCTCCGGCGCACGGTGCTGAGCCGACGCCGTTCGCGGATTCGCTCTCCGCCCGCCCCTCGATTCCGGTCGAGAAAGACGGGCGGACGCGCGAACTCGCCGTCGCCGACATCTACGCTATACGCGCCAATGCCCATTACACTTATATCCATGACGGCGAGCAGGAATATTTCTGCAATCTCTCGATCAGCGCGCTCGAGGCGCGGCTCGATCCAAAAGCGTTCCTGAGAGTCCACCGCAGCCATATCGTCTCAGTTGACCGCATAGCGCGGGTGAAACGCACGGGCGAAGCCGGCGTGGCGGAACTGGGCTTGCCAGTGCGCTGCAGCATTCCAATCGCGCGCGCCCACTATCGGGACGTCAAGCTGAGGATCGGCACGCTCGCCGGTTGAAAACCGGCGTCGCTCATGAAGTGCGTCATAGATGCTGACGCAGTTCATGCAGCAAAGACGCGGCCGGCGCCTTTTCTCGCCTCGCGGTTGATCCGCCATTGATTGTGCGGCGCACGCAGCCCGACTGTGACGCGCGCGCGATTCCTCCTGTCGGGGCCGTCGCGTCCGACAGGAGGACGTCTTGATCCCCGGATCCTTCGAGTACCATCGCCCGGCCAGTCTCTCGGAAGCGGTCGCCCTGCTCGGCCGGCTCGATTCCGACGCCCGCGTCATCGCCGGCGGCCACAGCCTCATTCCGATGATGAAGTTGCGCCTCGCCATGCCGAGCCATCTCGTCGACCTTGCCGGCGTCCCTGAGCTGAAAGGCGTCCGCCTCGAGGGCGGCGAGCTCGTCATCGGCGCGATGACCACCCAGCGCGAGATCATCGTAAGCGGCCTCATCGCGGAGCATGCGCCGATCCTCCGCGAAACCGCCGAAGTGATTGCCGACCCGCAGGTGCGCTATCTCGGCACCATCGGCGGCAATGTCGCCAACGGCGACCCCGGCAACGACATGCCGGCGCTGATGATGACGCTCGGCGCGACCTATGTTCTCAGCGGCCCGGGCGGCGAGCGACGGGTTCCGGCGCGCGACTATTATCTCGGCCTCTACGAGACCGCCGCCAAACCCGGCGAGGTGCTCGCGGCGATCCGCGTTCCCAAGCCGCCCTTAGGACACGGCTGGGCCTACGAGAAGCTCAAGCGCAAGGTCGGCGACTACGCGACCGCCGCCGCAGCGGTGATCCTGACCGTCTCGGGCGGACGGATCGCGACTTGCGCCATCGGCCTCACCAACGTCGCCGGCACCGCGCTCCTGGCCGCCGACGCCGCCGCGGCGGTCGTCGGCTCGGCGCTCGACAAGCCGGCGCTTGCGCGCGCCGCAGCGGCCGCAACCGCCGCCGCTTCGCCTTCCGAAGACGGGCGCGGCTCGGCTGAATATCGCGCCAAGATGGCCGGCGTCATGACCGCGAGGGCGCTTGCCCGCGCGTTCGCCCGCGCAACATCCTGAAAGGGCCCCGCATGTCCCTCACCAACGTCAGCATGACGGTCAACGGCAAGACGATGTCGGCGGAGGTCGAGCCGCGGACGCTCTTGATCCATTACCTGCGCGAGAATCTCGGCCTCACCGGCTCGCATATCGGCTGCGACACCTCCCATTGCGGCGCCTGCACGGTGGACGTCGACGGCCGATCGGTAAAATCCTGCACCATTTTTGCGATCCAGGCCGCCGGCGCGGACGTGCTTACGATCGAGGGCATGGCTGGCGCCGATGGCAAACTCAGCGCCTTGCAGGAGGGTTTCCGCGAGATGCACGGCCTTCAATGCGGCTATTGCACCCCGGGCATGATCGTGCGCGCCTACCGGCTCCTGCAGGAGAACCCGAACCCGTCCGAGAGCGAGATCCGCCACGGCATTTCGGGTAACCTCTGCCGCTGCACCGGATACCAGAACATCGTCAAAGCCATCCAATACGCCGCCGCCAAGATGGCCGGCGTCGAATTCAAGGAAGCCGCCGAATGAACGACGCTCCCCTTCCCACCTCTCTCGAACGCGCCGAAAAGCTTCAAGGCATGGGCTGCAAGCGCAAGCGCGTCGAGGACGTGCGCTTCACCCAGGGCAAAGGCAACTACGTCGACGACATCAAGCTGCCGGGCATGGTGCACGGCGACTTCCATCGCTCGAGCCACGCCCACGCCCGCATCGTGAAGATCGACACCTCCAAAGCGAAGGCCGTGCCGGGCGTGCTTGCGGTCCTGACCGCCGAGGACCTCAAGGGGGTCAATCTCGCCTGGATGCCGACGCTCGCCGGCGACGTCCAGATGGTGCTCGCCGACGGCAAGGTCCTGTTCCAGAATCAGGAGATCGCCTTCGTCGTCGCGACCGACCGCTATATCGCCGCCGACGCCGCCGATCTGGTCGAGGTCGAGTACGAGGCGCTTCCGGTCGTCGTCGACCCGTTCAAGGCGATGGCCCCCGACGCGCCTCTCCTGCGCGAGGACATCAAGGACAAGAAGGACGGCGCGCACGGGCCGCGCAGCCACCATAACCATATCTTCAACTGGCAGGTCGGCGACAGGGAGATGACCGACGCGGCCTTCGCCAAGGCCGAAGTCGCGACCAAGGACCTGCTCAGCTACCAGCGCGTCCACCCCTGCCCGCTCGAGACCTGCCAGTGCGTCGTCAGCTTCAACAAGATCACCGGCGACCTCACGATCTACGGCACGTTCCAGGCCCCGCACGTCATCCGCACGGTGGTGTCGCTGATCGCCCCCGTGCCGGAGCACAAGATCCACGTCATCTCGCCCGACATCGGCGGCGGATTCGGCAACAAGGTCGGCGCCTATCCGGGATACATCTGCGCCGCGGTCGCCTCGATCGTGACCGGGCTACCGGTCAAATGGGTCGAGGACCGGATCGAGAACCTTTCGACCACCTCGTTCGCGCGCGACTATCACATGACGACCGAAATCGCGGCGACTCGCGAGGGTCGGGTCACGGCGTTGCGGGTGCATATCCTCGCCGATCACGGCGCGTTCGACGCCTGCGCCGACCCGTCGAAATGGCCCGCAGGCTTCGCCAACATCGTGACCGGCTCCTACGACTTTCCGGTCGCCCATCTTTCGGTCGACGGGGTCTACACCAACAAGGCCCCGGGCGGCGTCGCCTATCGCTGCTCGTTCCGCGTCACTGAGGTCGCCTACGCGATCGAGCGGGCGATGGACATCATGGCGCAGAAGCTGGGGCTCGATCCGGTCGACTTCAGGATCAAGAATTTCATCAGGCGCGAGCAGTTTCCCTATCATTCCGCGCTCGGGTGGGAATACGATTCCGGCGACTATCACACCGCCATGCAAAAGGCGCTCGACGCCACCGGCTACCGCAAGCTTCGCGAGGAGCAGAAGGCGAAGCAGGAGGCGTTCAGACGCGGCGAGACGCGGGAACTCATGGGGATCGGCGTTTCCTTCTTCACCGAGATCGTGGGCGCCGGCCCGTCGAAGAACTGCGACATCCTCGGCATCGCGATGTTCGATTCGTGCGAAATCCGCATCCATCCGACCGGCAAGGGGATCGCGCGGATGGGCACCAAGAGCCAGGGCCAGGGACACGAGACGACCTGGGCCCAGATCATCGCGACCGAGATCGGCATCGCCGCCGACGACATCGCGGTCGAGGAAGGCAATACCGACACCGCCCCTTACGGCCTCGGCACCTATGGCTCGCGCTCGACGCCCGTCGCCGGCGCCGCGATCGCCATGGCTGCGCGGAAGATCAAGGCCAAGGCGCAGATGATCGCCGCCTACATGCTCGAAGTCCACGAGGGCGATCTCGAATGGGACGTCGACCGTTTCCGGGTCAAAGGCAATCCGGAGAAGTTCCAGACCATGACCGCGCTTTCCTGGGCGGCCTATCATCAGGTCCCGCCCGGCATGGAGCCGGGCTTGGAGGCGGTGAGCTACTATGATCCGCCGAACATGACCTACCCGTTCGGCGCCTATATCTGCGTCATGGACATCGACGTCGATACGGGGGCGCACAAAGTGCGGCGCTTCTATGCGCTCGACGACTGCGGCACGCGCATCAACCCGATGATCATCGAGGGCCAGGTGCACGGCGGCTGCACCGAGGGCTACGCAATCGCCATGGGCCAGGAGATCGCCTACGATTCAGACGGCAACGTCAAGGGCGCCTCGTTCATGGACTATTTCCTGCCGACGGCGGTCGAGACGCCGCATTGGGAGACCGATTACACGGTCACGCCCTCGCCCCATCATCCGATCGGCGCGAAGGGGGTCGGCGAGAGCCCGAACGTCGGCAGCGTGCCCTGCTTCGCCAACGCCGTGAACGACGCGTTCAAGTTCGCCGGCTCAACCCACATCGCCATGCCCCACGACGCCTATCGCATCTGGCAGGCGGCGGAAAACCTGGGGTTGCACGCATGACCCCTTCTCCCTCCGGGAGAAGGTGGCGCGATAGGGCGTCGAAAGACGCCCGTCTTTCGACGGGCTATGGCGCCGGATGAGGGTCTATGACGTGACTCGTGGTCCCATGGCGAAAGCCCTCACCCCCAACCCCTCTCCCCGAGGGAGAGGGGAGCACGTGCATGCCTAGCGTCGCCATCCCTCGCGAGGCGATCGCCGCGCGGCTGGCCGAGGTCGGCTATGTCGCCGACCGCGATCTGGCGACGGCGCTGTGGATGATGGACGCGCTCAGGCGGCCGCTTCTCATCGAGGGCGAGGCGGGGGTCGGCAAGACCGAGGTCGCCAAGGCGCTCGCCGCCGTGCACGGCGCGGAACTCATCCGCATGCAGTGCTACGAGGGGCTCGACGTCAGTTCGTCGCTTTACGAATGGAATTACCAGCGCCAGTTGCTTGCGATCAAGGCGCGCGAGGGAACGGGCGCGAGCGTCGCGGAGATCGAGGCGCGCATCTTCTCAGAGGATTATCTGCTCGAGCGCCCGCTGCTCGCCGCCATCCGGCGCGAGTTGCCGCCGGTGCTGCTGGTCGACGAGGTCGATCGCGCCGACGAGGAATTCGAAGCCTTCCTGCTCGAGCTCCTGTCGGACTTCCAGGTCACCATTCCCGAGTTCGGCGTCATCAGGGCGCTCACCATTCCGCGCGTGGTTCTGACTTCCAACGCCACCCGCGAGCTCTCCGACGCGCTGCGCCGCCGCTGCCTCTACCACTATCTCGATTTCCCCGACGTCGACCGCGAGGCGGCGATTCTCCTCGCCCGCCAGCCCGGCATCGACGCGAATTTCGCCGTGCAGATCGCCCGCATGGTCGGCCTCTTGCGCAAGGAGGACCTGAAAAAGATCCCGGGCGTCGCCGAGACGCTCGACTGGGCGGCCACCCTCGCCGGCCTCGGAATCGAGGATCTGCGGCAGGAGCCGGAGATCGTCCACGCGACGCTGATCGCGCTGCTCAAGACCCGCGAGGACCGCGCCGCGATCAGTCCGGAGACGACGAGCCGGCTCGTCGGCCAGATCGCATGATGGACATCGCTTGATGGGCGCGCACGCTTTCGCGGTCGAAGGCCCCGGTCCGGGCCCGGCGATGCGACGGCGCCTCGCCGGCTTCGTCGCCACCCTGCGCGACGCCGGCTTCGCCGTCGGCCAGGCGGAGGCGCAGGACGCCGCGCGGCTGATCGCCGGCCCGCTGGCCGACCGGCCCGAAGGCTTGCGCGCGGGTATGCGGGCGTTGTTCGCGTCGCGCCGCTCGGACCTCGCGCGGTTCGACGAACTGTTCGACGCCTTCTGGCGCGCGCGCGGAGTGAAGAGCTTCGTCAGGATCGACGCCGAAGCGCTTGCCGCCCGCTCGCCCCGGCGCTTCCAGCATGGTCCGGGCGGGAGCGATTCCCGGCTGGAGCCGGACCGGATCGGCGGCGCCCGCGGGCGCGAGGACGGCGGAGCTGAAGGCGGCGGCCGACAGGGCGGCGCGTCCGCGCAAGAGGCGATGTCGAAGAAGGACATCGCGGCGTTCGAAGGCGAGCGGGAGCGCGCCGACGCCGCCGAGATCGCCGAACGGTTCGCGCGCGCGATGCGCGCCCGGCTCACGCGGCGCGAGCGCGCGCGCCGGCGCGGGCGGCGGCTCGACTTGAGGAGCACGATCCGCCTTAGCGTCGCCCACGGCGGCGAGCCGCTCGACCTCAAATTCCGCCGGCGCAAGATCAAGCCGCTGAGACTGGTGGCGCTGCTCGACGCCTCCGGCTCGATGGAGGCTTATGTCGCTTTCTTCACCCGCTTTCTGCACGCCGTCACCCAGGTGTTTCGCGAGTCCGAGGCATTCTTGTTTCATACCCGCCTCGCCCATGTCTCGTCGGCGCTGAAGGAGCGCAATCCGGCGCGCGCCCTCGACCGGCTGGCGTTGATGGCGTCAGGCGTCGGCGGCGGGACGAAGATCGGCGAGTGCCTGGCCGCCTTCAACCGCAGGCATGCGAAGCGCGTCATCCATTCGCGCACCTGCGTCATCATCCTGTCGGACGGCTACGACACCGGGCCGCCGGAGGTCCTGGCTTCGGCGATGCGCGAACTCAGGCGCCGCTGCAAGCGCATCGTCTGGCTCAATCCGCTGACCGGCCGCCGTGGTTTCGAGCCCAGCGCCCGCGGCATGCAGGCCGCCCTCCCCTACCTCGATCTCCTGGCGCCGGCGCACAACATCGAGAGCCTCGCGGCGCTCGAGCCTTATCTGGCGAGGATATGATCCCCATGGGCGTCCTCGAGCAGGCGGCTCAGCGTCAGGCGAAAGGCGAGGCCTTCGCGCTCGCCACCGTCGTTCGCACCGTCTCCGTCACCGCCGCCAAGGCCGGCGCCAAGGCGCTGATCGGCCCGGACGGCTCGATCGAGGAGGGCTGGATCGGCGGCGGCTGCGCCCGCGCGGCGGTCGTCAAGGCGGCGCGCCAGTGCATGGCCGACGGCCAGTCGCGGCTGGTGTCGATCGCGCCCAAGGACGCGCTGGCCGAAGTCGGCGCGGCGGCGGGCGAGGAGCGCGGCGGCGTTTTCTACGCCAAAAATTCCTGCCCGAGCCAGGGCACGATGGACATTTTCGTCGAGCCGGTGCTGCCGAGCCCCCGCCTTCTGATCCTCGGGGCGTCGCCGGTCGCGGTCGCGCTTGCGAGGCTTGCCCCGTCGATGGGCTTCGAGGTCACCGTCGCCGCGGCGCCCGAGGAACACGAGCGGTTCGATCCCGGCGTTCGGCGCCTTGCCGGCGTGGCCGCGCCGCCGGAGGCCGGCGAGAACGCTTTCGTCGTCGTCTCGACCCAGGGGGCCGGCGATCGCGCCGCGCTCAAGAGCGCAGCCGCCATGGACGCGCGCTATCGCGCCTTCGTCGGCTCGCGCCGCAAGGCCGAGACGCTGAAGCGCGAGCTCGCAGCAGAAGGCGTCCCGGCCGAGCGCCTCGCCGCATCAAGGCGCCCGCCGGCCTCGACATCTCCGCCATCTCGTCGGACGAGATCGCGCTCTCGATCGTCGCCGAGATGATCGCGGTGCGGCGGAAGCCCGAGCGCCCGCCGGCGGAAGACGCGGGCGCTTCAGACTGATTTCAGCGAAGGCTCATTGCCTCGCGCGTTTCCTCTCGTATGCGATTGGCGGCGACCAAGCGCGCGCTCAGGACGACGGCGCCGACGAGCGCGGCCAGGAGCCAGAACGCGGCCGGCAGCCCGACCGTTCTGGCGACGAACCCAATTCCGGCCGGGCCGACAAGAATGCCCGAGTACCCGGCTATCGTGATCGCTGCGACCGCGTGGCCTGTCGGCATCACGCGTTGCGCGCCCGCGGCGCGGAACAGCACCGGCACGATGTTCGAGGCGCCGAGGCCGATCAGCAGAAAACCGCTCATGGCGACGACGGGAATCGGCGCTGCGAGCACGAGCGCGAAGCCCGCCATTGTCGCGAGACCGCCCCAGAACAGAAGCGCGCGGTCGCCGACCCGGGCAGAGACGAAATCCCCGCTGAGCCGTCCCGCGGTCATCGCGATCGCGAATATCGAATAGCCGAGTCCTCCTTGAGCTTCCGCGACCAGCTCCTTTTCGGTGACGAGCAGGGCGCTCCAGTCGAGAATCGCGCCTTCGACCAGGAACATCACCGCGGCCAAAGCCGCCAGCAGAAGAACGATCGCCGCGCGGAGCTACGAACAGCGGGACTTCCTCGGAATGCGAGGCGCGCAGCAGACGCGGAGCGGCGACAGCCATCGTGATCGCCATCAGCAGCGCGGCGACCATTGTGCTCGCCAACGGGCCGACGTTCGACGAGAGAAGAAAGGTCATCATAGCGGCGCCGGCGAAACCTCCGACGCTAAAGAGCGCGTGAAAGCCGGACATGAGCGGCGTTCCCGCGGCGCGCTCGACCTCGACCGCATGGATATTCATCGCGACGTCGAGGGAGCCGAGCGCCGCGCCGAAGGCGAAAAGCGCGATCCCGAGCAGGAGCGGCGAGTCGGCGACGACGAGCAGCGGCAGCATGAGCGCGATTCCGAAGCCGCCCGCGAGGATGATCGGCCTGCTGCCGTATCGGGCGTTCAGGACGCCGGTCAGAAACATCAGGGCGACGGAGCCGACGCCAAGGCAGAGCAGGAGCAGGCCCAGCGCGCCGTCGTCGACATGGAGTTTTTCCTTGGCGAAGGGGACAAGCGGCGCCCAGCTGGCGACGCCAAAACCCGCCACCAGAAAAGAAAGCCGCGTCGCGAGCCGCGTCTCCGGCCGGTCGGCCGTCGATGAGGCCGACGCGAGGCTCACGCGGGACGGCCGGCGGTCAGGACCTCGCAGCCTGCCGCCGCGATTTCGCCGAGCCTCTCGGCGTCGGCGTCATGCTCGACGACGAAGACGCCAATGTCCTTGAGTTCGGCGACTCGATGGGGCGCCCGCGCGCCCAGCTTCTCGCTGGCGGCGAGAACGACGCTCTTCTGGCTCGCCGCCAGCAGCGCCCGCTTGAAGGTGGCGTCCGACAGTTCGTACGCGCTGACGCCCGTCGCGGCGGAAACCGCGCAGGCCCCGACGAAGCCGAGGTCGATGTTCATCTGCGCGACGCTCAAAGTCGCCGGGGCGTCGACGCACCCCCCGACATGGGCGCTGACCGCGCCGCCGACCAGGACGAGCCGCAGGTCGGGCCGCCGCAGAGCCGCCGCGGCGATGTCGATCGAGTTTGTCGCCAGCGTCAGTTCGCAGTCTTCCGGCAGGCACGCGACCAGCGCCAGATTGGCGCTGCCGCTGTCGAGAAACACAAATTGACCCGGCTCAACGAGCGAGGCGGCTTTGCGCGCGAGCGCGAGTTTGCGGTCTCGGCCCTCCTCCATGCGGGCGGCCATCGGCAGCGCCGCCTTCGAGAGCGGCAGCGCGCCGCCATAGACCCGACGGCATCGACCCTCCGCTGCAAGCGCGCGAAGGTCCCTGCGGATTGCGTCTTCGGAGACGTCGAACTCGACCGCGAGCGCGGCGGCGGCAACGGATTGGCCTTGCGTGAGCCGCCCCAGGATGACGTCACGGCGGGCGAGCGGCGATTCGAGGGTCACAATCGGGCCTAATTGTGCATAAACAAGAAAATTCGCGCTTCTAATCGTGCGACAATCGCGGAGTCAAGCGTCAGCTAAAGCTCGGACTTGAGGACCCCCAGAATCCGGTAGCGCATCTCGCTGTCGTCACCGGGAGCCGAGATCACGAAACGCACGCGCCCGTGGCTCGACGTGTCCGCGTAGCCCGCGAGCGTGCGGACGCCGTCCATGGTGCCGGTCTTGTTCAAGCCGCCGTCATGGCCGTGCAGCAGGTCCGCGTGGGGCGCGAACAGGTCGAGCACTTTGGCGAGGCCGCGGGCGGTCAAGCGGTCGTCGCGGCTGATGCCCGAACCCTCTTCGAGATGGAAGGCGCCAGCGAGGCCGTGCGCGGCGAAGGTCTCGTTGGCGACCTGGAGCGACTTCTCGAGGCTGACCGGTCCGCCCAGCCTGTGCCCGCCGATCTCGAGGAAGACCTGATTGGCGGTGAAGTTGTTCGAGTCGAGAAGCAGCTGAGCGAGGATTTCCGACAAGGGGCGCGACTGCCGGTGAACGTAGATCGGTTCCAGTCCCTCCGGGACCGCTCCGACCGAGACCTGGCCATGGACGCGCCCTCCGGCCCGCTCGATGAAGGCGCCGATCAGCTCGCCGGCGTATCTGAGGCCGATCGTGGGGTCCTGGCCAAGACTGATGCGGCCTTCCCCGTCCGGCCCCTTGGCGCGGAAGAGAGCGATCGCGAGCGGCGTGATCGGGGTCTGCGGCTCGGCGGAACGCACTCTGGCGCCGCTGCGCAGGGCGTAGATGGTGTTGAAATTCACCGCCAGCGCCGAGTTCACCGCGTCGTAGGCTACGGCGTCATCCTCGATGCCCGGGATGCGGAGATCCGCAGGATAGTAGCTCCCGTCAATCACGATGCCCGTGATCGGCGCCTTGCCGATCTTGGCGACGAGATCCTTCGCCAGCGGCGCGAGCTCCTCCGAGATCAGGAACGGGTCGCCGCCGCCGCGGACGTAGAGCGCCCGCTTGTCATCGAGATAGAAACGGGTCTCGAACCGATAGTCGGCGCCCAAAACCTCCAGCGCCAGCCACGCGGTCACGATCTTCGTGACCGAGGCCGGGACGAAGGGTTGGTCCGCGTTCTGCGCGACGAGCTCCTCGCCCTTTGCGTCCACGGCGAGCACGACCGCCGACGGAGCAAGGGCCGCGACCTTCTCCTTGACGCCGGCGAGCGCCGGCGCGGCCAACAGGAGCAAAGCGAGGGTAAGCAGGCGAGACCGCATAACGAATCCAACGGGGGCGGCGCACCTATACCAGTTGACGCTTATGCGCCAAGTCAGTCGCCAAACGGCGTGGCGGGGAATTCTCGCGGCCAAGTTGAGTTTGTCGGCTGGCCCTCATAGCATTGAGGCCAGCGACTGGGGCCGTTGGCCGTCAGCATGGAAATGGGGAGGAACCGCGCGGATGAGCCATGAGACCTTGCGGCCGGACTTCAACGACCTGATCGACCTGCAGGCGCCGGTCACCCAAGTCGGGACCGGGTTCATGTTCACCGAAGGGCCGGTCTGGCACCCGCTCGACAACTATCTCCTGTTCTCCGACATGCCGGGCGACGTGCGCCGCCGCTGGGACCCGGAACATGGCGTCGCCGAGGCGAAGCGGCCCGCCAACAAATGCAACGGCATGACCTATGACGCCGGCCTCAACCTCATCGTCTGCGAGCACGCGACGTCGCTGCTCGTGCGCGAGCGCCCTGACGGGCGGCGCGAGGTTCTCGCTTCGCATTTCGGCGGCAAGGAGCTCAACTCTCCCAACGACGTCTGCGTCCGGTCGGACGGGTCGATCTATTTCACCGATCCCATCTACGGCCGCTCGCCCCATTACGGCGTCGAACGGCCCCATGAGCTTGGCTTTCAGGGCGTCTACCGCGTGCCCGGCGCCGGCGGGGCGCCTCAGCTCCTGGTCGACGACGATCTCTTCAATCAGCCGAACGGTCTCTGCTTCTCTCCCGACGAGAAGCTTCTTTACGTCAACGATTCGGCGCGGAAGCTGATCCGCGTTTTCGACGTCACGGCGGAGGGCGCGCTCGCGAACAGGGGCATCTTCGCCTCCAACATCGTCTCGCCGACCGAGCCCGGCGGCCCGGACGGCATGAAATGCGACGAGCGGGGCAATGTGTGGGTGACCGCGCCGGGGGGCTTGTGGGTCTACGCGCCCTCGGGCGACCTCATCGGAAAGCTGCGCGCGCCCGAGCCGGTCGCCAATCTCGCCTGGGGCGGGGCCGATTTCCATACCCTCTTTCTCACCGCGAGCCAGTCCGTCTATCGGGTCGCGACCAAGGTCGGGCCGCGTCGCGAGCCCTATATGAACGCCAGCGCCGCCGGCCCGGCGGCGGCGTCGGCCCCCTCGCCGGAGCCGGCCTTCGCCCTCGATCCGGGCCGCGCCGTCCTCGTCATCCAGGACATGCAGAACGACTCCGTCGGCGAGGGCGGCGCCTTCGCCTCATCCGGCGCGCCTGCGCACGCCAAGGCGCAGAACGTGGTCGAGAACATCCGCCGCGTCGCTCACGCGGCGCGCCGGCGCGGCGTCCCGGTGATCCATGTGTGGTTCATCGTCGAGCCGGGCGCGAAGGGGGTCAAGCAGAACGCGCCGCTGTTCAGGGGCCTCGCCGAGCACAAGGCGGTCGTGCGCGGCACATGGGGCGCGGCGCCGGTCAAGGGGCTCGAGCCCGAGCCGGGCGACCTCGTCGTCGAAAAGATGACCATGAGCCCCTGGGAGACCTCGCGGCTCGAGGCGCTGCTCAAGGGTCTCGGACGCGACACGATCATCAACACCGGCGCCTGGACCAACATGGCGGTCGAGCATCTGGCGCGCACCGGCGCCGACAAGGGCTATTTCATCGTTCAGCCCGAGGATTGCTGTTCGACCATGAACGCCGAGTGGCAGAACGCCTCGATCAATTTCGCGCTGCAGAATGTCGCGACCGTCACCAAGGCGGAGGCGGTCATCAAGGCGCTCGGCTAGCGCGCCGGACCGTTTACGCGTCATGCCCGCGAAGGCGGGCATCCAGAACTCAAGGCTCTGACGCAACTCTAGATTCCCGCTTGCGCGAGAATGACAAAACCCTCGGCTCCTGATTCCATCTGACAGCCGGGAGCTCTAGGCAGTCGCACGTGGCGCGGGTCGTCTCCCGCGGCAGGAACTGGCCTTGTCCCGGCTTGCCCACGATCCGCCCATCGTCGGCGACCACCTCGCCGCGCAGCAGCGTCTTGACCGGCCAGCCGGTCACCTCCATGCCCTCGTAAGGCGTGTAGTCGCTGCCGTGCTGCATGAGCGCGTCGGTCAGCGTCACCTTCCTGTTGGCGTCCCAGATCACGATGTCGGCGTCGGCGCCGATCATGATCGAGCCCTTGCGCGGATAGAGCCCGTACATCTTGGCGTGGTTGGTCGAGGTCAGCGCGACGAACTCCGGTGAGCGAGATGCGCCCCTTCGCGACCCCTTCCGAGAACAGGATCGGCAGCCGCGCGGCGACGCCCGGAATGCCGTTCGGCACCCAGCGGAACGAGGTCCGCGCCTTCGGATGATTCTTGCCGGCCTCGTCGTCGAACCGGAACGGGCAATGGTCGGAGGAGAAGGTCTGGAACACCCCTCCCACGAGCCCGCGCCAGATGGCGTCCTGCGAGGCGCGGTCGCGCGGCGGCGGCGAGCAGACATATTTCGCCCCGCTCATGTCCATGTTGAGGCCTTTGAGGTCGTCCGCGGTCAGCACGAGATATTGCGGGCAGGTCTCGGCGTAGATCTTCATTCCCCGGCCGCGGGCCCACTCGATCTGCTCCATCGCCTCGCGGCCCGAGACATGCACGATCATGATCGGAATGCCGATCAATTCCGCATGCGAGATCGCGCGGTGCGTCGCCTCCCGCTCGACCAGCTCGGGGCGCGATTCCGCGTGGTAGTAGGAATGGGTCTTGCCCTCGCGCTCGAGCCGGTCGGTCATGAACTTGATCTGGTCGTAGCCTTCGGCATGGACCATCACCAGCGCGCCGTGTTCGCGCGCGACGCTGAACACCTCGAGCAATTGCCGGTCGGTCAGAACGAGATCGTCGTATGTCATGAAGACTTTGAACGACGGATAGCCTGAACTCACCAGCGCGGGCAGCTCCTGGCCAAGCACCGCCGGCGTCGGATCGGTGACGATGAGGTGGAAGCCGTAGTCGACATAGCTCTTGCCCCTCGCCTTCGCATGATAATCCTCGACGCTCTGGCGCAGGGATTGGCCGCGCGGCTGGAGGGCAAATGACAGCACGGTGGTGTTGCCGCCGGCGGCGGCGCTGCGGGTCCCGCTCTCGAATCCGTCCGCCATCACGATGCCCGGCCCCATCGGCTGGTCGAAATGGACGTGGCTATCGATGCCGCCGGGCATGACCAGCAGGCCCGACGCGTCGATCTCGGAGGCGGCGCGCGGCAGGTTGCCGGCCAAGGCGGCGATGCGGCCGTCCTTGACCCCGATGTCGCTCTTGCCGACGTCTGCAGCCGTGACGACGGTTCCGCCGCGAATGACCAGATCAAATTCCATTGCCGCCTCTCCGTTGCCGGGCTCGGTCGCAAGATTCATGCAAATCGCGTCCGTTGCAAACCGGTGTTGCAAAGCTGCGCTCGAGCCGGCTTAACCTATCGGCGAGATCGCAGGCTTGATTCCACCCAGCCAAAACGGAGAGCGCCGTTGCGGGATTTCCATCAGAACGGACGCAGCCCCGTCTATGCCGCCAACGGCATGGCGGCGACCTCGATGCCGATCGCCTCGCTTGCCGCCATCGAGGTCCTGCGCGCCGGCGGCAATGCCGTCGACGCCGCGGTTGCGGCCTGCGCCGTGCTCGCGGTCGTCGAACCGCAGTCGACCGGTCTCGGCGGCGACTGCTTCTGCCTCTATGCCCCGGCGGGCGGCGCCAAGGTCGTCGCGGTCAACGGCTCCGGCCATGCGGCCGCCGCCGCCTCGATCGACGCGATCGAAGCCGCGGGTCCCGCCGCGCGCGACCATCACTCGCCGCACGCCGTCACCATCCCCGGCGCCGTTTCGGGATGGCAGCTGCTCCTCGACGCGCATGGGACGAAGAGCTTCGACGAATTGCTGCAGCCTGCGATCCGCTGCGCCGAACACGGCTTTCCGGTCCACTCGCGCGTCGCGTGGGACTGGTCGTTGCAGGTCGAAAAGCTCCGGCAGGGCTGGGAACCGCATCTTTCTTCCCGGCGGGCAAGCGCCCCGGGAAGGCGAGCTTTTCGTCCAGACGGCGCTCGCCGGCACGCTGCGCGCCATCGCCGCGCGCGGCGCGGACGCCTTTTATACGGGGCCGATCGCGGCCGACATGGCCGCGACGCTCAGACGCGCGGGCGGCGCGCAGACGGAAGAGGATTTCGCCAACGGCCGCTTCGGCGCCGAGTTCGTCGAGCCGATCCGGCTCAACTGGCGCGGCCTCGACGTCTGGCAGTGTCCGCCGAACGGTCCGGGCATTGTCGCGCTGATGATTTTGGGCCAGCTCGAAGCGTTGGGTCCCGCCCCGGACGGACCAGACGGCGCGACGCGGCACCATCGGCATATCGAGGCGGCGCGCCTCGCTTACCGTGACCGCGACGCCTTCCTCGCCGACCCGCGGCGGCGCGAAACGCCGGTCAGCCGCCTCCTCGCGCCCGACTACCTCGCCGCTCTCGCTCGATTGATCGACGATGAGCGCTCCCTCCCCGTCCTGCCGGCGGCGGGGGAGAGCGCGCTGATGGCGAATGGCGACACCGTCACCCTCTCGGTCGTCGACCGCGACGGCAACGCCTGCAGTCTCATCAACTCGATCTATCAAACCATGGGCAGCGGCATCGTCGCGGAACGCTCGGGCGTGCTGATGCAGAATCGGGGCTTATGCTTCTCCTTCGAGCGCGGCCATCCGAATAGCCTGAGCCCCGAACGCCCGTCCCGCGCACACCATCATGCCGGGCATGGCGACGCGGGACGGCAAACCGGAGATGTGCTTTGGCGTGATGGGCGAGCACTACCAGCCGATGGGCCAGACGTGGCTCCTTACCAACGCGCTGGAATATGGAATGGACATTCAGGAGGCGCTCGAGTTTCCCCGCGTTTGCCCATACATGGGCGAGGTCGAGGTCGAGCGGCGGGTGACGCCGGCCATGCGCGAGCGGCTATCCGCGCTCGGCCACAAGCTGACGGAAGTCGCCCGCCCGCTCGGCGGCGGCCAGGCGATCGGCATCGACCGGCAGCGCGGCGTGCTCGTTGGCGGCTCTGATCCGCGCAAGGACGGCGCGGCGGTCGGATATTAGGTCAGAGCCCCATCACCCTCAGGGGTTATTTTGTCCTGCCGTCGAATGGCGGGAATCGACGTGAAGCGGACATCACGGGGCGCGACCAAGACAACGCAATTGTGAGGCAGACCCGATCGACCGGGAGGGAACGGCCGTCCCACGCGGTCGTCGCACGGCGACACGAGCACGATCCACGCTATGTTAACGAGGCGTTGCTAATTGGTGGCATAAGTCTGGATCAAGAGGCCATCCACCGTGGAAACCGACCTCTATCTCCCCATAAAGCGCCATCTGGAAAAGCTTGGCCTGGAGGTCAAGGGCGAGGTGCGCGGATGCGATATCGTCGCCCTCTCCGACGGCTCACCCGAACTGGTCGTGATCGGCGAGATGAAGCGAAGCTTCACGCTCGAACTCGTGCTTCAGGCCGTTGATCGCACATCTGGCCTGCGACGAGGTCTGGCTCGCCGTCGGCGCCTGCCAAGCGGGGACGCGGCCGGGAGAACGACGCGCGCGTGAAGAAGCTCTGTCGGTTCCTGGGCTTCGGCCTTCTCACCGTCAACACCGAGGGCCGGGTCGACGTGGTGGCGAAGCCAACGCCATGGAAGCCGAGGCGCGACGCCGAACGGCGCTCGCGCATCGTTGCGGAGCATCGTCGCCGCAAGGGGGATCCCGTCGCTGGGAGGGTCAACTCGGACACCCCAAATGACCGCCTATCGTCAGCAGGCGCTCGCCGTAGCCAACGCGCTTGTCGGCGCGCCAGAGTTCGCCCGCGGGACCTCCGAATGCTCGCGCCCGACGCCGCCAAAATCCTTCAGGGCAACGTCTATGGTTGGTTCGAGCGGATCGAGCGTGGTCTCTACGGGCTGACCTCATCAGGTCGCGCCGCCCTCGTCACATGGGCCGACCATGTTTCCCGCATGGCGAACGCCGGGTTTGGTTGAGGACCTCGACCCGGCAACAAGTCTCGTAAGTGCGGCGTGGGCGGGGCCTATTGAACGACCTGTTTCGGGGGGCCGGCGCTCCATGTCGCCCAATCGTCGACGATTGCTCGGGCAACCCTGGCGGCGACGCGATGGGCGTTGGCGAGCGAGGGAAGGAAGCCGCCTGTGCTCGCCGACAGCGATTCAGCGGCGTCCTGGCCCGGCGGCTCGCGGTCGAAATCCGCCGCGGTGCGTAAGATGGCGATACGGTTGAAATCGAGCAGAGCTGCGTCGGCCCCGCGCTTGAGCGCCGTCAAAGTCGCGTTGTCCTCCTGCTGCGTTGTGCAGGGATTGGCCTCCCCGTCGGTGATGAGCTTTGCGTAAGCCGCCATCGCCTCGGCGAGCCGCGCCCCGAACCACCAGGTGTCGGAGGAAATCGTGTCGCATATCGAAACCTGCGGCGGCGCGGTGGCTGCGGGATCGGAATATTTGGCCCGATATGCCTTGGCGGCGTTGCTATCGACTAGGTCGACATCCTTGGTCAGCCGGAAGGCCGCCTGAAGGAGGTCTTCGTTCAAGCGATAGACCTCATCGCCATATTGCTGTTCGGTCCTCTTGCCAGGAGCGGGCGCGCCAATCTCAAGATAGCCCGTGGTCCAGTCGGACGGAATCTCTCTGGCGTCGATCTCGTTCTGCAACCCCCCGTCGACAGCAAAGCGCGCCCAATGGGCAGAGCCGAGCGTGCCCAAGGCTGGATCGACGCCGGCTATCCCCGAGATGATGAAATAGGTCTTCGTAAGGTCGAGCTTGCGGCTGAGCACGATTGCGGCGATCGAACTCGCCGCGTTGGCGTAACCCATGCCGGTCGTCGTCATGCAAAGACCGTCGTCGGAGCAGGCTACGTCCGGAAAGGCCTTCATAAGGCCGAGGACGGCGATTTTCCGCGGAAAAGAGGCTTCGTCCAGCCAGGGCTTTGCCTCGCTGCCGAACATCGTGATGACGAGAACCTTGGGCGCATACGGCGGCTCCTCCGCGGCAACCCGCTGAGCAAGGCCGCCGACTAGGAGCGCGACGGCGATGAAGGACGAGCGCAGGACCATTGGAGGCTCCCAAACCTTCAAGCCGCGTCGAGCCAACAGTGGACGGACGAAGCCAAATGACCTGCGCTCATCCATATCACTGCCTATCCTGCTTTGCTTCGAAAGAGATCAAAGCCGCTATCAACCCCGACTCCGATCTCGTTCGTACCGACATCAATTCCCGAGCCCTCCACCTGGGCGCTGATGGCTGTCGGCTTCGCGGGCCTCGGCTTCGCCGGCTATGGAACAGCGCGCAAAGTTGTCTCGATCGCCGCCTGACGGGGAGCCTAGCCGCGCTGATTTGAAACCCAGCGGACGATCTGGCGGCGACAACGTCCGCGCCGGGTCAAATTGTCCCCTTGCCGCCCCACTGACGAATGACTGCATTAGCGGAAGCGGACATACCGGATGACGATTTCGACAAGGTCTACTGATTTCTGCACCATACCGGTCGCCCGCCGCGGGTGGGTGACCCTTTGCCACGCTATCTTGTTGCGGTCGCTATTGCGCACTGCAGCCGTAGGCCGACAATCGGACGAAAGCCCGATGGACATCACCGGGCTGTCAGTATCCGCCCATCGCTCCAGATTGGGTGCGACAAGAGCATGAGCTTTCCGGCTTTATCCGGCGTGTCGACGGACGCCGGCCAACGGCCTTAGCCGCGGAAGCGACGGAGCGCACATTCCTTGTTGCTGCGGTCGCTGCGATAACGCAGGTGTTCGCCACCGTGTGCCGCTCTGATTCGCTGAATTGATCCGGGGGCTTCCAGACAAAGCGACAATGACCGCATTTCCATTTCGTAAAGCCCACTTTATCGGCCTTGCCGGCGTGGGCATGAGCGCCACAGCTATCCTGCTGCGCGACAGCGGCGTTGCCGTAACAGGCTCCGACGAAGCCATCTATCCGCCGATCTCGCAGGTGCTGGCTCGTGAAGAATTCGCGTGCCGGGCTCCTTATGCGGCGCAGAATATTCCTGACGACGCGGATCTTATCGTCATCGGCAAGAACGCGCGGTTGGTTCCGAGCGAGAACGATGAGGTAGCGGAGGCTTTCGCGCGCGCCGCGAGACGCGGAGGGCCGAAAATTCTGTCCTTCGCCGAAGTGCTCGCGCTTCTTTCGCGTGGACACGAGAACATTGTGGTGGCGGGATCTTTCGGCAAGACGACGAGCGTTTCGATGATGGCGCATTGCCTCGCGAGCGCAGGGCTCGATCCCTCGTGGATGATCGGCGCCGTGCCTTTGTCGCCTGCTCGGGCGTCCAATGCCGGCACGGGACGACTATTCTTGCTTGAAGGCGACGAATATCCGTCTTCCAATACCGACAATCAGTCGAAATTTCTGCATTATCGTCCTGCGCACGTGTTGCTGGCGCCCCTGGCGCATGACCACGTCAATGTCTTTCCAACGATCGAGTCCTACCTCGCGCCCTTCCATCAGCTCTTTGATCTAGTCCCGCGCGACGGGCTCATCGTTGCGGCGACCTCAGGTGACCTCAGCGAGCGGTTTCTGGCCGAAGCGAAACGCGATGTCGTGACCTTCGGACTCACGCGGGGCGACTGGCGGGCGGAAAATATTGAGTATGGCGCAGTCTCCCAATTCACATTGACTGAGCGAGGCCGTGAGATCGTCCGCGTAAAGACCACCCAGCTCGGCGCGCACAATATCGAGAACATGGTTGGGATTGGGGCGTTTGTGCTGACCCGGGGCCTTGTCAGCGTCGAGCAATACACGGCGGCGATGGCGAGCTTTCTCGGCGTAACGCGCCGGCTCGACCGAAAATCAGATCATACCAGCGTGCAAATGTTCGAAGGCTTTGGATCGTCCTATGACAAGGCGAAGAGCGCAATTGCCGCGATGAAAAAGCATTTTGCGCAGCGACGCCTTCTTGTCGTGTTCGAGCCCCACACGTTTTCGTGGCGCAATCGCAACAAGCTTGAATGGTATGATGACGTGTTTAGCGGCTGTGATCGCGTTTTCATATTTGAGCCGGCGAGCCAAGGGGCCGGCACCCATGAGCAAGCAAGTCTTAGCGAGATTATGGAGCGAGTGTCCGCTGCCGGCGTGGATGCCACGCCCGTACATTCCTGCGACGAGGCCCTTGCCAAAATTGGCGCAGAGTTACGCAAGGACGATGCTGTACTATTTCTGACTTCTGGTGATATTGGTGGTTTGATTGAACGGTTGCCGCTACTTGCGGAGAAGCAATACCCGCTTCTTGGTTCGCCATAATCGGTACGCCGCATCGCGGCGCGCTGGGCGGAACGCCAGCGTTCTCGGGCGCATAGCCGGAAACGAGATCGCCGTTTCCCTGTCTTTCTGCGCCAGGGCTAGGCGCCCTTTGGGCCGTTGCCGGTTACACTTTCGCTTCTCCTTGATGCACCCGCTAATCACTCTCCTCTTTTGAGGCGAACTGGCGGGGCTCGAAGCCGTCGCAGAATGACCGCTATTTGTGCATTGCCGTCGTCCACCACGGAGACCTGAATCCGGAGGCGCGCAATCCATCTGCGAGAAGTCAGAATTCCGTACTATACGGCGGATTGCGCCCGTCCTCGTCGGTAGGGTCGGACGAGCTCAAGGACAGGGCGAGCGCTCGGGTATTAGTGTCAAACAAATGACCGATTCTCGCCGCCCGCAAAAGAGCGTATCTCGCGCCTCGATCGCGGTCGCGGCGTTCTCAACTGTCGTCGAGTGGTACGACTTCACCCTCTACCTTTACTTCGCCACCGTGCTTTCGCGGGTTTTTTTCGGCGGCGGCGGAAGCGCGCTGAGCGCCACTCTGGCCGCGTTCGCAATCGCCTATCTGCTGCGCCCGCTCGGCGGCTTCGTCTTCGGCCATATCGGGGATCGGCTGGGGCGGCGGCGGACGATGCTCTTCTCCGTAGCGCTCATGACAATGACGATGCTCGGCACCGCCTTGCTGCCGACTCACGCCCAGGCGGGAGCCGCGGCCGGCTGGCTTCTTTTCCTCCTCCGCTGCGTTATGGGGTTTTCGGTCGGCGGCGAGTACATCGCGGTCGTCGCGTATTTGCTGGAAGGCGCGCCTAGCAATCGGCGCGGCTTGATTACGTCGCTGGCCTCCGGGTCGAGCGAGATCGGGGGGCTGCTTGCGGTCGGCGTCTCCCTGCTGACCGTTAATGCGATGAGCTCGGAGAATTTGGACTCATGGGGATGGCGTATCCCTTTTCTGGTCGGCGCGGTTCTCGCGGCAAGCGTGTGGATCGCCCGCACGACGATGGAGGAGTCGCCGGAATTCGAACGGCAGAAGGCGAGCGGGACGGTGCCCGCGCGCCCGCTGCTTCACGCGCTCATGAACCATCGCGCCGGGATCCTGCGAGCATTCGCCATCTCCGCCCTGGGATCGATCACATATTACGTCGGGATTACCTATGTCCCCACATTCCTGATCTCCGTCGGAGCCCTCGATGAGGGCGACTCGCTTCGGCTATCCACCGTCGCGGCGGTCGCGGTCATAGTCGCCACGCCCTTTGCGGGAGCATTGTCCGACCGATTTGGCCGAAAACCCGTCCTGATATTTCTCGGCCTGTGCAGCGCGGTCCTCCCTGTCGCGCTGTTTTCTCTGATGTCGCGCGGCTCGCCTTCATACGCCTTGTTCGCGGCCGTGATCCTCGCTTGCGTCGCCGGCGCGGTCAGCGCCGTCGGCGCCATCGCGACCGCCGAACAATTTCCCGGCGAGGGCCGGATCAGCGGTCTGGCCCTGGGGGCGACCACAGCCACCGCGATCTTCGGCGGCCTTGCGCCTTATGCCGCCCAGGCGCTCACCGAACGGACCGGTTCGGCGATGGTCCCGGGCGTGATGATCGCCGTGGTGGCTGTGTCAGTCCTTCCGGTATTGATGACTTTGCCGGAGACCGCGCCCGCGAAATAGTCGCGGGCCGGCGCAAACGGGCGAGCGTCCGCGGAGCTTGTGAGAATCAAAATCGACCCTATATTTCTACACGTGCGCGTGGGTCGGCCCGCGCCCCGGCGCGGATCGGCGCAGGCGAGCGGAAGAAGGACTGGAGGAAGTCAGCGTAATGCTTTGATATTGTTGTTTATCGGCCCGTGAATTGAAGCGATTGGAAATTTGGATTTTGTTGCGCCAGATTTGGATTTCGTTGCGCTGGATTTGGGTTTTGTTGCGCCCGGTTTGGTTTTCGTTGCGGCGGATTTTGATTCCGTTGCGGGCCCCTCAGGTCATGTAGACGCCGCCAGTGACGTTGACTCCCTGCCCCGTCATGAACCGCGCCTGGTCCGAGCACAGGAAAACGACGACGTCGGCGACGTCCTCCGGCGTTTCGAGCCGTCCGAGCGGCGTCTGGGCGACATATTCGTCGACGACCCGCTCGCTCGGGATCTGGCGCAGGCGGGCCTCCCATTCGATCTCGCGCGCCTGCATCCCGGTCTTGACGAAACCCGGACACACCGCGTTGACGCGGATGCCGCGCGGGGCGAGCTCGCGCGCGAGCGCCTGCGTCCAGCCGAGCACCGCGAATTTCGACGCCGAGTAATGGGCGAGCAGCGGCGCGCCAACCTTGGCGGCGAGCGAAGCGGTGTTGACGATGCAGCCTGAGCCCTCAGCGACGAAATGCCGGGCGGCGATCTGGTTCGCCAGGAACACGCCGCGTGCGTTGACGGCGAAATTGAAATCCCAGTCCGCATCGGTCAGATCGAGCGCGTGCTGCATGGTCGAGACCCCGGCGTTGGCGACGAGGATGTCGCAGCCGCCCAAATGCTCGAGCAACTCGCCGAACGCACGCTCCACCGACGCGCGCTCGCGTACGTCGACCGCGACCGCGACCGCGCCGCCGCCGATCTCATGCGCCGCGCGCCGAGCGGCCTCGACATCGATATCGGCGATTGCGGATGTCACGCCACGTCGGGCGAGCGCCGCGGCGATGGCCCGCCCGATGCCCTGCGCGCCGCCGGTGACGAAGGCGCGCTTGCCCATGAGTTCGGAATAAGGCGGACTGGCTGCCGGCATTGTTCCTCCCAAGCCTTGGCGGCGAGCCATATCAATAAAATCGAAAGCCGCGAAACCGCTTTTTGTTTGATAAGGTCCGGCGTTCGCCGCAGAGGATCCCGCCCATGGTTTTCGACTTCTTCGGCGACAAGACGAAAGTCGTCATCGCCATGGCCCATATCGGCGCCCTGCCCGGCGCGCCGCTCTACGACGCGGACGGCGGCGTCGCGAAGCTGATCGAAGGCGTGGTCGAGGATATTGAGAATCTGCAGGCGGGCGGCGTGGACGCTGTCATGTTCGGCAACGAGAACGATCGCCCCTACCTGTTCGCTGCGCCGCCCGAGGGGGTGGCGGCGATGACGGCGGTGGTCGAAGCGGCGAAGCCCCATCTCAAGGTCCCCTTCGGCGTCAATTATCTCTGGGATCCGGTCGCCAGCGTCGCCATCGGAGCGGCTACCGGAGCGAGCTTCGTGCGCGAGATCTTCACCGGCGTCTTCGCCTCGGACATGGGTCTTTGGCGCCCCAATGCGGCAGGGGCTCTGCGCCTGCGCCGTCAACTCGGGCGCGACGACATGAAGCTCCTCTTCAACATCAACGCCGAGTTCGCCCATTCGCTCGACGAGCGCCCGATCGCGCTGCGTGCAAGAAGCGCCGTCTTCTCCTCGCTCGCCGACGCCATCCTGGTCTCCGGACCCCTGACAGGAGAGCCCGTCGACCGGTCGAACCTCACGAGCGTCCGCGAGGCCGTCCCGGGGACGCCCGTCCTCGCCAATACCGGCGTCACGATCGACAATGTCCGAGAAATCCTCGCCGTCGCCGACGGCGTGGTGATCGGCACCCATTTCAAGGTCGACGGCCGGACCTGGAACGCGGTCGACGCGAAGCGGGTGAAGCGGTTCATGGACGCCGTCGCGAAACTGAGGTGATCGTGGCCAGGAACAACGCACCGTTCTCGCGAGCGGGAAAATCCCGGGCGGCCGGCGCGATCCGCCGGGGCGCCGGATACCCGCATACGCGGGTATGACAGCGCATGCGCTGCGTTCTCGGCCTCGACATCGGCACCACATCGACGATCGGGGTCCTGATCCGGCCGCCGGATTCCATGCTCGCCCTCGCCTCGCGGCCAGTCGCCTTGCACTCGGAACATGTCGGCTGGGCGGAGGAGGATCCGGCGCAATGGTGGGGAAACGTGGGGGAGATCGTGCGCGAACTCATCCGCTCGAGCGACGCTTCCCCGGCGGATGTCGCCGCCGTGGGCGTCGCCGGCATGCTGCCGGCGGTGGTCCTGCTCAATTCCTCCGGGCGCCTCTTGCGCCCAAGCATTCAGCAGAGCGATGCGCGCTGCGGCGCCGAAGTCGATGAGCTTCGGACCGAGATCGACGAGAAGACTTTCCTCGCCAAGGCCGGCAACGGCGTCAACCAGCAACTCGTCGCCGCGAAGCTCCGCTGGATCGAGCGTCACGAACCCGAGGTCTTCGCCCGCATCGCCACTGTCTTCGGCTCCTACGACTATATCAACTGGCGCCTGACCGGCGAGCGGGCGGTCGAGCAGAACTGGGCGCTCGAGGCGGGCTTCCTCGATCTCGCGACCCATGCGATCGACGAGGCGCTGGTCGCGCTCGCCCATATCACGCGCGCCGCCTTGCCGCGCAAGGTCGCGTCGCACGAGATCCTTGGCGTCGTCTCAAGTCGGGGCGCGACGGAAAGCGGGCTTGCGCCCGGAACGCCGGTCATCGGCGGCGCCGCGGACCATGTCGCTTCGGCGCTCGGCGCGGGCCTCGTCGGCGCCGGCGACGTATTGCTCAAATTCGGCGGCTCGGTCGATATCCTGACCGCGACCGACCACCCACGGCCCGATCCGCGGCTCTTCCTCGACTACCACCTCAAGCCTGGGCTATTCGTCCCCAACGGCTGCATGTCGACCGGAGGCTCGGCGCTCAATTGGTTCGTACGCCAGTTCGCTTCCGGCGAAGCCGAGGCCGCCAGGAGGGCCGGCGTCTCGCTCCATCAATGGCTCGACCGGCTCGCCGACACTCGACCCGCGGGCAGCGACGGGCTCATCGTCACGCCCTATTTTCTCGGCGAGAAGACGCCGCTCCACGACGCAAACGCGCGCGCGACATTCGACGGGCTCACGCTCTCGCACGACATCGGCCATCTCTGGCGGGCGCTGCTCGAGGCCTACGCCTATGCGATCGCGCATCATGTCGAGGTCATGAACGAGATCGGCTACGGAACCAAACGGTTTATCGTTTCCGACGGCGGATCGGCGAGCCGCGTCTGGATGCAGATTGTCGCTGATGTGTTGCAGCAGCCTATGGGTAAGCTAGCCGGTCATCCCGGCTCGTGCGTCGGCGCCGCCTGGACGGCCGCAATAGGCTCCGGCGTCGCTTCTGACTGGTCCGCCATCTCGGCCTTTGTGCGCCCCGCCGACCGGATCGAGCCCAGGCCCGAGAACGCCGAAACCTACCGTCGCGGGTATCGCCGCTATCGTGAGATCTATCGCAGCCTCGCGGGACGCGGGGCGTCATGAACGTCTTTCAGGCGGTCGCCTGGGACATCGACGGCACGCTCATCGACAGCGAGGGCCTACACCAGCGCTCGTTGATTGAAACCGGCGCCGAGTTCGGAGTCGATCTCACCGATCTTCCCGACGAGGCTTTCCGCGGCATCCACATGCGCGACGTCTGGACTGCGCTTGAGCCGCGGTTTCCCAAGACAGTCGACCGGAAGACCTGGATCGGGGCGATCGAACGCTTCTATGTCGACCACGCGCCGTCGCTCTCTCCCGTCCCCGGCGCGGTGGAAACGGTCCGCGCGCTGGCGGCGAAGGGCGTCGCCCAGGCGTGCGTGTCGAATTCGGGTCGCTCGATCGTCGACGCCAATCTCGACGCGCTCGGCGTAGGCCGGTCGATGTCGTTCTCGATCAGCCTCGACGATGTGTCCGCCGGCAAGCCGGATCCGGAACCGTATCGGGAAGCGGCCCGCCGCTTCGCGCTTGAGCCCGCCTCTATTGTCGCGGTCGAAGACAGCGGCGCAGGCGCCCGCTCGGCGCGGGCGGCGGAACTCTATGTGATCGGCTACGCGCCCGACGGAAACGCTCTCGTCGGCTGCGACCGGTCGATCGTAAAGCTCATGGAGGTGTTGGCCTTGTTCGGGGACTAGGTCCCGGGCAATTCGCCGAGCGAGGCGAGTGGAGCCTCAGCGCACCCCTTGAGTCAGCCCCTCGACGAAATAGCGGTTGAGCGCAATCATCATCACGACGATCGGGAGCGTCGAGAAATGGGCGAGCGCGCCCAGCGTCCCCCACGATATGTCCTTGGTGCCATAAGCCGAGAGCAGGGCGACCGAGATCGTCTTGGTGTCGGCCTTGGTGAGGAACATCGCGTAGAGGAAGTCGTTCCAGGAGAACATGACGCAGAAGATTGCGCTGGCGATCAAGCCCGGAACCACGGTCGGCAGGGCGATCCGGATGAAGGCGCCGAACTCCGTGCAGCCGTCCATCAGAGCCGCCTCCTCGATCGCAACCGGCGTCGCGCGAAAGAAAGAGAACATCATCCAGACGACGAAGGCGCTGTTGAGCGCGGTGTTGAGGATGATCACCGCCCACCAGGTGCCGAGCAGGCCGACGTCCCGCATGAGGAGGTAGAACGGGATCAGCGTCGCGATCGCGGGCACTGTGCGGACGATGAGAAAGAAATACGCGAGCCAGATCGCGCGCTGATTGGTCGAGCGCGCAAGCGCATAGCCGGCCGGCACGCCGAGCAGGAGCGACAGCGCAGTCGATCCAACGGCGATGATGAGGCTCGATTCGAGCAGCCTGCCGAGATTGAAATACTGGAAGACGCTCGCAAAATTATCCCAGGTCGGCGAAAAGAGAAGCGTCGGCGGGGAAGCGAAGATGTCGCTCGTCGGCTTATAGGCGATCGAGAACAGCCACACGACCGGCGCGAGCGCGACTGCGAGGACGGCGCAGATCGCCATGCGGCGCGCGAACAAAATCAAGCGGGCGCGGCTAGTCATGCTGGATCCTCGCCGGCTTAAGGACAACGATGAACGCAGCGGCCATGACAAGGATGCAGATGACGATCACGGTTGAGACGGCGGAGGCGGCGCCGATGTTGAAGAACTCGAGCCCCTGTTTGACGCCATAGATCATCAGGGTGTTGGTCGCATCCGCGGGCCCGCCGCTGGTGGTGACGAAGATGATGTCGAACACGCGGAAGGCGTCCATCATCCGCAGGATGAGCGCGAGAAAGGCGGCGGGCAGCAACAGCGGCAGGATGATGAACCATAGTCGCTGCGGCCCGGTCGCGCCGTCGACCTTGGCCGCGTCGAGGATCTCAGCCGGCAGCGTTTTCAGTCCCGCGAGCAGGATCAGCGCCATCAGCGGCGTCCATTCCCAGGCGTCGATCGCGACCAGGGTGGCGAGCGCGCGCTGAGGTTCGGCGAGCAGGCCGTGGGGACCGGAAAGGCCAGCCTCCGCCAGGGGGTAGCCGAGCATGCCGTATTCCGGACTCAAAAGCGCCTTGAACACGAGCCCCACCACCAGCGGAGTCACGGTGGCCGGAACGAGCAAGAGCCCGAGCGCGATCCGGTTGAACCAATCGTCGCGCCACATGAGGAGCGCGACGCCGAGACCAAGGACGAATTCGATCGTCACCGCGCCGAACGTGAAAACGAAGGTGTTGATCAGCGCGCTTTGCGCTGTCGGGTCGCGCCATAGAGCGGCATAGTTGTCGAGCCCGACGAAATGGCGCGAATTGGGCCGGATCAGGTTGTAGCTGTCGAACGAGTAGAGAAACCCCTGGACCATCGGGCCGACCGCGACCGCCAGCACATAGACGAAGGCCGGCGCCGCGAGGACGATGAGGAAGAGCTGGCGTTTCCGGGCGTAAGGGAAGCCTGTTGACGACGCCGCAGCGGCGTCGACGCGCTCGGCGCCGTTCCGCGGGATGATGCTCACATTAACGCCAGCGTCCGCGCGTGCGGTCTTCCCCCGCCGCCGCTCGAATGGTCCGGCGCTTCAGGCGCGACCTCCCGCCCTCATTTGAACAGAGCCTCCGCCTTGGCCTGGATGCCGTCCATCGCCGTCTTGGGATCGACCTGGCCGACCAGCACCGCGTTGATGGCGCCGCCGATCAGATCCTGCAACTCGGGATATTGCGGAATGCGCGGCCGGAAATCGCCGTCGCCGTGTTCGAAGGAGGTCGCGATTACCGGCAGGAACGGGTACTTGGCGAGCAGCGCCGCATCCGTCATCTCGCTCCGGCGCAGATAGCTTCCGGCGCCGCGCAGGTTGAGCTCCTTGTGGACCGCCGGACTCGTCACCCATTTGATGAACGCCCAAGCCGCTTCCTGGTTCTTGGGGTCGATATCCTTGTTGATCCCGAGCGCCCAGCCGCCGATGCCGTATTCTTTCACGCCATCGGCGCCCGGAGGAGTCAGCATGATCCCCGCCTTGCCGGCGATCTTCGAGACCTTAGGGTTGTCGTAGTCGGCGGCGCCGATCGACCAGGTCTGCATGTTGGCGACCAGCCCCTGGCGGAAGCTCTCCTCGCGGCCGCCCCAGTCATAGTCGGCGGCGCCGGGAGGCGCGGCCTCATCGAACAGCTTCTTGTAGGCGACGACGCTGGCGATATTCGCCGGCGAATTGAGCGCCGGCTTGCCGTCCTTGTCGAGGATCGAGCCGCCGAACTGGCGATTGTACTGCATCCAGTCCTGCGCCACCGCCGGGCCCTTCTGTCCGTTGGCGACGAAGCCATAGGTCTTCTTCGACTTGTCGGTCAGCTTCACGGCGTCGGCGACAAACTCCGCCATCGTCGCCGGCGGCTTCAAGCCGGCGGCTTCGTAGAGGTCTTTGCGATAGGCGAGCACGTTCGCGTAGCCGGCGAACGGAAACGCGACTTGCTTGCCCCTGTAGCCGCCGAGGGCGGCCATCAGCGACGGATAGATGTCGTCGACCTTGATTTCGGCGGCGTCCCGCTTGATCCAGTCGGTAAGATCTACCGTGTAACCGGCCTCGGCGAACTGGCCCGACCAGACGATATCGACGGTCGCGAGGTCATAGCCCTTGGTGTGGCCGACATAGTCGGCGGTGATCTTGGTCAGGAGCTCCGGATAGCTGAGAATGTCGACATTGACCTTGGCGCCGGTCAGAGATTCGAATTGGGGCGCGAGGGCCGCCAGCACCGCCGCGAACTGATCGTTCTGTGACGCGAGATTGATCGTCACGCCATCATAGGGCTTATCGGCGGCCTCCGCGCCCAAGATGCCGACCGACGCCAGCGCGCCGAGCGCAATCGCCGTCGCGCGACCGATGAACGGTTTCATGGCGATCTTCTCCCTTTGTCGTGATCATCGACGCTAGCATCACGATTTTCCCAAGATCAATCAAATTTTGCTTCAGACCGCTCGAAAACGAACGAAGCGCGTGGTCGCTCCTGACTGAATTCTATTTCCAAGCCGGGGCGGATAGGATAGCAACGCAGCGAGCGTATTGGAGGAATTCATGAGAGCGGCGTCGGCGCGCGCCATCTCTTCGCATCGGAACCCCGCGACGCAGCATGGACTCGAGCGAGCGATCGCATGGTCCCGACAGTGGAGCGCCGAATTCCCCTTCTTTCTCGCCAATCACCTGCCGATGATTCTGGTCGCCCTGCATCGCATGGGCGCGAGCGACGAACGGCTGGAAGCCTACTGCCAGATCTACCGAGCACAGAACGGGCTCGTTCCCGTTCCCGATCCTACGGCCGAGATCACGCGCCACAACTGGCGCGAGTTCCTGGGCCAGCGCGAGCGCGAAGGCGACTATCGGGCGTTCTTCACCGGCGAAGTCGCCCGGCTCGGCGCAACGCCGGCGGCCGTCCGCTACTTGCCTGAACTCATGCCAGGGATCGCGGCGAGCGCGCTCCATGCCTTCATGCGCATGGCCTACGCGACGATGACGAGCAGCGACGCTGAAACCGGAGTCGCGCTCGGCTATTGGGCGGCAACCTATCTATCGCTCGGCCTTTCGCAGGGCTCCCCGCCCGCGACCGACGATCCGGCCGAGGTTCTCGCCTTCATGTACGGGCCGGCCGCGTTCCGGCAGGTCGAGACGGAGCGGGATTTGCTCTGGCATTTCATGCGCGCGATCGCGTTCAAACCCGAATTCGCGCCCGTCGTCGACCTCATGGCGATTGGTCCGGAGACTCATGATCGGGTCGCCCGCTGCTCGCTTGCGCTTTACGCCGCGACTCTCGACTTTTGTGCTCTCCACGCCGTGACCGGAACGCACTGGCTCAGGCTGATTGCGCCGTGCACGCCCGACCGCGCCGCGCCGCTGCGTTATTTCTGGCAGGCGATCGCGTCGCTCGTGCCGAAGATCGGCTTTCCTACCCTGCCGGGCGACGACCAGCTCGAAGCCTGTCGGCGCATGCCCCTGCCCGGCTGGCCCGAGATTTTCCGCGAGGCGATCACGCATGACGACGAGCACGATCTTAGCCTCGCCTTCTCGACTGGCGAAGAATTCAAACGCTACGGCGACCCGCTCTATCAGTATGCCGCGTCGAAGCGGCTGAACCTCGTCTGATGATTCTGGCCAACGCGCGCCTGCCCGAGGGTCGCCTTGCCGACGTGGAGATCGCGGGCGGCCTCGTCGTCAACACCCACGCGCCGGGTACAGCGCCGCCGGCCGCCGACCGCCTCGATCTTGGCGGGATGCTCCTCTTGCCGGCGTTCGTCGACGGCCACCTCCATCTCGACAAGACCCATTGGGGCGCCCCGCGCCTGCCTCATGTCGAGGGACGCGGCGTGCGTGAGCGCATCGCCGCCGAACGCATCCAGCGCCATCGCGTCGCCCTGCCGATCGAGGCCCGCGCGTCGGCGCTCATCCGCACCCTGATCGCCAACGGCGCGACCCGCGCGCGCAGCCACGTCGACATCGACAATGACGTCGGCCTCGACAATCTCGAGGCGGTGATCGGAGTGCGCGAGGCGTTTCGCGACTGGATCGACATTCAGATCGTCGCGTTCCCGCAGAGCGGCGTGACGACGGAGGCCGGGGCGCCCGACCTCCTGGCCGCGGCGCTCATGGCCGGCGCCGACCTCATCGGCGGCCTTGACCCCGCCGGCTTCGACGGCGACGTCAAGGGCCAGCTCGACATCGTGTTCGGCCTCGCGGAGGCGTTCGGCAAGGGAATCGACATTCATTTGCACGATTTCGGGGAGACCGGCGCGGCGGAGCTTCGCGACATCGCCGAGCGCACGATCGCCGCGGGCCTCGAGGGGCGCGTCGCCGTCAGCCACGCGTTTGCGCTCGGGACCGTCACGCCGGACCTGTTCAAGGAGACCGCCGACCTCCTGGCGCGCGCTCAGGTGGCGATCATGACCTCATGCCCGCCGTCCGCGCCCGTTCCGCCGGTAGATGAGCTCCGCGCGCGCGGGGTCACGGTGTTCGCCGGATCGGACAACATCCGCGACTGCTGGTCGCCTTACGGCAACGGCGACATGCTCGACCGCGCCGCGATCATCGCCGAGCGCCATCGCATGTTCGCCGACCGCGAACTGCGTAACGCCTTCGCACTGGCGACGAGCGAAGCCGACAAGGCCCTCGGTGATCCCAGGCGCGGGCTCCATCCCGGCGCTCCAGCCGACCTCGTCGCCGTCGAAGCCGCGAGCGTCGCCGACGCCGTCGTCGATCGGCCGCCGCGGTCGCTGGTCTTGCGCGCCGGGCGCATCGCGGCCGAGCGAGGCGTTCCATCCGCGGCCCTGGCGTCGGTCCAAATCCCGGGCGCGTCCCAGCCCTCCGAAACGGAGACCGAACTTCAATTGAAGGCGGTGGAGCAGGCGCTCAGAGCGGAGCTGGGAGCGCGGCTCTGATTCGAGCCAATCAAGGCTGCCGTCCAAAAATTGAAGAGGCCGCCATTGAGGCGGCCTCTTCGCGTTGTACCTGTCCCGGACGCCTGCGCTGGTGATTTCCGCAATCCCGCGCCTTGGGTCGGTCCGGCGCGTCAACGGCTCTCCGCCTGCAAGGCGATCGGGGCCGCGTGAGTTCCGGGGCGCATGGTCTCCGCCTCGGTCTGCGGACCGACTGCGACAACCAGGTAAACGAAAAACCACAGAGCGACGATGGTCGCCAGCGCGATTGTCATCGGGACCAGGCTTCGGTCTGCGGGCACATAGGCCCGGTAGAACGTAGCGTGCTTGTCGATCCCGTCCATAACGGTCTCCATAACTATACAAGTTCCCTTCGTTCGTTTCCTACTCGGCCGTTTCCTCAGATTCTTCTTCTGGCCAACGCGGTTTAACCATGGCTGCCCCTGCGGCGCTGTGATCTAGATCACACTTCGGCGTCCCGTCCGGGCGCGCCCCTATTTGCTTCGGCCAGGACTTGAACGGTTTCGCGCTTGACGAATGTCGGCGATCCGGAGCTTGGCTCGGCCGGCAGAGCGTTTCGCCGACGGGCTGCGCTGTCGGGGAATCGTCCATCGCGTCAAGCGACGGTCCAGGAGTCCTCGGGCCCCCTCTGCGTTCTCGCCTAATCAGGCGCCGCAGGGGGCTTCTTGCTTTTCGTATGTCGCGTCGGTTCGCCGCTCGGCGCTGGGGCTTCGGCGGGACTCGACGAGTTTCGACACTTCGCCTCCAGGACGGCGGTTTCCTTCGCGCCGCGCAGCGTGACGCCGGTCAACGTGTCGGTCCCGACCAGAAGCGCTCCAATACTGGTCCAGGATCCGTCCTGATTGCGCTTCCACTCGGCGCAACTGAGTTGAAGCGGCTTACCATGGACCTCGACCGTATCCGGCTTGGCGTCTTCCGCGACCGCGGCGCCCGACACCGTGATGAGGATCCAAAGAAGCGCTGTGACTCGAAGCATTGGGGTCGCCCTGGCGCCAAAGATCCGCTCAGCGCCAACATCGAAGCACCGGTCGGCGCCGGTGTCGAGTCGGCGCCCGCCGAGATTTCGTAAAGCCCGGGCGCCAAATGGACGGGCGGCGAAGACCGTCACCTTCCGCCGCGCTACGGCGCTCGCGGCTTCTACTCGACGCGGCTCGTATTCAAATTGTCGCCGGGCAGGGCGCGTCTCGGATAGACGCATACGACCCCGAGACGAACCAACGCCACCGACAGAACGGCCAAAACGATATAACTCACATTTCTCTCCGTGGGAGAACCGCCGGAACAGACTATGATCCATCCCAAGGGTTAATTTTCCGCCAACCCGCCCGCCGCAGGGTCGGAGGCAATCGACAAGGGTCGCCAAAGTCAAAGGCGTACGCCGGGACGCCGCGACGCTATATGCACGCAATCGAACCGCGATCGTCGCGCGTCCGCCGAGCTCCGTCCGGTAGCCCGCAAAGCCGAGCGGCGTCATGGCCCAGGTGGAGGGCTCGGGGAGGGGCCGATCCCTCGA
>CAVZNQ010000032.1:0-122988 GCA_963776665.1 uncultured Alphaproteobacteria bacterium
TGTAGTAGGCGGCCGAATAGCCGCCGGAGAAGATGTGCTGGAAATGGGGAGTGCGATGACGCATGGCGATCGCGTCCGGCATCCCGATTCGCGCCAGCTCCTGCCGCTCGAAGGCGACGACATCGACATCCCCGGGCGACGGATCGAGGTGCAGTTTGAGGTCGACCAGCGCGGAAGCTGTATATTCGACCGTGGCCCAGCCCTGATTGAACCGGCGCGCGTTGAGAATCTTGTCGAGCAGCGCCTCCGGCATCGGCTCGCCGGTCTTGTAGTGGATCGCGAAGCGGCGAAGCATTTCCGGCTCCTTGACCCAATGCTCATAGAGCTGCGACGGAAATTCGACGAAATCGCCAGCGACGCGCGTTCCGGAGATGAGCGGATAGGTCACGTCGGACAGCATTCCGTGCAGAGCGTGGCCGAATTCATGGAATAGCGTCCGGGTATCGTCGAGGCTGAGCAGGCTGGCCTCGCCCTCGGCCCCCTTGGCGAAGTTCATCACATTGACCACGATCGGCAATTGCGCTCCGTCGAGTTTCTGTTGGCTACGGAAATTGCTCATCCACGCGCCGCTCCGCTTCGAGGGTCTGGCGAAATAGTCGCCGATGAAGAGGGCGATGGGCGAGCCGCTGCGTCCGCTGACGGTCCAGGCGCGAACGTCGGGATCGTAGAGCTTAAGGTCGAAGCGTTCTTCGAAGCTGAGGCCGAACAGGCGGCTCGCGGCATAGAAGGCCGCCTCGATCATGCGGTCGAGTTGCAAATAGGGCTTGAGCTCGCCTTCATCGAAGTCGAACTCGGCTTTGCGCCGCTTCTCGGCCAGATAACGCCAGTCCCAGGGCGCGACTTTGAAATTGCCGCCTTCGCCCGCGACGATTTCCTGCAACGCCTCCTGCTCCTTGAGCGCGCTCGAAACGCCCGGGGTCCACACCGAACTCGAGCAGATCGAGTGCAGCGCCCGGCGTCTTGGCCATGGTGTCGGCGAGGCGGTAGTGGGCGTAGGATTCATAGCCGAGCAGGCGCGCGCGCTCGGCTCTCAGGCGCACCATCTCAGCGGCGATCGCGCGGTTGTCGGTCGCGCCGCCGCCTTCGCCCCGCGCGGCCCAGGCGCGGTAGGCCGCCTCGCGCAAGTCGCGTCGGGCGGAGAATTGCAGGAACGGCTCGACGCTCGAGCGCGAGAGGGTCACGGCGAAGCGCTCCGGATGGCCGCGCTCCGTGGCGACGCGCGCGGCGCTTGCGCGGTAGAAGTCCGGCAGGCCCTCGAGATCCTCCTCGTCAAGCAGCATGAGCCAGGCTTTTTCATCGGCGAGGACGTTCTGCCCGAACTCGGCGGCAAGCGTCGCCAGCCGCTCCCCGATCGCGGCCAGGCGCGCCTTGGCGTCAGGCGACGCGCCCGCCCCGGCGCGGCTGAAATTGAGATGGTAGCGCTCGAGCACGCGCGCCTGTTCGGCGGAAAGTCCGAGCCTGTCTTTTTGGGCCTCTAGCGCGTCGATGCGCCTGAACAGCGCCTCGTTCAGATAAATCTCGTTGCGATACCGTGCGAGCGCCGGCGCGATTTCCCGCTCGATCGCCTGCAACTCGTCATTGGTCGCCGCGCCGGTGAGATTGAAAAAGACGGCGCTGACCCGATCGAGGCTGCGGCCGCTGCGTTCGAGCGCCTCGATCGTGTTGGCGAAGGTCGGAGGCGCCGGGTCGACGGCGATCGCGTTCACGTCGCTGCGCGCGTCTCGCAGCGCAGCGTCGAAAGCGGGCCGAAAGTGGCCGGGTTCGATGCGCTCGAACGGCGGCGCCTCGAACGGCCCGGACCAGGGTTCGAGAAGCGGATTCGCGCCAGTAGTCGAGTCGATCATTGACGGCCTCTGAAACTTTCCAATCTTCCCGGCTACTCTGCCTGCTCGGTCACGTCCGCGCCAGCAGGCGCTGGGTCGCGAGCCAGAACGGCGGGAGGCACAAGGGGGTGGACGACAGGGGCAGGATCGAATCCCGGATCGCTAAGCCAAGCTCGTCGCGCGCGAACCTGCGTCGCGCTTCGATCCGCTCGGACGCCGCAGGGTGTCGGATGCTGAGTTCGGCCCGCAGCGCGTCGTCGGCGAAGGCGACGCCGTCCTCGCAATTCAGCGCCCAGCCTGTCGGCATGGGCGCCGGAATGATGTCGACCTGGAACGGCATGCCGGACGCAATCCGCTCGTTCGAGCCCGGGCGGATCGGCGAATGGACCCATTCGTCATGGCCGGTCAAATGTCCTGGATTGAGCGCCGGACGCAGGCCCCCGCGAGCGAGCGCGTCCGTGACGGCCGAGAAAATGGCGTCGCCGGCGACGCCGATATCCGCCGCCTCGTACCAGGCGGCAAGGCCGCCGAAATAGGCGATCGCCGTCTTGAGAAACCCATCGTCAAGATCGCCGATGAGCCCCGCGCGGGCGGAAAGACCACCCCAGTAGCCGACCGCCGCCGCCGCGCCGTCGCCGCGCCTGACGATCCGTCCGCCTGGCGAGCGTAGCCCGATGACCTCCTCCTGCGTGTCGCCGGTCGCATACATGACATGGGCGCTCAGAACCTCACCGGCGTAGCCCATCAGGCTCGCCGCCTCGAGTTCGCTGACGCCAAGCCGCGTTCCGGTCACGATGCGCCAGACCGCGGCGGATGCGCGCGCGGCCCCCCACTCGTGCAGCGCAATCTGGTCGGCGTCGATCGTCGAACGCAGCCCCGTCACGGGGTGCATGAGAACCGGCGTGGCGTCGCGGAGCGCTTCCGGCGAGCCCGCGATCCCGGCGAGAATCGCGACGAGATAGTGGGGAATGAACAGGCCCGGCGAAGGCGCGTCCCATTCCGCCGGCTCGAAATATTTCCACCCGACCACGCCGATCGTTTCGCCGCGGCTCAAACCGGCCGCCCGCAACACGGCTGCAAGGCTCGGTTTCCGGGAGCGATCCTGGCCCATCAAACTCATGCTTTGCGCAAGGGCCGTCTCGAGCCCGGGGAGCGCGGCCAGCGGAGCGTACGCCTCGCCCTCGTTTCCAACGACGAGAATTCTCCGGTTGCGGGGACCGAGGAGGAGAAGCGCCTCCTCGAACCTCGGGTCGTAACCGGAGAGGAAGGCGATATTGGCGAGATGCTCGCGGTCGCCATAGACGACGAGCCAATCGCGCCCAGCCCTCGCGTAGGCCTCGCGGCAGCGTTTCTCATAGGTCGAGGCCGGTATGCGGGGCGGATCGAGCGGAACGCCGAAGCTCGGAATGGCGACCTCGCGCAGCTCGATCGACAAGAAGATCCCTCCGAACTGGATGCGATACTTAGGCGCCGACCTTGTCATTCCCGCGAAAGCGGGAATCCAAATTCGGGTCAACTTCTTCATTCTGGATGCCCGCTTTCGCGGGTATGACTACGACAGGCGTGAATTTCGCCTGACGGCTTTGCTCACGTCCGACTAGCTTCACGCCGCCGCCTTCTGATAGTCCTTCACGTCCGTAAACGCGATCTTCGGCCAGCGCTCCTGCTCGTAGCGGAGGTTGAAGGCGCTCGAGGCCATGAACACCGGCGCGCCGTCGAGATCGGAGGCGATCGAAGATGGATAAGCGTCGACGAACTTCTCGAGCTCGGCCTTGTCCGGAGTCGAGACCCAGCGGCAGATTTCGAAGCGGCTCGGCTCGAAGGTCACGGGGAGGCCGTATTCCGCGCTGAGCCGCTCGACAAGCACATCGAGTTGCAGCGCGCCAACGACGCCGACAATTGCCGCCGCGCCGTCATGGGGAAGGAACACCTGCACGACCCCCTCTTCCGCCATCTGCTGCAGCGCCTCGCGCAGTTTCTTCGCCTTCATCGCATCGGCGAGCTTGACCCGGCGCAGGATTTCCGGGGCGAAGCTCGGCACGCCGCGAAAGACGATCTCCTCGCCCTCGCTCAACGTGTCGCCGATGCGCAGGAGACCGTGATTAGGAATGCCGACCACGTCGCCTGCGAACGCCTCCTCGGCCAGCGAGCGATCCTGAGCGAAGAAGAATTGCGGCGCCGAGAGCGTGACCGGCTTTCCCGTTCGCACGAGCTTCGCCCGCATGCCGCGCTTGAGCTGGCCAGAGCAGACACGCAGGAACGCGATGCGGTCGCGGTGATTGGGGTCCATGTTCGCCTGGATCTTGAACACGAAGCCCGTCATCTTGCCTTCGTCCGCTTTGACCGTGCGGCTGGCGGCGGCCTGGGCTCTGGGGCTCGGAGCGAATTCGGCCAGCGTATCGATGAGCTCCTTTACGCCGAAGCCTTTCAGCGCGCTCCCGAACAACACCGGCGTCAGGTGACCTTCGAGAAAGGCGCGTTGGTCGAAGGGCTTGAGCCCCTCGATGGCGAGATGAAGCTCATCGAGCGCCTCGGCGCGCTCATGCTCGGGGAGGAGTTCCGCAAGCCGCGGATCGTCGGGGCCGGCGACAGCGACCGGGTCCGCGTCGAGCCTGAACGGGATCAGCCGCTTCCTGCGGATGTCGTAGGCGCCAGCGAGCGAGCGCCCGCGGCCGACCGTCCAGGTGAGCGGCGCAGCGTCGAGCGCCAGCGTCTTCTCGATCTCGTCGATGAGGTCGAACGGATCGCGCGTCTCCCGGTCCATCTTGTTGATAAAGGTGACGATCGGGATATCGCGCAGGCGGCAGACCTCGAACAGTTTGCGCGTCCGCGCCTCGATGCCCTTTGCGGCGTCGATCACCATCACGGCCGAATCGACCGCGGTGAGCGTGCGGTAGGTGTCCTCGGAAAAGTCCTCGTGGCCGGGCGTATCGAGCAGGTTGAAGACGCAGCCGGCGGTTTCGAAGGTCATGACCGAGGTCACGACCGAAATGCCGCGTTCGCGCTCGATGCCCATCCAGTCGGAGCGCGTCTGGCGGCGGCTGGCCTTGGCGCGCACTTCGCCGGCGAGCTGAATGGCGCCGCCGAACAGCAACATCTTTTCAGTTAGCGTGGTCTTGCCGGCGTCCGGGTGCGAAATGATCGCGAAAGTGCGCCGGCGCGTCACGGGGTTCGGGTCAGGCATCGAATCTAGGTTGTGGGAGGAGCATGTGTTCACATAATGGGGTCGGGGCGGTTCGTGAAGGGGCAGCGCCAGCTTATGCCCGTAAGGCATCAAGCCATAAAGAGAAATCCTGTTTCGAGCAGGCCAATCAAAGCCGATGTTCGGGCGACCTGATAAGAGTTCATGAGAGGAAGAGGCGCAAAACAATGCTCGATCGTCCCACCACCCGCGAAGGCTGGCTCGCCCGGGCCGCGGCGCTCACCATCGAAGGCCGCGCCTTCATCGACGGCGCCTATGTCGCGCCGGCGGACGGGGCGACGTTCCCCAAAATCTCGCCGATCGACGGCAAGGTCTTCGCTCAGGTCGCCGATTGCGGCCCCGCCGACATCGACCGCGCGGTCGCGTCCGCCCGGCGCGCGTTCGACAGCGGCGTCTGGCGCGACGCCGATCCGGTGAAGAAGAAGAAAGTCCTGCTGCGCTTCGCCGATCTGATCCGCGAGCATGGCGAGGAGCTGGCGCTGCTCGAGACGCTCGACGTCGGCAAACCGATCGCCAATGCGCTCGCCGTCGACGTTCCGTTCTGCGCCAATTGCATCCAGTACTACGCCGAGTTCGCCGATAAGCTCGCCGACGAAATTGCGCCGACCGGCCCAAATGATCTGGCCATCGTGCGCAAGGAGCCGCTTGGCGTCGTCGGCGCGATCGTGCCGTGGAACTATCCGCTTATCATCGCCGCCTGGAAGCTCGGGCCGGCGCTGGTCGCGGGCAATTCGGTCGTCCTCAAGCCTGCCGAGCAGTCGCCGCTGGGCGCCCTGCTTCTCGGCACGCTCGGCAAGGAGGCGGGGCTTCCCGACGGCGTGCTCAACGTCGTTCCCGGCTTTGGCGAGAAGGCCGGCAAGCCGCTCGCGCTCCATCCCGACGTGGACATGATCGCCTTCACCGGCTCGACCGAGGTCGGCAAGCTCATGCTCGTCTATGCCGGCCAGAGCAACATGAAGCGGGTCGCGCTCGAATGCGGGGGAAAATCGCCGCATGTGGTGATGCCCGACGCCGATCTCGACGCCGCCGCGTCGGCCATCGCGTGGGGCATCTATTACAATCAGGGCGAGACCTGCCATGCGGGCTCGCGGGTGCTGGCGCACGCCTCAATCCGCGAGGCGCTGGTCGACAAGATTGCCGCGGTGCAGAAGGCCGAGATTCCGCTCGGCCATCCATTCGACGCGGGCGCGCAGCTCGGCGCCCTGATCGAGGAACGCCATATGGAGCGCGTGCTCGGCTATATCGACCTTGGCGTCAGGGAGGGTGCGCGGATCGCTCACGGCGGAAAACGCGCCCTCGCCGAGACCGGCGGATTCTACGTCGAGCCGACGATTCTCGACGGCGCGAGCAACGCCATGCGCATCGCGCAGGAGGAGATCTTCGGGCCGGTCGTCGTGGTCATCCCTTTCGCTGACGAGGCTGAAGCGATCAGGCTCGCCAACGACACGATCTACGGGCTCGCCGCCGCGGTGTGGTCGCGCGACATGAACGCGGCCCATCGTCTTTCGCGCGCCATTCGCGCCGGCACCATCTGGGTCAACACCTACGATCGTTCGTCGCTTGCGACGCCGTTCGGCGGCTTCAAGCAATCGGGCTTCGGCCGTGACCGCTCGCCCCATGCGATCGACAAATACATGGACTTCAAAACGATCTGGACCGCATACAAATAGGGGTGGGCGCCGCAGCCGCTGTCCGCGACCGCGCGGATTGCGATGGAAAACCTATCTTAAGACGGATTGCTCCGGCATGATCGTATTGTCCGACCGGCCCGGATTGGGTTATGAACATGATATTGACGCGCTCGCACGGACGCGGATGACACAAGTGCGCCGCGCGTGGAGGAGGAATGGATCGCAAATGGTTGCCGCTCAACGCGCTCAGAGCGTTCGAGGCGGCCGGGCAACATCTAAGCTTCACCGCTGCCGCTAATAGCCTGACGGTCGCGCAGAGCGCGGTGAGCCGTCATGTGATCGTGCTCGAGAATTTTCTTGGCGTCGCCCTGTTCGAACGTCGCCCGCAGCAGCTCGTGCTGACCGAAGCCGGGCGGCACATCCTCCCGGTTGTTTCTAAGTCTTTCGACCGCATCGATCAGGCGCTGGGCGAGGTGATCAAGGAGAAGGGCCGGCCGAAGCGGGTGTTGAAGGTCGCCCTGCCGACCTCGTTCGCCCATCGGCTCGCCATTCCGATCCTGCGCGATTTCCGCGCCGAGAACGCCGGCATCTCGCTCGAGATCGTCTCCAAGCCGACCACGGGGCCGGAAGTGGACGGCGACATCGACATCGCCATCGTCTATTCCGAGCCGCGGGTCACCGACGCGATCCACGATCTCCTATGGATGGTGCGCTCGACCCTGCTGTGCAGCCCTAAGCTGATCGAGGGCACCGACGCCAGCGATCCCGGGAGGCTGATCGCGGCCAGCGACCTCCTGCATCTCAAGATCGACGGCCGGCCGCGCCACTTCTTCTGGGAGATGTTCGTGCGCTCGATCGGCCGGCCGGATATCGCCGTCGATCGGGGCCTGGTGTTCGACACCCAGCAACTCGCCGCCCAATATGCGATGATGGGAGATGGCCTCGCGCTGCTTGATCCTCTTCTGTTCCACGAGGAGATCAAGGCCGGCCGGCTGGTGCGCCCATACGACCTCTGGCTGGACGAAGGCTACGGCTACTACCTCACCACGCATCCCGAGGACCTGAGCAACGAGGCGGTAGCGTTGTTCCGCTCCTGGCTCATCGCCCGGTTTTCCGCCGGCGCGGCGGCGCGACCGCCTGAGCCGGAGGCCGCCGTGGCAGAGGCGCCCAAACTGCGGGCGGCGAAATAGCTGCCTTCTGAAGCCGTGGCGCGAATTGGCATGCCAAGATGCCATTTTGACGCGAGGCAGGTATAAGCGGCGCGGCTAGAACAGCGCCCGCGACCGGTCGCGATCGGTGTCGTGGAGCGCGCCCGCGGCAGGACTCTGGGGAACCCAATGACCACCGAAACGCCGCCGCAGGATCTGGGGCGCGGCGCTCGACGCCGGCGCTCGGCCGAGCGCGGCGGAGGCGCCGCGGCAGCGCCCGCCGGCCAGCCGCTGTCGCCGTTCGCGCCGCTCGACCTCGTCTCCCGCGACGAACTCGAATCGATCCATCAGGCGGCGCTCGAGGTCCTGAAGGAGATCGGCATCGACTTCCTGCATGACGAGGCGCGCGCGATGCTGAAGGGAGCCGGCGCCGACGTCGATCCGGCGTCGCGGCGGGTTCGCTTCGATCCGGCGCTGGTCGAGGCCCACATCGGACTGGCGCCGAAGGAATTCGTCCTCCATGCGCGCAACCCGGCGCGCAATCTCATCATCGGCGGGCGACACGTCGCGTTCGGATCGGTGGCGAGCGCGCCCAATTCGTTCGACCGCGCGGGCGGACGGCGGCCAGGAAACAAGCGCGACTACCAGAACTTCATCCGTCTCGGCCAGAGCTTTGATTCGATCCATTTCTGGGGCGGCTATCCCGTCGAGCCGATCGACATTCACGCCTCCGTCCGTCATCTCGAAGCGCTGTTCGACATGCTGACGTTGTCCGACAAGCCGATTCACGCCTATAGCCTCGGGCGCGAGCGCAATCTCGACGCGATCGAGATGGTCAAGATCGCACGGGGCGTCGACGACGAAACGCTCGAGCGCGAGCCGTCGCTGTTCACGGTCATCAACTCGTCCTCGCCGCTGAAACTCGACACGCCGATGCTGGAGGGCGTCATCCAGATGGCGAGGCGCAATCAGGTGGTGGTGCTGACGCCCTTCACCCTCGCCGGCGCCATGGCCCCGGTCACGCTCGCCGGCGCTCTCGCCGAGCAGCATGCCGAGGCGCTCGCCGGCCTCGTCATGACCCAAGTGACGCGGCCCGGCGCGCCGTTCGTCTATGGCAGCTTTACTTCGAACGTGGACATGAAATCGGGCGCGCCGGCGTTCGGCACGCCCGAATATATGAAAACCGCGATCGTCGGCGGGCAGCTCGCGCGCCGCCTTGGTCTGCCCTATCGGTCATCGAACGCCAACGCCGCCAATTCGCTCGATGCGCAATCGGCCTACGAGAGCGTGTTCTCGCTCTGGGGCGCGATCATGGGCGGGGTGAACTTCCTCATGCATGGAGCCGGCTGGATGGAGGGCGGCCTGCAGGCCTCGTTCGAGAAGATGGCGCTCGACGCCGACCTCCTGGCGATGGTCGGCGAGTTCCTGAAGCCGCTCAAGGTGGACGAAGCGGAGCTGGCGCTCGAAGCCATGCGCGAGGTCGGACCGGGCGGCCATTTCTTCGGCGCCGAGCACACGCAAAGCCGCTACCGCACCGCCTTCTTCCCGCCGATGATCTCCGACTGGCGCAACTACGAGACCTGGCGTGAAGCGGGGTCGCCGACCGCCTTGGACGCGGCCGAGCGCATCGTCGCCGAGCGGCTGCGCGATTTCGTCGCGCCGCCGCTAGAGGCCGAGCGCCTCGACGCGCTTACCGCCTTCGTCGCCCGCCGCAAGGCGGAAGGCGGAGCGCCGACAGACTTTTGAGCGCGATCCGGCCGCGCGTCGGCTCCCGCGCCGGCGCGCTGCTCCATGCAGCGGTCGCCGCCATGTTTTTCGCGCTCGGCGCTGGGCTCGGCCTATGGGGCGGCGCCTCCGGCGCGATCCTGACCCGCGCCGGCGTCGACGCGGCCACGTTCGGAATCCTGCTCACCGTCTATACGGGCGCCTATCTCATCGCCATGTCGGCGGGCGGGGCGCTCGCCCAAAGCTTCGGCGTCGAACGCGTCCTGCCGGTAAGCGCGATCGTCTACGGCGCCGCTCTGTGCGGACTGCTCAACGCCGCGACCAAGGCCGAGGTCGCCGTCGCCCTGATCGCCGCGGGGTTCCTCGGCGGCGTCGTCGATGTCACCATGAACGCGGAGGGCGCCCAAATCGAACGGCGCCTCGGCCGGCCCATCCTCGCCCGGCTGCATGCCGCAGCGTCGGCCGGCATGGCGGTCGGCGCGATTCTCGGCAGCCTGATCGCCGCCGGTCCCGCGTCCTGGATGGCTGGAATTCTCGCCGCCCTGGGGCTTGCCGGCGCTGGCGTCGCCTATGACCGCGCGGTGCGGTCCGACCGTCCGGCCCCGGCGCCGGTCGGTGCGTCGCGGCGGAGCGGACTGTCGTTCGCTCCCGCCCTGATCGCGCTCGGCGTCGTCATCGGCGTCTCGATCGCGGCGGAGTTGGCGGCGTCGCTGTGGTCGACGCTGCTCTTGCGCGAAGAAGCGCCGAAGCTCGCGGCGATTTCCGGTCTCGGCGCGGCGTTCTTTTCCGCCTGCCAGGCGGCGCTGCGCTTCAACGCCGACGCCATCCGGCTTCGGATCAGCGACCTTCGGATCATCGTCGCCTCGTTCACGATCGCCGCCGCGGGCTTCGCCCTGGTCGGCGCTCAGGCCGGTTTTGCCGCGAGCGTCGCCGGTTTCGCCTTGATCGGCGTCGGCACCGGACCGATTGTTCCGTGCAGCTTCGCGCTCGCTGCGCGCCAGTCGGAAGCTGGACCAGCGGTCGGGCTCGCGTCCGCCTCGCTGTTCAGCGCGCTGACCCGTCTGCCGGCGCCGCTGGCCACGGGCGCGATCGCCCAAACTCTGTCGCTGCCGGCCGCGTTCGCCGCCTTTGCGGTTGCGCTCGCCGTCACGGCGACCGCCGTGGCCGCATTGGCTTCGATGCGCCGCCCCGCCCGGCCGCCGCGCAAAGCGTGAAGGCTCGGCGGCGCGGCGGGCATTGCCTTGGCGGCGCCCCTATTGCAGAGGAAACGCGCCGGGCGAGGCGATTCCGGACGCTGCTGGCCGATACGGGGAGAGAATGACCAAAATCCTGCCGGTGATCATGTGCGGCGGATCGGGCTCCCGCATGTGGCCGGAATCGCGCGAAAGCCTGCCCAAGCAGTTCCTCCCGCTGATCGGCGAGCGTTCGACCTTCCAGTCGATCGTCGGCGTGGTCGGCGATCCGGCGGTGTTCGATCCGGCGGTGGTCCTCACCAATTTCGACTATCGCTTTCGAGTGGCCGAGCAGCTGAGGGAGATCGGCGCCGAGGCGACCATCCTGCTCGAGCCCGAGCGGCGCGACAGCGCGGCCGCGGTCGGCGCCGCGGCGGCATGGGCGGCTGCGCGCGATCCGACGACGGTCGTGGCCGTGCTCGCGGCCGACCACGTCTTTGACGACGGAAAGCAATTCGCCCGGTTGTGCGCGCAGGCCCGTGGCGTCGCGGCGGCCGGAGAGATCGTCACCTTCGGCATCACGCCAGACCGTCCGGCCACCGGCTACGGCTATATCCACCCGGCCGAGCCTCTGGCGATCGATCCGGGCGTGCGGCGGATCGAGCGTTTTGTGGAGAAGCCGGATGAAAAGCGGGCGCGCGCGTTCATCGAGGACGGCTATTTGTGGAACTCGGGCAATTTCGTCTTCCGCGCCGACGTGATGCTGGAGGAGCTTGCGCGCTTTGAGCCGGAGATCGCCGCCGCCGCCACGAGCGCGGTCGCCGCGGCGAGAAAGGATCTCGGCTTCGTCGTTCTCGACCATGACGCCTTCGCGCGGGCGCCGAAGATCTCGATCGACTATGCGGTGATGGAGCGAACCGGCAAGGCGGCGGTGCTGAGGGCCGACGTCGGCTGGTCGGACGTCGGCGAGTGGTCGGCGGTCTGGCGGCTGAGCCCGCGCGACTCGCGCGGCAACAGCTTTCGCGGCCGGGCGGTTGCGATCGATTCGGAGAACGTTCTCGTGCGCTCGGAGGAGCAGCTCGCGGCCGTCGTCGGCCTTCGCGACGTCATCGTCATCGCCACCCGCGACGCGGTGCTGGTCGCCGACCGGTCACAGGCGGACAAGGTCAAGGCGCTGGTCGAGCGGCTCAAGGCCGAGGGCCAGCCAGAAGCGACCCAGCACGTGCGGATATACCGGCCATGGGGCTATTATCAGAGCGTCGACCAGGGCTCGCGCTACCAGGTCAAACGCATTGTCGTGCGCCCAGGCGGGCGTCTGTCGCTGCAAAAGCACCATCATCGGGCCGAGCACTGGGTGATTGTGCGCGGCGCCGCCGAGGTGACGCTCAACGGCAAGGTCGAACATGTGCATGAAAACGAATCAATCTACCTGCCGATCGGCTCGACCCATCGCCTCTCCAATCCCGGCAAGATCGATCTCGAGCTGATCGAGGTTCAGACCGGGAGTTATTTCGGCGAGGACGATATCGTTCGCATCGACGACGACTACAGCCGGAAATGAGGTTATGGCGGCGCCGCTTCGGGCGCCGCCATTAAGATCAGCCCTCTTCCCGGGAAGCCAGGCGGGCGATTTCGTGAATGTCGGCCCGGTCGATGCCGATATCGTGCAGCTCGCGGTCCGAGTAGTTGGTGAGTTCCTGCAGCACGTTCCAGTACACGCGGCGGGCGCGCAGGAATCGCGCAAGAGAGAACTTCTTCATGGCGGTCTCCTTTGTTGACCACCCTCCTTTTTTCAGCCTCAACGGATCGAGGCCGAGTCGTTCGCTCCTTCTCCTAGACCCGGCGTAAATAGAATGACGCGCTGCAAAAGTCAATGGTGCAGTGCGGAATTTCATGTGAAATTCGCATAACGAAATCGTGACCGAAGGGCAAGTTGGTCACATCTCGGCAGTCAAGTGCAGGAAATTTAACTATTTCTAAACCAAATTGGGACAAGGCATGCGAATGACGCATGTCAGCGTCCCACATGACCCGTGAGGGCATTGCCCGCGCGCTCTCCTGTTTGACAGCAGTGCCGGGCTGTTCTAAGAACCCGCCCCTCAGGCGCGCTTCCGGCTAAACCGGAGCGCGCTTGTCGTTTGACGCACCTGCGGCCGCGAGCCTTGCTCGGTTCATGGCCTGTCGGCGCCTTTGGCGCAGAGGAGGGCGCGTTCCTCGTTGAACTGATGACGAAAGAGGAATTGCGATGACGAAGCGCGCGGAAGCAAAATACAAGATCGATCGCCGCATGGGCGAGAATATCTGGGGCCGCCCCAAGAGCCCCTACAACAAACGTGAATATGGGCCGGGCCAGCATGGCCAGCGCCGCAAGGGCAAGGCGACCGACTTCGGCACCCAGCTCAAGGCCAAACAGAAGGTCAAGGGCTACTACGGCAACATTTCCGAGCGGCAGTTTCACAAATATTACGTCGAGGCGCGCCGGCTCAAGGGCGACTCGAGCGCCCATCTCATCGGCCAGCTCGAGCGCCGGCTCGACGCGCTCATCTACCGGGCGAAGTTCGTGCCGACCGTGTTCGCCGCGCGCCAGTTCGTCAATCACGGCCACATCAAGGTCAACGGGCGCCGCGTCAATATCGCCTCCTATCAGGTGAAGGTCGGCGATCTGGTCGAGATCAAGGAGTCCTCGCGGCAAATGCCGCTCGTACTCGAAGCCAACGCGCTCGCCGAACGCGACGTGCCCGATTACATCGAAGTCGATCACGCCAAGGGCACGGCTCGGATGACCCGCATTCCCGGACTCGCGGAAGTGCCCTATCCGACCCACATGGAGCCAAACCTCGTCATCGAATTCTATTCGCGCTGACGATCGGCTCCGGGCGGTCCGGAAGCTTGGGTTGTGAGATTTGGGGGCCAGGATCTTGGGGGACCGGGACGCGGAGTTGCGCGTTCGCGCCGAAGCGGCGTTTAAAGCCGTTCTCGCGCGTCACGGGGCGGCAGGCCAGGCGCCGCGCGGCCGCGGTTTCGGCTCGGGCGCCCTCAAGGTCGAGGGCAAGATCTTCGCCTCTCTCGCATCCGGCGATCGCCTGCTCCTGAAACTGCCCGCCGCGCGCGTCGACGCGCTGGTCGCCGAAGGAACCGGCGAGCGCTTTTCGACCGGAGGGAGGCCGAAGCGCGAATGGGTGACGATTGCGCCCGCCCACGCCGAGCGATGGGTCCCACTGTCCGACGAAGCGCGCGCTTTCGCGGCCGCAAAGACCAAAGCCTGAGTTCGCCTTGACCCGGCTCGCAGCCTCGGGGGCCGGCGCGCCAGCGCTTGGCGTCGTCCTCTATCTCGCCGGCGTCGCTCTCTTCTCAATCAATGACGCGCTCGGCAAATGGCTGGTCAAGGACTACGGCGTCGGGCAACTGATGATGCTGCGCTCGATCGGCGCCGCCGTCGTGCTGGCGCCGATGATCCTGTCGCTCAAGGTCAAACTCATCGATCCGCGGCAGGCGTGGCTACAGGTTCTCCGCATTCTCTTCGCCGCGGTGGACACCTTCTCCTTCTACTACGCGACGCGCTTCATGCCGCTCGCCGACGTGATGACCTTCTATATGGCGACGCCGCTCATCGTCACCGCGCTGTCGGCGCCGCTGCTCGGCGAGAAGGTCGAGCGCTTTCGCTGGATCGCGGTCATGGTCGGGTTCGTCGGCGTGCTGATCGCGCTGCGTCCGTCGCCGCAGATGTTTTCCTGGGCTGCGCCGCTCGCCTTGTTCGGCGCGACCACGTTCGCGCTCAGCCAGACGATCACCCGCGAGCTCCGCGGCATCCACTGGCTGCCGCTGGTCTTCTGGCAATTCGTCGGCAGCGGGCTTATCGGCGCGGCGACGGTTCCCTGGGTCTGGACGACGCCGACGTTGTTCGACCTCGGCCTCATGTTTCTCGTTGGCGTCGTCTCCATGACCTGTTTCATCTTCATCGTCCGGGCGCTGGCGATGGCTCGCGCCGCGGTGCTCGCGCCGCTGCAATATTCGGCGATCGTGTGGGCGGCGATCATGGGCTGGCTCGTCTGGCGCGACGCCCCGACGCTGCCGATCATCATCGGCAACGCCATCATCATCGGCAGCGGGCTCTACGTCGCGGCGAGGGGCAAGATGGTCGGCGACGCGGTCGAGTGAGGCGGTCCTCTGAACGGTGCGCCTCGGCGTCGCTTCCCCGCCAGCCCACGAGCTTCACTCTTCGTTAACCATCCTGCGCCAATGACGATGCCGTTCGGTCAAGGTGACGCGCATGGCGGGGCAGGGCAGCGTTCCGACGGTAGGCACGATCCTGCTCGCCCTGTTGCTCTGCGGCCTTCTCGGGACTCTCGGACAAGGCGTCCGCGCGATCGTCGGGCTGAAGAACGCCGGATCGCTCAACTCGACCACGCCGAGCGAGCAGGCGGAATTCAGTCTCGCCTATCTCGTTCTGAGCCTGATGATCGGGTTCATCGCCGGCGTGCTCGCCGGCATCGCGCTCAATCTGGAAACCATCGTCACCGTCGATCCGGGCAACTGGAAGCTTCTGCTCGGAATCGCCGGCTCCGGCTATATCGGGGCGGACTTCATCGAGAATGCGATGTCGGTCGTCATTCCGGGCGCGAAGCGGACGGGGAGGCAGGCCGCGCCGCAGGATCGCGAGAAGCGGCCGGAGCCGCCGGTTGTCGTCAAACCGCCGGAGCCTGTGGTCATTCCGCCGCCCGTCGTCGCGCTTGGCGGCGCGTCGGCCCTCTCCGCCGCGATGCGAGCCGTCTGCCCCGAGGCGAATGCGGCCGTTTGGGTTCCGGCTCTCATCGCCGCCTTCGAAAAGTTCGACTTTTCGAACAACCGGCGCAAGGCCGCCGCGATGGGACAGTTTCTGGCCGAGGCCGGCCCGGCGCTGAACGAGACTGTCGAAGACCTCCAATATTCCCCCGAGCGGGCGTGCCAGGTCTGGCCGGCGCTCTTTTCGAGCCCCGCGGCGGCCGAGCCCTATTGCAGCGATCAGCGGCGGTTCGCGGACTTCGTCTACGCCAATGTCAACGGCAATGGTGACGCCGCAAGCGGCGACGGCTATCGCTTTCGCGGCCGGGGCCTCATTCAGCTCACCGGGCGCGACGAATACGTGGCCTTTGGCCGGGCGGTTGGCAGAACGCCCGAGCAGGCGGCGGAGTTCTGCGACACCGCCGAAGGGGCGGCCGTGTCCGGCTGCTGGTATCTCGCCAGCAACGGGTGTTTGCCCTTGGCCGACCAATGGGACATCGACGCGATCACCCGCAGGGTCAACGGCGACGCTATGGAGGCGGCGGCTTTGAGGCGCCAATATTCCGACGAGATGGTGAGCCGGCTGAGGGAGTACGCGTCCGCGGCGGCTTAAGCGCGCAGCGCGGGCGAGAGGCGCGCGGCGGGCGATCGCGCCTCCCCGGCGTGCCGGCCGCTCTCGCTCTGCGGCGCAGCCGGGAAGCGCCCGCCACGATCCTGGCCAGGCCACGTCGCTTTTGAGTTAGGATGCGCTCCCTTCAGCAGTAAGAGTGCCGCCCATGGCAGACGTCGAACCCATTCCCTATTCCGACGCCAAGATCCGCGCGATCCTCGAGCGGGTGAGGACGATCGCGATGGTCGGCGCCTCGCCGAACTGGAACCGGCCCAGCTACTTCGTGATGAAGTACCTGCAGGGCAAAGGCTACCGCGTGATTCCGGTCAATCCCGCGATTGCCGGCAAGACCGTGCTCGGCGAGCGGGTCTACGGCTCGCTACGCGACATTCCCGAAAAGGTCGACATGGTCGACATGTTCCGGACCTCGGCCAAGGCGCCGGGGGTCGTAGCCGAGGCGATCGCGATCGGCGCCAAGGTCGTGTGGATGCAGCTCGGCGTCCGCAACGACGAGGCGGCGAAGACGGCGGAGGACGCGGGGATCGAAGTCGATCATGAACCGGTGCCCGAAAATCGAATTCGGGCGGCTCGGCGGCGAATTGTCATGGAGCGGCGTCAACAGCGGCATCATCCGCAACCGCGCCGCGGCTCCGCCGCTCCCGCGCCGAACGAAGAGCCGCCCGGCGCCGCCACGCAACCTCGACTACGGTTTCGAGACTCGCGCGATCCATGCCGGCGCCGCGCCCGATCCGACGACCGGCGCCCGCGCGACGCCGATCTATCAGACCACGGCCTATGTGTTCGACGATGTCGATCACGCCGCCTCGCTCTTCAATCTGCACAATTTCGGCTACATCTATTCGCGGCTGACCAACCCGACGGTCGCAGTGCTCGAAGAGCGGATCGCTTCGCTCGAGGGCGGGCGCGCGGCGGTTGCTGCGGCCTCGGGACATGCCGCCCAGTTCCTGACCTTCTTCACCCTGATGGAGCCGGGCGACGAGTTTGTCGCCTCGCGCAATCTCTATGGCGGCTCGCTCACCCAATTCGGCCTGTCGTTCAAGAAGCTCGGCTGGACCTGCCATTTCGTCGATCCGAGCGAGCCGGAGAACTTCCGCAAAGCGTTGACGCCCAAGTGCAAGGCGATCTTCATCGAGAACCTCGCCAACCCCGGGGGCGTCGTCGTGGACATCGAGCGCGTCGCGGCCATCGCCCATGAAGCGGGCCTGCCGCTCATCGTCGACAACACGCTGGCCACTCCCTATCTCTGCCGGCCGATCGAGCACGGCGCCGACATCGTCGTCCATTCGACGACCAAGTTCCTGTCGGGACACGGCAACGCGCTCGGCGGCGTCGTGGTTGAATCGGGAAAGTTCGACTGGTCGCAAGGGAATCGCTTTCCGTCGCTGACCGAGCCGGAGCCGGCCTATCACGGGCTGAAATTCTTCGAGAATTTCGGCGACTTTGCCTTCACCATGAAGGCGCGCGCGGTGGCCTTGCGTGATTTCGGCCCGGCTCTCGCACCGCTCAACGCGTTTCTCACCATCACCGGCGCCGAGACTTTGCATGTGCGGATGGAGCGGCATGTCGCGAATGCGCGAAGGTCGCCGAGTTTCTGAGCGCCCACCCGAAAGTCGCCTGGGTCTCCTACGCGAGCCTCGAGACAAGTCCCTATTTCGAGCTCGCGCGCAAATATCTGCCGAAGGGGGCGGGCGCGGTCTTGACCTTTGGGGTCAAGGGCGGATTCGAGGCAGGCGTGAACCTGGTCGAGGGCGTGCGGCTCTTCTCGCATCTCGCCAATATCGGCGACACGCGCAGCCTCATCCTCCATCCGGCGTCAACCACCCACCGCCAGCTCACCGACGCCCAGCGCGTGGCCGCAGGCGCGGGCGACGACGTGATACGCCTGTCGATCGGGCTCGAGACCGCCGAGGATCTGATCCGCGATCTCGATCACGCGCTGGGATAGTCACGAGAGAGGCGTCGCCGGCAGAACCTCGGCTATCGGAGAAAATCGCCGCATTTCTGCACCTCGCCCGCGCCGCCCCAGGGCTGGATCGGAACGCTCGAGGTCGAGTTCTTCGGGGACCCGTCGATCAGCTTGTCACTGTAGGTCATGTAGACAAGGATGTTGCGTTTCGCATCGCAACCCCGGACGATCTGCATCTTCTTGAAGAAGAGGGACCGGCGCTCGCTGAAGACGACGTCGCCCTGATCGAACTTCTCCCTGAACTTGATCGGGCCATACTGGCGGCAGGCGAGCGAGACGTCCGACGTCTGCTCGGCGAGGCCGAGCGCGCCCGAAAGGCCACCCTTCTCGGGCGCAGTGAAGTGACAGGCGACGCCCTCGACCAGCGGGTCGTCGACGCCGTAGACGGCGAGCTTGTCGTCCGGCGTCAGAAGCTTGAAGGTCGTCGACTTGCGGAAGATGAGGTCCGGGTCGCCGGACTGGGCGTTCGCCGCCGAGATCGCTGCCAGCGCTGCAAGGCCGGCCGCCGCCGCCCGCCGAACGGACATTGCCATGGTCTTCCATCCTTCCGGATTGCGGTCGCTGTCGCGCGGGACCGGAGCGCGCCACTCACTTAAGTCCGCCGCGCCGCGCGGCAAGGGCGGTCAGAATGTGAAGGACTGCTGGCCCGCTTCGCTCGGGCCGACGCGGACGCCCTCGAGTTCGAGCATCCGCATCTTCGTCGTCGATCCGCCGGGCGCCGAGAAGCCGCCGATCTTGCCGCCCGCCGCGAGCACCCGATGGCAGGGGATGATGAGCGGCGCGGGGTTCTTCGCCATCGCATAGCCTACGTCGCGCGCCGCCTCGCGTCCGGCGCCAACCTCCTTCGCAAGCGCGCCATAGGTGGTCGTGCGGCCCCAGCCGACGCCTCGAAGGGCGACATAGATGCGGGCGAAGAGCGGGTCCCCGGCGGCGAGGTCGAGTTCAACCTGGGAGAAGTCCGTCTCCTCGCCGGCGAAGTAGCGCTTCGCCGCCTGAATGGTCGCCGCAACCTTGTCCGGCGGATCGCCGGACTCGGCGCCGGGAGCCCGGCGGCGGATCAGCCTTTCGGCCGCCTCGGCGCTTTTCGCGGGCAGTTGAAAGCGCGCGACCCCGCTCTCGCTCCAGGCGATCGCACAGAATCCCATCGCGGTTTCAAAGACGAAATAGTGGATCGTGGCGGGGCTCATGGGCTCAACATGCGCCGCCTCGCCGGAAATTCAATCCGATTCCTGCGGTGGCAGGGCTTCCCTTCCGGCAGCCGTCGTTGACGTCGGCTCTTCGCCCGTCTCTGCCGTGAGGCGGACGTCGGCGGGCCGATGGTCTCGGACGCATGGTTCGCCGCGCTCGCGATCGAGCGCGGCTCCGAAGTCCACCGGACTACTCCGGCCATCCACAACCGGAAAAGGTCGCCCGCATCAGCGGGGACGGCGGCCAGCGGACGAGGAGGTCGCTGCGTCGGTCTTTTCGAACTCGCTCGCTTCGACCCTTCCCCCGCCGCTCGACTCGCACCATATTCCCGCGATGCCCGCCCCGAAAAAACCTGCCCGCGCCGTGAAGTCCAAGGCCTCGCGGCCCGAGGTCCATCCGCTCGGCGAGCATCTGGCGGAGCTGCTCAATCCGGCTCTGGTCGAACCCAAGCCGCAAGAGTTCGGCCAAGGGTTTGGGGAGCGGCCGCAGCCGAAATTCGAGAGCGCGGCGCCCGAAAGCCATCCTCACGGCCTCACCGGCGCGCCGGCGAGCGCGGAATCGCTCAAGGAGCTGCTCGATGGCGGCGACCCCAACATCCGCAACCGCCCGCCCTGGGTTCCCCACCGGCCGCCACGGCCGGACAAGTCGGAGGGCGGGCGGCGGTTTCGCGTCGTCTCCGAGTTCAAGCCGGAGGGCGACCAGCCGCAGGCGATCGACGAACTGGTCAAGGGCGTGCGCGCCAACGAGCGCGACCAGGTGCTGCTCGGCGTCACCGGCTCGGGCAAGACCTTCACCATGGCGAAAGTGATCGAGGCGACCCAGCGCCCGGCGCTCATCCTCGCGCCCAACAAGACGCTCGCCGCCCAGCTCTACGGCGAGTTCAGGAGCTTCTTTCCTGACAACGCGGTCGAGTATTTCGTCTCCTACTACGACTATTACCAGCCGGAGGCCTACGTCCCGCGCACCGACACCTATATCGAGAAGGAATCCGACATCAACGAGCAGATCGACCGCATGCGCCACTCGGCTACGCGGGCGCTGCTCGAGCGCGACGACGTCATCATCGTCGCGTCGGTCTCCTGCATCTATGGCATCGGCTCGGTCGAGACCTATACCGCGATGACCTTCTCGCTCAAGCTCGGCGACAAGGTCGACCAGCGCCAGCTCGTCAAGGACCTCGTGGCGCTGCAGTACAAGCGCGTGCAGGCCGGCGATTTCTCGCGCGGGCTGTTCCGGGTGCGCGGCGACACGATCGAAGTGTTCCCGGCCCACTACGAGGATCGCGCCTGGCGAATCGGGATGTTCGGCGACGAGATCGAGTCGATCGTCGAGTTCGATCCGCTGACGGGGCAGAAGACGCAGGACCTCGAATTCGTCAAAATCTACGCCAACTCGCACTATGTGACGCCGCGCCCGACGCTGTTGCAATCGGTCGAGGCGATCAAGCTCGAGCTCAAGGAGCGCCTCGACCGGCTCAATCGACAGGGCCGGCTGCTCGAAGCGCAGCGGCTCGAGCAGCGCACGATCTTCGATCTCGAAATGCTCGAGGCGACGGGCTCCTGCGCCGGCATCGAGAACTATTCGCGCTATCTGACCGGCCGCCGCCCCGGCGAGCCGCCGCCGACCCTGTTCGAATATCTGCCCGACAACGCGCTCGTGTTCACCGACGAGAGCCATGTGACCATCCCGCAGATCGGCGGCATGTACCGCGGCGACTACCGGCGCAAGGCGACGCTGGCCGAATACGGCTTCCGCCTGCCGTCATGCATGGACAATAGGCCGCTCAGGTTCGAGGAATGGGAGGCGATGCGGCCGCAGACGGTGCATGTCTCGGCGACGCCCGGACATTGGGAAATGGAGCAGACGGAAGGCGCCTTCATCGAGCAGGTCATCCGCCCGACCGGCCTCATCGACCCGCCGGTGGAGATCCGCCCGGCGCGCAGCCAGGTCGACGACCTGCTCGGCGAGGTGAAGGAAGTCGCGCGGCGCGGCTATCGCACGCTGGTCACGGTGTTGACCAAGCGCATGGCTGAGGACCTCACCGAATATCTGCATGAGAACGGCGTGCGCGTGCGCTACATGCATTCCGACATCGACACGATCGAGCGCATCGAGATCATCCGCGATCTGCGCCTCGGGGCCTTCGATGCGCTGGTCGGCATCAACCTTCTGCGCGAGGGCCTCGACATTCCCGAATGCGCACTCGTCGCCATCCTCGACGCCGACAAGGAAGGCTTTTTGCGCTCCGAGACGTCGCTGGTGCAGACGATCGGGCGCGCGGCGCGCAACGTCGACGGCAAGGTCGTGCTCTATGCCGACGTGGTCACCGGCTCGATCACGCGGGCGATGGAGGAGACCCAGCGGCGGCGCGAGAAGCAGACCGCCTACAACGAGGCCAACGGCATCACGCCGGCCTCGATCCGCCGCGGCATCCAGGACATTCTCGGGTCGGTCTACGAGGCGGACCACGTGACCGTCGACATCGGCCTCGCCGACGGGCCGGCGATCGGTCACAATCTGCAAGGGACGATCGCCGATCTCGAGAAGCGGATGAAGGAAGCGGCCGGCAACCTCGAATTCGAGGAGGCGGCCCGGCTGCGCGACGAGATCAAGCGCCTGCAATCGGTTGCGCTCGCGGTCGGCGACGATCCGCTGGCGCGCCAGATGGACATCGAGGCGACCGCCGGCGCTTACGCCGGCGAGCGCAAATTCGGCCGCGCCGCCAACCTGCCGTCGACGCGCCCGCGCAAACCGACCGACGAAGACATGGGCCCGCACAACTGGGGCGGCGGGGAGGCTCGGCCGAAGGGCGGGGGGAGGATGAGGGGTCGGCGTCGGGGGTGAGCATCCTTCCGTCAACATTTAAAATCCTATTTGTCTATCTTGGGCACGTGCAATGCCACGCGGTCGAACGCGTCCATAATGGGTTCCACAAACATTATCATCATGACGCACGTAACCACGTGTCTCTGGATGCCTAGAACGCGCGGAGTGGCCTCGAAGAAGGTTACAGTGCCGTTCGTTCTATTTATCTCTCCGTAGGTGAAGAGGTGGCCGCTCGCATTGGGATGGCAAAACTCACTTAGGAAATCATAAGCGTCTCTGACACCAGGCACATCTCTATCAAGTTTATCCATGTAAGTAAGGATGCTTCGAGCCTGATAGCCTACGCCATCCGCGATCTGACCTTCGTTCCTAGTCGAGAATAGCTGCGTATTCGCGAATCCGTCGATCGAATCTATTTTCTCCGCTGCAACTAATTTCTCCAGCTCGTCTGCTGCGAATTTTGAAATTGCAATGGTCTCAAGTAGCGCTCGCCCGGCCAATATAGACCCAATTACGTTTTTTGCGTTCCACATGTCGCCACAGCCTGTGGCCAGCATCGTGATTCGATAAAGAAAAGATTGTTGCAACACGGCGCACTTCCAAGCCGTCTTTAAATCGACCAAAGGGCCAGTGACTGTAATTTCTCCTTTCCGGCGAGCAATCAGTCGCTCCAGGCAATTGTTATATTTCTCGACGTCCGCCCAATCGTCAATCGATACATCTATCATGTCCCTGGCAAATCCGCTCATGTTGAGTCAGGGACCTAGAGCTTCTGGGCAGCCGCGCCGAACATGAAATCACCGGTCGTTCCGTCATTCAGCGTGAAGTGACCTCCCCCGCTCATCCCGTTGTAATCTCGCGTCGCAATGATGATGCCCTTGCGACCGTCACTGCAAAGGACCGGAATCGAAATTGTCAGAGACTGATCGAGTGCGTTGTAGTCACCGCCGCAAGATAGCGTGCCGTTGCTAACGCTAAACGACCCGCCGCTCAAGGACGCGGTGGTCGTGCCTCGCATTATTCCGCCCGGAATGCCGCTGCTTACAACCGCCACAGGCTCTGTGACCGTACACCCGGCGGAGGTCACTGCGGTCGCGCACATAACCAGCACGGAACCCCGTCTCACCACCTGACCCTCCCCTCAAGACGCCTTCCGAATCGAAATGCGCGAAATGCGTCCCGGCCCGTCTTCCCTTGGGGAGAGGGGATGCGCGTCAGATGTCCGCGGTTGCGAAATCTCGCTCAGAAGCTCGCGGTTCCGGTTCCGCAAACTCCGACCCCGCCGACGTTGCAGCAGGCGAGAACGAAGCACTTGCCGTGTTCGGCGGCGTCGCAGCGGGGCTCATCCACGACGTAGCAAACCAGTTTGCGCGCCGTCTTCGCGCGGCTCGCTTCGTCGCGGGCCTGCGGGAAGCACGCTTTGATATCCGGCGGGGCATGCCTCAACGAAGCCCGAGCCATCCTGCGGCCGTCGAGCGAGAACCGGAACCTCACGGAGGAATATGTGCGCTCGGCTCTCGTTAGAAAGCGTCCGTGAGGGGTCTGTCGGACGACCGACGCCTGAGACCCGACTGTCGCGCCGAGCGCGAAACGCGTGATCTCCGTCGATTTGCACTCATTTCTGGCGCCGGACGCCGAACTCGGCAAGGATGCAAACCGCGAGAAATAGTCCGAGCAGGGCGATCGCCGCGCTTGTGTGTCGCATGTGCCCCTCTTGCCAAATTCACTTTGGTCGCTACGCCAGTCCCGATCGACCGAATTGAATGCCTTAAGGGGCGCGAAGCCCGAATTTGCGACGAAGCTTCACGCGCTCTGTTCAGGGTTGCAAGAAGGCAAAACTACCTAGGCCTGGCAGCAAGAAAATCTCAGTTCGATGCCCGGCCGTCCGGGGGCGCGCCTCTACGACAAGCGCTGCCTCAGCACCTCGACGAGAGCGACTTTCTCTTCCGTTTTCCGAAAATCTAGGCTATGCTGCTATCGGTTGTCAGAAATACGAAGCGAGGCGAGCATGAAGAGGCGAACGGCCTACCCGGCGCCAAGAGAGCCATAGCGAGGCGGATTCGAGCGGAAGGGGCATCAAAATCGCCCGCAAGTCCTTGAAAAGCCCAGATCTGCGGAAGCAGAAAATTTGGATTCTGCTTCCCACCGCTTTGGATTTCCTTGCAATAGTTTTTGGTTTTGCTTCCTCTGGATTTGTGAAATTCTTCACCTCTCTTGGCAAGCGAAGTTGTTTCACGTGAAACAACTTCGCACGCTGCCCCCGTTACACGTGCGTGGTGTACGGCCCGAGCCCGCCGACCAGCCAAAGCACGATCAGAATCACCACGATAAGGCCCAGCACGCCGCCGAGTCCCGGCCCGCCATAGGTGCGGTAGCCATAGTATCCGCCGCCGCCGCCGAAGAGCAGAATCAGGATGATGATGAGGAGGAGCAGGCCCATGATTGACTCCCGCAGGATCTGATCGACTTCCGGCGGCGCCGGAGCTACGTCCCCGTCAAACGCGCAGCGCCGCGCTTGGTTGCAGGGAAGCCGCAATTTTGTCAGGGCTGTCGCGACGCGGACGCCTTGTCGCCGCTTTCGATGGAACAAGAGCCATGATCACAAAGCTGCTCAGCGACCACGTCGTGAAGACCTCGCCGTTCTGCGGGGCGATTCACGAGATCCTGACCGGCGCCGAATATTCCCCGAGCCTCGCGCTGGCGATCGACATCCGCGAGACGGTCGCGCATTTTCATAAGACCTTCGACGAAGTCTATTTCGTGCTCGACGGCGAGATTTCGCTCGCGCTGCACGACCCCGCGACGGGCAAGACGACCGAGCAGAGGCTCGGCGCCGACGAGCTTTGCGTCATCACCAAGGGCGTTCACCACAAGGTGGTCCGTTCCTCGGCGAAGAACCGGCTCTGCGTCATCTGCGTCCCGCATTTCGACCCGAGCGACGAGCACAAATCCGAGATCCTGGCGGCGGCGGCATAGCCCCTTTCCCACAGGAGAGCGGAGCGGAGAATCTGAATGCGGCGCTATCGGATCGCGGTCATTCCCGGTGACGGGATCGGCAAGGAGGTCATTCCCGCCGGGCTCGAGGCGCTTCGCGCGGTCGCCGAGCGCGAGGGCGGGGTCGAGTTCGCCTTCGACCGCTTCGACTGGGGCTCGGACCTTTATCGCGAGACCGGCCGATGATGCCCGAGGACGGCCTCGATCAGATCAAGGGTCACGACGCGATCTATTTCGGCGCTGTCGGCTCGCCCGACGTGCCCGACCACATCAGCCTCTGGGGCCTGAGGCTCGCGATCTGCCAGCCGTTCGACCAATACGCCAACGTCCGTCCGGCCCGGGTCCTGCCGGGGATAACAAGCCCGCTGCGCCAGGTGAGCGGCCCGGAGCTCGACTGGGTGATCGTGCGCGAGAATTCCGAGGGCGAATATGCCGGGGTCGGCGGGCGCGCGCATCGCGGCCTGCCGATCGAGGTCGCGACCGACGTCTCGATCATGACCCGCGCAGGCGTCGAGCGCATCTTCCGCTTCGCCTTCGCGCTCGCCCGCTCGCGGCCGCGCAAGCTGCTCACCGTCGTCACCAAGTCGAACGCCCAGCGCCACGCCATGGTGATGTGGGACGAAATCGCAGCGGAGATCGCAGGCGAGTTTCCGGACGTCGCGTGGGACAAGATGCTGGTCGACGCCATGACCATGCGAATGACGATCAGGCCCGCGAGCCTCGACACGATCGTCGCTTCGAACCTGCACGCCGACATCCTGTCCGATCTCGCCGCGGCGCTGGCGGGCTCGCTCGGCATCGCGCCGACCGCGAACCTCAACCCCGAGCGCGCCTATCCCTCGATGTTCGAACCGATCCACGGCTCGGCGTTCGATATCGCCGGCAAGGGAATCGCCAATCCGGTCGGCTCGTTCTGGACCGGAGCGATGATGCTCGAACACCTGGGCGAGAAGGCCGCCGCCGATCGGCTGATGCGCGCGATCGAGCGCGTCACGTCGAACCCTTTGCTGCACACGCCCGACCTCGGCGGGGCGGCCACCACCCGCGCGGTCACCGACGCTGTGATCGCCGCGATCCACGGCGAAAACGAGTAGCAAACTCTCGCGTGGTTACGGGGCGGGGCGCGTTTTCTCTGCGGTAGCCTGAATAGCGAAATCCCAAGGCGCGCCCCGCCTCAATCCTCGTGCGGCGTCAGCGCTAGAATTTGGTTGGAGGCGGCGACAAGGATCTTTCCGGCCGACAGGGCGATACCGGCAAAGGCGCTGTTGAACTTGATCGGCTGCTGATGCAGTCCCTGATCGGAACATGCGGTCGAAACGGTGTTCGAGAGTGGCGAATACATCCGCACGTGGCTGCCATCGGCGACCCACACCATGCCGGACGGGTCGACCGCCAGGCCGAACGGGCCTTCGAAGCTCGCCTGCAGAGCGGGCCGACCGTCCAGGAATTGCGATGGATCGGTCGGGGAGGCGGCGATCCCATTTCCGGCGACCGTCGTGACGACGCCGGCAGGGGATACGCGGCGGATGCGGTGATTGCCCGTGTCGGCGACGAAGAGATCACCCCCGGGCGTCACCGCGAGTCCGACCGGCCGGCTGAATTGAGCGACTGTCGGCGGACCATCAGCAAAGCCCTGAATGCCGACCGCCGCGACCGTACGCACCGCCATCACCCCTACGCTGGGCGTGAAGCGAAGCGGGAACCGCCGGATGCGATTGTGTTCCGTCACATAGATGGTCGCGTCGTCGGCATCGATGGCCAGCGCCATCGGTCGAGTGAAGAGGGCGATCTCCATCAGTTCATCCACCCAGCCGTAGAGGAGCTGGTCGCCGGTCGGGCCGGCGGCAGTCGTCACAACGCCCGATACGTCGATCTTGCGTATCCGGTGATTGTTCTGATCGCCCACATAGAGGTTGCCCATCCGGTCGGAGACGATGCCCGACGGACCCCGGAACAACGCGGTGGAAAGTGGGCCGTCGGCATTGCCGTCGGCGCGGCTCGTCAGGGTCGAAACCATCCCGTTTTCAATCTTCCGGATACCGTTGGAGAAGGTCTCGGTGACGTAGACCGCGCCAGTAGGGACCGACGCTATCCAACTGGGAGAGTCCAACATCGCCTCGGGGGCGGGCCCGTCTTGCGTTCCTTGGACGCCGGTCCCGGCGAAAGTTTTGAGCTCAAAGAACATTTCGACCTGCCCACGATAGAAACGCGTTCTCGGAACGAGCTCCAGAGACTTCAAGTGCGGCCCGGACCGGTTTTTGAGAACCATATGCGAAAAGAAGGTAGCGGAGCGAGAGAGTTTCATTGGTCGGGGTCCAGGTCCGTGACCCGCGTCACACCGCGCTCTCAACACCCGATCGACAGCGAAAGCGACCGCAAAAGTCTCTCGGCGTCGCCGGCCGGCTATGAGGGGGCGAATCGCCGCACGCTTCCGATCATGGACAATCGGCGCTTCGATAGACCATAAAGCGCCGATGCCAAAAGCCGCGGGGCCTCGAATTCGTTTGCTCGTTCTCGAACCGCGCGTTGCCGGACGACCGGGAGTTCTGCGTCGTGAATAAGGCCAGACTGCCTGAGATCGGCTTTGACTCGTACGACAGCATGGAAGGCCTCATCGCCATCGATTCCGCCGGGCCGCCCGGGCGGTTCGAGTCCTGGCCGCAGGCGAGGCTCATCCGCGCTGTCTACCCAGGCGTATTGGTCGCCGGCACCATCGCTCTCGCCTCGACCTGGCTCGGCCAGCATTACACGGCGCCCGTCATGCTGTTCGCGCTTCTGTTCGGCATGGCCTTCCACTTCCTGCACGAGGAGGGCCGGTGCGTCGCCGGGATCGAATTCACCTCGCGGTCGGTGCTGCGGGTCGGGGTCGGCCTGCTCGGGGTGCGGATCACGCTCGGACAAATCGCCTCGCTCGGCGGCTGGCCGGTGCTCACCGTCATCGTCGGCGTCGCCACGACGATCGCGTTCGGGTTCCTGCTGGCGCGCCGGCTCGGCTTGTCGCCGATGTTTGGGGTTCTGTCGGGCGGCGCGGTCGCCATCTGCGGCGCTTCGGCGGCGCTGGCGATCGCCTCCGTCCTGCCGAGGAGCGACACCAGGGAGCGCGACACCATCCTCACCGTGGTCAGCGTCACCGCGCTGTCGACGCTGGCGATGATTCTCTATCCCGTATTCTCAACGTCGATCGGCCTCGACCACAAGCAGGCGGGGATCTTCATCGGCGGCACGATCCACGACGTGGCGCAGGTCGTCGGCGCCGGCTACACGATCTCGAACGAGACCGGCGACATCGCCACCTATGTCAAGCTGCTCAGGGTGGCGATGCTGCTGCCGGCGGTGTTCGCGATTTCGTTTCTCGTCGCGCGGCGCGGCGGCCAGGCTGAGAGTGCGCGGGCGACGCTGCCGATGTTTCTCGTCGGTTTCGCCGCCCTCGTCGTCGTGAACTCGCTTGGGTTCGTGCCGCGAGCGGTCATCGACCTCGCCAACGACGTGTCGCGCTGGTGCCTGGTGGCGGCGATCGCGGCGCTTGGCATGAAGACTTCGTTCAAGGCGCTGTTCGAGGTCGGATGGCGGCCGGTCGGGCTCATGGTCGCCGAGACTTTGTGGATCGCGGCGCTGGTGCTGTTTTCGGTCAAGATGATTATCTAAGCGTTTGGCCGGGCGCCTCCTCAGGAGTTGTTCGCCCGGTCGCAACCTGCTGTAACGAACGCCAGATCGCGGCGAATATTCTGGCGACAAGAGGAGCTTTATCCATGGCGAACACAACCGAACGCGCGGTGCTGGCTGGGGGCTGCTTCTGGGGCATGCAGGACCTCATCCGCCGTCTGCCCGGCGTCGTTTCGACCCGGGTCGGCTATACTGGCGACAGTAAGACGCCCAACGCCACCTATCGCAATCACGGCGATCACGCCGAGGCGATCGAGATCGTCTTCGATCCGGCAAAGACCAGCTACCGCAAGATGTTGGAGTTTTTTTTCCAGATCCACGATCCGACGACCCGCAACCGGCAGGGCAACGACATGGGCCGCAGCTATCGTTCGGCGATCTATTTCACCAGCGAGGAGCAGAAGCGGGTGGCGCTCGATACGATCGCCGACGTCGAGGCTTCGGGCCTATGGCCGGGCAAGGTGGTGACCGAGGTCGAACCGGCGGGACCGTTCTGGCAGGCCGAGCCCGAGCATCAGGACTACCTCGAGCGCTATCCGAACGGCTACACCTGCCACTTCCCCCGACCCAATTGGGTGCTGCCGAAACGCGCGGCGGCTGCGGCCGAATAGAGGAAGAGCGCGCGTCGTTCCCGTCGCGCGAGTTGGGCTCAGCGGAGGCGATCCGCTGAGCCCTTGCTCTTCCACTGACCGTCAGGGCTAACGCCGGCTGCCGCCGGCATAACCCGATCAGTACTGATGATAGTAGTGCGGGTGGTGGTAGTACGCGTAAGGGTGATGGTAGTAGCGATGATGATTCGTCATCGCGTTTCCGACCGCCGCGCCGCCGACGCCGCCGACAACCGCGCCAACCGGGCCGCCGACCAGCGCTCCGCCGACAGCGCCGGTTACGCCGCCGGTCACCGCGCCGCTCTCATCCGCGAAGGCTGGAGCCGCCGCGCAAATAAACGCCGCCGCAGCGGCGCCAAGCATCAATCGAGACATCAAACCCTCCGTTGTTGGCCGAGCGTGGCGGCGCGTGTGCGCGACGCCAACCTGCCCATGCGCTATCAACTGCTGGCCGGGGGAAAGGTTCCTCGGAACATGGGAGGGAGGACATTCTGGTCTGTGTGTAAGGCCGGGGGCGAAATCCGGCCCGCCGACCGTCAATGCGCCTTCAGGACTTCACCGCGCCGCTCGGGGCTGAAGCGGATGACGACGATGATCGCCGCTGCGACCACGCCCGCCACCAGCGCCAGCGCGAACGCATAATTGCCGCCGTTGGCCTGCGCGATCTGAGCTTGGAGCGGCCCGTTGTAAGAGGCGAGAAAATTGCCGGCCTGATAGACAAAGGCCGGAATGGTCGCGCGCGCCGCGCCAGGGGCAAGCTCGTTGAGATGGGCCGGGATCACCCCCCAGGCGCCTTGCACCGCGACCTGCATGATAAATGCGCCGAGCGCCAGCAGAACCGGCGTCGACGAATACGCCCAGAGGTACAGGGCCGGCAGAGCTATGACCGCCGCTGCGGTGATCGCGTTGACGCGGCCAATCTTCTCCGACACGTGGCCGAAGGTGAGGCCGCCGGCGATGGCGCCGAGATTGGCGACGATGACGATCCAGCTCACCGTGGCGGGATCGAAATTGTGCTGCTTCTGGAGGAAGGTCGGATAGAGGTCCTGGGTGCCGTGGCTGAACAGGTTGAAGCACATCATCAGCACGACCATGTAGATGACCAGCCCCCGGTGCTCGGAGATCGTCGCCCACAGATGGGGCTTCTCATGCGCCTTCGAAGCCTCGAACGCCGGCGATTCGGGCACGCCGCTGCGGATGAACAGAACGACGAAAGCGGGCAGGACGCTGAGCAGGAACATCGCGCGCCAGCCGACGGTGTAGTCGCCGAACGTCCGGCCGAAGAGCAGGCCGTAGGCGATTGCGGCGACAAGAAAGCCGGCCGGATAGCCGCATTGCAGAATCCCGGACACCAGCCCGCGCGCCTGCGGCGGGATCGATTCCATCGCGAGCGAGCTGCCGAGGCCCCACTCGCCGCCCATGGCGATGCCGAACAGGGCGCGCAAGATCAGGAATACCGTGAGGTTCGGCGAGAAGGCGGCGAGCGCGCCAAGGATCGAATAACAGAGGATATCGAGCATCAGCGCCGGTTTGCGTCCCCAGCTGTCGCCGAGCCGGCCAAAGATGAAGGCGCCGATGAACCGCATCGCGAGCGTCAGGAAGAGGGCGTAGGCCACTGCGGGCACATCGACGCCAAACTCCTTGGCGATATCCTTGAGCAGGAAGGTCAGGAGAAAGAAATCGAAGGCGTCAAGCATCCAGCCGAGAAACGCGGCGGCGACGGTCTTCTTCTGCTCGCTGGTCAGATTCATCGTCGCCCTCCCGTGGCTCCGGCTGCAAAGCTGTCGCAATTCGGTTGTCGCCGTGTGTCGATGCATACGTGCCGCGCGACATCGGCACAAGCCGAGCGGGCCAGTTGGTTGAGATCAACGTGCCTCGGCCCTGGCGTCGCTGGCTGGGAACGAGGGCGAGCGGCTGGATGGATGGGTCGGCGATGGAGTTTGGGGTCGCCTTACCGTTTCCGCAGCATTCCGGCGGGCGCCGAAGATGCGGCCGAGCCACGGAAACCATCGGGCGGAGTCACAATTGCGGCGCTTGCCCGCGCGCGTGTGATCGAGAGAGATTTACGGCCATCGCGCCGTCCATTCGATCCCCGCAGCAGCTTTGCTTCAGGGTCGGGGCGGGACGACAGTCGGCGTCCGACAACCAACCATGCCGCTCGCAAGCAAGCGGCATGGTTTTTTGCTTGTCAGAGTTACACCGGCATGTTCACGCGATCGAAATCGCGGATCGGCGCCGGCTTCGGAAGCCCGCGTAACCGAGACCTGCGAAGCCTGCGAGCATCATTGTCCAGGTCGACGCCTCGGGCACCGCCGTCAGCGACACGTTATCGAGGAGCGAGAACGGAGGCCCGCCGCTGGCGCCTGGATCGTTTATTGCACAGTCCAGGAAGCTGGAATTGCAGCCTCCCATGCCGTTGTTGACGAACGTCAGGAGATTTGGGTTCGGCCCGTCGCCTTCATAGGTGAAGGTCACCGAATCGATCTTCCATCCCGAAAATCCATTGCTGGGGAGGTTGATCGAAGTCGTGGCGATCGTCTGGCCGCCCAAAGTCACGACCCATTGGTCCGTCGTGTAGCCGTTATAAAGATACTGCTGCGCGGCCGCGTAGTCGAAAGTGAGGGTGTAGGTGTCGCCCACCGTTAGGCCGTTAACGGTCTGGCTGAGCGCGGACGGGTGGAAGGTCGAGTCGACGCCGTAGAAATAACTTCCTGCGGGACTACCGTCGGCTGAGCTGCCCCAAAGCGGCAACGTGGCGGGGCCGCCAGGATTGCCGTACTGCGCGGTCGGTCCGACTCCGGCGTTCGTCGTGGTGAAACTGTCGGCGTTGCCAAAGATGAACGCATAGCCCTGCGGATAACTGGAATTGGTTCCTGTCACCGTCCAGTCAGTGGCGGTCGTCCCTGGGGTGGCGGCGCTCTGGCTTCCCGCCGAACCCGGAAGTGTTTGATTGAACTGACCGGCGCCAAAGTTTGCTTCGAAGCTGCCGTTCGTGACCAGGTTGTCGGCGAACGCAGGCAAGGAGAGGGCGGCCGCAATCCCGGCGGCGCCCAGAGCAAGTCGATGATTCAAGATGAAGTCCCTCCTTTGGAAATGCGCCGATCGCGGCGCATCGCGACGTGGCTAACCACCCGCATCCAAAGGCCAGTCACAACCCGTAGGTTGTAAGCCAGTTAAGAAAACGTCAAGATGATTTTCACATCCGGCCTAAGAGGTTTCAAAAATGGTTAACCTGCGGGATGCGTTGTGAACCGGTGAAGCCGGCGACAAATGGGTTGCGTCGTCATTTCGAATGGCCCATTCCCGCCTCGACAGCCGCCCCCCCGCACTCTAAGAGCGCGGCCTAGGGCAGGGAGCCCGGGGAATCGCGGCTCGCGGATGATCATCGCTATCGACGGCCCCGCGGCCTCGGGGAAGGGCACAATCGCGCGCCAACTCGCCGCGCACTACCGCCTCCCCCATCTCGATACCGGGCTGCTCTACCGCGCGACCGCTGCCGCCCTCATCGCGGAAGATCGCAGCCTGTACGACGAGCCCGCGGCGGTGGCCGCTGCGCGCGGACTGGCCCTTACCGATTTTGACGATGCGACCTTGCGCACCGGGCAGATGGGCGAAGCGGCGTCGTTGGTCGCCACGATGCCCGGCGTCCGTGCGGCTCTTATCGACGCGCAACGCGCTTTCGCCGCCCGGCCGGGCGGCGCTGTCCTCGACGGCCGGGACATTGGCACAGTTGTTTGCCCGGAATCGGATGTGAAAATCTTCGTTACCGCCAATGCAGCAACGCGGGCGCAACGGCGGGCCCTTGAACTGCTTCGGAACGGCGAAAAGGCGGACTACAACGCGATTCTGGCCGACATTGTCCGCCGCGACTCCCGCGATTCCAGCCGCGCCGCGGCGCCGTTGCACCCTGCTGACGACGCGGTCCAGCTCGATACGACGCATCTGGGAATAGACGCCGCCTTTGCCGAGGCGGTGCGCATCGTCGAGGCGGCGCGGATCAGGGCGTAGCTGGTCTGACGCGCGCCGCCGGTTGTGCTCGTTACCCGCCGGTTACGCGGCCGCGCCCTGAGCCAGTCGGCTTTGCGTCGCCCGCAGCCGTTCGATGGCGCTGTCGATTTCGCCCCGCTGCCGCTCCAGATGGCCAATCTGGGTGACGATTTGCTGCGCGTTGAGCTGATCTTCGAGGTCCGGCGTTTCCGTCGCCCCTTTGCCGCCGATCAAGTCCTGGATTTCGGTCAGGGTGAACCCGAGCTTCTTGCCCTTGAGGATCATCTCCATCCGAACGCGGTCGGCGCCGCGATAGTATCGAGCGTTGCCCTCGCGGCGCGGCTTGATCAGACCGCGATCCTCATAGAACCGCAATGTGCGCAGGCTGACGCCGAACACACGCGACATCTGGCTGATGGTTATCTCTGACTGCGCCGTTTCGGACGCAGTGCGGCCGTCTTCTCCGAGCAGTGCGGCCGAAGTCCCCACACTTGCGTGATTTAGCGACGATATCCGGCTCATAGCCTCTCCTTTCGTCGGCGCCGTTGCGTTCGCGCCTTGGTGATTCGCGCGCCCCTGCGCGACTCGCTTCATCTATGCCTGAGCGAATTCGTTTTGCAATCGAAAGTTGCAACAACCCACAGATACAACTCATGGGCCGGCGCGCCTTCGCGCGGCTTTGGGGCCTGAGGCGACCTTAACCTTTTCTTCACCACGACCGCCGAAACAATCATCCTGCGCCGCGCCCCTAGAACGCTCGACGATTCGCGGCCGCCGGCGATGGTCTGGGACATGAACAAAGCGATGCCGTGGACGATCGCGGGCGTGGGGCGGCGAACTCGGGACGCCGCAGAGGAAGCCGCCCGCAATGCCGGCATGCGCCTTGACGAGTGGGTGGACGAGGCTATCGCGGGGCAGGCCGCCCTCGAGCAGCGCGCGCGGCCGGAAGACGCCGAAGACGAGCGTCTAGACGCGGCCGCGGGACGCCTCGAACGCATAGCGCGGCGAAACGGGGGAGCGCGCGGACCTCGAACGACGGAGATTCCGGACTCTTTCGATTCGGCGATCGACCGCTTCGAGACGCGGCTCTCGCGCGCTGAAGCGCGTGCCGCGCGGGCGTTCGAATCGGTCGCCGAGATCCTCGAGCGCTCGAATGCGGCGCGCGACGGCGATCGGCAGGCTCTGATCGATGCGGCCCGGCGGCTGGAAGCGATTCATGCCCGCTGGGCCGGCGCGGCTCAAACCGGCGAGGGAGTGGCGCCGACGCCGCCGCTCGATCTCAAGGGCGCAGTGTCGCAGATCGCCATGGGCCGCCACGAGCTGGGCGCCCGCGTCGATGCCTCCATGCCTGCGCCTGGCCCGGACGCGACGGCGCGGGCAAAGACCCCCCCTGCCGCCGACGACTTCGACGCGCTGCCCGCCGTTACGGAACGCGCCCCTGCGCCGCAACTGCCGGAATCCATTCGCGACGATATTCGAGCCCTCGCGCTCAAGCTCGACGACCTCCGGCGCGAGCAAAGCGAGCCGAGCGGCTCGGCGATCGATCTTGGCGCCATGCGGGCCGAGATCGCGGGAATGAGCAAGAGCCTCGCCGACCTCGCGCCGCGCAATGCGATGGTCGCGCTCGAGGGCGCGATCAGGGACCTCATGCAGCGGGTCGAGATGGCGCGTCAGACCGGCCATGCCGAATCGCTGCTTGCGCCGCTCGAGGCGATGGCGGCCGAGTTGCGTTTGGCGCTGAAGACGCACAACCCGCAGACGGTCGCCGTCGGGCTCGAACGCGAGATCCGCGCCATCGGCGGCAAGATCGACAGCCTCGCTGCGACGGCGATCAAACCCGAGATCTTCGAGCGCATCCGGCGGCAGACGGAGGAGGTGCGCAACCTCCTTGCTTCCGCCGCTTCGCGCACCGCGCCGCTCGAGCGGATGGAACGCCGAATCAGCGAACTCGCCGACCGCGTCGACCAACTCGGCTCAAGTCCCGCGCCCCATTTCGAGTTCGCCGAGGTTGCCGCTTTTCTGGCCGAAGCGCGACGCCAGATCGAACGCTCCACGCCGCCCGAAGCGCTGGCGTCGATCGAGCGGCGTCTCGAAGAGATCGCGGCGCGGCTCGATCAGGAAATCGCTCGTCCTAGCGCTGCCGCCGCGATCGATCCGCACCAGTTCGACGAGCTGGCGCGGCGCATCGACGACATACGTCAGTCGCTCGAGGCGCGCGCGCCGGCCGCGGTCGACACCGGCCCGCTCGAAAAGCTCATGCGCGATCTCGACGCCAAACTCGAGGCGGTCGGCCGGACGGATCCGGACGTGCGCGCTCTTCAAGCGATGGCGGCCGAAATCAACCTCAAGCTCGATCAGCTCGCGGACTCCGACGCCGGAGTGCGCTGGCTCGAGCCGGTTCTCAGCGAATTCGGCGGCAAGCTCGATCGCCTCGCCGACGCCGAGATCGGCGCGCGCTGGCTCGAGCCGGTTCTTGGCGACATCGGCGCCCGGCTCGATGCGGTCGCTTCCCCGGTCGATCTCAATCCGATCGAGACCTCGCTGCAAGCGCTCCATGCCAAGCTCGAGGCAAGCGGTCCTCCGCTTCAGGAACGGGAGATCGCCGAGCGCGTCGCCGATGAGGTCGCCCGTCGTCTTCAGGATTTCACCCCAGGGCGCGACGATTCCGAGGCTCTTGCCCGGCAGATCGCCACTATCTACGATCGCATCGACGCGCTGGCGGCGAAAGCCGTTCAGGGCGACGGTCCGGAACCAGGGGTGCGGGAGCTGCTCGAGAGGTTGCACGAAGCCGAGGCGGCGCCGCGCTCACACGCGTCGGAAACGTTGGCCGCGTTCCACTCCGCGCTCGGCGCGCATCTGTCCGAGCTCAGGGCCGAGCAGGCGAGCGCAGACCGGCGCACTCAGTCCCGTCTTTCGGAGTTGCAAAGCGTTCTCGAGACCCTGGTCGTACGCCTCGCGAGCATCGAGACCGAGCTTGCGAGCGACGTGAACGACGAGCTTCGGCCGCCGGCAGGCGCGCCAAGTCCCCGACCGATGACGGGTCCGGCGCTGCCGGGCGTCGAGGCTCTTGGGCGGGAGGTCGCTCAGCGTGCGGCCGAGACCAAGACCGATCTCCCTTCGTTTCAGCCGCCGATCGGCGAAGACTTTCTGATCGAGCCCGGCGCGGGTCCGCCGCAACGCGCGCGAGAAGCGCGCGAACTGGCTCAGATGATCGGGCCCAAAACCAATCCCGCGGTCAGCGTCCATATCGCCGCCGCGCGCCGCGCTGCGCAGGCGGCGCTGACGGAAAGCGAAGGCGCGGCGATGACCGCCCGCGGTTCCAGGGCCTTCGGCCCAGAGCATGCGCCGCTGGCCGCGCGCGGCGTTCGAAACGCCAAGGCGTTCTATGCCAGCCACAAGCGGACTGTGCTGCTCGGGATCGCGCTCGCGATCGCGGCGACGGTCGCTGTGCGCGCGGTCGGGGTGCGGGCGCCGTTTCTGCAGCGCTCCGAACTGGACGGGCATGCGGTCAAGACTGCCAAGGTCGAGGCGCCGCTCAAGCCAGCCGGGCCTGCCGGCGCAGCCAAGCAGACCGACCCGACGGTCGATCCGGCGCCGACCGCTTCGATCCCCGAACCGCCCGCCAAACCGGACGCACGCGTTCTTCCGCCGCAGGTTGCGCCCTCGCCAGCCGAACTTCTCGCGGCGATCCCGCCGGGCATTTCCCCGGGCCTGCGCGACGCCGTCGCAGCGGGCTCGCCAACGGCGCAATACGAGCTCGCGCTGCGCCTGTTCGAAGGCCGGGGGCTGCCCAAGGATCAGGCGGCGGCGGCGCGCTGGTTCGAGCGCGCCGCCTCGCTCGGCCTCGCCACGGCCCAGTACCGGCTCGGATCGATGCTCGAGAAGGGCGTCGGCGTCCCTCTCGACCGGGCGGCGGCCAAAGGCTGGTATCTCAAGGCGGCGGAAGCCGGCAATGCGCGAGCCGCCCACAACCTGGCGGTCATGAACGCCGAGCCGGGCGGCGGCGAGCCCGACTATGTCGAAGCGGCCAAATGGTTCCGCAAAGCTGGCGAGCTCGGCGTCCGCGACAGCCAGTACAACCTCGCGATCCTCTACGCCCGCGGCTTGGGAGTGGGGCAGGACCTGCGCCAGTCGTGGATGTGGTTCTCGCTCGCCGCCGCGCAGGGCGACGCGGACGCCGCCCAGAAACGCGACGAGGTCGCCGCCAAGATGGACCCGGTCTCGCTTGCCGCCGCGACGGAAGCCCTGGCGAAATTCAAGTCCCTCAAGCCCGATCCGCTGGCAAACGAGGTCGGAGGCCCGCCGGACGGCTGGGACGCCGGGCCTGGAGCGGCCCCGACACGCGCCCCCGCGAGCCAATCGACGCCGCAGAGCGCCGGCTCCCGCCAGCAAACGCCCCTTTGACCGGAACGTCCGGGGGCGCGGGGTTCTATTCCCCGTCGTCCCCGGCCTTCCATCGTCGCGCTTCAAGGCTGCCGCAAGGACGACATGGAACTCCCGCTCGCAGGCGTCGAGCCCAGGCTGCGGCTGCGTCTCATCGGCCTGACCGATCTGCACGCCAACCTCTATCCGTACGACTATTATCGGGATCGTCCCGATGACTCGGTAGGCCTCGCCCGCGCGGCCTCGCTGATCGCCGAGGCGCGGAGCGAATGCCGCAACTGCCTCCTGTTCGACAACGGCGACATTCTCCAGGGTACGCCGCTCGGCGATTTCGCCGCCGCAGCGATCATGAAAGATGCGAGCGCGATCCATCCCGTCATCGCCGCGATGAACAGGCTCGACTACGCGGTCGCCACGCTCGGCAACCATGAGTTCAACTATGGCCTCGAGGCGCTCGAACGCGCCTATGCGCAAGCGCGCTTTCCGGTCGTCTGCTGCAATATCCTGAGAGCCGACGGCTCGCCCTGGTTCCCCCCTTCGATCGTCGTCGAGCGCGACTTCGTCGACGAGTCCGGGACGACGCGCAGGCTTAAGGTCGGCGTGGTCGGCGTCGCGCCGCCGCAGATCGCGCAGTGGGACGAGGCTCACCTCCGCGGACGCCTGATGACTGCCGATATCGTCGAGGCGGCGCAAGCGGAGGTTCACGGACTGAGGGATCGCGCCGATGTCATCGTCGCCTTGTGTCATTCCGGCGTTTCCCAGCTCGCTTCCGCGCTGGGGGAGGAAAACGCCGGGCAGGACCTCGCCAGGCTTGACGGCGTCGACGCCGTGTTCCTCGGCCACCAGCACATGCTGTTTCCTGGCGAGGACTTTGCCGGGGTGCCCGGCGCCGACGCCGAGCGGGGAACGCTCCACGGCAAGCCCGCGGTCATGGCCGGATTCTGGGGCAGTCATCTCGGCCTCATCGATCTTTGGCTCGAGCTCGACGCCGGCCGCTGGCGGGTGGCGCGCGCACAGGTCGAGGCGCGGCCGATCGCCCGGCGCGACGCCAGCGGCGTTGCGATTGCGCTTGTCGAATCGGACCCAACCGTGCTTGACGCCGCCAAGGCCGGGCATGAGGCGACGCTTCGTTACGTCCGCACGCCGGTCGGCCGGCTCGCGGCGCCGCTGCATACCTATCTGGCGTTGATTGCCGACGGTCCGACGATCGAACTCGTCAACCAGGCCCAGCGCGCCTACGCCGCGCCGCTGGCGGCGGCGCGCCCCGATCTCGCCGCGTTGCCGGTTCTCTCGGCCTCGGCGCCGTTCAAATGCGGCGGGCGCGGCGGGCCGGACTTCTATACCGACATTGCCCAGGGCCCGATCGCGATCAAGGACGTGGCCGACATCTACCCCTACCCCAACAGCGTGAGAGTGGTGAGGGTCGACGGCTCGACGCTGAGCGAATGGCTCGAGCGGTCGGCGTCGATCTTCCGCCGGATCGATCCCAACTCGCGCGACGAGCAGCCGCTGCTCGGTCCCGCCTTCGCCTCCTACAATTTCGATGTGATCGACGGCGTCGAATACGCCATCGACGTGACCGAGCCCGCACGCTACGACGAGTCGGGCGCTCTTGTAGCGCCGCAGGCGCGCCGCATCCGCGATCTCGCCTTCGATGGCGCGCCCGTCGAGCCGGGACAGGCGTTTCTCGTCGTCACCAACGCCTATCGCGCCGGCGGCGGGGGCGGCTTTCCGGGCTGCGACGGAACGAGCGTGGCGATCGAGGCTCCGGACGCCAACCGCGACGTCGTGCTCAAATACATTCAAAGCGCGAACGAGGTCGCGCCAAGGCCGGACGGCAACTGGCGGTTCGCGCCCTGGCCGCGTACGGTGGTTGCGACCTATCTGACGTCGCCCGCTGCGGCGACCCTTCCGGCGCCGAGGGGCCTCAGGCTGACCTCGATGGGCCTGGCGCCCGGAGGGTTCCTGAAACTGCGGGTCGAGACGGCGTAAGCGCCCCGGCCGCATCGGGAAGCGGCTCCAAAGCCGGCGGAAGGAAAATCCAAGCCGCGGGAAGGAAAATCAAAGGAAAACGGGAAGGAAAATCCAAATTTTTCTCTGCCGCAAATCGTGACTTTTCAAAGGGTTAGACGACGAAGGCCGCCGGCGGCGCCTCGTCCTCGCGGATTGGCCGAGGCCGGATCCGCCAACCAGCCCACCATAGCGCGGATTTCTGATTACCGCAAGAAATTGTCGCGTTCCGCCGCCATGGGTCACTGGCCGAGCGCAGCGGCTCCAGCCGCGGTGTCGACCGACTTCTCGCGCGTCGTCGGATCGACGATCTTGCCGGGCGCCTGGACCGCGCCGGTCGCGACGCCGGCGGCGACGCCGATTGCGCCGCCGGTGAACGAGCCGAGCGATTCGACCAGCCCCGCCTTGGCCTCGTTGAGCGTCTGGCCCTCCGCCAGGCGTTGTCCGATCGCGCCCACGACCTCGCCGCTCGCGAACTTGCTGTGGTTGGTGAAGTCGGTCGAATCGATCTTGGTGAGGTCCACCACCTCGACCCTGCCTTTCTCGAGAATCGACCGGTAGGGCTCCTCCGTTGGATCGAGCGCGCCAAGGCGGGTCGAATCGCGCGCGAGAAAACTCGAGATGCCGAGCGCGCGATCGTCGCGCGACACGAACAGGGTGAAATAGGCCGGCCGCGGCCCCGCGTCGATTTCGGCGATCTGACGGCGGAACACGTCGATGTCGATGTCCGGCGCCGCCATCATGACGTCGCGGATCTTCGGCGACAGCCCGCGGTCGCGGATCGCCATCTGTCTAAGCGACTCCATGACCAGGTAATTGCCCATCGAGTGGGCGAGGATGGTGATGGAGTCGACCGAAGGATCCTCCACCAGCGCCTGCAGCACCGCCTCGAGCGCGTCGCGCGAATAGAGCGCGCTGTCGCGGTCGTAGACATAGTCCGTCAAGTTTCCGCCGGACGGCCAGGTGAACAAGACCGGAGCGACGTTGACCCTGGCGTCATGAACGATTTGGGCGAAGCGGTAGACCGCTTCCTCGAAGCGGGTGTTGTAGCCATGGACGAAGATGAGGACCCTGCGCCCGGGCGTGCGCCGGACGCGCGCGTTGAAATCCGTTTTCGCCTGAGCCAGATCCATGCGATCGGCGCGCAGGATGACGAATTCGCGTTCGGGGTTGCCTGGCGCCGACGAGGGAAGTTGTATGTCTCCGGGCTGGCGCGCGCCATCGGGCGGGATCGATACGGCGATGTCGGCGAAATAGAGTCCGCGTCCCCGCGCGCGCCCGAACATCACCCCTGCCGGCTCGACGACCGGCGCGCGCGTCGTCGCTACGAGAAGGTCGACCTGGCCCGCGCCCGGCGCGGTCGGCCCGACGATGAGCGTCCCATACGGACGGCTCGAGCAGCCGGCGGCGAGCGCCGCCAATCCGACGATCCAAAGGACGCTGGCGCGGCGCCATCGCGCCGCCGCTCGTTCAACCGGCGCGCGAAACCACCGCCGCGCGCCCCACACCAGCCCCATTGCGCGATCGCTGTTTTCAGCCGAGGTTCGTGCTGGCGGGCGAAGGCAGAGCCCGCAAGGCGTATTCGATCGGCGCCAACATGCCGCTCTTCGCCGGCTCGGGCGGCTTTTGCCCTTGGGTCATGAACCAGTAGATCGCCACCAGCACGACAATGACGATCAGGATGATCGCCCACATCGGGAAGCCGCTCGAGCTGGAGGCGGCCGCCTGCGCGCTCCTGGCGGCGGAGCTGGCGGTCGAACTCGCGGCGGTTGCCGCGCTCGAAACCGTGGACGTCGCAGTCTGAGTCGCCGCCGTGGCCATGCCGCCGAGACCGGCGAGCAGGCCGGAGGCGCCGAGCGCCCTCGAAACTTCCGCCGGCAGCGCGGCCGAGATCGCGCCCTTCTGACTGTTGAGCATGGAGAGGATCGCCGACGGGTCGGACCAGTTCGACGGGTCCTGCTGGCCTATTGTGCCGACCGTCGCATTGGTGACCGCCCCGATAAGCGACTGGGTCGCGGGGTGCGGCGCGCCTGAAAACTGGCTCAGTGCGCCCGTCAGGCTGGCGAGGCCGCCGCCGCCGAGGAGGCCGCTCAGAAGATTGGCGCCATCGTTCACGAACCGGGTGTTGCCGCCAGTCATCGCGCCGCTGAGCTTGGTCAAGAGGTCCGGGTCGGAGTTGGAGATCGCGTCGGACACCTTCTGCGCGCCTCCGGGCGCCGCAGCCGCTGTGGCCAGCGCGGCGAGGATGGCCGGGAGCGCGGCAGCGACCAGTTTTTGGGCGACCGCTTCGTTGACCCCGACCGATCGCGCCAGGCTGCCCACCAGTTGCGGCGTAAGATACTGTTGCACGAGACTGACAAGATTGATTGCCATTGCGAATCCCCTCGGTCCACCAGGAACGACCGGCGCCGTTCTAACAGACTTTCGTCTGCTTGGCGCGCCTCGCCGCATCGGAAAATTAGCTGCGGCGGCGGCAACCTAGACCTTCGCCGGCCAAAATCCTAGCCGCGCCTGCGAAAGATATTGCGCCTCTCCAGGCCGCTTCCAGGCCGCTCGCGGCGTTGCCCGCCTCGCCCAGCAGGCGCATCCCCGCGGCCAGGGCGAGGGTGCTCAGTTGGCGAAGCGGAAATGCATGACGTCGCCGTCGGCGACCACATAGTCCTTGCCTTCGAGTCGGAACTTGCCGGCCTCGCGCGCGCCCGCTTCGCCGCGGCCCGCGGCGTAATCGTCGTAGGCGATGGTCTCGGCGCGGATGAAGCCCTTTTCGAAATCGGTGTGGATGACGCCGGCCGCCTGCGGGGCCTTGGCCCCTTTCTCGACCGTCCACGCCCGCGCCTCCTTCGGCCCGGCGGTGAAGAAGGTGACGAGATGCAGAAGGTCGTAGCCGGCGCGGATGACGCGGTCGAGCCCCGGCTCGGACAGTCCGACCGCCTCGAGGTAGGCCTTCTGCTCGGCTTGAGGGAGGACGGCGATTTCGCTTTCGATCTTCGCCGATACGACGACTGCGACCGCGCCTTCCTTGGCGGCCTGTTCCTTGACCCGATCGGAATAGGCGTTGCCCTTGTCCGCCGACGCTTCATCGACGTTGCAGACGTAAAGGACCGGCTTCGACGACAGGAGGCCGAGCGACTGGAAGAGCCGCCGCTCGTCGCGGCCGACGCCGGCGGCGCGCGCCGGGCGCCCTTCCTTGAGCTCGGCCAGGCTGCGCTCGGCGAGAGCGAGCAGGTCCTTGGCCTCCTTGTCGCCGCCCTTGGCGCGCTTTTCGATCTGCGCGATCCGGCGTTCGAGGCTCTCAAGATCGGCCAGCATCAGCTCGGTTTCGATGGTGGCGATGTCGGACAGGGGATCGATGCGGCCTTCGACATGGGTCACGTCGCCGTCCTCGAAGCAGCGCACCACGTGAGCGATCGCGTCGCACTCGCGAATATTGGCGAGAAACTGATTGCCGAGTCCTTCGCCCTTCGAGGCGCCGCGCACGAGGCCGGCGATGTCGACGAAGGTGAGCCGGGTCGGAATGATCTCCTTCGATCCGGCGATGTCGGCGAGGACCGCGAGTCTCGGATCAGGCACCGCCACGTCGCCGACATTGGGTTCGATGGTGCAGAAGGGATAATTGGCCGCCTGCGCCGCCGCCGTCTGAGTCAAGGCGTTGAAAAGCGTCGACTTGCCGACATTCGGCAGGCCGACGATGCCGCATTTGAAGCCCATGGAAACCGTCGTGGATGAGGGGAGGTTGCGCCCTCATGCGCGGGCCGGCGGCAAAAGGCAAGCGCGCGAAGCGCGTCCTTCGCGGCAAGCGCGCGGGGCGCGTCCTTCCGCTTGGCGCGCTTTCCCGGATCAGTGGACGCCGACGGCCTTCAATTCGCGCAGCGTCGAGCCATAGGCTTCCGCCACCCAGTCGCGCATCTGGCTTATGTCGGGCGGAAATTCGAGCTCGACCGATGCGGCGCCGGCAAAGCCTGCGTCCCGGATCGCAGACATGTACGCGCCGAATGGCGTGTTGCCTCGACCCGGAGGCAGATCGCCATGATTGGCGCCGTCGCAATCGGAGACGTGAACCTGGGCGATCCTGCCCCTGAGCCGGCTCAGCGCCTCGGGCGGAATGCGCATGAGCCAGAAATGCGAGATGTCGACGGTGGCTTTGACGTTCTTAAGATCCACCGCGTCGAGAAAGCGTTCCATGTCCTCCAGCGTCCGGATGAACGCATAGTCGAAGGGGAGGAGCTCGATCGCGAGCTCGAGGCCGCGCTCCGCGGCATGGCGTCCGACTTGCTGCGTCGCGTCCACCACGAGCTTCCACTCGCTCTCCGCCGGCAGGAGGCGATGCTGGAACATGTACTCGCCCGGGACGAAGCAGAGGTTGCTGGCGCGAAACTCGGACGCGAGATCGACGACGTTTTTCGCCCGTTCGATATGATAGGAGCGGATGGCCGGGTTGAAATCGCTGAGGCCAAGGCAGGTGCACACCAGCGAATTGACCGGCATTTCGGCGGCGCGGACCTCGGTTGCATATTGGCCGCGCTCCGCCGGCGTCATGCGCCCGGGGTCGAAGCCGACGAAAAGATCGAGGCTGTCGAAGCCGATTTTCTTCGCCTCCCGCTTGCCCGGGGCCCCCTCGTACGGCGAGCCGAACCACGCCGAGTCGATGAGGCCGAGCTTCCATTGCGGATAGGCGGTCATTGAGTTTTCCTCCCTGGACAAAACGATAGCGGACGACCATTTTGCCGCGCAAGGGGCAGGCGCCGGCCGCCGCGCCACGGAGTTCGCTTTGTCGGCTACGCTGAACGCGCTCGACCCGGCCGCGCGCCTGGACGCGCTGAGGGAATCAATCGCGCGGCGGGCGCGCGATTGCGGCCGCGCGCCCGAGGAGATCAAGCTCGTCGCCGTCTCGAAGACCTTCTCGGCCGACGAGGTCTGGCCGACCATCTCGGTCGCCGGCCAGACCCGGTTCGGCGAGAACCGGGTGCAGGAGGCGATCCCCAAGTGGCGGGACTTGCGCGCCCGCGCGGCCGCGCTCGGCAAGACGATCGAGCTTCACCTGATCGGGCCGTTGCAAAGCAACAAGGCGCGCGAGGCGATCGAGACCTTCGACGTCATCGAAACCGTCGACCGCGAGAAAATCGCCGCAGCGCTGGCGCGCGAGATCGAGCGGGCCGGCAAACGCCCGCGCCTGTTCGTCGAGGTCAACACCGGCGGGGAGCCGCAGAAGGCGGGGGTCCTTCCCGAGGACGCCGACGCCTTCATCGCGCTCTGCCGCGACGCCTACGGGCTGACGATCGAGGGCCTGATGGCCATTCCCCCGGCGGGCGAGCCCGTGTCGCCGCATTTCGCCCTGCTCGGCGTCATCGCCAATCGAAATCACATTGGCGAACTGTCTATGGGGATGAGCGCCGACTGGCCGCTTGCGGTGCAACTCGGCGCGACGTATGTGCGCGTCGGTTCGGCCATCTTCGGTTCGCGTGGCTGACGAGCGTTCCCGCTGGCGTTCCCGAATTCCCAATCTCCACCCCAGACCGGTCGAGGTTTCGACAAAAATGCCGGGATTGATGGCCTGATGGCGATACTGATCTTCGTGTTGAGCGTCGTCCTGCTGATCGCGGGCGCGGCGAGCGGTTACCAGAGCGTCGACCTCCTGCCGGACGTTATGGGGGTCCTGTACGCGCTCGCGGGCGCGGTCAGCGTCGCGGCGGCGGTGGTGACGTTCGCGATCGGGGTCATGATCCTGCGCGTCGACGCGCTCGCCAAACTCGTGCGGCAATCGGGGGCGCCGGCGATCCTGGATGTGGCCCCCGACAGCGAACTGGCGCCGGCCGGGGAGACTGTCCTTGCGCCGGTCGCGGTCGAAGCGGAGACGCCGGAGGGCGTCAGTGAGCCGGTTGCGGCTGAGGACGAGAGCCCGATCAACATCAATCGCTCCGGCCATCTGCCCTCGCTCGATGCGATCGAGACCGTGCTCGAGACGCCGGAGACGCCGCCGAGCATGATCGGCAGCTATTCGTCGGCCGGCGCCAATTACAAGATCTTCGCCGACGGCTCGATCGAGGCCGAAACGAACGAGGGGACCTTCAGGTTCGCCTCGATGAGCGATTTCAAGCGCCACCTTGTGGAGGCGAAGGCGGGAACGACGCCCGCGACCGAGTAAAGGCCACGACGGCCGCCTCGCGATCAAGGTCCCAAAGGACGATTCTCGATCCAGTCGACCATGAGCCGGCGCTCTTCGAAGAGCCACCGTCCGTCTACTTTCAAGAACTTGTCGAGATAGCGGATCGACGCGACCATGAGGCTGCGGCCGTTCGCCGCCAGGACGTGGTGCGCGATGCAATAACTCTCGCCGGTGGCGACAGCGCCATTCAGTTCGACTGTGCTCTGGCCGTTGAAATGGGTGGTCGCTTCGTATTGGCGCAGGTTGTCGAAGACTGGCCTCAGATTGGCCCTGCCGACGATGGTCTGGGTCGGATCGGGATTGCGACTGTCCATGAAAACCAGGAAACGCGTCTCCTCAGTGAAGAGCGCCATCTGACCCTCGGCGTCGCGCCGGTCGGCGCAGTGCGCGTAGGCATCGATGAGTTCCCGGATCGCCAATCTGTCGGCGGCTTCTTGAGGTGTGACGGTCAGGCGCTGCGCCACCGCGGTCTCCTCTTCGCGAGAACCATCGTTCAAACCGTCAACCCATTCTGCCCGGCGAGCTCGGCCAGCGACACGTTGGGACGGGCGCCGAGATGCTGGATGATCTCGGCCGCCGCCAGCGCGCCGAGCCGCCCGCAAGTCACCATGTCGCGATCGCGCGCGAGCCCGGCGAGGAAGCCGGCGGCGAACATGTCGCCCGCGCCGGTGGTGTCGACAAGCTTGGCGATCGGGAACGCGGGAACCTCCCAGGTCTGGTCGCCGCTGACGATCACGCAGCCCTTTTCCGACCGGGTGACGATTCCGAGCACGCCCTCGGCGCGCAGATTGTCGAGCGCCTCGTCGAAATGCGGCGTCTCGTACAGCGACAGGATCTCGTCGGTGTTGGCGAATATCGTGTCGACGGTCTTCGAACGCATGAGGTCGATGAATTCGCCCCGGAACCGGTCGACGCAGAATGAATCCGAGAGCGTGAGCGCGACGCGGCGCCCGGCTGCGCGGGCGATCTCGCCCGCCTTCTGGAACGCGGTCTTGGCCGCCGGCCGGTCCCACATATAGCCTTCGAGGTAGACGACCTTCGCCGCCTTGACCAGGGCCTCGTCGACGTCCGGGGGCGCGAGATAGGAGCTCGCGCCGAGGTAGGTGTTCATCGTCCGCTCGCCGTCGGGCGTGACATAGATGAAGCAGCGCCCGGTCGAGGGCCCATGCTCTGCGGGCGCGGTCGAGAACTTAACGCCGGTCGAGCGGATGTCGTCGGCGAACGCCGCGCCGAGCGGATCGCGCTTGACCTTGCCGATATAGGCCGCAGGCACGCCGAACGAGGCGACGCCGACGATCGTGTTGGCGGCCGACCCGCCGGAAATCACCCGCGGATCGACTCGGGCGGCGTAAAGCGATTCGGCGCGATCCTCGTCGATGAGGTTCATCGCGCCCTTCAGCATCTCCTGGGCGCTGAGATAGTCGTCGTCGGCGTAAGCGAGAAGATCGACCAGCGAATTGCCCAGCCCCAGAACCTCGACCGTCGTGCTCATCGCCCCTCTCGAATTATCTCGCGGCGGTTCCTCGCACTGGCCGGAGACGCGGTCAACCGCGAGGATCACGGGCTTGCGCCGACGCGTCGCCAACCGGGCGCGATTGGATAAACTCGCGCGCGCTTCGCGCGCTCGGCGCGGCTGGTCGCCCTTTGCGAGCGAGAGACTGCCCAAGACGAAGCTTGATCGGCTTCTCTCTTACGAGGATCTGCTGGCGAGCGCTCGCGGACTACGAATGGCCGCTCTTCGACGAGAACTCCGCCTCGACGCTCTGTTACACCTCGGGCACGACCAGCAACCGAAGGGCGTGATGTACTCGCATCGCTCGACGTTGCTGCACGCCTTCGCCGCCTGCGCGGCGACGCGTTCGCCTGAAGGCGCGCAACTAATTCTCGTCGTGGTGCCGCTCTTTCACGCCAACGCCTGGAGCCTGCGTTCTCCGCGCGATGTGCGGCGCGAAGCTGGTGTTGCCCGGCGAAGCTCGATCGGAAAGCCTCTATATGCTGCTCGAGCGCGAGGAGTGCTCGCAAGCGTTCGGCATTCCACGATCTGGCTCAGTTTCCTCGCCTGGTGGAAGCGAACAAGGCGAAACTCGACCTCTCGAAGCTGAAGCTAAACAGTGTGTCAGAGGCGCGCAGATGATGATCGAGAAGTTTCGCGAGCTTGCGTTGTTGCAGGCGGGGCATGACGAGCGAGTCTGACGCGCGCCGCTCGCGAAGGGCGTCGTCGGTCGGGAAAGGGCGTCTCGTACGGCGTCCAGGTCAGGCAGGGCGGCAGATCTTCGGCATGACTCAGCTCGTCGGCGGCGAGGGACGACTGCGCAAGAAGGTTGGTCGAGATTGAAGGTGCGGAAATCTGGGTGATCTAAGTTTTCAAGGGCAGGGCAGGTGGTGACAGGACAGGATGGCTGGCACGGCGAGTCGGACGATCGACGGAACGTTTGTGCAGCTAACGAATATAATGGAATGATGATGAGAAGAGAATTGATGTGCAAGTAAGGTATGGTGAATATGCAGAGCGTTTGATGTATGGAAGGAAAAAGAAAAGATTAATTTAGAAACTGAAGTGATTTCAAGATGATTATATGTGAACGAAAAGTGAAGACATTACGTTTATGCACTCGCGGCGCCTCGTGCGATAGCGCCGATCTTGCGGCTCGGCGGGGCTTCGCGCGCTTGACTTTGCCGTCGCCGCGGCCCATATGCGCGCCAAGCCGCCTTGGTGCGGCCATTGGCGCGCCGGCCGCGTGAAGGGCTTTTCAGTCCACCTGCCGGGCGCTTCATGAATTCGCATCGACGCCCGGACACGCGGGGCGTTCCCCTCCTCTTAAACCCCACGCCGCATAACGCGCATTTCGCGCGGCCGCGGCATCTTTGAAAGACTTACAACTTGGATAATTTTCACGGGTTCGGCCTCGCCGCGCCCCTCAATATCGCGCTGGCCAAGCTTGGCTTCGCGCGCCCGACCCCCATCCAGGCCCAGGCGATCCCGCCGTTGATGACAGGCCGCGATCTCGTCGGCATCGCCCAGACCGGCACCGGCAAGACCGCAGCCTTCGCGCTGCCGATTCTCAACAAGCTCGCGACCGACCGGCGCCCGCGCGCCAAGAGGCGGCGCGCGCGTGCTCGTGCTGAGCCCGACGCGCGAACTCGCGAGCCAGATCGCCGAGAGCTTCCGCGACCTCTCCGACGGGCTTTCGCTCAAGATCGCGGTCGTGTTCGGCGGCGTGCCGCACGGCGCGCAAATCCGCGCGCTCCAGGCCGGCCTCGACGTGCTGGTGGCCACGCCCGGCCGCCTGCTCGATCACCTCGACGCGCGGCGTCGCCCACCTCGACGCGGTCGAGTTCCTGGTGCTCGACGAGGTCGACCAGATGCTCGACCTCGGCTTCATCAAGCCGATCCGCCGCATCGTGCGCGAGCTGCCGAAGCAGCGGCAGAACCTGTTCTTCTCGGCGACCATGCCGACCGACATTCGCGCGCTCGCCGGCGAGCTCCTGCACGATCCGGTCGAGGTCGTCGGTGACGCCGGCGGCCAAGACCGCCGACCGCGTCGAGCACAGCGTCGTCTTCGTCGAGGCGGCGAAGAAGCGCGACATGCTGGTCGAGCTGTTCGCCGACGCGACGATGTCGCGCGTTCTCGTCTTCACCCGCACCAAGCGCGGCGCGGACCGCGTCGCCAAGTCGCTGGACGAGGCCGGCGTCGACGCCGCAGCCATTCACGGCAACAAGAGCCAGGGCCAGCGCGAGCGGGCGCTTGGCGCCTTCAAGGACGGCAAGACGCGCGTTCTGGTCGCGACCGACATCGCCGCGCGCGGCATCGACATCGACAGCGTGACCCATGTCGTCAATTTCGAACTGCCGGACGTCGCCGAGGCCTATGTCCACCGCATCGGCCGCACGGCGCGCGCGGGCAACGGCGGCCGGGCGATCTCGTTCTGCGACCACGAAGAGCGCGACCTTTTGCGCGCTATCGAGCGGCTGACCCGGCTCAATCTGCCGAAGGTCGACCGCCGCGGCGCCGCTGGGCCGAAACCCGCGCCCGTGCTGCGCCGGGCTGCGGTCGCCACAGCGCCAGCCCCGGCGCAGAAGCGCCCGCATCATTCCCCCCATCGCGACAACCGGGGCGCGAGGACGCTCGCCGGCAAGCCGCGTCAGGTCCAGCAGCGCGGCTATCGTCCGGCACGGCGCGCTCCCGGGGCGTAAAGTCAGAGGTCGGCGCTGATCGTGGCGCCGCCCGGGCCCGCCTCAATCGCGAGCCGCGAGGCGGCGGCCAGCGCCCGCCAGTCGCGCTCGCTCGCCAGCGCAACCGGGCAGGCGAGCCCGTAAAGCTCGGCCGCGACCATCGCGCCGACGACGACGATCGCGTCGCGTTCGAGCATCAGGATGCCCGCCGGCCCTTTGCCGAGGCGGAGCGCCTCGGCAAGGATGGCGCTGCCGCCGCTCGAGCCCCGCCCGCCCGGCATCATCAGCATCCGGTCCGCGACGTTCCCGCCATGCTGCGCGTGCCGGCGATCGACGATCGCGCCGAGGGCGGGATCGAGCCCGCCCCAGAAACTCAGCGGTTCGTCGAGCAGGAGCGGCGCGCCGGCGCTCGTCGCCCGGGAACGAGCGTCAGCGCGGCGAAGGCGCGCGCGCTCACAGCCGCACCACCTTCCCGGCGCGCGCCGAGGCGACGCATTCGGCGAGCGACCCATAGGCGACTTCGACTCCGAGATTGGCCGGCGCGTAGTAGGCGCATTTGCCGGAATTGGTCATGACCGCGCCCGGCGCCGACCTTCATCAGCGCGCCGATATAGACGCAGGTGTCGGCGACGAGCGTGACGCCGCGCGGCGCGCAGCCGCTCCTCCCAGCCGCGCTCGCGAAGCTCTTCGAGCGTCGCGCGGCTGCAATTGATCCAGATGTCGACGAGCGGGCGCTGGCCCTCGAGGAGCGGCATGAGGCGGGCGAATTCGGCGAGCGAGAAATGCGGCGTGCCGAGCGACACCGCGCCGAGCGGCGCGCCGTCTGCGACGGTCGACAGCGAGCGCGCCGCCTCGCGCAAGTCGTCGGCGGTCAGCCGCAGATGGAGTTCCGGCGCAAGCCCGCCGCAGGCGGTCTCAAGATCCGGCGCTTCGGGGGTGACGCCGACGACGTGAAACAGCGCGACCGCGCCCGGATGAGGCGGCGGCCGCGCCCAGCGCCTTCAAATCGTCCTCGCTCGTTTCCGGCGGCAGGCCGACGATCGCCGGGACGAGGCCGCCGCAGCGGCGCCCGATCGTATGGCCGACCGCGACCGCGACCTGCTCCGGGTCCCAGCCGTCCGGAATCGAAGCGACCTCGACCAAAGCCCGCGCGACGCGGTTTTCGGTCAGGTGCAGGCCGTATGCGGGCGCGCGGCCGGTCATCGCGCAGCAGAGGTCGATGAAATCGCCGTAGCGGTTGGTGCGCGCGCCGATCACCGAATTGGCGAACGACGATCGCGTTCGATTCGCCCCAGGCGATCTGCGCTCCGAAGCGCGGCCGATGGACGCTCTGATAGGGGGCGCAGGTGAAGGTCGGCGCGCAGCCGAGCTCGACATGCGCGGCCATGAGCTTCGCGCCGTTCTCGCGCGTCCTCGTTCGGGCCGCGAAAGAGTTCCGGATGGATCAGATCGAGCGAGCCGACGTTGAGGGTCGTCGGCGCGCGAACCTTGCCGCCGAGCTCGGTCAGCTTCAGCACGAAATCGAGGCTCGCGCGGCCGAGATAGAGACAGCCGTCGACATGCGCCGCCTCGATATCGATGAAGCGGCGCGCGCCGACCGCCTCGGCGAAGCGCGCGAGGAGCCGCATCGCGAATGCCGCGCCGCCGCCATGGGCGCCGGCCGATAAGTTCGCGATCGAGCGGGGAGAGGTCGAGGGACATCGAAGGCCACGCTATCGGGGCGCGGTCGGACTGGTCAACGTGTGCGGCCGTCTGCCCTGTGCTAGGCTCAACCCGGCGGGAGACCGGAGCGTCGAATGCCGCTTCTCGCGATCGACGCGCGATTGCGCGCCATCTGTCTCGCGCTTCCCGAAGCGCACGAGGAGGCGATGCGGCGCGGACCGTCGTATCGCGTCGGCGACAAGATCTTCGCCCTCGAGCGGCCGTGGAGCGAATGGCTCGCGCTCTGGTGCAAGGTCCCGCAAGGGGCGCGCGAAATCATCATCGACGCCGAGCCGGCGCGATTTTTCATTCCGCCCTATTTCGGCGCCAAGGGCTGGATCGGCGTCGGCCTCGACGAAGCGGCCGACTGGCGCGAGGTCGAGGCCTTCGTCCGCCGCAGCTATCGGCTCGTCGCCCCGAAGCGGCTGGCGAAGCTCGTGGCCTGAAGCCGGCACGGCCCGGGTTGCGCGCCGCCGCGTGCGTCATACTCTCTGCAAAAGGATTCTATCGAGGAAACGCCGTCATGCTGGATGTCGCCGCGCGCCGTCCGCCGCCCGGGATTCCGGCTTCGCCAATCGATCCGTTTTCGCTCGATGTGTTGCGCGATCCTTTTCCCGCCCACGAGGCCCTGCGCGAGGCCGGACCGGTCGTGTGGCTCGAAAAATACGCTGCCTACGCCGCGGCGCGCCATGCCGAGGTCAGGCAAATCCTCAACGATCCGGCGACCTTCTGCTCCAGCCGCGGCGTGGGCTTGAGCGACTTTCAGCGCGAGAAGCCGTGGCGCCCGCCGAGCCTGGTGCTCGAACGCGATCCGCCCGAACACGATCGCGCCCGCGCCGTGCTCAATCGGGCGCTGTCGGCGACGGTGATGCGATCGCTCAGGGCGCGCTTCGCCGAGGCCGCCGAAGAACTGGCGCAGACGCTGGCGCGACAGGGGCCGCTTCGACGCGATCGCCGATTGCGCCGAGGTCTATCCGATGATGGTCATGCCCGACGCGGTCGGCCTGTCCAAGCAGGGCCGCGAGCACCTGCTTCCGTACGCGGCGACGGTGTTCAACATGTTCGGTCCCGACAACGAGCTGCGCCGGGCGGCGGTCGCCCAAATGGCGCCGCACGTCGAATGGATTTCAGCCCAATGCAAGCGCGAGTCGCTCGCCGACGACGGCATCGGAGCGATGATCCACGCCGGGGCGGACGCGGGCGAAGTGACGCGGCAGGAGGCGGAACTCCTGGTCCGGTCGCTGCTCAGCGCCGGCTTCGATACGACCGTACATGGCCTCGGCGCGGCGATGCGCTCTCTCGCCGCACAATCCCGATCAGTTCGCCGCGCTGCGCGCCGATCCGTCGAAGGCGCGCGCCGCCTTCGAGGAAGCGGTCAGGCTTGAAACGCCGGTGCAGACGTTCTTCCGCACGACGACGCGAGACGTCGAGCTCGGCGGCGCGACGATCCCCGAAGGCGAGAAGGTGCTGATGCTGCTCGGCGCCGCGAACCGCGATCCGCGCAAGTGGTCCGACCCGGACCGCTACGACATCGATCGCCCGACCTCAGGCCATGTCGCCTTCGGCGCCGGCGTCCATATGTGCGTCGGCCAGTTGCTGGCGAGGCTCGAAGGCGAAACGCTGCTCGCCGCGCTGGCGCGCGCGCTCGCGCGCATCGAGCCCGACGGCGAGGCCGACGCCGCTTCTGAACAACACGCTGCGCGGCTGGACGCGGCTTCCGGTGCGCGCGACGGCGGCGTGAAGCGTCGCGCCGCGCCTTTCACTTGCCATTGATCTCGGCTCATGTTCCGTGATACGTCTCACGTATCAGTGGCTGAGCTATGATCCGCTCGTTCCGCGACAAGGACACCGAGCGAATTTGGCGAGGTCGGCAGAGCCGCAAGTTTCCCGACGACATTCAAGATCGCGCCTTGCGCAAATTACGCCAGCTCGACGCTTCGCTGACGTTGGAGGACTTGCGTAATCCGCCCGGCAACCATCTGGAGCCGTTGAGAGCGGATCGTGCGGGTCAGTGGAGCATTCGGGCGCATCTGCTTCCAATGGTCCGAGGGCGAGGCGCACGAAGTCGAAATCGTCGATTATCACTGAGAGGCCGAGATGACAGCGCTGAAAAATCCCCATCCGGGCGATATCCTCAAGCACGAGTTTCTGGAGACGACGGGGCTCAGCCAGAACCGGCTTGCGCACGCGATCGGCGTTCCGCCCAATCGCATTCATGCGATCGTCTCCGGCGCGCGCAGCATTACGGCGGACACCGATCTGCGCCTCTGCCGGTTTTTCGGTCTTTCCGAGGGCTATTTTTTGCGGCTGCAAAATGCCTTCGATATGCTCGAGGTCAAACGCCGCTCTGCGAAAGCGATCGCCAAGATCAAGCCTTTCAAGGCCATCGCCGCCTGATCGAGAGCCATATGCTGCACATCTCGAATGATGGCTAGCGCCGCGTCCGAACGATCGTTGAATGAGTTTCTGGAAAGGCCGCAAGCCCCCCTCACGTCCCCCGCGGCTTCGCGCGCGCGGTCGGCGCGGCGGCGCCGGGGTCCTCGGGCCAGAAATGGCGGGGGTAGCGGCCGCGGAGATCGGCGCGGACGGCGGCCCATGAGCCTCGCCAGAAGCCCGGCAGGTCGCGCGTGATCTGGATCGGACGATGGGCGGGCGAAAGAAGCTCGAGCGTGAGCGGAATGCGCCCGCCGGCCAGCGACGGATGATCCTTGAGCCCGAACAATTCCTGCACGCGCAGCGCGATCGCCGGCCCGCCCTCGGCTTCGTAGTCGATCGGCGCCGCCGTCCCGGTCGGCGCGCGGAAGTGCGTCGGCGCCTCGTCGTCGAGGCGGCGCGCGAGAGCCCACGGCAGACGCGCGCCGAGCGCGTCGGCGAGGTCGTCGGCGCCGATCTCGTCGAGCCGCGTCTTGCCCGTAGAGGAACGGCGCCAGCCATCCGGGATCGGCGGCGAGCGCTTCGTCCGACAGGTCGGGCCACGCCTCGCCCTCGGCCCGGCGCAGAAACATGACCCGGTCGCGCCATTGCTTCGAGCGCCGCGGTCCACGGCAGGCGCGCGAGCCCCGAGCGAGAGGACGCCGCGCGCCAGCGCCAGCGCGGCCGCCTCGTCTTGCGGGACCGCGAGCGTCTGCTCGGCCAGCACGACCGCGCCGAGCCGGCGGCGGCGACGCGCGCGCAAGGATGCGGAGGCGCGATCGAAGGCCAGTTCGTCCGACCGTCTCGATCGACGCGCCGGCGACCGCTCTCGATCTCGGCGAGCGAAAGCGGCGCGGCGAGGAGGATGCGCGCCGAAGCCGCGCGGCCGGCGATCTCGCCGATGGCGAGGAACGGCTCCGCCGCGAGCGCGTCATGCGCCTCAACCGCCGCCGCCCGCCCGTTCGCCATCAGGAATTCGCCGCGCCTGCCGCGGGCGATAGCAATGCGATCGGGGTAGGCCGAGGCGAGGAGTCCCCCCTCTCCCCAAAGCCCGTCGATAGACGGGCGTTCTTCCGAACGCCCTTTGGTGGGAGAGGGGTTGGGGGTGAGGGGTCGCCGCGTGGGCGCAAACCCCTCATCCGACCGGCTTCGCCGGCCACCTTCTCCCGTGGGGAGAAGGGTGCGCTCCCCCCCTCTCCCTCGGGGAGAGGGGTCGGGGGTGAGGGCGCGCGCCGCCAGTCCATGCGCGAGCCGTCTCGCGTCATCGGCCCGCGGCGAGCGGTCGCGGCGGAAAGCCTCGAGCCGGGTCGCAAGATCGACCGCGTCGCCGCCGAGCCCGCGTTCGGTCAGCACGACCGCGACCTCGGCGGCCGTCCGCGCGTCGCCCCCGCGCGCGGCGTCGACGACCATGCGCGCGAGGCGCGGCGGCAGCGCGAGACGGGAGATCGCGCGGCCCTCGTCGGTGATGCGGCCGTCGCCGTCGAGCGCGCCGATCGCGGTCAAGCAGCGCCCGCGCCTCGGCGAGCGCGGCGCGCGGCGGCGGGTCGAGGAAGCGCAGCGTCGCCGGATCGGCGACGCCCCACAGCGCGCAGTCGAGCACGAAGCCGGAGAGGTCGGCCGACAGGATCTCGGGCGCGGCGTAAGGCTGAAGCCCGCCGGTCGCCGCCTCCTCCCACAGGCGATAGCAGACGCCGGGCTCGACCCGCCCGGCGCGGCCGCGCCGCTGGTCGGCGTTGGCCTTGCAGACGCGCACCGTCTCGAGCCGGGTCAGCCCGACGTCCGGCTCGTAGACGCGGAACGCGCATGAGCCCGCAGTCGACGACGACGCGCACGCCCTTCGATCGTGAGCGACGTCTCGGCGATCGAGGTCGCGAGCACGATCTTGCGCCGCCCGGGGTCGGCGCCGCGATGGCGAGATCCTGCGCGCGCGCGTCGAGCGCGCCGTAGAGCGGCGCGATGTCGACGTCCGGCGGCCGGACGCGCGGCTGCGAGCGTCTCCGCGACGCGGCGGATTTCGCCCATGCCCGGCAGGAAGACGAGGATCGAGCCGTCTCCTCGTCGAGCGCGGCGAGCGTCACGCGCGCGACTTCGTCCTCGATGCGCGCGCTCGGGTTGCGGCCGACATAGCGCGTCGCGACCGGAAAGGCGCGGCCTCTCGCTTTCGATCAGCGGCGCGTCGCCGAGCAGCGCGCGCACCCGCGCGCCGTCGAGCGTCGCCGACATGACGAGAAGGCGCAGATCCTCGCGCAAGGCCGCGCCTGCGCGTCGAGCGCGAGCGCGAGGCCGAGATCGGCGTCGAGCGAGCGCTCGTGGAACTCGTCGAACAGAACCGCCGCGACGCCGTCGAGCGCGGGATCGTCGAGGATCATGCCGGGTGAACACGCCCTCGGTGACGACCTCGATGCGCGTGCGCTTCGAGACGAGGCTTTGCAGCCGCACGCGCAGGCCGATCGTCTCGCCGACCTTCTCGCCAAGCGTCGCGGCCATGCGCGCGGCGGCGGCGCGCGCCGCGAGCCGGCGCGGCTCGAGCACGAGGAGGCGCTTGCCCTTGCGCCCACGGCTCGTCGAGCAGCGCGAGCGGGACGCGCGTCGTCTTGCCGGCGCCGGGCGGGGCGACGAGCACGGCGCGCGTGTGCGCGGCGAGCGCCGCCCGCAGGGCCGGCAGCGCGTCGTCGATCGGAAGAAGGGCGGGCTCGATCGAATACGCCGCTTCGCAGCCCCGCGGGAAGGGAAAGATGCGGTGCGGGAGCCGATTCCCTCATGCTGCGATAACGCCGGCGCGGGAACTCGCGCGGCCAATGACGCCCACGGCCCCGCGTAAGGTCGCGCTTGCGAACGCGCTAAGGCTCGGCGTTCGGTTGCGCCACAAGAATCGGGACGACCAGGATGGAGACGCTGAACCGAAACGCGGTCTGCTGACCGTTCGAGCTCGACGACGCCCGCATGTCGAACCGTTCCCGCCGATCGCCGTAGAGCCGACGAACCAGAATCCGGACCGCGGAACCGGCGCGGCAACGATAAACCGCCTTGGCATGATGAAAGGCGCGCGCATCGCGTTCGCGCGCAGCGCCTCATCTCCACGGTCGACCCGTCTGAACGAACAACGCGGCCGGTGATAACCTCGCCGACGACGGTCGGCAGAACCAACTCCGCCAGAGGTCCACGACCGGCGTCGCATGATCTCTGCATCGGATTGTCGGCCGGGAGGATGTCGACGCTAAGGACGTGCTGCGCGAATCGCTCGATTCGCAGCGAGGTCATGAAGGTTCCCGATGACGATGAAAGCGCGTAGGAACGCGACCGTGCCGCTCGTGAGCGTCCCATGGCATTCTCCCTGTCTTTCGGCGGTTAGCCAGCTCGCGCCGCGGAAACGCTTCGCGCGACGCGCGCCGGAGCAGCGATGGCGAACCAGCGGACCTGCGGCAGGCCCGCCGCCTTCGGCCACCTTCTCCTGGAGCAGAAGGGCGCGCCCCTCTCCCTCGGGGAGCCCGGTTGGGGTGAGGGCCGCGCGCCTTACGCCCCGACTGCCGCCGTCTGCAGCGTCGACGAGGTCGAGCCTCACGCCCGGGCCCATGGTCGAGGAGACGGCGGCGCGCAGGAGGTAGTGGCCCTTGGCGCCGGCGGGCTTGGCCTTGTTCACCGCGTCGACGAAGGCGTGGATGTTCTCGGCGAGCTTGTCCTCGCCGAACGAGGCCTTGCCGACCGAGCCCTGGACGATGCCGGCCTTCTCGGCGCGGAACTCGACCGCGCCGCCCTTGGACGCCGCGACCGCCGCCTTGACGTCCATCGTCACCGTGCCGACCTTCGGGTTCGGCATCAGGCCGCGCGGGACCGAGCACCTTGCCGAGACGGCCGACGAGCGGCATCATGTCCGGCGTCGCGATGCAGCGGTCGAAGTTGATCTCGCCGCCCTGAACGGCCGCGACCAGGTCTTCCGCGCCGACGATGTCGGCGCCGGCGTCGCGCGCTTCGTCAGCCTTGGCGCCGCGCGCGAACACCGCGACGCGCAGCGTGCGCCCGGTGCCGTTCGGCAGGTTGACGACGCCGCGCACCATCTGGTCCGCGTGCTTCGGATCGACGCCGAGGTTGAGCGCGAGTTCGACCGTCTCGTCGAACTTGGCGACTGGCGTTGGTCTTGACCAGCTTCACCGCCTCGTCGAGCTTGTAGAGCTTGGTGCGCTCGACGCTCTCGCGGGCCTTCAGGATTCTCTTGCCGTGATGCGCCATGGCTTACCCCACCACCTGCAGGCCCATCGAGCGGGCCGAGCCTTCGATCATCTTCATCGCCGCTTCGATCGTGTCGCAGTTGAGGTCGACGATCTTCTTCTCGGCGATCTCGCGCACCTGCTCCTTGGTCACCTTGCCGACGAAGCCGCGGCCGGGCGTCTTGGAGCCGGAGGCCGGCTTCTTGCCGAGCTTGAGGTTCGCCGCCTTCTTGAGGAAGAAGGTCACCGGCGGCTGGCGCATCTCGAAGGTGAACGAGCGGTCCTGATAGGCGGTGATGACGACCGGAATCGGCGCGCCCTTCTCCATCTGCGCGGTGCGCGCATTGAAGGCCTTGCAGAACTCCATGATGTTCAGGCCGCGCTGGCCGAGCGCGGGACCGATCGGCGGCGACGGATTGGCCGCCCCCGCCGGCACTTGCAGTTTGATATAGCCGGTGATTTTCTTTGCCATTCGGCTGCTCCAAGCGACGGCGCGGCCCTTCAGGGGTTGGCCCGAAGGCTCGCGCCAGGTTGCAGTTTCGTGGTGCGAACGTGAATCCCGGCTGGCGACCGGGCGTTCTCCCACGGAAGTGAAGGCGCGGCAGATAGCAGGTTTTGGGACGCGGGGCAACATCAGGAACTAGGTGGTACTTGTAGATAAGTCCGAGATAACTGCTATTTTGCTTGCATATAACTCATATTTGGTATAAGAAACTATGGCCGAAGATCGAGCATGGTGCGACGGAATAAGAAGGGTAATCGGAGATGACGATTAAAGAGCTTGAGCAGGACGTTTATGATTTGGATGAGATTCTATCGTAGTGCGGGCAGCGCGGAACCTAGACGTGGGGGAGTATAGATATGAACGAAAGGCATCCGATAACACGTCGATAACGGAGTGGCTAGATCAACGCGTATATCCCCTCTTAGGACCGGAACGGGTGCGCGTAGAAGTGATCGATGGATACGGTGCCCTGCCGCATGGTCGGACGCGACTTAGCGTCGTACGGGACAGCTACGCACGCTAGAGCGTCCTGCTTTTGAGATGAATTGGAGTGGGATTCCCGAATTTGGCGAGATTTTGATTAAACCTGCTGGCTGGGCGGAGGCCAGCAGGAGATGGCAAAGCCGTATTCGCAAGACTTACGCAATCGGGTGATCGATGCGGTGAGGACGGGCAGGATGAGCCGGCGAGCTGCCGCGCGCCATTACGCGGTCAGCGAATCCGTGGCCGTCAAGTGGCTCGAACGGGTTGAACGCCAGGGCTCGCGAGAGCCTGTTGGACATGGCGGCCATCGCGCCTCCAAGCTCATGCCGCATCGGGAGTTCCTCGAGGCGGCGCGGGCCGAGAAGTCGGATGTCACGCTTCAGGCTCTCTGTAATCGCCTTTCGGCCGAGCGAGGCGTCAAAGCCGACACCTCGATGATGAGCCGTTTCTTCCGCAAGATCGGCGTGACGTTTAAAGACGCTCGTTGCGCGCGAGCAGGATCGTCGGGACATAAGCCGCCATCGAGCGCGCTGGCGGAGCTATCAGGGGCTCATCGACCCCAGGCGTCTCATCTTCCTCGATGAGACCTGGACGAAAACCAACATGACAAGGCTTCGCGGCGGCGCCGAAGGGAGAGCGCCTCATCGACAAGGTTCCGCAGGGACGCTGGAAGACGGCAACATTCCTCGCCGCTCTTCGCCAGGATCGGATTCATGCGCCCTGCCTGTTCGATGGTCCCATCAACGGCGAGCGCTTTCGCGCCTATGTCGAGCAGTTTCTTGTCCCCACCCTCAAGCCAGGCGACGTCGTGATCCTCGACAACCTCGGCTCACACAAGGGAAAAGCCGTGCGAAGAGCGATCCGCGATGTCGGCGCGAGGCTTGTGTTTCTGCCGAAATACCCCCTGACCTCAACCCAATCGAGCAGGTCTTCGCCAAGTTCAAAACCCTGCTGCGAAAAGTCGGAGCGCGAACCTACGAAGCCATCTCAGACGCCAGCGCCGAAATCCTTGCCCAATACAAACCAGCCGAATGCGCCGCATACCTCAAGAACGCAGGCTATGCGTAGACCCAAAAGCAGGACGCTCTAGACAAACGAGCCAGCCGCCGACTCGTCGGGTCGGCGACTGGCTGTATCGAAATGACCAATGGCGGCCGAGAGGCGATGTCCAGGCGGTTTGACAAAGCGCCCATCCGTGGCCTCCGCGAAATCTCCCGCTTATCGCGTCGGTCCGTCTTCGTTTCGCGCATGCTGAGGATCGCGAGAAAGCTGACGAGAGCCGGCGACGGCGATGTAGGCGCCGACCGCGGCGATGCCGCCGCTCGCCTCGAGAACCTGAGCCAGCGAAGGCGCGAGCGAGGCGCCGAGGATGCCGCCGAGGTTATAGGCGCTCGCCGCGCCGGTGTAGCGCACGTGGGTCGGGAACAGTTCCGGCAAGCAGCGCGCCGAGCGGCGCGAAGGTCAGCCCCATGACGCCGAGCGCCGCAGCACAGGAAGACAAGGACGCCGGCCGGCCCCTGGGCGAGAAGCGCCGGCATCGCGAGACCGACGGCGACCGGCGAGGACTGCCGAGATCAGCAGCACCGGCCGCCGGCCGAACCGGTCGGCGAGCGCCGCGGAGATCGGCGTCGCCACGGCCATGAAGACGATGGCGACGCACAGCATCTCGAGAAAGCTCGGTGCGCGGGATGCGCGAGAGCTCTCACGCCGTAGCCGAGCATGTAGACGGTCGCGATGTAGAACAGCGCGTAGCAGACGACGATCGAGAGCGAGCCCTGGATCAGGGGCAGCCAGTGGCTCCTCAGCACGTTCGCCGAGCGGAACGGCCACCCGCTCGTCGCGCGCCGCCGCGGCCTGGAAGGCCGGCGTCTCCTCGAGCGAGACGCGCACATAGAGGCCGATCGCCACCAGGATCGCGCTGACGAGGAACGGCACGCGCCAGGCCCAGGCGATGAACGCCGGCTCGCCGAATCCGATGATGAGGGCGAGGAAGAGGCCGGTTGCGATGAAGAAGCCGATCGGCGGCCCGAGCTGCGGAAACATGCCGAACCAGGCGCGCCGCCCTTTCGGCGCGTTTTCGATCGCGATCAGCGCCGCGCCGCCCCATTCGCCGCCGAGGCCCACGCCCTGCAGGAAGCGCAGCGCCGCGAGCAGAATGGGCGCCAGCACGCCCGCGGTGCGCGTAGCCGGGCAGGGCGCCGATCAGCGTCGTCGCCACGCCCATCGTCAGCATCGTGGCGACCAGCGTCGACTTGCGCCCGATCCGGTCGCCGAAATGCCCGAACAGAAACGAGCCGATCGGGCGGGCGAGAAAGGCGATGCCGAAGGTCAGATAGGCGTTGAGGGTCTGCGTCTCGGGCGCCGATTTCGGAAAGAACATCGGGCCGAACACCAGCGCCGCGGCCGTCCCGAAAATGTAGAAGTCGTAGAACTCGATCGTCGTGCCGACGAGGCTCGCGAGCAGGATCTTGCCGATGCCGGCGGGCCCGTCTCCGCGCCGCTGCGTCCGTCGATCGCCGCCACCGCCGTTTCCCCGAATCGTTTATGACGAACGCGGCTGCTGGAGTCCGCCGCCCCCCGTCTCCCTCAGATCTCCGCGTGCGCCTTTTCGAACGCCCATACCTCCTCGAACCCCATCAGCTTGTTCATCTCGGCGAAGGGATAGATCGGCGCGGGCGAGCCCAGCGACGAGCCGGTTCCGCGGATCTGCCGTAGACGGTGTTCAGCGCCGCCGCCGCGCTCAGGAGGCCGGCGACCGGATAGACGGCGAGCGCGTACCCGAGTAGGGCGAGCCGCGCGCTGCCCAGGATGGGCGTGCGTCCGCCGTCGACCATGTTGGCGATCAGCGGCTTGTCGCCGAGCTCTCGGCCGATCATGACCATCTCCTCCTCGGTCTCCTGTGATTCGACAAACAGCAGGTCCGCGCCCGCGTTCGTATAGGCCCTCGCGCGCGGATCGCCTCGGCGAGACCGAGCGAGGTTCGGGCGTCGGTCCGGGGGATGAGAGGAATTCGGGGCTCGTCCGCGCTTCGGCCGCGACCGCGATCCTTCGGACCATGTCGTCGCCGGAGACGACCCGCCATCCGGCGTATGACCGCACTTCTTCGGGAACTCCTGGTCCTCCAGCTGGATCGCCGCCGCGCCGGCGCGCTCATAGCCGCGAACGGCATGGCGCACGTTCAATAGCCCGCCGTAGCCCGTATCGCCGTCGGCGATCAGAGGGGTATCGGCCATGCGGGCCATCGCTTCGACCCGCCCGACCATGTCGGCGTAACTCGCGAGCCCCGCGTCGGGAAGCCCAAGCTGGGAGGCGACCGTTCCATAGCCGGTCATGTAGAGAGCGTCGAATCCCATCGCCGCCGCCATCGCAGCGACACCATGTCGTATACGCCGGGCGCCGCGATTACCCGATCCCTGGGGCGGGCGTTGAGGACGTCAATAAGCTTGCCCATGGCGCTTTCACCCCCGCTCACGTTCGCCGGCCGAGTTGACGATCAGTCGGCGGCTGACCATTGTGTTGGCGCCGGGAGGCGCGGCCGCGCAAGTCCCCGACGAAGAAAGTTTCGAGGGAGGGGAACGCCATGACGATCGTCAAGCACAGTATCGACGGTGAAACGGCCGAGAAGGCCGTGGCCGCGGCGGCGAAAAAAGCCGCGGAGCTCAAGCTCAAGATGTGCATCGCGGTGACCGACGAGGCGGGCGATCTGAAGGCGTTTCTCCGCATGGACGGAGCGCCGAAGCTGTCGATCGATATCGCGACGAACAAGGCTTACACCGCTGCGTCCTTTTCGATGCCGACCCACGCGTGGTTCGAATTCATCAAGAATGACCCGCCCCTGCTGCACGGCATCACCCACACGCCCCGCCTCGTGGTGTTCGGCGGCGGATTCCCATTACGCTCAAAGGCGAGATCGTCGGCGCGATCGGGCTGAGCGGCGGTCACTATACGCAAGACATGGAGTGCGCCCGCGCGGCGCTCCAGGCGATCGGCGCCGAGGCCGCTTAGAGTCAGGTTCGCTGCAACCAGCCGCGCCCGTCGTTCCGGAACGCGCGGCCTCGAAGACCGCCGTCTCGCGACGCCCTCGTGGCGAAACTCAATCAGGCGGACCCGTCGGAGGAGGCTGGACATGTCAGAGTTCCACGTCGGCTTCGTGATTTTCCCCGACCTCACGCAGTTAGACTTCACGGGTCCGTTTGAAGTCTTGAGCCGTTTGGCGACTCCCCCGTCTATCTCGGCGCCCAGCGCGTTTGCGAATTCGCGAACGCACGTTGTCGCTAAGTCGATGCAACCGGTCCTGAGCGACCGCGGTCTCGGAATCCTGCCAACTTGCGACTTCGAGTCCTGTCCGCAACTCGACCTCATTTGCGTGCCCGGCGGCCCAGGCACTGTGGGGGCGATTGCCGACGACAAGACGGTTGACTTCGTCCGCATCCAAAGCGCCCACGCCCAGTATGTGACCTCTGTCTGCATGGGCGCCTTCGTGCTCGGCGCGGCAGGATTGCTGAAGGGGCGTCGGGCCGCGACGCACTGGGCCTACGTGGATCTGTTGCCTTTGGTTGGCGCTACCCACGAAAACGCGCGGATTGTGCGCGATGGCAATCTCTTTACCGCGGGCGGAGTCACTTCGGAATCGACTTCGCGTTCCGCATCGTTGCCGAACTCGCGGGACCGGAAGTCGCGCAAGCAATTCAGCTTGGGATTGAGTACGACCCGGCGCCGCCATTCGAGGCAGGCCATCCCAGCAAGGCCTCCGAGGCAGCCGTCACGCTCATGGTTCGACGCAACGAGACGGCCCACAAAGGCATAGAGCAACTTCTTGAGAAGAGGAAGATTGTGCGACCCTGATCGCCGCGTCGGTCAAACGGCCGCCTTACGGAAGCGGCGGCGTGAACCCGCGCGAACCGGACGCGCGCTCCATGGTCAAGCATGGCAAAAGCCACTTTGGCTTTAATGCGCATCTGGCGGTGGCCGAAGGCAGCGGTCTTGTCCGCCAGGCCGAGATGACGTCGGTCAATGTTCATGACTTTCGTCTGGCGGAAGCGCTGATCCAGGGCGACGAGCAAGGCTATTTCGCCGACAAGGCCTAGCCCCAGGACGCCTGGATCTCCTCGAGCGAGCGGTGACGCGTTTCCGGCACCCCGACATAGACCCAGATGAGCCCCAGGGCGCAGAAGGCCGCGAACAGCCAGAAGGTGTAGGCCTGGCCGATCGCATTGACGACGGTGAGGAAGAATTCGCTGACCAGGAACGCCGCGCCCCAGTTGACGGCGGTCGCCACCGCGACGGCCCTGCCGCGCACTTCGCCGGGATAGATCTCGTTGATGACCGTCCAGGTTACCGGGCCGAGGGAAAATGCGAACGAGATGATGAAAACGACCAGCGCGGCCAGCGTGACGATGCCCGCCCCGCCTCCGATCTTACCCGATTGCTCGAACGAAAGGCCGACGGCGGCGAGGCTCAGCCCCATGCCGATCAGGCCGGCGATCAGCAGCGGGCGGCGGCCGAGGCGATCGATAAAGGCGATCGCGATGAACGTCGCGAGCACGTTGACGGCGCCGATCGCCCAGGTCGTGGCCGCGGTCTGGGCCGCGGGGGTCGTGAAGCCGGCGGCGGCGAAGATGTTGTCGGAATAGTAGATGATCGCGTTGATGCCGGTGATCTGTTGCAGGACCGCAAGCCCAAGGCCGATTTTGAGCGGCCTCCGCCAGCGCGGCTGGAACACGTCCGACCACGACGCTGTTTCGTGCTCGGCGCGCAGCGCCGCCTTGATCGCGGCGAGCCGCGCGTCGGCGTCGTCCGCAGCGCCGAGAGCGACGAGGTTGCGGCGGGCGTCCTCGGGGCGGCCGGTCTTGACCAGCCAGCGCGGCGATTCCGACCGCGGTCAGAACGGCGAGCGCGAGGAGGATTCCGGCGACAGCGGAGACCGCAAACATCGCTCGCCAGCCATCGGGGCCGGCAAGCGCTTCATCGACGAGATAGGCGACAAAGATGCCTATGGTGATCGCGAGCTGATAGGACGAGACGAATCGTCCCCGCTGCGCAGCCGGGGCGAGTTCGGCCGCATAGAGCGGGGCCGCGACGGCAGCGACGCCAACGCCGAAGCCGGCTACGAGCCGAGCGAAGACGAGAACCGGCACGTTCGGCGCCAACGCCTCGACCGCCGCGCCGATGATGAAGAGCGCCGCGGCGGCGAAGAGCGCGCGCTTGCGGCCGAAATGGTCGGCGACATAGCCGCCGCCGAGCGATCCGAACATGGCCCCGAGCGTTACCCAGCTGGTCACGATCTCGAGGGCAGCCGCGCCGACCGCAAACGCCTTCTGGACGCCAACCAGCGCGCCAGAAATGACGCCCTGGTCGTAGCCGAAGAGGGCGCCGGCCAGCACGATGACTGCGATGACGCTCGCCGCGCGGGCGAAGGGAAGTCGATCCGGGACCGGATCCGGAAGTTTCGCGCCCGGATCGCCTCCGGGGCCGCCTGATGTTGCGCGCTGCGTCGCCACGATCTCCCCCCGTCCGTTGCGCCTTTAAGCCAAAGCCTTTGAGGCGGTGAAGTCTTGCGGTCATTCGACAAACCGATCGCCGGGACCGGGCTCCCCGATACTCCTACCAGAAAGCGATCGTCGTTCTTACGCCCAGCACAAACGCGTTGCGATTCGTCGGGGTCGTGTACCCGCCGGGACAGATGACGTATTGCGCGTCGAGTTTCAGGTTCAGCCAGGGCGCCGCCTGCCATCCGTACCAGGCCTCCGTCACATATTCGTTGCGCTGCACGTAGCCGGGGCCGACGCCCAAGGTGTTGGCGAAGATCTGCGCGTTGGCGATATTTGGATTCACGTGCGTCGTCCCGACCGCAATTCCGAATCCATCCTTGGGCCGCCAGGCGCCGAGGCCATATTGTACGATTCCCCAGAAGATCTGATAGTCCAGCGTGGAAGTGCGCCGATCCGCGTAGGTGGCGAGGACAAACGCGTTCAAGCCGTTTTTCGGATCCGGGTTCGCCGAGTCGTGGGTCAGCTGCTGCTGCAGGACGGTCGAGAATCCGTAGCGCCCGTGGCCGGGGATCCCGGGCAGTCCCGAGACCAGGATCGGCTCGCCGTCGATGCTGTCCGCGACATTCGGCGCCGCGCTGTTGTTCCACCAGCCGCCGGCCTGGTAGCTCCCCTGAAGCGCCCCGAACTTCGGCGTCCACGCGACCTCGGCGGGAACAATGACTCCCTGCGAGTTCTCGGGCGCGGTTGGCCATAGGGCAGGGTTGGGGGTCGTATTGAGATAGGCCGGATTCGCGTCGAAAATTCCGGCTTTGAAATAGCCCTGGGAGCCAAAATTGAGCTGCCCGACGGCCGCCCATTGGCTGACCGGCCAGTTGTAGATGTAATCACCCACCAGGTTGCCGGCCTGCCCGGGGCAGAAGGTCAGATTGATGAAATCGCAAGGGAAGCTGAAAAACTGGTCGCCGAAGGCGAGGCGGCCAACCGTGAACTCGATCCGGTCGTCGAGCAGTTTCTGATCCCAGGCTAGTTGCTCCAGCCTTAGGATATTGCCGCGCCCATAGACCTCGTTGAGGAGCTGAAGCGCGGGGATGCCTGCGTCCGTAGCGGCGTTCCGGCCCCAGCGGCTCACCAGCGTCATGAGAACGCTGGCGCCGGTCAGGCCCAAACTCTTTTGCAGGTCGAACTGGGCCTGCAGGGCGACTTGTCCGGCTTCTTGCGCGTTCTGGCGCAGACCGCCGGACAGGTTCATGACCGCTTCATCGACGCCGGTCAGCGAGGCCTGGATGCCGAGATCGCTCAGTTTCGTGCGGATGCCCGGCCATTCGCCGAGAAGATAGGGCGTCGTCGCGAAATAATCGGCTGGCAACGCCGAGAGGACCGGGAAAGGCGGGAGGCCGCTCGCGGAGGCGCTTAAAGCCGGCACGACTGGAGCCGCCGCGTCTCCGGGCGAGGCCTCGCCGGCCACCGCCGCAGACCCGGCCAAAAGGATGATGATGGAACCGGCCGCGCCACGGACCAGCATCCCGATCCTCCATCGTGGCGCCGTCGCCGCTTGCCGGGATGCCTGGGCTTGGCCGGAGCGGGAACTTCAGGGGCCGCTGCATTTTTTCGAGGCAGGGCAGCGAGCGTTGGATGTTGAGCCGCGAATCTCGCGGATGACAAGGCGCGGCGCGAGGCGCGTTGGCGACTTTCCCACCGATAGTTTCGCCACTAAGTGGCGCCTCGAAGGCCGGCCCGTCGAACGCCTGCTCGATCCGATCCAGAAACCCGCCCCCTTCCCATGCAAGCTTACCATCGCGTCGACGGAGCCCAGCCCGGCTGGCGCGCAAGAGGCGAGCGGGACGAATGTGAGGTAAGTTCTCGGTACGCCATTGAAAATAATGCAATTATTTTTTTGATTTCGTTGCGGCGGGCTTGGATTTCTGTTTCGGCCGCCTCAATGCGCGGCTTCCGTTTCCGCCTCCGCCAGATGCCCGAGCGCCCTCTCTCTCGCCATGAACGCCCGAGCGCCCTCTCTCTCGCCATGAATGCGGCGTGGTCGCGGGCGAGGAAGGTGTAGACCATCGGCGTGACGAACAGCGTGAACACCGTCCCGATCGACATGCCGGCGAAGATCGTGAGGCCAATATTGAATCGCGAGGCCGCGCCGGCGCCCGAGGCCAGAATCAGCGGAATCATGCCGACGACCATCGCCGCGGTCGTCATCAGAATGGGACGCAGGCGCACCGCCGCCGCCTCTTCGATCGCCGCCCGGCGCGAATAGCCGTCATGCTCCTGCAGCCGGTTGGCGAAATCGACCATCAGGATGCCGTGCTTGGAGATGAGGCCGATCAGGGTGACAAGACCGATCTGCGAATAGATGTTGATGCTGGCGAAGCCGAGAACGCCGCCGACATTGAGCGGCAACAGGGCGCCGAACAGCGCCGTCGGCAGCCCGATCAGGATGATCAGCGGATCGCGGAAGCTCTCATATTGCGCCGCGAGCACGAGATAGATGACGATCAGGGCGAAGACGAAGACATAGACGAGAGCATTGCCCTCCTGCTCGTACTGCCGCGAATCGCCCTGGAAGTCGTAGGTATAGCCCTCGGGGAAGATCTCTTTCGACTTCTCCTTGAGAAAATCGAGCGCTTCGCCGAGCGTACGCCCCGGGAACGGCACGCCCGACAGCGTCGCCGAATTGAGCTGCTGGAAGCTCGTCAGCCCATTCGGCTGCACCTGCTCGGACACCGAGGCGACGGCCGACAGCGGCGCGAGTTCGCCGTTGCTGGTGCGCAACTGGTAGCGGGTCAGCCAGTCGGGCGTCAGGCGGAATTCGCGCGGCGCCTGCGGAATCACCTGGTAGCTCCGGCCATAGAGGCTGAACAGATTGACGTAGTTGCCGCCGAGCATCGTGGCGAGCGCCGTGCCGACGTCGGCCATGTTGATGCCGATGCGGTTCGCCTTGTCGGGGTCGATCTTGAACACGAATTGCGGGGTGTCGAACTTGAGGTCGACGTCGGTGAACAGGAAGAGGCCGCTCTCCCTCGCCGCCTGCTGTATCTTCAGCGCGACATCGGCGAGCGTCTCGTAGTCGCCGGTCGTGCGGATGACGAACTGCAACGGCGCGCCGCCGGTCGAGCCGGGCAGGGCGGGGGGCGAAAATGCCTGGACCTGCGCCTGCGGCACCTTGAGGAATTGCGGGCTCATTTCTGCGAGCACCTGCTTCTGGGTGCGCTTGCGCTCGTCCCAGGGCTTGAGCAGCAGGCCGGCGAAGGCCTGCCGGACGCCCGCCGATCCGTTGATGGTGAAATTATGCGCCATCTCCCCGACGTCCTTGATCTCCTCGAGCAGGCGCTTCGTCGCCTGCTCGGTATAGTCGAGGTTGCCGACCTGCGGGATCTTGACCAGGGTAAGGAGAATGCCCTGGTCCTCTTCCGGCGCGAGCTCGCGTGGCGTCGTGAGATACATGACCGCGGTCAGCGCCAGCACGCCGACCAGGATCAGCGCGGTCAGCGCCCGGAAGTTCAGCGTCGAATGCAGCCGCCGCTGATAGGCCCTGCGCAGGCGGTCGAAGCTGCCGTCGACGAAGCGGCCGAACCAGTGGTCGCCCTGATCGTGCCGCAGAAGCTTCGAGCACATCATGGGCGAGAGCGTCAGCGCGATAAAGCCCGAGACGATGACCGCGCCCGCGAGGGTGAAGGCGAATTCCCGGAACAGCGCGCCGGTGACGCCGGTGACGAAGCCGATCGGCGCGTAAACGGCGGCGAGCGTAATGGTCATCGCGACAACCGGCAGCGCGATCTCATGGGCGCCGCGGATCGAGGCGTCGAACGGCGTCATGCCGTCCTCGATGTGGCGATGGATGTTCTCGACCACCACGATCGCGTCGTCCACCACGAGGCCGATGCCGAGCACCAGCGCCAGCAGCGTCAGCAGGTTGATCGAATAGCCGAGCGCCAGGAGCGCGATCATCACCCCGATCAGCGACAGCGGAATGGTGACGATCGGGATGAAGGTCGAGCGCAGATTGCCGAGGAACAGGAAGATGACGACGATGACGATCGCCGCCGCCTCAAGGAGGGTCTTGGCGACCTCGCGGATCGAAGCCCGGATGAACTGCGTCGAATCGTAGGCGACGGTCGCATTGAGCCCCGGCGGCAGCTGCGCCTCGATGCTCGGGATCAGCGCCCTGACGCCGTCGATGACCGTCAGCGGATTGGCTTCGGGCGTGCCGTAGATGCCGATGAACACGGCCTTCAGTCCGTCGAACACCGACGAAGTGTCCGAGGTCTGTGGCCCAAGCTCGATCTTCTGCGAGACGTCGGCGAGCCTGACCAGCGCGTCGCCGCGCGCGGCGATCACCAGCTGGCCGAAGGTCTTCGGACTGTCGAGCGAGGTCAGCGCATTGACGCTGATCTGGGTGAAATCGCTCTTCACCTCGCCCGCGGCGCTGGTGAAATTGTTGGCCGCGAGCCCGGCGCGCACGTCGTTCGGCGTCACGCCGAGCGCCGCCATGCGGACGGGATCGAGCCAGATGCGCATGGCGAACACCTGCCCGCCCAGGATCTGCGCGTTGGCGACCCCATCAACCGTCTGCAGGCGCGGCTGGACCACTCGAGTGAGATAGTCGGTGATCTGCGAAGCGGTCATCACCTTGGAGTTGAACGACATGTACATCAGGGCGAAGCCTTGCCCCGTCTGCTTGACGATCACGGGATCGTTGGCTTCGCGCGGCAGCAGGCCGCGCACCTGATTGACCTTCGACAGCGTGTCGGCCATCGCCCGGTCGGGATTGGCGTCGAGCCTGAGATTGAGCGTGATGGTCGAGACGTTCTGCTGCGAGGTCGACACCAGCGTGTCGATGCCCTCCGCGCTCGCGACCGCCTGCTCGATCGGCGTCGTGATGAAACCCTTGATCACGTCGGCCGCCGCCCCGGGGTAGGTGGTGGTGATCGTGATGGTGGTGTTCGGGGTCTCGGGAAACTGACGGATCTGCAGCTTGAACCCGGCCATCAGCCCGACGAGCAGGATCAGGAGGCTGACGACGCTCGACAGCACCGGACGGCGGATGAAAAGATCGGTGAAAGCGTTCATCGGATGTCGGTCACGGCCTTGACGTCTCGGCGGGGGGCGGAAGGGCCGGACGGTCGTCGACGGTGACCGGCGAATTCGCCTGCAATTTGATCTGTCCGGCGGTGACGACCCGGTCGCCCGCCTTGAGGCCGTCCACGACCGCGATCCGTTCTCCTCGCGTCGGACCGATCCGCACGAATCGCCGCTCGACGACCAGGCCGCCGCCGGCTGGAGGCGCCGCCGCGGCCGCCTTGCCCGGCTCCGGACTTGGCGCGGGCACGACGACGAAGACATTGTCGCCGTACAGGCTGTAGACGATCGCCGTACGCGGCACGGTCAGCACATCGGCGGGGACGCCGGTGGTCACAGTGATATTGGCGAACATGCCAGGCAAAAGGTTGCGCTGCGGATTATCGAATTGCGCGCGGATGGTCACGTTGCGCGAATTCGGCGCTGACCCGGGCGTCGATCGCCTTCACCTTGCCGTTGAAGGTGCGGCCGGGGATGGCGGCGACGGTCATCGTGACGTCCTGGCCGGCCGCGATCGTCGCCAGCGCCTCTTCCGCCACCGGGAAATCGGCATAGATCGGATCGAGCTTCTGCAACGTGGCGAGCGTCGTGCCGACCGCGGCGAACTGTCCGAGGTCGGCGTTGCGCAGCCCGATGCGGCCGTCGAACGGCGCCCGCAGCGCCTTTTGCGCGATGATGGCGCGCGTGCGCTCGACCGTCGCTGCGGCCGAGTCGCGGGTCGCGAGCGCCGTGTCCACGGTCGATTGCGGGGTATTGCCCTGGGCGACGAGCGTCTTTTGCCGCGCCAGCGTCGCGTCGGCGTTCTTCAGCTGCGCAAGGCCGTTGGCGAGGTCGTCCTGCTCGACCGAATCGTCGAGATTGATGAGAAGGTCGCCGGCCTTGACGTCGCCGCCCGGAATCGAAATGGATCGCCGACACGATGCCAGCGACCTGGGGTGCGACGAGAATGCCCTGATAGGCCCGCAGCGTGCCGATCGCGGTCAGTTCGGGGCGCCATTGTTCGATCTTCGCCGCCTCGGCGGTCACAGTCGTCGGCTTCGGCGCGAACGCGGCGGTGATGAAGCCCTTGACCATCACCGGCTTGATGACGAACTGGAAATAGGCGAGCCCGGCCGTCAACGCGGCCAGGAAAGCCAGCGCCACGACAAATACGACCGGCCGGCGAATCTTGAGCGGGAGCGAGCGAATGACGAGCAGCCCCGCGAAAACGGCTGCGGCCACGCCGAAAGCGAGCGGGGGTACGGGAGCGTGGAAGAGTCCGAACTGCTCCGCCACGCCGAGCGCAACCAGCGCCACGGCAAGCAGAAACAACAGCCAGTTGGTTAACCGCCTCATCGGTCGCCTTCGGTTTGGGGCAGGGGTCTATAGGGCCTTTTGCAACATTTCGCCCAGGATTGAAACGAGCGGCGGCGCACGGTTCGGAGCTCTCGCCCCTCTCGCCAGCGCGAACCCGCGCCTTTATGGTTGGAAAGCGGCCGCAAAGGGGCGGCCTGATTCGGGAGAAAAATCGCCATGATCAAGAGTTTCGCACTGGTCGCGCTTGCGCTGGGCATCGCCGGGGCGCCCACGCTCGCTTACGCTGACGACGCCTGCATGACCCAGTCGATGGACAAGAAGCTGGCCGGCGCCGCCAAGACCAGCTTCATGACGAAATGCGAACGGACGGCCTGCGAAGGGCAGGCCAAGGACAAGAACCTGCACGGCGCGGCGATGACCTCGTTCGTCAAAAAGTGCACGAAGGACGCCATGACCATGTGAGTCGAAGGACTCCCGCGGAAGGCCTCGTCGGACGCCCGTCTCGACCAGCTACGGCGCGGAGGCGATCTCTGCTTTCCTTCGCTGGCGATAACCCGTCCGGCCTGACCAGATTGAAGCCCACGCTTGCGCTCGGTGCTCTCACCCGCACCTAGCGAAGCTATTGCCTTTGCCTGGGAGTTCGGCGAGGCTCCAGAAGCGCCCGCGACCTGGAGCCGCGCGATGATCCGGCAAGCATTCGCCGTCTGCCTTCTGGTGACCTTCGACTTGGCGGCAGCGGCGCCGGCGGCGCGCGCGGCCGAGAGCTTCACCATCGGGGTGATGAACGACGAGTCCGGTCCCTATGCCGACCTCTCGGGGCCTGGCGGCGTCGAAATGGCGCGAATGGCGATCGAGGATTTCGGCGGCTCGGTGCTCGGCAAGCCGATCGAACTCCTCGTCGCCGACCATCAGAACAAGGTCGACGTCGGCCTCGCCATCGCCCGGCAATGGTATGACGAGCGCGGCGTGAGGGCGATCTTCGATATAACCAATTCGGGCGTGGCGCTCGCTATCCAGGACCTGGCCAAGGCTCGCGACCGGATCGTGATCTTCAACTCAGGCTCATCTTCGGATCTCACAGGCAAAGCCTGCTCGCCGCGCGGCATCCAGTGGAACGCCGACAACTGGTCGAACACGGTCGCCTTGATACGACCCCTCATCCGCCAGGGGCTCAACAGCTTCTTCTTCATCACCGCCGACTACGCTTTTGGCGCTTCGCTCGAAACCAATGCGCGGGAAGCAATCGCGGCAGGAGGCGGAACAGTCGTGGGCGGCGTGCGCTCGCCCCTCAACACCGCCGATTTCAGCTCCTATCTGATCGCCGCGCAGGGCTCCGGGGCCAAGGTCGTGGTGTTCGCGCTGGCCGGCGCAGACGTTTCCAACGCCGTCAAGCAGGCGAATGAATACAAGCTGTCGCCGGCGCAATATCTGGCGACGCCGATCACCTATTTAAGCGACGTTCACGCGCTGGGCCTCGACGTCGCCCACGGCCTCACCTTCATGCAGTCCTGGTACTGGGACCTGAACGACGACACGCGTGCGTTCGCCAAGCGCTTCTACGCCAAGCGCGGGCGGATGCCGAACGACAACCAGGTCGCGCTCTATTCCTCGATGCGCCACTATCTCGAGGCGGTCGCCAAGGCCGGAACCGACGACTCGGGGGCGGTGATGAAGGCAATTCAAGAGGCGCCGATCCACGACATCTTCACCGCCGACGGCTCGGTTCGCGCCGACGGGCGGGTGCTCTACGACCGATACCTCACGCAGGTGAAGACGCCGGAGGAATCGAAATATCCGTGGGACTACCTGACCGTCCTCGCAAAGATTCCGGCCGCCGAAGCGTTCCGGCCGCCGGGCGCCGGAGGTTGCACGCTGACGGGGCCCTGAAACGCGGTCAGAAGGAGACACGCGCCGTCGAGGCTCGATCGGGGGCGCTCACGCTTGTCTTCGCGGAAGCGATTTGTTAGACGACCGCCTTCGCGTCGCGCCCCAGGGCGTTGACGCGGAAAGTGCGGTCATGGCGGAACTGGTAGACGCGCTAGCTTGAGGTGCTAGTTCTTTAACCGGAGTGGAGGTTCGAGTCCTCTTGACCGCACCAACTTCATTGAGCGCGGCGGGTCGAAACGGCATTCGCGGCTGAGCCGCCGGCCGGCGATGCTCAGTGCCGCAGGGGTCGCGGGCCAGATGAGTGCGGGGCGGCTCCCCGCAGGGGCCACGCCACCGTCTGCATTTCCTCCGCGCCGAGCGTGGTCAGGCGGATCCTGTCGAGCGAGCGCATGAGCCAGCCCTCGGCTGCTGCGTGCTGCAGGGCAGCCTCGAAGTCGGCGGGCCTGCCCATGTTCTGAACCAGGAACGCCGCGCTCACGTCGCTTAGGGCCAAGCTCTCTCGCCGCCTGACGTTCCTCGCGCAGAAAATCGCCAGTACGCTGCGTGCATAGTCCTCGTCGGCGGGCAGAGACGCCACGTTGGATAGCCCCGAGTTCGCAGCGTCAAAACGAAGAGCCATGAGCGTGGACGCATGTTCAGGCGTCACACGCTCAGCGCAGGCCTGATTCCGGAACATCGTCGCCGGGCGCGAATCCCAAGCCGGTCGAAAACCTTCCGCAGACCTGCGCTGCGCCCGTAGCCAAGGACGCGCGCAAGACTGCGGTCGGCAACCGGCGGGATCGAGCCGTCGGTTATTAGTCCACGGCCTCTGGCGTCTTCGCCAGGTCCTTCAGCGCATGACGCTCGAGCAGCGCGGGCACATAGGCGTGAATGCCAGGCTGCAGATCCTGCAACGAGACAAAACGCCCATCGGCCAACCTGAGACCGTCGCGATACAGGCCTGCTTCGCGCTGAGCGAAGGTCGTTTCCGCCTCCGCCCCGACGCGTAGCGCTGTCTGCAACGCGGCCGGAATATCGGTCAGCATCACCGTGGTGTCGCACTGCATGCAAACTGCGGTGCGTGGATCGCCCGCAGAGGCGAAACCGATCGAACCGCTCGGAAAACGCGTCGTCGTGTACAACTCACCCTCACGGGCGGGACGCGATCCATACATCTCCAACGAGTAATCGCACATGACAGGCTCCTGCGTTTTTTGAGCCCCCCAGTTCCGTTCGCGGAATCAACGTTGCGATCGTTGTTTCGTTCTAAACGCTAGTCTGGCATTAGGGCATTAATGAGGGCAAGGGCGTTTTGCGCGTGGTGCGGTTGCAGCGCACACTTTTTTTGCGCTAGCTTGCGTTGAGTCGGGCTCGAGCGACACACGCTCTGAGAGCGTTGTCTTGTTCCCTCATTGCAGAGCTGGCTCGCCTCGTCGATCGCGGCCGCAGTCTCTTCCGCATCGGCAGTGAGCGACGAGCAAGCGGCCCGCGTGCTCCGGGCCAACGCGCCGGCCGACATCGAGCGCTACGCGCCCTGAGGGCTCTGGCGCTATCCGAGCGAATCCAGCATCTGGTCGTAGGCGGCGGACGGGATGCGGAACACGCCGCTGAACGGCCGGCTGAGCTCGAGAATCAGGAACAGCGCGCTGCCGACGGCGAAGGCGCCGAAGGCGAGCGCAGTCAGCGTGGTGGCGTTGAGGCGGGACAAGATGCCAAATCCGCAAAACAGGATGAGCGCCCACGACACCACAATCACCACGAGCGGCCAGGATACGGAACTCGCCAGTTGCAACGGGATCAGCACTCGCGTCTGCTCGATCGCGGTCGCGGCTGCGGCCGCAGCGGAAGCAAATTGCCGTTGAGGCGGCGTCTTCGGATCGAGCGAGGCGACATATTCATCCATTTGCCGCAAGCGCGCCAGCGGGGCTTTGACCAGGAGGTCGGCAGGCGTAAGCTTGGCGTGATCGCCCCACACCATGTCGTGGACCGTCTGCAAGGTCTCCTTCATCTTCGCGCGTGCGATCGCCGTCTCAGGCCCGAACTCGGCGAGCGCCAGATCGAGCTGAATCGCCTTCGCGGCGTAGGACTCCAGTTCCGATTTCTGGGTCGAATAGAAGCTGTAAGCCGAGCCGATCAGGGTTCCGAGCACCAACGCGAGCAGAAGCGAAATGAGGCCGACGACCGCCCCGATCATGTCGCGCGAGCGATCGGAGGTATGCGGCTCGGGCAAAAGCTTCTGCAGATAAAGTCCGGCTACGCCGGAGACGAAAGCCGCTGCTGCGACGCCGATACAGAGCCAAACCGTCCACATCGATTTTCCCTCGCCGAAGCGACTAAATCAAAACGCCGCCCGGGGTGAGGCGGCGGAATCGCGTTGCGGCCTACAACGGGAGACCGCAACGTGCAATCCAAGTTTGCGGCCGCCCGCAAACCCATGCGCTCGGTCAGCGACCTGGCGGCGGCGAGCCTCGTCCGCTCGTTTCCGAGTCGCCCGAGACCCGCCTCGCCAGAGCAAGGGCGGCGGCACGTTCGAGATGGGCGCGCATGAGCGCCGACGCGGCTTCCGGGTTGCGATCGAGGATTGCCTGCGCGACGTCGCGGTGCTCATGGACTGAGGCCTTGAGCACGGCTGGCGTCAGCACATCGCCGACCTGCGCCATGATGAGCGGCAGTTGCAGCCTGACTGCGAGATCGCGGAGTTGCAGATTGTCGGCGAGCGCCATCACCGCGTCGTGAAAGCCGGCGTTCTCCTTGAGATATTCGCAGGCCTCACGGGGCGCGTCGGCGTATATCGGCTGGATCGAGGCGATGAAGCGCCTTCGCCGTTCGGGAGCGTCGGCCGCAGCCGCCAGCCGTGCGGCGAGCGCCTCCATCTCGATCCGGACCGCGAACAGTTCGCGGATCTCGCGCTCCGTGAGCCGCCGCACGACGGCGCCACGATGGGGCCAGTGCTCGATCAGGCCGTCGGCGGTGAGGCGCCTCAGCGCCTCCCTGACCGGGCCGCGGCTGACCCCAAAGCGGGATGTGAGGTCGCATTCGACGAGTCGCGATCCCGGTGGAAGCCGCCCGGCTAGAATGTCCTCGCGCAACCGTTCGACGATGAAGGCGACGGTCGCGCCATGCGCCGGCGGAACCGGCGTTTGAGCGCGTCCCTTCTTGCTGACGGCGGCGTTTGACACGGCTCCCCTCTCTGATATTGTCCTACAATCGTCTACACCTATTCGCCAATGGCGGGAAGCGAGGGGTTTGGACGCCGGGAGGATGGTCCATGTTGATCGGCAAGCCGGGAGCCGCAAGAACCGCGATCGCCGCGGCGTCGAGCGACCGGATCATGGTGCGCGGACGCGACCTCACCCACGACCTGATGGGCGCTGTGAGCTTTACCGACTTCGCCTTCCTGCTCGCGGCCGGCCGCACCCCGACCCCGGACCAGCGCTTTTTTCTCGATCTCGCCCTGGTTGCGCTCGCCGAGCACGGCTTGACGCCGTCCGTTCAGGCGGCGCGCATGACCTATGACGCGGATCCCGCCGCGCTTCAGGGGGCAATCGCGGCCGGCGTGCTCGGCTGCGGAACGGTGATCCTCGGCGCCGCCGATCTCTGCCGCAGGCTGATCGAAGACGTCCTGGCCCGCGCCGACGCCTCCGGCTCGCTCGAGGCCGCCGCGCTCGCCGTTGCGCGCGAGCATCGCAAGGAGCGCAAGGCGCTCCCCGGATATGGCCATCCGCTGCACAAGCCGGTCGATCCCCGGGCCGAGCGGATGATTGCGCTCGCGCGCGAACGCGGCGCTGCCGGCCGCTCTGTCGAGGCGGCGCTGGCGCTGACCAAGGCCGCGGCCGAGGTGTGGGGCAAGCCGCTGCCGATGAACGTGTCGATGACCATCGCGGCGACGCTCCGCGACGTCGGCGTTCCGCCCGGCCTCATTCGCGCCGTGCCGATTCTCGCCCGCACTGCCGGCCTCATCGCCCATTGTATCGAAGAGGCCGAGACCCCGATCGGCTTCCTGATGGCCTCGAAGGGGGAAGAAGCGATCGTCCACGCCGCCTCGGAGGGGGTCGCCTGATGGCGATGGTCGAGCCCGGAATCGAGGCCGCGCCATGGACGGACCAGGCGCGCTCCGACGCATCTCTCTACCTCAAGCAGATCGAATATCTGTTCGAGCATTCGCGGTTCTATCGCGACAAGCTCGAGCGCGCCGGCTTTGCGACTCACGGCGCTGTGGGCGGCCTCGAAGCGCTCGCAGCGCTGCCGCTGACAGAAAAGGACGAACTCAGGCGCTCGCGCTCGGCGGACGAGCCGATCGGCGCCCACAGAACCGCCGGGCGCGACGAGATCGTGCGCATCTATTCGACCAGCGGAACAACCGGGACGCCGAGCTATATCCCGCTCACCAGCTCCGATCTTGAGGTCTGGGTGCGCACCTCTGCGCGCTCCTATGCCGCGTCAGGCCTTACCCGCGGCGAGCGGATCATCTCGACGTACAACGCCGGCCCGTTCGTCGCCGGCGCGGCGCTTGGCGCGTTCGACCGGCTCGGGCTCTGCCACATCCCCGTCGGCTCCGGCAACACCGAGCGCCTGATGGCCGCGGTCGAACTCCTGAAGCCGACCGTCGTCGCGATGACGCCGTCCTACGCCCTGCATCTCGTCGAGTGGGGAAGAGCGCGCGGCGTCGATCTTGCCGCTTCGAGCGTTGAGCGGGTCATGGTCGCGGGCGAGCCGGGCGGCGGCGAACCGGCGATGCGCGCCAAACTCGAGGCGGGGTGGGGCGCGAGCGTCACCGAGGCGATGGGCATCGGCGACATTTCCGTTTCGCTCTGGGGCGAGTGCGAACAGAAGGCGGGGATGCATTTCAGCGGTCGGGGCTTCGTGCATTTCGAGCTGATCGATCCAGGGACAGGCGCCGAGAAGCCGCTCGTCGACGGCGCCGAAGGCGAACTCGTGCTGACCCATCTCGTCAACCGCTCGTCGCCCCTTCTGCGCTTCCGTACCCGCGACCACGTACGGCTCAGCGTCGGGCCGTGCGCCTGCGGGCGCACGAGCCCACGGGTGCGCTGCATCGGGCGCACCGACGACATGCTGATCGTGCGCGGCGTCAATGTCTTTCCTTCGGCGGTGCGCGAGGTGGTCAACGAATTTGCTCCGGCCGTCGCCGGGGTCATCATGATTCGTCCGCGCGCGCCCGGAGTGCGACAGGAGCCGCCGCTGCCGATCAGAGTCGAGCTCGCGCCGGGAGCGAACACCGAGGGCCTCGCCGAGCGCATTCGCTCGCGCTTACGTGATAAGCTTCTGGTGACGACGGAGATTGAGCTCGCCCCTGCGGGCGCTCTCCCGCGCAGCGAATACAAGTCGAAACTGGTTGAGAAAGCCTGAGGGAGGAGACGAATGCAAAAGCTTCAGACCCAGGGTCTGCATCACATCACGCTGGTCGGCGCCGATCGACAGACTTCGATCGATTTCTGGGAGGGCCTGCTCGGCATGCCGTTCATTTTCGAGCAGCCAAATCTCGACAGCGCTGGCGAGAGCCACATCTATTTCGATCCGGGCGACGACCGGCTCATCACGATATTCACCCGCGAGGACCGCAAGCCGGTCAAGCGCCGCACGCCGACCGACATCGGCTGCGTCCATCACATCGCCTTCAACGTGTCGCGCGCCGTCTTCATGCAGATTGTCGAGCGGCTCGGCGCGCGCGGCGTCCCGAACACCGGGGTGCGCGACCGGATGATCTTCGACGCCGTCTATTTCGAGGATCCCCTCGGGCTCCTGATCGAGCTCTCATGCTGGAAGTTCGACGCTCCGCATGGTTTCACCCGCTCCGACGTGCTGTTCGCCGCCCACAATCTGCGGGTCGCCCGCGGCGATCGCGCCATCATGGAGGTCCACATCGCTGACGCGATCGAGAAGTCTCGTCAAGTCGACGACCAAGAGCCTGTCGACCGACCGGTCGCCCAAGGACCCCTATCGGCAAGCGGAACCGGCGCTCGCGCACGCAAACAGCAAATAGTCGAAACGCAACCAGGAGGAAGCCCAATGTCACCAATCAAGCTTCATGTCATCAAGCCCAGCGTCAACAACATGACCGCGCGCGTGTTCGTCCGCGCGGCGAAGCTCGACTTCACCGAGGACGACGTCTACGGCAAGACCCGCACCGAAGACTTTCTGGCCAAGAACCCGGCCCATCTGACGCCGATGATCGAGGCGCCGGGCCTGCCGAAGGGCGTGATGTGGGAGAGCTGCGCGATCATGCAGTATCTCTCGAACAAGCATCATCTCGACAAGTTCTATCCGGCCGACCCGGAAAAGCGGGCGATGGTGGATAGCGCGATGTTCTATATCGTCGGCACGCTCTATCCCTATATCGTGCGCTCGACCTATGGCGCGCTCGGCTTCCCGCAATATGCCGGCGAGGTCGGGGCCAGCGACGCGACGCCGGCGGAGAAGGAGAAGGCGCAGAAGGCGGCGGTCGGCGCGGTCGGCGAGACGCTCGACGCGTTCCACAAGTTCTTCCTCGACGGCAAAACCTTCGTTGGCGGCGACCACCCTTCGATCGCCGACATCCGCCTGGCGGCGAGCCTCGAATTCCTGAAGGTCATCGACTACCCCTATCCCGCATGGGCGAAGACCTACATGGCCGCGATCGCCAAGGCCCTCGGCGACGACTACGCCGAGCCCGCGAAGGACGTCGAGGGGTACATCGCGTATGTGAAGGGGCAGAAGAAGTAGAGGACGCGACCGCCCGCCAAGCGGGGCGCGCACCGCGCCGATCCGATGCGGGACAAGCCTTGCGATGGCGGCTCGGGCCGCCATCGCGGGCTTCCAAGACTTCGCTTGGCTGAAGGCGCCGGCAGTTCACCCGCTTCAAGGGGTCAACTTGTCGACAAGATCGCCGATCGCCTTGGCGTTCTCCTTTGCGCTGCATGCAGCCGTCGTCGGGATCAGCGAATTCTCGATGTACCGCTTCGCCTCGCCCGACAGGGTCCAGTCCATCGGCGGTTCGTAGTCCTGCAATCCGCCGCCAGACTCGATCTTGCCCTTGCACAGCACGATCGCTGCGTAGTCGAAGTCGCCGCCGCCGTTCATCCTCGACACGTAAGGGTCTGCGTCAGCGAGGTTCGGCTGGCCGACGAGCTTCATCTCGCGCGCCAGATGGGCCTCATGCGCTGACATGCTGGCGACGAGGCCGAAGCCGGGCGCGAACACGTCGTTGGTGGCCAGCGCCGGTGTGGGCTTCGTCGCGTCGCGGTCGTGATAGCCGATAAGAACGAACACGAACTCGAGCGGGTCTACGTCGCCCGCCTCCGTCCTGATCCGCGCGCAGCGCTCGCACGATTTCGCGCAGCGTTTCGGCGCCGGCGTTGTCGAAATAACCGCCGTCGAGAATGTGATCGGTCCGGCTCACGTCCGTCCCACAGCGGTTGGCGGGGAACGTGCCGCCCGGACTGACATAGGGGAAGCGCGCGCCATTGAGGATCGCGGTCGAGGCGGCGACGTCATGGCCCATGCTGGCGAGGAGATCGTCGGCGTCGACCTCGTCGCAGGCGAATTTGACGCCGCTGGTGAGAAAGCGCCGGCCGCTATCCTCGCTTGCGCCCTGGACAATGAGGATCGGGCGCCAGGCTTCCCCCGCCTTCGGCGCAAGATTGAGGAACGGCTCGCGCATGAGCGCGGCGCTCGGCGCCTGGGGGTCGATCGACGCCCAGGTTTCTTCCCACGATCGCTCGAGCGCCTCGGCGCGATCGGGCAGGAACGCGACCGGCAGGAACCGCTGCAGGAGATCGGGAAAGAGCATGCCCGACATCGCGGGCCCGAGCGCGTCCTGTCCAGCGAAACGCAAGAGCCTCAACTTGAAGTCGGGCGCATCGGGGGCCGACTTCAGCATCGCCGCATAGCCGACCGCGCCGACGCTGCCGCCGGAAACCGAACTGATCGCGAAGAGATGCGCATCGAGGTCCGCGCCTTTGGCCTTTGCGGCCTCCCGCAGGCTCGAAAGAGCGAGCGCCGCCCAGTATCCGGCCCGCGACGCGCCGCCCTGAACGGCGACCAGCACCATCGTCCTCTTGCCGTCCTTGCCCTCCGGGAGGCGCGCCTTCCACTGTTCGTAAGCCTGCTTCAGCGTCGGCCGATCGATCGGGCCGGTCGTTGCGGCGGCGAAGGCGCGCCGCCCGATGGCGTGATTGTCCATCCATAGGCCGACGACGACCGCCCACAGCAGCATCGCGCCGACGACCGGAATGCGGAGGGCCGAGCCGATCTGGATGCCGACGACTACGATCGGAATGATGAGGCCGAGGCCGATGAAAACGATAGCAGGCGCCCCGAGCAGCGCGCCGAACCTCGCCGGCCAGATGGCCGCCGCCGCCATGAGAATGGCTGCCGCCGCGAAGCTGAAGATGACCCAATAGCGTTGGATCAAGTCGAAATGCCGCACCCTCCCGAGCCGGGCGGCGCGCCGCCTCAGCGGGGCGACGACATCCTGGCGCCGGATGACGAAAGCGAAAAAGAGCAAGCCGACCGCGATCAGTGCGAAGACGAACCAGGAATTTCTGGCTGGATTCTTGAATAGCGCCCACGCGCTGGCGGCGAACGGCACGGCGCCGAGGACGCGCGGCGTCCAGATCAGCAAATGCTTCGGGCGCCATTTGGCGCGATCGGCGCCATAGTTCGAAGTGATGATGATGCGCGACCAGCTCCAGGCCTGGAAAGCGAGGAACAGGAGTCCGAGCGCAAAGGCGATCTGCAACAGCCCCGAAGGGTATTGCATGAAGTCGTCCTCGCCGACGCCGCGGACAAGGTCTTGGCCCTGTTGCATGAATACCAGGATCGCGGACACGCCGACAGTCAGCGCGGCGATGAAGGGTATGCCCTTGGTGCGACGCATCATGTCGCGGACGGCTTGCCACCAGCCGATGAAGCCGCCGAATTCGGCGCCCGTCGTCGGCGCGACGCCGCCGCGGCGCAGCCTTAGCGTGACAGATCCCCTGTTGTTGGAATATCCGTCCTGACTGTCGTTGGCGAAAGCGACGAGCGTCCCTGAAAGGTCGAAGGTCTGAGTGCAGCCGGCGCCGATCGGAAAGGTCGTTCCGGGATGCCCCTTGATCTGGCCGATCAGGCAGAACCACGGGCGGCCCGCCACGTGAGGCGTGATCTGAAGCGCGTCGGCGAGAAAATTGCGGTACCCGCCCGGCCCTGAGCGGACGAGGCCGTTCGTCCATCGTCCCCAAGCCGAAAACGACCAGGTCTCGCCGGCTGCCACGTTCCCGATCGTGACTTCGCGCTCCGCGGACGGAATCTCGATGTCGCGATCGATCTCGCGCGGCTGGGTCGCCATGGACCTCCCTCCCTGCTCCTCAAAATCCGCCAAGGCGCGGCCGCCTCCCCTCGTAACTCGCATGTTTTCTTGCGTTTGAAGGCTCGCACAAGTCGCTACTCGCTTCCATAGGGAGGATTCCCTGCGCTCGCGCGCCCTTTCCCCTGTGCTCCGCGAGCGCTAGTCTCTCTGCCGATGGCCACTCCCGCCCGCACTGGCGCTCTCGCCGCGGCCGCCAGCTTCGCCCGCGCCGCCGCCTGGGCGCCGGACTGGCGTGGAGCATTCTCGGGCGCGCTCGCGCGTGAGGTCGAGGAGCGGCGTTTTTTCCTCTGGCTTCCGGTCGCGGCGATTGGCGGCGTCGCGCTCAATCTCGCGGCCGATCAGGAGCCGTCCTTATGGCTGCCGGCGCTGTTGACGGCGTTGTTCTCCGTGCTGGCGTGGGTTTCGCGCAGCCGGCCGGTCGCCCTCGGCGTCTCGCTTGGTCTCGCCGCGCTGTTTGCCGGGTTCTTGTCGATGTCGCTGCGCACGGCGCGGGTCGCAGCGCCGGTGCTCGACCGCATCCGGATCGTCACTTTGCAAGGCTACGTCGAGGAGGTGGATCTAAGGACCGCCGGCGCGCGAATGGTGATCAGCGTCGCCAGCGCCGACGGAATGCCGCGCGAGAAGGTTCCCCGCCGTGTGAGGGTGACGACCCGAAAAACCCCTGACGTCGCCGCGGGCGACTATGTCGAGCTCAAGGCTCGCCTGCTGCCGCCTTCGCGAGCGGCGCTGCCGGGCGGGTACGACTTCGCCCGCGACGCCTTTTTCGCCGGCGTCGGCGCCGTCGGCTCCGCACTGGGCCCGATCCGGATTGTGTCCGCGCCAAGCGACGCAAGCTTGAGCCAACGCTTCACTGCGACAATCGATCACGCGCGTAATCGCCTTGCACTCCGGGTGAACGCGATCATCGGCGGCGACGAAGGCGCGATCGCGGCGGCAATGGTTACCGGCAAGCGCGACTTTCTCTCCGCCGACGCCAGGGACCTCATCCGCGAGGCGGGCATCTTTCACATCATCACCATTTCCGGCGTCCAGATGACCCTGGTCGCCGGAATCTTCTTTATCGTCACCCGCCGGCTGCTGGCGCTGTCGCCGACGCTTGCGCTGAAATATCCGATCAAGAAATGGGCGGCGGCCGTCGCCATCGCCGGCTCGCTTCTCTACGATGTCGCAACCGGTTCGCGCGTTGGCACCGAGCGGGCGCTGATCATGACGGTGATCGTGCTCGGCGCGGTGATCATGGACCGGCGCGCGCTCACCATGCGCAATCTCGCTTTCGCGGTTCTGGCCGTGGTCGCCATCGAGCCCGAGGCCATTCTCGGCGTGAGCTTCCAGCTTTCGTTCGCAGCGGTCGCCGCGCTGGTCGCGGTGATGGAGGCGCGGCTCGCGGCCCGCGACCTCGATCCCGATCCGTTCGTGCCCAAGCGAGGCGAGGGGCCGAAGCGCGGGATCTTCGCCACCCATCTGATCGAGAAGCCGCTCACGCTCCTGTTCGCGACCGCGTTCGCCACCTCGGCCACCGCCTCGTTCATGGCTTACCATTTCCACGATCTGAGCCCCTATGTGCTGATCGGCAATCCGCTAACGCTGACCATAATCGAATTTTTCGCCGTGCCGGGCGCGCTCATCGGCGCCGCGCTCTATCCTCTCGGGCTCGACGGGCCGGTCTGGCTCTATGTCGGGGCGGGGATCAAGTTCATCCTGTGGGTCGCGCGTTTCATCGCCGACGCTCCCGGCTCGACTTTACACCTGCGCGCGTTTGCCCCGTACGCCTTGCCGTTCCTCGCCCTCGCTGTGATGAGCGCGACCATATGGCGGACCTGGACGTTTCGCCTGAGCGCTGTTCCGCTCGCGCTGATCGGGCTCGTCGGCGCGGCCCACGGACCACGTTACGACGTTATCATCGCGCCGTCCGGCGACCTGGCGGCGGTGCGCGACGCCGACGGGGCGCTCGAAGTCGTCGGCAAACGCTTCAACGCTTTCGCGGCCGAGCAGTGGCTCTCCGCCGACGGCGATGGGCGCGATCCCGCGCAAGCGCGCGCAGCCGACGCGCCGTGCGACCGCCTCGGCTGCGTCGCCGACCTTCCGGAAGGCGAGTCCCTTTCCATCGTCCTCGATCGCCTCGCATTCGACGAAGATTGCGCGCGGGCGGAAGTCGTGGTCAGCGCGCTGACGGCGCCTCAAGGCTGCAAGGCGAAATTCGTATTCGACGAGCAGGCGCTGGCGCGTCTCGGCGCCGTCGGCCTGACCTTTAGCGACGACAAGGGCTTCACGCTGGCGAGCGACCGCGGCGCGCTTCAGAATCGTCCCTGGTCGCCTGCGCCCGAGCCAGCGCGCGACGAGAAGCTCATCCGTCCGGGCCGTGGGGCGTCGCACGGGGCCGATCCGGCGGATCCGGCGACCGATCCTGAGGTCGACCGCTAGCTCGACAATACCACAGACTTGCTGAGGCAGATTCTACGTGCGACACTCGCCGCCGAATCGTCTGTCGAGATTAGGCCCGGACAGGCAGACGACGTGAAACAAGGGCAGGGAGGCACCATGCGAGTACGGTTGATCAGTTATGTCGTTGCGGCCGCGGCGCTCGGCGCTTCTTCCGCCGTGCTTGCCGACGACAGCGCGATTGCGCGCGGCAAGTATCTGGTCACTCTCGGCGGCTGCAACGACTGCCATACGCCGGGATATTTTCTCGGAAAGCCTGACTTCTCCCGGACGCTCGGCGGCTCGGACGTCGGCTTTACGATCCCGGGTCTGGGGGCATTCTTCGGGCCTAACTTGACTCCCGACAAGGAGACCGGTCTGGGCAAGTGGACCGACGACCAGATCGTCTCGGCGATGACCGCGGGCGTCGCTGCCGACGGCCGGAGGCTCGCCCCGATCATGCCCTATGCGGGCCTCTCACATTTGACGTCGGAGGACGCGCACGCGATCGTCGCTTATCTCCGAAGCCTGCCGCCGGTGAAGAACGCGGCGCCCGGACCCTTCGGGCCGAAGGACACGCCGACCGGGCTGGTGTTCGTCATCGTTCCCGGCGAGGTCTACGCCAAGATGCCGCCGCCCTGAGTCCGCCGAGCCGCCAACAAAAAGGGGCGCCCGCTGGCGCCCCGTTCGACGTTCGGCGGACGATCCGCCTTATTTGATCTTCGTTTCCTTGAACTCGACGTGCTTGCGCGCGACGGGATCGTATTTCTTGAACGCAAGCTTTTCCGTCTTGGTGCGGGCGTTCTTCTTGGTGACGTAGAAATAGCCCGTGTCGGCGGTCGACAGCAGCTTGATCTTGAGCGAGGCGGCCTTGGCCATGGCGTGCGTCCTTCAACGGAGCGGCGCGCCGGACGCGCCAAAAAAGGCCCGCGAAGGGTCGCGGGCCCGGTGTTTGGCCGGCAAAATAGTGAGGCTCGGCGCGAAGTCAAGCCGACGGCGCGGGCGGGTCGACGAAAGGACCATCAGCCCGCCCGCCGACTGCCCCGGGGCCGTACGATAGATTTGAGTTCCGTCGGCGCCGATCGCCGTTATCATTGCGCCGCCGGCGGCGAGGCCGGGCGGGAGAACGGATGTGAAGAGCCTCTTTACCGGCCCGGTGTTCGAAATGGCCCGCGACCAGCTCCACGTCATCGCCGACCATTTGAGCATCCCGGAGGACGAACGCGCCTGGCTCCTCTACCCGAAGCGCGCCATCGTCGTCACCCTTCCAGTTCGCATGGAGGACAATCGGACCGAACTTTTCATCGGCTACCGGGTCCAGCATCATCTGGCGCTCGGTCCCGCCAAGGGCGGCACGCGATTCGCGGCCAATATCGACATCGGCGAGATCGCTGCGCTCGCGATCTGGATGAGCTGGAAATGTGCGCTCGCCGACCTCCCTTTTGGCGGCGGCAAGGGCGGGGTCGCGGTCGATCCGCGCTCGCTCAAGCCCAAGGAGCTCGAGAACCTTTCCCGCCGCTACATGCAGGAAATGATCCCGTTCGTCGGCCCGCGGGTGGACGTGATGGCGCCGGATATCGGCACCAACGAGCAGGTAATGGCCTGGTTCATGGACACCTATTCGGTGTACCAGGGCGTCACCGTTCCCGAGATCGTGACCGGCAAGCCGGTCGGCAGCGGCGGCACGTTGGGCCGGCGCGAGGCGACCGGCCATGGCGTCGCTTTTCTCGCCTTTCGCGCCCTCGACGTTCTGGACATTGCGCCCGCCAAGGCGACCGCGATCGTTCAGGGCTTCGGCAACGTCGGCTCGCATGCCGCGATGGGGCTCGCGGCGCGGGGCGTGAAGCTGATCGGCGTCAGCGATCACTCCGCCGCCTATTACGATCCCAAGGGTCTCGATGTGAAGGCGCTCGTCGCTCACGCCGGGAGGAACACCGAGCTTGCCGGCTATTCAAGCCAGGCCACGATTGACCCGCGCGCACTCCTGGAGCAGCCCTGCGATATTCTGGCGCCGTGCGCGGTCGAGCGGGTGATCGACGCCGACCTCGCGCGGCGCCTGCGATGCCGCATTATCGCCGAAGGCGCGAACGGCCCGACCACGCCCGAAGCCGACCGCGTGCTTGCCGAGCGCAACGACGGCGTCTTCGTCATCCCCGACATCTTGTGCAACGCGGGCGGCGTCATCGTGAGCTATTTCGAGTGGGTCCAGGACCTGCAGCAATATTTCTGGTCGCGGGACGAGGTGATGGACCGGCTCGAACGGGCGCTCGACCGCTCGTGGGCGATGGTCGTCGCTCGCGCCAAGCGGGACGGGGTCTCCAACCGCACGGCGGCGATGGCGATCGGGGTCGAACGGGTGGTGAAGGCCAAGCAGGCGCGCGGGCTGTTTCCCTGACTCCTCCTGGGCCGGCGTTCAATTGACCCAGCGCCTCACCGCGAGAGGAGCCATAACGTCGCTCCGAGGCGGCGAGGCCTCTTCGGAGCGGGCGGTCCTTTAGATGGCCACGCGGACCGGCGTGCGACGGGCTCGGTAGCCGGCGAAAGCGAGGCCCGCAAAACCCAGGCCCATCATCGCCCAAGTCGAAGTTTCGGGAACGGACGTCGTGATCTGGGCAATCTCGAACGAGTTGGATGAGACAGCCAAGCCTTCGGAGACCGTTATGCCGGTTATGTCCACGGAGCTGTCAACGAAGGTGAAGCGGCCGTTTGACGTCGAGCCCGTGATCGTCGGCGTGCCGTCGCCCGGGAGGCTCGCGCCGAAAACGCTCGCAAGCTGAGTGCCCGAATACGTCACATCCCCGGATGTGGTGTGGATGATAAGAGAGTTTTCCTCATCCAGCGACCCGATGTAGATGGCCACGTCCTTAACATCGGTCGCAAAGGTGAAGGTCTCGGTTTCTCCGGGAGTCGTCGCGAAAAACTGGCCGGTTGTGCTGCCGCTGGCCGTATAGGGGGCGGCGACAAACGAGCCGGGCTGATCGCCGCTCTGGGACTGGCCCGATGGGGTGTAGAGAGTTCCGGTTCCCGTACCCGGATTGCCGCTGCTGAAGTCCGTATACAGCGTTTCGCCCGGCGGCAGCGGGGAATACAGCGGATAGGACCCGCCGAAGGAGTCGAAAGTAACGGTTGTCGCGTTTGCGGCAATCGCCGCGCCCATCGCCGCGATCGCAACGGCGCCGAACAGAGATGTACGCTTCATATTTGACCCCCGGCGTGCCGCTCAGTCATGCACAGGACCAATTTGCAAAAGGCGTCGGGGTTGTCAATCCCCAGCCAGTCGACGGTTTTTATATTTTGCTTTCCGGAGCAGAGATTTATTCCTGGTTCGGCGGAATCGATTTCAGCGCTAACGGCTCCCGGCCGCTCCGGCCTGCACTACGGCGGCGATCGGCCCGATTGGACCCAGTTCGTCGTCGCGATTGAGTTCAGGCGCGTAGAGCGACGACACTGAGCCATCGAGAAAGAGCGCGTTCCGGCAGCCGAGGCCGTCACGGAACAGCCGCGCAAATGTGTCGAAGTTCACCGGCGTGTCGGTTATGGCGAATGCGACCGCGCCGCCGTCGCAGCCCCCGACGCCGTTGCGGATCTTCTCGGAGGCGCCGCTCGGCTTGATTTTCGGGTGGATCTTACCGTCGACGACCAGCATCGGGCCCGACTGGGTTGCATAGCGGGCGGCTGGCGGGCTGGCGAGATAGCGGCTCGTCTCGGTCACTCCCGCGACGCCGTCGCCCACCCAGAAGACGCCGTTCGGCTTGAGGTGAAAATTCGTCGCGCCGGCGCGGGTGTCGGCCTCGTTCAGCTTGCGACGATCCTCGACATAGAGGCCGACGGGCGATTGATCCTCCTTGAACATGCCCGCGTTCATCGCGAACGCGAGCCGCTCGCCCTTCGTCTTCAGCGCGGCGGCGAGGGCCGCCAACGAGCCGTAGGGCTTGCCGTCGCTTCCATTCAGAAAAAGGCGAATATCGTCATGCCGCGGGTCGAACGTGCAGACCGTGAATTTGGCGTCGTCGAAGCTCTTCGGCGCGCAGGCGGCCGAGGCGGGGGTCGCGCCGCAAGCAAGCCATGAGAGAATGATCAGGGCGGCGTGTCCGCAACGCCGCGTCATGGAGAGCAAACCATCCCTCACAGCACCTTGCCCGGGTTCATCACCCCGTTCGGATCGAGCGCCGCCTTGATCAGGCGCATCACCGCAAGGGACGCGGGATCCTTCCATCGGGCGAGCAGTTCGCGCTTGAGCTGACCCACGCCGTGCTCGGCCGAGTACGAGCCGCCAAGACGAGCGACGATGCCGTGCACGATTTCGTTCATCGCATCCCAGCGGCGGAGAAAGGCAGCCCCGTCGGCGCCGACCGGCTGCGACACGTTGAAATGGATGTTGCCGTCGCCGAGATGGCCGAAAGCGACGACGCGGGCTCCGGGCGCGAAGGCTTCGACCGCGGGCGTCGCCTCGCTGATCAACGCCGGCACGAGGCCGACCTCGACCGAGACGTCGTGCTTGATCGAGGCTCCCTCTTTCACCTGCGCCTCGGGTATCGATTCGCGCAAGCGCCAAAACTCGGAGCGCTGCTCGAGCGATGCGGCGATCGACGCATCGTCGATGATGCCGCCCTCGAGCGCCGCCTCCAGCGCCCCGGCGAGCGCATCGTCGAGCCCGCCCGGCGTTTGCGACGACGCTTCCACGAGCACGTACCACGCATGCGCGCTCGCCAGCGGCTTCCGCGCCAGGCCGTTGCTGACCGTGATTTCGAGGGCGTTGCGTCCGATCAACTCGAAACTGGTGACCGCGCCGCCGATATGTTCGCGCATCATTCGCAGGAGCTTCAACGCGTCCACCGGGCTCTTGAGGCCGACGAAGGCCGTCGCCCGCGCGCGCGGATTGGGGAACAGCCTCAGCGACGCCGCCGTGACGATCCCGAGCGTGCCCTCGGCGCCGACGAAGAGGCCCTTCACATCGTAGCCGGTATTGTCCTTGCGCAGTTTGCTCAGGCCATTGACGATCCGTCCGTCGGCGAGAACGGCCTCGACCCCGGTGACGAGGTCGCGCGTATTGCCGTAGGCGATCACGGTCACCCCGCCGGCGTTGGTCGAGACATTGCCGCCGATGGTGCAGGTTCCCTCCGACGCCAGCGACAGGGGAAAGAGCCGATCGGCGGCGAGCGCGGCGGCTTGGGCCTCGGCAAGCGTAACGCCGGCCTCGCAGATCATCACGTCGCCGTCGAGGTCGACCTCGCGGACCCTGCGCAGCCGCTGGGTCGAGAGGATGATCTGTTCGCCGCTCGCGTCCGGCGTTTGTCCGCCGACGAGCCCGGTGTTGCCGCCCTGCGGAGCCACGCCGATCCGCGCCTCATTGCAGAGGGACGCGACGGCGGCGACTTCCTTCGTCGCGCCCGGCCGGACAAGGGCGAGCGCCTTGCCGTGATAGAGGCCGCGCGGCTCCACGAGCGCGCCAGCCAAAAGCCCGGGATCGGTCAGCACATGGCGCGGCCCGACGATATTTTCCAGGGCGGCGAGAATCGCGTCCCGTTCCGTCGCGTCCACCTAGAGGAGCCTCCGCGCGCGCGCTTTCTTTCTCGGTCGGCGAAAGACGGCGGCGATTTCGACATGGGGGGAAAAGCGGAACTGGTCAAGCGGCGTCACCGCCTCGATCTGAAAGCCGCCGTCGACGAGAATGCGCGCGTCGCGGGCGAAGGTCGCCGCGTTGCAGGAGATGGACACGACGAGCGGCAGCGCCGAGGCGGCGAGCGCGCGCGACTGTTCGAGCGCGCCAGCACGCGGCGGATCGATGAGCGCCGCATCGAATGCAGGCGATTTCGTCGGTTCTCAGCGGACGGCGAAAAAGATCGCGCGTCTCGGCGGACGAGCTTGCGCAAGCCCGGCGTCGTCGCGGCCGCGCGGGCGAGCGCCGCGACCGCCGCAGCGTCGGCGTCGACGGCGAACACTCTCGCGCCGGCGCGCGAGCCTTAGCGCAAAGGCGCCGGCCCCGCAGAAAAGGTCCGCGACCCTCTTCGAATCGCCGAGCGCCCGCTCGGCGAATTCCGCAAGCAGCGTCTCGCCGGCTTCCGTCGCCTGAAGGAAGCCGCCCGGCGGGAGCACGACCTGCGCCTCGCCGAAGGCGACGCGCGGCGGCCGGCGCTCGATCACGATGTCGCCGTGATTGGAGACCCGGGCGAGATCGAGCGCGCCCGCCGTCCGCGCGAGCTTCTGCGCTTCCGCGCGCTCAAGTGCGCCTGAGCCGCGCAGGTCGACGTCGAGCCCGCCGAGCGTCGCGGTGACGCCGATGTCGAGCGGTTTCATCAATCCCCTGAGATCGCCGCTGAGCGCCTTGGCTGCATCAATCGCCTTCGCCATGCTTGGGCTAAACAGCGGGCAGCCGTCGATGGCGATGATGTCGTGCGAGCGGGCGCGCATGAAGCCGACCTCGTCGGCCTGGCGATGCGGAAACCGGGCGTGAAAGGTCGCCCGGCGGCGGCCGGCGCCGTGCGCGTCGACGAGCTCGCCAACCTCCGCCGCGACGCCCTCGCGCTTGAGCGCTTCCGCCACCAGACCGCGCTTCCATCGGCGATAGAGCGAGACCGACATGTGTTGCGCCGCGCAGCCGCCGCAGCGGCCGTACCAAGGGCAGATCGGCTGGGCGCGCTCAAGCGAAGCGCTCAGCGTCTCGATCAGCTCACCCCGCTTGCCGGCGACCCTGACCATCGCCCGCTCACCGGGCAGCGCGCCGACGACGATCGTTCCGTTGGCGGCGAGGCCTTGGCCATGGGCGTCGAGCGCGACGATCGAAAGTTCTTCGACCGGCTCAGCCATGACGGGCGGCGATCAGGAATTCCCTCGCTCCGCCGCCGCCGAGGATCGGCGACGCGACGAGGCCGAGAGCCGTCCAGCCCTCGGCTTCGATGCAGGCGCGGACGGCGGCGCATGCGCGTTCAAGCGCCGCTTCGGTTCTGACGCGGCCCTTGACGATCTCGGCCCGCCCGACCTCGAACTGCGGCTTGACGAGGCTGACGAGCCACGCCGAGTTGGCGGCGAGTTTCAGCACATGCGGCAGCACGAGCCGCTGCGAAATGAAGCTTACGTCTACGACGATCGCAGCGGGCCGCTCGCCAAGACGCTCGCGCGTGAGCGACCGCGCGTCAACGCCTTCGAGCGAGCGGATGTGCGGATCCGCAGCAAGGCGCGGGTCGAGCTGTCCGCGGCCGACGTCGACGGCGACGACCTTCGCCGCGCCGCGCTTCATGAGGACGTCGGTAAAGCCGCCGGTGGAGGCGCCGACGTCGAGGCAGACCAAGCCGGCGGGGTCGAGCCCAAAGGCGTCGAGCGCGGCGGCGAGCTTGACCCCGCCGCGCGAGACATAAGGGTGGGACGGTTCGGCTTCGATCGGCGCGCCGTCGTCCAAAGTCTCGGACGCCTTGTTGACTGCGACCCCACCGGCGCTGACCAGGCCCGCCGCGATCGCAGCCTGCGCCCGCGCCCGGCTCGGAAAGAAGCCGCGCTCGACGAGAACGATGTCCGCGCGCTTGCGCATGCCTTCACGCCAACCCTCTCCCGCATGGCCCGTTGGAGATAAGCCTCCCTCGACGCCCTGTGCGGGCGGAGACCCGCGAGCGACAGCCCGCCGGATGAGCATCTAAAGCCCTGCCAGCGCGAGCCCAGCGCGGCCCGGCGTCGACCAGGATAGCGCCGGTGGGACGGTTGCGCGCCCGGTCCAAACGCGACGAGTCCGCGGGCGCGCCGAAGGCGAGGAGCGCCCCACCCACGCGGATCAGCGCCCGGGGAACAAACTCGTTCGAGCGGTGTTCACAGGCGCGGCCCGGGGATGGGACGCGTTCGGACGCCGACGATGCTCCCTATCCCTTATGCGCTCGACGCAGTCAATTTCCTCGCCGCCGATGTCCGCAACCTTTTCGGACCGTTCGTCAACGTCTTCCTGGTCACGAGCCAGCACTGGACCCAGACCGATGTCGGGCTGGTGACGACCGCGAGCGGCCTCCTCGGCATCGCGCTTCAGACCCCAATTGGAGCCGCTATCGACGTCACCCGCGCCAAGCGAGGCGTCATCCTCTTGACGATGGCGGCGATGACCGCGGCCGCGGCGATCATATTCGCCGCTCCCACTTTCTGGCCAATGGCGATTGCGCTGAGCATCCTGGCGGTCGCCGGAGACGCCTTCGTTCCGGCGGTCTCGGCCCTCACGCTCGGCCTGGTCACAAAAGACAAGCTGGCCCGCCGGCTCGGTCGGAACTCCGCCTTTGACCACGGCGGCAACATCGTCATCGCTCTCTTGGCTGGCGCGGTCGGCTACGCCTTTTCCCAGCGCGCCGTCTTTCTGATGGTTCCCGTCTTCGCGGCCTTGACGTCGGCGGCGGTGCTCGCCATTCCGGCCGATGCAATCAACCACGACCGGGCGCGAGACCTCGCCGCCGATGGCGGGGCTAAAGGCGCGGCGGCCGGATACCGGATCCTGTTCCAGACGCCATCGCTCACGATTTTCGCCCTCTGCGCCATGTTGTTCCACTTCGCCAATGCGCCGCTGTTGCCGCTGGTCGGGCAGAAGCTGGCGCTTCAGTTCCCGAAGGAGGCGACGGCGATGATGTCGTTCTGCATGGTCGCCGCCCAGGGCGTGATGCTGCCGATCGCGATTCTCGTCGGCCGCAACGCCGACGCCGTGGGGCGCAAGCCGATCTTTCTGATTGCTTTCGCCGTGCTGCCCATTCGCGCGGCGCTTTATGCGCTGTCCGACAATGCGTTCTGGCTTATCGGCGTCCAATTGCTTGATGGGGTCGGGGCGGGCATCTATGGGGCGCTGACGCCTCTGGTCATCGCCGACATCATGCACGGCAGCGGTCGGTACAACCTCGCGCAAGGCGCCGTCGCAACCACGATGGGAATCGGCGCGTCGGTCAGCGCCTTGTTCGCCGGCGAGATGGTCGACCATTTCGGCTATTCGGTCACCTTCCTTGTCCTGGGCGCCGCCGCGGCCGTGGCATTCCTCGTGTTCTTCGCCTTCATGCCGGAAACGCGCAATGATGACGCGCAGGCGCAGGCCGGGGCGGCGCTGGCGCCGGAGGGGGTCGCCGGCGAATGACATACGAAGGCGTCGCCGCGCTCGTCATCCTTGTACTGACCTATGTCGGCGTCGCGGCGGGCCGTGTTCCCGGCCTCAGGCTCGATCGCGCGGGGATCGCGTTCCTCGGCGGCGCGGCCATGATCGCGCTCGGGCCCTTGAGCCTCGAGGAAGCTTTCCACGCGATCGATTTCGACACCATCGCGCTTCTGTTCGGCATGATGATCGTGGTCGCGCACCTGAAGGTCTCGGGCGCATTCAGAGCGCTGGGCGCGCTCGCGATCGACCACGCCCGCGCGCCGTTCCTCCTTCTCGTCACCGTGACCGTCCTGGCCGGGGTCTTGTCGGCCTTCCTGGTGAACGATGCGATCTGCCTCGTCATGGCGCCGATCGTGCTGCAGGTCGTCCGCGCCCTCGACCGCAACCCGCTGCCCTATCTTGTCGCGGTCGCGACCGCATCGAATTGCGGGAGCGTGGCGACGATCACCGGCAATCCGCAGAACATGGTGATCGGGACGCTGTCGCGGATCCCTTACCCGGCCTTCGCCGCCGCGCTCGCGCCGGTCGCCGTCTTTGGCCTCGTCGCCGTCGTCATCGTGGTGCGTCTCGTCTTTGCGCAGGAATTCGCGTTCAAGGGCGAGCTGGAGCCGCATCTCTTTCCCGGCCACATGCACAAGGGCCAGGTGCTCAAGGCGAGCGTCACATGCGTCGCGCTCGCGATCGCCTTCTTCGCCGGCGTCCCACCCGCGAAGGCCGCAATTATCGCCGGCGCGTTCCTGCTTCTGACACGCCAGATCAAGCCGGGCCGGATCTACGGCGAGCTCGACGGGCCGCTCCTCATCCTGTTCGCCGGCATGTTCGTCGTCGTCGCCGGCGCCGAAAAGGCGCTGCTCACGCCGGATCGGATCGCAATGGCGAAAGCGCTCGGCCTCGATTCGGTCTGGCGGCTGTCTCTCTTCACCGCCGTCTTGTCCAACATTGTGAGCAACGTCCCGGCTGTGTTGGCGCTGAGGCCGTTCATTCCGACCTTCGCCGATCCCGAGCGCGCCTGGCTTGTGGTCGCGATGAGTTCGACGCTGGCGGGAAACTTCACCCTGCTCGGATCGGTCGCGAACCTCATCGTCGCCGAGCACGCCCGTTCGGAGGGAACGCCGATCAGCTTCTGGGCTTATTTCAAGGCCGGAGCGCCGCTGACTATCGTTACGCTCGCGGCCGGGACTTGGTGGCTAAGTTGGCGGTAGACGCCGCGACTTACGCCTCAGCGTTGTGGGTGAAATAGTCCGGCGGGTTCGGGCCCCAGACGTAAAACGAATCCTCCGGCGCGTGGTCGCCGCTGTTCCAGTCGCAATCGGCGGGCACGTAGTCGATGCCTGCCGAGTATTCGCTGAAACTGCCCCACGGATCGGCGACATAATGAAAAAAGTTGGAGCCCAGGACGTGCCGTCCGAGGCCCCAACCGCGCGCGAAGCCTTTCTCCAGCATATGGGTGGCGCCGCGGCCGATGTCGTCGACGGAGCCGACGTCCCAGCTCAGGTGATGCAACCCGGGCGCGCTCGATGTGACGAAGGCGATCATGTGGTGATCGCTGCCGTGAATCCCGTGCAGGAAGGCGATGCCGTCGCCGGACCGGTCGGAGAGGCGCAGGCCCAGCGTGCGCGTGTAGAACTGAACCGCCTTCTCGACGTCGCGCGTGAACAGGAGCACGTGCGCGAGACGTCTGGGATGCACGCGCGCAACATTGCGCCGGAACGGCGCGCCACGCTCGCCCGGTCCGACCGAGACCTCCGAAAAATCGGACTTCTCATTCGGCGATGATTTCGCCGCGACCTTGATTTCAACGAGGTTGCCGTCGTGATCGTGAAACCAGAGGCCGTTCGTTTTCACGCCGGGAGGGGGGTCGAGCCGCTTCACGCCCAGCGATTGCAGCCGCTCGGCGAAGCGGTCGAAATCGTCCTCGAACGCGCCGAACGAAAGATGTCCGAGCTTCTTGCGCGGGCCCTCGCCGATCGTCACCCAGACGTGCGGGTTGCCGTGGGTCTTCATGGCGATCAGATCGCCGTCCTCCTCAAGGTCAAGTCCGAATTGATCGTAAAAGTTCTTCGCGACCGCGAGGTCGGGGACGGCGAAATGAAATCGGTCGACGGAATGGACGCCGAGTTCGCCGGGACGCCGGATCGGTTTGATGGCGCTGCGAATGGCGGTCATGGCGCTTCTCCCGTTTCGTTCCGCGCCGCGACAGGGTTTCGGCGGGCGCGGTCCCAAATTGCAAGGCGGTATTTATCGCGGTTTTGCGCCTCGCGACAAATCGCCGCCGGCGCTCACGGCCAGCGCCCCCCGCGCCCGGAGTTGCCTTGCGATGGGTTCGCGGGAGGATCGATCGGCGCCACCGTCACTGCATCCGGCGCGGCGACCACCGCCGGTTGAGGCTTGGGTTTCTTCTTCTTCGGCGCCTGCGCCGGCTGCTCCGGGGTCGCGGTCGCATCGACGCCGGCGTCGGTCGGGGGCGTTTCGTCGGGGTTCGGCGCCGAGGCCTCGGCCGTCGGAGCATCGTGAATGACCACCGTGCCGCCCTTGCAGCCGGTGAGCCAGATATCGAAAATCGGGTGCTCGATGCCGTGCAGGCCCGGGCTGTCGGCGAACATCCAGCCGGAAAAGATCCGCTTGAGCTTTTTCTGATCGTCGATCTCGTCGACCTGGGCGAAGGCGTCGGTCTGCGGCGCCTCGGTCAGCGGCCGCGAGTAGCAGACGCGCGGCGTGATCTGCAGCGCGCCGAATTGGACCGTCTCGTTGATCGCGACCTCAAACGAGATGATGCGGCCGGTGATCTTGTCGAGGCCGTCGAAAATGGCGGTGGGATGGCTGATCTTGTCGGCGCGCGCCGCATCCGGGACGCCAAGGGCGACAACGGCCAGCGCCACGCCGGCGGCCGCGGGTCCGCTCCGGGCCAGCGAGGCAAAAGCGCGGCTCCCGATCGCGTGAGCCGTGTCGAAGAGATTCATGGCGGGCGCTTTGCTGCTCAACGGCGGCGGAATGAAGGCGGCGCGCTCAGGGGCCTGGGCTCCACGCCTCGTAGTCGCCGCCAGTCGGCTGGCGCGGGCCGGGGCGCAGCGTCGAGCCGTCGGGCCGAATCGCCGCCGGCGTGCCGGTCGGGTTCGGCATGTGCGGCAGCTCCCAGGGGTGGGGCTTATAATTTTCCTCGGTCGGCGCGACGTCGACCGTGTGGTGGAGCCAGCCGTTCCAGCCTGGCGGGGTTTTCGACGCCTCCGAGACGCCGTTATATATCACCCATCGCCGCTCGAACCCGAGCGCGGGATCGATCGCCTTGCCGCGGGTGCGGTAATAGGCGTTGCCGGCCTCATCATGGCCGACCAACTCGCCCTGGCGGCGGGTGTAAAAGAGCGTGTTGAGGGTCGCGCCGTTCCACCAGGTGAAGTACCGCAGGAAGAAGTCTTTCATCCGTCCAGCGCCGCTTGATGGAAGGGGACAAAGCGCCGGGTTCAGCGCGCGCGGACTATGCCGAGGCCGCTCCCGCCTGGCAAGCCGAACTTTTTCTTTGTACCCCCGGAAAACGGGCTTGCGGGCCTCCCCCAACTCGTCGGATGCTGTTGTTCTGCGTCGGCGTTAACCTTGCGTTAGCATTCGTTGTCCACAATATGTTGTGTCGGCCGGGTCACGGTCACACAAGGTGTTGACGCCGCTGTCATGAAGTTGTAGTGTACGGGTACGCGCCGAATTCGGCGCACGGGGCAGAATCGAGCGTCAAGGGCGGGCGTTTTTAGGGGTGCGTCAGGATGCGCGAGCGCGCGCCGGGCGAGGCAGGGTCTGGAACTTTACGTGGGTTTGAGCGGCGGGCGAGTTTTGAGCCGGGCCGGCGGCGATGTGCGCGCTTCCGGCGGCCATAACGGCGCCCCGCGGAGACTTTAGGGATCAACGGGGGCGCGCGGGCGGGACAGGCCCACGGCCGCAAGGATGAGGTCGAAAGCGATGCGGGTCGAGAGGTATTTCACCAAGGCGGACGTCTCGCCCTATGAGTTCGTCGCCTTCGCGACGACCAAGAGCGAAATCCGCAATCCGGACGGCTCGGTCGTGTTTTCGCTCGAAGGCGTCGAGGTTCCGGCCGCCTGGAGCCAGGTCGCCGCCGACGTGCTGGCGCAGAAATATTTCCGCAAGGCGGGCGTCCCGGCGCGGCTGAAGCGAATCGAGGAGGAGAGCGTTCCGTCCTTCCTGTGGCGCTCGGTCGCCGACGAGACCGCGCTCGGGGCGCTGCCCAAGACGGAGCGCTTCGGCTCCGAAACCTCGGCGAAGCAGGTGTTCGACCGCCTTGCCGGCGCCTGGGCCTACTGGGGCTGGAAAGCCGGCCTCTTCGACGGCGAGGAGGACGCGCGCGCCTATTTCGACGAGATGCGGCTCATGCTCGCGCGTCAGGTCGCCGCGCCCAATTCTCCGCAATGGTTCAACACCGGCCTTCATTGGGCCTACGGCGTCGACGGGCCGAGCCAGGGGCACTATTACGTCGACTTCGAGACGGGGAAGCTCGTCAAGTCGAAGTCGGCCTACGAGCATCCCCAGCCCCACGCCTGCTTCATCCAGTCGGTCGCCGACGATCTCGTCAACGAGGGCGGGATCATGGACCTCTGGGTGCGCGAGGCGCGCCTGTTCAAATATGGCTCCGGAACGGGATCGAATTTCTCGCTTCTGCGCGGCGAGAACGAAAAGCTTTCGGGCGGCGGGCGCTCATCGGGTCTAATGTCGTTCCTGAAGATCGGCGACCGCGCGGCGGGCGCGATCAAGTCGGGCGGCACGACGCGCCGCGCCGCCAAGATGGTGGTGGTCGACGTCGATCATCCCGACATCGAGTCCTATATCGACTGGAAGGTCAACGAGGAACGCAAGGTGGCCGCGCTCGCCGCCGGCTCCAAAGTCGTCAAGCGGCACTTGAAGGCGGTCTTCCGGGCCTGCGTCAATTGCGAAGGATCGGGCGACGACTGCTTCAATGTCGACATGAACCCCGCGCTCAAGCGCGAGGTGAAGGCGGCGCGCAAGAACGAGGTGCCGGAAGGCATCATCAAGCAGGTCATCCAGTACGCCCGCCAGGGCTATTCGCAGCTCGATTTCGACACCTACGACACCGACTGGGAGTCGGAGGCCTACCTCACAGTGTCCGGGCAGAACTCCAACAATTCAGTGCGCGTGAGCGACGAGTTCCTCAGGGCGGTCGAGAACGACGGCGACTGGAATCTCATCCGGCGCCTCGACGGCAAGGCGGCGAAGACGCTGAAGGCGCGCGATCTGTGGGACAGGATCGGCTACGCCGCCTGGGCCTCGGCCGATCCGGGCGTCCAGTATCACACCACCATCAACGACTGGCACACCTGCCCCGAGTTGGGTCCGATCCGCGCCTCCAATCCGTGCTCCGAGTACATGTTCCTCGACGACACGGCGTGCAATCTCGCGTCGCTCAACCTGCTGCAGTTCCGCGATGCGGCGACCAAGGCGTTCGACGTCAAGGGCTACGAGCACGCGATCCGGCTCTGGACGCTGACGCTCGAGATCTCGGTCGCGATGGCGCAATTCCCGTCGCGAGAGATCGCGCGGCTGTCGTATGATTACCGCACGCTGGGCCTCGGCTACGCCAATATCGGCGGGCTGCTGATGTCCTCGGGCATCCCTTACGACAGCGATCAGGGCCGGGCGATCTGCGCCGCGCTGACCGCGATCCTGACCGGCCGCGCTTATGCGACCTCGGCCGAGATCGCTGCGACGAGCGGGGCTTTCCCGGGACATCGGGCGAATGCGCAGGCGATGCTGCGCGTCATCCGCAATCACAAGCGCGCGGCGGACGGCGACGCCGGGGCTTATGAGAAGCTCTCCGTCGCCCCGACCCCGCTCGACCACGCCGAGCTCGCCAAGGCCGGCCCGGACTGGGCGAACTTAAGCCAAGCCGCGCGCGCCGCCTGGGGCGATGCGCTCGCGCTCGGCGAAAAGCATGGGTATCGCAACGCCCAGGTTTCGGTCATCGCGCCGACCGGCACGATCGGCCTCGTCATGGATTGCGACACGACCGGCATCGAGCCCGACTTCGCCTTGGTCAAGTTCAAGAAGCTCGCCGGCGGCGGCTATTTCAAGATCATCAACCGCGCCGTGCCCGAGGCCCTGCGCGCGCTCGGCTACGACGAAAAGCAGATCGCCGACATCGTCGCCTATGCGGTCGGCCGGGCGACGCTCGCCCATGCGCCGGGCGTCAATCATGCGGCGCTCAAAGCCAAGGGCCTGCCTGAGGCGGCGATCGACAAGGTCGAGGCGGCGCTCGCGAGCGCGTTCGACATCCGCTTCGTCTTCAACAAATGGACCCTTGGGGCCGAGACGCTAGAGAAGGCGCTCAAGATCCCGGCCGAGCGCTATGACGCGCCGGGCTTCGATCTCCTCGCCGCGCTTGGCTTCTCGAAGTCCGAGATCGAGGCCGCGAATAGCTTCGCCTGCGGCGCGATGACGCTCGAGGGCGCGCCCTATCTCAGACATGAGGACCTTGCGGTGTTCGACTGCGCCAATCCCTGCGGGCGTACGGGCAAGCGCTACCTCTCGGTCGAGAGCCACATAAGGATGATGGCGGCGGCGCAGCCGTTCATCACCGGCGCGATCTCGAAGACCATCAACATGCCGAACGACGCCACGGTCGAGGATTGCAAGGACGCCTACATGCTGTCCTGGCGCCTGGGGCTGAAGGCGAACGCGCTCTATCGCGACGGCTCGAAGCTGTCGCAGCCGTTGAGCGCGCAACTGATCGAGAACGACGAGGAGGACGACGAGGCGGTCGAGACGCTGGTCGCGCTCAACGCGCCCGCGCGCGCCGCGGCGCTCGCCGAGCGGATCGTCGAGCGCGTGGTCGAGCGGGTCGAGATCACGCGCGAGCGCGAGAAGCTGCCCGACCGCCGCAAGGGCTATACGCAGAAGGCCGTCGTCGGCGGGCACAAGGTCTATCTTCGCACCGGCGAATATCAGGACGGGCGTATCGGCGAGATCTTCATCGACATGCACAAGGAGGGCGCCGCCTTCCGGTCGCTGATGAACAATTTCGCCATCGCGATCTCGCTTGGCCTGCAATATGGCGTGCCGCTCGAGGAATATGTCGAGGCCTTCACCTTCACCCGCTTCGAGCCGGCGGGCTTCGTGCAGGGCAACGATGCGATCAAGAACGCGACCTCGATCCTCGACTATATCTTCCGCGAGCTCGCCATCTCCTATCTCGGCCGCAACGATCTCGCCCATATCGCGCCCGAGGAGATCGGCGCGACCGTGCTCGGCGGCGGCGTCGATCAGGACAAGGCGCCGGGGGACGCGGCAGGCGCGCCAGCGACCTCGTCGATCATCTCGCGCGGCCTCGTGCGCTCGAAGGCCGACAAGCTGATGCTGGTGCGAGAGGCGATCGCGTCCGAAGGGCAGGGCCCGAAGGCCGCCGGCGGCTCGTCGGCGGGCGGCTATGTGCAGGGCGCAACCGCGCTCAAAGGCGAGTTCGCCGAACCCGCGCCGCTCGCCTTCGCCGCCGCGCCGGCCTCGGAGTCCGTCGCCGACAAGCGCGCCGAAGCGCGGATGAAAGGCTACGTCGGCGAAGCCTGCCCGGAGTGCGGCAACTTCACCATGGTCCGCAACGGCACGTGCCTCAAGTGCGACACGTGCGGCGGGACGACGGGGTGCTCGTGACGGGGAGGCGCTGATGGCGCTTATCAAGGCTTTCGAAGAAAGGCCTAGAGATCGCCAATCGCTCCATGACGCGATCGACGCGACCTATGCTGTTTTCGAACGCGATGGGCGAAAGTTCGTCCAGATTGACACCAGAGGGCGCGCGGAGCGCGAGAATCCTGAGAAGGTTTCGCAAAGCCTGCAATTCGACGAAGGATCGGCCCGGGCGTTGTTCGACATACTGCGGAGCGCCTTCGGCTTTCGCTAGCTTTTGACTGCCGCCGTGATGGCCGGGCTTGTCTCCCCTCCACGCTGCGCCGGTCCAGAGCCTTGTTGGCGAGCACCTGCATGCGTCAACCGGCTCTTAGTGGCCGCCGCCGCCGCGCCCGGTGTTGTTCTGCGCGTAGCTGATGGGATCGTAAGGATTGGTCTCCTCGTATTGGCCGGCCCAGACCTGGGAGGCCGTACGCGACGAGGGATTAACGCTCTGATTGGCGTTGCAGCCGGCGAGCGCGAGCCCCGCAAGCGCCAGGATGATCGGGATCCGCATTCACATCCTCCAGTTCGACGGAGATGACGCCGGCGAACAAGAGATGGCGTGCTCGGCGATCAGGTTCAATGGTTCGGGAAGGCGGGGCCGGTGCGGTCCTTTCCGGAATACAGTGGCGATTACGCGATTACGGTGACAGCTTATCAAATCCCCATTTGCTACCCGGCGCCTCGATCCAGGGATAGGAGAGCATCCCTTGTTCTCTGGATTGCTTCGTCGCCATAGCCCGTCGAAAGACGGGCGTTCTTCCGAACGCCCTATGACTCCTCGCAATGACGATTCCATCCGAAGGCGCCGCCCCTTAGTCCCACCTGCCATGCGCCCACATCCATTGCTCGGGCGCTTCGCGGATGAAGGCTTCGTACTGGAGCTGGAGCGCAACTGTCGCCGCGAGAGCGTCGGCCGCGTGGTCGTGCGTATGCGCCATCGGCACCCGGGCGATGCGGATGGCGAAGCGCGAGCCGGGACGGCGGAAGGCGGCGCCGGCGTAGAGGGGGACGCCGGTCCTGCGCGCCAGCTGGGCCGGAAACAGGTTCGAGCGGGCGGTCTTGCCGAAGAAGGCCACGCGCGGTCCGCGGTCGTCGCGGAGATCGGCGAGAAAGCATGGACACGCGCCGGCCTTGATCGCACGCACGAGCGCGCGCGCGCTCGCGGGCGTCTTCGGCATGAGGCCGCTCTTGTAAAGCGGCGCGCGCAGGCCGCGAAGGAGCGTGTCGACGTAAGGGTTCGAGACGCGCTGGTAGACGCCGATCAGCGAGACGCCGAGCCGTTGCCCGCCGTGGGCGAGGATTTCCCAATTGCCAAGATGCAGGCCGCAGACGACGAAAGGCTTCGCGCCCGCCGCCGCGCGGTCGAAATCCTCCCCGGGCTCGAACACGATGCGGCCGCTTTCGACCAGCGTCCTGAGGCGGAAGCTCTCCGCGAAGGTGCGGCCGAGATTCTCCCACATCGCCGCAGCGATCGCCTGGCGCTGTTTGACGGACTTCTCCGGGAAAGCGATGGCGAGATTGCGGAGCGCCCGCTTCTGGCGGCCGAGATGGGGAGCGATCAGGCGCCAGAGCTTTCCAGAAAGCCAGGACGCCGCCTGCAGGGGTATGGCGCGGGCGAGCGCCACCGCCAGCCGGACGCCAGCATATTCGAGTCGGAGACGTAAATTGTAGGGCGGCTTCATAAAAGGTCGGACCCGGCGCATGGCCGATTCCGACCTGACTGCGATCCCTATTGCCTTACGGCCGGGTCCGCAACCCCATGGCCGGCGCGTACTGGCCTTGTCCGAGGGAAATAATTCCCTGTATCTCAGGATCAATCCGGGTTGGGAGGAGTTCGTGCGCCGCCGTATCGTCACCCTCGCCGCTTGCCTGCTGCCCATGACGACCGGCTCAGAAGCGCGCGCCGCAGCTTGCAAGCCCGCCGATCCCTCGCTCGCCGGCCACTACTACCTTCGCGGCGTGATGGAGGTCGGCTCGGAGCTTCTGCTGCATGCCGACGGGCGGTTCGAGTACATGCTCGCCTATGGCGCGCTGGACGAGCTTGCCTCGGGCTGCTGGACGCGGAGCGGGGCCACGGTCACGCTCGACGTGCGCAAGTTCGAGAACAGCATGGACGATCCGATGAAGTTCGGGCGGCTTGAGCTTACGGTTCAGCCCGGCGGAAAGCTGATGCGCCGCTTCGACGCCGAGCACGCCGGCGCCTATTCCCGCGAGTGACGGTCTCGCCGGCTGCGAGCTTTCGTCTTCCAACGGGCGACGGGAACGTAGGTCATCGTCGGGTTGTTGGATGAATCAGAAATATAGGAAATATCTTTCCTAAAAGCGGAATCGATGCTATTCTGCGTCGTGTCGTTGGGACCCTGATTGGCCCTGCGGCTGGACGAGGAGACGTGGGCGCGGCGATCCTTTTAACTTATGATTCATTGTCTAATAGGTCAGGCAGAAGGATCGACTTTTCCTGGCTTCGTGGCATAAGCCATTGAAAAGTCTCGATTGGGAGAAGGAAAAAATTTGGATTTTGCTTCCATCCGCTTTGATTGTCTTTCCTGTTTTCTTTGGTTTTCCTTCCGCCGGTTTGGAAAACGCTTCCCTTAGCGTTTGCCGCGTCCCGAGGAGCGCCGAACCGCCGGCTCCGGAACAAAGCGCGACGGCGAGGCGTTGCGTTTTGCGACCGCAAGCCCCGGAGACGGCGAATGCCAGGCGATCCGCCAAAACCGGTTCCAACCCCGCCTCCCGATACGATTCCGAACCCCGTACGCCCGCCGACGCCCGAGGAGGCGCCGACGCCCGGCGGGCCGCCCGACATTCCCGCGCCGGGGCCAGACGTCATCAGGGAGCCCGCGCCCAATGACGTTCCGGAGACATTCCCGCCCGAAGCGCCTCCCCCCGCTACTTTTGTCGCCGGGTCCAGCTGAACGGCCCAAAATGAATGGAGCAAGCCCGCTTGTCGCACTCGGCGTGCTTGCGTTGATGGTCGCGGCGCACGGCGGCGCGGCGATGGGACAACAGCCGCCGCTGCCGCCGCCTCGGCCCACGGGGCTTGCGGCGCCCGCGCCAGCAGAGGCGCCCGCTCCACAGCCGGCGTCGCAGATGGGGCCCGAAGCCGCCGGCGCGGCGTCGATGTGCCTAGCGAAACTGATTGCGACCGGCGCGGCGGCCGAAGCTGCGACGGTTCCGGCCCCGGCCGCCCAGGGGTGCGGCATACCTTCGCCGGTCCGGCTGTCATCGATCGCGGTCGCGGGCGGCGATGTAGTCAGCCTGCCCGACCGCCCGCTTGTCGATTGCGAATTCGCCGCCGTGCTCGCCGACTATATCCGCCTCATCGTCGCGCCGCTCGGCGAGGCGATGCTGCACGCGAAAGTCGCCGCAATCGAAACCGGCCCGGGCTACGATTGCCGGACCCAGGACAGGATCGCAGGCGCCAAGATCAGCGCCCATGGCCATGGGTTGGCGGTGGACTTCGTGGCGATCGCCCTCGCGGATAAACGGCGCCTCCTCGTCGAGCGGCAGACGGGCGCGGACGAAGCCTCGTACTTTCGCGCCGTGCGGACGGCGGCTTGCGGCTGGTTCACCACCGTTCTCGGGCCAGGCGCCGACTCGTTCCACGCCAGCAACATGCACCTCGATGTCGAGCGGCACGGCTCGAGCGGCAGCTACCGAATTTGCGAGTAGCTCACGCATAACCGCGCAACGCCGTTGCCGAACGAGGTGTCTCAGCGGCCGCCGTAGAAGCCGCTGGTTTGAGCGTATTCGATCGGATTATAGGGACTGTAGTTCGGGTAGGTCTCGGCCAAAGTCCGCTGCGAGGACGCATTCGGCTCTTGACCGGCGTTGCAGCCGGCTAGCGCGAACGCCGCGAGGGCGAGGACGGGAGCGATCCGCCTCGACCCACCCGGTTGCTCGGGAGATGAGCGCGCCCACAGAGCCCAGGTCGCCTCGGCGCGTTCGGCCATCTGGTTTTCCTTTCCCGGCGCCCCGCGCTCGACCCGGCGATCGGCATTCCATCTTCGCAGTGAGCCTAGCAGATCTCACGCTCCCCGACGGAGAGGCGCGCCAAGCGGCGCTGGCTCTGGCTCTCCGCCTGCACGTTTCGGTTTGGCGCCAACCAGCGCCGCCGCCACGCCGATCGCGCCGAAGCCCGCGAGCATCACCAGCACGCCGCCGACCGCCGAGAGCAGCGCGGCTTCGGCCACATGCGCTGTGCGCGCGCCTGCGACGGCCTCCGCATGCAGCCCCCATCCCAGCGCCGTCGAGGCGGCGGCCACGCCGACGCCGGCGCCGAACACTCGCAGCAAGTTCAGGAGCCCGCCCGCGACGCCGGATTTGTCGGCCGGCGCGGCCCCTACCGTCGCGCTGTTGTTGGGGGCGATATAGAGGCCAAGACCCAAGCCGAAGGCGGCCAGCGCCGCCATCACGCCATTGAGGCTATCCGGCGTTCCGGTCATGAGCGCCCACAACGCCAGCGACGAGGCGAGGCAAACCGCCATGCCGCCAGCCATGACGAGGCGCGGACGTTTGTCCGCCCATGCTCCGCCGAACGGCGCCACGAGACCAAGCGCGGCCGGGATGACCGTCAGCCTCAAGCCGGCCGCGACTGCCGGATCGTGGTAGCCGCGGATCAGCGCAAACGACATGGCGAAGAACATCGCATAGAGCATGGCGTAGGAGACGAGAACGCCGACGCAGCCGGCGGCGAACGCGGCGGACCGGAAGAGACGAAGATCGATCAGCGGCGCCGGCGCCCTGCTTTCGCGCCAGATGAACAGCGCCAACAAGATCGGCCCGGCGGCGGCGCAGGCGATGAGCGGCGCGGACAATCCCCAGGCGCGCCATTGCGCGATCGTCACTAGGAGCGCGACCAGCGCCGGGATCAAAAGCGCCGCGCCCGCGACGTCGAAGCGGCGATCCTTGGCGAATGACGTCGTCCTGGGGACGATCAGCCACCCGAGGGCCGCGCCCACGAGGGCGAACGGAACGGTGACCCAGAAGATCGAGCGCCAGCCCGACGTCGCCAGCAACACGCCGCCGAGCGTCGGGCCAAGGCTGAGGCCGACCGCCTGCGCCGCCGCCATGATTCCAAGCGCCTTTCCTCGCCGCGCCGAGCCGGCCGCGGCGACCAGGATGACGACGCTGTTCGCGCCGAGCATCGAGCCGCTGATTCCCTGCAGGACCCGGAACGCGATGAGCAGCGGCAGACTCGGAGCGACGGCGGACAGGGCGGAGAACAGGCCGAACAGGGCAAAGCCGCAAAGATAGAGCGTCTTGCGTCCGCCGATCTCCGCAAGCCGCGCGAACACCGGAAGCACCGCGGCGAAGGCCAGCACATAGGCGACGGCGACCCAGCTTACCGCATCGAGCCGCGCATCGAATGCGTCCTCGAACGAGGGCATGGCAAGCTGGACGATGCTGGCGTCGACCTGGCCGACGAAAGCGCCTATGCACACCGTGCCGACCACGAACCACGGATAGGCCGCACGGCGCTCGAAGAACTGCGCGGGGGCAGGTTCCGGCAATCCCACTTGAATTCCGCAGGTGCGAGACGCGATGAGGCAGCCTAGCCACAGGCGAACTATTCCGCAACGGGCTGACGAACAGCGGCGCGCCTCAGCTGTTTCGCCAACGTGGAAAGCCGAACGTCCTATGAGCCTCTGGATAGCTTCGTCGCTAGGCTCCTCGCGATGACGAGTCCGCCCGGACGCGACATGCTCTAGGTCTGAGAGGCGTCCACCAGGGAATCCGCGATCGCCGCATCGATCTGTTCAGGCACTTCCGTCACATCGATGCCGATTTGATCGCCGGGAATCCAGATCCTGGTGCCTGCGCCGTGCGGGACGAAGGTGGCCGCAAGCGCCATGTTCACCCGAATTGTTTTCCCGCCTTCAGTCAGCGTGCACTTGATCCATTTGGGCGTCATGGCTTTCCTCGCGATAGGCGCACTTATGCTGCCGCCGGGCTCAACCTGGCAAGCAACCCGCAGGCGCTTTCGAGGGTGAGCTGCTGCGCGGAGCCAGGCGTCATCCATATGAACCACGTGGCGTCGTCGACGACGCCGGTAACGGGAACGGCAGCCCAGGCCTGCAAGGCGCGCACAGCGGCCTCGGTCAGCGGGCCGAACTGGCCGTCGATCGCGCCGGGGTAGGGGGCGAATCTGACGGCGATGTCCGTGCCGGCCAGCGCCTGTTGGAGCCATGCGACGGCGGGACCGGTCCATCCGGTCGCGAGCGTCGGCGAAGCTTCGCGATAGGCGGGCAGCTTCGCCCAGGTCGCCGGGCCGACGAGGCCGTCGACCGCAAGGCCGTTGGCGGCCTGAAAGCTCTTGACGCTTGTCTCGAGACCGGCGTCGAACGCGCCGGTGATCGGCCCAAATGGCTTCCACAGCGATTGGCGGGCAAGCGCGCGCTGCAGGCGCCTGACGTCGTCCCCGGTTGAGCCGGGTCCGATTGTGGCTGGCATGACCTCCCTTACCCCGTCTCGTCCGATACCGCCGCGCCCGTCGAAATGGATCACAACGCTAGCACAACGCTTGGCTCGCGACGAGACGCGGTAGAACGGACGCTCGTCCTTTGCGGGTCGCCCTGCCTTCGAATATTCTCCGCCGCCATGCTGATCCCGCCCCAGACAACGCCGCCGCCTGACGCCGCGCAGCGCCGCGCCGCGAAGCCCGTTGGCGCCTATGCGCTCGATCGGCTGCCCGCCTATGACGCGGCCTTCTACGACAACGCGCGAGCGGGCATGACGAAAATCGGCGAGACGATCGTGCCGCCGCGCGAAGGGCGCGCGTTCGACGTTCCAGCCGGGCATTTTTTCCGCATCGTCAGCATCGAAGGGCCGCAGGTCGGCGATCTCAACCTGTGGAACGCCGCCAATCTCGCGGAGCGCTTCTTCAGTGGCAAGACACGGGCGCTCAATGCCACTCATGTGTCTACGGGCGCGCGGCTCTGGAGCGCGCTGCCCTACTTGAGGCCGATGGCGACCATCACCCGCGACACGCTCGACTGGTATGGCTTCGATGCTGATGGCGCCGGCGTTCACGATGTAATCGGCACCCGCTGCGACCCCTATACGAACCGTCTTCTGACCGGCGCGGACTATCATCATTGCTGCCATTCGAACCTGACGCGCGCGCTCGCCCAGCGGATGAGGCTAACAAATCGCGAGGCGGAGCCGCATGTCCATGACGTGCTCAACGTGTTCATGTGCACCGGCTTCGAGCGACATACCCACCGCTATTTCATGAAGGCGAGCCCGGTACGGCCGGGAGATTTCATCGAATTCTTCGCCGAGATCGATCTCATCGGCGCGCTGTCCGCCTGTCCATACGGTGACGGCGACGAAGCCCGTTCAAGCGACGCGGCGCCCTGCCATCCGCTCAAGGTCGAAATTTTCCGCCCCCGCGACGAGGCGCTGCAAGGATGGCGGCCGCCCGAGGTCAGCGCCTATTCTGGCGAGTAAACCTGCGCCTCGCGCGCGGGCCTATCCGAAGCGAAGCCGCGATCGCTCACGGGCCTTCCGGGCCTCAGTTTCCCGGTCGCGCGGCGCGGCGGCGCTGTGGAGGGAGAAAATAAGCTTGCGGGCGGCGTCGGCGACCTCGTCGACCGCACGCTCGAACGCCTCCGCGTTGCCCTGCGACGGCTTGGCGAAGCCGCTCACCTTGCGCACGAACTGGATCGCGGAGGCGCGGATTTCCTCATCGCTCGCGGGCGGTTCGAAGTTGAACAGCGGACGGATGTTGCGGCACATGGCGGGACCTCGTCGTGCTGGGTTTTGAGTCAAAGCGACCCGAGGGCGTTCACTGTGTCAGTTCGAACCGCGCGGTGACGGTGACCCTGAGCCTGTCCTCTCCGCCCTCGATCGGCGGCGGCGGCGCGGATTGGGCGTAGGCCCGTGCGGCGAAGGCGACCGGTTGCTGCCCCCCGGCCTCTTCCGTCAGCGTCATCAACCGGCCGATTTGGGAGCCGCCGGCCTTGGCGTAGATTTCGGCCTTCCGCCGCGCGTCGGCGACCGCGATGGGTCGAGCCTTGTCCAGGAGGGCGCTCGGATCGTTTTGGCCATAGGCGATGCCGTAGATCGAGTTGGCGCCGGCTCCCACCGCCTTGTCCAGCAACGCGCCGAGACGGGGAATATCGCGGACGACGATTGTCACATCGTTGCTGACGTTATAGCCGGTGATCACCGGTTCGCGGGCCTGATTGGGCGGCGGCTGCGAGAATACCGGCGAAATCGACATGGCCGAGGTCCGGATGTCGGCGGGCGCAACGCCCTCGGACTTGATGAGCGCCACGAGAGCGTTGGCCGCTTTGGCGTTGGCCGCCATCGCCTCGCCCGCGTCCTTGCCGGCGGTCGTGACCCCAAGCGTCACCCGGGCGAAGTCGGGAGCGGCGCTGACTGCGCCCTCGCCGGTGACCTCGATCCACCGGTCGTTGGTGATGTCGATCAAGCGCGTCTCAGCCGCGAGCGCGGGCGAGGCCGCGGCCAAGGCCGAGAGCAATGCAATCAGAATCGACGTCAAGCGCATCACTCCTCCTGGCCATCATGTTCGATAACGATGCGTGGGTCCCCCGCCGATTGCGAAGCGGCCTCAAGGCTCTCGAGGCGGGTTCGCGCGATAGCGGAAATCGCAATGGCTCGCGCCTTTCATGATCGTTTGGGTTCGGGTCAGTTTGATGCGTGGATCATAGCCCTCGCAGAACGCGCCGTCACGGTCGCAGCTGAGGATGTCGCCGATCGCCCCGAGGCCCATCGCGCGGTAGGTCTCCGCGTAGCGGCAACGCCTGACGTTGAAATCGAGCACGCCCGGCGCGTCGTCGATGATCTCGATCGTCAGCGCGTCGTCCTTCGTCCATAAGGGCAAAATCGCCTTGAAAGTCTCGAGGTCCGCTCCATTCGCGGCGCGCGTAGCCATTTCGGCGCCGGCGTCGATCGCCGCGCGCCGAATGGCGCGGCGCAAAATGTTGCGGGCCTTGTCCGTCCCGACCGCCTCGCACATTTCATCATAGATAGGGGCGATGATCGCGGCCTCGATCCTGCGCCGAGCCAAAATGCCGATTTCGCCGTCCTTGCGCTCATCCATGCCCCGAAAGCCTGCGCCGGGCTCAGGCCGGGTGTCAAATTCCAGCTTTTGACGATTACCGACTTGACAGGCGCCGTGGGAGACGCGGACTCTGGCGCAAGCTTCGCCCGTCCGTTTTTCGGGCATAAGGGAGGAGGGAACCCATGCCGATCGATCGGATGGATCATTTCACCATCCTCACCACCAACACCGAAGCGACGGTCGCCTTTTATTACGACGTGCTCGGACTGACCCCCGGTCCGCGGCCGGACTTCTCGTTTCCCGGCGCCTGGCTTTACAATGGCGGCAAGGCGGTGCTGCACGTCGTCGAAAAAGCGGTCATTCCGGAGGGCGGCGGGGTTCTCGACCATATCGCCTTCTGGGGCACGGATGTTTCGGCTTATCTCGCCAAGCTGAAGGCGCGCGGCGTGAAGTACGACCTGAGGCGGCTCCCCCAATCCGGCCACGCCGGTGGCGTGTGGCAGCTTTTCTTCTTCGATCCGAGCGGCGCTAGGGTCGAGATCGACTTTGCCGCGACGGAAAGCGCCGAGCCGCAGGGCTGACCGGGTTCAGGCGCAGATTGTCGGCTCGGCCCCGGGCCTTGCCTTGGAGCCCGTTCTGCCGCTAAGAGCCGCGACGGCAAGCGGGAATTATTCTTTGCGCAACAACGCCATCGTTGATGTCGGCCGCGGGCCGCTCACGGCGCGATTCGGTCCGAAGCTGCCGTTGGCGCTCATCGCTGGGCCGTGCCAGCTCGAAAGCCGCGCCCATGCGCTCGAGATGGCTTCGGCCCTGAAGGAAATCGCCGAGCGGCGCGCGATCGGCCTCGTGTTCAAATCGTCTTTCGACAAGGCCAACCGGACCTCGGGCTCAGCCGAGCGAGGAGTTGGACTGAAGGCGGCGCTCCCGATCTTTGGCGAGATCCGCGACACGCTCGGCTTGCCCGTCATCACGGACGTCCACGAGAGCGGCCAGTGCGCGCCCGTGGCCGAAGCCGTCGATGCGTTGCAAATTCCGGCCTTCCTGTGCCGCCAGACGGATCTATTGGTCGCCGCGGCGCTGACAGGGCGACCGGTCAACGTCAAGAAGGGGCAGTTCCTCGCCCCCTGGGACATGAAGAATGTGGTCGCCAAGCTCGACGCGGCCGGCGCCACCGATGTCCTGGTCACCGAGCGCGGCGCGAGCTTCGGTTACAACACGCTCGTCTCCGACATGCGCGCTTTGCCGATCCTGGCCCGCGAGACTGGCGCTCCGGTCATCTTCGACGCGACCCATTCGGTCCAGCAGCCAGGCGGGCAGGGGACCGCCTCGGGCGGAGAGCGGGCGTTCGTTCCGGTGCTGGCGCGGGCGGCCGTCGCGGTCGGCGTCGCCGGAGTGTTCATCGAGACCCATCAGGACCCGGATCGGGCGCCTTCCGACGGTCCCAATATGGTGCCACTAAGGGAATTGGAGGCGCTCATCGCCGAACTGCAGGATTTCGATCGGCTCGCCAAACGCTGAGCTTTGCGCCGTCAAGGCCAAGCCTGTCATATGGCGGTCGCGTGGGCGGGATAGGCGGAGGGATCGGCCGCGAAAGCGAGTCCAATGGACAAGTATCTCTTCAGCTACGCAACCGCGAACGATCCCCCGATCAAGCGGGGGCTGATTCGGCTGGTCGAGAAAGCGACCGGTCAGCCGAAGCTCAAGCGGATGTATGTGCACAACCAGCGCTTCCCGCGCGCCGACGAGACATTTTGGCAGGCAGCTGTGCGGTCGCTTGAACTCGACGTGCGCTATGAGCCTGACGCGCTCGCCGCCGTTCCCAAGACCGGTCCGGTCGTGTTCGTCGCCAATCACCCGTACGGCGTGCTCGACGGCATCGTGATGGCGTGGCTCGCGAGCAAGGTCAGAAGCGACTTTGTCGTTCTCACCCACATCGTGCTGACGCGGGCGCCGGAAGCGGCCAAGTTCATCCTGCCCGTCGATTTCTCGGGAAACGAGGAAGCCGAACGGATCAATCTCGCCTCGCGCGCGGCGGCGCGCGCGCAACTCGAGCGCGGCGGCGCGGTGGTCGTGTTTCCCGCCGGCGCGATTTCAACCACGCCCGACAAGCTCGGCCTTAAGCCCGCAGTCGACGGGCGCTGGCAGACGTTCGTGTCGCAGCTCATCCAGCGCTCGGAGGCGACCGTCGTTCCGGTCTGGTTCGGCGGCCAGAACGGCCGTCTGTTCCAGATTGCCAGTCACCTCAGCCTGACGTTGCGCCTTTCCCTCATCTTCCACGAAGTCAGGACGCGCATCGGCGCGAGCCTCCCGGTCGTGATCGGGGCGCCCGTCCCCTTTGCCTCGATCGCGGAAATCCGAAACCGGCAAGTCCTCGCCGATGAACTTCGCGCGCGGGTCTATGCGCTGGCGAGACTTGCTCCGGCGCTCGACAAGCCGCGCCGCGCCGGGCGCGGCCTTTTGCCGCCGCGGCGTGGCGCGCAGCGAGCCGAACGGGCGGCGTAGAGGGCGTCGGTCCGCCTGTCGCCGCGCCTGCGCGCTATTCAGCCGCGCCCGCGATAGGGGGCGACGCCCTGCTCGGGCAGCCAGACGCCTTTCGGCAGTTTGCCGCTCTGCCAGAAGACGTCGATCGGCATGCCGCCGCGCGGAAACCAGTAGCCGCCGATCCTGAGCCAGCGAGGCTTGACGAGGCCCACGAGGTCCTTGCCGATCCGCACCGTGCAGTCCTCGTGGAACGCGCCGTGATTGCGAAAGCTCCAGAGGTAGAGTTTGAGCGATTTCGATTCTACGAGCCATTTGTCGGGCGCATAGTCGATCACAAGATGCGCGAAGTCGGGCTGCCCCGTCACAGGACAGATCGAGGTAAATTCGGGGGCGGTGAACCGGGCGATATAGTCGGTGTCGGCTTGCGGATTCGGCGCCCGGTCGAGCGTCCCGGCGTCCGGCGCCGCAGGAATTTGCGAGGGACGTCCGAGATGGGCGAAGGCGGGTTCGGCTTTCTTGTTCATGGGCCGTGTTTAGACCCGAAGCCCCTTCCTCCGCGAGCTTATTTGTACTGCCCGTGCAATTGCCCGGCGCTGAATTGCGACGAGACATAGCCGCTGAACCGCACGCAGACGCCGTTCGCCGCCAGCACGCCGGGATTGCCGGCGATGTCGCATGTCCTGGCGGGTTCGGCCTTCGTCGGCTTCTTGTTCTGAGCGGGCAACTCTGCCGCCTGCCCGGCGGTCGCGCCGAGGAGCGCAACCGCGAGCGCGCAAGCGAACCAATAACGGACAACCATGTGACACATCCTGACGCCGGCCCACCGGAAAGCCGCCGGCCGAATCCTGAACCGCCAAAGAGGCGAATAGGCGCCATATTGGGCGGCTATGGGGCGGCCGGCAAGCGCCTTTGACGCGAGCTTGCGACTCAGAGCAATTCACGAGGAATGGGCCAAGACGGAGCGGGAAGCGCGCAAGGCATGGAGATGACGTCCCCTTTTGCGCGCCCTATCACGCGCCAGCCCGTCGCTCCGGCTTGGCTTGCGGCGGGCGGCGCCGTTCTGCTCGCGGTCGGCTTTTACGCGGCGGTCGGGGCCCTCCAGCCGATCCTTGCCGCGCTGGCGGGCGCCGCGGGCCTCGCTCTCCTGCGCCGGGCGCGCGCCGAACGCCCGTATTCGGCGGCGCTGATTGCCGTTGACGCCGCCGCCTTCGCCATCTTCGCCGTCCAGCGCAACGATTCGATCGGATTCTGGCAGCTGCCGGGACCCTGGGCCGACGTCTGGCGGTTTGATCCGGCCGGGGCGGCGATTGCGCTGATCGTCTACGCTGGCGGGTCGATCATGGCCCTGATCGGCGGCTTTCGCGGCCTGCGGCTCGTTGAGGCGGTTAGCCTGCTAGCGGTCCCGTTCCTGTTCAACCTGCTCATGACGACCGGCGCGGACTGGCACATGGCCGAGCTCGGCGCCATGGCGACCGCCCACGCCGGCCTGCCGTTTCCCGCCCAGGTCGCGATTGGGCGTGCGCTCGCCTTGTGGGCGGTCGGCGAGGCGATGGTGACGATCCTTAGCCTGATCAGCGTCAACCTACTCCCGCAGTCGGCGCGCATCCATGGGCTTTTCGCCCTGAGCGGCGCGCTTGCGGCCGCGACACCGCTTGTCGCCAATGCGGCGCAGATGGTCGCCCAGCCATTCCTGGCGATTTTTTTCTCGAGCGGCTGCGCCGCGCTGGCGCAAGGCGGCCTATGGGCGATCGTCTATCTCTTCACCGGCATCACGCTCGACTGGCTTGGCGCCCGCCCGCCGCGATTCGAGACGGCCTGGGAGCACTGGCGAACCGGCTTCGTCAAGGGCGCGATTTACGGCGCGCTGTTCATGGCGTTCATCCTCGTCGCGGCTCTCATTTTGCGCGCGCCCGGCGCTGTGACGATTCTCGATCGCGCCGCGCTTCTGAGCGGTCCCATCGCAGGCGCGCTTGTCTTTCCGCTCGCCCAGACGATCATGGGCAGCGCCGACGGGACGGCGCCCTTCTTCGGCCGGCTAAGGCGCGCCTATCGCGATCCGCGCGGGCCCGCGCGCGGGGTCGTTGCGGGTCTCGGCCTGGCGCTCGCCTATCGCGCCGGTCTTGCCGCTTGCGACGGCGGCGCGCGTTTTCTGGCGATGGCCGCGGTCGGGGCGGTCTGCTACGGCGGCGTCGATCTGGCTTTCGACGCCTGGAGCGTGATCAAACGCGAGCGGCGGAAGCTGCAAAGCTGGCGCCTTTATGCTCTGGGCCTCCTGCTCGGCGGTCTCGTCGCCGGCGCGCTTGGATGGTATTTCGACGCCGCCCAAGTCGAAGTCGTGATCGCCAAATTCTGGGCCTACGCCGATGTCAATTACCGCCTCGACGGGCGTCGCCTCGGCGACTTCACGACCTATCCGATCTTCAACAAATACGGGATGATCAACCTCGGCGAGGTCGCGGGCGGGGTAAGGCTGTTTTGGGCGGAGTCGGTGGCCGGCGTCATCAACTGGTCGCTCGCGGCGCCGCTCTTCTCCATCAACTATGTGCTGCTCGACGCGGCTTTGCGGAGAAGCCTGAGGCCGATCAGGACGCTTCTCAGCCCAAACGGGGTCGAGGGCCTGGTCGAACAGGGCGTGCGCGTGCTGCGCTGGGGCCTGTGGATGGCCCCGATCATCAACTCGTTTCTGCGCCAGTCGCCGGATCCGACCTGGTACAATCAGGACGGCGCGATCCGATCGGGCGTCGCCATCGCAACCGATGCGACCCGGAGCCCGGGCGACTTCAGGCAGTTCAGCCTAACCCTCTTCCTCGGCCTGCTCGCCTACGACTGGCTTCGCGTCCTGATCTGGTTCGACCATATGGGGCTCAGGGTCGCGACCCTGGTCAACCTGTCCTTTCTCGGCGGCGACCGCGCCGACGAGGCGGCTGCCCGGTTCTTGGGCCACCGCGGACGCACGCGGGCTATTCCGGACGGGATCCGCCGTTTCGGCACCTGGGCGCCGCTGCTGATTCCCTTCTACATCCCTCGCGGCCCGGATTGGGACAAGGCCTGGACCGGCGCGGAGACACTCGCGCGCGGCGGCGCTCCGATGCCCGACGCGGTCAGGACGCTCGGCTTCGCCTATGGCGCAGCGATCGCCGCGATGGCCGCGGCGGGCGTGGCGGCGGCGGTGAAGGGGCGCGCAAAATCGGGACCGGGTGCGCCCTGGCTCGAAGGCGCGCCGCTCGAGCTCGGGCGGAGCCCCGATCGTTTCGCTTTCAACAACGGCGCGGTCGGCGTTGAGATTCAGCGCGACGGCCGCGGCGCGGCGTTCGTTTTGGGAGCCGAGCGAGGCGGCGGCCCGATCGATCTCTTCCGCCGCCCCCTCGATCCGCTGCAGGCGCGCGGCCATTTTTTCTACATCAGCGAGGACAGCGAAGCGCCGTGGTCGATCGGCTTCGAGCCGGCCCGACGCGCAGGCGACTACCGGATCGAGGAGCCGGGCTTCAATCGGCTTGCGATCGTCAATGCGCTGAACGGGATCGAGGCGCGGGTGGAGATCGCGCCCGATCCCCGCGCGGCGGTCTTGAGCTGGCGGGTCCGGCTTGAGAACCGGTCCGACCGGCCGCGCCGGCTCCGCCTGACGAGCTTTTGCGAGATCGCCCAAGCTGAAACCGGGGCTTACGCGAAGGATCTCGATTTTGCCGGCATGCATGTCGAGACCATGTTCGTGCGCCCGCTCAACGCCATTCTTGCTCGCAACCGGCTTCTGCGTTCGGCGCGGGCCGATCGCGGCGAGACCGCATTTTTTGCCGTCATGCCGGGGGCAGGGACCGAACTCGTCGGCTACGAGGATTCCCGCATTCGTTTCATCGGCGAAGGCTCGCTCGCACGGCCCACTGGCTGCGAGCCGTGGCGCTGGCGCAAGCTCGACGACGAAGGCAAGCTATGGACCTTTGATCCGGCGGCGAGTTTCACTCTTGAGGCGATGATTGCCCCAGGCGGCGCAGCCGAAGCGGAATTCATCGTCGGCCGCGCCGACAATGCGGTTTGGGCCAGCGACCTGATCGCCGCACGCCTCGGCGCAGCGCCTCTGCCGGAGCCGGACTTGCAGCGGCGTCTTTACGAAACCCGGGCCGTCGAGCCGTCTCCCGCCCTCCATTCGCGATGGCCGTTCGCTTTCTCGGCCGACGGCGCCCGGCTCAGCCTCACCCATCGCACGCCGCGCCCCTGGGCTCACGTAATGGCGAACGAACTCGGCATGGCGACGATGGTCTCCAACGACGGCGAGATTTTCTCCGCCTTCGGCAACGCCCGCCAGAACGGCCTCTCCGCCTTCCGATTCGACAGTGTGACCGTGGTCCAGCCGGGGCAGGTCGTCTACCTCCGCGACCTCGACAAAGGCGAGACCGGCGCGGCGGGCTTCACGCCGTTCCAGCCCGAGGACGCAACCTGCGAGGCGACCTATGAGCCGGGGGCGGCGACGTTTGTCACCACACGCGGCGATCTGACGATCGACCACGTCGTTTTCGTCCCGCCCGACTATCCAGGCGACATCCGCCTGTTGACCTTGCGCAATAACGGCCCGAGTCCGAAGCGCCTGCGCGTCGCGCCCTTCTTCGATCTTGCGCTGGAGGACAGTCCGAACGCGAGCGTGGACAAGATCCGCGACGAGACGGTCGGCTCGACGCTCCTTTTCCAAAACCCCAACAACGATTTCGAGCGCGGCTTCGCCTTCGTGGCGACGAGCTTGCGCGATCCTGCGACCGAGACCGTCCGCGCCCGGTTCTTCGGCGGCCCGGGGCGCAACATCCTGACGCCGGCGATGGTCGAGACGGGCGCGAGCGACGGCGGCGCGCGCGACGACGGACGGCGCGTGGCGGCCTTCTGCGGCGAGCTCACGATCCCGCCCGGGGGCGAAGCGAAGATCGCGATTGGCTTCGGCCAGGCCCGGAGCAGGGCCGAAGCACTGAACGCCGCCGCGCGCATCGGCGTCGCCCAGGCGGAAAGCGAGCTTGCCGCGACCCGCGCATCCTGGGCCGAGCGGCTGGGCCGGGTCGAGATCCGCAGCAACCGGCCGGACTTCGACCGGCTGGTCAACGTCTGGCTGCCCTACCAGCTCTACGCTTCGCGGCTGTTCGGCCGCCTCGGCCCGAACCAGCTTGGCGGAGCGACCGGCTATCGCGATCAGCTGCAGGATGTGCTGCCGCTGACCCTCACGGAGCCGCGGCTGACGAGGGCGCAGATCGTGCTGCACGCGAGCCAGCAGTTTCGCGAAGGCGACGTGCTCAAATGGTGGCATCGCGCGCCCGGCGGCGGCACGGGCCTCGGCCAGCGGACGAAGGCCGCCGACCCGCACCTGTGGCTGCCGTACGTGCTCGCCCGCTACGTCCGCCAAAGCGGCGACCGGACCGTGCTCGATGAGACGACGCCCTTCCTCGAAGGCGAAGCCGTTCCGGCGCACGAGGACACCTGGATCGTCATTCCGCGCGTCTCGCGCGAGAGCGCGACCGTTTACGAGCATGCGCGCCTCGCGATCGACTTCAGCCTCGCCCATCTCGGCGCCAACGGCCTGCCCCTCCTGCGCGCCGGCGATTGGAACGACGGCATCGACGCGCTCGGCCGCCGCGATATCGGAACCAGCGTCTGGATGGGCTTCTTTCTCTTCAACGTGCTCGACGGATTTATTCCCCTCGCGCGCCTGAAAGGGGACGAGACATTCGCCGCCCGCTGCGAGGCGGCGCTGGCCGGGCAGCGCGAGGCGCTCGAGGTCGGCTGGCGAGGCGACCACTACCTGCTCGACTTCGCCGACGATGGGCGCGAGGTCGATGTCCGCAACGCGATGACGACCGGCTGGGCCGCCTATTCCGGCGCTTGCGACGACAAACGCGCCCTGGCCGCGATCGAAGGCGGCCTGAAAGGAATCGAGCGGCCGAACCGCGTGCTGCTGCTCGAGACGCCCTTCTACGAGCATTCCCAGCCCTATCCCGGCCGCATCGCGGACTATCCTCCGGGCGTACGTGAGAACGGCGCGCAGTACAGCCATGGCGCCACCTGGATCGTAGACGGCTTCATGCGCTTGGCCGCTCTCAGCCCGCGCCAACGGCGACCTCGAATCGGCGGCTCGCCTGATGGCCCGCGCTTTCGAGATCTTCGAAAAAATCTCGCCGCTGAGGAAGACCGACCCCGAGAACGTGGCCATTTATGGCCTCATTCCCATCCAGCAGCCGGCCGACATTTACGAGGGTTGGGGCCACGGCGGGCGAGGGGGCTGGTCGTGGTACACTGGCTCGGCCGCGCGTATGCTGTCGGCGGCCTACGCGCTCATCGGGATCGAGCAGGAGAATGGCCAAGTCGCCGCCCGCGCCGATCTTTTCGAGCCCAAAGGGGAACTCGAGGTCCACTCGCTGCGCGTCGGCGACTTGACCTGGAGGCGGGACGGCCCGAGGCGCTGAACCGCAGGCGGGCGCGGCCAACGAGGGCGACTTTGGTCTAAAACCAGTCCGGAACGTTCGGCGCCGCGTTGCAGCAAGGCGCGGTTTCTGGCAAGAGGCGCCCACAAACTAGCCGCGGGAGACCACCCGCGGCCCAACAACGGGCTTTTTCACCATGCTTTTGGGCTTGATTATCCTCTGTGGACTGCTTTCGATCGTCTACGGCGTCTACACGATCTCGAGCCTGATGGCGGCGGACGCCGGCTCGCAGCGAATGCAGGAGATTTCGGGCGCGGTGCGGGAGGGGGCGCAGGCCTATCTCAGGCGCCAATATACGACCATCGCCGGCGTCGGCATCGTCGTCTTCATCGGTCTCGGGCTTCTCTTGTCGTGGACGGTGGCGATCGGGTTCGCGATCGGCGCCATCCTCAGCGGCGCCGCCGGCTTCATCGGCATGAACGTCTCGGTGCGCGCGAACGTGCGCACCGCGCAGGCGGCGACCAAATCGCTCGCCGGCGGCCTCGATATCGCCTTCCGCTCCGGGGCCGTGACCGGCCTGCTGGTGGCCGGCCTCGCGCTCCTCGGGGTCGCTGGCTATTTCGGCGTTCTCACCGGCCCTCTCGGCTACGCGCCCTCGGACCGGACTACGATCGACGCCCTGGTCGCGCTCGGCTTCGGCGCCTCGCTGATCTCGATTTTCGCCCGACTTGGCGGCGGCATCTTCACCAAGGGCGCCGACGTCGGCGCCGACCTCGTCGGCAAGGTCGAAGCCGGCATTCCCGAGGACGATCCGCGCAACCCGGCGACCATCGCCGACAACGTCGGCGACAATGTCGGCGATTGCGCCGGCATGGCCGCAGACCTGTTCGAAACCTACGCGGTGACGGTGGTCGCGACCATGGTGCTCGCCTCGATCTTCTTCGACGGCACGCCGGTGCTTCTCTCGACCATGATGTATCCGCTGGCGATCTGCGCCGCCTGCATCGTGACCTCGATCATCGGCACGTTCTTCGTGCAACTCGGCGCCAACGGCTCGATCATGGGCGCGCTCTACAAGGGGCTCATCGCAACCGGCGCCCTCTCCATCATCGGCCTCGCCCTCGCCACCCAGTTCGTCGTCGGCTGGGGCGAGATCGGCACGGTCGCAGACAAGGCGGTCACTGGCGCGAACCTCTTCGTGTGCGGCCTCGTCGGCCTCGCGGTCACCGGGCTCATCGTCGTCATCACCGAATATTACACCGGCACCGGAAAACGCCCGGTGGTGTCGATCGCGCAGGCTTCCGTCACCGGCCACGGCACCAACGTGATTCAGGGCCTCGCGGTGTCGCTCGAATCGACGGCGCTGCCGGCGATCGTCATCGTCGCCGGCATCATCTCGACCTTCCAGCTCGCCGGCCTCTACGGCACCGCGATCGCGGTCACGACGATGCTCGGCCTCGCCGGCATGATCGTCGCGCTCGACGCCTTCGGACCGGTCACCGACAACGCCGGCGGCATCGCCGAAATGGCGGGGCTGCCCAAGGAAGTGCGCCAGTCGACCGACGCGCTCGACGCCGTCGGCAACACCACCAAGGCGATCACCAAGGGCTATGCGATCGGTTCCGCGGGCCTCGGCGCGCTCGTTCTTTTCGCGGCCTACACCAACGACATCCGCCACTTCAAGGAGACTGGCGCGCCCTACTTTCAGGACGTCGGCGCGCTCGATTTCAGCCTTTCGAGCCCCTATGTCGTCGCCGGCCTCATCTTCGGCGGCCTCATCCCCTATCTCTTCGCCGGCATCGCGATGACAGCGGTCGGCCGCGCCGCCGGATCGGTGGTGCTCGAGGTGCGCCGCCAGTTCAAGGAGATGCCGGGCATCATGAACGGCACGCAGCGTCCCGACTACGGACGCGCGGTCGACCTTCTGACGAAGGCGGCGATCCGCGAAATGATCGTTCCCTCGCTGCTCCCGGTGCTGGCGCCGTTCGTCGTCTATTTCGGCGCGCTGTGGATCTCGGGCTCGAAGGCCTCGGCCTTCGCCGCGCTCGGCGCCTCGCTGCTCGGCGTGATCGTCAACGGCCTCTTCGTCGCCATCTCGATGACCTCGGGCGGCGGCGCCTGGGACAACGCCAAGAAGAGCTTCGAGGACGGCTTCGTCGACAAGGACGGCGTCAAATGGGTCAAGGGCTCGGAGGCCCACAAGGCCGCCGTCACCGGCGACACGGTCGGCGACCCCTACAAGGACACCGCCGGCCCGGCGGTGAACCCGGCGATCAAGATCACCAACATCGTCGCCCTGCTGCTGCTGGCGATCCTGGCGCGCTAGGGCCTCGCCTTGGCCGCAACAAGAACCAAGGCGGCCGCAACAAGAACCAAATCGGGCGCAACAGAAACCAAGCCCAGCGCAACGAAAACCAAATCCGGCGCAACAAAATCCAAAT
>CAVZNQ010000033.1:0-90693 GCA_963776665.1 uncultured Alphaproteobacteria bacterium
CTGTTCCGCCGTGTTTTCAATGGGTTAAGCCGAAACCGGGCTCACGCAGCCCGTTTTCGTCAGATTGTCTCGTGTCCTTCTGTGTTTTCCATAGGTAGCGGGACTGGCCGCTTCCCGCGGTCGGCTCGCCCCGATGATGACGCTAGCACGTCTTCTGAATTATGGAAAGACGTTTCTTCAAAATCGGAGTTTCCAACGAGGCTCGTCACGCCGCCGGCTCCGCGCCGGTTTATCTGGCGACTCGTTTGTCCTCCGCCTCCGCGGCCAGCTTCCCGATCTCCTCCGCGGAAAGGGCCCGGTCGTAGACGCGGACGTCGTCGATATAGCCGTCGAATACATTCTGAACGTCATTGACGTCGGCGGAGACCAGTTCGGCCCCGATAATCATGGGCCGGCTCAAACTCTCCGGGTCGAGCCGCATTTCGCCGGCCTGCGTGTCGTCGCCAATCAGCTTGCCGTCGACATAAAGCGACGCCTTTCCCGATGCGGCGTCATAGACGCCCGCAATGTGCACCCACTGTCCGACGGCAGGGCGGCTCTGGCCTTCGGGAAGGCGATAGACGTCGGTTTCTCCGTCCACCAAACCGACATGCCATTTATAGTATTCAACATTGCCGATCCGGCCGTAGCCGAGATAAAACACACTCGGATGCCCGGCGAATCTCCACTGACGCTTCACGACAGGAGCAAAACCGGGGTCCGACTTCGTCGGGGGCCCGAACCATTTCCGCGCTCTATTCCAGACGCGTTGATAGAAAGGTGGGCGGGACCAAAGGCTTCGAGGGTAGACATGCGCCGCCACGGTAATGGCGCGTCGCAGCTTGTTGAGGGAATCGGACGCCGGAATGAGGACGTGACCGCCGTCGCGGACAGAGAGCGATCGCGAGAACTCGCCTGCGCCCCATTTCGCTTCCGAGGGCGGCGTCGCGACGATTGCGCCGTCATTGCCGTTTTCGGACGAGTCCTTAACCGTATCGCCGGCGCCTTCCTCGAAATTCCAATGCGCCGCCAGCCCCCCATCCGCTGAACGGTCGGCGGCCAACGAGATCGTTGCGGGAAGCGCGGCGAGGCCAACCAGCAAAAGTCCAAAGGCTCGTCTACGACCCCTGGGCCGGGAAGACTCAATCGACATTCGAGGCCCCACGATTGCCGCCGCCCCCTTATTGCGCGCTTCCTTCGAGCCTTTCTGGACCATGGCGATTTTCTCCGCCCAGAATTGTACAACTGCTTTGCGGCTGGTCGTCAAGAAAATTGCCAATGCCACGAGTAGCGATCAGCCAAGGATCCGCAGCGACTGCGGGCGCGAAAAGTTGCGGTCGTGCGTGACAACTTCCAGCGAACCGCACCCGTTCTCTCGACCGGCCGCCGATCGGCCGTGAGACAAGGTTAGAAAATGAAAATTCTGAAACCTTTATTTTCCGCCAGAGCAGCGATGGGACTGCAAACCGCCTCAGCTGAACTTGAACAGGCCGCCCATCATGTTTCTGAGGAAGTCGGGCTCAGAGCCGCCGGTCGGGGTGGTGCGGCTGACGAAATCGAACACCTTGCCGTCCTTCATGCCGTAATTGGCGATCCGGTCGACCTTGCCCTCTTTGGTGAAATAGACCGCCAGCACATTCTGGTCAGCCATCTGGACCGGCATGAATTCCAGCGTGTGCTTCATCTTCTGACCGATATAGTACCAGGCGTCGCCGCCGACGGTCGAAGTGGTCGACGGAGTGCCGAGCAGGGCGAGCGCTTCGGGCTTGGTCGTGGCGCCGACCTTGATCTGCGACACCGTCTGCTCGTCGATCTGGTAGCCGCGGTCGAAGTCGCCGTCGTAGCCAATGCAGCCGCCGAGCGCCAATGCGGCGCAAACGGCCAATCCGGCCATCGCGCAACGACGGACCTTGGGCGGGAATCGCATGCTCTCTCCATGCCCAGCGTTTCGGCTTGCCAGACCGGGCGAGGATGCCTAACTCATGGCGCCTCGCCGAGGCAAGGCTTTAGCCCGTGAGCCCGAGCCCACGGGCCACGCGAGGGGATCGGCATGATCTTCGCCCGGTGGCGCGCCCGGCGCGCCAGCAGAGCCGTCATCGAGCAGATTCTTGGCGAGATCGTGGCCGCCTCGCGCCGTCCGGCGCTCTATCAGGCGCTTCAGGCGCCCGACCGGATCGACGGCCGATTCGAGCTTCTCACTCTCCACGCGGGGCTCGTCCTGCGCCGACTGGGCGCGCTCGGCGGCCTTGCGGACTCGATCGCCCAGGAACTCGTCAACAGCGTCTTCCTTCATTTCGACGACACGCTGCGCGAGATGGGCTTGTCGGATATCGCCGTCTCGAAGCGGCTCAAGGCGATGGGCAGCGCATTCTACGGCCGCAACGCCGCGTACGCCGCCGCGCTCGAAGAAGGGTCGGCCGCCCGCCTCGCCGCGGCGCTGGCCCGGAACGTCTACGGCGCCGCGACGCCTGACGCCGCGCCGCGGGCCGGCGCGCTCGCGTCTTACGTCGCCTCGCTTGACGACGCGCTCGCGGAGATTCCAATGGAGGCGTTCGCGACCGGCCGATTCCGTTTCCCGCCAGGCTCGATCGCGGCTGGAGGGAGTCATGAGTGAAGCCGGGCCGCTCTCCCGCGTCGTGAGGGTCGACGCTCTTCCCCGCGACGGGCGGACCGTGACCATCGAAGCGAGCCCCGCCGAGCGTGCGGCGCTCGCTTCGCTCTATAAGCTTCCCGCCATCGCCGTGCTGACGGCGACGCTGCGCCTCGACCCCGCCGGACGCGGCGGCGCGCGCGTGACTGGCGCGGTCCACGGCGAGTTCACCCAGACCTGCGTCGTTTCGCTCGAGCCTTTCGACGCGACGCTCGACGAACCCGTCGATGCGCGCTTCGCGCCTCGGCGGGAAGAGGAGTCAGCCCGCCGGCCGGCGCGCGAAACGCTCACCCTTTCGCTCGCCGACGAGGACGATCCCGATCCGGTCATCGACGGCAGAATCGACCTCGGCGAGCTGACGGCTGAGATCTTCGCCCTTGGCCTCGACCCCTATCCGCGCAAGCCCGGAGCGGAGTTCGTCGCGCCGGCCGAGGAGGCGCCCCCCGATTCCCCGTTCGCGTCTCTCGCCGCCAAGCCCGCCAAGCGATAGAGGCGGTAGGGAAAAAGCGGTCGTCGTCAAACGGAAAGATGGACGACTGATAAAAGCCGCGACGTTATCGCAGTTCGTCGGAAGCGTCCTGTCTGGCTAGGTCCGCCACAAAGTTGATGGCAGTCTGGCGACGTTCTGGATCCTTGATGCTCAGGAATGCGCGGATGAGGAGCATTCCTTCCTCAGGTGCTGGTAAAGAAGACGGCGTCGCGGCTCGCCGACGATTTCCGTCTAACAGTGCGGAAGCTATCGACGTGACGTACGGATCCCCAAACGAGCCTTCGTTGGAGTTGCTTGGGCTCATTGAACACCCCGATCGGTGGCGAAATAACTTTCCGCCCGCCGCAGCGACGAGAACTTCATACCGATTCGGAGAAGCCGGGACTGTTCAATAATGACCACATCGCCGGAAAAATGGGCGGCCGGCTAGCTCGGGCCTAATCGCGTAGAACGACGCTCAGCAATGAACTGTGGATCTTCAGATCGCCGTTATATTCGATAAAGCCGAGCTTCCTAAATTTGTTCATGAAAAAACTTACGCGCGGCCGAGTTGTCCCAATCATCTCCGCAAGCGTCCCCTGGCTAATTTTGGTCGCGATCGGCTCGGGCCCTCCCTCCTTGCCAAAATTCGCTAGCAGCAAAAGAGTGCGGGCCAACCGTTTTTCACTCGAATTGAACAGGTGGTCCATAAGGTCCGCTTCGACGCGACTGTTTCGTGTCAACAGGTGAGCCGTGAACACCTCGGCAAGAGCCGGTTCGACACGAAGGACACGGATCATCTCCGCTTTCTCGATGCGCATGACTGCGGAATTGGTCATGGAGACGGCCGTCGCCAGGCGCAAACGCTGCGAAATCAGACAGCCTTCGCCGAAAAAATCTCCCTCGCCGAGTACGCCGACGACCGCTTCCCTCCCCTGCTCGGAAGTCGCGGAAATCTTGATCTTGCCCCGCACGATGTAGAAGACGGAGTTGGCTGGGTCTCCCTGCGAGAAAATGATCTGTCCGGTTCGGCACTCAGACAAGCGTCGGCCGTGGTTCACGGTGGTGAGGAACACGTCCGGATCAAACGCGGCGCCTTTGGTTTTTCTTGCCACTTTCCAATTCTCCAGTGGCTCGTATTTAGCATTGGTGGATCAAGGCCACCAACGTGGCCGACAGTTTTGAACCTACCGCGCCGGCGCGGCGTCCGCCGCCTTCAAGGCCCGCTCATAGAGCGCGAGTACCGGCGCCGGCAGGCCGAAATCGAGCGCCGCGGCGCGGGCGTGGGGCGACATCTTGCGTTGCGTCTTGACGAGGATGTCGAGCACCTTCTCGTCCGGGTGCTTGGCGGCGAAGCTCGCGGCGTAGTGGCGCAGGAAGACCAGACAGGCGACGTCCTCGAGGGTCTGCGCCTCGGCGTCGCTGCGCAGTTGCTCCTTGCGCACGAGCGCGCCGGCGCGGGCGATCGCGGCGTCGTCATAGCCGCAGGCGGCCATGATCTCGGCCGCGCGCTCGGCGTGGCGCCGCTTGGCCGCGTTGCGCCAGGCGATGTAGCCCGCCTTGCCGTCGGGATAGGCGCGGCGGGGGTTGAGCCAGCGCTCGATGTGCTGCCCGCGGACGGCGATCTGCAAGACTTCCGAAGCGCCGGGCGCGAAGGCGGCGAGCGCCTCGCTCATCCGCCGGCCGTAGACGAGCTCGGCCGGCTCGCCGGCCTCTTTGTTCGGGTCGCGCGCATTTGCCGCGTCGATGGCGTCGAGCGCGCATTGCAGTCGGTCGGACATGAGGAAAGGGCGCCCGCGTTGTCGCTGCAGTTTTGCACGCGCGGCGACCGGCGAGAAGACCGAACCCCGGCGCGGGACGGCCTCCCTCACCCCGGCCCTCTCCCTGAGGGAGAGGGGGCGCGGAGCCGCTCGAGGACGAGGCCGGGCGGCTGGTTCTCCACCTGCCGGGCCGGTTGAAGGCCCGTCCCGGGCGTTGCCTTGCGCGACGAAGCCGCTATTGTCGCGGCCCACGCCGGGCGCCGCCCGAGCAACGCGCTTGGGGGCGGTCGGATCAAGGAATGGCGGGCGACATTCGCATAGCGCTGGACGCGATGGGCGGCGACCACGGGCCGAGCGTCGTCGTCCCGGCCGCGGCGGTCGCGCTCGAGCGCCGGCCGGACCTCCAGTTCCTCTTCTACGGCGAGGAAAAGGCGATCGGGCAGATTCTCGAGCGTCACGCGAAGCTCGCGGCCAGGTCGCGCGTTATTCACACCGATGTCGCGGTCAAGATGAGCGACAAGCCGAGCCAGGCCCTGCGCACCGGGCGGCGCGTCTCGTCGATGTGGCAGACGATCGAAGCGGTGAAGTCCGGCGCCGCCGACTGCGCCGTCTCCGCCGGCAACACCGGCGCCTTGATGGCGATGGCCAAGTTCTGCCTGCATACGATGGCGCCGATCGAGCGCCCGGCGATCGCCGCGATATGGCCGACGCTGCGCGGCGAATCGATCGTGCTCGACGTCGGCGCGACCATCGGCGGCGACGCGCAGCATCTCGTCGATCTCGCGGTGATGGGGGCGGCGATGGCGCGAATCGTCTTCGGCATCGACAATCCGGCCGTCGGCCTGCTCAACGTCGGCGTCGAAGAGATCAAGGGCGTCGAGGAGGTGAGGGCTGCGGGCCGCATCCTGCGCGAGGCCAACCTGCCCAACATGCGCTATCACGGCTTTGTCGAGGGCGACGACCTCGGCAAAGGCGCAGTCGACGTTTTCGTCACCGAAGGCTTCACCGGCAACATCGCCCTCAAGACCGCCGAAGGCACCGCGAGGCAGCTCAGCCAGTACATCCGCGACGCGATGGGTTCGAGCATGATGTCGCGCATCGGCGCCCTGTTCGCGCGACCCGCGCTCGAGGCGCTGCGGGCCAAGATGGGGCCGCGCGCCAGCGGCGGCGTGTTCCTGGGACTTGACGGCGTCGTCATCAAGGCCCATGGCGGCGCGGACGCCGAGAGCTACGCCGGCGCCGTGGAATTGGGCTATGACATGGTGCGTCAGGAATTGCTCGGCAAGATTCGCGAAATGATCGGCCACGCCAACGGCTTCCGCCCCGCGCCCGCGCGTTCCGGCGCCGTCCGAGCCTGATCCAGGAACCCGTCCCGCCCATGACCCTTGCATCCCCTCCGCTTCAAGCCCGCCGTCCGGGTCCCGACCTCTCTCGCGCCGCCGCCCCCGCTTCGATCCGCTCGTGCGTGCGTGGGGTCGGCGCGGCGCTGCCGGCGCGCGCCGTCCCGAACGCGGAACTGGCGGCTAAGGTCGATACTTCGGACGAATGGATCGTCCAGCGCACCGGCATCCGCCAGCGCTATATTGCCGACGCGGGCGAAACCACTTCGACGCTCGCGACCAAGGCGGCCGAGGCGGCGCTCGGAAACGGCGGTCTCAACGCGGCCGACATCGACCTCATCATCGTTGCGACCTCCACGCCCGACTTGACCTTTCCCGCCGTCGCGACCCAGGTCCAGGCGCGTCTCGGCATCGTCGAGGGCGCCGCTTTCGACCTCCAGGCGGTCTGCACCGGTTTCGTCTACGCTGTCGCCACCGCCGACAAGTTCCTGCGCTCCGGCTCGCACAAGCGGGCGCTGGTGATCGGGGCCGAGACCTTCTCGCGCATCCTCGACTGGGAGGACCGGACGACCTGCGTCCTGTTCGGCGACGGAGCGGGGGCGATCGTGCTCGAGGCGCGCGACAGCGACGGCCGGCTCGCCTCGCCCGGCATCATCGCCTCGCGGCTGCGCTCCGATGGCCGGCACCGCTCGAAGCTCTACGTCGACGGCGGGCCTTCGACCACCCAGACGGTCGGGCATCTGCGCATGGAGGGCAAGGAAGTGTTCCGCCACGCCGTCGGCATGGTGACGGATGTGATCCAGGGCTGCTTCGCCGATGCAGGCGTGACGGCGGATCAGATCGACTGGTTCGTGCCGCATCAGGCGAACCGCCGGATCATCGACGCGACCGCCGACAAGCTCGGCATCGCCCGCGACAAAGTGGTCGTCACCGTCGACAGGCACGGCAACACCTCCGCCGCCTCGATCCCGCTCGCGCTCGATGTCGCGGTGTCCGACGGCCGCATCAAGCCCGGCGATCTCGTGATGATCGAAGCGATGGGCGGCGGCTTCACCTGGGGCGCGGCGCTGATCCGCTGGTGAAGCGGGCCGTCCTTCGCCTTGAAGGCGAAAACGGAAGCCAATGACCAACGGCGAGGACCATGACGAGGGAAGTCTGCTGGCGCTCGCGCTGCTTGCGCTCGTCGCCGGCGTGTTGGCCGGGATTGTCGGAGCAAGCTTCCGCCTCTCCCTCGTCCAGGCGGACCGGCTCCGCAACGCGCTGATCGAATGGGCTCATGGCCAGGAGGCCGTCGGCTTCTTGGTGGTTCTCGCGGTTTGCGCCGGCGCGACGGCGATTGCCGCCTGGCTCGTTCGCCGGTACTCGCCCCACGCGGCGGGAAGCGGCATTCCTCACGTCGAGGCGGTCTTGCGCGGGGAGCTTCCGCCGATCCCCTTTCGCTTGATACCGGTGAAGTTTTTCGGCGGCCTGCTTGCGATCGGCGCCGGCCTCGCGCTCGGCCGCGAAGGCCCTACGGTTCAGATGGGCGCGAGCCTCGCCCATCTCGTCGGAAAGATATTCGGCCGAAGCTGGGCGGATTGCCGGGTGTTGATCGCGGCGGGAGCCGGAGCCGGCCTCGGCACGGCGTTCAACGCGCCGATCGCCGGCGCCGTCTTCGTCCTCGAGGAATTGGTGGCGCGATTCGAGCGCCGTATCGCCATCGCCGCGCTTGCCGCATCCGCCACCGCCATCGGAGTGGCGCGCCTGCTCACCGGCGACGCGCCGGACTTCTATGTTGGCGGATTTGGTTACAGCGACGCCGAAACGAGACCTCTCTATTTCGTGTTCGGAGCCTTGGCCGGTCTTTTGGCTGTCGCCTACGACCGGTTGCTGCTCGCAACGCGCGCGGCCGCCCGGCGATTGATCTTGGCGCGCGTCGACCTGCGCGGCGCCCTCATCGGCGCGGCCGTCGGCGCGCTCGGCTGGTTCGCGCCCAATCTGACCGGAGGCGGAGACGCGATCACCCAGAGCGTGCTGACAGGTAGCGCTCCGCTCATCGCCATTCCGGCCGCCTTCCTGATCCGATTTGCGCTCGGCCCTCTGTCCTACGCCGCGGGAGTTCCGGGCGGTCTGTTCGCCCCGATGCTCGTCCTGGGGGCGCAATTCGGGTTCCTGTGCGGAGCGGTCTGCCACGCGGTCGCGCCTTATCTGAATGTTCAGCCGGAGGCGTTTGCGGTGGTCGGCATAGCCGCCTTCTTCACCGGCGTCGTCCGGGCCCCTATCACCGGAATCGTGCTCGCCACGGAGATGACGGGCAGCGTGACGATGCTGCTGCCGATGTTATGCGCGTGCTCAATGGCGATGCTGGCGGCGACCATGATGAAGGACCCGCCCATCTACGAATCGCTTCGGGAGCGCGCCTTGCCGGTCGACAAACCGATCGCGACGGCCGAACCACCCGGCGCAGTTCCCACCCCTGAAGAATCAAAGAAGATTCGCCCAGACAGTCGCGCCTAGAGCGGGGCGCCCTCAAATGACTCGAGAGCCAAGGCTCGTGTCATTCCCGCGAAAGCGTCTCGTCAAGGCCTGGAGTCTGGATGCCCGCTTCGCGGGCATGACGCGAACCTACTCGAACGCGAAGATACGCTTCCAGTCGTTCTTCATGCTGACCACGATCCAGCCGTCCTTCATCGCCTGATCGTAGAGCTCCTGGGGAAACGTGCCGACCTTCGAGTCCGGCAGGCCCTGCGCCGGCCCGTAGGCATATTCGCGCGCGCCGTCGTCGTGGAGGACGATCATCGACAGCCGCGCGCCCTCTCCGGCCTTGGTGTATTCGAGCATTTCGCGGTCGCCGGTCGAGTTGCCGAACGCAAGGCTCGGCCTGCGGCCGATCACCAGATGGATGCCTTCCGGTTTCCCCGCGTGGTCGTCGTTGAGGAGAAGCTTGGGCTCGCGCATGAGGACGGTCTTGCCGTCCGCGCCCCGGTCGAAGCTCAGCCCGAACATCGTTCCCACCACCTGCTCGGGCGGAATCCCATAGACGGGCTCGGCGTAGGCGCGGACGAAATCCTGGCCGCCGCCGGTGACGATGAACGTCCGGTAGCCGTTGGCGCGCAGATATTTGAGCAGCTCGATCTGCGGCTGATAGACGAGCTCGGTGAACGGCCGCTTCCAGCGCGGATCGCGCGCCTGCCTGATCCAGGCGGCGACCTCGTCGCGGTACTTGTCCACATCCATGCCGGTCAGCGTGGCGCCGATGACGGAAAGAAGCTGCTCGTCCGAGAGATGCGCGATCGCCGCGCGGTCGCCCGAAAGAATGACCTTGAACGCCTCCTCGTTGGCGAGCTCTGGCCTCTCTTTCACGACCTGCGGCACGCGGCTGAAGGCGAAGACGATCTGCGTGTAGATCGGCTGCTCGACCCAGAGGGTGCCATCCTGGTCGAAGGTCGCGATGCGCTCCGCGGGCGCGACGAACTCGGGACTTGCGGCGTCGGTCGTGGCATGGACGAACTTGACGATCGCCTGCTTGGCCGGGCCGTCGTTCCAGGAGGGCAGGGGGTCGTTGTCCGCCGCGACGGGCGTGGCGAGGCTCAGGCTGACGGCGGACCCAAGGACGAGCGCGGCGAATTGGCGCCGGTTAGGCTCCGTGATCATATCCCCCTCGATTTGCAGGCCGCGGCCATCGGCCGCCGAGAGACGGGCCTCCTTTCGGACTCCAAAGCTCTATTTTCTGCACGGACGTTGGGCTTGAGCGGCGCCATCAAAAAACAACCTTCCAATCCCGCTTCATGCTCACCACCGTGATGCCGTAGTCCTGAGCTTTGTCGAGCGCCTCAGACAACGGGCTCAGTCGGAATTCACGGTCGTAGGCTGACTCCCGCTCCGCATCATCATGGTGGAGAAGCAACGCGAGTCGGGCCCCCGGGCCGGACTTCGCGTAGCGCATCATAGGGAGATCGCCGTCGGAATTGCCAAACGCCAACAAAGGCCTGCGCCCGATATGCAGGCCGATGCTCAAGGCCTTCGCTTCGCGATCGTTAAAGAGGTTGAGTTCGGAGAGCTTCGAGAGCGAAACCCGCTCGCCTCCCCCATCGTAGCGCAGTTTCACGCTCGAGCCGATCACCTGCTCTCGCGGGATGCCGTACGCTTCGTCCACAAATGCGCGCATGAAGTCGGCTCCGCCCGCCGAGACGACGTAGGTCTTGAAGCCGTTGCCACGCAAATACGCGAGCAGCTCGAGCTGCGGCCGATACACGCATTGCTTGAACAGCCGGCCGATTTTGGGATGCTTGGCCGTCGCGAGCCATCCGCGCGCGACTTCGATGAACTCCTCGTCAGTGATTCCCGCGTGGGTGGCGAACGCCAGTTCGTAGAGCGCCTGTTTGCCGAGGCCAAAGAGGGTATTGTAGTCGTGTTCGAGCACTGCCTTGAACGGTTGCCGCTCAGCCAGCGCCGGGTCCCTGGCCGCCAACTCTTTCACCCGGCCAAAGGCGAAAAAGAACTGGGTCTGAAGCGGCTGCTCGCAGCAGAGCGTGCCGTCGTTGTCGAACGTGGCGACACGCTCGCCTGGCGGCACGAATTCCCTGCCCCCTTGCGTTGTGACACGCGCGACAAAGTCGAGGATCGCGGCCTTCGGCGCGCCGTCGTTCCATGAGGGAAGCGCCGGATCATTTGGCATTGACGCTCCCAGAAGGAAGCCCAAGTCTCCAGACAAACTCATGATTTGACACTGAGTCAATAGGAGCAGTAGAGCGGCGCCCGGAAGTCAACGCGCCTACAAGAAGAGGCACACATGCTTGAGCATCTGGGAGCGTTCGCCGGCATTGGGCTTGGGCTCGGATTGGCGATGGCGCTCGTTCCGGGCGCTGCCGCCCAACAAAACCCGGTGACCGCAATCGACATCGCGCTCGAACCCGACGCGACGATGATCGAGCATGCGATGGCCGCGAATGCGCGTCTGCTGAAGTCCTTTCCGAAGGGCTTTTCCCTGGATGCGACGCACCACCCGCACATCTCCATGCTTCAGCAGTTTGTCCGCACGGACGACCTCGACAAGGTGTATGCCGCGGCGCAAGCCGTCTTTGACAAAGAGAAGCCCAAGTCGTGGACGCTGAAGGCGTTCAAATATTACTATATCCCCGCGCCGCCGATCGGCCTCGCGGGGATCGTCGTCGAACCAACGGACGATCTGCATCGGCTGCAAGACGAACTCATCAAAGCTGTCGAGCCCTATACGGTGAAGACCGGAACCGCGGCGGCTTGCTACAGCGACGACGGCGGACGCGACATCCAGCCATTTCTCATCGGCTACGTCGAGAATTTCGTGAGAGACGCGGCGGGCAAGCGTTTCAATCCCCATGTGACGATCGGCGTTGGCATGGAAAAATACCTGAACGAAATGCTGGCGGAGCCTTTCCCGTCGTTCACGTTCTCGCCGGCGGGTGCATCGGTCTACCAGCTCGGATCCTTCGGCACGGCCCGGAAGGAGCTCAAGGCGCTGACGCTCGCGCCCTAGGAAATGCGCGTTATCAAACTTTCGCTGCGCAGTTTTTTGACCGTCGCTGACCCCGCGCCTGCTACTCAGCGATTCGCAGGAGCTGCTTGCCCTCGTTCTTGCCCTCGAACAGCCGTCTCAGCGTCGCCGGCGCGTTCTCGAGGCCGTGCTGCACATCGACCCGATGCTTGAGCTTGCCCTCCTTGATCCAGCCCGCGAGCGCCCCGATCGCCTCCTTGGCGCGCGGCAAGTAGTCGGAGACGAGGAAGCCCTCCATCCGACCGCGCCTCGAGACGAGGTTGAGGTAGTTCCGTGGCCCCGGCGGCGGTTCGGCGACGTCGTAGGATGAGATGCCGCCGCACAGCACGATCCGGCCGCGCAGCGCAAGCCGCGCAAGCGCGGCGTCCAGGATCGGGCCGCCGACATTGTCGAAGAAGATGTCGATGCCTTTCGGGCAAAGCTCCTTGAGCCGCGCCTTCACGTTGTCGGCCTTGTAGTCGATCGCCGCGTCCAGCCCGAGCTCCTGCGTGAGCCAGCGGCACTTCTCGGCGCCGCCCGCAATCCCGATGACGCGGCAGCCTTTGATCTTCGCGATCTGCCCGACGATCGAGCCGGTGGCGCCCGCGGCGCCGGATACGACGACAGTTTCGCCCTCTTTCGGACGGCCGACGTCCATGAGGCCGAAATAGGCGGTGATCCCTATCATCCCAAGCACGCCCATCGCGAGTTCGATCGGCGCGCCCGGAGGCAGCTTGGTCAGCGCGGCGGGCTTCAACGCCGTATAGTCCTGCCAGCCGAGGAGACCGAGCACGATTTCGCCAGGTTTCAAGTCCGGACTGTTCGACGTTTCGACGCGACCCGCGCCGAAAGAGCGCACGACCTCGCCTATCTTGACCGCCGGCAGATAGGTGTCCCCGGCGATCCAGGCGCGCTGGGTCGGGTCGCAAGAGAGCATGACGACCTTGACGAGCGCCTCGCCATCGCCGGGCGCGGGCGCCTCGGTCTCGACGAGGGAGAAATCGCTGTCCTTGAGCTCTCCTTCGGGACGGCGCGCAAGCAGCCACTGGCGGTTCTTCATCTCAGCGTTTTCCGATCGTTTGTGCCGCGTCTCATAGCACGAGCCGGGCCTCGAGGGGGATCCGCTAGTTCGGAGCCTGGACCGCATCGCAGCGGAACCCGAGCCGCGCCGACTTCGACGATTTGCCGGCGCGGGCCTCGACGAGAAGCGGCATGCAGGTCGCCCCTTCGAGGAAGACAACCTTGTGACTGACCCCGGCGGCGCCGAAGTCGGAGTCGGCGAACGCCTTGTGGGTCACGATCCGCTAGCCGGCGAGACTCGTCTGCGTGATGTCCACAGTCGCAAGGGCGTTTTTCGACGGCCCGCTCTTCTGTCCTTCCGATGCGGCCTTATCCCGCTGGAAAACAAGGTCGACCATAAGCCCGGTCGCGGTGTCGCCGCCCCTCGGCGCGTTGACCAGTGTCGCTGCGCCGACGAGGTCGTTGGACAGCCGGTCGGCCCGTTCGAGGAAGACGAAGGCCTTGATGTCGACGATCCTGAGATCGTCGGCCGATGCGCTTCCGGTCGACGCCGCGAACAGACCGGCGACAGCGGCGAGGCGAAGACGCCGCATCCGTTGTCGCCGGCCGCCCGCCGGGCGGCCCCCCAGCCCCCGGGTCATGCCTTCTCTTCCGCCTTGTCGAAGAGGCTGCCTTTCCGGAACAGGAACCCTGCGGCGCCGGCGCCGATGAGCGGGGCGATGATGAACAGCCATAGCCTGGCGACGGCTTCCGGCTTCGAGGCGATTCCGACCAGCGCCGGGCCAATCGAGCGCGCCGGATTGACCGAGGTGCCGGTGATGTTGATGCCGACGAGGTGGATCACGACCAGCGTCAGCCCGATAGCGAGGCCGGCGAAGCCGGTCGGCGCGAACGGATGGGTGACGCCGAGAATGCACACCAGGAACAGGAACGTCGCCACCACTTCGAACACGAAAGCGGAGACGACGCTGTACTCGCCGAGATAGCCCGCGCCCCAGCCGTTCTGGCCGAGCCCGCCGTTCCACCCTTGAGCCTTGCCGGACAGGATCAGATAGAGAACGACCGCGCCGACGATCGCGCCCAGAACCTGGGCGACCCAGTAGCCCAGCATGTCGGGCAGACTCATGCGGCCCGGCGACATAGACGCCGAAGCTCACCGCCGGATTGACGTGGCAGCCGGAGATCGGCCCGATGCCATAGGCCATGGCGACAATGGCGAAGCCGAACGCGCTCGCGATTCCCAAGAGGTCGATCGCCCCTGGCCCCGATCCCATGCTCCCGACCACCGCCGCCCCGCAGCCGAAAAACACCAGCGCAAAGGTTCCAATAAACTCAGCCGCCTGCTTGTTCATGCCCGCTTCCCTCCCTTGGATTGGGCCCGCCCGCGGGGCCCGAATAGGCTTCAGTTGAATTCACTTTCTCCGCGCTCGCCGCGCTCAAGTTCTGTGCGAACGTCTCCAGTTCCGCCGCGACCGACGCCCAGAAGGCAAATCGCCTTCGCGAGCGCGCCCGGCGCGCCTCGCGCAGCTCCCGCTGCGCGGCTTTCGCCGCTCCCGCTGCTCCCCGCTCGCGATGGAGGCGAAAGGCCGTTGCTTGCATGGGCGTCAACTCGCCGGGCCGTCACGGTTGCGGGGTTACGTCGTCGATATCCTGCGTCTTGGCGCGGTCGAGCGGGATGTATTTGATCTCCTTGAACGAGCCAAAGTCGATCCTGCTCAGATCGACCTTGCGCACCCGGCGATTGTGCTGGGTGTGATAATAGAAGATCCTGTCCTTGGTGTCGGAGGCGCTCGTCCAGATCGTCGAGCTTCGCATCCCCTTCGTCTTGTCTTCTTCGCCCGTGCCCTCGGAGGCGCCAAGCGGCACGTTGAAATTGTCGAGGATGCGGAAGACTTCGTAGATCGTCTCGTCGCCGGTAGGCGTCGGCCGCGCCGTCTGCGAGAACGCCACCGCTCGGATGAAGCGGGAGGGCGGCGTGAAGTCGCCGGGCAGACCGATCATGCCGCTGCCGCCGCCAAGCGGCTTGAAGTTCAGATCCTCGATCTTCTTGCCCGGGAGCGCCACCGGCGACAGATTGATGTAGTTGCGCAGGTTGGTCATATGCCAATCGTAGGTCGGCGCGTTGGTGATGACGCCGAGCGGCGCGTCGAACGTTCTCACCTCGCCCATCGAATACTCGATCACGATCGCCTTTCCGCTGGGCTCGGTGACGATGAAATGCACCGGCGGCGCGAAGCCCAGCGCAGGCTCGATCACGGATACGACTCGAACGTGTTTGATCGCTTCGCGGACCTCGTCGACGGTCGAAAAGTTGGTGAGCAGATACTGGCCGAGATCGGTCGCCGACATCGATTCCGCCGCCTGCGCCGGATCGTAGGCCTCATAGTCGGCGTAGCCCGGGTGATAGAAGAGTCCGACGTCGAGACCCTTCTCGTTCATGCCCTCGACAATCATGTCTTTGCCGACGGCGTCGATTCCGACCGCCCCATATTTGGCGGTCCATGCGATGCCGGGTTTTCCGTCCGACATGTGGGTCGTGTAGGCGTGGCCGCGCGGCACGACCTCGAGCCGCGACATGAGATCGAACGATCCCCATTCGAGGGTGCGCCCGAAGACCACGGACCCGTCGCCGGCCTTGAGGGTGACGCCGGTGCAGGCCGAAGCGGCCCAGGCGGTTGCGAGAACGAGCGCGCCAGCGCTGACGGCGGCGATACGCTTTGTGAGGGAGAATTTCATGAGGCTCATCCTGGCTAAGGTGAAGACGATTACTTCGGAGACACGAACGTCACGACCTCGGGCGCCCGCGTTCGGACTCGTCGCGAAGTGACGGAGACCGCCTTGAGTCTCCCGCCCGCCTATTCGCTCCGGACTGGCCTCCATCGTCTCCGATCGCGTTCGGAGCAATACTCGACCAGGGGGAGCGCAAGTGCTGCGGTCTTGAGCGTTCAAGAGCGTGTCCATTGCCTTAGACCGTGAGCTTCGGCGTCGTCAGCGCGGCTCAGTCGCCGAACAATCGACATAGTACCGTTTTGGGGCGGGCCATGAGGCGCTCGAGGCCTTGGACTTGTCTGCTTCATATGGACCAAACTCGAGCGCGACACCCTGGCCGTACGCGTTGCACAAGGCGTTCGCGACCGTCACGCCGCAGTTGCTGCTGGCGTCGAGACACTCCTCGACGCCATAACCCGTCGCGGGAACGACGAAGGTGCGGGATTCTTGCGCTTGACCTTCGCTCATGCCGGCGACGCCGAGCGATATTCCAAAGAGCGTAGGCAGCCGAATTCGCCGAAGTACTGAACAAGACATCTCGATCCTACAGGCTAGCCGAGCGGCTCGCGTCTTGGTCAGTTGCTGCTGTGCTGGGCGTTCAGGAGCTTGTCCAGGGCGTCGCCGACCGAGAAGCTGCCCGGCTTCTGGCGCGGCGGGAAATCCTTGAACGTCTGCAGTTCGCGCCCCACGATCGCCTGCGCCGGCGCCATCACGAACATGCGCTCCACGTACCACTTCTCGTACTCGCCGGATTCGAGCATCGCTTTCTCGAACGGATCGGTGCGAAGATTGACAAGAAGGGGCGCGCGCAGCGGCGTCAACGGCTGCTGCCAGACCTTAAGGCCTTCGTGCTGCTGTTCGAGGAATACGACCTTCCATTGATCGTAGCGCAGGCCGGCGAGGTCGCCGTCGTCGGTCCAGTAGAAGAACTCCTTGCGCTTGGTCGGTCCGCCGGCGAGGAGATCGTGCTGGTCGTAACCGTCAAGATGGACCTTGAAGGTCTTGCCGGCGGCGTCATAACCGTCGAGCAGCTTCTGCGTGATGTTCGGCTCGCCGCATGCGGCTGTGAGAGTCGGGACCCAATCCTCGGAAGAAAAGATGCCGTTGATCTCGGTGTGCGGCTTCGTCACGCCGGGCCAGCGCACCATCGCGGGCGCGCGATAGCCGCCTTCCCAGTTGCTGTTCTTCTCGCTGCGGAACGGCGTCGTGCCGCCGTCGGGCCAGGAGAACGATTCGGCGCCGTTGTCGGTGGTGTAGATGACGATCGTGTTGTCGGCGATGCCGAGATCGTCGAGCTTCTTCAGAAGCTGCCCGACCATGCCGTCGTGCTCGACCATGCCGTCGGCTTCCACCCCCAGTCCGGTCTTGCCCACCGAGTTCGGGCTTCAGATGGGTGAAGATGTGCATCCGGGTCGAATTGAACCAGACGAAGAACGGCTTCTTGTCCTTGTTGGCGCGGTCGATGAAGTCGAGCGAAGCGTCGAGGAACTCCCCGTCCACGGTCTCCATCCGCTTCTTGGTGATCGGGCCGGTGTCCTCGCACTTCTGCTTGCCCCACGGCCCGAAGCGCGGGTCGTCGCCGGGGGTCTCGGTCGCGGTCGCCACGCATTTGAGCACGCCGCGCGGGCCGAAATTCTTGGCGAAGTTCGGATACTCAGACGCCTTCGGATAGTCCGGGTTTTCGGGCTCTTCCTCGGCGTTGAGGTGATAGAGGTTGCCGAAGAACTCGTCGAAGCCGTGCACGGTCGGCAGGAATTCGTTGCGGTCGCCGAGGTGGTTCTTGCCGAACTGGCCGGTCACGTAGCCCTGGGGCTTGAGCAATTCGGCGAGCGTCGGGTCCTTGTCCGAGAGGCCCTCCTTCGCCGACGGCAGCCCGACCTTGAGCAGGCCGGTGCGGATCGGGCTCTGGCCAGTGATGAAGGCGGCGCGGCCGGCGGTGCAGGACTGCTGGGCGTAATAGTCGGTGAAGATGCGCGCCTTCGTTGGCGATCCGGTCGATGTTGGGCGTGCGATAGCCCATCATGCCGCGGTTGTAGGCGCTGATGTTCCAGTAGCCGATGTCGTCGCCCATGATGACGAGGATGTTCGGCTTCTGGGCCTGCGCCTCGCGCCGCGCCGACCAGCGCCAGCGTCGCCAGGGCCGAAGCCGCAAGGCAATTTTTCAAGCTGAATGTCATTTTGCTCCCCGCCGATGTCCCATTCGACCGGCGGGCTGCTATACGAAATGAAATGGCGCGTCCAATACCATTTGTGGTATTAGACAATACCCCAGCATTATCGCAGCGTGAGAATCGATTGGCCCAAGTACATTCAATCCGACAGATCGAAGTGGTTAAGGCCTTGGCGAAGCACCGTCATTTCGGTCTCGCCGCAAAGGCGCTTGGGGTTTCGCAGCCCGCGCTGACCCGCAGCCTGAAGCAGCTCGAGACCGATCTCGACGTCTCTCTGTTCGATCGGCAGGGCGTCGCGCCGACTGTGTTCGGCGAGATCCTGTTGCGCCACGGCGAGCGGGCCGCGGCCGAATTTCATGAATTGGCGCGCGAGATCACGCTCGCCAGGGGACTGGAGATCGGGCAATTGCGTCTCGCCGCGGGCCCCTATCCGGCGGACATTTCGGGCGAGCGGGCGATCGGCATGCTGTCGGCGCGGCATCCGAATCTGATCATCGAGCTCCGGATCGCCAATTGGACCGACGTGGTCGCCGACGTCATCGCCGGGCGGGTCGATCTTGGCTTCGCCGACGTATCGGAGGCCCAGCACGACGCCAATCTCGACGTCCATCTGGCCCGCAGCCGCCAGTTATCGTTCTTCTGCGGCGCGCAGCATCCGCTCGCCGGCAAACGGCCGCTTGCGATCGAGGACCTCCTGGATTTTCCGTGGGTCGGGCCGAGTCTCCCCGGGCGGATGCGCAAGGCGCTTCCTGTCCTCGACAAGCCGTTCGGCAAATTCGACGAACTCCAGGATCAATTCCATCCCCGCATCCTGGTCGAGACCTTTTCGGCGGCGAAGCGGATCACCCTTGCGGGGCTCGGCGTCTGCGGCGCCGTCGGCTCGCAGATCGAGCCTGAACTCAGGGAGGGACGGTGCGTGACGCTGCCGGTCGCCGCGCCCTGGTTCAGCCTCAACTACGGCTTCATCGCCAAGCGCGGCCGCTCGCTCTCGCCCGCCGCGAAGGCGTTCATGGAGATCGTGAGGGCGATCGATCCGGAGAGCGCGGCCTGAGCGTGGGGCGTCGCTTGAATTTCCGCAACGGGTCGGGTAGTGCGCCTTCAATTGGCAATAGGGAAACGGGGCAAGAGATGAGCATTCTTCTGATCTGCGTACTTATTTTCGTGTTGTTCATGGTCGCGGCTTACGCCGGACTCGCTTTGCAGACGAAGCTTACATCGGAGCACAAGTCGGGCGAGACGAAAGGCGTCGTGGGCCAGGTTTCGGGGTTGGTCAGCCTCCTGCTGGCGCTCGTGCTCGGCACCCTGATCGGGGTCAGCTGGGGCTATTTTTCGGGTCAGCGAACAAATCTCGAAAACTTCTCCGCACAGATTCTGCAGGCTCGATCAGGCGCTGGCGCAATATGGTCCCGAGACCAAGCCGCTGCGCGACAAGCTCAAGGATGGAATCCAGAAGGGCTACGACACCTTCTGGGGCGGCGGAAACGTCGACCCGACTGCGTTGACGGTCGCTGAGCCGCTCGCCAACGCTCAGGGCATTTCCGACTTTCTCGCGACGCTCAAACCCGCGACGGACGCGCAGAAGGCGGCTCTCGCCACCGCGCAGCAATATTCCAGCATGGTCGAACAATCGCGCTTGCTGATGTCGCTGCAAGTGGCGAGCGGGCCGGTGTCGCCGGTTCTGATCGCGATCCTGGTCTTTTGGACCGCGGCGCTGTTTTTCGGCATCGGCCTCTACGCCGAGTCGAACACGTTGGTGATCGCCGCCCTCACTTTCGGCGCGCTGTCGATCGCGTTCGCGATCCTTCTCATTCTCGAACTCGGCATGCCCTATACCGGGCTCTTCAAGGTGTCGCCCGCCGCGCTCGAGCAGACCATCGAGTACATCGACAAGTAGCCGGGCGTTCCGGCGGTGCGGGGGCCGGCGTCAGCCGGCCGTCCCGCAGCCGATCCGGGTGTGGACTTCGGTCGTCATCGTGTCGATCCGTTCGACAAGGGTCCTGACCGTCTCGGTAAGGTCGGTGTTCTGCTTGAGCAGCACCTCGACGCGCTCGGTGAGCGTGGTGTTCTGTCGCATCATCTCGATCAGCATTTGTGACTGTTCGCGCATTTGCGCCTGGCGCGCCTCGCTGACCTGATGAAGCTCTTCCCGATGCTGGGCGTCGGCGACGCTCATCACCTTGTCGCGGTCGGCCTGACGCGTCTGCGCCAGGAGGATCAACGGCGCGGCGTAAGCCGCCTGGGTCGAGAACGCGAGATTGAGCAGGATGAAGGGATAGATGTCGAACTGCGTCCAGCCGATTGCGTTGGCGAAGATCCACAGCGCGACGATGAGCGTCTGGGCGACCAGAAACGTCGGCGTGCCAAAGAACCGGGCGAAATCCTCCGCCTTCTTGCCAAACCAGTCGTTGCCGAACGCGAACTCGAGATGGGCGTGCGGGAGATGAAATCTGCGCGCCTGCGCCGCATCGACCGGTTCTTGTCCCACGCTCATCACCCTCCTGGACAATTCGGGCCGCGAGCTGCGCGCGCCCGGCATCGCCTTCGCGATCACTCCGTCGCGCCGAGAGGACGGGAATCAGAGTGAATTTCGCCAGCATATGCCCCCTCCGTCGGCGCCGGAAGCAAGATCGCCGGGGCGCGCTTTTCCGGTTCACCGCGAGGGCGGGTCGCCTTGCGGAGCCGCGGGCGAACCGCTATGGTCGGACTAATTTACTGAGCTGTCCCATAATAAAGCAAGAGTAACAGAGTCTATCAGTATTATCGACCGGCGCCCTCGTTTGCCTTAGGACTTCGAGGACCGGCGAGGCGCAACACCAAACGCCGACGTCAACCTCAAGGAGGAACAATGTCTCACAAGCCTGAAACCCTCGCCCTTCACGCCGGTTGGCGCGCCGATCCGGCGACCGGCGCCGTCGCGGTGCCGATCTACCAGACCACTTCCTATCAGTTCCAAAGCGCCGAGCACGCCGCCAATCTGTTCGCGTTGAAGGAGCTCGGCAATATCTACACCCGGATCGGGAATCCGACCACGGACGTGCTTGAGAAGCGGGTCGCCGCGCTCGAAGGGGGCGTGGCGGCGCTCGCGCTCGCGAGCGGACAGGCGGCCTCGGCCTTCGCGCTGCAGAACCTGGCGAGGGCGGGCGACAACGTCGTCTCGTCGACCGACCTTTACGGGGGCACGTGGAACCTGTTCGCCAACACGCTCAAGGACCAGGGGATCGAAGTGCGCTTCGTCGATCCGGTCGATCCGGAGAATTTCCGGAAAGCCACTGACGCACGCACGCGCGTCTATTACGCCGAGACGCTGCCGAACCCGAAGCTGATCGCATTCCCGATCGCGGAAGTGGCGGCGATCGGCCGGTCCTTCGGGATTCCTCTGGTCATGGACAACACCGCCGCGCCGATCCTGACAAAGCCCCTCGAGCACGGCGCGGCCATCGTCGTTTATTCGTCCACCAAATACCTCGGCGGCCACGGCACTTCGATCGGCGGCCTCATCGTCGACGGCGGCAATTTTCCCTGGGAGGAACACAAGGAGCGGCAGCCGGCCCTCAACACGCCCGACCCGAGCTATCACGGAGCGGTGTGGACCGAGGCGGTGAAGCCGCTCGGGCCGGTCGCCTATATCATCAAGGCGCGCACGACCCTGCTTCGCGATCTCGGCTCATGCATGTCGCCGTTCAACGCCTTCCTCACCCTGCAAGGAATCGAGACGCTGCCGCTGCGGATCGAGCGCCATTGCTCGAACACGGCGGCGGTGGCGGCCTGGCTCGGCAAGCGGCCGGAGGTCACCACTGTCATCCATCCGTCCTACCAGAAGGGCGAGGCCAAGCGGCGGGCGGAGAAATACCTCAAGGGCGGGCAGGGCGGACTGGTCGGCTTCGAGATCAAGGGCGGCAAGGCCGCCGGCGCCAAGTTCATCGACGCGCTCAAGCTCCTCTATCACGTCGCCAACATCGGCGATGCGCGCTCGCTCGCCATCCATCCGGCGACGACCACCCACTCGCAGCTCACGACCGAGGAACAGCTCGCGACCGGCGTCACCGACAATTACGTCCGCCTGTCGATCGGCATCGAGCACATCGACGACATCCTCGCCGATCTCGACCAGGCGCTGAAGGCGGCGGCATGATGGGAGGGCCTGGCGCGGTCGAGCGAAAGCGGTAGGATCGCGCCGCCGGACCGGCGGAGACCGGATGGCGGTCGAAGGGCGGCGATCCCATGATCGAGCAGGCGTGGAACGAATATCGCGGCTGGGCCAAGCGGGCGCGATCGTTGCAGGCGTCAGCCGACCGGTGGAATTTTTGGGCGATGGCTGCGCTCATTTTGACCGCTTTCCTCGGCGCTTCGGCGACTTTCGCCGGGACCTACGGAACGGGGTGGCCGGCGAGCGGCGATATTGGACGCGCCCTCGCTTGCGCCGCGGCGGTTGCGTCCGCGCTGTCGCTATATGTCGGGCGCCAGGCGCTTGCGGTCGGCGCGGAATCGGGCTGGCTGCGCGCGCGGGCGACCGCGGAGACGATCAGGTCGGAGTGCTTTCGCTTCGCGGCCGGCGTTGGCGACTATGCCTCGGAGAAGGCCTCGGACGCGGGCGCGGCCGACGCGTTCATCGCCCGCCGCAAGGCGATCGCCGCGAGGGCCGCGGGCAATTCGCTCACTCCCGGCGATGATCCGGTCGGGCCGGGCGGCGACGACCGTCGCCCATCGCGTCCCATGACCGATCAATGGTATCTGGCAAACCGGGTCGACGGGCAGATCGACTTTTACCGGAAGGGCCAGGAGAAGAACGAGCACGCCTACCGGCGGCTCCAGCTCTGGAGCTTCGCCGCAGGCGCGCTTGTCGCCGCCGTCTCGGCGGGCGCGGCTTTCTACGGACCCGGGCTCGCGGTGTGGACGAGCATGTTTACGACCGTTGGCGCTGCGGTCGGCGCCTACGGTCTCGCGGAGCGGCAGAAGTATCTTGCGGCGAGCTACGCGGCGATGAAAGCCAATCTCGAGCGGCTGAAGGAGCGCTTCGAAGTGGGCGGCGTGACCCTGCAAGCCCTGGTCGCGGCGGCCGAGGATCTCGTGGAGAGCGAACACGCCGCCTGGATCGACCGGATGACCAAGACCATCCGATCCCCGCCGAAGCCAGATGCGGCGCACGACGGCGCCAAGCCGAAAACGAACTGATGGCCGCGCGGCGATCAGGGACGAACCCATGGGCGCGATCCGCGATCGCCGGTCCCCGCCTCAGCCCCGTTCGCGCATGAGCCGCGACTTGTCGCGGTTCCAGTCGCGCACTTTCTCGGTCTCGCGCTTGTCGTGCAGTTTCTTGCCGCGCCCGAGCGCGATGGCGATCTTGGCTCTGCCTTTGGCGTTAAAGTAAATTCTCAGCGGCACGATCGTCATGCCTTCGCGTTCGACGCCTTTGGCCAGCTTGGCAATTTCCTTAGCGTGCAGAAGGAGTTTGCGCGGTCTCTTCGGTTCGTGGTTGAAGCGATTGGCCTGCAGGTATTCGGGGATGTTGGCGTTATAGAGGATGATTTCGCCACTGCGGTCGACGGCGGCGTAGCTCTCGGCGACCGTCGCCTTGCCGGTCCGGAGCGATTTGACCTCCGTTCCGGTCAGCATCAGGCCGGCTTCGAACGTCTCGCCGATTTCATAATCGAAGCGGGCGCGTCGGTTGTCCGCGACCACCTTGAAGTTCGGCTTTTCTTTTTCGGCCGCCATGGGGGCCCGCTCCTCAAGCGTTGAGCAGGCCCGCATGAACCATGGCGCGCCGGATCCCGGCTTCGGTCGCCTCGCTGACGGGCATGAGCGGCAGCCGGGTCTCCGCGCGCGCCCGCCCGAGCAGGCTGAGCGCGTATTTCACCCCATTGACGCCCGGCTCGGCGAAGATCGCCGCGTGGAGGGGCGTCAGGCGGTCCTGGATCTTCAGAGCATGATCCCAGTCGCCCTTGAACGTCGCCTCCATCAGTTCCGCGCACGGCGCAGGCGCGACGTTCGCGGTCACCGAGATGCAGCCGTGTCCGCCCGCGGCCATCGCCGCCAGCGCCGTCATGTCTTCGCCAGAAAGTTGGATAAACTGCGGCCCCATGGCGTGCCGCTGGCGCGACACGCGCCCCACGTCGCCCGTCGCGTCCTTGACGCCGACAATATTGGCCAGCTCGCTGAGCCGCTTCATGGTGTCGACCGACATGTCGACCACGCTTCGCGGAGGGATGTTGTAGATGAGGATCGGAATTCCGATCGCGTCGTTGACGGCCTTGAAGTGCTGGTAGAGGCCTTCCTGGGTCGGCTTGTTGTAATACGGGGTGACGACGAGGACGGCGTCCGCCCCGCTTCGCTCGGCGTGGCGGGAGAGGTCGATCGCCTCCGCTGTGTTGTTGGAGCCAGCGCCGGCGATCACCGGAACGCGGCCGCGCGCCTCGTCGATGCAGATGTCGACGGCTCGGCGGTGTTCCTCGTGGGTGAGCGTCGGACTCTCCCCGGTAGTCCCGACCGGCACGAGCCCGTGCGAGCCCGAGCTGATTTGCCAGTCGATCAGCGCGCGATAGGCCGGCTCGTCGATCTTGCCGTCCTTGAACGGAGTGACCAGCGCCGGCATCGATCCGTGAAACTTCGCCCGCTTTTCCATCATCCGCGCCCAGTTCGTACTCCGCCGACCCGATTCATGGCTCCGGTCTGCTTGCGGACACATAGCCCCGGCGCGCCGCAGGCGAAAGGGGCAAGCTGCGGGGCGCGAGCGTTTAAGCCTTGGTCAGCAAAGTTGGTCCATCCTCGTCCGAGAGGATTGGACTTATGACGATTCTCCATCCGCGCCTTCTTCTCGCCATATGCGCCGGCGCCTGCCTGATTGCGTTCAGCCCTCAATGGCGCCAGCCGCCCGCAGAGCTCGCGGCCATCGACACGCACGCGATCGGCCCCTCCGCGGCGCGGGTCGACGCGCCTTCGCCGGCGCTGGACGCTGGTCGGGGGGCGCAGCGCGCGCTCGCCGCACGCATGGCTGCTTCGGACAAGCCCATTATCGGCGACGCTGCCTCCTTGCCCAGCGCCCCGCCCGACGCCATCCGTCCCCCGTCGCCGCGCGAGGCCGTTCGCGCAGATCCCGCCGCCAAGTCCTCGCCGCCGCGCGAGGCGGCAGTTCCGAGCGACGCCGGGCTGCCGACGGAATTGGCCTATGCCGACGTCCCGGACGCGGCCCCCGCGATCGGCGCCCTTTCGGCGGTCGCGCCATCCCCGCCCGCCGCGCCCGAACTCGCCGGCGCCGGCGCCGGCGCCCACGCTCAGTTCCGAGGCGGCGCTCCTCTACAACAGGGGCGACGTTGCGGGCCTGGCGGCGCTCGCCCACGCGGCGAACGACGCGGCGGTGCGATCGGCGCTGGAATGGGCGTCCCTGCGCGCCAACGCCCATCCCTCTTTTGCAGCGCTCGCCGCCTTTCTCGAGGCCCATCCGACCTGGCCAAGCCGGGGCTGGATTCGGGAGCGGCAGGAGGCCGACCTTCCGGAGGGCCCAGCGAAGGTCGCGGCGTTTTTCGCCGGCGGAGCGCCGCAGACGAGCGCGGGCAAGATCGCCGCGGCGCGCGCAGCGAGAGCGATGGGACGCAGCGACGAGGCGACTCAAATCATCCGCGCCCTGTGGCGGGACGGCAATTTCGACGCCCTGACCGAGAGCGTCATCCTGCGCGACTTCGGCGCTTCGCTTACCAAGGACGATCACAAGCATCGCGCCGACCGTCTGCTCTACGCCGGTTACGGCGGCTCCGCCGCGCACGCCGCGGCGTTTGCCGGTCCCGACGTTCTGGCGCTCATCGAAGCCCGCATCCAGGCTGCTCGCGCGCCCACGAGCGCGGCGCTGCTGAAGGCCGTTCCCGCGTCGCTCCGCGGCGATCCTGGCCTATTGTTCTCCCGGGTCCAGTACGCCCGCCGCGCGGGCCGCGTTTTCGAGGCGGCGGTTCTCTTGAGCCTCGCCCCCAATGATCGCGCCGCGCTGGTCAGTCCCGACCGCTGGTGGAGCGAACGCAAGATGGTCGCCGCCGCGCTCCTCGATCTCAACGAGCCCCGGCTGGCGTTCGAAGTCTGCGCTGAGACCGTCCGGCCCGAGACGCCCGAAGCCGAGGTCGACGCCGAGTTCCATGCCGGCTGGATCGCGCTCCGCTTTCTCAACGACCCAACGGCGGCCGCCGAGCGGTTCGCGCTCGCGGCTCTCGCCGCCGACGCGCCCCTGTCGATCGCCCGCGCCGCCTACTGGCAGGGCCGGGCGGCGGAGGCGATGGGCGGCGCCCAGGCGGCCAAGGGATTCTACGAACGCGCCGCGAGCGAACCGATCGCCTACTATGGCCAGCTTGCCGCTCAACGCCTCGGCCAGACGCGCCTCGCCCTGCGCGCGCCGAAGCCGGCGGCGGAGGGCGACCGGCGCGACGAGGCGGTTGGCGCGGTCGCGGCGCTCTACGGCGACGGGCTCGATGATCTCGCGGCCGCGCTCGCCTTCGACGCCGCCCGGCAATGGCGGGATGAGTCGCAGATTGCCGCCATGGCGGAGGTCGTGCAGCGTTTCGGCGACGCCGGGACGCAGGTCCAATTCGGCAAGCTCGCCCTGATACGCGGTTACCCGCTTGACGCCACGGCGTTTCCGGCTTCCGGCATGCCGGCCTTCCTCCCGCTCGCCCACTCGGCCGACCTCCCTACCGTCTATGCGGTCGCGCGGCAGGAGAGCGAATTCATCTGGCGTTCGTCGTCATGGGCGGGCGCGAAAGGCCTGATGCAGATGCTTCCCTCGACCGCGGTCTTGACCGCTCGGCAGGCCGGCGTCGAATTCGACTATGCCCGCCTCATCGCCGACCCCGCATTCAACACCAGGCTTGGCGCTGTGCTTTTGGGTCAATTGATCGCGGACGAAGGCGGCTCGCGCGAACTCGCCTTCGCCGCCTACAACGCGGGTCCGGGCCGGGTCACGCAGTGGATCGCCGCGCACGGCGATCCGCGCGATGGAACCGCCGACCTCATCGACTGGATCGAACGCATCCCGTTCGATGAAACGCGCGACTATGTGCAGCGGGTCAGCGAGAACCTCGGCGTCTATCGCCAACGCTTCGCCGATGAGCGCCCGCCGCCCCCTCCCGTGTCGGCGAGGCTCGCGCGCGAGTAGGGCGGGGCGGTCCGGCGCGCGGCAGTGAAGCCATAAATTGGAACCTTTTGCGCCGTATTTCGTTTCGCGTTCGCGTTCCTACTACCGAGAAAGGACAAAACGTGGACAAGACGATCATGGGCCTGTTGGGCGGAGCTTCTGCGCTCGCCTTGCTTGGCGGCGGCCAGGCTTCCACGGCCGCTCCAGTCGACCAAGCGAATGGATTGCAACCTGCGCGTTCATTCGCGGAATTGCTGGACCCGATCCCGAATGCGACCAACACTCTGCGGATAGAGGATGAAAGGGCGGCGGCCGATGTTTCCGCCGATGAAAAGCCGTTGGTCGTGGCCCAGTACCACCACCATCATCACCACCACTATCATCACCACCACCACCACTATCATCATCATCACCACTATCATCACCACTACTGGTCGCATGGCCACTATTATTAGGGCGAACTGACTCCGCCGCTCGTGGCGGTCATCTTTTGACCGCCGCCACGCGGCGGGCTGGACGTCAGTTCGTCCTAAGGCCGACGCTTCGCCTTTTCGGTTGCGGCGCCGAGAATGTGGCGGTACGTGCCGTCGAACACGGTGTTCGTGGCTGACTTCCACTCAGTCTCGGCCGATAGCGTGCTGCGGCTTTGATAGATGCGCCGCGACTGCAACTCGCGCTCGGCCGCTTCCTCCTCGGGCATTGGCGCAAGGTCGAACGTCGCCTCCTCGGGCACGACCAGCATTTGCGCGAATGGCTCCCCCGGCCGGAAAATGTGGGTCCTTCCTTCCGGCGGCGATTTGAACACCAGGAAATTGATCATCGGCCACCATCGCCGGATCAAAGCCGGAACTGCGATTGGAACCGTATCGGTCGGATCGGTATAGAAACGCGGATGCGGCTCGGTGCGGATCGCCCAGCCTTGGTCTACCTTGAGATCCAGCGACAGTTGGTAGGTGTAGTAGAGGGCGCCGAAGGTGCGGAACGGCGGCCATTGACCGCCGTAGTCCTCCGGCGGAGGGCCGAAATCGCCCTCCAGAAGGAGTTTGCCGCCGTTCGTGCTGACGTGAAGCTCGTTTTCATAGGGGTAAAACAATTCTATCCCGTAGCGGGCGCCTTCCGAAAACGGCAGGCAGTGCCAGGCCTGCTCCATCGACCCTGATTTTCTGGGCTGGCGCTCGCCGCCCCAGCCGGGAACCTCGAGCTTTGTCCGCCGGGGATTGAGGCCGGGGGTGAACGAGCGATACTTGACTTGCATTGGCGAAACGCCCTCCCACACGCGCCGGAACGAACGCCGCGCCGCGCCACCGCGTTCCATCGGCATCGGAAGTGGTTCAAGAGCGGCTGACGCTGTCCGCCTCACCCGTCAAGCATTGTCTTGACTGTCTCGACCAGGCGCGGGACGTCGACGTCATAGGAGAACTCGGAATCCTGGGCGTGCCGCGGATCCCTTAGCAGAGCCTCCTCCGTCTGGTGCTGGAACAGCACCACGTGCTCGAACCGGTTCATCGCCCCGAAGTGCGAGGACCACGGGTCGAACTGACCCTCGGCGATGATCTCTATGAGCTTGGTTCCCGGGCGGCTGAAAATCGCGTTGACCATCGCCGAGCCGAATTCGGTGACGATGAATTCGGCGTTGGAGAACAGCATGGCCTGCTCGTCGAAGGGCAGTTTTTCCGGCTGAATCGCCGTAAAGCCGAACCGGGCAAGCGCCTCGATCATGGCCTTTCTGTTGCGGATGTTGCGGGCGTCGCGGACGCCGCGGCAAACCAGCAACCGGCGCGGCCGCTCGGCAGCCGGGGCATGCTTTTCGATGTTGGCCAGGATTGAGGAAAAAACGTCCTTGGTCTGCGGGTGGGCGTTGATCGAAGCTGCGCCCGAGTGCCGATTGCTCGTGATCGCATGTTCGAGAAACACCGGCTCAGGCTTGATTTCCCGGATCAGTCCCTGAGGAACGTCGAGGCGCGCGACCAGCGCCCGCTGCCACGGCCGCAGCGTCCAGCTCAGCATCGGCATGCGCATCTTGACGCCAAGGTGGATCAGCGGAACCACGTCCAGCAGGTAGTGGCCGTAGTTTGGCTGGTCGGAGCCGGCGAGGAGCAGATGTTCGCCCGCTATCCTCGGGATCCGCGCGAGCCGCTCGCGATAGAGCAGATGTTCCCTGCCTCCGTCGGGCGACGGCAGGTCGACGATCGCCTTGACCCGTGTGAGAAAGCCGTCCTGAAACGGACCCAGGTATGAATGGCGCCAAACCTTCCCCTGTTGCGAAACGAGCAGGCCGAAGTAGGGGAACCAGTATTGGTCGGTGAGGTGCTCGAGCATCATCGCCGGCGCATCGACGGTATGATCGACATAGTGGACCCACTCGTCCTTCGTCGAGTTCACGCTGAGCGGGTGCAATCTGGTCTGATATTGGCAAGGGGCGAGGACCTCGCATTGCGCCTGCGGCGGGGGGAAGCGGCCGACGAACGCAACGTCCGCCAGTTGGGTCGTCGTATCCACCGAGACCGGCGTCCCCGCGTTCGAACCGGCGGCGAGCGCGCGTCGCATCGACCGTCGCGCGTTTCGCCATGGCGTCCTGACCGCCTTGCGCCAGAATGTGTGCAGGCTTTCGCTCAACCGAAGGCGCCCGGGACGTTCGACGCTGTCGGGAGTGGCGTTTTGCCGCCCTGCGAGGGAGAACGGCCGAATCTTGATCGTCATCGCATTTCGTTCGAGAGACGGCCTGAGGCCGTCGGGGTTCGCATGCTATGGCGGGCATGGCGGCGGACGGCGCCTCCATCCGCTCCTTGACGGCGCAGGCCCGAACATCGCGGTCCCTATGCCCGATCGGGCGGCGGCCGACAAGTTCGGGCGGCCTCCTGCCACGAGGCGAACTGTCCACCGCGCGGACGAGCCGCTCGCGTGACACGCGCCGCGCCCGGGTCTATGGCGACGCTTGACGAGGCGTGAGCCGAGTCGCGCTCCCAATGCGTCCCAAGCCACGGCGTTCCGCTTCGTTCACGCGGCCGGCGCCCGCCTCGATTTCCGCTCGCAACGCTGGCCGGCGGTTGCGGACGCGATCGCCAGGGCGGCGCAGAAGTCCTTTTTTGAGTCTCCCGGATGAACTTCCGCTTCCTGCACGCCGCTGATCTTCATCTCGGCAGTCCTTTTCTCGGCCTTGCCCAGAAGGACGAGGACGTTGCCGCGCGCTTCGCCAAGGCGAGCCGAAGCGCATTCGAAGACCTTGTTACGAAGGCGTTGGAGGAGGGCGTTTCGTTCGTCGTGATCGCCGGCGACGTTTTCGACGGCGAGTGGAAGGACGCCTCGATCGCTCTCTTCTTCAACAGGCAACTGGCTCGCCTCTCGAATCGCGGCGTTCCAATATTCCTCCTGCGGGGCAATCATGACGCTGAAAGCCTCGTCGCCAAATCCCTGACGTGGTCGGAGAACGTTTTCGAGTTTTCGACGAGGCGCCCGCAAACGCATCGCGTAAAGGATTTGCGCGTCGCGCTCCACGGACGCGGCTTTCCGCACCGCGAGGTGGTTGAGAACTATGCCGTCGACTATCCAGAACCGCTGGCTGGCTGGTTCAACATCGGCGTCCTGCACACCGCTTGCGGGCGCGCCGGCCATGAGAACTACGCGCCTTGCACGGTCGCTGACCTCGCGACGCGCGGTTACGACTATTGGGCGCTAGGCCACGTCCACGCGTTCGAAATCGTCTCCCGGGATCCATGGATCGTCTATCCCGGCAATTTGCAGGGCCGAAGCATCAGAGAATGCGGCGAGAGGGGCGCCGTGATCGTGGAGGTTGCGGAGGGGGCCGTTACGGAGGTGCGACGTGTCGTGACGGACTACGCGCGCTGGGCCGAGATCTTCGTCGACGCCGCGCCGCACAGCGATGAGACCGGCCTTCTTCGCGCGGTCGAGGCGGAAGTGCGCCCATATGCCGAGGCGGCGGGAGGCCAACTCCTCGCGGTGCGGGTTGTTTTGACGGGGGCGACGCCGTTGCATGCGCGGCTCGTCGCCGATCGGGACCGCCTGCGCGACGAGGTCGAGGCCGCGGCGCAGCGCTGCGCCGACGATATTTGGCTCGAACGTCTGCGCGTGGACACGGTGGAGCCGCCACGGCCGCCGCGCGACGCCGCGCTGGCCGAAATCGATCTGGCCGCGGCGCTCGAAGAATGCGAGGCGGACGCAGGAGTGCGCGCGCGTGTGGGCGAACTCGTCAGGACGATCAGGGACAAGCTCCCCGGCGGCATGGCGGAGGATGCGAGCGTTGCGCTCGGCCTCGACTCGATTCTGACGGAAGCGCGCGCGCTGGCGCTCGGCCGCGCAGGCGAGGTCTGATGAGCCATGCGGCTTCTGAGTCTCGAACTGGAGAAATTCGGCGCCTTCGAGACCCTGCGCATCGCTTTCCGGCCGGACGCGCGGCTGCATGTCGTCTACGGGCCGAACGAGGCGGGCAAATCGACCGCGCTCGCCGCGGTCGGCGCCATGCTGTTCGGCGTGCCGGAGCGAACGCCCTATGCGTCCCGCTTCCCCGGCCAGTTGCGCATCGGCGGGGAGATTGTCGCGGCGGACGGCCGCTCGCTCAGGTTCTGGCGGCGCAAGGGGCGCAAGAACACGCTTCTGAGCGTCTCGGGCAGTCCTCTGCCTGACGACGCGCTCGCGCCGTTTCTTGGCGGCCTCAGCCAGGATGTGTTCGATCGCTCGTTCGGACTCGACGCGAACAAGCTGCGCGCCGGCGGCGATGAAATGTTGCGGGCGGACGGCGACGTCGGCGCGAGCCTCATGGCGGCCGCGTCCGGCCTGCGCGGACTGGCGGATCTCCGTCGATCTCTCGACGACGAAGCGGAAGGCGTTTTCGCGCTGCGCGCAAGCAAGGACCGCCGCTTTTATCAGGCGCTCGAGCGCTTCAACGCGGCGCGCGCCGCAATTCGCGAGAAGGAACTCCGCAGCGACGAATGGGTAAAACTCAACAAGGATATCGAGGAGCTCAGCCGCGAGTTGGACCGGCTGCGCGCCGAGCGCCGCGCCGGCGATGTGGAGCGGTCGCGCCTCAACCGGCTCAAGCGCACGGCGCCGCTCCTCGCCCGCATTCGTGAGACCGAGGCGGAGTTGATGTCTTTCAGCGACCTGCCCGAATTCGCTCCCGGCGTGACGCAGGGCTTGCAGGCGGCGCTCGACGAATTGCTTGTCGCGGGCGCCGAAGCGGAGCGGGCGCAAGCCGACGAGCAGCGCCTCGCTCACGATCTGGCGAAAATCGCGGTTGATGGAGCGGTGTTGTCCGACGTTGCGGCGATCGAGGAACTCTTCCAGGCGAGCGGCGGCTACAAAGACGCAAAGCGCGATCTCCCGGCCGTTCAGCGCGAGGCGGACGCTTTCCTCGCAGCTCTCGATTCTCACGCTCGATCGCTGGGCTTGGCCGACGTCGGTTCGCTTGAGACGCGGCGGCCGACGGAATCGGCGAAGACCGAGGCGCGCAAATTGATCAAGCAGGGGCGCGACAGAGAAGCGGCGGCGAACGCGACGGCCGCTCAACTCTCCCAGGCCCAGAAAGCCAGCGAGCTGGCGCGCAATGCGCGAGAGGCGCACGGCGCTGGCCTCGATCCCGCGCCGTTGCGCGAGAAATATGCCGCTCTGGGCAAGGTCGCCGAGGAGGCGCGGAGGGCCGGCGACGCCCGAACTGCGTTGACGAAGGACGCTCTCGAGCTCGCCGACGCCGCCGCGAGGCTCGATCCGCCGGTCGTCGACATCGAAGCGCTGGCGAGAACTTCGCTGCCGCGTCCCGAGGACCTCGTTCATTTTTCGGACGCCTTCGAGACGGGTTCGCGCCGGGCGCGAGAGGCCGCAAGAGAGAGGGAGGCGGTGGAGAAAGAGATCGCGGAAACCACTTCCCGCCTCGCCCGGCTCGCGGCCGGCCGTCCTTTGGCCACGCCGGATCGCATCGCCGAAGCGCGGACGCGCCGGGAGACGACGTGGCGGCCATTGCGGGCGGCGATATTCGGCGCGCGGGAGGCTCCGCTACTGGCGTCGCTCGGCGATCAGGTCGCGGAGTTTGAGCGCCTCAAGAGTGAGGCGGATCTTCTGGCGGACGATGCGATCGAAGACGCCGCGCGTCTCGCCGAACACGCGCTCGAGACCAAGCGGCTCGACCAACAGACCCGGGAGTACGCCTTGGCGCAAGCCGCAGAAGCGCGCGCGGCAGGGCTGCTCGCCGAAACGGAGCGGGGTTGGGGCGAGCTTTGGAAGCACGTTTGCGCGGGTCCGCGTTCCCCAGCGAGAATGCAGGAATGGTCTCACCGCGTCGAACAGTTTCTGAAGGCGCGCGACAAGCTCGTCGCGCGCCGGACGGAGCTCGAGGCGAAAGAAGCCGAGCTCCGCCGCATCGAGCCCGTTCTGCGCGCGCTTGGCCTTGCGGCCGGACTGAGCGCGATCGAGGGCCTCGATTGTATCCGCATGGCTGATCGCCTCGAACGGCGCCTCGAGGAGATTGCGCGCGCCTGGGAGAGATCGCGCGATCTGGAGACCCGGTTCATCGAAGCCCGCCGGCGTCTCGAGGACGCGAAAACCGAAGACGCGGCCGCCGCGGCCCTCCTCGACGATTGGCGGCGCCGCTGGGCTGTCGCCGTCCGCGCCCTGGGTCTTGAGGGCGACGCTTCGATCGAAGCCGCCGAAACAGCCCTCGAAGTTTGGGACAAGGCCTTCAACGACGCTGAGAACCATCGCAACCGCATGCGCCGCGTCGCCGGTATCCAGCGGAACATGAGCGACTTCGAGACCGAAGCGCGCGCGCTCGTTCAGCGCTGCGCGCCGGCTCACGCCGACTTGCCGGCCGAGGCAGCCGCGCGTCTCTTGAACGAGCGCCTGGTGGAGGCGCGCGCAGCCGAAACGAAGCGGCGCGCGGCGGCCGAGCGGAGGGAGACGGCGCTCGGCGCGCTCGATGAGGCGCGCGCTCGGCGCAGCAGGGCCGAGGAGACGATGGCGGCAAGGGCCGCCTCTCTGCCCCAGGGCTGCGACGTGATTCCGTTGCTCGCGCGCGAGGGCGAGCGCGCCCGCATCGCGGAGGCGCTCCGCCAGCATCGACTTCGTCTCGCCGATCTGGCCGACGGGGTGGATGAGGCGCGCCTCGCCCTGGACTTGAACGCGCTCGAACCGGACGCCGCCGCTGCTCGTCTTTCGGAACTCGAGCGCCGGGACGAAGAACTGGGCCTCGAGGAAAAAGAGCGCTACGCGGAGCGGGACCGGCTTCAGCGGCAGCGTGGAGAGTTCGAGAGCAGCATCGGGGCCGAGGCGGCGCTGCAACAGCGCCGCAACGCGGAAGCCGAGCTTGTGGACGCCGCCCGCCGTTGGGCGGTGCTGAAGGCGGCTTCGACGCTCATCGGCGGCGCGCTCGAACACCATCGCGCGGCGCGGCGCGACCCGTTGATGACGCGCGCCGGGCAGGCGTTCGCGACCTTGACCGGGGGCGCCTTTTCCGGAGTAGACCAGAGTTACGACGACAGTGACGAGCCGAAGCTTGAAGCCTGCCGGCCAAATGGCGAGCGGGCCCCCGTGGCGCATCTCAGCGAAGGCGCGCGCGACCAGCTCTATCTCGCGCTACGGCTCGCCTATACCGAGGACTACGCCGCGCGCGCCGAGGCGCCTCCCTTTATCGGCGACGACATTTTCGCCAGCTTTGACGATTTCCGGACCGGCAATGGTCTCGAAGCGCTCGCTGGCATGGGCGACCGCATTCAGCCGATCCTATTCACCCACCATTTGCATGTCATCGAGCAGGCGAAGAGCCGGCTCGGCGCCGCCGCGGACATCATTCGGATCGGCTGAGCTGTCGTTCGCCCCAGCCTCTCCCGCGAACGGGAGAGGGAAGGGCGGGATGAGAGCGCGGTTCAGCTCTGCACACCCTGGACGTACCAGTCGATCGTCGCGAGCTTGTCGTCGGGCATTCGTTCGCCCTTCGCCACCTTCACCGCGCCGGTCTGGTCCTTGATCTCGCCGGTGAAGACGTCGTAGCTGCCGTCCTTCCAGCCTGAGATGATCTTGTCGCTAGCGGCCTTCACGTTGTCGGGCAGCGCCTTGTTGTAGGGCGCCATGACGACGGTGCCCTCCTTGAAGCCCCACCATGCATCGTCGGACTTCCAGCTTCCGTCGAGCATCGCCTTCGCGCGCGAGATGTAGTAGGGGCCCCAGATGTCCTCGATGCCGGTCGCCTGTGTCTTGGGCGCGAAGCGCGACATGTCCGCGCCCTGACCGAAGCACCAGACCTTCCGCTGCTCGCAGACCTGAAGGCCGGCCGGGCTGTCGGTATGCTGGGCGACGACGTCGCAGCCGAGGTTGATGAGGGTCTGGACCGCGGCCGCTTCCTTGGCCGGATCGAACCACGAATCGATCATGACAAGCTTGGTCGTGATCTTCGGATTGACCGCCTGGGCCGAGAGCGTGAACGAGTTCACGCCGAGCACGACCTCCGGCACCTTGTAGGAGCCGAGATAGCCGATCACACCCGATTTCGACAGCATGCCGGCGACCGTGCCCTCGACCGCGCGGCCCTGATGGAAGCGGGAGTTGTAGGTGCCGACGTTGTCAGCATGTTTGTAGCCGGTGCAGTGCTCGAACTTGACGTCCGGGAATTGCTTCGCGACCTCGATTGTCTGATCCATGTAGCCGTAGGAGGTCGTGAAGATCAACTTGTTGCCCTGCTGGGCGAGGTCCTTGAGGATCGGGATCGCGCTCGCGTCCTCTTTCACGTTCTCGACGTAGCTCGAGACGATCTGGCCCTTGAGCGCCTCGTCCATCGCGAGGCGTCCCTTGTTGTGCGCCCAGGTCCAGCCGAAGTCGCCGATCGGCCCGAGATAGATGTACCCGATCTTCAGCGGGTCGGCGGCGAAGGCGCCGCGCCCGAGGGCGGGGAGCGCCAAGCCGGCCAAGGCGGCCGACTTCATGAGATTGCGTCGCGTAATATTGGTCATTTTTCTGCTCCTTGCTTGTTTTGATCTGGGCTCAGTTCGAGGGAAGGAAGGGGCGCCCGAGGCAGGCCGGCGCCTCGCTGCCGGCGACGCCGCGCGACGATATGACCGCGAGAACGACAACCGCCATGATGTAGGGCATCGAAGCCCAGAACTGCGATGGCAGGAACGAAAAACCCGAGGCCTTCGCATAAAGCTCGAGTGTCATCAGGATGCCGAAGAAGTAAGCGCCCGCCAGCAGGCGGCCGGCGCGCCAGCCGGAGAACACCACCAGCGCCAACGCGATCCAGCCGCGTCCCGCAGTCATCTGCTCGGCCCACATCGGCGTGATCACCATCGAGAAATAGGACCCGCCGATCCCGGCGAGCGCGCCGCCGAAGGCGATCGCGCCATAGCGGATCGCGATCACCGGATAGCCGATCGAATGGGCGGAGACGTCGTTTTCGCCGACCGCGCGCAGTATGAGGCCGGCGCGGGTGCGGTTCAGGAACCAGCCGACGGCGAAGACCATGAAGAGCGCGAAATAGACCAGCGGGCTATAGCCGAAAATGACCCGCCAGACCGGATCGTCCGCAAGCCCCTCGGGAAAGATCGAGTTGAACGGCGGAATAACTGCGCCAACATAGCCCGAGCCGATCAGCGACGAGAGGCCGATGCCGAAGATGGTAAGCGCCAAACCGGTCGCCACCTGGTTAGAGCCCAGCGTCAGGATCAGCACGGCGAACAGCATCGAGGAAAGAGCGCCGGCGGCGGCGGCGCAAACGACGCCCGCCCAGGGCGCGAAGTCGCCGAGACTTTCGCCAAAGGTGAGCGCGACCGCAAAACCGGTCACCGCGCCGATCAGCATCATGCCTTCGACGCCCAGATTGAGCACCCCGCTCTTCTCGACCACGAGCTCGCCGGTCGCCGCGAGCAGGATCGGCGTCGTCACGCCGACCACCGTCACCAGCGCGTCGATGATGAAGGTCAGCATCAGGCGACCGCCTCCGCCGGCGCCAGCCGTGGCGCGTCGCGGACGATCCTCAGCCGGTAACGGATGAGAATGTCGCTCGCGAGGATGAAGAAGAGCATCGTCGCCTGGAAGATCCCGGCGGTCGCCTCGGGCACGTGGACGGCCGTCTGCGCCACCTGCCCGCCGACATAGGTGACGGCGAGAATCAGTCCGGCGAGAAAGACGCCGATCGGATTGAGGCGGCCGAGAAACGAGACGATGATGGCGGTGAAGCCGTAGCCGGACGGAAATCCGAGGTTGATCTGCCCGAGCTGGCTCATCACTTCGAGAATGCCGGCGAGCCCGGCCATTCCGCCGCTGATCATCAAGGTCGTCCACACCGTGCGCGAGGCGTCAAAGCCGCCGTAGCGCGCCGCGCTCGGTGCGGCGCCGACCGTACGCACCGAGAAGCCGTAGACGGAGCGGGTCGTAAGCAGCCAGAACACCAGCGTCAGCACGATGGCGACGACAAGGCCCGGCGGAATTGCGGTTCCCGGGAATGACGTGCGGCAATTGCTGCGCGGCGGTCAGCGGCGGGGTCTGGGGGAAATTGTGGCCGTTCGGATCCTTCCACGGTCCCCCGATCAAGTAGCTGAGCACCTGCAGCGCGACATAGACCAGCATCAGGGTCGAGAGCACCTCGGACACCCGGTAGCGGGTCCTCAGCAGAGCCGGGATCGCCGCCCAGGCCATGCCGCCGAGAATCCCTGCCGCCATCATCAGCGGAATGATCCAAAGTCCTTCGGCGTTGGGCAGGGCGAAGGCGACCCCGGCGCCGGCGATCGCGCCGATGATGTATTGGCCTTCGGCGCCGATGTTCCAGATCTTGGCCTGGTTGCCGAGCGAGAGGCCGAGGGCGATGATGATCAGGGGCGCGGCCTTGGTCATCACGTCGACCCACTTATAGGGTGCGACGATGGGCGTGATGAAGGTCTCGTAGATCGCGTGCGGCCCGTCGAAGCCGATCAGTTCAAAGATGATCGCGCCGAGCAGCATAGTGAGCAGCACGGATGCGACCGGCGTCGCCACCTGCATGAACCGGCTTGGCGTCAGCCGCTTTTCAAGCCGGATGCGCATGCAGGGCCTCTGTCATTTCGACCGTCGCCGCCGGATCTCCGTGCACGCCTCCCATGAGCAGGCCGATCTCTTCGATCGAGACTTCGCCGACCTTCATCGGCGCCGACAGGCGGCCGAGATTGATGACCGCGATGGTGTCGCAAAGCGTGAGAAGCTCGTCGAGATCCTGCGAGATGACCATGACCGCCGAGCCGCGCGCCGCGAGATCGACGATCGCCTGGTGGATCGCGGCGGCCGCGCCGGCGTCCACCCCCCAGGTCGGTTGGCAGACGACCAGCGCCTCCGGGCGCTGGAGGATCTCGCGCCCCATGATGAATTTCTGCAGGTTGCCGCCCGAGAGCGAGCCCGCGAGCGCGCCGGGGCCGGTCGCTTTGACCGTATAGGCGCCGATGACCTCGGCGGCGTAATTCGTCGCCTTGGTCGGGTCGATGAGGCCGAAACGCACCATCTCCATGCGGTCGCGCCCGGTGAGCGATCCGTTGTCGGTGAGTGAGAACTCGCCGACCGCCGCGTGGCCGTTGCGCTCCTCGGGCACCGCACATAAGCCCAGGCCGCGCCGCTCATTGACGCCGCGCCGGCCAACATCGGCGCCGGCAAGCGTGATAGCCTCCGGCCTTGGCGCAAGCGTCTCGCCGCTCAACGCGCTCAACAGCTCGTTCTGCCCGTTGCCGGCGACGCCGGCGACGCCGAAGATCTCGCCCGCCCTAACCTCGAGCGCGACATCCTGCAGCGCCACGCCGAATTCGCTCGGCTTTGGCAGGCTCAAGCCCTGCGCCGCGAGCTTCGGTTGGCCGAAGCCGCGTGCGGCGGGCTTGGCGATTTCCTTGAGATTGGCCCCGATCATCATCTCGGCCATCGAGCGCGACGTTTCCCGCTTCGGATCGCAGTGGGCGACGACCTTGCCGCCGCGCAGGATGGTCGCGGTGTCGCAGAGCGCGACGATCTCGTGCAGCTTGTGCGAGATGTAGAGGATCGAGCAGCCGCTCCCGGCGAGCTTCCGCAAGGTCTCGAACAGCTGCTCGACCTCCTGCGGCGTCAGCACCGAGGTCGGCTCGTCCATGATCAGGAGCCGAGGGTTGAGGAGCAGCGCCCGCACGATCTCGATCCGCTGGCGCTCGCCGACGCTGAGCGTCGAGACGATGCGGCGCGGGTCGAGCTTGAGCTGGTAGGCCTCGAGCACCCGGTTGAACTCGGCGAGGAGCTCGCGCGAGGAGAGATGCGAGTCGAGGCCAAGCGCGATGTTTTCGAGAACCGTCATCGCCTCGAACAGCGAGAAATGCTGGAACACCATGCCGATGCCGAGGCGCCGGGCGGCGCGGGGGTTCGAGATCCGCACCGTCGAGCCGTCGAAGATGATCTGCCCCTCGTCCGGGGCGAGGATGCCGTAGATCATCTTGACCAGGGTCGATTTCCCCGCCCCGTTCTCGCCCAGTAAGGCGTGAATCTCGCCCGGCTTGACGCTGAGATTGACGTTGTCGTTGGCGCGGACGCCGGGAAAGGACTTGCTGACGCCGGTGAGCTTGAGCCGCAAGGGCGCTTCGACATTCACCGGGACAGAACCTCGTTCCCTCTGGCCTCTCTGCCGGCACGCCGGCGCCCGGGCGTCGACGCAAGAATCGCGCCGCAGGACCAGCGCCGCGGTTGCGCCATCTCGGCTGTCCTCCGGCCCTGCGGCACCTCTTTTCTGACCGTAACGACCCGGCGCGCCGTGTCAAATGAAGGATGCGCAACGCTGGGGATGACTTTGGACGCGGCCGCTCACTCGGGCAATCCGAGCAGGCGCGCGCCGTTCGCGAAGTTCTCGGCGAGCGGCGACGCCAATCCGAACTCGGAGAAGACCCGGATGCGGAACCCCGGCTCGAGCTCAAGCCCGCGCTTGAGCGGCGCCTGCGCCTCCGCCACGCGGCCGGCCAGCCCCAGCGCGATCGCGTGGAAGAACGCCAATAAGCTGTGGTCGGGGTTGATTTCCGCACCCCGGGCGAATGAGACGGCCGCCTCGTCGTAGCGCCCCTCGCTGATCGCCGCCATTCCGAGCGCGAGGTGCGCCTCGAACGCCTTGGGGTCAAAGGGGCTGAGCCTCAAGGCCCTGTTGGCGTGGATGGCCACCGCCTTTGGCCTGTCGGCGAAGGCGTTCACGAGAGCCCCGTAATAGTGGGCCATTGCGCATGACGGGTTGAGCGAGATCGCTCGCTCGATCGCGCTGAGCGCCGTCGCATGGTCCTTGCTGAGGACGATGGTCACCCATCCCGCCACCGCCAGTGACGCGGCGTCGTCCGCATCGCTGGCGAGGGCCCGGCGCGCATGCGCGAGCGCCACGGTCCTGTCCGCCTCATCGAACCCGCCGCGGGTGAAGCACCATTCGTGACACCAGGCGAGATGGGCGTGGGCAGCGACATAGTCCGGCTCGAGACGAAGCGCCTTTTCGAGCAGAGGAATGGCTTTTCTGCCTTCGTCAGGCATGTGGGATTGCATGTGCGGTATTGCGCGCAGGAAGAGATCGTAGGCGTCGAGGCTCTCGGGGCGCTTGCGACGGGAGCGCTCGATCTCGGAACGGCGAACGCTCGGTTCTATGATTCCGATCACCCGGTCGGTGATCTGGTCCTGCAATTCGAACACGTCCTCGAAAGCGCCGTCGTATTTGTCGGCCCACAGATGCGCCCCAGTCCGCGCCTCCACGAGCTGGGCCGTGATGCGCACGCGCGCGCCGGCCTTCCGCACGCTGCCCTCGAGTATGTAGCGCACGCCGAGGTCTCGGCTTACCTGGCGCACGTCGACCGCCTTGCCCCGATAGATGAAACTCGAATTTCGCGCGATCACGAACAGCCATTTGATCCGCGATAGCCCGGTCACAAGGTCGTCGGCGATTCCATCGGCGAAATAGTCCTGCTCCGCGTCGCCGCTCATGTTCTGGAATGGCAGCACAGCGATGGAAGGCTTTTCCGGCGACGCGACGGGAGGGGCTGACTCCTGCGCGGCGGGCTCGCCCTTCGTAACGAAACTGCCCGCGGGCAGGAGATGGGCGCGCATCGGACGGGCGATATTCTTGAGCTGCTGCTCGCCGAGATCGACGAAGGTTTCGCTCAGCCGGTCGCGCGCCAGGCGCCAGGCGTCCTCCGAGAGCACGATGCCGCCCGGTTCGCAGATCGCCTCAAGGCGGGCGGCGATATTGACGCCGTCGCCCATGAGGTCGCCGTCGCTTTCCTCGACCACGTCGCCGAGATGGACGCCGATCCGGAACTCAATCCGCCGGTCGGGCGGCAGGCCGGCGTTGCGCCCGCGCATGCCGTCCTGCATCTCGATCGCGCATCGCACCGCATCGACGACGCTGCGGAACTCGGCGAGAACGCCGTCCCCGGTGCGCTTCACGATCCGGCCATGATGCGCGGCGACCGCGGGATCGATCACGTCGCCGCGCACCGCCCGGATCCGCGCAAGCGTGCGTTCTTCGTCCCGGCTCGCGAGGCGGCTATAGCCGACCACGTCGGCGGCGAGGATCGCGGCGAGCTTTCTCGTCTCGGTCATCAACCTATCCTGGCTCGCACTGCGACCCTAACACGAGCCGACCCGCGGCGGGAGACGTGATCCGGGCGGCGTGGTAGCAAGCGCCTCCGCATCTCCTGGAGCCTCCGTCCATGACCGCCGCGTCGCCTCGCCCGTATGATGAGGCGCTGCTGCGCCAGGCCTTTGAGGTCGCCAGGCGCTCGCGCGCCGCTGGCGACCACCCGTTCGGCTCGGTCCTCGCCGACGGCGAGGGAAACCTCCTTATGGAGCAGGGCAACGGGTACACGAGCGAGGGCGGCGATCGCACCGCCCACGCCGAGCGCCTGCTCGCCTCGCGGGCGGCGCGGGCCTACGACCTCAAGTTCCTGGCGCGATGCACGCTCTACACGTCGGCCGAGCCGTGCGCGATGTGTTCGGGCGCGATCTACTGGGCGGGGATCGGCCGCGTCGTCTTCGGCCAGACCGAGAAGGGGCTGAAGGAGCAGACCGGAGCCCACGAGGAAAACCCGACCCTCGACCTGCCGTGCGGCCTCGTTTTTGCCGCCGGCCAGCGCCCGACCGAAGTCGTCGGGCCGATGCTCGAGGAGGAGGCGGCCAAGCTGCAGGCGGATTTCTGGCAGGCGCGGGAGTAGCGACGAGGGTAGCCCGTTCGATCCCAGGGTGGTCGGAAATTTCCTCCTCGTGCTTGTTCGTCGGAACCATTCGGCAGCGATTCGGGTTTTCGAAGCAACGCCTCTGCCGGTCTGTCGGCGAGTCCCCGAATGGAGAAGCGCCGATGAAGATCGCGCAAATCGCCCCTCTCGCCGAAAGCTGCCCGCCGCGCCTGTACGGCGGAACCGAGCGGATCGTTTCCTATCTCACCGAGGAACTCGTGCGGCGAGGACACGAGGTGACACTTTTCGCGAGCGGGGATTCCTGCACGGCGGCGCAACTTGAGCCTTCTTGCGAAATCGCGCTGCGGCTCGACCCGCGAATCAAGGATCCGATCCCGCATCACATTGTGATGCTCGAAAAGGTGCGGGCGCTGGCGCCCGAATTCGACGTGCTGCACTTCCATGTCGACGTGCTGCACTATCCCTTCCTGCACGGCTTCGTCGACAAGACGATCACGACGCTGCACGGGCGGCTCGATCTCGCGGAGTTGAAGCCGGTCTATGCGACCTACCGCCGCGCGCCGCTCGTTTCGATTTCAAACAACCAGCGGTGGCCGATGCCGCCGGTCAACTGGGTGGGCAACGTTTATCACGGACTGCCGCGCGACCTCTTGCCCTTCGCGGCTGAACCTCATGAAGGATATCTCGCCTTTCTGGGGCGAATATCGCCCGAAAAGCGACCCGACCGGGCGATAGAAATTGCCGCGCGCGCGGGGGTAAGGCTCAAGATGGCGGCTAAGGTGGACCGCGTTGACCAGCCCTACTGGGACGAGGTCATCAAGCCCTTGGTCGATTCCCACCCGAATGTCGAATTTGTCGGCGAGATCAACGAGAGGCAGAAGGCGAAGTTCCTCGGCGAGGCGTCGGCGCTCATTTTCCCGATCGACTGGCCCGAGCCTTTCGGCCTCGTCATGATCGAGGCCATGGCGTGCGGCACGCCGGTCATCGCTTTCCGCTCCGGCTCCACGCCGGAAGTTCTCGAGGACGGCGTCACCGGCTTTCTGGTCGATGATGTTGAGGCGGCCGCGACGGCGGTGGCGCGCGTGCCGAGCCTCAGCCGCGCCAAAGTCCGGGCGCGTTTCGATGAGCGCTTCGCGATCGAGCGAGTCGCCGAGGATTATCTCGACATTTATCGCGAGGTTGCCCGGCGTCCGATTTGCGAGCGGGCGAATTGCGGCGGCTCGACGGACGCAGCTCGTCTTTCCTTCCTCGCTCACCTACGCCAAGCCGTCCGCGCGTCCAGAGCTGGAGCGCCTCGGGCCCCCGCAGGCAGCGCCGGTCGACTAAGCAGGATGCGATCGGAATCGTGCTGATCGAAGTTCAGTTGATCGTCACCACTTCGATCTCGGCCGGACAGTCGAGCACGTCGACGACGAAGCCGTGGTTGGCGCGCGACACTGCAACGTCGACCTTGCCCGCGGGCAGGCTTAACCCCGTGAGGGCGGTTTCGTCGAGGAAGGTTGGCAGCATCGGCTTGCGAAACACGATGCGGTTCGCCTCCGCCTCGAAGCTCAAGCCGAGGCAGGACTGGAGCAGATACAGCGGCGTGGCCGCCGCCCAGGCCTGAGGGCTGCAGGCGACCGGATAGACGGTCGGTCCGCGGTTCCGCTGGCGCGGGAAGCCGCAGAAGAGTTCAGGAAGCCTGCGTAAGTCCACATAGGTCGAAGCGCTGAACAGGCTCTCGAAGACCCGTGCTGTGTCCTCGCGCCTTCCGTAGCGTGCGAAGCCCGCGGCGATCAGGGCATTGTCATGCGGCCAGACCGAGCCGTTGTGATAGCTCATCGGATTGTAGCGCGCTTCGCCAGACGCGATGGTGCGGATGCCCCAACCGCAAAAGCTCGAACTGCCCATCAGGGCCTGCGCGACGGCCGCCGCTCGCTCGGGCAGCGCCACGCCAGCGAAGAGCGCATGTCCCGCGTTGGACGCGCGGACGCGGCATGGCTTCTTGTCGCCATCGAGCGCGAGGACGTAGGAGCCGAGCTCAGCGTCGAAGAACAGCGCGTCGAAGCGCTGGCGTATGGCCTCCGCCTTCGCGCCGTATCCGGCCGCTCGGTCAAGCTGCCCGAGTCGGCGCATGATGCGCTCGGCGGACCGCCAGGCGGCAAAGACGTAGGCCTGGACTTCGGCGAGCGCGATCGGCCCCCTCGCCAGCGACCCATCGGCGTGAAAAATCGCGTCGTAACTGTCCTTCCAGCCCTGGTTGGCCAGACCCTGAACAGTCCGCCGTCCGTATTCGACCAGTCCGTCGCCGTCGCGGTCGCCATATGTCTCGATCCAGCCTAGCGCCTTCTCAATATACGGCCAGAGGCGTCGGCAGGTCTCAACATCGTCGGTGCGGTCGAGATATTCTCCCGCCAGCATTACGAAGAGCGGGGTCGAATCGACGCTGCCGTAGTAGCGGCGAAACGGCACCTCGTGCAGGACCGCCATCTCGCCACGGCGAGCCTCATGTAAGATCTTGCCGGGCTCGGCGTCCGCGGCCGGATCGACCTCAGTCGCCTGTGTCGCGGCAAGATGGCCAAGCACTCCGCGCGCCACCGTCGGATCGATCCACAACATCATCATCGCGGTGATGAGCCCATCCCGGCCAAAAACCGTATTGTACCAAGGGATGCCCGCATAAGGGTAAGGCCCCTCGGGCAGCTCGGTCATCAGCATGTAGAGGTCCGCGGTCGCGCGACGCGTGGATTCGTTGAACAGGTCGTTGGAGCTTGCGATCGAAACGGCTCGTGAAGCCTTGGCGTGCAATTCACGCCGCGCGTCGCGGAGCGAAGTGAAATAGGCTCGCACGGGCCTTAGCGCCGAATCCCCGTGCTGGCAGTCGATCTCGACGAAGATCGAGCGCGCCTGCTTCGGCTCGAGTTCTGAGGCTGAAGACCGCGTGATCGCCGGTAAGAGTCTGCGGGTCCGGATCGAAGCGCAGGGTCGTCGATCTCCGGCGATCGTCGAGGCCGGTATAACTCAGCGTCGCCCGGCCGGCCCGAATCTCGGGCTCGTGCGGCTGGCCGCGTTTCGGCCGAGCGATCCCGCGCACCTCGAACAGATCGGCGAAATCGGCCGCGAACACGACCCCGAGGCGCAGGTCGTGCGCAGAATCGTCAAAGTTGTGGATGCAAAGCCGTTCGAAGCAGCCTGCCTTCCACAAGAATCGGGTTCGCCGAATATGGATGAGATTGTGCTCCATGGCCCGGCCGTCGTCGTCGAGCATGGCGGGGTTGGCGAGGTCGCAGGTCAGGGTGGCGTTGTCGTCGCGCAGGGTCGAATTCAGCACCATCAGGCGACGGTCGTTCAGCGTGATCAAGAAATGCGACAGGTGACGGGTGTCGCAGTAGTAGACCCCTTGCGTTCCCCCCGGCGAGGCGAGTGCGTCGCCCTTGCTGTCGAATACGCCAAAGGCGTCGCCATGTTTGAGGACCAGCGGCCTGAGTTCCGAGAGCGAGGACGAGGCTGAAACGGCGAACGCGTCGTTTTCGTGGGCCCTCGGCTCTGTGTTCCGTTCGTGCGCTGTCGGCGCGCTCTTACGATCTTTCTCGCGAACATTCATTGCCGATCCCGATCATGAGCGGAACGCGATTGCGCCGTCGCTTTCAGTAAAGACCCGTTGGCGCGCCGGATGTTCCAGCCATAGCTCCACGCTTTGGCGGCGCTTATCGGGCGGAAGGTGATCGAAACGGCGCCGAGAAGGCGCTCAAGGGCCAGGCCGGAGCCCACGAGGAAAATCCAACCCTCGATCTGCCCGGCGAAATCGTGTTCGCCGGCGGGGGCTCCCCGACCGAAGTCGTCGGGCCGATGCTCGAGGACGAGGCGGCCAAGCTGCGGGCGGATTTCAGGACAGCGCGGGGTAGCCTCGAAAGGCCCTGTCTTGTCAGGCCTGAGTGACCGAGTGGGCGGACTTCGGTTGCTCTTCCGATCATGAGCGGGTGATAAATAATATAGGTTGTTTGCGGTCCAGCAACCTATGTGCACGTTGTTAATACAAAAAAGAAGTGGCGCAAGGTCGATACGTTACGGCGCAGATACGGTGCGTAACCCTACCCATATGAATTTGCGACGATTTGGATTTATCTGCGCCCTATCCACCTCGGGGGAGGGAGCGATGTCCAAGTCTTACGCTCGATTTGCGATCCCACTGGCGCTGCTCGGCTTATTTCCTACAGTTTCAGCCGCGGCGGAAACGCCTTTCTTCTTCAGCACCGGGGATCCGGACGGAAAAATGGCGACAGCCACCCGTCCCGATACCGGGCCATTCGAGATCGAATTGGCCGACGACTTCGTACTGACGAAAACGACCTCTATCACCAGCGCGACCTTCACGGGCCTGCTGCCCGCCGCTGCGCCACTCAGCGATATCGGCGAGGTCGTGGTCGAGATCTACCGCGTGTTCCCGAAGGATTCGACCTTCCCCCCCTCGGGGAACGTGCCCACGCGGGTCAATTCGCCGTCCGATGTCGCATTCGACTCCCGCGCCTCAAATGGCGGCCTGACCTTCACACCCGGCGTGATTTCCGCCAGCTTCACCGCGGGCAACTCGGTGCAGCCGGGGGGCATCCACGCCTTTCCAGGCCAGACCACCGGCGGCGACAGTGGGGTCACTGGGGAGGAGGTTGAATTCAACGTGGTCTTCACCACGCCTTTCGTCCTTCCCGCCGATCACTATTTCTTCGTGCCTCAGGTGGAGCTCTCGAACGGCGCCTTCTTGTGGCTGTCTGCGCCGAGACCGATCGTCCCGCCCGGGACACCGTTCCCGCCGGGGTTCACCGACCTGCAAAGCTGGACCCGCGATGCAGCGCTCGACCCCGACTGGCTGCGCGTTGGGCAAGATATCGTGGGCGGCGCTCCATTCCCGACCTTCAACGCAGCGTTTTCGCTGACCGGCGACGTCGTGCCCGAGCCTTCGACCTGGGCGATGATGCTGCTCGGCTTCGCCGGTCTGGGCTTCGCCGCGTACCTCCGGGCCGGAAGGCTCGCGGCCCGCGCGTAGGGGCGCCCCGGCTACCCTCTTCCAGCGCCTCGGCCGCGATCGCCAGGCGCCGGGCGGCTTCGGGGTCGATCCGCTCGGCGAGCTCGCCATGGGCGCGGCGCCAGTCCGCGACGCCCGGCGCCCACGAGGAAAATCCAATCCTCGATCTTCCCGGCGAAATCGTGTTCGCCGGCGGGCGGCCCCCGACCGAAGTCGTCGGGCCGATGCTCGAGGACGAGGCGGCCAAGCTGCAGGCGGATTTCTGGGAGGCGCGCGGAGGGCAGGGGCGGGCCGTATCCATTTGAAAGTGGCGTCGATTACTCCGCGGATATTCGTTGGACCGATCATTCGCCCGCAAGTATGGATGAAGGGCGTCGCGGCTCCATCCTTGGGGCGCTTGGACAAATTGGTAGGGGACGACCCGATGACTGCCGTGCGCCTCGTCGGAAACGCCGCACTCCCTTGCCTCTTGCTTCTTTGCCTCTCTTCAGCGCACGCCCAGGATATTCGGATCGCGGTCGCCGGCTCCATGACCGGCTCCCTTGCGGAGGCCGGCGATGAGGTCAAGCGCGGAGCCGAACTGGCCGCCAGAGACATAAACGCTGCTGGCGGCGTCAACGGCAGAAAGATTGTCCTCAGCATCGAGGACGACGCTTGCGATCCCAAACAGGCCGTGTCTGTCGCCAATCATGTCGTGGGGGAGCAGATCACCCTGGTCGACGGTCACGTCTGCTCGGGCGCCTCAATTCCGGCTTCGGAGGTCTATGCGGAATATAACGTGCTCATGATGACGCCGGCGTCGGTCAATTCAAAGCTCACTGACAACGCTTTCGCCAAGGGCTGGCCGACGATCATGCGGCTCTACGCGCGAGACGACAACCAAGGCAAAATGGTCGGCGCGTGGATGGCGGACAGGTACAGGAACAAGAAAATCGCGTTCGTGCACGACAAGAGCACGTACGGCAAGAACCTCGCCGATCAGGTCAAGGCGAACTTGAACGCCGCCGGCGTACAGGAGATTCTCTATGAGGGGATCAACCCTGGCGAAAAGGACTACAGCGCCATTGTCGGCAAGCTGAAGGCGGTTGGGGCCGAAGTCCTCTATTACGGCGGCTATCCGACCGAGGGGGGCCTCATTCTGCGTCAGGCTGCCGACCAGGGCGTCAAATTCCAAATGGTGACGACGTCCGGTTTCGTTTCGCCCGAGTTCTGGTCGATCGCAGGTTCTGCTGGCGAAGGAGCCTTGTTTCCGTTTCCGCGCAATCCGATGGATCTGGACACCGCCAAACATGTCGTCGACGAGTTTCGGGCGATGGGCTACGAGCCGGCAGGGTTTACGTTGTTTAGCTACGCCACGGTGCAGGCGCTTGCGGAAGGCGTCCGGCGCGCAGGCAAGCTGGACGGCGGGGCCGTTGCGCGTGCGCTGCGCGCGGGCGATCCGGTCGACACGGTATTCGGCCCGGTGGCCTTCGACGCAAAAGGGGACGCCGAAGGCATGACCTACGAAATGAACGTTTGGCGCAGCGGCCGCTTCGGGAAGCTGCCCTGAAGGCAGACCCGGCGTTGGCAGTCGCACACCGGACTTGCAGTGTTAGTGCTTTATGGGATCGAACTTTACCGCGGCCTCGTCAATGTGGACGTTGGCGCCGTGAGAAATGGCCAAGCCGTCGCCCCGAGGAACCATGACAAGCGACATCCGGTCTTTGCCGGGCGGCCTCATCACGCCGTCCGGCTGCCGGAAGCCGCCAAATGACCAACGGACCACGGCCACCACCGCGCCGCCGGGCAGCGCCTCGACGCTTTCGATCTCGTCGAGTTTGGCGCTCCGATTCTTGAACATCATGTCGAAGTAGACCTGATGGGCTTGCTGCACTTCCGCCTTTCCGCGCCAGTGCATCCCCACGACATTGACCCAATGAACGTCATCGGTCGCCAGCCCCCACATCGCGTTCATGTCGGCGGCGTTCCAGGCGGCCTCCCAGCCGTTTACGACAGCTCCCACTTTCCCGCGCATGTCATCGCTGACTCCGGCCATTGCTTCGGTTCCTGCGTTGGAGACGGCCCCGGCGATGCCGGCCGTCATGACGCCGAATTTGCGCCGCGTCATATTCATCGCCATCACCTTCTTCTGCTGTCGGATCGACTTTGCGCGAGAGTTCGAGGATGCGCTTGTGGTCAGCGACCGCCGCCTCCCTCGACGTCACTTCTGCTCAATTGCCCTCGATCGCGACAATGCGGAAGCTGGCGTATTTGCTGCCGACATCCGCCTCAAGTGCATGCTGTTTCGCATAGAACGCCTTGACCGCCTCCATATCGGCGAACTGAAGGAGAGTGACACGATCCGGCGGCGGGGAACCGCTCAAGCTGACGGCGGTAGGGCCGCCGGCGTTAGAGTTGCCGGCGAGGAACTTTCCGCCGCTTTCTCTTATGTTGGCTTTCGTCTGGGCGAGAAAATAGTTGTTGTAGCCGACCCAATCTCTGACATCGATTTCGGCCCAGACATACGCGGGTGGCCTGGCCTGCGCGTGCAAGACGCTGGCGGCGCCAATGCCAAGAACAAAGCTGCCAATGACAGCCGCGCCAATTTTATATCTGGATTTCATTGTTGCTTTCCTCCGTAGTCGCTCGGAACGAACGCTTCATGCCCGCGTCTGACGGCGGCGATGGTTTTGGGTTTCGGATGGGCGTTCGCTCAGGATGCGATGGCCTCAGGAGCCGCCGCGCCTCTAAACCCGCCGAGATCTCCATCCTCGAACACGCTGCCGGAGAACCATGCGCGAGAGTTGGCGGAAGCGATTGTAGATTTTGGTCATTGAGCCGGAAAACGCGAGTTTTCCCAATCGCCGACGAGGCCGCTTGGGAGCACGCCAGCAAAAGTGCGGCATTCGCCGATGAAATGGGCCTGATCGAAATACCCAAGTTCATGGACAATATCCGTCCATGATCTGTCCGGGGCGTTGTGGTGTGCGGTTATAGCGGCGTCAAACCGGATCGTTCGCGCAAACAGTTTTGGCGTCACTCCCACTTCCGACGCAAAACGACGCTGAAACTGGCTGGCGCTCAGACCCGACTTTCGAACGAGATTCCCGATCCGCGCACGGCCTTGCCCGGCCATCAACAGTCGCGACGCGCGCTCGATCGCGACGTCGGGTTCGCGCCTCTCCAGCATCATGGCCGCCCAGCGTTCGACCGCCGCGACACGCGAAGGGAAGTTCGGCGCCAAGCGCACGGAGTCATCGAGCGCCAGTGCAGATTTGCCGAGAACGTCCGAAGCCGCGGGGTCGTCGTTGACCAGCGACGCCATATTGATCCCGACCAATCGGTTCAGGCCAGTCGGGTGAAACAGAATGTTGAAAACATGAATCCGGCCCAACTCATAAATCTGGGCGAACTGATGGGTCATCGGACCGGTTACATACGTTTGCGGCATGAGGCTTGCCGGGCCATTGTCGTGACGCACCCGGTATGGCTCAGCCAGATGGAACTGGAGCATCTGGTGAGGTCGCGCAGCGACAGGCCAGGTCCGTTCAGTTGATCCCAAATCCTCGCATATCTCTACGAATGAGCGAACGACGCTTCGAAGTTCGGGACGCGGCAATGCTCGCTTGACATCCATACCGGCCCCTCGAAGGAAGAGAGCTTGGATTTCGGCGCTACCGGCGACAGTTTTTTCCTCGCGACAATTCGCCGCGACGCAGACATGTCGTCGCTATCTCCTTAAACCCTTCCACCGCGCTGTACGAATCTCCAGGCTAATTGCATCGCACTCTGCCATGACCGATTCCGCGTCGCGCCCGGACCCATGGCGCCGATCGGGTTCCGGCCTACCCGTCCTCCAGCGCCTCGGCGGCGATCGCCAGGCGTCTGGCGGCCTCCGGGTCGATACGCTCGGCGAGTTCGCCGTGCGCGCGGCGCCAGTCGGCGAGCGCCGCCTCGAGCTTCAGCGCGCCCGTTTCGGTCAAGCGCACCGCGCGGCGCCGTGCGTCCCTGTCGCCGGCGGCGATCTCGATCAGGCCCGAGCTCTCCAGCACCTGCAGGTTGCGCGACAGCGTCGACTGGTCGAGCCCGGTACGCTGGGCAAGCGCCCCGAGCGTGTCGTCGCGCGCCGAGGCGATCTGGGCCATCAGGCCGAACTGGGCGAGGCTCAGACCCGAACCCTGCATCCGCCGGTTGAGGAAGCCGGTGATGCGGCGCGCGGCGAGCCTGGCGTTCCAGCCGGCGCAGGCCCCGACCGCCGCCCGCGCGTCTGCGACGAGGGTCTTAGGTATCGGTTGCCTCGGCATCCTCATCGATGTATGCATATGCATCATTTGTATCTGCATGCAAAGGAGAAAAGCGATGTTGACGACCGCGCCGCGCTATGGCGTCGCCGATCCGGTCGAAGCGAGGCTGATGTCGGGCCGCGCGTTCCTTGAGGCGATCATGGACGGCAGGTTGCCCGCGCCTCCGATCGCGAGGACGCTATCGTTCACGCTCGCCGAGGTCGGCGACGGCTTCGCCGTGTTCGAGGGCGACGCCGGCGAGCATCTCCTGAACCCGCTTGGCGTCGTCCATGGCGGCTGGGCGCTGACCCTGATCGACAGCGCAACCGGCTGCGCCGCGCAGACGATCCTGCCAGCTGGCGTGAGCTATACGACGATCGAAACCAAGGCCAATTTTGACCGGCCGATCCTGAAGGATTCCGGGCGGGTGCGCGCCGAGGGGCGGGTCATCAACCGCGGCCGGCGCATCATCTCCTGCGACGGTCGGATCATCGACGCGCGGGGGCGCATCCTCGCCCACGGCGCCTCGACGCTGATGGTTTTGCCGGGCGACGGCTCCGCCGCCGCGTGAAGCGGACGGAGCCGGCGAATTTTTCTCGGGATATTTTCCTGCGCGAATTGGAATCCGCGCCCTGCGGCGAGCAGAGAGAAGACGGATTTTTTTGCTGCAAACCATTGAAAAGTCCGGATTCGGACGAATAAGACGAGGCAAATCGAAGTAGCTCCGTCTGGATTTGCTTGGCGGGGCTTGGTCTGCTTGGAGCTGTTTTGGCCGCCGGACATGGCGCGAATCCACTTTCTGATGGAGGACACCCGCGATGAAGACCCTCACTGGCGTCGCCGCGCTCGTCGTGGCGCTGTTAATGACGCAGTCAACCTTCGCCGCCTCGCTCGGCAAGATCTGCGCGGCGGACATAAAGACCCAATGCGGCGACGAGATGAAGTCCGGAGGCCGGCCGCTCAAAGACTGCATGAAGGCGCACTTCTCCGACCTGTCAGAGGACTGTCAGGTGGCGATCATCCGCGCGGCCGCGGTGGGCAAGGCCTGCAAGGCCGATACCAAGAAGCTTTGCGCCGACGTCAAACCCGGCAAGGGGACCGTCGCGGAATGCATGAAGTCTCATGTGGACGACCTCAGCGACGGCTGTAAGGAGGCGATGGCGAAGGCCGAAGCGGTCAAGAAGTAGCGTAGACCCGGCTCGGGGCGACGCTCATGGGCTTTCGGCGTCGTCGTTTGGAATTCCGTTCGCGGGCCGGACATGCTAGTAAACGTCGTTGAGCGCCCCGGTCCGCGGCGGACGAACGATCGTTCGAAGCTCAGGCGCGCAACGGACAACGTGAAGAGGCGAAAGACGCACGACGGTTTCGGCCGGGGTCGTTCCCTCCGACTTGTTAGGCCCCGCCGCAAGCGGACAAGGAACGCGTCCATGAAGACCAACGCCGTTCGATTTGCCGCAGGGCTCGCGTTCCTTGCCGCCGGCGCGCCTTTTCACGCCAAGGCTCAATTCATTTACCCGCCGGTGTTCGTCGTCCCGCCGCCGGCGCAGGATTTCGGCACGCCAAAGCCAAAGCCGCCGCCCGACAAACCGAAACCCGCCGACGCGCCCGCAAAGGCCAAGGGAGGGCACTATGAAGGCCGAACGTGGGTGCCGGATTAGCCCTGAGTCGCTGGCCTCATTCGGCTCTGCGGCTCCCCGTAACCAGGGAGGGTTGCGCGGGACGCGCTATCGGATCGGCGGGGCGTATTGAATGCCGCCGTTATCCCAGAGTTCGTTTAATCCGCGGGGAATCCCGAGCTTCGAATCGGCGCCAACGTTGCGGTCGAACACTTCCGCATAGTTGCCGACGCTCCGAATGGCGCGCGTCGCCCAGTCCTGGGTGAGGCCGAGCGGCTTGCCGAAGTCTCCCTCGGTTCCGACCAGCCGCTTGACCGACGGCTTCGTCGACTTCAGCGCATCGTCGATGGTCTTCGAGCTGACGCCGAGCTCCTCGGCGTTGATCATCGCGAAATTGACCCACTTGACGATATTGAACCATTGCATGTCGTCCTGGCGCACGACCGGACCAAGCGGCTCCTTCGAGATGACGTCCGGCAGGATCATGCTGTCGGCCGGCTTCGCCAGTTGAAGCCGTATCGCGAACAGCCCCAACTCGTCGGTCGTCATCACGTTGCATTGCCCGGCCTGGTAGGCCGCGATCATCTCCGGGACGCCCGCCGCGTGGACGACTTCGTATTTCATATGATTGGAGTCGAAGAAGTCGGTGAAGTTGGGTTCGGTCGTCGTGCCCGGCTGCACGCACACCTTGCTGCCGTCGAGTTCGAGCGCCGACTGAAGATTGCGGCTCTTGGGAACGAGAAACGCCTGACCGTCGTAATAGGTCGTCCCCGTGAAGACGACGCCGTAGTCGCCTTCGCGGCCCATCGTCCAGGTCGAATTGCGCGACAGCACGTCGATCTGTTTGTTCTTCAGGGCGTCGAACCGCTCCGAGGTCGAGACCGGCACATACTGCACCTTCGAGGGATCGTTGAAGATGACCGCCGCCAGCGCGCGGCAGAAATCGACGTCGAAGCCCGACCATTGACCTTTGTCGTCCTTGCTGGCGAAGCCCTCAAGGCCCTGGTTGACGCCGCAGACGAGCGAGCCGCGGTCCTGCACGGCCTTGAGGGTGGACTGGGCTTCGGCGGGTGCGCCGAACCCCACGGCCGCGGCGAGCGCGAAAAGGGTCGTCATCTTGCGCATGGATGATTCTCGTTTCCGTTTCGGGGCTCGGCCTGCGCGCCTGTCTAGAGCGCGACGGCCTGCTTGATGATCACCTTGGTTCCCACCGCGACCCGGCCGTAGAGGTCGATCACGTCCTCATTGACCAAACGGAAGCAGCCCGACGAGACTGCGGTTCCGATCGTCTGCGGCTGGTTGGTCCCGTGGATGCGATAGACGGTCGCGCCGAGATACATCGCGCGCGCTCCGAGCGGATTTCCCGGGCCGCCCGCCATGAATCGGGGCAGATAGGGCTGGCGCTCGATCATTTCCGGCGGCGGGCGCCAATCCGGCCATTCCTGCTTGCGCGAAATCTTCTGCAAGCCGGCCCACTGGAAGCCGTCGCGACCGACGCCGATGCCGTAACGCAACGCCCGATTGTCCGGCTGCACCAGATAGAGGAACCGGGACTTCGTATCGATGACGATCGTTCCCGGCGCCTCGGAGGTGCGGAAGAACACCTCCTGCTTCTCGAAAGCTCCGGTGAGCTGCTCTTCCTCCGGCGTCGGCTGGTAGCCGGGCTGGTCGACCACCCCCAACTCGTCCTGGCCCGGCGTAGCCGCTCCGGCTCCCGCGCCCGCGAAAATCGCGAGCAACGCGCCAAACGTCACCCGCAACAACAAACTTGTTCGAACCTTCATGCGTGCTCCGTCGGATAGAAAAACGCGGTCCCGGCTCGAGCGCTGATCAGCGCTTCACGCCGCACCGCTCATAGACCATCGTTCCATAGCGCGACGAGTTGTCCGGATCGACCCAAATCGTCGTGAAGGAATTCGCGTCGACATTGGTGACGATGCGATCGTCCGCCGTGCCCGCGTCGCCGGGCGGCCCAAGGAAGGTCTGGCCGTTCGGCCCGGCTTTCAAGGACAGCTCCGACAACTCCTTCTGGTCGGCCAGGTACATCATCACGCCGCCGTTCGGCCCCTTGTTGATGATGTACGGCTTGTTGCACTGGCCCGTCGCCTCTTTGATCGTGCGGGCCCGATCCTCATCCTTGTGGTAGGAAGCAAGTCCCCACTTGCCGACCAGTTGGTCGGCGCTGATGGCGGGGGCGACGATTGCGGGCGCTGGCGGCGGCGTTTCCCCGCAGCCGGCGACGAAAGCCGAGACGAGACCGGCCAGTGCCAGAGCGCCGACACGACGTGTGATCCCCACGGACGCCCCCCTGATTATTGCGGCCATTCAAAAGCATCCCAGCCGGCGCATGCCGAAGCATGTGACTTTTCGTTGTCGGCGCCTTGGCTAGCAAACCGGACGCGCCGGGTCAATCGAGCCTCGGGTCGTGCAACGCTGGGGCCGCCGCTCGCCTTTGGGCTTGAATTGGCGGTCTGCTTCGGACAAAAGGCCTTGAACGCCGACCGTCCTCGTTGTCGGACGTCAATCGGGGGCGAGGCGATCCAATGTGCCTGGGCTGTGACGCGGCGCGCATATTGTCCCGCGCGTCTGCTCTGCAATGCGGCGCGGCGATCTGATGCGCCTCCCCTTGTTCCCGAAGCTTTGGGGGTTCCGTTCATTGGGGCGCGGCGCCTCCGTCAGTCCGCTCCGGGATGAAAACAATCTTCCCGGCGCTGAGGACTGGGCGCTGACCAGGCCGGCGCTCGGACGCGAGATCGAGGGCTATGCCTCCGCTTGCAGCGTGTCCCGCGGTCACGCGCTGGAGCTTTACGTCAATACGGCGGCGCCGTCCTACACCATCGAGATTTTTCGAATGGGCTGGTACGGCGGCCGCGGCGCCCGCCGCATTCACGGCCCCGTCACCGCGAAAGGTTTGCGCCAGCCGATCCCGAGTCCGGACCCCGAGACCGGGCTCGTCGATTGCGATTGGCAATCCCCGGCCGAGTTTGTTGTCGGGGCCGACTGGCGTTCCGGCGTCTATCTCGCCAAGCTCGAGGAAAGCGTCGGACGTCGCCAGTCGTATGTCATTTTCGTCGTCAGGGACGACAACGACAATGCCGATGTCGTATTCGAACTTCCGGTCAACACGTATCAGGCCTACAATTTCTGGGGCGGCAGGCAGGCGTACTGCGTGGGGCAGCGGCGACGGAATCCCGTGGGGTTCTACCTCCGGCCAGGCGGCGGTCAAGGTGTCCTTCAATCGGCCTTATGCCGCGAGCACCAATCCAGCCGCCTCGTTCGGGATGGGGGCAGGCGAGTTTCTGTGCAACGTGCAGCCAGTGAGTACCGGGTATCCAATCTCGAGCGCTGGATGGGACTACAATCTCGTTCGTTGGCTCGAGCGGGAAGGCTACTACGTAACTTATGTCACTAACGTCGACACTCAGAACGCTCCGGAATTGTTCGCTCGGCGCCGTGTTTTTATCACCGGGGCGCATGACGAATATTGGTCCTGGCAGGGCCGCGCCAATCTCGAACAGGCTTTGGCCCAGGGCACGAATCTGTTTTTCTCAGGCGCCAACGCCGTGTATTGGCAAGTGAGGGCGGAACCAGACCGACGCGGACGCGCCGACCGTCATTTGGCGATCTATAAGGAGAAGGCTCGCGAGTTGGACCCGGTCCTTCTCGACAAAGACCCTTCCAACGACCACTTGGCGACAACTCAGTGGCGGCTGCCGCCCGTTTCCCGCCCTGAGGACAAGCTGATCGGGGTTTGTTATCTGATGGACCCCGTCGACGGCGACATCATTGTTTCCGACGCCAGTCACTGGGCGTTTGCGAATACAGGCCTTGTGAACGGCTCCGCGCTGGCGGGACTGCTCGGTTACGAAGTCGACGGCCTGTTGCGAAACGCGCCAAACGGCCTGAGAGTCCTCGCGGCCTCTCCGGCGAAGAACCTCAAGGAGCCGAGCCGGACTGTTGTCTCGAACATGACGGCCTATGTCGCGCCATCGGGAGCCGAAGTCTTCGCGACGGGAAGCATTCAGTGGAGTTGGGGACTCGACGACTTCAATGCGCCGCGCCTTCGCACGTCACGCCTAAGTCCCGCGGCGGCCCAAATCACGCGCAACGTCCTTGAGCGATTTGGGGCGAAGCGGCATTCGCCCTAGCTCCCGGAAGCGAACTCAGACGAGGTCCGCGAGCCTGCCGCGCGCGGCTGAGCGAACCAGCCGTTTCTCGGCCTCCCATTGGTCGGCGGTCTCAAGGTCGGTGAGAAACTGCGCCTTGCCGCCGGTGAGCGCCGCGACCGGCAGGCCGTCCCGGTAGACGACGCGATTGGCGGTCAGCGCCGAGAGCCTTTGCCCGGGCGTCAGAATGCCGATCAGGTTGAGCGGATCGGCGCCCGACAGCGAGACCCACTCGTCCGGAGGACGGGCGCCGGCGAATCTCGCGCAATGCGCCGACTGCCTCCGGCAGCGCGAACTGCTCGCCGGAGAAACCGGCGACGAAGCGGCCGCCCCGAATTTCCCCTCTGGCCTCGAGCCGGCGGTACACCCTGAGCAGGTCGCGCCACGGCGGCAGCCATCCCGGCTCCTGCGCGAGCAGGCGCCAAAAGACGACGCCGTAGCGTCTGAGCAGCGCCCGCGCCGCGTACTCGACCGCCTCGGCGCGCGACACGTCGGCGCCGGCGCTCTCACGCGCCCGGCCGATCGCCGACCAGCGGCCGCCGCTCTCGATGTCGAAGGCGAGCACGCGACCGCGCCGTTTCGCGCCGGCCGGCGGCTTGCGCTGTCCGGACGGCACGAGCAGGGCGCGAAGGCCCCCGAAACTGTCGGAAGACGCTGCCCCGAGCGCGACAAGCTCGCCGAGCGCCTCCTCGAGCTCATGGCGCAGCAGGCGGACGGAATCCGCCAGTTCGTCGAAGAACATCGCGCCCCGCGTCCTGAGGCGGTCGAGCACGGCCTCCGCGCGTCCGCTCAGCGACGCCGCGCCGCTTGGCGGCGCGAGCGCCATCCATAACGGCGCCCGGCGACGCTCGATGAGTGCGATCGGAGTCGCGCCGACCGGCGTCGCATGGCGCGCGCGGCCATTCGCCAGCGCGGGCGGCGTCAATCGGGCCCACGCCGTGCGCCCGGCCAGGCACTGGGCGTCGAGCCACGAAGCCTGGTAGCCTTTGAGCCGCGCCGGCAGGATTTCGGTCTCCCAGGCCTTGGCCGGCGCCTCGAAACCTTCGAGCGCGCTCAAGGCCGCGGGCAGCGAATCGGGCCCCTCGAGCCGCGTCTCTTCCGACACATGCTGCCAAGCGAACAGGAAGCGCAGGAAGTCGCGCGCGGCCACCGGATCGATTTCCGACCGCAGACGCCGGACGGTCATGTGGTGGATGCGCGCCAGCAGGCGGCGGTCGCACCATTGCTCGTCATTGACGCCGGGAAGGAAGCGGCCTTTGATAATCGCGCCATCGCTTTCCAGCGCGGCGAGCGCGGCCGCCGCCGCCCCGGGCTCGAGTCCGAGCGGCGCCGTCAACGTCGTCGGCGTGACTGGCCCGAGCCCCTCGAGCCTGCCGCGGAGGATCTCGATCAGCGCCTCGTCGCGCGAGAACCTCGTTGCGGCCCGGTCTGCGGGCGCCGCGATCTCCGGCTCGAGCCGCGCCTCCGGGTAGAGCGCCTCGAACTGGTTCAGCCGCTCGGCCGGGATCCAGAGCCTCGCTCGGGGCGCTATCAACAGCGCGATCCGCTTCTCCCGCGCCAAAGCGTCGAGCCATTCCGCGCCAGGCGGGCGCGGCGCGAGCCTCGGCCTCGGTCAGCGAGCCCAGCCAGAGCAGGGCGTCGTGCAACTCTTCGGAATTGATCGGATCGGGCCACGCTTCGGCTTGGACCTTGGCGATCGCCTCGGGATCGAGCCGGCCGAGATCGGAGGCGCTCTCCGGATCCCGCCAGCGCCGCGCCATCACCGCCTGGGTCCGCCGCTCCTCCAACGGCGCGTCGTCGAGGAAGGCGTAGGGCTTGGCGTTCAGCGCCTCGAGAGCGAGCGGCGAGGGCTCGGTCAGATCGCACGGAACGACGCGAATGTCGCCGGCTTCAAGGCGCGCGAGCAGCCGCTCGAGACCGTCGATGTCCATGGCCTCGTGGAGGCAGTCGCTGATCGCCTGATTGGTGAGGGGATGGTCGGGGACCTCCCGCTCGCCGACCAGATTCTCAGCGCAGGCGATCTGATCGGGGAAGACCGCGGCGACGAGATCCTCCGCCTGCATCCGCAGGAATTGCGGCGGCACTTTCTTGCCGGCGCGAAATCGCGGCAGCGCCAGCGAAACGCCCGCGACCCACCGCCATCGGGTCGTGAACATCGGCGCGTCGAGCATCGCCTGGACCAGCACGGCGCGCACGCTGTTCGAATGGAGATAGCGGGCGACGTCGCCGAGCTCGAAGCTGTGGGCGGTGGTCAGCGACAGCACGATATTGTCTTCCGTCGCCGCCGCCTGGAGCTCGAAATTGAATTTGCGGCAGAAGCGCTTGCGCAGCGCGAGCCCCCAGGCGCGATTGATCCGGCTGCCGAAGGGGCTGTGGATAACGAGCTGCATGCCGCCCGCTTCGTCGAAGAAGCGTTCGAACACGATCGCGTCCTGCGTCGGCAGTAGGCCGAGGGCTGTGGCGGCGGCCGCGAGATAATCGACCAGCTGAAGCGACGCTTCTTCGCCGAGGCCGATCTCGTCGAGGAGCCAGCGCCTGGCCGAGGCGCCGGAGCGGTCGGCGCTCAGACGCGCCGCCAGTTCCGCGCGCAGGCGCGAGACGGCGGTCGAAAGCTCATCCGTCCGTCCCGGCGCCTCGCCGAGCCAGAACGGGATGGTCGGCGGCAACCCCTTGGCGTCCTCGACCCGGACCGTCCCGCGCTCGACCCGCTGAATGCGATACGAGACGTTGCCGAGCTGAAAGATGTCGCCCGCCATGCTCTCAACCGCGAAATCCTCGTTGACCGTGCCGATGGTGACGTTTTCCGGCTCGAGCAGCACCTGATAGTCCGCGTTGTCGGGGATCGTCCCGCCCGACGTCAGCGCGGTCGTGCGCGCGCCGCGCCGCCCGCGCAGGATGCGATTGACCGCATCGCGGTGGATGAGCGACCCGCGGCGGCCCCGGCGGGTGGAGAAGCCCTCGGCCAGCATCCGGACGACAGCGTCGAAGTCGTCGCGAGACAAAGAGCGAAAGGGCCAGCCGCGCCGCAGCAGGTCGAAGAGCGAATCTTCCTGCCAGTCCTGCGCGGCGACCTCGGCGACGATCTGCTGGGCGAGCACGTCGAGCGGCTTCTCGGGAATCGCGAGCCGATCGAGTTCGCCGCGGCGAACGCCGTCGAGGAGCGCGGCGCACTCAACGAGATCGTCGCGCGAGAGCGGAAACAGGCGCCCTTTCGGCGTGCCTCCGATCGCGTGACCCGAACGGCCGACCCGCTGCAAGAAGGTGGCGATCGAGCGCGGCGAGCCAAGCTGGCAAACAAGATCGACCTCGCCGATGTCGATCCCGAGCTCGAGCGAGGCGGTCGCCACCAGCGCTTTCAGCTCGCCCCCTTTCAGCCTCTGCTCGGCCGAGAGTCTCAGCTCCTTGGCCATGCTGCCGTGATGGGCGGTGACCGCGCGCTCGCCGAGACGCTCCGTGAGCTCGTGGGCGACCCGTTCGGCCATCCGACGGGTGTTGACGAACACCAGCGTCGTCCGGTGATCTTCGATCAGCTCGGCGAGGCGGGCGTAAACTTGGGTCCAAACCTCGTTCGACATCACCGATTCGAGAGGGGAACCCGGCATCTCCACGGTCAGGTCGCGCCGGCGCTGATGCCCGGAGTCGATGATCGCGACCTTGGCTGCGGGCCTGCCGTCCGCGGCGGCGCCGGCGAGGAAATGGGCGACGGTCTCGATCGGATTCTGGGTCGCCGAAAGGCCGATGCGCTGCAGGCGGTCGCCGCACAGCGCCGCCAGTCGCTCGAGCGAGAGCGTGAGATGGGCGCCGCGCTTGTTCGGCGCGACGGCGTGGATTTCGTCGACGATGACCGAGCGGGCGCTCGCCAGCATGGCGCGCCCGGATTCCGAGCCTAGCAGGACGTAGAGCGACTCCGGCGTCGTCACGAGGATATGCGGCGGGCGCCGGCGCATTTTGTCGCGCTCGGACGCCGGGGTGTCGCCGGTGCGCACCCAGGTGCGGATCTCGACGTCGGGCAGCCCGGCGCGGGCAAGCCGCTCGCGGATGCCGGCCAGCGGCGCCTCGAGATTGCGGTGGATGTCGTTCGACAGCGCCTTGAGCGGCGAGACATAGACGACCTGGGTCGCGGCGGTCAGGCCGCCTTCGAGGCCTTGCCGCACGAGGTCGTCGATTGCCGCCAGAAAGGCCGCAAGCGTCTTGCCCGATCCGGTCGGGGCGGCGATGAGGGTGTGGCGGCCAGCCTTGATCGCGGGCCACGCCTCGGCCTGGGCCGGCGTCGGCGCGGCGAAGCTGTCGGCGAACCAGCCCGCGACCGCCGGGTGGAATAGGGTCTGAAAGGTCGCCGGCGACGGCGCGGGCGCAGAATCGGCGCCGGCGCTGATTGGCGCGGCCAGGGCTGCTGCAAGTTCAGAGTCGCGCTCCACGCAGTCTCGCTCCTCGATCACCGCATCGGGTGAAATTAGGGATCGCCACTATATGGCGCCGGATTGTCTTTTGCGCACCCCGGCCGAGGGGAGCCGTGGCGCCGATTGACGGCGTCAGCTTGCTATGATCGGCTGCCGAGACCGGAAAACCGGCCTTGGGGGGCCATGATGAGACGGGATTATCGCGACAAAGGTCTGACGGCTGTCCTTTCATTTTTTACGTGTTGTGGTTTTCAGTCGGCGTCCAGAGCGGACCTTCCACCTGCGACGATAGTCACCAACGGCGAGGTGCAAATCAACTACGATGGCGGGGGTCATTTCCGGCGCAAGGCGCCGCCGCTCCGCCTATCGGGCGGCGCCGGCGCGCGCTGACTTTTCTATGAGGAACACTGTCCCGCCCTCCTCGCGCTCGACGCCATGCAGGCGGTCCCCGGTCGTAGCGACGAGATGGGGAATGTCGATCGCCGCGAGGGGATCCGAGCAGCGCACCTCGATCCGGTCGCCGGGCGCGAGCGATTTCAACGCCTTACGCGTCCTCAGGGCAGGCAGCGGACAGTTGAGGCCGGTGAGGTCGAGCCGGATGAGTGGCATGGCCGACCATGGGCCGGCGCTTCGTCGGCCGTCAACCGCCGCGCGGCCGATGTTGCGCTCGCCCTCATGTCCGCCCTAGAGCGGCCGCCCGGCGTCGTGCTCGCCGGCGGCCTCGCGCGCCGGATGGGCGGCGGCGATAAGCCCCTGCGCGAAATCGGCGGCCGCACTATCCTCGCCCGCGTCGTCGCCCGGCTCGAACCGCAATGCGAAGGCCTGGCGATCAACGCCAACGGCGATCCGACCCGCTTCGCATCGTTCGGGCTGCCCGTCATCGCCGATGGCGTGAAGGGCCAACCGGGACCGCTCGCAGGAATCCTCGCCGGGCTCGATTGGACGGCGGCCAACCGGCCGAAGGCGGCGTGGGTTCTCAGCGTTCCCGGCGACTGTCCTTTTCTGCCCCGCGATCTCGTCGCGCGCCTCGGACTAGCTTTGGTCGCAGAGAACGCCGAGCTCGCCGTCGCGGCTTCTGAGGGGCGATCGCATTCGGTCATCGGGCTGTGGAGCGTCGCCTTGCGCGATGCGCTGCGCAGGGCCCTCGTCGTCGAAGGCCTCCGCAAGGTCGACCAGTGGACCGCGCGCTACCGGCGTGCGACCGTCGCGTGGCCGGCCGAACCGTTCGATCCGTTCTTCAACGCCAACACGCTCGACGATCTCGCCGAGGCGGAACGGCTTGCGGCAATCGACGACCGGCATGAACTGCCGTTTGCGCGCTGCAGTCTCTCGCGCCGACCCGCGCGGCAGCCGGAATCACTTCCGCCCTGATCGCGACGGGTTCAACCTTTTGAAAAATCTGACGGTCCGCACCGCCAGCGTCTTCTGCAAGCTCCGCAATTGCTTCCTGCGCTTCGCGCAGTTGATCTTCCGCCTCGAGTTTCTCTCTCTCGATTGTTCGCAATCGATCTTCCATGTCCTTTTTCTGCCGTTCCGCCTCGCGGAGCCGGGCTTCGGCGTCGAGCCGCTGGCGTTCCCCGTCCTCGACAAACGCGGCAAAGGCGTCTTGAATCTCGAGAAGCTGACGCTCCATTTCGGATCTGAAACCTCGCCCGGCCGGCGGAACGTTCGACTCCGAGGTTCGGACGTCTTTGCGATGCGGGGGCATTGGGAGGCAGTCTTGATCTGTTCGAACTTCTTGCATCTAAAGCGCGGGTTCGAATGCGACAAGCTCCGGCGTGCGCCCGCTGGGGCTGGCGAATGGCCCAACGATCGAGATCATATCGCGCCAGCGTTCGCGCGCGCGATGATCGAAGTTGTGCTGTGCCCCTTTTCGAGCGGAACCAAAATGACCTTTCCTCCGTAAGCGCGAACCAGATCCGCCCCGACAACAGTTGCAAGCGTGTAGTCCGCGCCCTTGATGAGGTAGTCGGGCCTGAGCAAGCCGATCAGCCGCAACGGCGTGTCCTCGTCGAACAGCGTCACAAGGTCGACGCTGTCGATCGCCGCCATCACGACGGATCGCGCGTGCTCGTTCTGCACCGGCCTCGTTTCGCCCTTAAGCCGTCGAACCGAGGCGTCGGTGTTGAGCGCGACCACGAGGCGGTCGCATGCGGCGCGCGACCGCTTCAGAAGTTCGATGTGCCCGGGGTGCAGCAGATCGAAACACCCGTTCGTCAACCCTACTTTCAGCCCTTTGGCCTGCCAATCGGCGACAATCGCAGCGGCCGCGCCGTTGTTGGCGATTTTCGGATCATTTCCAGTCTTGGCGCCGCCGAGAGCGGCCGAGAGCTCGTCTGCGCGCACCACCGCGGTGCCGCGCTTGCTGACCGCGATCCCGGCCGCCGCGTTGCCGATCCGAGCGGCGGTCGTCACTGAGGCGCCGCAAGCGAGCGCCAACGCAAGCGCGGCCACAACGGTGTCGCCTGCGCCGGAAACATCAAAGACCTGCGATGCGACCGCCGGCACGTGGGTCACCGCGCCCTCGATCTCGGCGGGATCGAAGATCGTCATCCCGTCCGCGCCGCGGGTCAAAACGACAGCTTCGACTTTGGCGCGATCCCGGAAGGCCCTGACGGCCGTTTCTGCGCGGTCGTCGTCCGCGCACTGGACTCCGACGATCATCGCAGCTTCGGCGGCGTTGGGCGTCAAAACCGTGGCGCCCTCGTAGCGTGAAACCTCGGGCGATTTCGGATCGACCACGACCGGAATGCGTCGCGCCTTGGCGATGGCCACGACCCGTTGAATGAGCGCGGGGACAAGGACGCCTTTGGCGTAGTCCGAGAGGACTATGGCGGAGACGGTGTCGCCGGCGCCGACAAGCCAGTCGCAGATCGTCTCGATCGTTTGAGCGTCCGGGTTAAACCGCCGCTCGATGTCGAGGCGCATGATCTGCTGCCCGCCGGACACGTAACGCACTTTCGTTGTCGTCGGATGATGAGCCTCACGGACGAATCGGCCCTCTATCCGATCCTCCGCGACAAGCGGACCCGCAACGAGATCGCCCGCCTCGTCGTCGCCGAGCGCTCCGACCAATAGGACTTCGCCGCCGAGCGCAACAATATTGCGCGCCACGTTTGCCGCCCCGCCGAGCATAACTTTCTCGGATTGATGATGGAGCACAGGAATTGGCGCTTCAGGCGAAATGCGCTCGACATGGCCATACACAAACTTGTCGAGCATTACGTCGCCAAGAACAAAGACCTTCACTCCCTGCCACTTGGCGATCCAGGACGAATTCATTAATGGGATCTCGAAAGAACAGCGGAGCTCATTCGCGCTCGGCGCCGCGCGGAAGATAATCATATCGAGTCAGCCGACACAAGGCGTCCGGGCGCACCGCGGTTTGACGGAACCCGCCGCGCAAACCGGAAGCGATCCCACGCGAAGTCGCCTATCCGGCTCGGTGGCCAAATAGCGCCAAAAATGCGAGGCCGCGTTCCGCGCCGATTCCGTCCCTACCCCGTGATGTTCCAGCCGCCCCGCCGCCGCCGACACGACGGGCAAGCGCGGATTGGATCAGTAGTTGTTGATTTTTACTTTTCTCGCGCTGGAGGCGTATGCGAGGAACCGTCTTATCCAGCTCGCACGACCATCGCTAGCGGGCGGCGAAAATCCGGACTTGCCGCCGCCGACAATTTCGCCGCCGAACGTCTCCCAGGCAAACCGCCCGTGCTGTTCATAATGGTCGAGGACCCGCTTGAACTCGCCGTCAAAATCCCAGGGACTGCCAGCCGCGGCGCACATTTCATATCCTAGTCTGGTCCTGTCGATAGCTCGGTCGTTCCATTTGTAGTGGGAAATTTCGAGCATCTGAGAATAGGGCCGCTCGTCGTCAAACTCGTGGTGAGCATGCCGGCTCCTAAGGTGACCTTTGACGAGGACTCCTTTGAACTCATTGCCGCGCATCACCAAGCTTCTAAAACGAGCCCTGACCGGGAAAACTGCGGAAAGCTCCGAGTTGTCGTCAAAGGTCTTAAGGTGACCGTCGATGGCAAAGCGATCGTACATGATGCCGCGAGCGATATTTCCACCCTCGGCCTCGACCTTTCCGACGAGGTCGGTCACCCGGTTGGGAAATTCAACGAACTCATCAAGATCGACAATCACGACCCACTCTTCGGGACCCTGCGCCAGCTCGCGCATTTTCGTGACGGCTTCCGCGCCGCCGGTAAAGCTGCCCGCGACGTTGAGATCATTGTACTGGATTACGCTGTAGCCGCTCGACGCATTTACGATGTAATTCGCCAACTCCGCCGGCGCGGCGATATGGAACTCGGTGACGCCAAAACGGTCATAGTGTCCAAGGAAGTGGGGCAAGAGGCGGGCGTCGTCGAAAACGCAAACGAAAAGCTTCAAGTCAATTCCCCTCGTCCTATCGAGACGGCAGAGCGGCGCTGCCGGAGTGGCCTGTCATCAGCGGGCCGTGGCGCATATTCCGCCATCTGCGTCGCGAGGATATGCGCGCCAAACCGCTCGTCAGTTTCGCCCGGGCAATGAAGAAACGTCGCAGGACGCCGGAGCTGACCACCACCTTGACGCGCTCGGACGCGACCCCGGTTCTGGCGAATTCGGCATAGAGGTCACTATTTCCGTAAAGCTGAAGCTCAACGGCTGTCGTGACCTTGACGTCATGCTGAAACTTGTTGCGAAACCGCGCCAAGCCCTCAGGAGGAAACTTCCGAGCCAGCCTTGCGAAGCCTGCGACAAATTCTTCCCTGTGCGCATCGGTTATCTGCGAGGTCAGCCACAGGATAAGCCAGCCCTGGAAGTAGATAAAATTCGCCCATAGCTCGGCGCTCGCGGGATAGTTCCAAAGTTCGTCGAGAATGAGATTGAAAGCCGGCACGGCGTCCAGGAGAGAATAGTCTGTACGCGCGGTGATCTGTCCCGGACGGCCGACCCGATAGAAATATAGCGCCTCATCGATCAGTACGACCGAACTTGCCTTACATAATAGTTGGAAGCTTGATATGAGGTCTTCGAAGACGAGCCCCTCTGCAAAGGCGAACCCTGCTCTCACTAGGAATTCTCGCCCGTAAAGTCGTTTGCAGGGAGAGTGATCGAGCAAGAAGAGATCGGGGCAATCGCGCGGATTCACGCGGCGGCCGTGCGATGCGATGAACTCGTTCCACCTGCCAATGTCGAGGGAGGGTTCTTGCCAGCCTGTTGTCGGGTCGACACGCAGATTGCGCGCGATCGCTATGTCGGCGCCCGCGCTTTCCGCCTCCGACAGGAGGAGGGAAAACATCGTGGCGGCCACCCAATCATCCGCGTCCACGAACCCGATCCAGCGTCCCCGCGCCACTTCCATTCCTGCATTCCTGGCGGAGGAAAGACCACCGTTCGGTTTTGAAATCAGCGTGAGCGACTTCCCGCCCGGCGGAGTCAGCGATTCGACGACCTCGCGTGTTCGATCCGTTGAACCGTCGTCGACAACAATCACTTCCAGCCGGTCGACGGTCTGCTCGAAGAGCGAGCGCAGGCACTCCTCGATGAAAAGTTCCATGTTGAAGGCGGGAACGATCACGGAGACCGAGATCTGGTCGGGCCGGAGTTGATGCATGGTATCCTGAATTCTTCGCCTCACGGCGCCGTCAGCATTCCTGGACGCGCCACGAGTTTGCCCAGGACCGGACCGGACAAGCTGGACTTATCTCATGTTACGAACATGATCAACGACTGCGGCGTCGGGCTGCGCCGCCGGCGGACGCCCCGACAGTCTAAGCCCATGGCGCCGTCTCGTCGCCCAAAAACCCCGGTTGACTGGGGGCGCGTGGTTGTCACATCGCGGTTTCTCGCTTATCAGCGCGCGGCCCGGTGGTAAGCTCGGCAATCGTCGGCGGGGTCCGGCCCCGGCTCTCCCGGGCGGAGGAGTGAAGTTCGGCATGGCCATCATCAGGGACTCGCGTGTCTGATCCAACCAGCATCGGAGCGGCGATATTGCGCCACGCCGAATCTCGTCCCAATTCGACAGCTATTGTCGCGACCGGCTTCGCGCCGCTCTCCTATCGCGGCCTCAGGGACTATCTCGTTCGCTGCGCGGCGCGGCTGCGTGAATCCGGCCTCGGCCGCGAGGCGCGGGTCGCCGTCGCGCTTCCGAGCGGCGCCGATGGGGCTCTGGCGATCGTCGCGACCGCATGCGCCGCCGTCGCCGTGCCAATCGACACCCAATTGACCGCGCCTGAGATCGACGGCCGGTTGGAGTCGCTTCGGCCGCGCGCAGTCATCGTGCCCGCAGACGGGCCCTCTCCCGCTCGCGACGCCGCGATGGGAAGAGGCGTCGCAGTCATAGAGGCGGTCCGTGAAGACCGTGGCAAGCTCGGCTTGAATTTCACCTCGTCCGACGTCGGCGCCGCGGCGGCGGCCGAAGAACCCGACCTTGCCGCCACCGCCTTTATTCTGCAGACTTCTGGCACCACCGCCACGCCGAAGCTGATCCCCTTCAGTCACGGCAACATGCTCGCGGCGGCGGCCAGAGTTCAATCGTGGTTCGGTCTCACTCCTTCGGACCGCTGTCTCAGTGTGAGCCCGATCTGCTACTCGCATGGCCTCAAGGTGACGGTTTTCACGCCATTGATCACCGGAGGCAGCGTCGCATTTCCGCTCAGCCCGTCGTCGCTTGATGTCGACGAATGGCTCGGCGTCCTCAAGCCAAGCTGGTATTCCGCCGGTCCGACGCTTCACCGTTTCATGTTCGACAAGACGAAGGCGCTGCCGAACGCGAGATCGATCCACAATCTCCGATTGGTCGTTTCCGGCGGGGCGCCCCTGACGCGGGAAGTGCGGGAGGGACTTTCCGCCGCGTTGGGCGCGCCGGTTCTCGAGCACTATGGCTCGAGCGAAGCGGCGCAGATTTCGGCCAACCTACCGCCGCCGGGGCCGTTCAAGCCCGGGACATGCGGCATTCCCGCCAAGGATACGGTCAAGATCGTCGCGGAGAGCGGACGCGAGGTTTCGGCCGGCGAACATGGCGAGATCCTGCTTGGAGGGCCGACCGTGACATCGGGCTATCTCGAAGCCCCTGAGCTCAACCGCGCTTCCTTCGTCGATGGCTGGTTTCGAACTGGCGATATTGGAAGCCTCGACGCCGACGGCTTCCTCACCATTCATGGCCGCAAAACCGAAATGATCAATCGGGGCGGCGAGAAAATCTCGCCGGCGGAAATCGATGATGCGTTGCAGCGCCATCCCGACGTTCGCGGAGGCTGCCACGTTCGGGGCGCCTCACCCGCGCCTCGGCGAGGATGTCGCGGCGGCGGTGGTTTTGCGAGAAGGGGCCACGGTGACGCCGCTCGAACTGCGGGAGTTCCTGTTGCCGAGCCTGGCGCAATTCAAGATTCCTCGCCGGATCGTCTTTGTCGATCGCCTGCCAAAAGGCGCCACAGGGAAGGTCCAGCGTCAGCGTCTTGAGGAGGGGTTGAAATGACCGCTGAAATCCTCTGTCGAGGGGCTCGATCGGCTGAGCGCCGAGATCCTGCGCATCTGCAGCAGGCTTTTGGAGTCGACGGATCTCTCCATCGATGATGATTTCTTCGACAAAGGAGGCGATTCCCTCCTCGCGACGGAGCTCATGCTGGAACTCCGACAGCTCACCGGGAAGGCGTTGCCAGACAGCTTGCTGTTCGAGAGCTCCACGGTCAGGGCGCTCGCTCAAAGGCTCAGCGAGAAGGAGACTCCGCGATTCAAGCCGGCCGTCCGGGTCGGCGCGACGTCCGATGGCGCCAAGACGCTGCTCTTCTTCCACGGCGACTGGTCGTGGGGCGGATTCTACGTCGAGCATCTCGCCCGAAAGCTGGGACCAGATATTTCGCTGATCGCCGTTGCTCCCCATGGCCCTGGGGGTGAGCCGATTCCCCCCTCGATCGAAGAGATGGCGGCCGATCGATTGGGCGCGATTCTGGAGGCCCAACCGACTGGACCCTACCGGCTTGCCGGGCACTGTATCGGTGGAATTGTAGCGTTCGAAACAGCGCGGCTGCTGACGAACCTAAATCATCGGGTTGAGGCGGTCGTGATGATCGATTCCCCCGTGATGGTAGATGGGGAGGCCTTGAAGAGCCCGGGGTGGGCGCCCGGAGTTGGTCGCGCCGTAGCGGGCGGCCAGGTTGCGGCGCCCGACGACATACCAGTTCGGCCGGCTACGCCCGTTCGGGTTGGCTTTCGAACTCTACACTGAGCGCTTGGCTGCGTATTCTCCGGCTCCGTTTCCGGTGCGCCTGCTCGTCCTTGCCTCCGAATACGATGGCCGAGACTGGATTCGCCTAAGCGAGGATGCGGAACTGCTGGAGATCCCAGGAGACCATTTCGATTTGGTGACAGTCCGAATCAACGACCTCGCCGGCAATCTAAGGTCGTGGTTCTCCGGCAACGCGCCGTTCGGCTTGAGCGAGCCGCGTCCCCTCTCCCCAACCACGAAGGACGAAACTTCTCCGACCGGCCCGGGCAAACGGGAATCGCAACCCTCTCGCCAGCAGGAAGGCGAACTTCTCGCGCCTGCAATGAGTGACGAAGAAATCGCGCCGCCGCTTGCCGGCGCCGCGAAACATGAATCTCTCTCGCGCCGCCTGAAACGGTTGTTCAACTATGCGCGCAGATGAAACGGGCAGCGCGCGTCAGGTGGATTAGTGCGCCTTCTCGGCGAGATTGAAACGACAGAAAATGGATAGCTGGGACAACCCCGCCTACGAGGCCGCTCTGGCTTACCAGAAAACTGCGGCGCTCACGGCGGCCGTAAAGCTCGACATAGTCACAGCGCTCGGCGGCGGCGCCCTGACCAGCGACGCCCTTGCGGAGAAAACCGCGACTTCAGCCCGCGGGATGCGGATTCTGTGCGATCTTCTCGCCGTAATGGGTGTGCTGACAAAGCAGGGCGGCGCGTATGCCGTCGCGGAGCCCGCAAAGAGATATCTCGATCCCTCGTCTCCGGCGTGGATGGGTGGCGCGATCGATTTCTATGCTGCGCCGGAAATTTTGCGCCTCGTGCTGGACAATCCGGTTTCTTACGTGAGACACGGCGGCTCCCCCGGGCTCGCGCATCTCGCGCCCGACCATCCTGTCTGGCTTCGATTCGCCAAAGCCATGAGTCCGGCCGCGCGCCTGGCCGCCAAGCGCGCGGCTGTATACCTTGCAGGCGGCCACGGACCACCCGCCAAAGTGCTCGACGTGGCGGCAGGGCATGGGTTCTACGGCATCGAGCTCGCGAAGGTGTTTCCGCAAGCCATCGTTACCGCTGTCGATTGGCCGAGCGTGCTGGAGCTGGCGTCCGCCAACGCCAGCGGCGCAGGCGTCAGCGAGCGCTTTCGAACCGTCGCCGGCGATGCGTTCGAGGTCGATTGGGGACGCGAATTCGATCTCGTGATACTGGCGAACTTCCTCCACCACTTCAGCCCGGACGAATGCGCCACGATCCTGCGGAAGGTGAAATCAAGTCTGTCCGCGCAGGGACGAGCCTGCACCGTCGACTTCGTTCCGGACGACGATCGCGCCGGATCGCGCACCCACGCCATGTTCGCCTTTCTTATGCTGGCGACGACCCCGGGCGGCGACGCGTACACGCTGAGCGAGCTCGACGGATTCGCGAAAGCCGCAGGATTCCAGGGCGCGACCGCTCGCCCCCTTCGGCCAACGCCGCAGTCGCTGGTTATGTTCGAAGCGTGAGTCGCAGCTGATTTCGACAAAACTCGCGAGGTATTACCGCGGAGGCTCTGGCAGAATTGCAACCGTGAAGCCACCGGGCGCCTGCTCGATGCGCGTTGGCGAACCAAATGTCGCGGCCACGGTCTCGGCATTCACGCGATACCAGTTTAGGGGATCGCTCCCTGTGCGCCATATCGCAAACATCGGAGGCGCTGCGCCCTCGTAGAAATGGGCGTCGGTATCAAACACAAAGGGCTCGAGCCGGCCATCATCCGAAATGATCAGGGCGTTCACGTTGACTTTTCCTCGTGTAAGCGCGCGGATGATCATTGAGTCAAAATACCCGCCGACGCCTTGAGTGAGACCCCTCGCCTCGAGCCAGCGGCCGACCTCTAGGTACGGATTGGCAGCCACCCAAGCCGGAGCGGACGCGAGCCTCAGCGTTGTCGACGACTGTGCGATGAGCAAGCCCGCCGAGATCGCCACCAGCACGCCTTGGGCGGCGATGCGGAGCCTTCTCATGGGAGGCCACGATCCCGCTCGAGGGATCGCTCGCGCGACCAGAACCGCGCCGAGGATAATGGCCGGGGAGATGTATATCCTGCCTCTGCCGCCCTGAAGAATATCCTTCGTCAGGTCAAGAGAAAACTGTTGGCTCAACAAGCATGCGAGTGTCAGAGACAAGATGGAGGCGATGAGCAATCGATCGAGCAGGAATCTCTTCCAGTGGCGTCGAAGGTGCGAGAAATTCCACACTACGCAGACGGCGCCGAGCACCCAACCGGCGAGCCTGGCCAAGTGGGCGATTGTCTCGACGTTAAGCGGGTCTTTACCGAAGATATAGGCGTCAGCGCTGTAGAAAAGGCCGAAAAAGAGAGCTTCAATATTACTTCCAAGATTTTCAGGCTCTACGAAGCCAAGGCTGATGATGTGCTCGGTCTCGAACCCGCCGAGTCGGGGGGCGAGCTCGGGGACAGCCATTCCAAAGACCGACGAGCCGGCGACAAGCGCGGCGAGGCCAATTTCCTTGCGGGCGCCGCCGGAAAGCGCGACGTCGCCCAGCAGAACGAGAACGGCCGGCCCGAACGCGAAGATCACGGTAAACGGATCGCTCGCGACGGCCATGAAGCAAATGAGGCCGAGGAGCGACGCGACCACGGGACGAGCGCGAATGCTGGCCGCCCGGGCCAGGACAGCGATCAGAATCAACGCAACCAGCGAGAAAAGGATACTGGCAGCGTGGAAGTTAGTCAGAAAGAGGGGGGCGGCCGGCGCCAGCGGATCCGTCGAGGGCGCACGCCGGGAGGGAAGGCCGACGAGGAGCATCACTGTCGCCAACGCGACGACATTGTGGCGCGACAGCTTCAGCGACCTGAGCGAAGCGGCGAGGCAGGTGACGACAATGAGGACGTAGATGACCGATGGGACCACCGCCAACGCCTCTGGTCGCGCTCCGAACAACATTTGGTAGGCGACGAAGAACGGCGCATCGGTGAATACGTAGTTATCTCTGGTAAGGTGCCATCCCTTCAGCAGTATATTTCCACGGAGGATCGATTGCGCCTCCATGAATCCCTGAACTGAATCCGAATTGTGCCACGTCTGTCTGGCCACCCCATAGACATCGAAGGCAGAGGCCGCCAAGCAAATCACGAGGGCGACGAAAAAGACCCTTGAGCCCGAACCGGCGAACCTCGAGCGTGAGCGAAGGGTCGGCGAAGCAAAGGGCTCGCCCACGGGCGGTCGGTGCGCGATTGTCCGCTTTGCACCATATGACGCATCGATCATTGGGCGGGCGGCGGCGGCAACATCGAATCTGACGACGACGCACTGAAGCGCTTCATCAAATTGCCAACGCCGGGTTCTCTCATTAAGAGGAGCGGTCGCGCACTCAGCGCCGGAGTTGGCTCGGATTCGATCAGACCGTATGAAGGCGATGGCATGCTCATTCCGTTGAAGCAAGCCAACGGCGCAAGGTCAATCCTCACGCGGGCAAATACCGGGTGGACGCTGATGAGCAGAAGGGGGGCGCCAGAGGGTTGCGTGCGGCCTCCCGTCAAGCTGATCAAAGCCGCCTACACGGGGCCGAGGAGTGGGGCGTGTATGTGATCACGGGCGGCGCCGGGTTCATCGGGTCCAACATTGCGGCCGCCCTGGATCAACAAGGCGCGGACATCGTTATCAGCGACTGGATGGGCGCGAGCGACTTCAAGTGGCGCAACATCGCCAAGCGCCGCCTGTCGGACATCATCCCGCCCGAAGCGACGGGGGCGTTTTTGGCGGCCAATCGCGAAAAAATCAGCGGCGTCTTCCATATGGGAGCGATCTCCACGACGACCGAGACTGACGTCGACGCGATCGTGCGCAACAACATTCGGCTCTCGATCGACCTCTGGACCTGGTGCTCGCAGGCGAAAATCCCGCTGGTCTACGCATCGTCCGCGGCGACCTACGGCGACGGCCGGGAGGGCTTTCTGGACCGTTTCGACGCCGACTACCTCGGCCGCCTGCGGCCGCTCAATCCGTATGGGTGGAGCAAGGCCGTGTTCGACCGCTGGGTCCAGCGTGCGGTCGCGACCGGCGCTCCATGTCCCCCCCGGTGGGCCGGCCTCAAATTCTTCAACGTCTATGGGCCGAACGAATACCACAAGGGCGGCCAGCGCTCGGTCGCCGTTCAATTGCACGCGCAGATCCGCGAGTCCGGCCGGGTTCGTCTATTCCGCTCCGAGAACCCCGACTACCCCGACGGCGGTCAGTTGAGGGATTTTGTCTGGGTCGGAGACTGTGTTCGAGTCGCGCTCTGGGCGCTTCAGGAACCGGCCGCCCAATCTGGCCTTTACAACGTCGGATCGGGAACAGCGCGCTCCTTTCTCGAGCTGGCGAAAATCATATTCGCGGAAATGAGCGTCGCCCCCGATGTCGAGTTCATCGATCTCCCCGATGCGCTACGGGGCAAATATCAATATTATACCTGCGGAAGCATCGATAAGCTGCGATCGGCGGGTTACGCGCCGCCGTCGACCTCCCTTGAAGACGGGTTGAAGCTTTATGTTCGAAACTATCTCGAGACCGCCGATGGCTATCAATGAGTCTTGTCGCCGTCTCGCGCGCTCCTATCCCCTCCCGATCTGAAATCGGACCACGAGGCAAGGCCGCCCCATGAACGAGGAGCTCAAACCGGGCGCGCTTTCCTCGGGCGTTGCGCAAAGCGCCAACCAACAAGATGACGTCTCCCGTTTTGCGACGGCTCGCGATTTGAGTAAGTTTCTCATGCGTCGCCAACTTCTTACTTTGGAAAATAAAAGAATAAGAGAGTTACTTCTCGAAGCAGAAGCCGAAATCAAGGCAAAGCAAGGCGCACTTGTTGTTCTTCGTGATCGCGTACACGCGTCTCTTCGCGAACATATCGCGCTTCGCGAACTGCGTTTACGTGAAGAGCTGGCTTTGCGAGAGAGTATGGAGAGAGGGCGGGAGCTAAAAGACCTGCCGAAAATAGTCGAGCGTTATGTTCGTCGCAAGAGAAAGCAGCTTTTCACTTACTTGGGACCCGCTTCGGCGAACACAGGCAGGTCCGCCGAGACTTCTGGGACTTCCGGCGCGGGCCACGGCTGGCATTTGCCGAAGGTCCCCCAACTGTATGCTTGGGCTCGTTGGATTGCCGAGAACGATCCTAGAGTGGGCAAGGCGCCGCCCTTTCGAAAAGATCGGATACAGGTTGCTTTTGTTGTCAGCGGGGGGATTGGCGATCTTCTGAAGTCTACTCACCTTCTGCGGTCTGTCGCGGATCATTTTTCCTGCGACCTCACGATCATATCAGCTCAAAAAGCAGTAGGCGAAGTTGTCGCGCACAATCCTTACGTAAGAGACGCGTTCGTCCCCATTACTCAACATGTATACGATTTGGCGGACCACCTTGGGCGAATACCTGTGTTCGATTTGGTCATGATTTGGAGATATCACGTCCAGTATGTAGTACCTCCCGGGTCGAGAATTGCATTTGAGGATATCCGGTCGATCGAGTCAGGCTCCTCAGCGTTGAGGCGGACGATTGAGAAATATTGTGTCCTTCACGGATGGCACCAGCTTAACTTCGCCTTTTCTGGAGAAATGACCCGGCTTGGGTTCTCGGCGATGAAGGTAAGTGCTGTGACTTCCGGCCTTCCTCAACGCAATCCGAATGAGATACCGTTCTTTCCCAGTAGACGATCGCTCTCGGTCTTAGCGGGGCTGTCGACAAATCCTTACGTGACCGTCCATCAGGGCTTCGATTTGCTCTTTCTGCCGGCCAGAACCAGGAATACGGACTACAGCTCGACGAAGAACATTTCGATGAAGCAATGGCGCGAAATCGTCTCGCTGATCCGAAAAGAAGGAGTTGACGTCATTCAGCTCGGGGTGGCCGAAGAGGAGAAGATAGAAGGAGTCACGCATTACTTGAACGGGCAGACCTCCCTTGAGGAGACGGGTCTCTTAATAAAGCATGCCTCATGCCACATCGATACAGAAGGCGGCCTCGTTCATCTCGCGAACGCGGTCCATACTCGGTGTGTGGTTCTGTTCGGTCCGACGCCGGTCGAGTTTTTTGGCTATTCGCAGAACATAAATTTGGAGCCGTCGGGCTGCAAGGCGTGCTGGTTCGTTACCCAAAACTGGCTCATCGAGTGTCCTCGGCATACGAGCGGACCGGAATGCATGAGCGCGCATTCCGCAATCAGCGTAGCTGATGCTGCGAAGAGGATCATTACAGAGTTGGAAGACCTCTTCGCGGAACTCATCGAAGCGGAAACGCGACCGGTTGCCGCGACGGTGGCCGATACGCTCGCGATGGCCGAGTCCTCGCTGGGTCATGACATCGCGAATCGAACGCTGCTGATCCTTGATCGTCTTCCGCACGATATCGGCTCGGCTTTGTCTCATAGCCTCTCGGATCGCACCGACGTCATCGTTTCCGCCGGCGAGCTGCCTGACCTGGAGCTTTACGATCGCATCACGGATCGGCTTGAATACAGTTCTTTGCTCAACCTCTCGAGACCGTCCTCGTCAATCGACGTCGTTGTCTGGATCGCGGGCGAGTTTGATGCCGATGTTGCCCCGTTCGCTCTCCGCGAAATCTTTCGAGTTCTGAAACCTGGCGGCCAACTCGTTTTCGCGCTTGCGGGCGAATCGGCAGGCTTGGACCTGCGTCAGGCGCTTTCGGCCGCCCGAATCGCATTCGACGAGAACGAGATAGCGTCGGCTCCGATCTATTCCTGTTGTCTGCGAAAGAAAGGAGCGCCGGCGGAGGGAGTTCCGCCGCGTTCAGGCCTAGCGCTTTCAGGCAAAAATCCTGACACGCGGCAAACCGGTAGCGATGAAAGCGATCCGGGACTCGTGCTGCTCGAAAAAGACGCTGGACGACAAATAACCCTCATCCACGACCGGTTTACCCAAGGGCAAGAAATCGTGCGCGAGGCGGGGGGCATTGTGGACGATGCAGTTCAGCGCGGGTTCGGCGGCGACGGATGGATCTGGATCTCCGAGGGGTTCGCAGATGGATATCCGACCAAGTTCTTCGCGCGAGGATGGCATAGCGCTTCGCACGATGTGATCTGGAGCCAAGAGAGCAAATGCCTTCTCATCTTGCCGTTGCCCGAGGAGCGGTCCTCGTACGACGACACGGTAGAACTGCAGCTTCATCTGACCCTGCCAGGGACGAGCGCTTCAAACCCAACTTCGATCGGAGTTTGCATGAATGACGGACCTATCGAGAATTTCCGCCTGTCGTCCGACGATGAGATTTTGACGGTTCGAATGTCGAGCAACGCCTCAAGGTTTCGCGGAGTCTCTCTGGTCGAGTTCCGCCTGGGCCCTGAGATCGGCAGCGGAGAGATCGAACGATCAGATGACCGCACAAGAATGGGCGTGAGGAGGTTCCGCTATCGCAGTCTGAGCAGCTAGGACCGGCCGCTCGGCCTTGCGCTCTCTTGACCCGTTCGAGACTGGGGCATCTAAACCGCAAGCCCGAGAGAACAAGCTCTGGCATGCCAAGGGGCCAGTGGATTGCCCGTTAACCTGCTGATCTTCGCCAACACGCGGTATCACCGCGATTTCCGCAAATACCTGATGGGCGCCGCGGAGCGATCCGGCGGAAACGCATTGCACCTGTCTGCTCGGGAGACGCTCATCCTTTCCTGGGCCGGCGCCGAGCGCGCTGAATATTCCACACACTGCAATTCTCACGAGTTGCGGCAGAACATTGGCGAGCGCCTGCAGCCGGGCCCGATCTTGGGGCTCACCGGACTGGGGGCGACGAGGTTGGATGAGCCGGCAGTCATGCTCGCGACGAATTTGCACAACGACTTATGCGATGTTCACTGGGTATATGATGTCTACGACGATTTCCTTTGCAACGCCGAGGGCTCGGACCGCGTTCGTCGCCTGACAGCCGATGCGGTGTGGCGTTGCCGGTGCGAACATTCGATCATTTTGGATCCGGAACTGCGAGGCCGCTATCCGACCGCCTACCATCTCGACAATGCCTCGCATGTCGAACGGCTTGCGTCGGTCGCGGTGGTCGACGCCAGCAAGATGGTCTACATCGGATCGATTGACCGGCGGGTCGACTTCCAATGGCTGGACGCGCTTGCGGCCAATGACGTGACCATTGCCATATTCGGGTCGGTCCATGACATCGGCGCCTCCGAGACGCAGCAACAGCTCGATGCGCTGATCCGGCGACGCCACAATGTCACATTTCATGGCCCGTACGGGAACGACGATCTCCCAGCCATCCTGGGCCAGTTTCGCGTCGGCCTGTTGCCCTATCGCGTCGGCCACCCGATGACCGACCACGTTAATCCCGACAAACTCCACCACTACCTGAACGCCGGCCTCGAGGTGTGGCGTCGCCGATTCCAGCAGCACGCCGACTTGAGCGCTATCTCCATCTGGTGACGACAGGCGGGGACTGGCCAACGGTCTTGAGCGATTTGGGGACGGCCCGCCGTCAAGAAAGCTGGCCGCGCGAGACCAACACCTGGGATCGGCGCTGGGCCGAACTCGTCAATCTCGTCCTGCCCGACCAGGTAATAACACCGACGCCTCGAGCCGACCGCTCGTGACGGGAAAGCGTCTCAGGCGCCCTTAAGGTAGTCGTGCACGACTTCGCCGAGGCCAAGCGTGAGGTCGGTCAGATAGTGGGTGGCCGAGACAACGCCGCGCGAGGGCAACCGGGCCACGTCGCAAAGCGCGTGTTCGAAGAGCTCGATCGCGGCAGGCCCCGTCCACGCGCCCTTCAGCGTAACGTCTTTGCAGTAGTAGCGCACCAGCTCACAGATGCGCGGCGTGCAATCGACGTGCGGGATGATCTTGAGCATGAAACCCGGCCTCGCGAGGCCGGCCAGAATCGGCGCCGGATCGATGTCGCGGTATTTGTAGCCCATCGTCGCCGACACGCAGAGCACCGTTCCGAAGTGCAAGGTGCAGACGATGGTCTCGGATTGATGCGATATCTTGGGCTTGGCGAGCTTCTTCGGGAAGCCCCAGATTTCCCGGCCTCCCGCGATCGGCGCATTGTCGTCCAGGTACATCGCATGGACGTAGCCGCCTTCCTGGACCGCGCCGTCGGGGCCCCTAAAGCGCACCGGAATGACCTGCCCAGTCTCCGTGTAGTCGCCGAACCCGTTCGAGTCGGGCATGCGGATGAATTCATAGTTCACCGTGTCGCCGATCGGTTCGAGTGGTTCCGGAACCAGCGCGCGAAGAATGTCGGGATCGGTCCGGTAGGTGATGACGATGAATTCGCGATTGTGGAACTTGTAGGGGCCGGGCGGGTAGGCGGGGTTGTTGAGCGGCATTGCGAAGGCGTTCTTGCGGACGTCAGCGAGTTTCATCGGAATCCTTCCAATGTTGAATCCGGGCCCGGAACGCGATTTCATACAGGTCCCCGCGGGCGAGGTCGAACGCGAACACGCCGTCAGATTCGTTCGATCCCGGCTATCGATTGCCAAGCGTTTGCGGAGAGTGGAGCTCTGACGACGTGGTTGGGGCCGTCAATGGCGCGGTTCAGGACGCGTTGGCCGACGACAGCGTGCGACGCCACGACTTACCCGCGATTTTGAGCGTCAAACTTCGAGCGCCCTCAATACAAGAAGACCGAGCAAACGACGTCGTGCTCGAGCGGCGCGTTGCGGAAGCAGCGGCGAGAATGATAGGAAATACGCGACCGGGCGAAAACCGGAAGCCTTCTCGGATTGAGGCTGGGAAGATTGAACGCAAGACGGGTGGAGGAAATGTTTATGTCTATGGGCAGGCTTTTGGGATGTGTGACTTTTGCTTTTGGGTTCGGTCTTCTGGCTTCGGCCGCCCAAGCCGAGGAAAAGATAACGATCGGGTTCGTCACCCATTCCCAAGGCGACCCTTTCATCCAGCAGATCATCGATGGGGCGCAGGCCGCCGCCAATGATCTTGGAGTCACGCTCAAAGTCGCGCAGCAGCAGGGGGCCGCGCCCGACGGTCAACTGAAGCTCGTGCAAAATATCGTCAATGCCGGAGCGCAAGGAGTCGCAACCTCGGTTCCGGGCAATTCGATGGCGAACAGCCTCAATGAGATCATTGCGAGCGGCGTTCCGATCGTGCAGTTCAATCTGCTGAGCGCTGCGGTGAAGGCCCCCTATGTCGGCGAGAAGTCCACGCAGAGCGGCCGTATTCTTGGCAAGGCAATCGTTGGCAAGGTCGGCGGCGCCGGGGCGAAGGGGAAGGTGATTATCGGCAACTGCTTTCCCGGCCTGACCGTGCTCGAGAACCGCGCCAAAGGCGTAGAAGAGTCGCTGAAGACTGCTTCCGGCATCGCCATTCTCGGTCCCTTCGATGTGAAGGTTAGCGCGGTCGAGAACTACAATCATTGGGAGCAGCTGTATGCGGCCAATCCCGATGCAGTCGCGCTTGTTGGCCTATGCGCTCCAGACGTCGCAAGCCTCGGTAAGCTGAACGCCGCCAACGCCGACAAATTCGTCGCCGGCGGTTACGACCTGACTGGGCCAAACCTCCAGGCGATCAAAGACGGTCATGCCTATGTCACGCTGGGCCAGAGCGCGTTCGTTCAGGGATACCTTCCGGTCGCTCTGCTGGTGCGAGCGATCAAGAGCAAGAAGCCGCTTGAAGTCGGGTTCTACAACGCCGGCACTCAAGCGGTAACCGCCGCCAGCGTCGACATGGCGAACAATCTCCCGCCGATGACGTTTACGGAGCTTCAGGCAATGTCGGCAGACCCGAAGGCGACGGCGACTTTCTACAAGCCATGGTCGCAATGCGTGAACGGTCCTGACGCTGGCAAGAGCTGCGCGGTGATGGAGCCGATCGCGGCTGAAGGGCAGTAAGGGGAACCGCTCGGCGGGGCAGCGCGCCGACCTGTTCGGATCGAGAGATGGTGGACACGCCGTTGGTTTCCGTCCGCGGCCTGCGAAAACGCTATGGCGGCGTTGTCGCGGTCGACGGCATGAATCTTTTCGTGCATCGCGGCGACGTTCATGCCGTAGTGGGGGAAAATGGCGCCGGCAAGTCGACGCTGATGAAGGTGCTCGCAGGCGTCGTTCGTCCAGATGCCGGCGAGATTGAGTTCGACGGTGTCCCGGTCGTAATCGGTTCCCCGGTTGTCGCACGGCAACACGGCGTTGGCATTGTCTATCAGGAACTGAGCCTGTTCCCGCAACGCTCGGTTTTGGCGAACCTGTTCGTCAATCGGGAGCCGTTGCGGCGAGGGCTCGTCTCGGTTCGCGCCATGGAGGAACGCAGCCGCGACCTCCTGGACCGGCTGGGCCTGCGGCTCGACGTCCATGTGCCGGTGAGTCGGCTCAGCATCGGCGAGCAGCAGCTGGTCGAGCTTGCTCGCGTGCTATTGGAAGAGCCGCGTCTCCTTATTCTGGACGAACCAAATTCCGCCCTCAACGAACAGGAAACCCGGCGCCTTTTCGATGTGCTGCGGCAACTCAATCGCCGCGGCATCACGATACTGTATGTCTCGCACCGGCTCGAGGAAGTGTTCTCGATCTGCAATCGCGTCACCGTCACCCGCAACGGGCGCGACGTGCTGACGAGGGACCGGGCGGACCTCACCATACCGGAAGTGATTGAGGAGATGATCGGCGCGCCCCAGACTGCCTTGTTTCCGCCGCCGCTTCCGAGTCGCCCGGATCGCGACGAGACCGCGATCGTCGTCAAGGGATTGAGCGGCGGCCCGCTGAAGGAAATCGACTTTGAGGCCCGGTCGGGGGAAATCGTCGGCTTCGCCGGGCTCGAGGGATCGGGCGTCGCGGCGCTGTTCGGGATGCTTTTCGGGACGCAAAAGGCGCACGCAGGCGACGTCGTCTTTCCGGACGCAAAGGGGTTGCCGCTCGGCCCTACGGAAGCGGCGCGCCGCGGCATTGCGCTTGTTCCCGCCGACCGGCGCCGGAACGGCTTGATGCTGGACAAAAGCGTCCTCTTCAACATCAGTCAGGTCGCTATCGGCGCCCTCAGAGACGGGCTGCCCTGGTTCGATCATGGAACCGCGCTTGAGCGAGCCGTTCGGCAGATCGATCGTCTTCGCATCAAGACCGGGTCGGCCGAGACATTGGCCGGGCAGCTCTCCGGCGGCAACCAGCAGAAGATCGTGCTTGGGAAATGGCTGGAAGTCTCGCCGCGCGTGATCCTGCTCGACGACCCGACGCGCGGCGTCGATGTGGGCGCCAAACGAGAGATCTATGCTTTGATTCGCCGCATCTCCGCCGACGGACGCATCGTTCTGTTCAGCTCGACCGAGCTCTCGGAACTCATCGGACTTTGCGACCGAGTCATCGTTCTCTATCGTGGAAGAGTGGCCGGCGAGATCAGGGGAGGCGAGATCGAGGGACGCGCTCTGCTGCACGCGGTCAATACAGGCGAGATGCCCCGGACGACGCTCCAATGACAGATGCTTTGGCCCAGAACCTCAACTGAGTGAGAAGAACCATGATCCGTCGCGCCTTCACCATGCGCCTGCAACCCGGCAAGCTCGCGGAGTACAAGCACTTTCATGACAATGTGTGGCCGGAGCTCGTCGCCGAGATTGAGAGGAGCGGCATCGCCACGATGACGATCTTCGAGAACGATCCCGTCCTCTTTCTCTACTCGGAAATCGTGGATGAGGACGCCTGGGACAAGCTCTGGCGCACGAAGATCCACGATAAGTGGTCGGAGGAGGCGATGAACCCGCTCATGTTCTTTCGCGACGACGGGATCGTCGACTCGACCTCCTTGCGCGAAATTTTCCATCTCGAAACCAAAGCCGCCGCGAAACGATGAAAGATCTCACCGGGAAGATCGCGGTCGTCACCGGCGCGAGCCGTGGTCTCGGTCGGCAAGCCGCTATTCGTCTTGCGGAACGAGGGGCGACAGTGGTGCTTGTCGCGCGGAGCGCGGCGAGCCTCGAATCGACCGCGCGCGGCATCGCCAAGAAGGGCGGCCACGCTGAGGTCGTTTCCGCGGACCTGAGCGATGCCCGTTCGATCGACAAGGTCGAAGCCGGCGCGAGCCGAGTTGGCGCGCCGTCAATCCTGATCAATGCGGCGGGAGTCTACGGGCCGCTTGAACTCATCAAGGACAGCGATCCCGGTGAGTGGATCCAAACACTGATGGTCAACATGGTCAGCCACTATTTGACCTGCCGGGCGTTTGTAGGCGGAATGATCGATCAAGGCTGGGGGCGGATCGTCAACGTAACATCGGCGAATGCGCTGCACCCGCCTGGGCCGCTTCACAGCGCCTATGGAACGAGCAAGGCCGCGCTCAATCACTTCACCCGGCATCTGGCCGCGGAGGTGAAGGGAACCGGCGTCACCGCGAATGTGATCCATCCGGGCGACGTCAAGACGGAGATGTGGGCCGATATCCGGACGAAGGCGCGGCGCCTGGGCGCGCCGGCGGAGCATTTCCTGCAATGGGCCGACTGGGTCGAGAAGACAGGCGGAGACGATCCGCAGAAAGCGGCGGATCTGATCCTTAACCTGATGGAGGACGAGGCGGCCTCGGTCAACGGTCAGTTCTTATGGATTAAGGACGGGTTGCAGGCCCCCATCCCAAGCTGGAGCGTGGAATCGGAATCGCTGCCGTGGCAAAAGTAGCGTGATGGACGATCCTGCGACGCCCGTTCCGGAGGCCTCTGAAGCGCCGGAGTTGCGCAGAAAACCTACCTTTCGCATACCGGATGAGATCGGCGTCATTGTCGCGTTGCTGGTCATGATCGCGATCATCGGGGTTGCGCGACCCCGCTTTCTCAATCCGATCAATTTGCTGACGATCCTCGGCAACACCACCTTTCAGGGGATGATGTCGCTGGGGATGGTGTTCCTCCTCGCGATTCGCGAAATCGATCTCTCCGTCGGATGGATGTTCAATTTCTCCGCCGTTGTCGCAGCGCTAATGATGGTTGCGGGCGTCGATCCCTGGCTTGCTGCGCTAGGCGGCGTAGGTTTCGGCGCCCTTCTGGGCCTCGTCAACGGCGTGCTTGCGATCGGACTTGGCCTCCCTTCGATTATCGTGACGCTCGGCACCTATTCAATGTTCGAGGGATTGTCGCTCGTCGCCAATCAGGGCCGCGCCGTGTTTCCGACCGACCAGTCGAGCAGCTTCTTCAGCTTTGCGTCGATGAAAGTGTTTCGTGTCGTTCCGGTCGTAGGCGTGGTCTTCGTGGGTTTGGCCATCGTCCTGCATATTGTCCTTCACCGGACGCGATTCGGGTATCGTGTGCAGGCGGTTGGCAGCAGCCCGGAGGCGGCGCGCTTCGCCGGCATTCCGATTTCCGTCGTACGCTTGCAGACGCTGGTCCTCATGGGCGCGATCTGTGGTCTTTCGGGTTCGATGTACGTCGGCTTTCGCGGCGCAATCGATCCCCAGGAGGGCGCCGATTTCGCGCTCATCGTCATTGCGGCCGTGATTATCGGCGGTACTCCCCTTTCCGGCGGCTGGGGCACGGTAATTGGCGCTGTGGTAGGCACGCTGATCATTCAGGTGATCAGCAGCGGCATTATTTTCTTCGGCATCGATGCAACCTGGAGCACCTTCGTGACCGGCGCGGTCATCGTGCTCGCCGTCGCTCTCGACCAAATCGTAAAGCGCCAGAGGGACCGGGCGCTGCGGTCCTGAGCGTTTGGCCCAATCGGGAGCTTTCAACCCGTCCCGCGCTGCTCGTCGCGCCAGGTGTTCAGACGCTGCGTCGAGTTGATGAAGCGCGCCGCCATTTCCCCAACCACGAGGGCGGTGAGGTTGGTGTTGTGCATGACATTGTCAGGATAGATGCTGGTGTCGGCGACGCGCAGATTGTCAAAGCCCTTGACCCGAAGGTCAGGCCCGACAACCGCGTTCCGGTCCTTTGCCGGGCCCATCCGATTTGATCCCGCCTGGTGATGCGCCGGTCCCATTGTTTCGGCCAGCGCCTCGGCGATGGGTTTGTCGAGATCGTCGATCGCCATCGCGTTGTGCGAGCGAAAGGTCTTGCTTCCCAGCATCGCCTTTACGAATGCACGGGCGTCAGCGAACCGCTCGCGATCCTGCTCGCTCGTGTTGTAGCGGTGGTCGATCAGCGGCGGGCGTGTCGGATCCGCGCTTTGGATGCGGACCTCGCCCGTCGGCTCCTGGCGCGTAAGGTAGGTCCAGAAGCCTGCAGTATGCTCCTCCTCGTCGACCGGGAATGGGTGGGTCTGCCACTCTGGCTCCCCGTTCGAATTGGCCGGCCCGCGCACGTTTGCCGCGAAGAAACGTCCGGTCGTGACGCCAAGCCCGTCCGCCCTGAACATCATAGGAAAGCCCGGATGATCGGTGAGGTTCTTCCCCACCGGAAGGTCCGCGACGACCTCGATCCCGAGCGGCCGCAGCCATTCGGCCGGGCCTATTCCGGAACGCTGCAAGATCGCCGGACTATTGTAGACGCCTGCGCTGATCACGATCTCGTCGCCTGATGCGGTCTTCCTGTCTCTCGCGGGGTCGAGATAAGAGACGCCTTTGGCGCGGTCGCCTTCGAACAGGATGCGATCGACGTGGCTCCCGGCGCGGATGGTCAGATTTGGCCTCGTGCGCGCCGCGCGCAAGTAAGTCACGAGCGTGCCGAGGCGGACTTCCTTGTAGCGATTGTGCGGCATCGGCCCCACGACGCCGGCCTGTCCGTCGGGAGCGTTGAGGTCCGGCGCCTCCCGCACGCCGAGTTCGAGACAAGCGTCATACATGGCGCGGTTGACGGGCGCCCAGCTCTGCGGCTTGTAACGCTGGATGACGATTGGCCCATTTCGGCCGTGGATCGGCTGGTCGCCGAAATTGACGTCGTTTTCGATGGCGATAAACAGCGGCAGCAGATCCGCCCAGGCCCAACCCTTGTTCCCCATGGCGGCCCAGCGATCGAAGTCGAACGGCGCACCGCGCGCCGCGATCGTCGCGTTGATCATCGACGTGCCGCCGACCAGGCGGCCGCGAGGCACCCGCAAGCTGCGGCCCCGGAGCGTCCCCGCGCCGTCGGTGTTGACGAAGTCCCAGTCAAACTCAGGTATTCCGGCGGCGCCGCGCCAATGATGCTCACCGCTGAAGGTGAACAGCGGCGGTATCGTCTCCTCGAGAGGAAAGTCCGGGCCGGCCTCGAGCAGCAAAACTCGACGCGCGGCATTCTCGGACAAACGCGCCGCAACGACGCCGCCACTCGAGCCCGCGCCGACAACAATGACGTCGTAGTGATCCATTGGTTCCTCGACAACGATCTTTGGGGGCGCCGTGCCTCAGTTTGGGCCTGAAGCACGACGGCAATGCTCATCCTGTCAGGCCCGGCCGATCCGCCGAGCCCACATTGCGAGGTCGTTTACTTGGTGGCCGAATCGATATTGTCCTTGGTGTAGACCGTGAATGTTCCCATCAGCACCCGGAGGCCCTTGGGGCGGGTTGGATCTTTGGTGATGGTGAATTCGCCCAGGCGGCCGGCCTTGAACTTTGCGCCTTCCTCGGCTTTGAGAGCGTCGGTCGCGATCAAGTAGGATGTATAGTAGGTGAGATAGCCGAGGTTGACGAAGCTCCATAGAGCGAACTCAGGCACGCATCCGCTCTTGGTGTAAGAAACCAATTCGCTTGGCATGCCGAGGCCGCTGATCTTCACCTTGTCGCAAACCTTCTCGTCCTGCAGCGCCTTGGCGACACCGACGATGCCCCCCGCCGTCGGCGCCATGATCAATTTGAGGTCGGGGTACTTGTCGAGAAGCGCCTGCGCCTGCGTGTAGCTCTTTTCAGATTCGTCGTTGCCATAGACGACGTCGACCAGATTGAGCTTGGCGTATTTGGGCTCCTTCAGCACGACTTTCATCGCCGCAATCCAGGTGTTCTGGTTGGCGGCGTCGGGTGAGCCCGATAAAACGGCGAACTTGCCTCCACCGGGTCCAACGACGTCGAGGGTCATGTCGGCCATGACTCTGCCGATATCGGTAAAGTCGACCTGTGCAACGAACACGTCTTCGCCGTCAGACGATGGGATGGGCGAATCCCAGGTCACGACCTTGCTGCCCTTGGCCTGCGCGGCCTTGGCCGCCGGGACAATCTGGTCGCCTGAGTTGTTGGCCATCATGATCACATTCGCGCCTTGAGTGGCGGAGTTGGTGACGATCTCGATCTGTCCTGCGACGCTGTTTTGCGGCGTCGGCCCCAGGTACTGCAGCGGCGTCGGGTTTTTCAGCTCTTTGGCGGCCTCCTCGGCCCCTTGATGCGCCAAGTCGAACGGCAGAATCCCAAGGAATTTGGGCAGCAGCACCATGCTGATGGCCTTGCCCGGCGTCGCCACCGCGACCTCGGCGGCTCGTGTGTGTTGGGGCAGGGCCGAGACCAGCGCGAGCGCGGCGGCCCCCATCAGAAATCTATTCATGTTTCTCTCCCTTTTTATTGTTGCGGCGGATTTGCCAGATATTCGTGATAAGCTCGAAAGGTGAGAAACCCTCGATCACGCGACCCCCGGGTGTCGCCGGTGATGTGGGCAAGCCCCATTCCGTTGCGAAGGACGACAAGGAGCGAAAGGTCGACGCCGACCCTTGCCCTTGCCGCCTAGAGTGCTGACCCAACCAGAAGCAGGGCGACGATGCCCAATTACTTCGCCGCCGCTTCGACATTGTCCTTGTTGTAGACCGTGAACGGTCCCATCAGGATGCGCAGGCCTTTGGCGCGGGTCGGATCCTTGGTGATGGTGAACTCACCCATGCGGCCAGCCTTCAGCTTGGCGCCTTCCTGAGCCTTGAGGGCGTCGGTAGCAAGCAGATAGGACGTGTAGTAGGTGAGATAGCCGAGGTCGACGAAGCTCCAGAGAGCGAACTCCGGCGCACATCCGTTCTTGGTGTAAGCGAGCATTTCGCTTGGCAGACCGAGGCCGCTGATCTTGACCTTGTCGCACAGCTTCTCGTCCTGCAACGCCTTGGCGGCGGCGACAATGCCGACTGACGTCGGGGCCATGATCACTTTCAGGTCGGGATGCTTGTCGACGAGCGCCTGCGCCTGAGTGTAGCTTTTTTCCGATTCGTCGTTACCGTAGACCGTGTCGACCAAATCGAGCTTCGCATATTTGGGATCCTTCAGCGCCGTCTTCATTGCGGCGATCCAGGCATTCTGGTTGGCGGCGTCCGGCGAAGCCGAAAGGATGGCGAATTTGCCGCCCCCCGGCCCTGTGAGGTCGAGCGTCATGTCGGCCATCACCTTGCCGATGTCAGCGAAATCGACCTGAGCGACGAACACGTCCTCACCTTCGGACGATGGGATCGGCGAGTCCCAGGTTACGACCTTGATGCCTTTGGCCTGCGCCGCCTTGGCTGCGGGCACGATCTGATCGCCGGAATTATTCGAGATCATGATCGCCTTGACGCCTTGGGTTGTGGCGTTGGTGACGATCTCAATCTGACCGGCGACGCTGTTTTGCGGCGTCGGCCCGAGAAACTGCAGCGGGGTCGGGTTCTGAAGCTCCTTGGCGGCCTCCTCGGCCCCCTTGTGCGCCTGGTCAAACGGCAGAATCCCAAGAAATTTCGGCAGCAGCACCATGCTGACGGCCTTGCCCGGCGTCGCCATGGCGTCTTGCGCCAGCGCGCCCTGAGGCAGCGCCGCGACCATTGCGAGCGCCGCGGCGCCGATGAGAAGTTTCGTCATGTTTCTCTCCCTCTCCATTTGTTGCGTAAGTCTTGCCACATATTCGGGACCAAGACCGAGAGGATGAGAAGCCCCCCGATCACATAGTTCTGAGTGTTGCCGGTGATGTCGGCAAGCCCCATTCCATTGCGAAGGTTCAAGATAACAAGCAGGGCGAGCCCGACACCGACCAGGTTGCCCTTGCCGCCGAAAATGCTGACCCCTCCCAAAAGCACGGCGGTGATGACGTCGAGTTCAAAGCCCTCCGCCATGTCTCCGCGCACCGATCCCAATCGCGCAGCATAGAGGATTCCTGCGAGCGCCGCCACAAAAGCCGAGCCAACGAACAAGCTCGCCTTGACCAATCCGACACGGACGCCGGAATAGCGCGCCGCCTGAACGTTGCTTCCCACAACGTAGACGAGACGACCGAAAGCCGAGCCGTGCAGGACAATTGCGAACAGGATAAAGAGCACAAAGAATATTGAGATCGCAGCCGTGAGCGGGCCAATCAGGGCCTGTTGACCGAGCGTATTGAACCAATCTGGAAAGCCGCCGATCGCGCGATCCTCCAGTAGAATGCGGGCGATCCCGCGATAGCCGATAAGGCCGGCGAGAGTGACGGCGAGCGAGGGCAGACCGAGCCGCGCGATCCAGAAGGCGTTGTTGAGTTCCGCGAGAATGCCTGCTCCGAGCGCAATAAGAATGGCGAGCGGCAACGGGACGCCCTCATGGAACGTCCAGGCCATGACACAGGCCGAAAGGCCCATGACCGAGGCTACGGAAAGATCGATTTCGCCGCCGATGATGACCAGCGCCATGGTCAGCGCGACGATGCTTTTCTCGATCGACAACTGGAACAGATTGACGAAGTTTCCGACACTGAGAAAGTACGGGGATCCAACGCTGTTGAACGCGACGATCGCGACCAGGAGCGCGAGCATCATCGTCTCCCAGCCCTTGAGTTTCTCGAGCACGTTCATGGCCGCGATGCGCCTTTTCTTGGAATCCGGTTCGGCTTCTCTCGCGACCAGCTTCAATTCCGCTCCGCCCCGAAACTGGCGCAGGCGCTCCAGGATGACGGCGTCGCTTGCGACCGCCAGCAATATCAGGAGACCCAGCACCGCATCGAGCCAGAATTCGCTGATGCCGAGGCGGAAGAGACTTTGCTCGAGCGTCCCGATCATCACAGCGCCGAGCATCGCGCCCGACACGGTCCCCGAGCCGCCGAAGACATTCACGCCGCCGACAACGACGGCCGCGACCACGCTAAGTTCGAGGCCGCGCCCGGCCTCGACCGTGATGTTGCCGAAACGCGCGAGAAGCATGAAGCCGCGAGCCCGGAGAGGGCGCCGCAGATAACGAAGGCCAGGAAGACGACTCCCTTGATCGGCAATCCGATGAGTTGCGCTGCTTCGGGATTGGAGCCGATCGCGTAGAACCGTCGGGCGAAGCTGAGATACGTCGTTCCCACTTGGAACACGATGACGATCACCAGGGCAAGAACGAACAGGGGTCGGATGTCGAGATTGCCGATCGGCACGACGTTCACCAGGGGAAGACCGGTGAGCCACTCGGGCAGGCTGTCGGTTGTCACCGTCTTGGCGCCGGAGAGGTCGACCAGCACGCCGCGATAAATCGCCAGCGTCCCGAGCGTCACGACCACTGCGGGCACACGGCCCCAAGCCACGATCACGCCGTTGACGACGCCCAGCGCCGCGCCCATCGCAATGGCGATGGCGACCGCCAGGAGGGGGGTTCATGCCGTTGTGGTTGGCGATCAGCGTTCCGACGAAATAGGCGGTGAAGCCGACGATCGAGCCGACCGAAAGATCGATGTTGCGCGTCAGCACAACCAGCGTCTGACCCACGGCGACGACCGTGATGATCGCCACGCTCGAAGCGATGCGATTGAATGTGCGGAAGCGTGCAGAGCATCCGTTGATGAACGATCCGAACATCACAATCGCCGCGACAATGAGGACGAGCAGGCTCAATTCGGCGAATTCGCTCCTGGCCCGGACTTGGCGCTTGAGCCAGGTCATGACGCCGACCCAGTGATCTGCCAGCTCTGGCCCATCGCCGCGCCCATGACGGTCTCCTATTCGGCTTCAGCGCGATCCAGAATAGCCATCTGCCGGCCCTCGCGCATGATGAGCACGCGGTCGCTGAGCACGAGCACCTCAGGCAGGTCCGACGAGATGACGATAACGCCGATTTCCTCGACCGCGAGCCGCCCGATGATCGCATGCACCTCGGCTTTGGAGCCGACGTCGACCCCGCGCGTCGGCTCGTCGAAGAATCAGGATCGAGGGGTCGGCGTTGAGCCACTTGCTCAACATGACCTTCTGCTGATTGCCGCCAGACAGCTTGGCGACTTCGAGATCGACCGACGGCGTGCGGATCGCGAGCTTCGCGCCGAAGTCGCCGGCGGTTCGCCGCTCCAGACTTGTTCGAACGATGCCGAAGCGATTGAGGTAGCGACGCAGAACCGGCAACGTAATGTTGGCGAAGATCGACATCGGCAGAACCAGCCCGAGCTGGCGACGGTCCTCGGATACA
>CAVZNQ010000034.1:0-39350 GCA_963776665.1 uncultured Alphaproteobacteria bacterium
CGGGTTTTTGGCCAGAATCTGAGATCTTTCAACGGGTTATCGCCGAACCGAGCCCGTCGAGAGCCTCGCGCTGGCCTTTTCACGCCTCCTTGCTCCGCGCCAGCGTCGCGAGCGGCCAGCCTCGACGGACAAGCTAGCACGGAGTTTGTTTTTCGTAAATAGAAATCTTCACCATGGATTTTCCGGTCCCCCGGGCGTGGCTCGGCGCGGCGGGGCGCCGACCCCTCGCTTGAAGGCTCGCGGGTTCCATGTTGAATAGACCCGCTCGCGGGATGAGCGCGAGACCTCGATCCCTGGGGGCGAAGCGCTGTGGGGCCGGACCTTCCCGAATTTGCCAAAAAGGCCGACGACCTCGAAATCGATCAGGGGTGCGGTCGATGACGCGGCCGCGGTCGGCGGCGCGCTCTGGTTCTCCTATATGTTCGTTCTATTCTACCTCGCGGTCGCCACCGGGCGGGGCGGTGACGCACGCCGGTCTTTTCTCGAAAACCCGTTCAAGCTGCCTGGCGAAATCGAGCCGTCGGGACGCGCCATCATGCAAGGGAATTTCGCTTGACAGGATCGCCGATGGGGCCATCTTGGCGTTCGTCGGACGCGGGCATCCGGCCAATATCGGTTATTACAAGGGAGGAAGACATGCAAAGTGTCTCTTGCACTATCGATATCGAAAACAACACTTCCAAGGCCTTGCGTTTTGGAAAGTGGAAGACGAAGATCAGTGGGGGGAGGCGATGCCAGGATACCCCGCTAAGGAGATTCTTCCGGAAAAAACGACGAGAGCTTTTGTTTGGACCGGAAAGCAGTTTCAGCCAGGTGGCGCGGAGGCCGCAGTCTGGTACACGCTTAATGGCGATGAGACAATGGGGATGCGAATCGAATTTAACATCAGGGCGACCCCCGGCCGCAATAATGAAATAACGGTTACGACGAACAATAAGAAACTTATGGGCGCTTATTCGACTCCTTTGACCAACCATTTGGCGGAGAGCGTCGTTATTACTGTGCTAGCCTCCGGATAAATCATTAGTTTTGGCTGGGCTTACGCTGGAGTGAGGCAGCTAACTGAGGGGTCCACAGATGGACGATAACCCGCTTCCAAACTATGATTTTGTCGGCGCGTGTTACGACATTCTGGAGATCGATCCACTCGTTTTTTCCAAGAACGAGAAAGATGAAAAGGCCTTCGATCTTGGAGATTTGGTGGGTCAGGTTTCCATCGACAAGTACAAATATAATTATCCTGGGCAGGTTATCTATCGTTCGGAAGGTGGCGGTGGAATGGACAAAACCGTCTCGGAGCTGTTTTCTTCCTACGACTTTCAGACATACTTGAAGAACCATGTTCTGTTAAAGTGTCCGACCCGACAGGGGCGCTTTATTCTGCGACAGCAAGTGTGGCATTTGATGAACTGAAGTCAAGCACCACGAAGCAAAGTTCTGTTGTGACTTATGTCAGCACTAAGGTCACACTATGGAACCTGAAGGTCAAGCCTGACACCCCACTCTCTAATAACCTGAAGAACGCGTTTCAGCAATTACCGCTTGAGGCCAGCGACGCCTACGGGCGTTTTATTACTAAATTTGGAACTCATTACTTAAGCGAAGCTTTATTTGGCGGTCGGGCTACCCAGGTTATTAAAGTAAAGACAGAATATTATGCGTCCCTTGTTCAGCACGGGATCCGATTTTTCCGGCCAAGCAGAGCTTACCTTCGGTCTTAAAGCAGACGTGACGGCTGCGAGGAAGGAAAAGCGCGAGGAGAAATTTGCAAAAACAGCCAGTCTCACAGTTGAAGGAGTCCGGGTGACAGGCGGGTACTTTCAGGATTACATCGGTTCTTGGGCATCAAGCGTCCTGGGCTATCCAATGCCGATCGAGGGGACGTTTCATCCGCTTTATGAATTGCTCACCCCTGAATTGACGCTCGAGGACGGCGGTCTTGCAGATAAAACGCTTAAGCAGGAAGTGAATACGAAGCAATCGCTTTGAAAACCGCCATCGACGGTTACTTGGCGAAGAAGGGGAGCAATACAAAAGAGAGTCCCTCTTGCGGTTTGGGGACGTCGTCGAGTTGGAGCTTGCGATCGGAGGATTGCCGAGGATTTTGTCTGCGGGCACGGCAGCGCGCGCGACCGTTGTTCGGCGAGAGGATCTTGCTGGCCCCAACGCAGTCGGTCAACTTCAGCGTTGGATACTCCTTCCTTGGGTCAGGATCGACGCTTATCGCGGCGGAAAGCACGGGGCGGATCTGCGTCGGAGTCGAGATCGATCCCCTCTATGTCGACGTGATCCTCCGTCGCTACCAGGAGTCGACCGGGCAGAGCGTAACGCTCGAGGCTACTAGAGAGAGTTTTGCCGAGGTCGCCGAGCGCAGGGCTCAGGAAACGGCTCAGACGCGTGATGTCGACGCTCCCCGCTCGAGACGACTTCGAAGGCCGGACGTCGGTCCGGAAGTCGCTCCAAGCAGACAGCCGATCCCCCGCCAGTGAAGAATCCAGCGTCATATTGCGCGGATAAGGCGCCAGATCCTAAGCGCCAGAAGTTTGCCTTCGAAGCCATCCCAACCGCCGAATAGCGAGGCGGACGGATTGAACCTCTCAGCCACCAACGGGCCAGCCTGCGTTATCGAGCTGCCGAAGCTGCATCGAGGCCAGGTCGAGGCTTATGCGGCGCTCCGGCCTTATCGGTTCAAAACGCTTCGAAGCGGGCGGCGGTTCGGAAAGACGGAGCTAGCCAAGGTGTGGATAGGGCGGGGGCTCGCGCGAGGGCAGGAATGTGCGTGGCTCGCGCCTCAACATATGACCTGGTCCGAAGTCTATGTCGACATGCTCAGAATGCTCGGGCCAATCGTTGCGATGAGCACTAGGATGCCCGGAGTGATCAGGCTGCAGAATGGCGGCCGGCTCGACTTTTTCTCGCTTGAAAATTCGATTGTCGGTCGAGGGCGGCGCTATCACCGGATCGTCATCGACGAGGCGGCGTTCACGAAGGGTGGGGACAATCGCGCCGACAATTCCATGATGGCGATATGGGAGAAGGCGCTGAAGCCAACCCTTTTCGACTTCGGCGGCGAGGCTCTGATCTGTTCAAATTCGGCGGGCAAGGATCCCGACAATTTCTTCTACAATATCTGCAACGACCCTCAATATGGGTTCCATGAGTATCACGCAACCACGCTCGACAATCCGCTCCTGCCCAAAAACCTTCGCGGCGAGAGCGTTCAAGAATGGGAAGCCCGCAGGGCGCGGTTTCACGCGGAGCTCAAGGAGCAAAACGACCCACTGGTCTACGCTCAGGAATATATGGCCGACTTCGTTGACTGGTCGGGCGCCGCGTTCTTCAGCCGCGAGAAGCTGTTAGTCGATGGCAAACCAACGGAGATACCGTCCTGGTGCGACTGTGTCTTCGCGGTCATCGACACCGCCTCGAAGACCGGCACCGACAACGATGCGACGGCAGTCACATTCTTCGCTGCGAAAAAGATCGGCCCGTTCCCGCTCTTGATCCTCGACTGGGAGATCGCCCAGATCGAGGGCGCTTTCCTCGAGACTTGGCTACCTTCCGTATTCGAAACTCTAGAGGAGCTCGCCAAAGCGGTTCGCGCGCGTCACGGGTCGATCGGCGCGTTTATCGAGGACAAGAACTCCGGGACCATCCTTCTACAACAAGCTCTTCGACGGAATATGCCCGCCAGAGCAATCGAGTTGAAACTTACCGCCATGGGCAAGGACGAGCGCGCGATCTCGGTCTCCGGATACGTTCATCAGGGAAAGGTAAAATACACTGAGCGCGCGTTCAACAAGACGACCACTTACAAAAGGCAAACCCGGAACCATCTAGTCGAGCAGGTCGAGAGCTTCCGGATCGGCGACCGAAAGAGCGAGCGAGAGGACGATCTGCTCGATACCTTCTGTTACGGGATCGCGCTTGCCCTTGGGAACAGCGAAGGCTTCTGACGGTCCGTTATCGAGACGACAACGTTAGACGCCGTGTTTGCCAATAAACTTATTTCCTCCGCGCGCGGGTCGGAAATAGTCCGACATTTCCGTAGCCTGTGCGGATAGAGCCGGTGTCTGCTGCCGGATTGCCAGGTTGAGAGGACCTTTCTCGGGGCGCTGGTCGACAATCTACCGGTGACCCTTCTGCCGTGGTGCGAATACGTATACGCGGTCATTGACAGGGCCTCGAAGACGGGGACCGATACGACGCGACAGCGCCTTCAACAAGACCGTCCTCTACAAGCAACGGTCGAAAAACCATCTGCTCGCCCAGGTGGAGAGTTTTCGGGTCGGCGGCAAAGACAGCGACCGCGAAGACGACCTCCTCGACACCTTCTGCTACGGGATCGCGCTAGGGGTGGGGAACAGCGAAGGTTTCTAGGGGCGAAGTGCAAAATTCGGGCGTCGATTGTCCGACGTCAGCGCCTTTGAGACAGCGTGAGGTTTTCAAGTAGGGAGGATTTCTGGATCATCGTAGCCGCAAGGAGCGAAGATGAGACAGAAATCCCGGCCGGAAAAGCAGCCGGCGGAAGACGCGATCAGGGACATTCGGCGCGCGACGCGTCGACACTTTTCAGCTGAAGAGAAGATCCGCATCGTACTGGAAGGGCTACGCGGGGAGGAGAGCATAGCCGAGCTCTGCCGCCGCGAGGGCATCGCCTCATCGATGTACTATGGCTGGTCGAAGGAGTTCCTTGAGGCCGGTAAAAGGCGGCTCGCCGGCGACACGGCGCGCGCCGCGACCTCCGACGAGGTGAAGGATCTTCGCCGCGAGGCGCAAGCCTTGAAGGAGGTCGTGGCCGACCTCACCCTCGAAAACCGACTGCTTAAAAAAAGCATGATCGCGGATGGGGGAGACGAGGCATGAGATATTCCGCATCCGACAAGATCGAGATCATCCGGCTGGTCGAGCAATCGCATGTGCCGGCTCGACGCGCGCTGGAGAAACTCGGCATTCCCAGATCGTCTTTCTACCGCTGGTATGATCGGTATCAAGGCGGCGGACCGGAAGCCCTCGCGGATCGCCCCTCACGGCCGGATCGGGTCTGGAACCGCATCCCAGAGGCAATCCGCAGCCAGATTGTCGACCTGGCGCTGGATCAGCCGGAGCTGAGCCCGCGCGAACTGGCGGTGCGCTTCACGGACGAGGAAAAATACTTTGTCTCGGAGGCGTCGGTCTATCGGCTTCTGAAAGCGCACGATCTTATCACCAGCCCGGCTTACGTCGTCATCAAAGCGGCCGAGGAGTTCAGGGACAAGACCACGGCGCCCAACCAGCTCTGGCAGACCGACTTCACCTATCTCAAGATCACGGGATGGGGCTGGTACTACCTCTCCACCGTGCTGGACGACTTCTCGCGCTTCATTGTCGCCTGGAAACTCTGTGCGACCATGAAGGCGAAGGACGTCACCGCCACGCTTGATCTGGCGCTATCCGCGTCTGGGCTCGACAAGATGACCGTCGTTCACCGACCGCGGCTCTTGTCGGATAACGGCTCGTCATATGTCGCGAGCGATCTGGCTGATTGGCTGGACAAGCAGAACATCGAGCATGTCCGCGGAGCGCCCTTCCATCCGCAGACCCAGGGCAAAATCGAGCGCTGGCATCAGACGCTCAAGAACCGCATCCTGCTTGAGCACTACTACCTGCCCGGCGATCTCGAACGCCAGGTCGCCGCCTTCGTGGCGCACTATAACCATGCCCGCTATCACGAGAGCCTCGACAATCTTACCCCGGCTGACGTCTACTTCGGGCGCGCTGAGGCCATCCTCCTCGAACGCGAAAGGATCAAACGCCAGACAATCGCAAACCGTCGCTTGCAGCATCAACTGCACGCCGCATAATCTCAATCACAGATGATCCAGAGCCTCCCTTCTGGAAGCCGGCAACATGTCTCAAATCATCTGACGACGGACACTCCGCGTGCAAATCCTCTCTGTAGCGTTGGAGCAAGTTGCTCAAGACGACCATTATCGCGCCAGCGCAAGCAGCAGCCCCGAACTCGCCTGTTCGAGCTTCAAGAATTAACGCATGATACCTGTCGACGTCTTCGGCATCGGCAATGACGGTCTCCGCAACAGCTTCGAGATCGGATTGCGCAATTTGCTTTCGAGAGTTGTCGACACCCACTAAGTCCAGCAGCGTCTCAAGCACTTTTGCGTTAGCGAACCAACGGTTCAACAGGCGGAGCATCGCGTTGCATCGGTCGTCTCCTAGTTGCGGACTTCCAGCCGACATTGCGATGCCCCCGCTAGCGGTCACCATGAAGTCCTCATCTGGAAGGATTTTGGATAGATCATATTTTTGGACGAAGGCTGCGTAGGCCGAGATCGGGGACATATCGGGAGTCTCAAAAGTGTCGCGCAATCGCCTCGAACGCAGCGGTGATGATCAAGGCGCGCATGGTCATGACCGCTTCCGCTCGTGGTCCCCAGCCGCCAGCGCAAGGATCACGTCGCTATAGCTCTGGCCGGGCCCGCGCATGGCCTTGAGCCGGTTCACCACGTGGGGGGCGCGAGCCATATTAGGCGCTCGCCCTTCTCGTTGGTCCCGTTCTCACAGCCGATGCTGCCGAGCGGCAAGGTGGCGGCTATCGCCTCGAACGCGGCTTGGGTGATCGCGATGCGGATCACGGCCGGGCCTTTTTGCGCATGGCCACGACGTTGGACTCGGCGGGCGGGCAGACAAAATTGGCCCAAGCTTGGAGCACGGGCCGCCGTCGCTCCAACATCGACGACCGCTGGTAGGCTTGCACCACGGCGTTGCCGACAGTGTGAGCGAGCGCCGCTTCGGCCAGTTCAAACGCCACGCCCTGATCGGCCATCCATGATCGGGCAGAACTGCGGAAACCGTGAACGGTCGCCAATTCGCCCATGCGGCGCAAAAGCATCGCCATCGACATATTCGACAGCGCCCTTACCGGTCGGCCGGGGAAGACATGGTCGTTCCTGTCGTTTCGCTCGGCCTCTTGAGCGCGCAAGATCGCGACGGCTGCGTCCGACAGCGGCACCGAATGCTCGACCGCCATCTTCATTCTCGACGCCGGGACGGTCCAGACCGCCTTGTCGAGGTCGACCTCGTCCCATGTCGCGCCCAACGTCTCGCCCGTTCTCGCGCAGGTCAGGATGGTGAACATCAGCGCCTTGGCGGCGGCGCCGGGCGTCGCGGCAAGCCGGGCCATCAGGGCCGGAACGTCGGCGTAGCCGAGCGCCTTGTGGTGGCCGCGCGTCAGCCGTTTCCGCTTCGGCAGCTTGCGCTCGATCCAATCCTTCCACCTTGCGGGGTTTGGCCGGTCCTCTGGTATCCAGCCGTCGACCTGAGCCGCCGCGAGCACTGCCTCGATCCGAGCGCGCAGCCGTGACGCGGTCTCGGGCACTGCGGTCCACAGCGGCGTCAGCACCTTGACGATGGCCGTGGTGTCGACCTGATCGACCGGGGTCGAGTGGAGCGGCTTGGCGTATTGGGTCAACGTCATGCGCCATTGGGCGGCATGCTTCCGGTTCCGCCATTCGGACTCGTTGGCCGCAAGGAAGGCTTCCGCGCATTGGCCGAACGTCGGCGCGCTGGTCTTGGTCGCCCGCATCGCCTTGTCGGCGGCCTTGGCCTTCTGCTTCAAGCCGACCGGGTCCTTGCCTTCGGCCACGTCGGCGGCGAGGCGCAGGCGCCGAATGCGCGCCTCTTCCAGCGTCACTTCGGGGTAGGGCCCGAGCGACATTTCGCGCCCTTGGCCGTGCGCGGTGTAGCGGAAGATGAAATAGGCCCGGCCTTTGCCGAGCGTGCGGAAGAATAACCCGTCGCCGTCAGGGTAGCGGCTTGGCGGCTTGGTCATGAGGGCTTTGAGGCCCTTCGGATTCAGCGTTCCAATTTATCGTGTGCTCCGAGTGAATGTCCGCCCTATCGGGGAAATGAGCTGGAATTTTCCCCGAACAGGGCCAATACGGGCACACCATACCACACGCCACCACATACACCAATTGAACGTTTACAGAAGCTTACGAGAGAAAACCACAACCCTTTCAGGCGCTTCTGGCGGAGGGGGCGGGATTCGAACCCGCGATACGGTTTCCCGTATACACACTTTCCAGGCGTGCGCCTTCGACCGCTCGGCCACCCCTCCAGCTCGCGTTTCCCTCGGGAAGCGCGAGGACGAGGCGCATAGCACCGGGCGCGGCGGGGGCGCAAGCTGCCTAGGAGGGTGCTGAACCACTCTCGCGACCGTGCGAAGGCGCTGCGGCGCTGGACTTAGGCTTGCCCCGCCCCGAACAGCCCGATGCGGATCGCCTTTTCCAATTCCAGGACCAGAATGAGGCCGACGGCCGCCGCGGCGGCGACGAGCATGTCGGGCCAGTCAATCGGCCTCGTGTCGTAGAGGAACTCGAGCGGGGGCAGGTAGGTGAAAAAGATCTGCAGCACGACGACGGCGGCGATGCCGATCGCGAGCGCGCGCGTGATCTGGATCGCGGTGAAGTCGAATGGGGCGCTGTGCCTCAGCCGCACGCTGAACAGATACGCGATCTCGAGCCCGACCATTGCGTTGACGGCGAAAGTCTGGGCGTGCTCGAGTTCCTCGCCGCGCCTTAGCGCCCAGAAGAAGACCGCGAACACGACGACGCAGAACAAAGCCGACACCAGCGCGGTCCGCCATACTAGGAGTCCCGAGAGAATCGGCGCGCGCGGATCGCGCGGCGGCCGGCGCATCACCCCAGGTTCGGCCGGGTCGAACGCGAACGCGAGTCCGAGCGTCACACCGGTCACCATATTCACCCAGAGGATCTGCGCCGGGGTCATCGGCAGGCTGATGCCGGCGAGGATGGCGACGACGATCGCCATCGCCTGGCCACCGTTGGTCGGGAGCGTCCAGCCGAGCACCTTGACCAGATTGTCGTAGACGATGCGGCCTTCGCGCACCGCGGCGGCGATGGTGGCGAAATTGTCGTCCGCCAGCACCATTTCAGCCGCCTCCTTGGCCGCTTCCGTGCCCTTATGGCCCATTGCCACGCCGACGTCGGCGCGCTTCAGCGCCGGCGCGTCGTTGACGCCGTCGCCGGTCATCGACACCACCGCGCCGCCGGCCTGCAGCGCCTCGACCAGCCTCAACTTGTGCTCGGGACTGGTGCGGGCGAACACTGCGGTCGTCGGCAGCGCCGCGCGCAACGCTGCGTCGTCCATATCGTCGACGGCGCGGCCGGTCAGGGCTTGGACCAAGCCATCGCCCAAGCCGAGTTCGCGCGCGATCGCGGCCGCGGTCGAGGCGTGATCGCCAGTGATCATTTTGACATGGATGCCCGCCGCCCGGCAGTCGGCAATGGCGCGAACCGCTTCCGGCCGCGGCGGATCGATGAGCCCGATGAGGCCGAGAAGCGTCAAGCCGCCGCTGTCGATCTGTGCAAAGCTCAGGCTGTCGTTGTTGGGACCCGCGCGCACAGAGGCGAAGGCGATGATCCGCTGGCCTTTGGCCGCGAGGTGGTCGATCGCGGCGCGCCACATTGGCGCGTCAAGCGGTTCGTCGCCGGACGCGGAACGCTGGCGCTCGCAGAGTTCGAGCATCCGTTCGGGAGCGCCCTTTACGCTGATGAGCAAGTCGGCGCCGGCGCGATTGAGCGTCGCCATGAATCGGTGACGAGCGTCGAAGGGGATTTCCTTCAGGCGCGGAAAGTCGCGCCTCGTGGCCTCGGCGTCCACACCCGCCTTGATCGCCAGGGCGATCAGCGCGCCTTCCATGGGATCGCCGTCGACGATCCAGTCCGCCCCCACCTGCCGCAACGACGCGTCGTTGCAGATGAGGGCGGCGAGCGCGATCTCGCCAAGCGCAGGATAGCGACCGGGATCGATCGCAACGCTGTGGAGAGTGAGTGCGCCGCGCGGCTCGTAGCCGGTCCCGGTCGCCTCGAATGCGGCTGAGGCGGTGACGACCGCGCTGGCGGTCATCTGGTTCAAGGTCAGCGTGCCGGTCTTGTCGGAGCAGATGGTCGACACCGCGCCGAGCGTCTCGACGGCGGGAAGGCGCCGGATGATGGCGTTGCGCTCCGCCATCCGCCGGACGCCGATCGCAAGGGTGATGGTCATCACCGCCGGCAGTCCCTCGGGAATGGCGGCGACCGCGACGCCGACCGCGGCCATAAAGGCATGCTCGATCTCGTAGCCGCGAACCAGCGCTGCGAAGGCGCAGACGGCGGCCGCGACGGCGAGAATCACAATCGTCAGCCGCCTCGCGAAAGCGTCCATCTGGCGGAGGAGCGGCGTGGTGAGGGATTCGATGCTCCCGACCATGGTGCTGATGCGCCCGAGTTCGGTCGCGGCTCCGGTGGCGACCACGAGGCCCGCGCCTTGTCCGCTTGCGACCAGGGTGCCGGAGTAGGCGATCGGCGCGCGGTCGCCGAGCGGAGCGTCGGGCGCGACCGGCTCGGTCGCCTTGTCCGCCGCCGCCGATTCACCGGTCAGCACCGCTTCCTCGATCCTGAGGTTGCTTGCGCGCAAAAGCCTGAGGTCGGCGGGGATGCGGTCGCCAGCCTCGGCCAGCGCCACGTCGCCGACAACCAGGCTTTCGACCGGAACCGTGAGGCGTCGTCCGTCGCGAAGGACTGACGTCTCGCGCGTCAGCATGCCGCGAATGGCCTCGAGCGACTTTTCGGCCCGGCCTTCCTGAATGAAGCCGATCGTCGCGTTGACGAGAACGACGAAGAGGATGACAGCCGCGTCGACTCCGTGACGAAGCAGGATCGCCACCGCAGCCGAGGCCAGCAGGACATAGATCAGGAGGTTGTTGACCTGGGCGAAGAGCCGGGCCGCGAGCGAGCGCGTCTTGCCGGCCGGCAGGCGGTTCGCGCCGTTCGCCTTGAGCCGTTCGGCGGCCTCGGCGGATGTCAATCCTTGCGCGGAGGAGCGGCAGCGCTCGAGCGCGGCCTCGACGGTTTCGGCATGCCAGGGGCGTTCGATGGTCGCGAGCCTATCCTGCATGGCTCGCAGACTCCGCCTCGGCGCGAGTGAGTTGGCCCTGGTTGACTGTCCAGACTTCGTGGAAGACGCGCGTTCCCTCTAGGTCGACATAGTCCAGCGACAGCTCGTTCTCGCGCAAGGTCATTTGCGCGAAGCCGTTGAAACCGACCTTGAGATTTTCGTCGTTGGGATAGACACGGCTGTCGACGAATTCGACCGCATAGTCGTGGAGCGGCGTCGCCGGCGGCAGATCGACCGGCATGCCGCCGTGGCCGATGCAGCGTCCGAACGCCATGACGCCGCCTGGCATGGCGGCTTTATCGTAGATCGCCAGCCGATGCTCGTGTCCCCACAGCCACAGGACAGGGCGAGAGAAAAACTCCGCCAATTGCTGGGCCGGCTTCGGGTAGCAATGATCGAAGCGCGAGACATACTGATGATGGGTCAAAATGACGATTCCGCGCGGATCGTCCGGCTGCGGTCGCACGACCGTCCGGAGCCAGTCGACGAGTTCGTCAGGAAGCGTGCAGTCGGGCTCGAAGAAGTGTTCGATGATCGGCGCGCCCACGGAATTGTAACCGGTGTCGAGCGCGAGGATGCGCCAGTGCTCGTTCTGGAGGCAAAAGAAGCTGGCCCTCTGGCCATTCGGGCTGCCGCGCAGGCCGAGTTTCGGCAGGATGTGGTCGAAATAGCCGTATCCGCGCGCCAGCATCTCGTGGTTGCCGTTGAGAGCAAACGCGCCCTCCGATCCGATTGGCCACTTGCACGGCTTGAATTGGAGACGCGGATTGGCCACGCCCAGGAAATTCGCCCCTACCTCCGCCGGATCACCGACATAGTAAACGTCGCCAAGATGGATCGTGTAGTGCGGCCTGAACGCCCTCATGCGCGAGGCGACGTGGAAAGCTTCATCGGTGCCGGTTCCCCAATCGCCGGCGAGAGCGATCCGGATCCCTTCGCCGCCGCCGCGCAGACGATAGACGCCATTGTCTCCGTGCGACCCTTCATAGGTCTGGAATCGATGCCGGCGGCCGATACGAAATCGCCCGTACTCGGTCAGCCATCGCCATAGCCGGTTGGGCGCGAAAGCGGCGAGATTGGGGTGTTGCGACGGTCGCGCGGCTTTGGCCCTCGGGCGCCTCGTCCGGGGTTGGGCATGTTTTTGCCCATACGCGAGGAAGGCCGAGCGCGACAGACCACGCAGATCCTGAAGGTCGCGTCGCGCGTCGGGCTGCGGCGCGTCGGGCGAACTCGGCGTTGGCGGCTCGTCTTCCCCCATCGGACTCGACCCTGTGTTCACCCGGCCACAGCTGCGAAGTCTTTCGCACCCAGGCCCTTGGCTTCGGCGCGCGCAAACGCCTTCACCGCTCCGGAGATCATGTCGGCGGGCGTCCCCAGCGCTTGCGCCAGCGCCGCCGCGTAGCGGGCGTCCTTCAGCATCAAAGACAGGCCGAAATCCGTCTCGTCGTAGTCGCGCTCGAGCATCCTCGGCAGTTTCAGCTTCACGATCGGGCTCAACGCGGCGCCGTTGACGATGAGACTGGAGATCTGCACCGGCCGGAAACCGGCTTTGCGCGCCACATCGAGCGCCTCGGCAAGCGCGGCGACCTGGGCGGCGATGAGCTGGTTGTTGATGAGTTTCCAGGTCGCCCCCGCGCCAGCCGGTCCGAGCAAGTCAATCTTGCTCGCTATCGCGGCGAGCGCAGGCCGCGCCCTGTCGAGCGTCGCCGCATCGCCGCCGACAAAGAGCCTGAGCTCGCCGGAGGCCGCCGCCTGACGGCTGCCGCCCACTGGAGCGTCGAGGAAGCCGCATTCCCTATCGTGAGCCTGACGGCTGAGCTCGCGCACCCAGTCGGGCGTCAGCGTGCTCGATTCGACGACGACGGCGCCCGGTTTTGCTCCCGCCAGCGCGCCGTCGTCCCCGAGCCAGACGGAACGCGAGGCCGCGTCGTCCGCGACCATGGCGAAGATGCAGTCGGCGCCCGCCGCGGCCTCGCGCGGCGTCGCCGCGGCTTTGGCGCCCTTGCCGGCCAGGGCCTGCGCTTTGGCGGGCGTGCGGTTCCAGACCGAGAGCGGAAATCCCTTGGCGAGCCAGTTGGCGGCCATCCCCGCCCCCATCGTGCCAAGACCGAGTAGCGCGACGCGTCGCATGTGGTTCTCCTTCAGAGACGAACTTGTCCTGGCGCTTACAGCACGTGCGAGCCGTCGCCGGCGCGCTTGGCGGCCTTTGCGAATTTCTTGATCACCCGGTCGCGCTTGAGCTTGGAGATGTGGTCGATAAAGAGCACGCCGTCGAGGTGGTCGATCTCGTGCTGTAATACTGTCGCCAGCAGGCCCTCGGCCAGGACTTCTCGAAGCTTGCCTTCGCGGTCGAGAGAGCGCGCGCGCACCGACGCCGGCCGTTCGACCTCGGCATAGTATTCCGGAATGCTGAGGCAGCCTTCTTCGTAGGTCGCGCGCTCCTCGGAAGACCACACGATCTCTGGATTGATGAACACCTGCGGCTCTGGCTCTTCCTCCTTCTTCGTCACGTCGACGACAAGGAGGCGGATCGGCTCGGCGATCTGGATCGCCGCGAGGCCGACGCCCGGCGCCTCATGCATCGTCTCGATCATGTCGTCGATCAGGCGGCGCAGCGAATCGTCGACCCGCTCGATCTTCGTGCTGACGAGACGCAACTTGGGGTCGGGCAAAATGATGATCGGTCGCTGGGCCATGGAGCCGGCTTATTTCACGGAAGGAGCGTCGGGACTGATAAGCGTCTGGACAGATGTGGTCAAACGTGTTCTTACTTTGTTCCAATCGTGGTTTCGAAGGCCCGCGTCCTTGATGGCTCCCGCCTCCCCGGTCGCCGTGTTCGGCGGCGTCGCTGTTTCTCCGCTCGCGGCGGCGATGGCCCTATTGGCCGTGCTCGTGACGCTGGCGTTGATCGCGCTCTGGCGCGCGGGGGCCGCAGGGCGGCGAGAGCGCTACGCCGCGGAGGAGCGGCAGCAGGCGATCGAGGAGCGGTTCGCGGTCCTCGCCCAATCGAGCGCCGAACTCAACGGGAAGGTCGGGGCGATGGCCGAGTGGCTGGGTTCGCGCCAGGCGGACCTCGCCCGCATCGTCTCCGAGCGGCTCGATTCGGTCGGCGCGCGGCTCGGAGCCGGGCTCGAGAGCCAGGCGCAGACGACCGGCGAGAGCCTGGGTCGGCTCAACGAGCGCCTTGCGGTGATCGACGCGGCGCAGTCGCGCCTGACCGAAATGACGCGCGAAGTGGTGTCGCTCAAGGACATTCTCGCCAACAAGCAGACGCGCGGCGCCTTTGGTCAGGGCAGGATGGAGGCGATCGTGCGCGATGGCCTGCCGCCTCGCGCCTATGACTTTCAGTTCACACTCTCGAACCGCGCCCGGCCGGACTGCGTCATCCGCCTGCCGGGCGATCCGCGGCTGCTGGCGGTCGATGCTAAGTTCCCGCTCGAGGGCTTCTCGGCCTTTCGGGCGGCGCGCGATGACGAGGCGCGCAGAAATGCGCATGCGCGCGTGCGCGCCGACGTCGGCAAGCACGTCAAGGACATTGCCGATCGCTATCTCGTGCCCGGCGAGACGCAGGACGTGGCGCTGATGTTCGTGCCGTCGGAGGCGATCTATTCCGATCTCGTCGAGCATTTCGACGAACTGGTGCAGAAAGCCCACCGAGCCCGGGTGGTCATCGTGTCGCCGACGCTCATGATGATGGCGATCAATGTCGCCCAGGCGATCCTGCGCGACGCGCGCATGCGCGACGAAGCGCACGAGATCCAGGCCGAAGTCGGCAAGCTCATGAACGACGTGAGGCTCATTGTCGAGCGGGCCGGCAAGCTCGAAGCGCATTTCCGCCACGCGCAGGAAGATCTCGCCGGCGTCGGAGCCGCGAGCGCGCGGATCGCGCGCCGGGCCGAGCGGATCGAATCCATGGATTTCGCCGACGGCGATAGGGCCGCTGCGCCGGACCTCATGAGCCTCGCGCGGCAGGCGGAGTAGGGATGGTGCGCGCGAAGCTGGATGACACCGGACGGGGAGCACCTTGATGAACGATGAGGCAAAGGCCGTTCGACCGCTTGCGATCGTCGAGGCGGAGGCGCCGCAGGACAGCTGGGACGATCCGGTTCGCGGGCGGTTGAGCTTCCGCACGCTTTTCTCGCAGGGGCTTACCCCGACGGCCGGATTGACCTGCGGCGTGACCGAACTCGGGCCGGGTGACTGGCTTGGGCTGCATCGGCACGCTCCGCCCGAAGTCTACTACGTGTTCGCGGGCGCGGGGATCCTGAGCCTCGATGGCCGGGAAATCACGGTGGGCGCAGGAAGCGCGGTCTTCATTCCCGGCATGGCCGAACATGGGATCCGCCAGACGGGAAGCGAGATCCTGCGCCTTTTCTACGCCTTCCCGGTCGATTCGTTCGATGGCGTGGAATATCTATTTAACGCGGCGCCTGGTGGGTGACTGCGGGCGCCCCGCTTGCCAGCGCCGCCGGGTCGGGATAGCGCTCCGACCTGACGGAAGCCGGGAAGCCGACGAGCGCAGCGCATGTCCATGTCTTTCACGCCCTATGGCGCCGCGCCCGGTCGCGAGTGCGGCGCCTGCACCATGTGCTGCAAGGTCTATACCCTTCCCGAGATCGCCAAGCCGGCGGGGGTCTGGTGCAAGTATTGCAAGCCGGGGAAAGGCTGCACGATCCACGACAATCTGCCCGGTCAATGCCGCGACTTCTTCTGCCTGTGGATGACCGATGGGACCATGCCGGATGAATGGCGGCCGGACCGGGCGCGGTTCGTGCTCACCGTCTATCCGACGACGGGCTTCGTCTACGGGCAGGTCGATCTCGGCTCGCCCGGCGCCTGGCGGCGGCCGCCCTACTACGAGCGGTTGCACGCGATGGCGAAGACGCTGCTCGATCAGAAGCGTCACCTGCTTATGTTCGTCGGCGACCAGGCGACGCTCGTCATGCCCGACGAGGACGTGCCGCTCGGCAGGATGACGGCCGAGGACAATTTCCGCATCGAGCCGGTCTTCGGGCCGAAGGGGCCGACGTGGCGGGCGACCAGAACCTGAAAGCGGTCCGTTGCCCGCTTCGGGCGCGGGGCCGCGAGTCTTGGCGCTCCGCGCGCCACTGGACCCGCGGCGGCGAGGCCACTATTTTGGCGCGCCAACGCAGGGAGTGCTCGGCAAAGTGATTGGGCGTTTTCTTTTTGGATTTGGCGTTGCCGTCGCCTGTTCCGGGCCGGCGCTCGCGGAACTGGCGATGACTGGCGCTCCCGTTGCGATGCGCGCCGGGCCGGCTGGCAACGCGCGGATCGTGCAGCGGATCCCCGCGAGGGCGGAGGTCGAGCTGGCAAAATGCTCGCGCGGTTGGTGCCGAGCTTCGTGGCGGAATCTCCCAGGCTATATCCCTGCAGACGCCGTTGTTCTGGGCCCCCCGCCGGCGACGCTGCCGGGGAACGAGATGCCGCCGCCGGTCGTCAACGCGCTGCCGACCTATGTCACGCCGCCGGCGTCGCGATGGACCGGCCCCTATGTCGGGGGCGGCTTCGGCTTCGGCTCGGGCGCCTGGTAGCAGCTGACCGCAGGTAGGCGTGACGCCGCCCCTACCCATGGACGCCGCCCGGTCTTATATGGCAGGCCGACCCCTTAAGAGCAGGAGATGAGCCGCGTGACCACGAGCCACGAGCCGGAGAAAATTCCCGTCACCGTCCTCACCGGCTATCTCGGCGCCGGCAAGACGACGCTCCTCAACCGGATCCTGAGCGAACCGCACGGCAAGCGCTATGCGGTCGTCGTCAATGAATTTGGCGAAATCGGCATCGACAACGAGCTCGTCGTCGGCGCGGACGAGGAAGTGTTCGAGATGAACAACGGCTGCATCTGCTGCACGGTCCGCGGCGACCTCATCCGCATCATCGAGGGCCTGATGAAGCGCAAGGGCCGGTTCGACGCGATCATCGTTGAGACGACCGGCCTCGCCGATCCCGCGCCGGTGGCGCAGACCTTCTTCGTCGACGAGGACGTCCGTGCGGCCGCTCGGCTCGACGCAGTGGTGACGGTCGCCGACGCCAAATGGCTCGCCCAGCGTCTTCGCGACGCCCCCGAGGCCAAGAATCAGATCGCCTTCGCCGACGTCATCATCATCAACAAGACCGATCTTGTGAGCGCCGCGGAATTGCGCGAAGTCGAGGCGCGGATCCGCGCCATCAACCCGTACGCTTCGCTCCATCGGGCAAGGAAATGCGACGTTCCGATCGCCGACGTGCTCGAACGCCGGGCCTTCGATCTCGACCGCATTCTCGACATAGAGCCGGATTTCCTCGTCGCTGAGGACCACGACCACGACCATCACCATGATCATGGCGACGGCCACCACCATCACGGCCTCAAGCACTATCACGACGAGGACATGCAGTCGGTCGCGGTGAGGCTCGAGGGCGATGTCGATCCGGCCAAGTTCATGCCATGGATCAACCGCGTCACCCAGGAGCAGGGCCTCAACATCCTCCGCTGCAAAGGCATCGTGGCGATGAAGGGGGACCCCAAGCGCTTCGTGTTCCAGGGGGTGCACATGATGCTCGACGGCGATTCGCAGCGCGAATGGAAGCCGGACGAGAAGCGGGAGTCGAAAGTCGTTTTCATCGGCCATGATCTCGCGGAGGAGGATATCCGCAACGGATTCCTGGCCTGCGCGGCTTGAACCGGCATCGGTTCCCATGACCGACGCCGGGGCGGCCGCTTCCCTTTCCCAGCATGCCCGCCAGTTCGAGGCGGGCGCCCATGTCGTCGCGGCGGCGTTCCTCGACGGGGCTCCGACGATTGCGCTGGGCGATGGCGCGGTGCTGATCGGCGAACCGCCGGATCAGAAGCGCGTCGCTGTCCATCCTGACGCGGCGATCCTGACCGCGATCAGCGACGGCAAGACGCTGCTCAGCGGCGGCGACGATGGACGCGTCGTCGCGACGCAGGCTGACGGAGCTCCACGAGAGATCGCCGACGAGAAGGGCCGCTGGATCGACGCTCTCGCGATGCGCGGCAAGGCCTACGCATGGAGCGCCGGCAAGCAGGTTCGCGCGCGCGACGAAACAGGGACCGTCAAGAGCTGGAGCGGGCCTTCAACCGCTCGGGGGCTCGCCTTCCAACCGAAGGGCTATCGTCTCGCAGCGACGCATTACAATGGCGCGACGCTTTGGTTTCCGAAGGTCGAAGGGGCGCCGCAAACCCTGGAGTGGAAGGGCGCCCATCTCGACGCCGCGTTCTCTCCCGACGGGCGCTTTCTGGTCACCTCGATGCAGGAAAATTCCCTGCACGGCTGGAGGCTGGCCAATTCGCGCAACATGCGCATGACCGGCTACCCCGCCAAGACGCGCTCGCTCTCCTGGTCGCACGACGGCCAATGGCTTGCGACCTCGGGCGCCGACGCCGCCGTCGTCTGGCCGTTCAAGGACAAGGACGGTCCGATGGGCAAGGCGCCGCGCGAATGCGGCGTACGCCAAGCGCGGGTGACAAGGGTCGCGTTTCATCCGAAGGCCCTCGTCGTCGCGATCGGCTATGCCGATGGGGCCGTCGTGTTGTGCCGCCTGGCGGACGCGGCAGAAATTCCGGCGCGCGATCCCGGCGGCGGCCCGGTGAGCGCCCTCTGTTGGGACGCCGTGGGCGCGCGCCTCCTCTTTGGCCTGGAGACCGGCGCGGCGGGCATCCTGACCTTGCCGACCTAACTGTTCGAACTCCAAGCCCCGTTCCGACTTGGGGTGCTCGAGCGACCGCCCAGACGGGGCGTGCAGGCTGAGCAGGCGCCGATGCGCTTGCCAGCGGGGACCGAAAAGGGGAATTCTCCCGCCCCAAGCGACGCCGGGAACGCCATGCGCGAGGCCTATATCGGAGTGGACGTCGGCACCCTCAGCGCCAGGGCCGGCGTTTTCGATCGCGCGGGACAGCTGATCGCCAGCGCCCGGCGGCCAATCGGCATCTGGCGCGAGCCCGGCGAGATCGTCGAGCAATCATCCGAAGACATCTGGCTAGCAGTGACCTCGGCGGTGCGGCAAGCGGTTGAGACGTCGGGTCTGCCGCCCGAGGCGATCGCTGGCATGGGCTTTGACGCCACGTGCTCGCTGGTCGCGCTCGACCGCGACGCGCGCCCCCTGTCGGTCAGCCCAACCGGCGCCCCCGAGCGCGACGTGATCGTTTGGATGGACCATCGCGCTGCCGCTGACGCCGACCGCATCAACGCCGGCGGGCACGAAACGCTCCGCTACGTTGGCGGCAGGATATCGCCCGAGATGCACGCGCCGAAGCTTGCGTGGCTCGCCCGCTGCAAGCCCGAGACAATCGCAAAAGCCGGTGGTGTTTTCGATCTCACCGATTTCCTGTCGTTCCGCGCCACCGGTTCGCTCACCCGCTCCTTATGCACCGCGACCTGCAAGTTCGGTTATCTCGCGCATGAGAAACGCTGGCCGGACGAGTTTTTCGACAGCGTGGGTCTCGGCTTCCTCAAAGCGGACGATTACGCCCTTATCGGCGCCCGTCCGGCGTTGCCTGGTGCGCCGCTCGGGCAGGGGCTGACGGCCAAAGCCGCCGCCGCGATGGCCTTGCGGCAGGGAACTCCGGTCGGCGCCGGGCTGATCGACGCCCACGCCGGCGCCGCGGCCACGCTGGGCGCACGAGCGGAAGGGAGACAAGCCGATCCGCAGCGACGCCTGGCGCTGATCCTCGGCACCTCCTCGAGCTGTATGGCGCTCTCGGACGAACGGCGATTCGTGGAGGGAGTGTGGGGACCGCATTTCGCGGCGCTGACCCCTGATCAATGGCTTATCGACGGTGGCCAGTCGGCGTTCGGCGCGGCGGTCGATCATCTGCTGCGGCAGCATCCGGCGTTTGCTGCGCTTCACGCGCGCATTGGGGCGCATGCGCTTGCGGCGCTCGAGAAGGACATTGTCGCCCGCGCAGGCGGACTCTCGTCTGCGGCGCTGATCGCCGAGGGATTGCATGTGCTGCCTGATTTCATCGGCAGCCGATCGCCGGTGGCGGATCCGGGAGCGCGCGGGTGCGTCTTGGGGATGGACCTCCGTGAAGATGCTGCGAGCCTCCAGGAGCTCCATGTCGCCGGTCTCTGCGGGCTTGCCTATGGCCTCGCCGACATCGTCGGCAAGCTCGAGCGGGCCGGTTACGAATTCGATGCGATCATCGTCAGCGGCGGCGCGGCGCAGAGCCCGCTGGTCCGCCAGATCATCGCCGATGTGTGCGGCAAGACGGTCGAGGCGCCGGAGACAACGGAGCCGGTGCTGCTGGGCTCGGCGATGATCGGCGCCGTAGCTGCAGGGACGCAGACGCTTGTCTCGGCGATGGAGTCGATGTCAGCCACCGCGCTTCGTGTGGCCCCTGCGGGCGGGGCGGTCGCTGCATTCCACGCGCAAAAGCGTCGCGCGCATGAGATCCTGCGCCGGGCCGAGCGCGAGATTCGCCACGCGACGCTGAAAGCCCGCTGGCCCGAGGTCGTAATATTCGATTGCGACGGCGTGCTCGTCGACAGCGAGGTGATAGCGCTCGCCGTGACCCGCCGCCGGCTCGGAGAGGCCGGTCTTCGTTTGAGCGACGACGAGACGCGCGACCGTTTCTTGGGGCTGCGGCTCGATTCGGTCCTACGCAGGGTCGAGACCGAACTCGGGGCGCCGCTGCCGAAGGAATTTCCCGATGATCTGACGCGCGAGATTTTGACCACGTTCGCACGCGAGCTCAAGGGGGTCGAAGGCGTGCGGCAGGCGGTCGAGGGCTTGCGCGCGCGCGTTTGTGTCGCGTCCTCCAGCGCGCCCGAAAGACTCAACTTCGCGCTTCGCGTTACAGGTTACGAGACGCTGTTCGCGCCCAATATTTTTTCCGCCGCCGAGGTTGTGCAGGGAAAGCCCAGTCCCGATCTTTTCTTGTTCGCTGCGCGCGCAATGGGCGCCGCGCCGAACGATTGCCTGGTGATCGAGGACAGCGTCGCTGGCGTCAGCGCCGCCCGCGCCGCTGGAATGAGGGTTTTCGGGTTCGTCGGCGCCAGTCATTTCTCCCGCCTCGAGGAGGGGGCGGATTTGACCGCGGCCGGCGCCGAACTCATCTTCGAGGACATGGCGCGGCTGCCTGACATCGTGGCTGCTCGGATGGCGCGAACAGACGCGCCGAGTATGGATTGAACTATGGCCCGCAAGTCGGAACACGACGGTCTCAGGCTCGACGAGGCCGCGCGCGCGGGGTGGCTCTATTACGTCGCCGGCAACACGCAAGACGAGATCGCCCGCAAGCTCGGCATTTCGCGCCAGGCCGCCCAACGCCTCGTTTCGCTGGCGATCAGCGAGCGGCTGATCAAGGTGAGGCTCGATCATCCGATCGCCCGCTGCATGGAACTCGCGGCGGGGCTGAAGCTGCGCTACGATCTGCGTTTCTGCGAAGTCGCGCCCACCGACCCTGCCTCGACGTCGTCAACTCTCGGCATTGCGCAGGTGGCGGCGGCCGAGTTCGAGCGGTGGCTTCGCCGGCCGGAGCCAGCTGTCATCGGCATCGGCACCGGGCGCACAATGCGCGCCGTCGCCGATCAATTGCCTGCGATGGAATGTCCACAACATAAGCTGGTCGCCTTGGTCGGCACGACCAAGACGGATGGTTCGGCGTCGTTCTACGACGTCATCATTCGCGTTTCCGACAGCGTGCGAGCGCCGCATTATCCAATTCCGCTGCCCGTCATAGCGCGCTCTGTCGAGGAACGGGAAATGCTGACCAACCTCGCCTCGGTCAGAAGCCTTTTCGACCTCGTCGAGCGCACCGACGTCAGTTTCGTCGGCGTCGGTTCACTCGCCGATTCCGGGGCGCTGGTGCAGGACGGGATCATCACCAGGCAGGAAGCCGAGGCGCTCCGCCACGCCGGCGCGGTCGGCGAGATCACCGGCTGGGCCTTTGACCCGTCGGGCAAAGTGCTCGCCGAAGGCACGAACCAGCGGGTCGCGTCGGCGCCCCTCAAGCGGGCTGAAAACCGGCTGGTGATCGGCGTCGCAATGGGGCTTTCCCGGCGGGCGCCGCTGCGCGCAGCGCTCGCCGGGCGGCTGATTTCGGGCCTAGTCACGGACGAGGCGACGGCCGAGCATCTGCTTCAGCGGTGAGACGAAGGACATAAAAAGGCCAAAGCTCTCAATCATTTAGGAGCCATATCGACTTTAGTGCGGCGCAACAGGAATTTCGCATTGACACGGAAACGAGGATATGGCGAATATTCGCCCGCTTACTTGGCAAATGCCCAACACTCGGCATTGCCTCATCGGAGGAAACGCTATGAAGGTTCACGTGAAGGGCGTGCTTGGCGCAGTCGCGCTCGCAAGCTTCTCGCTTCCCGCTTATGCCGACACGACGCTGACCATCGCCACCGTCAACAACGGCAATATGATCGACATGCAGAAGCTGACGGACGATTTCACCAAGGCCAATCCTGACATCAAGCTCAACTGGGTGACGCTCGAAGAGAACGTGCTGCGCCAGAAAGTGACGACCGACATCGCCACCAAGGGCGGTCAGTTCGATGTCCTGACGATTGGGACCTACGAGACGCCGATCTGGGCAAAGAAGGGATGGCTCGTGCCGCTCGACAAGCTTGGCGCCGACTATGACGCGGACGACCTCATCCCGGCCATCCGCTCCGGCCTGTCGTACGACGGCAAGCTCTACGCCGCGCCGTTCTACGGCGAAAGCTCGATGGTGATGTACCGCAAGGACCTCTTCGAGAAAGCTGGCCTTACGATGCCCGAGAAGCCGACCTGGGAGTTCATCAAGCAGGCCGCGGACAAGGTCAGTGACAAGGCGAATGGCGTCTATGGCATCTGCCTGCGCGGTAAGCCGGGCTGGGGCGAAAACATGGCGTTCCTGACCGCGACCTCCAACTCGTTCGGCGCCCGCTGGTTCGACGACAAATGGGAGCCGCAGTTCAATTCACCGGAGTGGAAAGCGACGCTCGACTACTACGTTCCGCTGATGAAGGCCGACGGCCCCCCAGGCGCGTCCTCGAACGGCTTCAATGAGAACCTCGCCCTCTTCGACGGCGGCAAATGCGGGATGTGGATCGACGCCACTGTCGCTGCCGGACTTATCGGCGGCAAGGATTCGAAGGTTGCCGGCAAGGTCGGCTACGCGCTTGCGCCGGACAACGGTCTTGGCAAGCGCGGCAACTGGCTGTGGTCATGGGCGCTCGGCATCCCGGCTGGCACGAAGAATGCGGACGCGGCGCAGAAGTTTATTGCTTGGGCGACCGACAAAAAGTACCTCGACCTCGTGGCTTCGAAGTTGGGCTGGGCTAGCGTCCCTCCGGGCACGCGGACCTCGCTCTACAAGAACGCGGACTATCTGAAAGCTGCCCCCTTCGCGGAGATGACGCTCGAGTCGATCAACTCGGCCGATCCATCAAAACCGACGGTGAAGCCGGTTCCCTATACTGGCGTCCAGTTCGTCGCGATCCCCGAGTTCCAGGGCATCGGCACCGACGTCGGGCAGGACTTCTCGGCCGCGCTCGCGGGAACCATGACCGTCGACGCCGCGCTCGCGAAGGCTCAGGCCTCGACCGAGGCGGCGATGAAGAAGGCGGGCTACATCAAGTAAACCCGCAGGAATTCGCCTCGCGCGCGTTTCGCGCGGGGCGGCCTTAGGGACGTTCCTCCCGTCCCGCCCCCTTTCCGTTCGCGGAAAGGGGGATAGGGGGAGAGGTAGAGAATTGAACGAGAACGAGCATTGATCTCGCCCGGGCCGCGCAGAGCCCGCGGGATCGGTTGCGACGAAAGCGTGGGTTAGGACGCGGTTACGCGGGCGATCGACGCGCGGGACACGGGGGAGAGAGGGCGACAAGGATGGCGACGCAGCAGACCACCACCGCGGGCCGCGCTCTCGTCGCGCCGTCGGTCCTCCTCCTCTTCGTGTGGATGATCGTGCCGCTGGTCATGACGCTTTATTTCTCGACCCTGCGCTACAGCCTGCTCGATCCGGACAACGTGAGCTTCGTCGGGCTGCAAAACTACACGGCGTTCCTCACCGATCCGGATTTTCTGACCGCCCTGTACAACACGCTGGTCCTTGTCGCTTCGGTGCTCGTCATCAGCGTTTGCGGCGGCATTCTCGTGGCGCTGCTGATGGATCAGCCGGTCTTCGGACAGAACGTGTTGCGGCTGATGGTGATCGCGCCGTTCTTCGTCATACCAACGGTCAGCGCGCTGGTATGGAAGAACCTGTTGATGAATCCCGATTCTGGATTATTCGCCTGGATCGCCCGATCGTTGGGGTTCGAGCCCATCGTCTGGTTCACCAACTGGCCCATGCTATCGGTAGTCATCATCGTCTCGTGGGAATGGCTGCCGTTCGCAAGTCTCATCCTGCTGACGGCGCTGCAGTCGCTCGATGAGGAACAGAAAGAGGCGGCCTCCCTCGACGGCGCTGGCCCGCTCTCGTACTTCGGCTATATCGTGCTGCCGCACATTGCGCGCGCGATCACCGTCGTCATCCTGATCGAGACGATCTTCCTATTGAGCGTGTTCGCAGAGATCTACGTCACAACCTCCGGCGGCCCGGGCATCGCGACGACCAACATCCCTTTCCTCGTCTACAAGCAGGCGCTGCTCAACTTCGACATCGGCGGCGCGTCGGCCGGCGGCATCATCGCCGTCATTCTCGCCAACATCGTTGCGTTCTTCCTGGTGCGTATCATCGGCAGGAACCTGGAGGGCTGAACGATGGCGTTGAAGCAATCAACGGGCAAGCGCATCGGGGTCACGGTCCTCGCGTGGGTCGTCGCCTTCCTGATTTTCTTCCCGATTCTGTGGACGTTTATCACGAGCTTCAAGTCGGAGCTCGACGCAATCGCGATGCCGCCGAAATTCCTGTTCTTCAACTGGACTCTCGAGAACTATTTCGAGGTTCAGCAGCGGTCGAACTATCTGAAGTTCGCGGGGAATTCGATAATACTGTCGATCGGCGCGAATCTTGTAGGTCTAGTCATCGCGATTCCGGCGGCATGGTCGATGGCGTTCGCGCCCGGCAAGCGCACCAAGGACCTCTTGATGTGGATGCTGTCGACCAAGATGATGCCGGCGGTCGGAGCGCTCGTCCCGATCTATTTGATATTTCGCAACCTGCACCTGCTCGATAGCCTGTTCGGCGTTGGCGTCGTGCTGCTGCTGATCAATCTGCCCCTGCTGGTCTGGATGCTCTACACCTACTTCAAGGAAATCCCGAACGACATCCTCGAAGCGGCGCGTATGGACGGCGCCTCGCTTATCAACGAGATCGTCTACGTGCTGACGCCGATGGCCGTTCCCGGCATCGCCTCGACAATGCTGCTCGCCGTCATATTGTCGTGGAACGAGGCGTTTTGGACCCTCAATCTGACGACCACCAACGCCGCTCCGCTGCCGGCCTTCATCGCCTCCTATTCGGCGCCAGAAGGGTACTTCTGGGCCAAACTTTCGGCCGCCTCGACGCTTGCCATCGCGCCCATTCTCATTCTTGGCTGGTTCTCTCAGAAGCAGCTGGTCCGAGGTTTGACCTTCGGCGCCGTCAAATGATCCCGCAATAAGGAATTGCCGCCATGGGAAGCATTCAACTGAAGGACGTGCGCAAGGCGTTCGGCGCTGTCAACATCATCAACGGCGTCAATCTCAATATCGAGAATGGCGAGTTCGCGGTGTTCGTCGGGCCGTCCGGTTGCGGCAAGTCAACGCTTCTGCGCCTCATCGCCGGCCTCGAGGACGTCACCTCTGGACAGGTGCTCATCGACGCCAAGGACATGACGAATGTCGGTCCTGCCCAGCGCGGGCTTGCGATGGTCTTCCAGTCCTACGCCCTCTATCCGCATATGAGCGTGCGCGGCAATATCGCCTTCGCGCTCAAAATGGCTGGGCAGAGCGCCGACGTCATCGACCAGAAGGTGCGAAAGGCCGCCTCGACGCTGAACCTGACCGACTACCTCGATCGCAAGCCCCGCCAGCTCTCCGGCGGGCAGCGCCAGCGCGTCGCCATCGGTCGCGCGATCGTGCGCGAACCGAAGGCTTTTCTGTTCGACGAGCCGCTTTCCAATCTCGATGCCGCGCTGCGCGTGCAGATGCGAATCGAAATTGGCGAGCTTCACGAAGCCCTCAAGACGACGATGATCTATGTGACCCACGATCAGGTCGAGGCGATGACCATGGCCGACAAGATCGTCGTGCTCGACCGCGGCTCAGTGGCGCAAGTCGGCACGCCGCTTGAGCTTTACAATAAGCCGAACGGCCTTTTCGTCGCCGGCTTCATCGGCTCGCCGACCATGAACCTGGTCAAGGGCGCGCCGGCGGCCAAGCGCGGCGCGGACACCATCGGCATCCGACCCGAGCATTCCGACGTATCGACCACCGCGGGAGAATGGCCCGCCAAGGTGCGCCTCACCGAGCACCTCGGCTCCGACACCTTCGTCCACGCGGAAGCCGACGGCATCGGGCCCCTAACCCTGCGTCTTGAGGGCGAGGCGCCGCTGGCGGCCGGCCAGAGCATTTTCGTCACGCCGCGCGAAGCCCATCTGCATCGCTTCGACAAGGATGGCAGGAGGATCAACTGACGGCGGGCGAGCGGCGCCGGGTGGCGCTCGTCTCCCGACGCGACGGGTCGCGAAAGCCCGATTTGGGGCCGGTCCGGCATTCATCGGTGGATACGAATTCATGAGCGTCAGACTTTCCGCCGCCGCACTCGCCCACATGCCCTCCGGCGTCGCGGTTCCGACCTATCGACGCTCCGATCTTGCTGCGGGCATCGTTCATTTCGGGGTCGGCAATTTTCACCGGGCGCATCAAGCGGTCTACCTCGACGATCTGTTCAACGCCGGCCGGGACCATGATTGGGCCATCGTTGGAGCCGGGGTGCGCGACCCGGACGTGACGGTGCGCGAGAAGCTCAAGCAGCAGGACTGGTTGACCACTGTCGTTGAGCAGGAGGCGGAGACCACCAGCGCCCGAATCACCGGCGCGATGATCGATTTTGTCAGGCCTTACGACGTCGCCGCAAATCTCGACATGCTCGCCCGTCCGCAGATCCGTATCGTCTCGCTGACGGTGACCGAGGGCGGATATTATATCTCGCCGGCGACGCAGACATTCGATTCCAGCCACTCCGACATTGTCGCCGATGCGCGCGACATCGAAGCGCCAAAAACCGTATTCGGGCTGATCGTCGCCGGGCTAAAACGCCGCCGCGAGGCCGGCGTCGCGCCCTTTACGGTGATGTCCTGCGACAACATTCCCGGCAACGGTCACGTCACCGAGAACGCTGTCGCCGGCCTTGCCAGGCTGGCTGATCCCGAGCTCGGAAGTTGGATTCGCGCCAACGTCGCCTTTCCCAACTCGATGGTCGACCGCATCACGCCGGCGACGACCGATCGGGAACGCGCTCTTCTGGGCGACAAATACGGGATCGAGGACAATTGGCCGGTGTTCTGCGAAGAGTTTCGTCAGTGGGTGGTGGAGGACCGGTTCCCGGCGGGGCGCCCGGCGCTGGATGCGGTCGGGGTCACCTTCACTTCGGACGTTGCGCCCTATGAGCTGATGAAGATTCGGATTCTCAACGGCGGTCACGCTGCGATCGCCTATCCTGCCGGGCTGCTTGACATCCACTTCGTCCACGAGGCGATGGAGGACGCGCAGATCCGCGCCTTCCTCGAAGCGCTGACAACGCGCGAGATTCAGCCGGTCGTTCCGCCGCCGCCGAACACCAGTCTCGACTCCTACCGCGCTCTGGTTGCGCGCCGGTTCGCAAATCCCAGGATCGGCGACACGATCCAACGCCTGTGCTTCGACGGCTCGAACCGGCAGCCGAAGTTCATACTCCCCTCTGCGGCAGATCGGCTGAAAGCCGGCGCGTCCGTCGATGGGCTCGCGCTCGTGTCGGCCCTGTGGTGCCGTTATTGCTACGGGGAGACGGAGAGCGGGAAGGCGATCGCGCCAAACGACCCAAGCTGGGACCGCCTCCGGGAGGCGGCGCGGCCGGCGCGCTCCGATCCGCGCGCCTTCCTCAAATTGCGCGACATCTTTGGCGAGTTGGCCGAAAATCCGGTTTATGTCGGCGCGTTTTCCAACGCCCTTGCTTCGCTGTGGGCGCGCGGCGTCCGGTCGACGGTGGCCGACTATCTGTCCGAGAAGCGGTGAGCTTGCGCAGACGCCCCATCTGGGCGAGCTGACGAATTCGCCGCGGAGGCTTCGAGCCCATGTACCTGGATCGCTTCAATCTCAAGGGCCGCGTCGCCGTCGTCACCGGAGGCGGCCAGGGCATCGGACTTGCCTGCGTAGAGGCGCTATCGGAGGCGGGCGCCCAAGTCTTTATCGCGGACCGCGATCCCAAGGCCGCCGCGGAAGGCCAGGCGGCGATGAAGGCCAAGGGCTACGCCGTCGAGGTCATGGAGATGGAGGTGACCGATTCGAAGCAGGTCGAAGCGGCCGCGGCGCGGGTGATGAAGGAGAAGGGCCGGATCGACATTCTGGTCTGCAACGCAGGCATCGCGCGCTCGGAGACCGCAGCGGAAGACGTAACCGACGAGCACTGGCTCAACGTTATCGACGTCAACCTCAACGGCCTCTTCTGGTGTTGCCGGGCGTTCGGCAGGCACATGCTCGCGGCCGGGCGCGGGTCCATCGTCAATATCGGCTCGATGTCGGGCGTCGTTGTCAACAAGCCGCAGCCGCAGGCCTATTACAACGCCTCCAAGGCCGCCGTGCATCATCTGACAAAATCGCTCGCCGCTGAGTGGGGCGCCCGCGGCGTGCGCGTCAACGCCGTCGCGCCGACCTACGTCAATACGCCGCTCACCGCCTACGCGAAGACCAACAAGCCGATGTTCGACGCCTGGATCGACGGCACGCCGATGGCGCGGATGGGCGAGCCGGACGAGATCGCCGCCGTCGTCATGTTTCTCGCTTCCGATGCCGCGAGCCTGATGACCGGGTCGATCGTGCTTGCTGACGGCGGCTATAGCTGCTGGTAAGTATCCGACGGCGTCGATGGGGCAGGGGGGGATATCATGGATCTCGGGCTAAAGGGGAAGGTCGCGGTCGTCACCGGCGGCAGCGTCGGAATCGGCCTCGCCATCGCCGAGGGCCTCGCCGCGGAGGGCGTGGATATCGTGATTGCCGCGCGCGGGGTTGAGCGAGTCCGCGGCGAGGCCGGCCGCATCGCCAAAGCTTTCGGAGTTCGCGCCGAAGGGGTCTCCTGCGATGTCGCGACTCGCCAGGGGACGGATGACCTCCTCGCCGACGTTGAGCGACTTTTCGGCGGCGCCGACATTCTCATCAACAACGCGGGCACCGGCAGCAACGAGACGGTGTTGGAGGCGCCCGACGAGAAATGGCAATCCTACTGGGATCTCCACGTGATGGCGGCGGTCAGGCTCGCGCGCGGCCTTGCGCCAAAGATGAAGAAACGCGGAGGCGGCGTCATTCTGCACAACGCTTCGATCTGCGCTGCGCAACCGCTCTGGTACGAGCCGATCTACAACGTCACCAAGGCGGCGCTGATGATGTTCTCGAAGACCCTTTCGACCGAGCTTATTGGCGACAACATCCGGGTCGATTGCGTGAACCCCGGTCTCATTCTGACGCCGGACTGGATCAAGACCGCAAAGCAATTGACCGCCGACAAAGGCGGCGACTGGCAAGGTTATCTCGACAGCGTCGCGCGCGAGCACGCGCCGATCAAGCGCTTCGCCACCCCGCAGGAACTGGCTAACTTCTTCGTCTTCCTGTGCTCTGAACGGGCAAGCTATTCGGTCGGGTCGACTTATTTCGTCGACGGCGGCATGCTGAAGTCAATCTGAGCTGGGCCTTCGAACCCGGGCGCGCGTCGGGCAGCCGCAAATCAAATGAGAATGATTGACCGCGACGTTTCGAACGTCGACTGGGTCGCTTTTTGATAGGGTCAACGAATAGTCAAATCTGCGGGCGCGGCTCCGACTCGGCTTCGCTGAACATCGTCTCTTCGACGTTCATCGCGTTGCCGCGCCAGACGATGCCGTGGCCGCTCCAGGCTTTGGCGAACACCAGCGGCAGCATGAGGTCGCGAGCAAGCCACGCCAGCGGCATTCGCCACGTGAGCGGCCAACGGGCCGCAAGGGCCAAGATCGCCTCGGCGCCGTACCAATAGAGCGCCGCCCCGGCGACGCTCGAGATGACGTTCACCCCGAATTGCGGCGCAGCGACGCCGGCCGCCGCGAGGGTGAACAGGCTCGTCGTAAAAAGCTCCGGCAGGAAGAAAAGCGGGAACGTCGCGCGCCTGAGCCGCGCCCAGCGTACCTGGCGGTACCAGACGTCCCTCAGGCGCCGGGCGCCGAGCGGCTGCTGGAAGGGCTGGTCGACGAGGTGCGCATTCAATCCCTGAGCGTTAACGAGCTTGGTCGCAGCCGCGTCTTCGGCGATCTCGGCCCCCAACGCCTCGATCCCGCCGCCGGCCTCCATGATTTCGCGCCGCCACAACATCGTCTTGCCCTGGGCGAAGCCATAGCCGGAGGAATCGCCCGCATACTGCCAGCGCGCCTCATAGGTATTGAGAAAGGCGCACTCGATGTCGGCGGCGAAAGATTCCGAAAGCGTGCCGATCGGCGGGGAGCAGACGATCCCGGTGTCGGAGCCCCAGCGGGCGAGCAACCGCTGAATGTAGTCGCTGGGCATGAGGACGTTGGAATCGGCAATGATCACCCAATCGTGCCGCGCCGCCTTCCACCCCTTGACCACGTTGTTGAGCTTCGGATTGGCGCTGACCCGGTCATCTCCGATGAGCAGACGGGCGGGACGATGCGGGTTGGCTTTGATCGCGCCGCGGACCAGGGGAGCGATAGGGTCGTCGGCGCTGGCTAGGCAGAAGACGATCTCGTAGAGCGGGTAGTCGAGCGCGAAAATTGATCGCAGCGTATCGCGGGAAAACGTTTCCACGCCGCACAGGGGCTGCACAATCGTGACGCCCTGAGCGTTGTCCGGCGGCGGCGTCCGGCCTGGCCGCCACCTGCATCGGCGGGCCGCAAGCACAACGCTCAGCCCATGAATCCCCGCGCTGGTAGCGCAAATCCCCGCCGCCAGGGCGCTGATGGTCATGGGCCGAGAGTACCCGAATCGCTAGGCGTTGTCACACCATATTGCCGCGCCCGCGCGACGCTTCTATGAAGGCGAAATGGCCCTCCCCCCGGTCGTCCGGTTCGCGCCCTCGCCGACGGGGCTCATCCATATCGGCAACGCCCGCACCGCGCTGCTCAACTGGCTGTTCGCCAAGAGCCGCGATGGAACGTTCATTTTGCGCTTCGACGATACTGATCTCGAGCGTTCGAAGCCGGAATACGCCGACGCGATCGAGGCCGATCTGAAGTGGCTCGGAATCAAGCCGGACCTCGTGCGCCGCCAATCGGAGCGGATTGCGGCCTACGACGAAGCCGCCGCGAGGCTCAAAGCTCTGGGCCGACTCTATCCCGCTTATGAGACGGCGGACGAACTCGACCGTCGCCGCAAGCGGCAGCAGGCGCTCGGCCGGCCGCCGATCTATGATCGCGCCGCCTTGCGCCTGTCGGAAGCCGAGCGCTCGGCGCTCGAAGCATCGGGCCGCAAGCCGCATTGGCGTTTCCGGCTCGAACCGACCGTGGTGCGTTGGAGTGACGTGGTGCGGGGCGAGAGCCATATCGACTGCGCGTCGCTGTCGGATCCGGTTCTGCGCCGCGAAGACGGGACCTACCTCTACACGCTGCCTTCCGTGGTCGACGACATCGACTTCGGCGTCACCCATGTCATCCGCGGCGAGGATCACGTCACCAATACGGCGGTGCAGATTCAGATTTTCGACGCCCTCGCCGGAGCTGCGCCCCACTTCGGCCACCACAACCTCTTGACCGACGCTGGCGGCGGCGGCCTTTCGAAGCGCGCCGGGGCTCTGTCGATCTCCTCGCTGAGGGCGAAGGGCGTCGAGGCGCTCGCGGTCGCCGCGCTCGCGGTTCTGGTCGGCTCGGCCGAGGCGGTGCGTCCCGTCGAATTCGCTCGACGAACTCGCAGGCTTGGTCGATCCGTCCCATCTTTCTCACGGCGCGGCGCGCTTCGACGAAATGGAGCTTGAGGCGCTTTCGGCGCGCACGCTGCATCGCATGTCTTATGCGGCGGTCGCCGATCGCCTGGCGGCGCTCGGCGTCGCCGGACCAAAGGCCGAAGCGCTGTGGCTGGCGATTCGCGGAAACCTGTCGCGTCTCGACGACGCGACGATATGGCGGGAAGTCGCCGAGGGCGAGGTCGCCCCGATCGTCGAGGATGCCGATTTTCTCAAGCTCGCCGCCTCGTGCGCGCCAGCGGAACCATGGGACCAAGCGACGTGGGGCGCATGGACCGCGCGGCTCAGGGAGCTCAGCGGCCGCAAGGGGCGAGCGCTCTTTCACCCCTTGCGCCTGGCGCTGACCGGCCGTGAGGCGGGGCCGGAGCTCGCCGCTCTGCTGCCGCTGATGGGTCGCGCTAGAGCGCTGGCCCGACTATCCGGACAGTCCGTTTGACCCCGTCCGGTCCGGTGACTTCGACCGTTCGCCCCTGATTCACGGTGAAGCTCTTGGCGCCCTCGACGTCGTCGCCGGCGATGCCGGACGCCTCGCGGCTGACGGTGGCGGTCTCGGCGCTGAGTTTGGTGTCGGTCCCGTTGATATCGAGCACCGGCGCATTCGCCGCGTCGCCCGGCGGCGTTGCGCCGGACGGCGGGGCCCCAGGTCCAGCGACGACCGCCGCGCCCGGCTTGGCCTTCGGATCTGCTGGCTTGGCCTTCGGGTCAATGATCGGGCGAGCCATTTCGGCCGACTTCTCCGGCGTCACCATGATGTCGTGCTTCTCATGGCCGTACCTCGCCTCAGCGTCGGCGAGCGCCTCCGCCCAGGTTTCTCCCTTTCGCCGGCAAGAGCAGGCCGGATCGTTGCTTTGCTCGAATTTGCCGGCGTTCGGCAAATTGGCGTAGGGCTCGCCGGTCGCCGACTCGGCCTCGTCGATCGTTCCGCCGAACGGGAACGAATAGAGCGCCATGTCAGCGTTGGGACATAGCGCCCTGCAAACCTCTTCCAGACTGTCGCTGCGGCTTCCGGCGCCTGAGTAAGAAACGGGAAAGAAGCTGCCGTCACAGGTGCGCACGCAAACGGCGTACGAGCCGGCGTGGGCCTCGACGTGTCCCTTTTCTCCACCCGGTCGGGCTTGCTGATTCGCCGACCCGTCGTCGAGCGGCTCGAATCTGGCGTCCATCTGCTGCTGCTGGGGGGGCGGGGCGGCCATCTTCGCGACGCCGCCGAAGAGGGCCTCGAGGAAGTTGGTCGGTCGCGGCGGCGCATTGACGCATTCCGCGTTATAGCGGGCGATAAGATCGCCGGCGCCGCCGCCCGCGCGCGACTGGAGATCCGCAAGACTGGCCTGCATGCGCGCGACCTGCCCGCTGATTTCGCCGCATTGGGCCGGCGGATTCGAGCCGAAAAACAGGAACTTGCGATTCTCGCAGCCAAGCGACCGGGCAAGAGCCTCGGTGCGCGAGAGTTCCGCGCGCTGCCGTTCGACCGCGGCTTGCGCGCCGCTCGAGCCGTGGCGCGAGGCGATCGCCTGCTGCAGGCGTGCGCATTCGGCCGCGTTCTGCGCCAGAGCGTCGCCGGCGAAAACCGAGATTGAAGCCGCCAGAGCGGCGAAGGCGCCGACCGACGCCAGAAACTTGCCGCCTGCGAGCGCGCGTCCCATGCGTGTCATCGCCGCCTTCATCTCGCCTACCGCCTCCGCCTACGTTGATCCAGAGTTCTGCGCCAGCGCCAAATCAGGGCGGTTAGAAACTGACATCGCGGCGCGAACAAGGCGCGCGCCCGGTTGCGCCGGGGCGCTTCATACGTGGTTTCGGCGGCAGGCGCCATAGCCCCAAAACCCCCCTTGGCCGGTGGCTTCACCCGCCCGGATGAGGCATAGTGGGACGATGGCCGAGCCGGACGCGCGCGGATCGAACGCGCCCGAGATCACCGTTAGCGAATTGTCGGGCGCGCTCAAGCGCGCCATCGAGGACCGCTTCGGCTACGTGCGCGTCCGGGGCGAGATCTCCGGCTATCGCGGGCCGCACGGCTCGGGACACGCCTATTTCAGCCTCAAGGACGCCAACGCGCGCCTCGACGCCGTCATCTGGCGCAGCGCCTTCCAGCGGCTCAAGCTCAAGCCCGAGGAAGGGCTCGAAGTCGTCGCGACCGGGAAACTGACCACTTTTCCGGGCAAATCGAGCTACCAGATCGTGATCGACTCGCTCGAGCTTGCCGGCGTCGGGGCGCTGATGGCGCTGCTCGAGGCGCGGCGCAAGAAGCTTGCCGAGGAAGGCCTGTTCGACGCCGCGCGCAAGCGCGCAGTCCCGTTCCTGCCGAGGGTCGTCGGCGTGGTGACGTCGCCGACCGGCGCCGTCATTCGCGACATCCTCCACCGGCTCGCCGACCGCTTCCCGGTCCGGGTCATCGTCTGGCCGGTGAGGGTGCAGGGAGAGACCTCCGCGGCCGAGGTCGCAGCGGCCATCGACGGCTTCAACGCGCTGGCCCCGGATGGAGCCGCGGCGCGGCCTGACGTTCTGATCGTGGCTCGCGGCGGCGGCTCGCTCGAAGACCTGATGAGCTTCAACGACGAGGCGGTGGTGCGCGCCGCCGCCCGCAGCGCAATTCCCGTCATCGCCGCCGTCGGCCACGAGACCGACTGGACCCTCATCGACCATGCGGCGGACAGGCGCGCGCCGACGCCGACCGCGGCGGCTGAATTCGCCGTGCCGGTGCGCGCCGACCTCCTCGCCGCAGTCGCGGAACTCGACGCGCGCGGCCGCGGCGCGATCCGGCGCCTCGGCCAGCGCCTTCGCGCCGACCTCCGGGCGCTCTCCCGCGCGCTGCCGGGCGGCGAGGCGATCATCGCGCAGCCGCGCCAGCGCCTCGACCGCGCGGCGGAGACGATGACCGCGCGGGTGCGGGCGGGCGTCGACCAGCGCGCGCTCAGGACGGCGGGATTGGCCCGCCGTCTCGCCCGCCATTCGCCGCGCGCCCATCTCGCCGGACAACGCGAACGCCTGCGGGGACTCGCCGGGCGCCTCGGGCGGGTGCGGCCGCTCCTGATCGAGCGGCTGCGGCGGGCGGCGGACGCCGCCGGGCGGTCGTTCGCGCGCGAGACGGCGCTTATCTCGAGGAGGCGCGCCGAGCGGGCCGAGGCGGTCGAGCGGCTTTCGGCCCGCATGGCGCGCGCCTATGGCGAACGCCTGCAAAGCAAACGGGCCCAGCTTGTCTCCGCCTGGCAATTGCTCGGCGCGATGAGCTATCGCGGCGTCCTGTCGCGCGGCTTCGCCCTCGTGCGGGACGAGGCGCAGAGGCCGCTGAGGCGCGCCGCCGAGGTCCGCCAGACGCAGCGCCTCGAGATCGAATTCGCCGACGGGAAGGTCGGCGCGGTAGCCGGCGGGCGCGTCGGGCCGCCGCTCACCCCGCCTCCTCTCCTCCCGCGCCGGCGCCCCAAGCCGGACAGGGACGAAGGGCAGGGGACGCTGTTCTGACCCCCCGAAACGCTTCAGATGCTACTGGCGCGCGAGATACATCTTCATTTTCGCCGCCATGTCCTCGACGGCCTCGCCTGTCACATCCACCAGGGCCTTCTTCACCGTGCCCGTGAAGGCGAACGGCGGCTTGTAGTCGGTCATGACCGGCGCGCCGGCGTCGGAGCCGACGCAGACGCCCGCGGACAGGCCGAGCGAAAGCGGGATCGTCACCGGCAGGTCGCCCTTGCCGACCGGCGCGCCGTCGACGAGCAGCGTGATCGACGCCGGGACGCCCTTGCCCTTGGCGATATCCGCCTTGCCGGTGGGCTTGAACTCGAAGCTGAAGATGTGATCGCCCTCGGGGATGGCCTTGTCGGACTGCACCGTGAAACGCTGCTCGGCGACATAGTTGTAGCCGTAGGTCAGCTTGCCGCCCTGGACATAGAAGGCAAAGCCGCCGTCGACGCCGCCCATCGAGAACAGCACGCCCTCGGCGCCGCCTTTCGGCACGTTGGCGTGGACGGATACCGAGTGGGCGACGTTGACGAGTCGAGGCGCCGCGTTGGACGGCACCTGCTGGGTCCCGGGATAGTAGATGTACTTCTTGCGATCGACGGCGATCTGCGGCCGCTCATCCGCAAAGCGCGCCGTGCCGCGGCTGTCGACGGGCAGCACGTCGTACTTGCCGGCCTCCACGTACCACATGCCGATCATCGCGATCAGCCGGTCGCGTTCCTTCTCAGCAAGGTTGTTGGTCTCGGCGAAATCTTCGTTGAGATTGTAGAGTTCCCACCCCTTGGCGTCGAGTTCGGTGAGCTTCTGGTAGTCGATGGGCGCGCCAAAGGGGAGGCCCGACTCGGTGAACGATGTCCCCGGCCACGGACACACCGCCCGCCAGCCGTCGTGATAGAGCGAGCGATGGCCCATCATCTCGAAATACTGGGTGATGTGGAGCGGTTCCGCCTTCGCGTCGTCGAACGACGACTTGAGGCTGAATCCTTGCAGCGGCGATTGCGTGACGCCGCGAATCTGCGTCGGCGGCTCTATGCCCAGCGCGTCGAGCACGGTCGGTACGAGGTCGATCGCGTGGGCGTATTGCGAGCGGATTTCGCCCTTGGCCTTGATGCCCTTCGGCCACGTGACAATGAAGGGATCGGCAGTCCCGCCGCGATAGGTTTCGCGCTTCCACCGGCGGAACGGCGTGTTGCCGGCGTGCGTCCAGCCCCATGCGTAGTGGTTGAAGTATTTCGGGCCGCCGAGGTCGTCGATGGCCGCGAGATTCTGCTTGAGATCGTCGGGGACGTTGTTGAAGAACTTGCCTTCGTTCACCGAGCCGGTCGGCCCGCCTTCCGCGCTCGCCCCGTTGTCGGAAACGACCATGATGAGGGTGTTTTCGTATTCGCCGATGTCTTTCAGGAACGCGATCAGCTCGCCGATGTAGTGGTCGGTGTGCTCGAGAAAGCCGGCGAACACCTCCATCATGCGCGCATAGAGGCGCCGCTCGTCGGCCGAAAGCTTGCTCCAGTCCTGCACGTCGGGGTCGTGGCGCGACAGTTTCGTGTTTGCGGGCACAATGCCCAGTTTCTTCTGCTTGGCGAACACCTGCTCGCGATAGGCGTCCCAGCCGGCGTCGAACTTGCCCTTGTATTTGTCGATCCACTCCTTGGGCGCGTGATGGGGCGCGTGCATCGCGCCGGTGCAGAAGTACATGAAGAAGGGCTTGTTGGGCGCGACCTGCTTCGAATCGGCGATCATCGCCTTGGCCTTGGCGACGAGATCGGGGGTCAGGTGATAACCCTCGTCCGGCGTCTTGTCCGGCTCGGTCTGGCTGTTGTCGCGCACGAGCTCGGGATAGTACTGGTGCGTGTCGCCGCCGAGAAAGCCGAAGTAGCGCTCGAAGCCGCGGCCGAGCGGCCAGCGGTCATAGGGGCCCGCTGCCGAGGTCTGTTCGGCAGGGGTGAGGTGCCACTTCCCGAGCGCATAGGTGTTGTAGCCGTTCTGCAGCAGGATTTCCGAGAGCATTCCGTTCTCGAACGGAATGTTGCCGTTGCCGCCGGGATAGCCGGTCGACCCTTCGGTGATGCAGGACATGCCGTTCGAGTGATGGTTTCGCCCGGTCAGGAAGCACGAGCGGGTCGGCGAACAGAGCGCCGTTGTGTGCATGTTGCTGTATCGGAGCCCGTCGGCGGCGAGCGCATCGAGATTGGGGGTGGCGATCGGGCTGCCGTAGCAGCCGAGCTGGCCGAAACCGGTGTCGTCGAGGATGACGAAGAGGACGTTCGGCGCGCCCTCCCGCGCCCGGTTGGGAGCGGGCCATGCCGGCTTGGACACATCGAAGGTGCGGCCGATCACGCCCGGGAACGCCTGTCCCGGCTTGTATTCCTTGAGCGCCATGTTTTCGTCCTCCGCCAGCGGTTCGGCGGCCGGCGCCTATCTTTACAGCCTGCGCCGCCGGAGGTCACGCGCTGGCTTGTCGGTCGCCGCATGGGAGCGAACCGACCCATAAGAGCCAACAAACGCTTTGTAAAAATCAGAACTCATGCTATTGTCCGCCTTCGTGAGGAGCCGTTAGCCGGCCCAGCGAAAAGTCGCAGGCGCGGGCGAGCGGGGAGGGAGGATTTCCGGGGCGGATTCGGCCGCAACCCATTGAAAAGGCTGTATCTGCGGAAGAAAAGTCGATTTTGATTTTGTTGCGCCCGGCTTGGAAATTGTTGCGCCCGGCTTGGGAATTGTTGCGGCCGCCTTGGAAATTGTTGCGGCCGATTTTGATAGTGTTGCGCGGGCCGGGCTCATCGGCGCACGCGGGCGCCAGCTAAGCCCCGGCGTAGCGAACCGCGGGCTCGACGCGATCCGGGGCGCGGTTGAGGTTGGCGGTCTTCGCAGCCGGCTTCGGCTGGCCGTCGGGGAGCCGCCGTTCGAGCCAGGCCGGCAGGAACGCCTCGAGCCAGGCGGCCACCCGGCCGTCGTGCTGGAACCAGCCGCCGAGATGCTCGGGGCGGGTGAGGGCGCCGGGCCGGGTCAGCCGCTCGGCGCCGCGATGGGTCCACCGGCACATCATGTGATAGGTGACCTCCGGGTGGAACTGGAGGCCGACCGCATGGCGGCCGTGGCGATAGGCCTGGTTGGGGAAATTGTCGCCGCCGGCGGCCAGGAGCTCGGCGCCCTCGGGCAGATCGAAGCCGTCGGAATGCCATTGATAGACCGAGCGCGGGAACTTCGCCCCGCACAGCCGATCGCCCGCGGGCGTCGGCTCGATCGGGTAATAGCCGATCTCGCTGCGCTTGTCGTCGTAGCTGAACACCCGCGCGCCGAGCGCCCGCGCCAGCATTTGCGCCCCAAGGCACACGCCGAGCGTGGGCTTCCCCTCGCCGAGCGGCGTCTCGAGCCAGTCGATCTCCTGCCTGACCCAGTCGAGCGTGTCGTTGGCGCCCATCGGGCCGCCGAACACGACGACGCCCTCGTGGCCGGCGAGCGTCTCCGGCAGCGGCTCGCCGAGGCACGGGCGGCGGATGTCGAGCCTCGCGCCCATGGCCCTGAGCGCCGCGCCAATCCGGCCCGGAGTCGAATGCTCCTGATGCAGGACGATCAGAACGGTCGGCCGCCGGGCGAGGCTCGCCATGGGCATGATCCAACAAACTCCTTCTCGACCAGCGCCGGTCCGCCCTTGATCGATTCGCAATCCTGGCTGCTAACGCAAATTCGGCGCCACAAGCTTAACGAAAGCTGAACCGGGCGCGGGCGGCGCCCGCGTTCATCTCCGCCGCGAGCCGCGCGAGCTTGCCTAGCCCGGCAGGCGCCGATATACAAATTCTTTCCCGCCGCGGCATCGCCGCTCCCATCGTCTAGCGGTCCAGGACGTCGCCCTCTCACGGCGAAAACAGGG
>CAVZNQ010000035.1:0-108795 GCA_963776665.1 uncultured Alphaproteobacteria bacterium
CCAGGGTTGGCGGCGTCGCCTTGGCGGATTTCCAACCGCGCGAGGAGTGTGTAGCGTTCGACCGGGCGTCGGCCGCGAACCTATCGCAGTCGATTGGATACGGGAGGGGCTCCGATGTCGACAGGCGATTCCGTCACTGCCGGAAAAATCACCACCGCTTACAATACGACCGATCTCGTCGCAGAGACTAAATGGAGCAACTACACGCCCACGGAATTCTCCGGCCGGGTGATCTTGAGGGTCGGTCCTTCGAACAATTTCGCCGACAACCGCGTGCCCAATGGGCCGCTGGACGGCATCCAGGGATTGGGCAACCTAGGCGGGACCGGCGTTGTCGGTTTTGGCGGCCCATTCTTCGATGCCGAGGCGACGGGCATCGGCGTGCTCGGCGTCGGCGGACAGCCGGCCGGCGAGATCGCGCCGTCGACGGGCGGCGTGGGGGTGCAGGGCGTCGCGGGCGGCGTTGCCGACGGAGTGGTCGGCACGACGGACGCTCATTTCAAGAGCGGGGTGTTCGGCTTCAATTCGCTCGCGCTGAACGTTCCGAATGTCACGGGATTTGGCGTATTCGGGCGCTGCGACACCGCCGGCGGCGCGGGCCTCGGAGGCGAGTCGGCGTTCGGCAACGGCGCCCGTGCGCACAGCGCCGAGAACGACGGCGTGGTCGGTCTGAGCGACGCGCTGAACAAGAGCGGCGTCTACGGCTTCAATTCGAGGGAAGACGGCGCCGCCTATGGCGTCTTCGGTCGCTGCGCCGCCAACGATGGCGCGGGCGTCGGCGCGGATTCGACGCTCGGAGTCGGAGTTCACGGGCAAAGCCAGTTCAACAACGCCGTGGTCGGCCTCAGCGAAGGCGGAACGAAGAGCGGGGTGCTCGGCGTCAATTCCTTCGCTTCCGGCCCGGCCTTCGGCGTGTCCGGTCGAGCGGACTCCGCGCACGGCGTCGGCGTGGCCGGCGCGAGCGAGCGAGGCTACGGCGCGAGCTTCCGGGGAGGTCTCGCGCCGCTCCGCATAGAGCCGTCCGCCGCCGCCGGTTCGCCGACGACGGGCGCGCATCAGGTAGGCGAGTTCTTCGTGGACAGCGCTGGCGACCTCTTCTTCTGCAAGGTCGGCGGCGTCGGTCCCGCCGCGAAATGGGTCAAACTCGCCTAGCCGCTGGCGCATGACGCGTTTCCTCAACCCATGAAGCGCGGTAGCTTGACTCCGCAGCGTTTGATCGCTCACCCGATTGACAAGGGGATTTTTATTGAAACATTTCGAAAATATTTTGGAGCGTGGGGAATGCATTTAATTCAAGGGTGAGTTCATGCGTATCTTTAAATGCTCCACGAAATTGATCGTCGCTTTTAAGGTCAGCGTCGCTATTGGACTTGGGTTGTTCGGCACGGAGTCTGCGCGCGCCGATACGGTGTTGTTGTCGCTGACCGACATTGGTTACACGGAAACGCTCTACAATCTCGATTTTATTGCAAACGCATCAACGACAAGCCTTTCGGTCGGAGGCTACGAACCGAATTTCGTATGGGTGGCCGCAATTAACAGCGTGACACCGTCGGGCGGCGGCGCAAACATGTTGGGGGACACTTGGACATTCGTTCCAGCTTCGTCGGGAAGCGCTGCCTTTACCCTTCCAGACGTGATTTCCGTTCCCGCACTCGCGTTCGGCGGCACCACCGTAGGCAGTTACGATACGTTCTCCCAAACATTTGCGACCACGCCGGGCACGGAATATGTCTACCAGTTCATGCTTTATAATGATCTCGCTACTGCGGACGTTGCTAACCCGAGCGGGATACTGGTGACGACAACTGCCAGTGCGGCCCCCGAGCCCTCGACGTGGGCGATGATGATCCTCGGTTTCCTCGGTGTCGGCTTCACGGCGCATCGGCGCAAGAGACTAAGCGCAGCTTGATCTACGCAATTTAAAGCTTGAGCCAAGAGGCTGCCTGAGTTGGCGGCCTCACTCATTTCCATATTGACCCAATGCGTCATTTCGCTGCGCTGCGAAATTTGGTCGCTGTCGGAGCATAGCGGGCTCTGGCAAGTCGTCGGCCGGCAGATTTATGAGTTCACGGCCTAGCACTACTTTGACAGAATAGGAGTTTGTTAACCCGCCGGGCAGGTGCGCTCGATTTGGGAGCGCGGGCCGGGGCGGGACGACGGCTTTGCGGATGGCTGGGACGTCGGTTGAGGCGAGGCGGCGGAGAATTTGTGTCCGCTGTATGTGGCGAGGCATGATGGCCGGGAGCAAGGCGTAGGCGATATGGCCATCAGCGCATGGCGATTACGACCTCGCATGACGCGGCGCGTCGAAGTGGTGAAGGCCGACGTTCCTGCCGGAGCTGGCCGGCGAGCTCGGCTCGAGGCCCAGCGCGCCTCGCTCGGCGCGGCCAAGTCGTTGCGGCCGGCCTGCCGCCGGCAGTTCGCGAGACAGTACTTCTGCTCGCCGGACGGCGGCGCTCGCCGACGAGCCAAACTTCGTCGACCGGCATATGCAGCATGCCTTGGCGCCGATCAGTTGCGGCTGCCGTCGGCGACGCGCACGCGGCCAGCAGCGGAAGCCGGCTTTCAAGGGTCCCTTGGTTCCTTGCGCCAAGCGAGCATGCGCATTTCGCTGGGTGAGCAGGTCTCGAGCGCTAAGGAAGAGGCCATTTGAAAGAGTTCAAGGGGGCCGAGCACGCCTCGGCGCTCCTCGACACAGAGGGCCTGCGACTTATCCTGCCGGCCTAGAAGCTTGTTCGCCCCGCTTTGGTTGACTTTGCCGCGTCACTCCGAGCGCCCTCAGCGCCAGCGGCGTCGTCAGTCCCTGGACGATGACCGAGAAGGCGACCACGGCGAAGGCGGAAATGAGAATGTCGTCGCGCCGCGGCAGGTCGGCGGGCAGCGACAGGGCAAGCGCGAGCGCCAGCGCCCCGCGCAGGCCGCCCCACCACAGGAGATGCTGCTCGTTCAGCGGGATCGCCCAGCGCGTGCGGACGAATGCGAGGCAGACGGGATAGACCGCGAGCGCGCGTCCGGCGAGCGCGAGAGCGATCACCAGCGCGAGGGTGAACGCGCCTTCGCGGGCGAAATCGATCGTCGCCATCGCCGAGCCGATCAGCAGGAACACCAGCGAATTGGCGAGGAAGGCGGCGAACTCCCAGAACTCGAGCACGAATTCGCGGCCTCGCGCGGTGAGGGAGAGACCGAATCGTTCCTTCGGCCCGAGAACGCCGAGATTGCCCATCGTCATGCCGGCGGCGACGGTCGCCAACACGCCGGAAGCGCCGAAATGCTCGGCGATCAGGAACGAGCCGAAGGCGGCGACGGCGGTCAGCGCCGTCTCCACCAGATGATCGTCGGAGGTCCCGGCGATCAGGACCGCGATCAGGCCGACGCCGAATCCGACCCCAAGCCCGCCCCCGGCGACGATGGCCAGCGTCGTCAGGGCGGAGAGCGGATTCTGTGTGTTTCCAGTACCATGGGCCGTCCAGACGAGAATGAGGGTGAAGAGGACCGCGGCGACGCCGTCGTTGAAAAGGCTCTCCGCTTCGATGAGCAGGCGCAGCCGCCCGGTCACGCGCGATTCCCGCAGCAGCGCAATGACAGCGATCGGGTCGGTCGCGGCGATCAGGGCTCCGAACACGAGCGCCGATTCGGGCGGCCAGCCGAGCCACGCGGCGAGGCCCGCCGCGACGGCCAGCGCGCAGAGCACGACGCCGATGGTGGAGAGCGCGAGCACCGGGACGAGGTCGCGGGTGAGATCGCTCCAGCGCAGGTTAAGCGCCGCCTCGAACAGCAGCGGCGGCAGAACGACGTCGAAGATCAGGTCGTGGGTCAGCGCGAGACCCGCATCGATCCGGGTCGCCGCCAGCGCGGCCCCCGCCATCGCGAGCCCGACCGTATAGGGCAGGCGGAGGCGCCGCGCCGCAAGAGCGACCAGAATCGCAAGGCCAAGAAGCGCCAGCGCCCGGAACACGAGGACGTCCATGCGTCCTGTTTACCGACGCGGTTCAGAAAGCGGAACCGCGCGCCGCGTTATTCCGCCGCGGTGAGGTCGGCCCCGGCGCGCAGATAGCGCTCGGGGTCGACCGGCTCGCCCTCGACGCGCACTTCGTAGTGGAGATGCGGTCCGGTCGAGCGGCCGCTCGAGCCCATCTTGCCCAGAACGGCGCCCTGCACGACGTCCTGTCCTTCCTCGACGAGCGCTTTCGACATATGCGCGTATCGGGTGACGAGGCCGTTGCCGTGGTCGATCTCGACCATAATTCCATAGCCGCCCATCGGCCCGGCGTGGGTGACGCGGCCGGCGGCGGTCGCGTGGATCTCGGCGCCCCAGGCCTCGGTGAGATCGACGCCCGGATGCAGCGCGAGGCGGCCGAGGAACGGGTCGGCGCGATAGCCGAATGGCGAGGTGATGCCGGCGTCGCCAAATAGCGGCATGCGCACCGGCATGAACGGCATCAGCGCCTTGAGGCGCTCGGCGGTGGCGACGTCGCGCGCCACGCGGGTCAGCGTCTGGTCGAAGGCGGGCGCGTTTGGATCGACTTCAGCCGGGATGAAGGGCCCGCCAACGGCCGGTTGGGCGTGCGGCGAAGTGAGTTTCGCCGGATCGAGGCCGGTCTTGGCGACGATCGCGGCGTCGCGCGAGGCCATGCGCGCCGCCGAGCTGTCGATGGCCGCGAGAGCCTTCATCTGGCCGCTATCCATGCGCTCGAGCGAACGATCGAGGAGGGCGAGGCGCGCAGCGGGGTCGGGATCGTCGGCGGCTGCGAGCGCGCCTGTCGGCGCCTCTTCGGTGAGCGCGCCCAGGGTTTCTGCCGGCTCATCGACCGGATGCGGCTTGCCCGCACGGGGCTCGGCGCCGGGCAGGGGAGCATAGGCGCGCGCCGCGCCGGCGTCTCCTTCGGCCGGCAGCGCCGGCCCGAGGGCGCGAATCGCGCCGAGCGCATCGTTGGCCGGCGGCCCCGCCGATCGCCGGGGCCCGGCGAGAGACGCATTGGGCTTCTCCGTCTCGGCCGCGAGCGCGGCGACGATTGCGCCGTGCTTCTCGAGCTCTGCCTGCCGGGACATCAGTTCGCGCAGCTTGGCGGCGAATGAATTCTGGTCGAGCATCCGCTGGCTGACGACTTCGTCGAAACGCGCGCGCGCGTCGGCCAAGCGGCTCTCATAGGCCGTCCTCAGCTGCGCCTGCCGCGCGACCATGACCCCTATGAGGTCGCCGTGAAACGCGAGACAGGCGGTGGCCGCGGCGGCCCACACGAACAGAACGACCGAAAGCGCCGCCACCGCCCACAAGGCCGCCGGCCGCAGCATCACGGTCCGGATGGCGTCGCCGCGGGACAGCGACACGAAATAATGCGTCGTCGGCAAACCGGATCGGCAAACGCGGGCGCGAGCCATGGACGAGGGCGCTCCGGCCCCGGACATCGGGGCCACCGTGGCCGACCATTCAAAAGCATTAAGGTTAAGGCATTACGAATTTTGGCGATTTCGAAACCGCAGCCGACGCAGCCCTCTCTCCCGACGAGGGCTGTGCGTCCGGCGAGTCTAGAGCGCCTTCGCGGCCGCCAGAACCTCTTCCGCGTGGCCCGGGACCTTCACCTTGCGCCAGACCCTGGCGATGCGGCCGTTGCGGTCGATGAGAAAGGTCGAGCGCTCGACGCCGAAATACTTGCGGCCGTACATGCTCTTTTCCTTCCACACGCCATAGGCCTCGATCGCCGACCGCCCGGGATCGGCCGCGAGCGCGATCTTGAGATCGTGCTTGCGTTTGAATTTGTCGTGGCTTGCGGCGCTGTCCGGCGAGACGCCGACGATCGTGGCTCCAGCGGCGGCAAAGCTGGCGCGCAAGCCGTTGAAGGCGATCGCCTCGGCGGTACAGCCCGAAGTGTCGTCCTTCGGGTAGAAGTAGATCACCGCCGCCTTGCCCTTGAGATCCGAAAGATGGGTAGGTCCTCGGCCGTCAGCCGGCAGCTCGAAGTCGGGCGCGGGATCGCCCTCGGCCAGTTCCTTCGCCATGTCGCCCTCGTTTTGTCTCATTATGGGATCACTGCGATCCCGCGCGCGGCCTCGTTGTCGGGCCGACATTGACCCGCGGCGCCGGGCGTTTCAAGCGTCGGGCCGGGACAAGCCGTCGCGAAGCGCCCAAAGCGAGCAGGCGCGACGGCCTCGAATCCTCTAGGATGGCGCTGGTTGCCCTGGTTCGATCCGCGGAGGATGATGGTTATTGGCCGCACGGTTTAGCATGACGACGCGGGCTCGCGCCCGGGCCGCCGTGCGCGGCATGGCGGCGGACGCCGAGGGTCCGCGCCTTCGTTCGCGCTGGCGGAGGATCAGCGCAGGACGGATCGCCCATATTTGCCTCCGGACGGTCGAGTTCGCCGCGGCCGTGTTCATCGTCGGCGGACTGGTCCTGGCTTCGATGCTGGCGCGCGGGCCGATTCGGCTGGTGGGCCTGCACGACCAGATCGAAGCCTCGCTGAAGGAACGGGTCGGCGACAGTTACGCGCTCACTCTCGGCCCGACCTACATCATGCACAATTCGTGGGGTGTGGGCCTGGGCTTCAAGGGCCTCACTCTGCGCGACGCCGCCGGTCGAACGGTCCTCTCGGCCCCGAGCGGCAAGGTCGGCCTCAATCCGTTCGCGCTCGCTCTCCTCGACGTCAAGGTGCGCCGGCTCGAACTCGACGGGCTCGACCTGCGCCTCCGCGTCGCCGCCGACGGCGCGCTCTCGCTTGCGGTCGCCAACGATTCCGGCGCGACTCCGATTCCGCTGCCGGGCGCCTCGCCTGAGGGCGGCGCGGCGCCCGACCTTGCCGCCTCTATCCGCTTCGCCGCCGAAGCCATGGCTGGCGCGGCCCAGGCGCTCGACCGGCTCACTCTCGCCAACGGCCATTTCGAGATCCAGAACGACGCGACGCAACGGCAGGTCGTCTACAATGATTTCGCCGTCGTCTTCGAGCATTCGGGGTCGAGCGCGCACGCCACGATCTCGGCGACCGGCCCCGCCGGACCGTGGACTATTTCCGCGCAGGCCTCCGACGGAGACGCGCCGGCCCTCTCGCTCGACGCGCGCGACTTGAGCCTCGCCGACCTCCAGGTCTTCGACAAGCGGCCTCCGCCGCTGACCGCCGAGGGGCCGATCGAGATCAAGCTCGACGCCCAGGTTACGCCGCAGTCGACGCTCGGCGCCTTCGCCGCCCGGTTCAGCATCGGCGCCGGCCGGGTGCGCGTCAACAATCCCGACGCCGTGCCGTTCTTCATCGACGAGGCGACCGGCGCCGCCGCCTGGGATGAAGACGCGCGGCGGTTTCGTGTCGACAAGCTCGAGATTCTGGCCGGACCGACCCATGTGCGGGCGCAAGGATGGGTGGCGCCGCCTGCCGACGCCGAGGGAGTCTGGACCACCCATTTCGAGGCGCGCGACGCGCGCTTCGGGCCGGAACGCGCGGGCGCCAACCCGGTTGAACTTGAGTCTATCGTCGCCGACGCGCGCTTTTTCGCGCCGACGTCGCGATTCATCCTCGACGGCCTTACCGCTCGCGGACCGACAGTCGACGTTGCGCTCAAGGCCGAGTCGGCGCCGGACGGCGACGGATCGTCGCTCAAGCTCGATCTTGAGGCGGGCCCGAGCGCCACGCCGGACCTCATCCGCCTCTGGCCGCAATTCATCAACCCGGACGTGCGCGACTGGTGCGCGCACAACCTGCATGGCGGCCGGCTGCAAGGAAAGATGAAGGCCAACTGGACCGCCGCCGACATCGACGCGATGGCCCACAAGCGCGGCTTGCCCCGCGAGAGCCTTCACGGCGAGTTCACTACCCGCGACGTCGGGGTCGAGCTTCTGCCCGGCTTGCCGATCCTGATGACCGACGAGGGGACGGGATCGTTTACCGGCCATGAATTCTCGCTCTCCGGCAACCGGGCTTTCATGACCCTGTCGCCGACCCGGCGGGTGCAGGCGAGCGACCTTTCCTTCACCATCGCCGACACCTCGCCGCGTCCCATCGTGGACGCCTCCACCCACGCGCACATGACCGGAACCGCCGACGCGCTCGCCGATCTTCTCTCGCGCGAGCCGCTGCGACGCGAGGTGAATCTGGGGCTGGACCCCTCGAGCGTCAAAGGGCAGGCGGAAGGCGAGCTGACCCTCGATCTCAAGCTCGGGAAGACGGCGCGTCCCGACGATACGAAGTTTCACGCCAGCGGGGCCCTCGCCAACTTCCAGCTCGACAAGTTCCTGGCCGACGAGAGACTGGAATCCGCCACAGCTTCGTTTGAAGCCAACCGCGAGATGCTGAAGATCGTCGGCGACGGCATGGTCCTCGGCGCGGCGACCCATATCGAGGTCAACCGCGCGGCCGGCGACGAGGGATCGGCGACCGTGACTTTCGCGCTCGACGCCGCCGCCCGCGCCAAGCGCAACATCAATCTGGGCTCGTGGCTGACCGGAACGCTGCCGGTCAGGCTCAAGGCGCCCTTGAGCCGCACGAACGCCGAGGTTGAAATCGATCTGACGCCGGCGGGCATCGACAATCCGGTGCCCGGAGTGTCGAAGCCGCCGGGGAAGCCGGGCAAGGCGACCTTTGTCGTCAAGCCCGCGCCGGAAGGCTCTTCGCTGAGCAACGTCGCGATCGATCTGGGCGGCCCGATGATGCGCGGTTCGGCCCAGACGGGCGCGGACGGGACGATTCAGACCGCCACGATCACCCAGGCGCGCATCGCGTCCGGCGACGACTTCAAGGCCGACGTGGTCAACGGCCAGGTCCTCAAGGTCTCGGTGCGCGGGACGACGCTCGATGGCCGCGTCTTCGTCAAATCGCTGTTCGACGCGACCCCGGCCGGACAACCAGCCAAGGATCTCGACCTCGACGCCAAGGTCGCGACGGTCATCGGCTCGAACAAGCAGACGATGACCGGCCTCGAGCTAACCGCCTACCGCCGCGGCGGCGAGATGAGGCTCGGAAGTCTGCGCGGACGCATCGGCGGCGGCGCGGTGACGGCCAACGGCAACGGGGGCGAGACGCGGCTCACGACCACCGACGCCGGCGCGCTGGCCCGTTTCGCCGATCTCTACGCGCGCCTCGAGGGCGGCAATCTCGATCTCACTTTGCGGTCGCGAGGCGATGGCAGCACGGGCGAGGCGATCCTGACCAATTTCGTGCTGCGCGACGAGCCTGCGTTCCGCCAGCTGGTAACGGCGGGGCGGCCGCGCGCCTCGGAGGACGGCGGCGCAGCGATCGATCCTTCGCTCGTGCGCTTTCAGAAGATGACGGCGTCGTTCGAGCGTTCGCCCGGAAAGCTCAGGATCCAGGACGCCGTCATCTATAATCCCTACATGGGGCTTACGACACAGGGCCTGATAGATTTCGAGCACAGCCAGATCGACGTCAGCGGCTCGTTCGTGCCGGCCTACACAGTCAACACGATGCTGACGAAAATCCCGCTCGTTGGCGTTCTGCTCAGCGGCGGCCAGAACGACGGCGTTTTCGGCGTCAGCTATCGCGTGCATGGGCCGATGGGCGGGCCGACGCTGACGGTCAATCCGCTCTCGGCGATCGCGCCCGGGATCCTGCGCCGGATTCTGGGCGCAATCGACGGCACGATGAGCCGCGGCGGCGCGCCCGAACCCGCGCAAGCGGAAGAACTGCCGCCCCAGCGGCCGGGCCGATAGCTACACCGCCCGAAGCAGCACGTGCTTCTTGCGGCCGAGCGAGAGCTTGACCACGCCGCCCTTTCTCAGCGCCTCGCGGGTGATGACCGCCTTCTCGTCGCCGAGCGCAACGTCGTTGACCCGCAAGCCGCCGCCGCGAATCTGGCGGCGCGCCTCGCCGGTCGAGGCGACGAGGCCTGCGCGCATGAAGGCGGCGAGCGCGCCAAGTCCGGCGTCGAACTCCGACCCGGGAACGTCCACGGTCGGCAGACTCTCGGCGAGCTCGCCTTCCTCGAAGGTCTTGCGCGCCGTGGAGGCGGCTTTTTCCGCCGCTTCGCGCCCATGAAGAAGCGCGGTCGCCTCGCTGGCGAGCGTCTTCTTGGCCTCGTTGATCTCGGCGCCGGCCAGGCTCTCGAGCCGGCGGATTTCGTCGAGCGGCAGGAGCGTGAACAGTTTCAGGAACCGGCCGACGTCGGCGTCGTCGGCGTTGCGCCAGAACTGCCAGTAGTCGTACGGCGCGAGCATCGCCGCGTCGAGCCAGATCGCGCCGGCGGCGGTCTTCCCCATTTTCGCGCCGGAAGCGAGGGTGATGAGCGGCGTGGTCAGGGCATAGAGCTGCTCGAGGCCCATGCGCCGGCCGAGATCGATGCCGGTGACGATGTTGCCCCACTGGTCGGAGCCGCCCATTTGCAGGGTCACGCCATGGCGCCTGTTGAGCTCGGCGAAATCGTAGGCCTGCAGGCACATGTAGTTGAATTCGAGGAACGTGAGCTCCTGGTCGCGCTCCAGCCTGAGCTTGACCGAATCCATCGCCAGCATGCGGTTGACCGAGAAATGCCGCCCGACCTCGCGCAGGAAATCGATGTAGTTGAGCTTCGCCAGCCAGTCGGCGTTGTCGGGCATGATCGCGTCGTGCTTGCCCTCGCCAAATCGGATGAAATGCGCGAACGCCCTCCGGATGCCCGCCTTGTTGGCTTCGATCTCAGCGACTGTCAGCAGCTTTCGGCTCTCGTCCTTGCCGGACGGATCGCCGACCATCGTCGTGCCGCCGCCCATCAGCGCGACCGGCTTGCCGCCCGTCTCTTGAAGCCAGTGCAGCATCATGATCTGCACCAGGCTGCCGACGTGCAGCGAGGGCGCGGTGCAATCAAAGCCGATGTAGCCGGCGAGCGTTCCCGAACGCGCCTTGTCGTCGAGGCCCGCAAGATCGGAGCACTGATGGACGAATCCGCGCTCCTGCATGATGCGCAGGAAGTCGGATCGGGGGCGGAACGCGTCGGTCAAGCTTGGTCCTTCGGGCGTTTTTTCGCGGGCGAGCTTTAGGCGGGCCGCGAAGCGAGCGCAACCGCGGCGTTCCTTGGTCGTCAGGACGCGGCGGCCGGAAAACGCGGCCTATTTCCCCGGGTCGTAGCGGTAGGCGCCGATATCGATCGGAGGCTGGCGGGCCGCGCCTGTGATGTCGACTGCGGGCGCGTCCACGGGATTGCCCGTTCCGATCGCCGTCGCGCCGGACTTCAGCCTCACGTCGAATTTGAATTTCAGCGGATCGAAATTGACAAACTGGGCTTCCGCGCCGCGCCGGTCGATGATGTTGTGGTCGGCGTACTCGCCCGGCCTCGTGACGCCCCAATTGGCCTTTCCGTTCGGAAAATAGGTGAGTATCCGGCAACCTCCGGCGATCGCGAGGCAGATGTTGTGATCCAACACGACGTTGGGGTCGATATTATAGGCGAGCAGGCCGACTGTCAGGTTGTTGCGAATGACCACATCGTTGGACGGCGCGCCGTCATGGGTCTTGTCGCCGACCATGAGGGTCGGTCTGCAGACGTCGCTCTGCTTCGACCACAAGTCGGCAAGAACCGTGTTGTTGATGACCTTGCCGTTGTGCACGCTCCCAAAAGTGATGCCATCGCATGCGCTTGTGATGACAACGTTGTTCGTCACCGTGAGATTCGTCCAGTCGCCGTCGAAAGCGTCGATCGCCTGAAGGAAGTTCGGAAACGGCAGATTGGGATCCGCCTGCCGGATGACGCGATTGCTGTCGATCACGACGTTGCTGTACTTGCCCGGATAGCCTTGCAGGCCGTCGGGGTGCGCGCCGTCGGCGAGGTCGACGCCGTCATGAACGTAATTCTTGGTGATCATGATGTTGCTGGCGTTGTAGTCGATGCCGTCGTCGCCGAAATGCTCGATTTCGTTGCCGGAGAAGAGCATGTTGTTCGCAGAGACCGACGCGCCGAATTCGACGTTCGAAATGTGCGAGTTCGTCACTGAAATGCACGTCACCTCGGCGCCGCCCAGGGCGGAAATCCCGACCTCGCGTCGCCGCGCCCGCCAGTCCGCCTGCGACCAGCCCGACGTGTCGTCCGCCGACGAGATCTGCATGTTCGTGAAGACAAGGTTCGAGGCCGGCAGGGTCGGGCCGCGGCTGCCAGTCATGACCAGGGGAAAGCGGGTATGCACGGGCGAACTGTCCTTGGTCGCCTGGACCTTGATGCCGGAAAACACGAGGTACGACGAGGACATCGTGGCGAGAAACTCCAGCACCGGCGTCTGACCCGGCGCGGCGGCGATCGTGACAAAGCCGGGGTTCTTGAGCCCGATAGTCCAATCGCTGGTGGAGACGTCGCCGTAGTTCCCGCTCATGAGCAGGATCTCGTCGCCGGGTTGAACCGGGCCTCCTCCGCCGGGGTAGAAATCGTTGGCGGGATTGGCCGGGTTCGGATGCCGGTAAGGCGCGGACGAGAGAAGCGGGGTTTTATAGCCCGACTGGACGGAAAAGACGGCCTGAAGCGAATTCCACGGCGCCGCCTGCGTGCCGAGACCGCCCGCCGCCGCTGTCTTGCCGTTGACCGGGTCGATGTACCAGACGTGGTTGAATGTCGTTGGAGGAACCGGGCAACCCGGATAGACCTCCGCGGCGCTGGCCTCAAGGCCGCCGAAGGCCCAGGCGAGGCACAAAGCTCCGGCGCAGATCGGTAAGCGGAAGTCGTCCATCATCGTCCCGAACACTCCACGGGGGTCGCGGGGAGGGAGGAAAGTCCAGCGCTATCTAGCCGATATCGCGCGCCGAGCCAAAGGCGGCCGGAAAGGGTCGTGATTGCGTCCATTTTGGGCGACAACCTTAAGGGACATCGTCCTGCGAATCCGCTAACAGACCGGCGTCCGCGCCTTTCGACCTGGCGCGCCGCGCTAGGACGCTCGCCCCTCATGTCTCCCCGCCTTGGCGAAGACGACCTCATCGCCCGCTATTTCGCCCCGCTCGCGGGGCCGGCGGGCCTCGGGTTGCGCGATGACGCGGCGCTGATGCGACCGCCGCCGGGCCAGGACCTTGTGCTGACCGCCGATGCGCTGGTGGCCGGGGTGCATTTCTTCGCCGACGATCCGCCGGACGGAATCGCGCGCAAGGCGCTGCGCGTCAACCTCTCCGATCTTGCCGCCAAGGGCGCGCGGCCGCTCGGGTTTCTGCTGACGCTGGCGCTGCCCGGCGGCTGGCGCGAGGATTGGCTCGCGGCCTTCGCCGACGGTCTCCGGGCCGACGGTTCGGCTTTCGACTGCCCGCTCATTGGCGGCGACACGGTGGCGACGCCGGGGCCGCTGACGCTGAGCGTGACCGCGGTCGGCTCGGTTCCGGAAGGGCGGATGGCGCGGCGCACCGGGGTGAAGCCCGGCGACCGAATCTATGTCACCGGCACGATCGGCGACGCCGCGATCGGACTCAGGATCCGGCAGGGGCGCGGGCCCGACATTCCGCCAGCCGACAGGGCGTTCCTGATCGAGCGGTATCTCATGCCCGAGCCGCGCCTCAGGCTGATCGGCGCCATGACCGCGCATGCGACCGGCGGCATGGACGTCTCGGACGGCTTCGCTGGCGATCTGACCAAGATGCTCGACGCATCCGGGGTCGGCGCCCGGGCGCCGATCCTCAGCCCTCCGCTGTCGCCGGCCGCCCGTGCGGCGATCGCCGCCGATCCGGGCCTGTTCGAAGTTGCGGCGACCGGCGGCGACGACTATGAGCTTCTTGCCTCGGCTACGCCCGCTTCGGCGCCCGCCTTCGAGGCCGAGGCCGCTGCGGCGGGCGTGCCGTTGACGTTCATCGGCGAAGCGGTCGAGGGTCGCCGGGCGCCGAGCTTCCTCGGCCCCGACGGCCGCCCGGTCGCCTTTGCCCGCGGCGCCTACTCCCATTTTTGAAAGCCATCCGGATGACACAAGCCGCCTCGGCGCTCATGGACATGCGACTGCTCGCAGCGCAGGCGGTCGCGCGCGAGGCGGGCGCGAGGGCGCGGCGCCGCTTTCTCGACCGTTCGTTCGCCAGTCGGGTTCAAGGGACCGCAGGACTTTCTCACCGAGGTCGACGGCGAGACTGAGGCCTTCATCGCCGAGCGCCTCGCGAAGGTCTTTCCGACCGATGGGTTCATCGGCGAGGAGAGCCACGCGCGCCCCGCCGGCGCGGGCGGGGCGGTGTGGGTCGTCGATCCGATCGACGGCACCGCGAACTTCGCCCGCGGCGTGCCGCATTTCTGCGTCTCGATCGCCTGCGTCGCCGACGGCAGGGTCGAGGTCGGGGTCATCTATAATCCGATGCTCGACGAATTGTTCGCCGCCCGGCGCGGCGGCGGGGCGCGGCTCAACGGCGCGCCGATCAGCGCGTCCGAACGCCACTCTCGCTCGCGCAATGCTCGGTCGAGGTCGGCTGGAACTCGCGTGCGGGCTTCGGTCAATATGTCGACCTCCTGCGGCGGGTCGCCTCGACTGGAGCTTCGCCTTCGCGCACCGGCTCGGGCGCGCTCGCCATCGCCTATGTCGCCGCCGGACGGCTCGACGGCTTTGTCGAACATCACATCAACGCCTGGGACTGTCTCGCCGGCATATTGCTGGTGAGCGAGGCCGGCGGTTACGTCAGCGATTTTCTAACGGGAGACGGCCTGACCAAGGGCAACGCGCTCGTCGCGTCGGCGCCCGGCGTCAGGGACGCCCTGATCGCCGCCGCGGCCTTCGAGGGCGTCGCCCCGTGACCGGGATCACGCTCGCCCACGGCGACGCGCAGGCGACGATCGCGCTCCTCGGCGCCGAGGCGAGGCAGTGGCGGGTCGGCGGGCGCGAGTTGATGTGGCCCGGCGATCCGGCGATCTGGAGCGAAATCAGTCCGATCCTCTATCCGGTGGTCGGCTGGACGCGCAACGGCGAGGAGCGGGTCGAGGGTCGCACTTACCCTCTCGCGCTCCACGGCTTCGCGCGGTTCGAGACCTTCGCCGTCGAGTCGTCGACGGCCGACTTCGCCCGGCTCGTCCTCAACGACAATGCGCGCACGCGCGCAGTCTATCCGTTTGCTTTCACGCTCGCGGTCGAATACCGGCTGAGCGCCGACGCGCTCGCCATTGCGATCGAGGTCGCCAATCCCGGCGCCGCGCCTGCGCCTTACGCCTGCGGGCTGCATCCGGGCTTCCGCTGGCCGCTTGGCGCGGCGGGGCGCGAGGGCGCTCTTGTCCGGTTCGATCAGGCGGAGCGGCCCGAGGTTCCGCGCATCGCGCCGGGCGGGCTCATCGGCGGGACCAGGCGTCCGATTCCGCTTCAGGGCCGCGAGCTCAAGCTCACCGACGCGCTGTTCGCTCACGACGCGCTCTGCTTTCTCGACTGCGCGAGCCGCTCGCTTGCCTTCGTCGATGCTTCGGGCGCGTCGATCACGATGGAATACCCGGGCTATCCGCACGCCGCGCTGTGGACGAGGCCACAAGCGCCGTTCCTTTGCCTCGAGGCCTGGACCGGCTACAGCGATCCGGAGGGGTTTACGGGCGACCTCATCGACAAGCCTGGCATGCGCGCGCTCGAGCCAGGAACGCGCGCGCGCCACGAGGCGCGCTTCGTCTTCCGGTCCGAGTGAGGCTGCATCCCCAATGTCTGCGCATGGACGATCCGCGACCGACGCTTCCGCTTTCGTGCTCGACGGCGCCGCGATCGCCGAGGGCGTGCTGGCGAAAGTCGCGGAGGGGGCGCGGGCGCTCGCCGCGCAAGGCGTGACGCCCGGCCTCGCGGTCGTCCTGGTCGGCGACAATCCGGCGAGCCAGACCTATGTCGCCGGCAAGGGCAGGGCGGCCAAGGCGTGCGGCTTCCATTCGATCCAGCACACCCTGCCGGCCGAGACGAGCGAGCCGGAACTGCTCACGCTCATCGAGGCGCTCAACGCCGATCCGGCCGTGCACGGCGTTCTGGTGCAATTGCCGCTGCCCGCAGGCATCGATTCGTCGCGGGTGCTGGAGGCGGTCTCGCCCGCCAAGGACGTCGACGGCTTTCATCCGATCAATGTCGGCCTGCTGTCGGTCGGCGATACCAGCCGGGCGCTCATCCCCTGCACGCCGGCCGGCGCGATGATCCTCATCGACCGGGCCTGCGAGCGGCTCGGCTGGTCGCCGGAAGGCATGGAGGCCGTCATCATCGGCCGCTCGAACATCGTCGGCAAGCCGATGGCCCAGCTCCTGCTCGCGCGCCATTGCACGGTGACGATCGCTCATTCGCGCACCCTCGACTTGCCCGCGGTCGCACGCCGCGCCGACATCCTCGTCGCCGCCGTCGGCAGGCCGGAGATGGTGCGCGGCGACTGGGTCAAGCCGGGGGCGATCGTCATCGACGTCGGCATCAACCGCGTCGCTGCGGAAGGCCATGACGCGTCGGGCAAGCGCAAGACCCGGCTCGTCGGCGACGTCGCCTATGGGGAGGCCGCCGCGGTCGCGGGCGCGATCACGCCTGTCCCCGGCGGCGTCGGGCGCATGACCATCGCCATGCTGATGGCCAATACGCTCTGAAGCGGCGAAACGGGCGGCGGGCGCCTGAGCCGGTTGCTCTCTACCCCGGCGCCTTCACGACGTGATACTCGATGCGGCGGTTTTTCAGCCGCCCCTCGGCGGTGTCGTTGCTGGCGACGGGATCGGTCTCGCCGTAGCCTTTGGCGATCAGCATGTCCGGATCCGCGCCGTACGTGATGAGCGCCTCGCGCACCGCCTCGGCGCGTTTCTGCGACAGCGCCAGGTTCAGCGCCGCATCGCCGGTGTTGTCGGTGTAGCCGGCGATCTCGAGCACATTGCCGGCCTTGAGCTGCTTCAACTCCGAGGCGGCGATCTTGAGGAACGGCGCCATCGATTCCGGCACTTCCGCGCTGTCCGAGGCGAAGGTCACCACGGAGTCGTTGAGCGCGAAAAGGAGATCCTTGACGTCGAAGCCGGACTGAAGCGACGCGAGCTCGCTCGTCGCTCTGTCGTTGGCGATGGCGATCGCCGCCGCGGTCTTGTCGCTGAGCGCGCCCACGGCGACGCCCGCGCCGAGCGCGCTCTTGAGCGCCTCGATGATCTTGTCGCGAGCGGCGTCCTCAATGGCGGCGCCGCCCACATTGACCTGGTCGCCGACGAAGAGCGCGTCGACATTGGCGCCTTTGAGCGCGTCGAGCGCGGCGCGGAAGGCGCCGAGCCACGGCGCAGCGCCGGCGTTCTGATTGACGCTAATGTCGCTCTTCACGTTGTCCGCGCCAAAGACGTCGTTGAGCGCATTGAGGATCGAGGTCTTCGAGTCGTCGTCGGGCACCGATCCTGACGCGCGCACGGCGCCGTTTTCGTTCGAGAGGGCAAGTCGAGCCGGCGTCGCAACGGGCGCGGGGGCGTTTGGCTCGGCGGTGGCGACCGCTGCAGGAGCCGGGGTCGCGGGCGTCTCCGCGGTCGCCGGAGCGGGGGCGGCCGCAGCCGGGGTCTGCTGAGCTTCGGTCGCGGCAGGCGGCGCTGGCGGTTGCTGCGCTTCGGCCGCAGGAGGAGGCGCGGGCGACGCCTGCTGCGCTTCGGTCGCAGGAGGAGGCGCGGGCGACGCCTGCTGCGCTTCGGTCGCAGGAGGAGGCGCGGGCGGCGTCTGCTGCGCCTCAGTCGCAGGAGGAGGCGCGGGCGGGGTCTGCTGCGCCTCGGTCGCAGGAGGAGGCGCGGGCGGGGTCTGCTGCGCCTCAGTCGCAGGAGGAGGCGCGGGCGGCGCTTGCTGCGCTTCGGTCGCAGGAGGGGGCGCGGGCGGCGGTTGCTGCGCTTCGGTCGCAGGAGGGCGGGGCGCGCTGCGCCTCGGTCGCAGGAGGGGGCGGCGTGCTGCTGCGCTTCGGTCGCAGGAGGAGGCGCGGGCGCCGCCGGGGCGGGCGCTGGCGCGAGCTGCGCCTGCTGCGCTTCGGTCGCGGGAGCAGTCGCAGGCGCTTGCGCCGCCGGTTCCGGCGCATTGGCGACCGGCGTGCCGGACGGCATCCGGTTGAGGGTCGACCAGAAATAAGAGAGGAGGCCGACCACGACCAGCGCGGCGAGCGCCGGCCACAGCCAGCGCGCGACGCCCGAGGGTTCCGGCGTCCGGCTCGGCGGCGCATCGACCCCTCGCGGCGGGACCACGGCAGCCGGCGCCGGCGAAAGGAACTTCGTGATCTCCGCGGGCACGCCATCGGGGACGACGCCGCCGGGCGTCAGGAGGCCGACGATTTTCGGCAACGCATAGCCCGTGGCGGTTGCAACCACGCCTTGTGTCAGGCCGACGCGGCTCGCCAGGCCGCCGAGCGCCGGGGAGCCGAGCGCCCGCTCGATCTGCTGAGCGGAAAGCGCGGTCGCCTGCGGACGGCCGAGCCAGGACCCGATCTCCCAGGTCAGCCCGCGTGTCTTGAGCTTGGCGAGGAAACCGCCCAGGCCGCCGGGCGTACCGGCGATCATCGCCAGAACTTCCCTGACCAGCACGCGGCTGTTGGCGCCAAGCCCGAACCGGCTGGCCAGGTCGTCGATCAGCACGTCGAACGTCGCCATGCTTTCCTCCCCAAAGCGTCCCTTGCGGCCGCAAGCCTCGCAGAGGACAATGTCCACTCGATGGCGGGGAGCCCCCGGTCGAAAAAGCCGCCTGCGCCGGCGCGTCCGGCCGCGACGCCGGCTATCCCATAAGCCCCTTCGCCTTCGCGTAATAGATGAGCGCGATCGTCTTGGCGTCGGCGATCGCGCCGCGCTCGATCATCGCCAGCGCCTCGGCCAATGGGATCTCGATGACCTCGATGTGCTCGTCCGCGTCGACCCCGCCGCCGCGCCCGACCCGATCCGCTTCGCCGTAGGGCGCAACGAAGCAGAAAATCTTTTCCGTCATGCCGCCCGGACTCATGTAGGCGTCGAAGGCGTGGGCAGGCTCACGGACGACGATCCCGGTCTCCTCGAGCGCCTCGCGGATCGCGCAAGCCTTGGGCGGATCGCCGTCGAGCATCCCGGCGCAGGCCTCGACCGTCGCCAGCGCTCCGTCGCTGAGGTAGGCGCCGGCCCGGAACTGCTTGACCAGCGCGACGACGCCGCGCTTCGGATCGTAGAGCAGCACCGCCGCCGCCAGCCCATGGCGATAGACTTCGTGCGAGAGCGCCCGCTTCGAGCCGTCGTCCTCGATCACCTCGATCTCGTCTTTTGTCAGATCGAAGCGGCCCCTGTGGAGGAGCGTTTCCCCGGTCACGCGTGCGGCTTTGGCCATCGCATGGCGCCTAATAGCGGAATTGTTCGCCGAGGATCCGCTCGTCGAGCGAATGGCCGGGATCGTGCAGCAGGATGAGCGACGTCGCCTTGTCCATCGCCACGTCGACTTCGACCACTCGGCGGATTTCGAAGTGGTCGGCGGCGGCGGCGACCGGGCGCTTGTCGGCCTCCATCACCTCGATCGTCACCCGCTGCGAATCCCTCAGCAGCGCGCCGCGCCAGCGGCGTGGGCGGAATGGCGAGAGGGGCGTCAGGGCCATCAGCGGCACGCCTAGCGGCAGGATCGGTCCGTTGGCGGACAGATTGTAAGCGGTCGAGCCGGCGGGCGTCGCCACCAGGATGCCGTCGGCGATCAGTTCGTCGAGCTGCGTCTTGCCGTCGATCTCGATCCTGAGCTTGGCCGCCTGATAGGTCTGGCGCAGCATCGACACCTCGTTGATCGCCCGCGCCGTCGTCTCGACGCCGTGGACGTCGCGCGCGCGCATGACGAGCGGATGGATGATTGCCGGCAGCGCCGCCTTTAGGCGCTCGCGCAGGCCCGCTTCCGAGTAGTCGTTCATCAGGAAGCCGACCGACCCGCGGTTCATGCCGAAGATCGGCTTCGGCGCCTTCATCGTCATATGCAGCGTCTGGAGCATCAGGCCGTCGCCGCCGAGGGCGACGATGACGTCGGCCTCGTCGATCGGGCTTTCGCCATAGAGCGCGATCAGCCTTTCGAGCGCTTCGTTGGCTTCCTTCGCGCCGGATGACCGGAAGGCGATCGTTTGCGTTCGCGCCGCTGGCGTAATGACGGACATGCTTGCTCCCCAGTCTCGCGCAAGCGCGCTTTTATCCGAGCGCTCAGCGTTTCGGAAGCGGCGCGGTCAAAGCCGCCTGGAGGCGCTTCGGGCGCGGCGATGCGGGTCGGAGGGAATTGCTCAGGCCTCGGGCAGGATGCGCGCGGCCTTGCGCGCGGCGCTGTCGGGAGTCGGAAGCTTGATGAGGAACCGTGCGCCGCAATAGAAGTCCTCCGCCTTGGCCGGCGCGAGCGCGATCGCCCCGCCGTTTCGGGTCACGAGGTCGGCGGCGATCGCGAGGCCGAGCCCGGCGCCGGCCTGGCTCGTCGATGTGTGGAACGGCTCGAAGATGCGCTCGGCCTGATCGGCTGGAAAGCCGGGACCGGTGTCGCTGATCTCGATCAGCGCCAGGCCGTCGGTGCGGATCGCGGCGAAGCGGATGGCTTTCGGACGGCCGTCCTCGGCGCCCTTGGCCATCAGCGCCTGGGCGGCGTTGCGGCTCAGGTTCTCGAGCACCCGAAGAGTGTGGTCGGGGTCGGCGTAGAGGCAGAATCGCGGCGGAATGTCGATATCGTAGTCGATCGGCGCTCCGCTTTCGGCCTGCGCCGCCTCGACGACCTGCCGCACCAGTTCCCTCAGATCGAAGCGCCGGCGCGACGGCGGCAATTCGCGGCCCGCGCCATAGGTCAGCGTCGACTGGCAGAACTGGATCGCGCGATCGAGGGTCGCCACCAGCCGGGGCGCGAGCCGCTGGGCGAGAGGATCGGGAATCGTCGCCAGGCGATCGGAAATGAGTTGCGCGGCGCTGAGCATGTTGCGCAGGTCGTGGTTGATGCGCGCGACCGCCATGCCGAGCTCGGCCAGGCGTTTGCGCTGCGCCAGTTCATGCGCGAGCGAGCGCTGCATGACGGCGAGCGCAGTCTCGGCCCGGCCGATCTCGTTGCGCCGGCCCGTCGGCGCGATCACCCGCGAGGCGTCCTGCGGACTCTCGCCGAAGGCGATGATGTTCGACGTCAGGCGCCGCACCGGCCGCAGCACCATGCTCCACAAGCGCCGCCAGGAGCACACAGGTGACGACCGCGGCGATGGTGAGGGAAATGTTGAGGAAGTTGCGGGAGACGCGCCACAGGGCCTCGATCAGGGGCGTCTCGTCGAACGTGAGTTCGATCGCGGCTTCATCCGGCGGCGCGGAAGAACCGACCTTCACGATAGTGCCCGGAGCCCGGAAGAGCGTCCGAAACGTCGCCGCGACCCCCTCGACATAAGAAATGTCGTCAGCGACGATGACCTCTGCGGTCGCAGGCGTTGCGTCAGGAAGGGCAAGTTCGCGCCGCCCCGCCGGGGTCAGGACGGTGATCGACTTGACGCCGACGCTATTCAGTATCCGTCGCGACAGATCCTCGGTCGGGGGGACCGGACCGGCGGCGTCGAACGCCTCGATCGCGGTTTGCGCCGAGGCGATCTTGGCGTGGAGCCAGTTCTCGCGATACGAGGACAGGCGGGTCACATAGAAGAGGCCCATCGCCAGCAGCACGAAGGTGAGCGTGACGGCTAGAACCCGGCCCGCAAGCCCAAACCCCCGCCAGGGCGCTGCGGCGGCCGTGATCCTGGCCCGCCGGGCGAACGCTTCGGCGAGAGCGGGCGTTTCTGCGCCGCTTTGGCTTCGAGCCGGGAGGTCCAGCATGGGTTCGCTCGGGCTGCTTCAGGTCTTCAGTTCGTCCTCGATATAAGCATTGATTATAGCAGAAAAGTTGGCGTCGGCGCTAAATCCGAGGCTCTTCGCCCGCCGGGGGTCGAAATCTCGCGGCCATCCGGCGACTATGCGGGCGATCGTCTCGTCGGGTTCGCGTCGGATGAGGCTTACGGTCTTGGGGCCGGCGATGGCGCGCAGCGCCTCGATCTGCTCGCCGACGGTGACGCTCACTCCGGGCAGGGTAAGCGACCGGCGGGCGCCGAGCAGGCCAAGGTCGAGTTCCGCCGCGCGCAGGAGGAACTCGACTGCGGCGCGAGGCGAGGCGTGCCAATGGCGGACCTCGTCGCCGACCGGCAGGATCGCCTCCTTGCCGGCGAGCGGCTCGCGAATGATGCCGGAAAAAAAGCCGGAGGCCGCCTTGTTCGGCGCTCCGGGGCGCACGCAGATGGTCGGCAGGCGCAGCCCGATCCCGTCGAAAAAGCCGCGGCGCGAATAGTCGGCGAGCAGGAGCTCGCAGATCGCCTTCTGGGTTCCGTAGCTGGTGAGCGGCGCGGCGACGAATTCGTCGCCGATCTTGTCGGGGAACGGCGCGCCGTAGACGGCGATCGACGAAGTGAAGATGAGGCGCGGCCGATAGGCGCCGCCCGCGAGCGCCTGCTCGCGCCGGATCGCCTCGAACAAAGCGTGGGATCCGCCGACATTGATGGCGTAGCCCTTGTCGAAATCCGCCTCGGCTTCGCCGGAGACCACAGAGGCGAGCAGAAAAATGACGTCGGGCCGATCCGCGGCCAGCCTCGGCGCAACGTAGGGCGCGGCGATGTCGAAGGCGTCGAGCGTGACCGGGAACGGCAGGTTCGCCGGCGGCTGGGGCGTGACGATGTCCACAAGACGCGCCTGGTCGATGGTCCTGCCCGCGAGGCGACCGTCTCGGGCGAGGCGCGCCGTGAGCTTCCGGCCGATCATGCCCGCCGCGCCGATGATGAGCACTTTCATCCGAAGTCTGCTCCCTTTGCCGCTCCCCTACGCGACCGAGAGGCGAGCGGGCAGGCGCAGTCTAGTGGGTATCGGGCGCCGCTGCATATCCCGTTTGACCTGTCAAGTTCTTCCCATGATGATCCGAGATCAATCCGCGTCGCCTTTTTTTCGCCTCAACTATCCTCCAGATGCGCCGCCTATCGCTAACAGCAATGAGGTGGAACGGAATGCGGAAAATCGTTTTTGCTTGTGCAATATTCCTTGGATTTACGGGCTTAGCTGGGGCGAATGAACTGGGTATAGCCTCGTACTATCAAAATCCATATCACGGGGGCCTCATCGCTGCCCACAAGACGCTTCCCTTCGGGGCCAAGGTCAGGGTCGTCAATCTCGACAACGGCAGAAGCGCGGTCGTGACCATCGTCGACCGCGGGCCGTTCATCCGGGGGCGCATCATCGATGTTTCGCCCGTGGCGGCGAACGTGCTCGGCTTCCGCCAGGCGGGGCTCGCGCACGTGAGGATCGAGCGAATCTAGGTTCGCCTCCGGCGCGCTTTCGGCTATCTCTCGTCGCGACGGGGCCCGGTGGCGCCCTTGCGTGAGTGGGCGGGGGCCCGGAGTCTCCGATGTCGTCAAAGCTGCTCGTCTACGGCGCGACCGGCTTCGTCGGCGGCCATATCGCGCGCGCCGCGATCGGCTCCGGCGTCCCGACGATCCTGGCCGGCCGCGATCGGGCGAAGCTCGATCCGATCGCGGCTGATCTCGGCGCCGAGCGCCGCGCCTTCGGCCTCGCCGACGCGGGCGCGATCCAAGCCGCGCTTAGCGGCGTGGGGGCGGTTCTCAACTGCGCCGGGCCGTTCAGCCGCACCGCCGAACCGCTGGCGGCCGCGTGCCTCCGCGCCGGCGTTCCCTATCTCGACATCACCGGCGAGATCCCGGTCTTCGAGGCGCTTCAAGCCAGGGACGCCGAGGCGAAGGCCCGCGGCGTCATGCTGCTTCCCGGCGTCGGCTTCGACGTCGCTCCGACCGATTGCCTGGCGCTGCACCTGAAACGGCGGCTGCCGTCGGCGACAAGGCTTCGGCTGGCGTTCCAGTCGATCGGACCTGCAGGGATGCCCCCCGGGACGCAGCGGACGGCGATCGAGCTTCTCGAATACGGGGATCGCGTTCGCCGCAACGGCAGGTTGGTCCGTCCCGATCGGCAGGCGCCAATCTCGGTCGACTTCGGCGCCGGGCCGGTCGAAGCGGCGCTGATTCCCTGGGGCGACGTGTTCACCGCCTATTTCAGCACCGGAATTCCCAATATCGAGGTTTACGTCGCCGCCCCGCCGGCCCTCCGGCGCCAGCTCGCCTTCGTGCGAGCCATCGCGCCTGCGATCAAATGGGGGCCGGTGCGCAATCTCCTGCTTATGGGCGTCCGGCCCGGCCCAATCCCGGCCTTGCGCGCCAGGACTTCGACCCATGTCTGGGGCGAGGTCGCGGACGAAGAGGGCCGCACCGCCAGCGCGCGGCTGCATGGGCCCGAGGCGGGCGTCGAATGGACGACCGCCGTCGCGCTCGGCGCGGCGCGGAAGGCGCTGAGCGGCCTCGCGCCCGCAGGCTATCAGACGCCCGCGTTGGCCTATGGGCCGGATTTCGCGCTCGAGGCCGCAGGGGTCACGCGCGAGGACGTCGCCTGAGCGCGACGAAGAACCTCACATTCCCGGCACTGGCATGATCTCGACCACTTCCACCCACGCGCCGGGCATCTGGAGATGGGGGTGGTCCTTTCCGAACATCTTGGCCGCCGCGTCGTGGGAATCGGCCTGAATGATCGAATAGCCGCCAATTCCGTTCTTCGCGTCTTTGGCGCCGTTCGCGTCGACCCGCCTGGTCTTCCCCAACGGCGCCCCGCCGTCGACAAGCGACGCCTGATGCGCGCCCATCCACTTCATCCACGCCTCCATCCCCTTCTTTTGCATTTCCGGGGTGGCGTTTCGCATCATCGTTTCGAATGCGGCCGGTTCGGCCATGTACAGAACCAGGAATTTTTTCATGTTTCCTATCCTCCCTTGGATGGCGGGATGCGATTGCCGAATGCCCGACTTTGGCGTTCGCGTGATTTGACCTTGCAGGCGACTTGCGACGATTCCATGTCGCTCGAATGGCGGGCCGCGCGGAGTTGCGCCCCTCTAGTTCCCGCCCTCGAGCAGCCGCCGCGCGATCACCTGCGCCTGGATCTCGGCTGCGCCCTCGAAAATGTTGAGGATGCGCGCGTCGCACAGAACCCGCGAAATCGGATATTCGAGCGCAAAGCCGTTGCCGCCGTGGATCTGCAGCGCATTGTCGGCGGCCGTCCAGGCGACGCGGGCGGCGAGCAGCTTCGCCATCCCCGCTTCGAGGTCGCAGCGGCGGCCCTCGTCCTTGGCGCGGCCGGCGAAATAGGTGATCTGGCGGGCGATATGAATCTCGGTCGCCATCAGCGCCAGCTTGTCGGCGACGCGGGGGAAATGGATGATCGTCTTGCCGAACTGGACCCGCTCGCGCGCGTAGCGCAGGCCAAGCTCAAAGGCGCACTGGGCGACGCCGACGGCGCGCGCCGCCGTCTGGATGCGCGCCGATTCGAAGGTCTCCATTAGCTGCTTGAAGCCCTGGCCCTCCTCGCCGCCGAGCAGCGCCGTCGGCGGGCAGGCGGAAGCCGTCGAAGGCGATCTCGTATTCCTTCATGCCGCGATAGCCCAGCACCTCGATTTCGCCGCCCGACATGCCCTTCGGCGGGGAACGGATCGGCGTCGGTCCCGCGCGGCTTCTCGGCCAGGAACATCGACAGGCCCCGGTAGCCCTTCTCGCCCGGATTGGTGCGGACGAGCAGCGTCATCAGGTCCGCGCGCACCGGATGGGTGATCCAGGTCTTGGCCCCGTGGACCACGTATTCGTCGCCCTCGCGAGCCGCCCGCGTGCGTAAGGACGCAAGGTCTGATCCGGTGTTGGGTTCGGTGAAGACGGCGGTCGGCAGGATTTCGCCGCTCGCGATTTTCGGCAGATACTTCTGCTTCTGCGCCTCCGTGCCGCCAACGACGATCAGTTCGGCGGCGATCTCAGAGCGGGTGCCGAGCGAGCCCACCCCGATATAGCCGCGCGACAGCTCCTCCGACACGACGCACATCGCCACCTTGCCGAGCCCCATGCCGCCATAAGACTCGGGGATGGTGAGGCCGAACACCCCCATGTCCGACAAGCCCGCGATGACTTCGAGCGGGATATAGGCGTTGGCGCGATGCCAGCTCTGAGCGTGCGGGACGACCTCGGCGTCGGCGAAGCGGCGCATCTCGCCGCGAATGGCCTCGAAGGTCTCGTCGAGGCCGGGATCGCCGATCGCGCCTTCGCGCGCCTCGCCGATCAGCGCGGCGAGGGCGGCGCGGTTTTCGCGGGTGTTGCCGGAGGCGATCAGCGTCTCGATGACTTCGGTGCGGAACGGGGCGATCTCGTCCGGGCGGAGGCCGAAGTCGGCGAGGCGCACGATTTCGCCCTGGTTCATCGGGATGCCGCCGAAAACCTGCGCGAGATACTCTCCAAGACCCACCCGGGTCAGCATCTCCTCGGTCTGGCCGAAGCGGCCCTCTTCACGCATCCGCGCCGCATAGGCCGCCATTTCCTTGATCGCTTCGACATAGGTGGCAAGCCAGGCGAGGCCGTGGGCGGCATGCTGCTCGGCCTCTATTCTGGCGGCGCTGAGCTTGCCGTTCTCGCTCACCCGTTCGCGCACCGCGGTCAGCGCGCAGTCCATCAGTCCCTCGGCGGCGAACTGGGCTTGGCGGGCGAGGTCGTCGAGGGTCACGGGGCGTCTCTCCTTCACGCCGGCGCCATTGCTGCGGCGCAGCATGCGTCGGAGCGTCCCCGGTTGCAATGCGCCATTTGGCCGCCGTCGCGCCAATATTTTGCGCGTCTCGGGTGGCGTTCATAGGCGCGGCGGGTTAGCGTCTCGGTTTGAAATCCAACGCTCCTCACTGCGACCGAACGTCGGCGTCGCCAATCACGCGGCGGCGGGAATATCGACCACGAGCCTTGCTTGGCGGTATAAGCGCCGCAACTCGCGGGTCTTGAGGAATGAGTGAAGACGATTTCAAACTGGAACTGGAAAACGCTAGTCTACGGAGACTTCTTGAGCAGGCCACGGCCGACGCCGCGAAACGCGACAGCGCCGAAAAACTGCAGCGGCTCATACTGGAAGAATTGCACCACAGGGTGAAAAACACCCTGGCGATCGTGCAGGCTATCGCCAACCAAAGCGTGCGCACCGCCATTGACTTGCCACACGCTGGCGAGGCGATCGCGGCGCGGTTTTCGGCGTTAGGCCGGGTCCATGACCTGCTGCTGCGGACGGCTTGGGGCGGCGCTATGCTGCCTGAATTGTTGAGAGTAGCCGTCGAACCGTTTGAAACGCCTGGCCGCAAGCAATTCCGAATCCAGCCCACGCCGATACGAATCAGTCCCGCTGCAGCGCTTCCTTTCGTCATGACGATCAACGAACTGTGCACGAATGCAACCAAACATGGGGCGCTGAGGGTCCCCGAGGGTCGCGTCGACATTGCGACGAAAGTTAATGAGGGGAGCGGCACATTTCGTTTCAAATGGAGCGAAAAGGGAGGGCCTTCCGTTAAAGAGCCGTCGCGCCGAAGTTTTGGGATGTTGCTCATTGAAAGAGGTTTCGCGGAGCAATTCTCGGGCTCGACACGAATGCGCTTCAAACCGAGTGGCGTGGTCTGCGAGATTGATGTCCCCTTGGCCGCGATTCAACAACAGATTGCAAACTGAGACACTGGGGGCGACGGGCCAAACTGGCCCGCAGGCGGGGAGGCTCGGGGACGGTGCGCGCGGTCTTCAGAATCGTCTGGCAGGCGGGGGAGAAATTCGCCGCCGACGACGGCTGGGCGATCGCCAGCTATATTGGCCTGACGCTGCTGACGTCGCTGTTCCCGTTCCTCATTTTCGTCGCGGCGCTGGCGGGGTTCCTCGGCTCGGGCGATCTCGCCCACGAGGCGGCGAAGCTCGTGTTCGCGGAGTGGCCGGAGGTGGTGGCCCGCCCGATCGCAGACGAGGTGGAGCGGGTGCTGACGACCCCGCGCAGCGGCGGATTGCTTACTTTCGGCGCGGTCTTCTCGTTCTATTTCGCTTCGAGTGCGATCGAGGCGCTTCGGGTCGGGCTCAACCGCGCCTATGGACTGTTTGAGATACGGTCGTGGTGGCTGCTGCGGCTCCAGTCGTTGGGGCTCGTGCTGATCGGGTCGATCGCGCTGTTGGCGCTGGCCTTTCTTGTCGTGCTCGGGCCATTGATACTGGATACGCTTGCGGCCTTTTTTCCCGCGGTGGAGCAGGCGCACGAACTCCTGACGTTTCTCCGCATCGGCGTCGCCGCCTTGATGCTTGCGACGTCGCTCATTCTCGCCCACATCATACTCCCCGCCCACCGGGTGAGGTTTCTCGACATTCTGCCCGGCGTCGCGGTGACCTTCGTCGCCAGCATCGCGTTCGGCGAGGTTTTCGGGGCCTATTTGAGCGAATATCTGCGCAACTACATTTCGACCTACGCCGGTCTCGCCTCGGTGATGATTGCGCTCGTCTATCTCTACTGGGTAGCGCTCCTGTTCGTTTTCGGCGGCGAATTCAACGCTGCGATCATCAGGGCGCGGCGGGAGCGGGAGGGACAGCGCGCGCCGGGCGCTGATTGAAACGGCCGCCTTTCCGCCATGCGCCTGCCATTCGTCCGGGTGCGGCGGAGCGGCGATTTTGGCTTGTCGTATCGCTTGCAAAGGGGCAAAATTACCCGTGCAACCGGCGGCCAACGTCGCCAAGGTCGGGTTGTTCTTTCCATATGGGCTTCATCCCGATGAGAAGCGCTCTGTTCTCCTACTGCCTCGCGGCAGCCGTCGTGGCTTGCTCGGCTCCGTCCCAGCCCGTGAACGCTGAAGAAGCGCCGGGCCACGTTTTCAGAAAAGATCAACTCAGATGCGTGATAGATAATCTCGCCAAATACGAGTCCTCCCCCAACGATCCCATTATTATCTTCCTTGAGATCTGCCCGGATTTGACGGCGACGCCTGCAAGGCTTGCTAAGATCACCAAATTCGAGCTTCCCACCATCGCGGGAACGCCGGACCGCCAGGGCAAACCTGAGCGCCATCTGTCGATCAAGAAGGCGGAATTGAAATGTCTCCTGCAATACCGCCCGTTGGTTGAAGGCAGCGACGATTCGGTGGTGCGCATACCAGCGACGCTTTGCAGTCCACAATAGTAGTTTGGGGACTGAAGTATGGAGAAGGAGAAGCTCCAAGGGACATTGGTACTTGCTTGAACGGGCTTCGTGGATAGTAGTTATCCTGGGGCGGATTGGCTGGTTTTCGGAATAGTGAGCTGTGATCGACAGAATTCTAGAGCAAGCAGAACTAGAAAGTAACACGCTCGAATTTGTGAAGAGAATATCAGGCCCCGCACATGCTCGGCCAGAGATTTGCTCTTCTCGAGCCATGGCTGCAATATGATGTCAAAGAACTGGTTGAAGTGGAGGGGATTTCAGCGCGAGCGGTGGAAGATACCGTATTCAATATGATTGATCTATCAGCGGGCAAAGGAACGTATCATGACATGAGAATGGCGATTTTTGACATAGTCGATTTCTATGAAACATTGGTGGTTTGTCTCGACGTCCGGCGGTGCGAGAAAGAAGGTAGCGAATTCTTATTTCAAGGAATATGCTAATCAGTTTTACTGCCTATATAAGCCGTATATACTCAAATTGAGGCTCCATCGCGAGCTGCCGAGCAACTATGCGTGCCGGCTCGCCAAGTTTGCTGGCGATTGTGAAACGGGTTCGACGGAATCGGATCCGGCGACCGGCGGGGTTCAGACAGGGACGCCTCACGTCGCCAACTCATCCGAAGCAGTCAACTGTCCGTTGTAGTCTGATCTTGAGGCGCGGCTCTTGAGCGGTCCTGCTGGATCGATTTGGGCCGCGCCGCGCGCTCATCGAGATTACGCACGACCCTGCCGTTCCGTCCTCTCGAACGCGCAGATCAGGCCCGGCGCGTCGGCGCCCGCTTCGCGCCGGATCGAAGCGGCCCGGACGAAGAGGGAACGCAAGCCCGCCGCCGAAGCCGTCGCCTCGACGTAGGCGCGCGAGTGCGCGAACCGCATCGACGCGCCGAGGCTGAAGCCGTCGTCCTCGCTGGTCTCGACCGAGAACGCGATGAGGCCGTCCCCCGTCAGCGCGGTCGCGGCGGCGGCGAACAGGGGCGCGAGATCGCCGATGTAGACAAGCGAGTCCGCGGCGACGATGAGGTCGAACGTCGCCGGCGGGGCGCGTTGCAAGAGTGCCACGGCGTCGTCGGCGACGAGCGCGTCGTAGACGCCGCGCTCCCGCGCCCTCGCGATCATGGCCGGCGAGAGGTCGACGCCGGTCAGATGGCCGACGCGGTCGCGCAAAGCCTCTCCCATGAGGCCGCCGCCACAGCCGATATCCAGGGCAGAAACGAAGCGGCGCCCGGGCGCGGCGGCGGTCAAGGCTTCAGCGAAGAGGGCAGGGGCGCGGTAGCCGAGCGCGCCGGTCAGATGCGCTTCGAACCGCGGCGCGTATTGGTCGAAGAGCCGCGCCACGTAAGCCGCGGGAAGGCGATCTGGCGGGTCGCCCCGCCCGATGAGCGCGAGCCGCGCCGCCGCCCCTTGCGCGTCGGCAGGGTCGCTGCAAACCGCCGCGCGATAAGCCTCGGCGGCGCCGTCTCTGTCGCCGAGCCTCTCCCGCGCCTCGCCGAGGGCGAACCACGCCGCCGCCCAGCCGGGCGCGCGCTCGAGCGCCTGTTCGAGAACCTCCGCGGCCGCGGCAAAGTCGCCCTCGCCCGCGGCCGCGCGAGCGTAGGCGAAGCGGCGCTCGGCGAGAGGATCGCCGCAGACGAGCGGGTCGTCCATTTGAGCCCGCTCAGCCCTTCCTGCGCCGCAGGGTATCGAAATAGACGACGATGATGATGAGCGCGCCGGTGATGATGCGCTGCCAGAACGGGTTGAGATTGAGGAGGTTCGCGCCGTTGTTGATCGTGGTCAGGATGAACGAGCCGATGAGCGGCCCATGCACCGAGCCGACCGCGCCGAATAGGCTCGTGCCGCCGATCACCGACGACGCGATCGCCTGCAATTCCCAACCCTCGCCTTGGGTCGGATTGCCGATCCCGATGCGCATGGCGAGCAGAACGCCGACGAAAGCGGCGCAAAAGCCCGATATGACGTAGGCGAGATAAGTCACCGCCTTCACGTTCACGCCCGAGAGGCGCGCGGCTTCCTTGTTCGAGCCGATGGCGAACAGGTAGCGCCCCCAGCGGCTGTGATTGAGCAGGATATAGGCCGGGACGGCGACCACGATCACCATCCAGAACAGCATCGGAATCGCGAACCACGTCCCGTCCGTCCAGGGAAATCCGAGAAAGCTCGCGCGCGAGAACCCGGTGAACGCATCGTTGGTGATCGAAATGGTTGCGCCGTTGGTGATGAGGAGGCCGATGCCGCGCAGCGCGTACATCGTAGCCAGCGTCATGATGAAGGGCGGCAGGCCCATTTGCACGATGCCGAAGGCGTGAAAGACGCCAATGAATATTCCAATGGCGAGCGAGATCGCGACCGCGCCGGCGATCGACGAGGCGATGCCGAGATCGTGGGTCAGCAGCAAAGCGACCATCATCGATACGAAACCGGCGATGGCCCCGACCGACAGGTCGATGCCGCCGGTGATGATGGCGAAGGTTTCGCCAATGGCGAGGATCGCGATCATCGCGCCCTGGCGGAGAAGGTTGGAGATATTGTTGGCGGTCCAGAACGTCGTCGTTTCGACCGAGAGCGCAAGCCACATGATCAGGAGCAGGCCGAGCAACGTGAGGCTGAGGAGCACATTCAGTCCCGCCCCGCTTCGGCGCGGCGGTACGATCGGCTGGTCGGTCGTTCCGGTGGTCATTTCCTCGCCCTCGCCCTAGACGCCGATTGCTTCGGTCAGGATTGTTTCGTGCGACACGTCCTTGTGCCCGTGGCTGGCGACGATTCCGCCGCGCCGGAATACGTGCAGCGTGTCGGCCAGTTCGTAGACCTCGGGCAGGTAGGAAGAGATCATGATGACGCCTGCGCCATTCTTCAATAGAGAGCCAAGCAGGCGATAGATTTCCGCCTTTGTCCCGACGTCGACGCCGACGGTCGGCTCATCGAAGATGAAGAGCTTGGCGCCGTGATTGAGCCATTTGCCGATCACGACCTTTTGCTGGTTCCCGCCCGAAAGACTTGAGGCCGGGGCCGCGCGCGAAGCGGTCTTGATCTGCACGTCGCGGATCTGCCGGTCCGCGGCGGCCGATTCGCGCCCGAGGTTGATAAGCGGTCCGAGGCTCAGCCGCTCGAAGATTGGCAGGTTGATGTTGAAGCCGACCCCGAGGCCGAGACAAAGGCCCTGGTCCCTCCGGCTTTCGGGGGCGAGCGCAATGCCCAGGTCCATCGCCTGGCGTTCGCTCCGGATCGACACCTCGCGGCCGAGCCAGGAAATCCGGCCGCTTTTCGCTGGATGGCGGCCGAAGACGCTCTGGACGAATTCGCTGCGGCCGGCGCCGATGAGGCCGTAGAGTCCGACGATTTCGCCTTCGCGCACTTCGACCGAGACGTCCTGGAAGCCCCGCCCGGAAAGGCCCTCGGTCGCAAGAATTGTCGCGCCGATCGGAACGGCGTCCTTGTGATAGATCTGTTCGATCGTGCGGTTGATCATGAGCGCGATCAGAGCCGCCTCGTTTGTCTCGTCGATGCGTCGGGTGCCGACGAGGGCGCCGTCGCGCAGGACCGACACACGGTCGCAGAGTTCGAACACCTCCTCGAGCCGGTGGCTGATGTAAACAATGGTGACGCCATTCGCCTTCAGCCGCCGGATCAGCTTGAACAGCGCCGCTGTCTCCTGCCGGGTGAGATAGGCGGTCGGCTCATCGAAAATCAGGAATTTGGCGCCCCGCCGCTCGGCGCGGGCTGTGGCGACGAGCTGCTGCTGGCCGATCGTCAATGACGAGAGGATCGCGCTCGCAGGCAACGCGAACCCGAGGTCGTCCAACAGCTTCTGCCCGTCGCGGACCATCCGCTTGTGGTCAAGGAGCCCGCCGCGCATCTCTTCGTCGCCAAGAAAGATATTGGCTGCGACGCTGAGATGGGGGCAAAGCACGACCTCCTGGTGGACCGCGTTGATCCCGAGATTGATCGCCTCGTGCGGCGTCGCCAGCGGAACCGGGGCGCCGCGCCACAGGACTTCGCCCGACGTGCGCGGATGGACGCCGGTAAGGAGCTTGATGAGCGTGGACTTGCCGGCGCCGTTTTCACCCACGATGGCGTGAATTTCGCCTTGCTCAAATTCGAGATCGACGGCTTTGAGGGCGTGCGTCGCGCCGAACCGCTTGTCGAGTTTTCGAAGAGCCAGAAGGGCCTCGGCGTCGGTTCGGGCGGATGGATCTGCCGAGGTCATGGTCGCGCTCGTTGTGAAACGGGTTCTTCTCGCCCGGGCGGGATCATTGACCGCAATTCGCCGTCGCGCAAGTCGGCGCCAGGGATGGCTCAGCAGTCAGGTTCTCAAAAAGGGGAGGGGCGCGCCGGCGCATCTGCGCGGACGCGCCCCAACTCTCACTTCACCTTCGGGAAGAGCAGCGCATGTTGCTTTTCGCCGTCCATGTTGGCCTTGGTGATCAGGTTGGCGCCGGTGTCGACATTGGCCGGCACCTTCTCGCCCTTGGACACTGCAAGCGCCGTTTTGACGCCGTCATAGCCCATGCGATAGGGGTCCTGGACGACGAGCGCGTAGATCGTGCCGTCCTTCAGGAAGCCAATCAGTTTGTCGTCGCTGTCGAAGCCGACAAGCTTGATCGTGTCGGCCTTCTTGTTCTCCGCGATCGCCTGTCCCGCTCCCTGCGCCATGATCAGATTGGAGGCGAAGACGCCGCGCAGGTTCGGGTTCGCGGTGATGAGGTCGGTCATGATGTTGAGCCCGGTCGTCGCCTGGCCGTCAGCAACCTTGTCCGCAACCAGCTTGAGGCCGGGATATTTGGCCGCAATCTCCTCCTTGAACCCCTTGGCGCGCTGGTCGAGCGAGCCAACGCCCGGCAGCGACGTGATGAGCGCGACGTCGCCCTCGGCCTTGCCGTATTTCGCTTTGATCGCTTCGCCGAGGCCGTCAGCGGCGATGCGCCCGCCCTGGACGTTGTCGGTGGTCAGGAACGAGGTGAAGGCCTTGGAGTCCGCGGCGGAATCGATGCCGACGATCGGCACCTTCTTGGCCGCTTCATCCACCGGCTTGCCGAGCGCCTTGAACTCGGTCGGCGAGATGACGACCGCTGCCGGTTTTTCGGCGACTGCGTTCTCGAGGATCGAGATCTGCCCGTTGATGTCCGATTCGGATTGGGCGCCGAGTTCGGGAACCTTGACGCCGAGGTCCTGGCCCGCCTTGCGGGCGCCCGCAAGCACGATTTGCCAGTAGTTTGACGTGGTGTCCTTGACGATGATCGGAATCGTCGGCTGGTCAGCCGCGTAGGCTGGCGCGCCGAGGCCAGCGGCAATGGCTACGGCCGCGGCGATAAGCGTTGTCTTCATGAGGCTTCCTCCATTGATGAGAGCATGTGCGCTCTCGTCTCCAGTTGCATCTCCGGTCGCCCGGAGGGTGCTTCGTCGGGATGATCGCGATGTCATCCGGTGTGGGGTACGTGATTTTTGATTTCGGAAGCAAGCGCAGCTCTCAGTCGCGGCTGTTCGACCCGAACGTCATTCGCGGCCGCAAGCTCGATAAGTCCGCCAAAACGCCGCTGCTTCTTGGCGTCGTGGTTGTCACGGATGTCGGCGAGGCGGTGATCGAGAAAGGGATTCGAGAACCGTTCAACGACGCTGTCCCGGTAGGCCTCGGCCTCGCGTCCCATTCCGATCCCCGCAAATACCGGCAGCACTTCCTTGTCGTACAAATCGTCGAGCTCGGCGCGGATCGCGCTGTCGGCCATGGCTTCGCGAACAGTGAGCATCGGCGCGCCGGCCGCTCGGGCCCAGATCTCGGCCAGATAGGTATGGCCGAGATTGAGAATGAAGAGCTTCAACCGCTCGTAGGGCTTGAGATCCCCGGTCACCGTGATCGAACCGTGCCGGCAGGGAAGCTCAAGTCCCGGTTGGTCCTCGATCGCCCAAAGCGCATAGGGCTCGGCCACTGCGCCGATCGGTTCAAGCGGCTCGGAGACTATGCGGTCGACCAGCGAATTGACCCACAAACACTCGTCCTCGACCCATCGCCGCGTTTTCGCCGGAACATCCCAGCGGTCGAGCACCCCGAGCACGGCGGCGCGCAACGCCTTGCCGTTGGTCGGGGTCAACTCGCACGGAAAAAGCGTAATCGGCTCGGCGCCGGCGCGATGGCGCGCGAGCAGCAGTTTGGCGAGCTTGGCCGGGAATGACCGCGGCGGTCCGGCGTCCGCCCGGTCGGCGGGATCGGTTTCATATCCGCGATCTGCGGTGTTCGACACCGCGCAGCGCGCAGCATTGAACAGGCGCTCGACCTCGTCCCACTGCGTCGCGGCGTCGATTCCAGCGCCCACGCTCGTAACCTCGATGCTGTCGTCGACGATTTTCCCTGCCGCCAGCCCCTTGACCTGGACGCGATAAGGCTTGCCCGCGGCGAAAGCCTCGAGGCGCTTTCGGCTCTCCCTGCTCGACGTCGTCTGCACGACCGCGATGCGGCCCATGGCCTCCCCGCGCGCCAGCGCCTGGCTGACGAAAAGGTCGACATGCGCCTGCAGGAAGCGGCTGGTGCCGAACTGGAGGATAGGGAATGCGGTCAAGTCCCTAGATCTCGATGAGAGCTTTGATCACGCCCGTTTCGGGCTTGATCCAGATGGGAAAGTTGCTGGGCGCTTCGTCGAGCGAAACGCGGTGGGTGACAAGCGCGTCGGTCGGTATGAGTCCCGCGCGCATCGCTTCGAACACTTTGGCGAAATCCGTCGGAGTGGCGTTGCGGCTGCCAAGCAGCGAGGTCTCGCGTTTGTGGAACTCGGGATCGGGGAAGCAAATCGTGTCGCGCACGACGCTGACCAGAACGTAGGTCCCTCCGTGGGCGACGTAGTTCAATCCCGCCATCATTGACTTCACGTTTCCGGTCGCATCGATGACGACGTCGAAGAAGTCGCCGGAAGTGAGCGCCGATAACGTCTCGCTCGCATTCGGCCCTGCGGGGATCGCGTGATCCACGCCAAGTCGGCCGCGGCAGAATTCGAGCCGGTCCTGCCGGAAGTCGAGGGCGGTGACCGAGCCGCCCTCGAGCTTCCCGAACAGCATGCAGCCGATGCCGATCGGTCCTGCGCCAACAACGAGAATGCGGTCCTCCTTGCGCGGGCTGGCGCGGCGGACCGCGTGAGCGCCGATCGCCAGGAATTCGATCATCGCCGCCTGGTCGAAGGTGATTCCGTCGGCGGGCGCCACGTTGGCTTCCGGGACGCAGACGTAGTCGGCCATTCCCCCGTCGATGTGCACGCCCAAGACGCCGATGCGCTGGCAGCAGTTGGTCTTGCCGCGCCGGCAGGCGACGCAGGCGCCGCAGGCAAGATAGGGAATGATGTAAACCTGCTGGCCGACGGCGATCGCGCAGCCCGGCCCGGTCTCCGCCACCTCGCCCGACAACTCGTGCCCGATCACGCGCGGATATTCGAGGAACGGATGCGAGCCCTCGAAAATGTGGAGATCGGTGCCGCACACTCCCGCGCGGCGGATGCGCACCAGGACCTCGCCGGGTCCGGGCGACGGCTGCGGCCGCTCCAAAATGGCGATATCGCCCGGACGGTCGCATGTCAGCGTCCGCATCCCGCCTCCCAAAAACCTGAGCTTCTGTATGTTATGGACAAAAAGCCTCTTGCCATCGGGCAAGTCAATTTGTTTTTTATATAAAATCGCCAGTCGTTAAAGACAGGCCAAATGGGAGGACGCCAGACGTGAAGACCAACACCGTCTTCAAGCGGGCGCACAATCTATGTCTCTCGCGCCTCGCGGCCCGTGCGGTCGGTTCCGACATCGGTTCCGAACCCTATTGGGCGGAAGCGCTCGCAGTCAGTCGGACGACAGTCCGGTCCGTCCTGGCGGCGCTGGCGGCCAAGGGAATCCTCGCCCATGACGGCAGGCGCAAGGTGCTTCTGCGGCGTCCCGTTCCTGGCGACCTTTACCCGGACCTGGAGACCGAGCAGCTCGGCGCCATCGTCGAAAAGCGGTTCATGAAGTGGATCCTGGACGGCGATTGCAAGCCCGGCCAACAGATTAACGGGCTCGAGCTCGCGCGCCAGTTCGGCGTCTCGACCTCGGCGATCCGCGACTATCTGAACCGCTTCAGCCAGTTCGGGCTTCTCGAGCGGCGGCCGAGCGGAAGCTGGGCGTTCAAGGGCTTCACCAGCGAATTCGCCGAGGAGCTGTTCGAGGTGCGAGAAATGTTCGAATTGCGCTCGGCGCAACGGTTTGTCGCGCTCGCCGCGGAGGATCCGGCCTGGGTCGCGCTTGAGCGGATCAAGCTCGAGCATCTGGTCCTGCTCGATGAGGCGGAGAGCCGGTTTGCAGACTTCTCGGAGCTCGACGAGCGATTCCATCGCTTTATCAACGACGCTTCCCGCAACCGATTCATCGTCAGTTTCTACGATATCATATCGATGATATTTCACTATCACTATCAATGGAACAAGCGTGATGAGAAGAGCCGAAATATCGCCGCCATGCGCGAGCACCTGCTCTATATCGACGGCCTCCAAAGCCGCGATCGGGCTCGGGCTAGGGAAAGCTGCCGCGCCCATATGACGACCGCGCGCGCGACGCTCATGGCCTCGATCGGCGAACTCGGGCGCAGGCCGTGATCCGCCAAATCGCGCCTGACGCCAATCCGGCGGTTGATTTTCTCGCCGCGCTCTGGTTGAAAGGAGCCGATGCGAACGCGGTTCACGACCCTGCACCTTAGCCGCCCGGCGCGCTAGACGCGCCGGGACGCATATTTTCGCCTCCGATTTCCCAAATCCGACAGGCCGCTCGCGGCCGGCTGCTGTCAGCCGGGGCCGCCGCAACGCTTCTTCAGGGTCCGCCCATGACACAGATGCCCGTCCAGAAATATCGCGCCTATTCGCCAATCATCCTGCCCGACCGCCAATGGCCCTCCCGGGTCATCGACAAGGCGCCGATCTGGTGCTCGGTCGACCTGCGCGACGGCAATCAGGCGCTCGTCGAGCCGATGGGCGTCGACCGCAAGAACCGGATGTTCGCTCTCCTTGTCGGCATGGGCTTCAAGGAGATCGAGGTCGCCTTTCCCTCCGCCTCGCAGACCGACTTCGACTTCGTCCGCTCGATCATCGAGAGCGGCGCGATCCCCGACGACGTCGCGATCCAGGTTTTGACCCAATGCCGGCCGGAGCTCATCGAGCGCACGTTCGAAGCGGTCAGGGGGGCGAAGAAGGTCATCGTCCACTTCTACAATTCGACCTCGACGCTCCAGCGCGAGGTGGTGTTCAAGACCGACCGCAAGGGCGTGACCGAGATCGCGGTCGGCGCCGCGAGGCAGGTCAAGGCGCTGGCGAACGAGGCGCCCGGGACGGACTTCCAGTTCGAGTACTCGCCCGAGAGCTTCACCGGCACCGAGCTCGATTTCGCCCTCGACATCTGCGAGGCGGTCAAAGACGTCATCAAGCCAACCCCGCAGAAGCGGCTGATCCTGAACCTGCCGGCGACGGTCGAGATGGCCACGCCCAACACCTACGCCGACCAGTTCGAATGGTTCGGGCGCCATGTCTCCAACCGCGACAGCGTGATCCTCTCGGTCCACCCCCACAACGATCGCGGCACCGCGGTCGCGGCGGCGGAGCTGGCGTTGATGGCCGGCGCCGAGCGGGTCGAAGGCACGCTGTTCGGCAACGGGGAGCGCACCGGCAACGTCGATGTCGTCACGATGGCCCTGAACCTCTTCACTCAAGGGGTCGATCCCGGGCTCGACCTGCATGACGTGAATGCGGTCAAGGAGATCGCCGAGCACTGCAATCAGTTGCCGGTGCATCAGCGCCACCCGTACGTCGGCGAACTGGTCTACACCGCCTTCTCCGGCTCGCATCAGGACGCGATCAAGAAGGGCTTCGACGCCCAGGAAAAGCGCAACGACCCGCTCTTCCTCGTGCCTTACCTGCCGATCGACCCGAAGGACGTCGGGCGCGACTACGAGGCGGTGATCCGCATCAACAGCCAGTCCGGCAAGGGCGGCATGGCCTACATCCTGCGCGCCGATCACGGACTCGATCTGCCGCGCTCGCTCCAGGTCGAGTTTTCCAGGATCGCCCAGGAGCGGATGGACGCCGACGGCAAGGAGCTGACCTCGGCCGACCTCTGGACGCTCTTTCGCCGCGTCTATCTGCTCGACGATCCGCCGATGACGCTCGTCAAGCAGCAGGTGATTCCGAGCAGCCCCGACAGCCGCGAACTGTTCGCGAGCCTCCGCAAGGCTGATGGCTCGACGATGACGATCGAGGGCGAGGGCAACGGCCCGATCGACGCCTTCGTCGACGCCTTGAAGAAGGCGTTCAAAGTCGAGTTCTCGTTCATCGACTATCACGAGCACGCGGTTGGCCGCGGCGCCAACGCGACGGCGGCGAGCTACGTCGAGATCCAGGACGCGGAGGGGCGCACGCTGCACGGGGTGGGTATGGACCCGAACATCGTCATGGCCTCGCTCAAGGCGACCTTGAGCGCGGTCCTGAGGCTGATGCGGCGGGAGGAAGCACAGTGAGGGCGTGTATTCCTCATTGACACGACAGGGCTGTTCAACTGCGGCCTGCCGGGCGGAAGGAAATCCAAATCCACCACAACAAAATCCAAATCCACCGCAACAAAATCAAAGCCGGTCGCAACAAAATCAAAGCCCAGCGGAAGGAAATCCAAATCCGTTTTCCTTCCGCCGATCCAGACTTTTCAGTGGCTTAGGCAGCAAATCTAAGCCCTTGCGCGATCCTCCGGCTTTCGCGGCCATTCTCGCAACCGGCGAGTTCAGCCGGGGGCCCGCCCGCCTCCGGTCGTCGACCCATGGCTCCAAACAGGGTAGCGCGGCCTTCCGAATAGCGCAAGAAATTGTCGCTATTTCTGTCTGTCGCAAATCCGCAGAATGGATCGCGATCACTCTATCGCGGAGCGAGCGGACTGGCGGCGATCATCGCTCGCAAAGCGCCAACGTCCTTGACCTCCGTGCCATCTGGAAGGATTGCGGAGACAAATCCCCTCCATACGTCGCGAAGCAGGTCCTGACCGGCCGCGACGAAAGCAGCCTCGGTGGTGAACCGGTTTTGGCCGTCCCGGTCCGTCTTTCGGTCGTAGCTGTTGAGAACCCAGTCCATTGCCATTCCTCTCGATAGCCCCAAGCCCGATGGAGCCCGAGCGTTATGCGAGTCGGTTGGACATGAACAGGGGGAACCAAGGCCCGCGGACGGGTCCAGCGAGGCTATCCGCCGTCCAGCTTGCGGTCGATGGGGCCGGATTTGCGGAAAGCCGTTACCAGCGTCCTCGTCCATGCAGGGCCGGCGAACTAACAGCCAACTTTTCGCGGATAGGAAATTTATTTCGCGTTGAGAGCGAGCGTTGCGATAGAAATCGGCTGGGAGAGGAAACCGGAAACGCGATGACCTACGCCGACCCCGACTCGACCGCGATCGACGCCAGCGCCGACTGCGAGACCCTTGATCGCGATGGGATCGTCGCGCTGAAGGGCGCTTTCGCGCGCGACTGGGTTGAGCGGATGCGCGGCGACATGATGGCCGCGTTTTGGGAGGCGATCCAGCGGCCGGGCGGCGCCGTGGGGCGGGGGCCGCGACGCTGGTATGTGGAAATCCATCCGCAAGCGTTCGGCGGCTTCGTCGACCTCTGCGCGCACCCGTGGGTGACGACGATGTGCTCGGCCGTGCTCGGTCCCGAGTACAAGATCGTGGAGATCGGCTTCGACACGCCCTTCGAGGGGGCGATGACCCAGCCCTGGCATCGCGACTTCCCTTCGCCGCCCGAGACGTGGCGCGACCGCCGCATCACTTCGCTCGCCTTCAATCTCACCGGCGTCGACGTGACGCCAGATATGGGCCCGTTCGAGATCGCCGTCGGCACGCAATGGGACGACGGCCGGGCGTGGAAACACGAGATGTTCCCGCCGGAAGGCGCCTGGCCGCGCTTCGCCGAGCGGGGCGCTAGCAAGTTTCCCCGGATGGGCGACATCTCCTGCCGCTCGGCGCTGACCATCCATCGCGGCACGACCCATCGCTCGCCGATCGCCCGGCCGGTCATGGTGCTCGGCGTCGACGCGCCGGGCGCCGGCCACGACAAGCTGCACGACGTCATGGTGACGCAGGATTATTACGACGCGCTGCCGCCGATCGTGCGCGACCATCTGGTGTGCCGCGTGGTGGACCGGCTGATCCCCATCACCCAGAAGCACGATATCGAAGGGCTGGTGATGGGCGTGGCTTAGGCCGGTTTTTGACGACGGCAGCCAGCTTTCACGCGCTCGTCTCGGCCTTCGCCATGAACGCCTCGACCTGAGCTCGGTCGCGAACCCCCGCGTCTGAGCCTAAGCCGGTGGCGACGAGGGCCGCAGTCGCGGCGCCGAGGCGGCAGGCGGCTTCGAGGTCGAGGCCCTCGACGAGGCCGGCGACGAAGCCGCCGCAATAGGCGTCGCCGCATCCGGTCGTGTCCGAAACCGGCACCTTGAACGCGGGGGTGCGGAATTGGCCGTCGCGCGTGCGCGCATAGGACCCTTTCCCGCCCATCTTGAAGATGCAGGCCCCTACGCCGCGGTCCATGAAGAAGGAAGCGGCGTCGGCCGGATCGGCGCGGCCGGAGAGGAACGCCGCCTCCTCCAGCGAAGGCATGAAATAGTCGATCGACGGCAGCAGATCCTTGAGCAGCGCGAGCGTCTTCTCGTTCGGCGCGATAAGGTCGAAAGTCGTCGTAAGGCCCTTCGCTTTGGCGTGGCGCATGAGCTTTGCGCTCTGTCCGCCGTCCATCGCCGCGATGAGGCCCGTGCCGCCAAGGTGCAGAATGCGCGCGTCGGAGACGGCGTCGAACCCGGCGTCGGGGACGAACAGCCAGTCCGAGGCGCCGCGGCAATGCAGGGCCGGGCGCTCGCCATTCGGGCGGATGGTCAGGATAGTCGCCGAGGTCGGCGCCTTGTCGGTGCGCTGAACCATCGAGCAGTCGATCCCGAGACGGCGATAGAAATCGAGGATGAGGTCGCCCTTTTCGTCGTGGCCGACGCAGGCCACGGTCGCGGTCCTCGCGCCAAGCTTGGCCGCGTTCATGACCGCCCCAGCCGCTGTGCCGGCCGGGTTCAGGCGGATTTCCTCGATGAACTCGACGCCGCCGCCGTCCGGGATCTTGCTCACCGGCCGCCCGGCAATGTCGAGGATCGTCAACCCGACGAAGACTGCATCGAATTTCGCCACTTCCGCCCCTCCCTGACCCAATCCGCGCGCGCTCAAGGCGCGGCGAAGTCTAGCATCGCTAACTTTAAACGAGCCATCGGAGCGCCGCTTCGTCCCAAGACAAGTTCGGGACGAGCGTTAGGCGTGGGGCCTTCGGGGGAGAGGGATCACCGGCCCGCGAGGGAGGGTTCGCGAGCCGGTGCCGTAGCCCTCGGCGGACGGCCTCACGGCAAGGGGGTTATGCCGCGGACCTTCGCTTGCGGGAGCGCCGCCGAGGGCCGTTCCTAGCCGGCGCAGCGCGTTGAGCGGGTATGTAGGGGGCGAAGACGAGATTTCCAGACCCTGGCCGGGGGGCGCGCCGGTCCGTGCGGGTCGCCGCCGCCGGCTTCCGGCCCCATGCAGCCGGGCGGATCGAGGGTCGCCGGGCGCCGTCCAGGCGGCCCGCGCTGTCGCGCGGGCGGTCAGGGGCGAGGCCCGCGAGGCTCGGCAAACCTCAGTTGCGCGGGTCGGCCTGCGGTCCGGCTTGCGAATTCGGCTCGTAGGGACGCTGGCGGCGGTCGGCCATGAACTGGTCGAACTCGGCGCGGTCTTTGGCGAAGCGCAGCCGCGCGAGGAATTCCTTGAACTCGCGCTCCTCCTCCTCGAGGCGCTTCAGCGTCTCCGAGCGATAGTCGTCGAAGGCGTTGTTGCCGCTCGAGACCGGGCCGAACCAGTCGCCGCGGCTTTTGAAACGGTCCATCCTGCCCCGCATGTGCTCCATTTTTTGCTGCATGCGGGCGATCTTCCGATCCCAGCGGTCGCCGCGGTGTTCCCAGTTGAGCATCGGTCCATCTCCTTCCGCGTAGAGCGAGTGGCGCCAATGGCCGAACCTTCCTCTGGCGATCAGGAAGCCCAGCATCAAGACGCCCAGCGGCCACCACCAAAGGAACCCCAGGATCATGAGAATGACATGCATAGCGCGTCCTCGCTTGTGAATGTAATGAACATTCACATTAATGGCGGCCGTTGTCAAGTCCTTGTTGGTGGATCTCCGCTCCCGAGTGCGGCGGCGATGGGCGCGGTAAAGGGAACCTGTCATTCCCGCGAAAGCGGGAATCCAGCCGCCGCCGCAACCGTTGCTCTGGATACCCGCTTTCGCGGGCATGACAATGGCCCCTTAGGGCCGCGCGGCATTGACCCCGAGCCCTCGCAGATAGATCAGCATGTCCGCTTCGAGAAGCTCGGCCGGAGACATCGGCAGCGCGCGTTGCGCGCCGTCGCCGCGTCCGAACAGCGAAGCGACGCCGTGCGCCATCGTCCAGATGTGGAGCGCGACCATCAGGGCCGGCGGGCGGACGGAAACGGGCATTGCGGCGCAGAGTTTGTCGGCGACGCCGCGCAGGACGGCGAAGGCCCGTTCGCCCGCTTCCCGCAGCGCGGGATCGGCCCCGACCGGAACGCCGGCCTCGAACATCGCCGAGTAGAACGCCGGCTGGGTCCGGGCGAATTCGAGATAGGCCTTGCCGAGCCGGTCGAGCGCAGCGAACACATCGGGGCGCCCGTCGTCCCAGGCCCGCGCCAGCGCCGCCGCGAACTGCTCGAAACCGCGCAGCGCCACATTCGCCATCAGTTCGTCGCGGTCGCGGAAATGCCGATAGGGCGCCGCCGGGCTGACGCCAGCAAAGCGGGCGGCCTCCGCGAAAGTGAATCCGGCCGTCCCCTTTCTGGCTATCAGTTCCAGCGCCGCGCGGATCAGCGCCTCACGCAGGTTGCCGTGATGATAGCCGCGCGGCGCGTCGCCCTCGCCGGGCCCGTCCTTGCTCCAACTCATGTAAGGATTGCTTACATTAGAAGGGTGCGGGAGTCGATGGCGGCCCCGGCTTGCCGCCTGCGCGGATCACCCCTCCGCGCCGCCCGAAAGCCGCGCGGCGAGCGATTCGAGCCTCGAACCGAGCGCCTCGAGGCTCGTGGCGATAGACTGGGCGCGCTCATCGGCGGCGTCGGAGCGCTTGCGCTCGGCCGCCGCCGTGTCGCGGGCCTCGGCCAGATTGTCGGCGATGGTCAGGGCGGCCATGATGACGAGGCGCTGGTCGCCGATCTCGCCGAACGCCTTGCGCATCTCGCCGATCTTGTCGTCGATCAGTCCAGCCAGCGATTCGAGGCGTGCTTCCTCGCCCTCGTTGCAGGCGAGGCGATATTTGCGGCCGTCGATCGTCACCGAAACTTGCGCCATGCCGCGCGCCTTCTCTGTTTGAGCCCGGCCTTAAGGCTCCGTCTCCGGCTCGACCCGGCCGAGAATGCGCTCGATCGTCTGGGCGGCGTGCGCGAGCCGCTTCGCCGCTTCGCCGTTGGCGCTTTCGAGCGTCCGCGACCGGTCGACCGCGGCGTCGAGTTCGACGGCGAGGCGCGAGCGATCGTCCTGCATCAGCGCGTATTCTTCCTGCTCGGTTGCGCGCGCATCGTCGTGACGCATGCGCCGGTCGGCCGCGAGCTCAAGCGCGTCGACCGCCGCGGCGAGCCGTTTCAGCGATAGTTCAACCGCTTCCAAGGAGGTTTTGCTTCCGTCCATTGTGGAGCTTTGTTTACGCGACGCTTGAACTGGGCGTCAACGCGCCGTCGCAATCGGCGGGCAAGTAATTGACAGGTTCCTGCCCCGGTCCCTAACAGAAGCGAGGCCGCCCGCCCGAGGGCGGCCCCGCGGCCCCTGGAGGGGACCCCGGGGAGGCGGCGCCGAAATCACGAAGGAGACCCCGATGGCTGCGAGCGTGTCCCACGACGCAATGGCGAACGCGATCCGCTTTCTCGCCCTCGACGCGGTGGAGAAGGCCAAGAGCGGCCACCCCGGCCTGCCGATGGGCATGGCCGACGTCGCGACGGTTCTCTGGCGCGACGTCCTGAAGTTCGACCCGGCCGACGCGCATTGGCCCGACCGCGACAGGTTCGTCCTGTCCGGCGGCCACGGCTGCATGCTGCTTTACAGCCTGCTCTATCTCACCGGGGTCGGCGGCGCCAAAGCGCTGACCATCGACGACATCAAGCAGTTTCGGCAGGTGGGCTCGAGGACGCCGGGGCATCCCGAATATGGGTGCGCTCCGGGCGTCGAGACGACGACCGGTCCGCTGGGGCAGGGGATTTCAACCTCGGTCGGCATGGCGATCGCCGAGCGGATGCTGGCCGCACGCTTCCCGGGCGTCGTGGACCACCATACCTATGTGATCGCCTCCGACGGCGACTTGATGGAAGGCGTGAGCCAGGAGGCGATCGGCATCGCCGGCCACCTCAAGCTCTCGAAGCTGATCGTCTTCTGGGACAACAACGGGATCTCGATCGACGGCCAGATCCCGGTCCTCGCCGACAACATCGACCAGGTCGCCCGCTTCCAGTCGGCGGGCTGGAATTCGGTCCACATCGACGGTCACGATCCGAAGGCGATCCTCGACGCGACCCACGCGGCGCAGAAGTCCGACCGGCCGACGATGATCGCCTGCAAGACGACGATCGGCTTTGGCCTGCCGACCCATGCCGGGACCAGCAAGGCGCATAGCGACGCGCAGGGGGCCTCCGAGGTCGCCGGCGCGCGCAAGGCGCTGAACTGGCCTTATGATCCGTTCGTCATCCCGGATGACATTCTGGCGGCGTGGCGGGCGGTCGGGCCCAAAGGCAAGGGGAAGAACGACCAATGGCGGGCCGCGCTCGCCGCGCTCGCGCCCGACCAGCGCGCCGAGTTCGAGCGGCGCCAGCGCGGCGAATTGCCGAAGGACCTCGACAAGGTCATCGACGCCTACAAGCGCAAGCTCGCCGACGAGAAGCCGGAACTCGCGACCCGCAAGGCGGGCGAGGCGGCGCTCAACGTGATCGGGGCCGCCGTGCCGGAACTCATCACGGGCTCGGCCGACCTGACCCCGTCCAACAACACCAAGTTCAAGGACGAGAAGGAAATCGCGCCCGGCGACTTCTCCGGCCGCTACATCCACTTCGGCATCCGCGAGCACGGCATGGCGGCGGCGTGCAACGGCATCGCCGTGCACGGCGGCTTCATCCCGTCCGGGGCGTCGTTCTTCTGCTTCACCGACTATTGCCGTCCTTCGCTCAGGATCGCCGCGCTGATGAAAATCAGGGTCACGCATGTGTTCACCCATGATTCGATCGGCCTCGGCGAGGATGGACCGACCCATCAGCCGGTCGAGCATCTCGCGGCGATGCGAGCGATGCCGAATTTCTATCTCTGGCGGCCTGCTGACAGCGTCGAGACCGTCGAGTGCTGGCAAGCGGCGCTCAAGCATGAGCATTCGCCTTCGATCCTCGCCCTGACGCGGCAGGGCCTGCCGGCGCTCAGGACCACCCATGTCGCGGAAAACTTGTGCGCCCGCGGCGGCTACGAGATTTCTCCGGCTTCGGGAGAGGCCCAGGTGTCGATCTTCGCCTCCGGGTCGGAGGTTTCGCTGGCGGTCGCCGCGCAGGCGCAGCTCAAAGAGAAGGGCGTCGCCGCCCGGGTCGTCTCGCTGCCGTGCTTCCCGGCCTTCTTCGAGCAGCCGGAAGACTATCGCCGCTCGGTCATCGGCTCCGCCAAGGTTAGGGTGGGAGTCGAGGCGGCGGTGAGATTTGGCTGGGACGCGATCATCGGCGACGGCCCGTTCATCGGCATGAAGAGTTTTGGCGAGAGCGGGCCATACAAGGCCGTCTATCAGCATTTCGGCATCACGCCCGAGGCGGTGGTCGAGGCGGCGCTGGCCCGGCTCAAGGCATGAGAGCCCCCGCGCGGCCATAAGCGCCGCCTCGAGGTTTTCCGCACGCAGGCGTGTCATTGAGGGGAGCGGGAGCTTGGCCAGTCGGAACGGCGCAGCGCCGCATTCATACGCGATCGCCGGCGGCGAGGATGGAAAGCGGCGGCTCGACCTTCTCTCCGACATCATGCGCGGGACAACCCTGCGGCTCCTTGAGGACGCGGGGCTCAAACGCGGAGACCGGGTCCTCGACGTTGGCTGCGGCGGCGGTCATGTCGCGCTGGACATGGCGCAGGTCGTCGGGTCCGAGGGTCACGTTCTCGGCATCGACTTCGATCCCCATGTGCTCGAGCTTGCGCGCGAGGACGCGCGGAAGGCGGGCGTCGCGACGGTCGAATTCGAGACCGCCGACGCGCATGACTTCAACGGCGGCCCGTTCTCTTTCATCCACGCGCGTTTCCTGCTTTCGCACGTGAGCGAGCCGGACGCGGTGTTCGGACGGCTCAAGGGGATGCTCGCGCCGGGTGGGCGGATCGCGGTCGAGGACATCGACATGTCCGGCGCTTACTGCTTTCCCGCCGATGCAGCGCAGGACCGGTACCAGGCGCTCTATACCGAGGCGGTGCGCCGCGGCGGAGCCGACGCCAACCTCGGCCGCCGGCTGCCTGCGGTCGCGCTCGCGGCCGGACTGCAAGCGCGCTGGCGGGTGTACCAACCTGTCCACGCCGCCGGCCGCGAGAAGCGGCTGACCGCAGTCACAATGGACATGATCCGCGGATCGCTGCTGCGTTACGGCCTCGCGGAGGCCGCCGAGATCGAACTCGCTAACGCAAAGGCTTGAGGCGTTCGCCGAGGACCGCTCGACGCTGGTGGCGCTTCCGCGGATGGTCCAGGTGTGGGGCGCAGTTTAGCGTCGCCGGCCTGTCGAGGTCGCCGATTGGCCTAGACTTTCCGGCGAGGATCGGACATTAAGCGCATCGTTTTCACTAAGCAGACGCGCGCCTGAGCCCGGACCCGAGCGGTCCGTCGATCGCAAGCGGGCGCGAGAGGAGAGACGGCGATGGTTGCGAAGGTAGCGATCAATGGCTTCGGCCGCATCGGGCGGCTGGTGCTGCGCGCGATTTTGGAGTCAGGCCGCAAGGACATCGTGGTCGTCGCGATCAACGATCTGGGACCGGTCGAGACCAACGCCCATCTTTTGCGCTTCGACAGCGTCCACGGGCGCTTTCCGCACGCGGTCAAGGTCGAGGGCGACACGATGATCGTCGACGGGCACAAGATAAAGGTGACCGCGATCAAGGATCCGGCCGAGCTTCCGCACAAGGCGCTCGGCGTCGACGTCGCGCTCGAATGCACCGGCATCTTCACAGCACGCGAGAAGGCGGCGGCCCATCTCAAGGCGGGCGCGAAGAAAGTCCTCATCTCGGCCCCGGCGGAAGGCGCCGATCTGACGGTCGTCTATGGCGTCAACAACGACAAGCTGACCAAGGATCACCTTGTCGTCTCCAACGCTTCCTGCACGACCAATTGCCTCGCCCCCGTCGCCAAGGTGCTCAATGACACCGTCGGCATCGAGCACGGCTTCATGACCACCATCCACTCGTACACCGGCGACCAGCCGACGCTCGACACGCTGCACAAGGATCTCTACCGCGCCCGCGGCGCGGCGCTGTCGATGATCCCGACCACGACCGGGGCGGCGAAGGCGGTCGGCCTTGTGCTGCCCGAGCTCAAGGGCAAGCTCGACGGCTCGGCGATCCGCGTGCCGACGCCCAATGTCTCGGTCGTCGACCTCAAGTTCGTCTCCAAGCGCAAGACGAGCCCGGACGAGATCAACAACGCGGTCAAGACGACCGCGGACGGCAACGGCCCGCTCAAGGGCATCCTCGGCTATACCGACCAGCCCAATGTCTCGAGCGACTTCAACCACGACGACCGCTCGTCGGTCTTCCATCTCGATCAGACCAAGGTCATCGACGGCAATTTCGTTCGCGTGCTCTCCTGGTACGACAACGAATGGGGCTTCTCGAACCGCATGGCCGACACCGCCGTCGCGATGGCGAAGCTGGTCTGAGGCTTTGGGCGTCACCCCGCGAAAGCGGGGGTCCAAAGCCGCGTCGCGAAAAACCTCCGCCCGAACGATACGGGCGGACTGGATGCCCGCCTTCGCGGGCATGACAGAAAGGCGCGGCAGGAACGTCGCTGCCGTCGGAAGCCTGAGAGGCGCTGACCCATGAGCAATCCGTTCCGCACCCTCGACGACGCCGACGTTTCGGGAAAGCGCGTCCTCCTGCGCGTCGACCTCAACGTCCCGACCGAAAACGGCCGCGTCACCGACAAGACGCGCATCGAACGGGTCGCCGAGACGATGAAGGAGATCGCGGACAAGGGCGGCAAGGTGATCCTGCTCGCGCATTTCGGCCGCCCGAAGGGCGGACCGGACGAAGCCAATTCGCTGCGCCCCGTCGCCGAAGCGGTCGCCGAAGTCATCGGCCGGCCGGTCGCCTTCGTCGGCGACTGTATCGGCCCGGTCGCCGCTGACGCGATCGGGACGATGAGGAACGGCGACATTCTGCTGCTCGAGAACACCCGCTTCCACAAGGGCGAGGAGAAAAACGATCCGGCCCATGTGGACGAGCTCGCCAAGCTCGGCGACATCTACGTCAACGACGCCTTCTCCGCCGCCCACCGCGCCCACGCCACCACCGAGGGCCTCGCCCGCAAGCTGCCGGCCCACGCGGGCCGGGCGATGCAGAAGGAGCTCGAGGCTCTGTCGCTCGCGCTCGGCAACCCGGCGCGGCCGGTCGCGGCGATTGTCGGCGGAGCCAAGGTTTCGACGAAGCTCGAACTCCTCGGCAACCTCGTCAACAAGGTCGATATCCTCATCATCGGCGGCGGCATGGCCAACACCTTCCTGTTCGCCCAAGGCAACGGGGTCGGCAAGTCGCTGTGCGAGAAGGATCTCGCTGAGACCGCGCGCTCGATCGTCGCGGCGGCAGCGAAGGCCAAATGCCGCATCCTGCTGCCGGTCGACGCGACGGTCGCCAGGGAGCTCAAGCCCCATGTCCGCGCCCATGTCGTCGACATCGATCATATCCCCGAGAACGAAATGATCCTCGACATTGGGCCGAAGTCCGTCGCGGCGGTCGCGGACATTCTGAACCGGATCAAGACGCTGGTGTGGAACGGCCCGTTCGGCGCCTTCGAGACGCCGCCGTTCGACACCGCCACGATGGCGATCGCAAAGGAAGCCGCTTCCCTAACCAAGGCCGGGAAATTGACGTCGGTCGCCGGCGGCGGCGATACGGTCGCCGCGCTCAACGAGGCCAAGGTCGCGGACGATTTCACCTATGTTTCGGCCGCGGGAGGAGCCTTCCTCGAATGGATGGAGGGCAAAGCGCTGCCCGGCGTCGAGGCGCTGAGAGTGAAGTAGCTTCAGCGCTTCCGCACGGCGAGGCTCTGCGTCGCGCGCCCGATCAGTCCGTGTTCGTCGTAGAGAGCGGATTCGGCCAGCCCGCAACCGTTGCCGCCAAGCAGGGTGCGCGATTGCAGGCAGATCCATTCTCCGAGCGGACGGCGCGCGAGGTTGATGGTCAGATCGCAGTTGAGGAATATATACTTGTGGAAGTCCAGAACGGCGCTGATGCCGTTGCCGGAATCGGCCGCGACTACAACGCGCTGATACGGGCTCGGCGCCTCACCCTTCACCAGCGGATGATTCAAGCGAAACCAGATCGCGCTCGGCCCGTTGAAAAACTTTCCCTCGGCAAGGCGGGTCTCGACCAGGCTCCAATACCCGGCTCCCTCCCGGCTCGAAGGCGCGACGGCGACGGGGCTCTCGGCGACCGGCTTTGGCGCGCGCGGCGGCGGATGGCCCTGCGTCCCGTCGGGGATGATGAAATCCTCCTCGCGTTGCACGAGAGCTGTGAATCGTGCGACGTCCTTGCCGCTGGCAATCAGCCGGCCTGAAAAGTGGCCGGCGTTGCGGCCGAGGTAGTCCGGCGTCACTTCGATGCGGCATTCGCCGATCGGGGCAGGGCGCATGAGATTGACCGTCAGGCGCCCGAGATGGTCGAGGCCCGTCTTTGTCGCGGCGCGTTCAATCGCCCGGCAAATCAACGCGGAAGGCGGGCCGGCGTGCTGATGGTCGGGGTGCCACGGGCCGCGGGTGAGCGGGCCCGCGCCAAAGACGCCTTCGGTGACTTCGTTATAGGCTGCGTCCAATGAAAGCCTCCGCTGCTCTCGCCGTCGCCGGGCTGCTTTTGAGTTTGCGCCCGGAGGGGGCTCGAAGCAAGATGGTTCGTATCTAAACTAATACCGCCGGCATGCGTGCAGGACCAATGACGCGTCACGGCCAACGTGCGAGACGATCCTCATGAGCGGCGCAGCGCTTGAGACCGCCCTTGCCGCCATCTCTGGCGCCGGCCTCGTTCCGCGCGGCGCGCTGGCCGTTGAAGAGAAGGAGCGGCGGGGCGAACTCGCAGACGTTCGCACCATCGTGCTCGCCGGCATGGCCGGGCGCGACGGGTGGAGCGCGTTCGCCGCGAGCCCTGAGGCCGCTGACGGAGCCGACGATCCGCTCGACCGCTGGAGCCGGCGGGTGATCGAAGCGCTGGCGCGCGATCTTGGCGGGCAAGCGCTTTTCCCGTTCGGCGGTCCGCCGTTCTGGCCGTTCCAGCAATGGGCGCGGCGCGCGGAGCCGGTGCATCCCTCGCCGATCGGCCTCCTGATCCATCCTGTCTACGGGCTCTGGCACAGCTATCGCGGCGCGCTCGCGTTTCGCGAAGCGCTCGACGTTCCCGAACCCGCGGCGGCCCCAAGTCCCTGCGACTCCTGCCGCGAGCGTCCGTGCCTCAGCACCTGTCCCGTCGGCGCGTTTTCGCCCGGCGGCTACGACGTCGCCGCCTGCGCCAGCCATCTGGCGAACGCGGCCGGCGCGGACTGCATGAGCGCTGGGTGCCGGGCGCGTCGGGCCTGCCCGGTCGGGGCCGAGCATGCCTATGGCGAGAACCAGGCGAGTTTCACCATGCGGGCGTTTCTGCGCTCGCAAGGGCGGCCCGACAACCTATCACGCCGGGATTGACCGCGCTCACCATCCAGATCGCCGCGTCAAGCGGCACGCTGTCGCCCTTTTGGCGCTCAGCGAGCGCCTTGCGGATGTCGGCCGTTGCGGCGGCGCGGACGGCTTCGGGCTGGCCGTCGAGGATGCGGCTGGTCGGTCCGATGCCGAGCGCGCTGGCGACCGCGGCGTCCAGCCCGCGGCCGATGGCGACGTCGAGCTCGAGATCCTGCGGGGCCACAACGATGTCGGCGAAGCCGCCGGCGCTCAAGATGCGCCGCACGCGAGCGTCGTCGGCGAAGGCGAACGGGCCTGGATCGTCCGGATTCGTCTCGGGCAGGGGAGGGGCGTGCTTCTTCGCCTCGCGCAGCGGGAGCATCATCCACGGATTTTGCCTGGCCTCGCGCCAGCAGGCGAAGACGAGCCGCCCGCCGCGCTTCAGTCCGGTGCGGAGATTGGCGAAAGATCGCGCCGGATCGGCGAAGAACATGACGCCGAATCGCGACACCGCGAGATCGGCCCACCCAGGCTCGAAATCATGGACCGTCGCGTCGGCGAGAACGAAGCGGGCGGGAAGCCCGGAGGGAGCGCGCTCGCGGGCGCGCTCCAGCATCGGAGCCGAAACGTCGAGCCCGAGCGCCTCGCCTCCCGGCGCAACGCGTTCAGCGAAGGCGATCGTCGTGTCGCCGCAGCCGCAGCCGATGTCGATCACGCGCTCGCCCGGTTTCGCGCCCGCCGCGGCAATGAGCCGGTCGGAGATCGGGCGCAGCACCAGGTCCTGCTCCTCCTGGCGGTCGGTCCATCGCCGTCCGGCGATGGAATTCCAATATTCGACCTGGGCGGCGTTGTCGGCGTGCATCGGCGGGGCGGCGGACACGGGCGCTCCTTGTTTGCTCACGCCGGTGAGGCCAGCGGCTTGCCCTTCTCGACGACGTAGGTCGAAATGACAATTGTCTTGGCCGGCCCGTTCGGCCCGCCGTGCGGCGTGCCGGTCGGAACCTGAAATCCGTCGCCCGGCGCGAGTTTGAGCGGGCCCTGGCCGTCGATGGTCAGTTCGAGGCCCCCTTCGGCGACATAGCCTGTTTCGATGCCGGGATGCGTGTGGCGCGCAACCGTTACGTTCGGGTCGATTTCGACCCGCATCTCTACCGTCGTATAGCCCTCGACCGGCCCATCGGTCTGCTTGAGGAGGGTGCGCTTGAACCCGGGCGTTTGCGCGTCGGCCCCGGTAGCGAGAAAACCGCCTGCAGCGCAGAGTGCGCATGCGGCGAATGCGCGTCGCGTGAGCATGGTCGTATCCTCCCGTTGCGCCGGCTGTTCCGCCGGCTGCTCTTTGCTTGTCGCGTCCTGACCCGTCCATTGAGCCGACAGTCGAAGCCGACGACCAGCGCCTTGTAACCCCTGCTCCGCATGGCGGCAATCTGCTCGGGCGTGGCGGCGACGCCTCCGAGCGCGACCGGACTTGCTCGAATAGCTGACGGTCCGCTGTTCTGCGGCGACACGAGGCGGTCTCAACAACGAGCGCCAGGTCGGTGGATTCGTCAGCATCGAATGCCCAAACCGGGCGCGTCATCAAAGGGTGGGCGCCGTCTCGTTCGGCACCGGATCGTCCCGCTGTTCCACCGCCTCGACGAGCGCGCTCAGCCGCGCCACGACCGCAGCATAGCTCGACAGCGACTGGAACTGGCTCACGATGAGAGAGAATGCGGCGACAAGAGTTCGCGAAAGCGACCGCCGACTGAGTAATGACGCCAAATTCGATTTTGCCCTCGATGAAGGCGGGCGCGATGATGAGAGCGGGGATGATCTGGATCATCCAGTTGTAGCCGGTGGTGAAGAACCCAACATTGCGGTTGATCGAGGTGATCCTCCGATAATTGGCGACGAGGTCGTCGAGCCGACCAAGCAACCGAGCCATTTGCGAGTCTTCGTCGCGCGCCGTCATAATGGCCTCGGCGTTGTTTCGGACATCAATGAGCCCGGAGCGAAAGCTCGCTTCCTTGTCGAGCTGGTCGTAGTTCAGTTTGATCAGCGGGCGTCCAAACATGAAGGTGAAGAGCGAGCCGACGGCCGCGTAGAGCACGGCGACGCCAAACAGGAGCGGGCTGATGGTCCACAGAACGCCTGAGAAAGCGACGATCGTGAAGATGCTGTTGAGCGCCATGAGCGCGAAGGAAAGCGTCGTGACCGTGAAGGCGCGAACGTCCTCGGAGATGCGCTGGTCAGGATTGGCGATCGCTCCCGAGGCGTTGAGGCGTTGATAGGTCCCATCAGCGAGGTAGCCGCGCAAGACCGCGCGGGTCATCGTGTCGCGCCACAAAAGCCCGAGCCGCTCCTCGCCGAAGCGAGCGATCACTGCGACAATGGTCAAGGCGGCAAAAACGCCAACATAGGCAATAGCTTGCCGAACGAAGCCGGGCATGTCCCGATCGGCGATCGCGGTCATGAAATTCCGGCCGACGAAGCTGTTGGCGACGTTGAGCGCATTCACCGCGAGGAACAAGAGGACCAGCAAGGCGAAAATGACTTTCGCCCTCCAGCCGTTTTCTGATCGCGCAAAATTCCTGACCGCCCGTACGAAACGGGCTCCGGTCGTTCTCAGCGGAATGGTCTGCGCATCCATGAGCTATCTTTGGCCGGGAGGCTGATATTGCGGATTGAGTCTACTCGCCCAATCCGACCGGGGCTAGCGCGGCGCCGGAGTCAGGCTGACGACGGTCGTGGAATGTGAGAGAGGCGGACGCCTGCCGCTCGGGTGTTGCTCAATTGTCATTAATCGACGACAATTTGGCTCTGACGATCGCCAGAGTTCAAATCGGGAGGGCTTGCCATGGCCGCGAAGATCAGGTCACAGTCACAAGCCGTATTGTCCAAAAAAGACGCCGCGCTGGTCGACGCCTACTGGCGGGCCGCAAACTACCTCTCGGTCGGCCAGATCTACCTCTTCGACAACCCGTTGCTGCGCGAGCCTCTTAAGGAGGAGCACATCAAGCCGCGTCTCCTCGGGCACTGGGGCACGACGCCGGGCCTCAACTTCATCTACGCGCACCTCAATCGGCTGATCAAGAAACACGATCTCGACATGATCTATATCGCCGGCCCCGGCCATGGCGGCCCGGGGTTAGTAGCCAACGCCTATCTCGAAGGCACCTATAGCGAAGTCTATCCAGGCATCTCTCAGGACGTGGAGGGCATGAAGCGGCTCTTCACCCAATTCTCGTTTCCCGGCGGGATTCCGAGCCATGTGGCGCCCGAAACGCCCGGCTCCATTCACGAGGGCGGAGAGCTCGGCTACGCGCTTTCGCACGCCTACGGCGCCGCGTTCGACAACCCCGACCTTATCGTCGCCGCGGTCGTCGGCGATGGCGAAGCCGAAACAGGGCCGCTCGCGACGAGCTGGCACTCCAACAAGTTCCTCAATCCCGTGGGCGACGGCGCGGTGCTGCCGATCCTGCATCTCAACGGCTATAAGATCGCCAATCCGACAGTGCTCGCGCGCATCAGCCACGAGGAGCTCGACAGCCTCTTTCGCGGCTACGGCTACACGCCGCATTTCGTCGAAGGCGATGATCCGGCGAAAATGCATGAGCTGATGGCCAAGACGCTCGAGGCGGTCGTCGATGAAATCCGCAGCATCCAGGCCGACGCGCGGCGCAAAGGGTTCTCGAAACGCCCGATCTGGCCAATGATCGTCATGCGTACACCGAAGGGCTGGACCTGTCCCAAGGAGATCGACGGTCAGCGCGAAGAGGGTTACTGGCGGTCACACCAGGTGCCGATGAGCGCGATGCGCGGCCATCCGGAGCACGTCAAAATCCTCGAAACGTGGATGAAAAGCTACCACCCGGAGGAATTGTTCGACGACAAGGGCCGCCTCAAGGGCGAGCTTGCTGCGCTTGCGCCGCAAGGAACCCGCCGGATGAGCGCGAATCCACACACCAACGGCGGCCTGCTCTTGCGCGATTTGAAGCTCCCGAACTTCCGCGACCATGCGGTTGCCGTGCCTTCGCCTGGCGCCACAACCGCAGAGTCGACGCGCGTCATGGGCCAGTTCCTCCGCGACGTGATGAGGCTCAATCTGGATTCGCGCAACCTCCGCCTGTTCAGCCCGGACGAGAACAATTCCAATCGCTGGCAGGACGTGCTCGAAGTCACGAAGCGCGCCTGGACGGCCGAGACCGTCCCTTACGACGACCATCTCGCGCCTGACGGGCGCGTGATGGAAGTGCTAAGCGAGCACCAGTGTCAGGGCTGGCTCGAAGGCTACTTGCTGACCGGCCGGCACGGATTCTTCTCCTGCTACGAGGCCTTCATCCACATCATCGATTCCATGTTCAACCAGCATGCGAAGTGGCTCAAGGTCTGCGGTCACATTCCGTGGCGGCGCCCGATCGCCTCCCTCAACTATCTGTTGTCCAGCCACGTTTGGCGTCAGGACCACAACGGCTTTTCCCACCAGGATCCCGGCTTCATCGACCATGTGATGAACAAAAAGGCCGAGGTGGTGCGGATTTATCTACCGCCGGACGCGAACTGCCTGCTTTCCGTTACCAACCATTGCCTGCGTAGCCGCAACTACGTGAACGTCGTCGTCGCCGGCAAGCAACCGGCGCCGCAATGGCTGACCATGGAGCAGGCGGTCCGGCATTGCGAAGCAGGCTTGGGCATCTGGCCATGGGCAAGCAACGACCAAGGCGGCGAGCCGGATGTGGTGATGGCCTGCTGCGGCGACGTGCCGACGCTTGAGACCCTGGCGGCGGTCAAACTCTTGCGCGAGCATGCGCCCGAACTGAAGATACGGGTCATCAACGTTGTCGATCTGATGACGTTGCAGCCCCCGAGCTACCACCCGCACGGTCTTGCCGATCGCGACTTTGACGCAATGTTCACCGTCGACAAGCCGATCATCTTCGCCTTCCACGGCTATCCGTGGCTCATCCATCGCCTGACCTATCGGCGGACCGGCCACGACAACATTCATGTGCGCGGCTACCAGGAAGAGGGAACGACGACCACGCCTTTCGACATGTGCGTGATCAACGACCTCGATCGCTTCCATCTGGTCGGCGACGTCATCGACCGTGTGCCGAAGCTTGGCGAGCGCGCCGCATACGCCAAGCAGATTATCCGCGACAGGCTGATCGACCATCGTGAATATATCAGCCGTTATGGCGACGACATGCCGGAGATCAAGAACTGGACCTGGGGCGGGGGCAGCGCCAAGGGCGAAACCTCGACCGAGGGCGACAACGTCTGAGTTGCGCCCGGTTGGCGTTGGGGCGTTGATCTTTCCGCGGGAGATTTCTGCCTCCTGCCGACCGCGCGGGCGCCGCTGGAACATCGGTTCTCGATAGAGGGGGAATCGCGTGAAGATCGGGATCGTAGGCGCCGGGCAGGTCGGGGCGACCACCGCCTACGCCATGATGATGCGTGGCGTGGGTTCGGAAATCGTCCTCGTCGACCAGAACGCAGACCTGGCGGTGGCTCAGGCGCGCGACATTCTGGACGCTGCGACTCTTGCCGACCCCCTCCGGGTTCAGGGCCGGGGAGTTGGCGAAACTGGAGGGCGCGCGCGTTGTCGTGCTCGCCGCCGGAGTGAGCCAGAAGCCGGGCGAAAGCCGATTGGACCTGCTGTCGCGCAACGCCGGGATCTTCGCGGAGATCGTGCCGGCGGTGCTGGCGGCGGTAGCCGATCCCATCTTCCTTGTGGCGACCAATCCGCTCGACGTCATGACCCAGATTGTGACCGTCCTCGCCGGCCGGCGCGGAGTGACGCCCGAGCGCGTAATCGGGTCCGGAACGATCCTCGACTCCGCCCGGTTCTGCACGGCGCTCGCCGCGCACCTCGGCATCAACCCGGCCTATATCGACGCCCGTGTGCTGGGCGAACATGGCGACAGCCAGGTCCTGCACTGGTCAGGGGCGGTGGCCGGCAACCTGCCGGTGGCCGAGGCGGCGCGCCAGATGGGACGGGAACTGACGGGCGCCGACCGCAGCCGCATCGACGCCGCGGTGCGCGGCGCCGCCCGCGCCATGATCAAGGGCAAAGGAGCGACCTGGTTCGGCGTCGGCGCCGGTCTTGCCCGGATGGCTCAGATCATTGAGGGCGACGCGCGGGCGTTGATCACCTGCTCGATGCTGACGGAGGAGTGCCAGGGCGTGCGCGACGTCGCCCTGTCCCTGCCGCGGGTCCTCGGCGCGGGCGGCATCGTGAAGACGCTCACGCCAGAACTCGACAGCGCCGAGAGCGACGCGCTCAGGCGAAGCGCGGAGATATTGAAGGAGGCGGCCGAAGGAGTGCGCTTCTAGACTTGGGCGCGCATTGGCGGGCGCGAGAACCTGAGCGTCATTGGCGCGCCCGAATTCGGCGAGCCAGAAGCTTCGCGGCGGCTTTTTTGAAGCGGCCGGCGCGCGTTCGAAGGGCGCGCCAGCTTTGGCTCGACCGCTCCGTCAGGTCTTGGGCGCGGTTCCCGTGCGCATATGGTGCATATGTTCGGCCCCTGCGCGCGCCCTCTCCTTGTGGGAGTTGGCGCTATGGCGCATGTGCCTGCTGTGCGATCCGCCGCCGCCGGCGTGGGCCGAGTTGGTCGTCTGGGCGATCGCGGCCAGAGGCGCAAGAGCGATGACAGCCCCAAGTCCAAGTGCAGCAAGCGTTTTCATCATTGAATTCTCCCCAACCTCTCTGCTGACTCGTTCCATTCGGAAGGCGTGCAGAATGCGATAGCCGGAACGGACTGTCCATGGGCGCCTTTTCGGATCTTCCCCTTACACGCTGCCTCTCACGTGGCGTTCGGCGCCTCGCGCTGGTAGGCTTAAGCCTCATCTTTTGCCGCAACTCCCGGAGCCTGTTCCATGAAACCTGAGGCGCTTGTCGTCGGCGCCGGCCCCGTCGGGCTGACCATGGCGGCGGAATTGGCGCGCTATGGCGTCGGGGTCCGGATCGTCGACAAGGCGGCCGCGCGAACCGACAAGTCGAAAGCCATCGTGCTGTGGAGCCGCACGCTCGAACTCCTCGACCGGATGGGCTGCGGCTCGGCTTTCGTCGATGCGGGCCTCAAAGCGCGCGGGGCCAACATCATCGCGGGCGCGACCACGATCGCGCATATCGGCTTCGAAGGCCTCGAGACCCCGCACCCCTACGCGCTGATGCTGCCGCAGAGCGACACCGAGCGGCTTATGGAGCAGCACCTCAATTCGTTCGGCGTTCAGGTGGAGCGGCGGGTAGAATTGACGCGGTTCGTCGCCGACGAAGACGCGGTGACAGCCTTCCTGCGCCGCGCGGACGGGAGCGAGGAGACGCTCGACGTCGACTGGATGATCGGCTGCGACGGCGCGCACAGCGTCGTGCGTCATGGTCTCGGCTTGGAATTCGAAGGCGATACGATGCCGAGCCACTTCATCCTCGCCGACCTCCACCTGGCGGGAGCGCTGCCGCCGGACGAGATCGAGACCTACTGGCACGAAGCGGGGCTGCTAGTGGTCTTTCCCATTGGCCCCGGACGCTATCGGATCATCGCCGACGCACACGAAGGCGCCTCCGACCCGACGCTGGAGGAGGTGCAGTCGATCCTCGATAAACGCGGCCCCGCCGGCGTCAAGGCCTCCGATCCGATCTGGCTCTCGGCCTTCACGATCAACGAGCGCAAGGTCGCAGACTATCGCGCAGGGCGCGTGTTCCTCGCCGGCGACGCGGCGCATATCCACAGCCCCGCAGGCGGGCAGGGGATGAACACAGGCATGCAGGACGCGATCAATCTCGCGTGGAAACTGGCGCTGGTGTGCCGCGGCGTTGCAAGCCCGGAGCCGCTGCTCGGAAGCTACAGCGCCGAACGCAGCGAGGTCGGCAGGGAAGTGCTGGCTAACGCCGGCCGCCTCACCACGATCGCGCTAATGAGGGGCGCCGTCGCCCAGAGCGTTCGCAACCATCTCGCCCGGCTTCTCTTCGGCTTCTCGCCGGTCATGCATGCAATGACCCATCAGATGTCGGAACTGTCCATCGGCTATCCTCACGGTCCGCTGACCGGGGCGGAGCGGGGCGATCACGCCGGGCCGGCGCCCGGCGAGCGGGCGCCCATCCCCGCTGGGGCTCTTCCGGTCGGATCGGGCGACCGGCCGCGGTTCGCCCTGTTTGGAGCGGCCGACGAAGCGAGCCGGGCCTTGATCGCCCGCCACGCCGGTCTCCTCGAGGCCGACGCCCGCGCGCCGTTCGCCGACGACGGCGTTTGGCTGGTGCGGCCCGACGGCTACGTGGCGATGACCGCCCGGCGCAGCGAATGGGCCAAAGTCGGCGCGTATCTCGACTGGATCGCCTCCGGGCGAACGGAATAGGCGCGTCCGCGCGGCGGACTCGGCGCCGCCGAGTCCTGTTCCTGGCTGCGGAAATCCCACGCCCTAACGGAAGATTAACCTTAACGACCCCTAATGGCGCGGGGGACGGTCTCACGGGCGGGAATCCCCTTGGATTCGTTGACGCCCATGGAGTCCCATGCTATCCCACGCCATCCCGTCAACCGACCGCGCAGGCGCGCAGTCGCCGAACGCTGAAATGCGCGCGGCGAACGGCCGCCCGCGCGCCAAAGGGCCGTGCGGTGGATCGATTTCTTTCTCACTTCGTCCATCGCTTCGACGCCAAGGGGCGAATCTCGATTCCCTCGGCGTTCCGGCAGGTGCTGGCGAAGGACGGCTTCGTCGGGGTCTACGCCTATCCGTCGCTCGACGCGCCGGCGCTCGACTGCGGCGGGCACGCGCTCATCGCCGAGATCGACGCGCTGCTTCAGACGATGCCGCCCTATTCGCCCGCCCGCGACGCCTTCGCGACCGCGCTTCTCGGCATGAGCGAGATCTTGCGCCTCGATTCGGAGGGCCGGGTTTTTTTCGAGGAGCGGTTGAAGTCGGCGCTGGGGCTCGACGGCGAGGCGGTATTCGTCGGGCAGGGGCACAAATTCCAGATCTGGGAGCCGGCGCGCTTTCAGGCCCATCTCGAACAGGCGCGGGCGCGGGTCCGGCGCCTGCGCTCCGAACGCGAAGCTCTCGCGCCGGGAGAGACGGCGCGATGAGCCCGGCAGGCCCGGCCGGGCGCAGCCACGTTCCCGTCCTGCTTCACGAGGCGATGGCGGCGCTCGAGCCGAGGGCCGGCGGCCTCTATGTCGACGCCACGTTCGGCGCCGGCGGCTATGCGCGGGCGCTTCTCGATTGCGGCGCGTCGGTCATCGCCATCGACCGCGACCCGTCGGCGGTGCGGTCCGGCGCTGCTCTCGCGGCTTCGTCCGGCGGCCGGCTTCGGCTCGCGGAGGCGCGCTTCGGCGAACTCGACGCCGTCGCACGGCGACTCGGCGCCGACGCGGCGGACGGCGTCGTCCTCGACATCGGCGTGTCGTCGATGCAGCTCGACGAGGCGCCGCGCGGCTTTTCGCTGCGGTTCGACGCGCCTCTCGACATGAGGATGGAGGCGCAGGGGCGCTCGGCCGCCGACATCCTGCGCGACGAGGACGAAGCGACCATCGCCGATATCCTGTTTCATTTCGGCGAGGAGCGCGCCGCCCGCCGCATCGCCCGCGCCATCGTCGCCGACCGGACGGCGCGGCCGTTCGCCTCGACGCTCGAGCTTGCCGGGCTCATCGCTCGCGTCGCCCCGGCCCGGCGCGGCGAGTTGACCCATCCGGCGACGCGCGCCTTCCAGGCCCTGCGCATCGCGGTCAACGACGAGCTCGGCGAGCTCGTGCGCGGCCTCGCCGCCGCCGAGCGGCTCCTCAAGCCTGGCGGCCGCCTGGCGGCGGTGACTTTCCATTCGCTCGAGGACCGCATCGTCAAGCAGTTCTTCATGAGCCGCTCGAGCCGCGGGCGCACAGCGTCGCGCCGACTGCCCGGCGAGCCGGCTCAAGCCGAGCCGACATTCGAGGTTCCGCGCGGCCAGCCGGTCGAGCCGGGCGAAGCCGAAGCGCTCGCCAATCCGCGTTCGCGTTCGGCGAAGCTGCGCTACGGCCTGCGCACAGGCGCGCCGGCGCAACGAATGGACGAAGCGATCGAGGCGCTGGCGCGATTGCCCGCGCGACGGGGGAGATCAATCTGATGTGGCGTCTCATGCACGGGCTTGCGATCGCCGCGCTGATCGGATCGGCCGCCTACGTCTACGGCGTCAAGTACGAGACGATCTACGCCTCGGAGCAATTGGTGAAGACGCGCCATCTCATCAACAAGGAGAAGGACGCGATCAATCTCCTGCGGGCCGAATACGCGCATCTCGCCCGGCCGGACCGGATACAGGCGCTCGCGGAGTCAAAGCTCTCCCTGCAGCCGCTGGCGTTGACCCAGATCGCAACCGTCGGCGAATTGGCGGACGCCCAGCCCAAGATCGACTCGATCGGGCGAACCCTCGAATCGCTCGGGTTCACGGCGGACAACTCGACCCCTGCGGTCACCGCGGCCGACTCGACGCCTCCGGTGCGCTGACCGATGGCCGCAACCCCGACCGATCCCGGCGCAAAGCCCAGGGCCAGCCTCTGGGAGCGCCTCAATCCCGCAAACGTTTTGGCCGACGCGGCCATCGCGGCGTTGCGGCGCGCCCTGCCGAAAAATTTCGGCGTCGATCTCGAGCCGCGGGCGGCGCTCCGTGCGGGTCTCAGCGTGAAGCTGAAAGCCTTTGCGCGGCGCCTCCTGTCGACGCGGCTCGACCGCTCGGGCGCGCGCATCCGCACCATCGCGCTTGGCCTGTTTGCGGCGTATGCCGCGATCGGCGGGAAGCTGCTTGTGCTCGGCCTCTCGCATGATCCGCCCAGACTCTGAAGGCCGCGGCCGATGACGCGGTCTCCGGCTCGAGGCCCGACTTGCTCGACCGCAACGGCGCCATCCTCGCCACCGACATCAAGACGATGTCGGTGTTCGCGGAGCCCAACCGCATCATCGACAAGGACGAGGCGGTCGAACTCATCACCGCGGTGCTTCCCGACGTCGACGCCAAGGAGCTGCGCGAGCGGCTGAGCTCGAAGAAGGGCTTCATCTGGGTCAAGCGCCAGATAACGCCGAAGGAGCAGGCTGAGATCTTTCACCTCGGCCTGCCCGGCGTCGGCTTTCTGCCGGAGAACAAGCGCGTCTATCCGAACGGACCGATCGGCGCGCACGTGATCGGGTTCGTCGACAAGGACAACGTCGGCATCGCCGGCATGGAGAAATATCTCGACCAGCAGAGCCTGACCGATCCTCATGTCGCCGGCTTCACCGTCGATCCCGCCAGCCTGAAGCCGGTCAGGCTCTCGCTCGACCTCAAGGCGACGCACGCGTTGCGCGACGAACTGGTGGACGGCCTCGAGCGCTTCCACGCCAAGGCGGCGGCGGGAATGATCGTCGACGTCAACACCGGCGAAGTGCTGGCGCTCGAATCGATGCCGGATTTCGATCCCAACGATCCGGGCGACGTGCGCGACCCGACGAAGATCAACCGCATCAATGTCGGCGTCTACGAAATGGGCTCGACCTTCAAGGCGCTGTCGCTCGCGATGGCGCTCGAGTCGGGCAAGGTCAATCTCGGCTCGCACGTGGACGCGCGCGACAGCCTGCGCTACGGGCGGTTCACGATCCACGATTTCCACGCCACGCATCGCGTGCTGACGGTGCCCGAAGTGTTCACCCATTCCTCGAATATCGGCGCCGCGCGTCTGGCGCTGATGGTTGGCGTCGAGGGCCACAAGGCCTTCCTGAGGAAGATGGGCCAGCTCGACCGGCTGCGCACCGAACTGCCCGAGAGCGCCGAGCCGCTGGTGCCCAGGCACTGGGCGCTCCTCAACACCATGACCATCGCCTTCGGCCAGGGCCTCAATGTCGCGCCGATCCAGGCGGTGATGGCGGTGTGCGCGCTGGCCAATGGCGGCATGATGATGACGCCGACCTTTCTGCCGCGCAGCGAGGACGACGCGGCCAAGGTCAGCCATCGCGTCATAAGCGAGCAGACTTCCGAGTCGATGCGCTATCTGATGCGCTCCAACGCGACCCACGGGTCTGCAAGTTTCGCCAACATTCCTGGCTATTACGTCGGCGGCAAGACCGGGACTGCCGACAAGATCATCCACGGCCACTACTCGGAGAACAAGGTCTTCACCACTTTCATGGCGATCACGCCGGCGGATAAGCCGAAGTACCTCTATCTGACCATCTACGACGATCCCCAGGCTGCGCCGGAGGACCACGGATTCCACACCGCCGCCTACAACGCCGGGCGGGTCGCCGGCGCGCTGATCCGTCGCGTCGAGCCGCTGATGGGCGTCCCGCCGATGAAGGAGCCGCCTGTTCAGCCATTCCCCATCATCGCCCGACTGGGGTATGGAGCCGACGCCGACAAGACCGGGAAGGAATGAGCTAAGGGCGATGAAACGGCTTGGGGATATCCTCGAACTCAAGGACGCCGACGGGACGCTCGCTTCGCGCCCCATCGCCGGGCTTGCCTTCGACAGCCGCAAAATCGCTCCCGGCGACCTGTTCTTCGCCCTCTCTGGCGCCAGGGACGACGGCCTCAGCCATGTCGGCGAGGCGCTGGCCAGGGGCGCGGCCGCCGTCGTCGCCGAACGCTCGACCGAGACCCCCGGCGCCGCCTTCGTCAGGGTCGCCGACGCCCGCGCCGCGCTCGCTCGCGCCGCCGCGCGCTACTATCCGCGCCAGCCCGAGACCATCGTCGCTGTCACTGGCACCAGCGGAAAGACCTCGGTCGCCGCCTTCGTACGCCAGATCTGGCAGGCGGTCGGTCGCGAATCCGCGTCGATCGGGACGCTCGGCGTCGTGTCGCGCCCGCTGACCGTCTACGGATCGCTGACCACCCCGGATCCGATCGCGCTCCATGAGCTCCTCGACCGGCTCGCCGCGAGCGGCGTCACCCATCTCGCCATGGAGGCCTCTTCCCACGGACTCGACCAGAAGCGGCTCGACGGCGTGCGCCTCGCCGCGGGCGCGTTCACCAATCTCACCCGCGACCACATGGACTACCACGCGACGGTCGAAGACTATCTCGCGGCGAAGCTCAGGCTGTTTCGGGACCTCTTGCCCGATGGGGCGCCGGCGGTGATCGACGCCGACAGCGCCATCGCCCCGCGCGTGATTGCGGCGGCGCGGGAGCGCGGGCTCAAGGCGGTGACGGTCGGCAAGAATGGCGCGACGATCCGGCTCGTCTCGGCCGCGCGCGATCGCTTCTCGTCAATGCTCGAGCTGGAATTCGGCGGCCGCCGCCGGCGCCTGAAGTTTCCGTTGCCCGGCGACTTCCAGATCTCGAACGCGCTGGTCGCCGCCGGGCTCTGCATCGCGAGCGGCAGCGAAGCCGACGCGGTGTTTCATGCGTTGCAAGACCTGCGCGGCGCGCCGGGGCGCCTCGAGCGCGTCGGGGAGGTCCGCGGCGCGGCGGTGTTCGTCGACTACGCCCACAAGCCCGACGCCCTCGAGAAAGCGCTCGCGGCCTTGCGGCCCTTCGTGCGCGGCCGCCTCGTCGTGGCGTTCGGTTGCGGCGGCGACCGCGATCCGGGCAAGCGGCCGATCATGGGCGCGATTGCGGCCCGCCTCGCCGATGTGGCGATCGTGACCGACGACAATCCGCGCTCCGAGGACCCCGCCGCCATTCGCGCGGAGATCCTTGCCGCCGCGCCATCGGCGCTCGAGATCGGCGATCGGGGCGCGGCCATTCGCGCCGGGATCGCGATGCTCGCCGACGGCGACGCGCTCATGATCGCCGGCAAGGGGCACGAGACCGGCCAGATCGTCGGCGCGAGGACGCTGCCTTTTTCCGACGCCGACGAAGCGCGCGCCGCGCTCAAGGAGGCCGCATGACCGCGCTGTGGAGTTCGGGCGGAACTCACGTCCGTGTTCGGCGCCGCGCCGACCGCGGCGCTGAGCGGGACCGTCGAAGGCGTTTCGATCGACAGCCGGACGCTTCAGGCCGGCGATCTCTTCATCGCCATCAAGGGCGACGCGCATGACGGCCACGACCATGTCGCTCGGGCGTTTGAATCCGGCGCCGCTGCGGCGGTCGTGTCGCGCGAACGGGCGGGCCGGCTCGCGGCGTTGGGCCCTTTGTTCGCGGTCGACGACACGCTGGGCGCGATGGAGCGGCTGGGCGTGGCCGCGCGCGCGCGATCGAGGGCGCGGATCGTCGCGGTGACCGGATCGGTCGGCAAGACGACGGTCAAGGAGATGCTGCGCACGATGTTGTCGGCCTGCGGCGCCGTCCACGCCTCCGCTCATTCCTACAACAATCACTGGGGACTGCCGCTGACGCTCGCGCGGATGCCGGCGGACGCCAGCTACGGCGTGTTCGAGATCGGCATGAATCACGCAGGCGAAATTGCGCCGCTGACCCGCATGGCCCGGCCGCACGCCGCCCTGGTGACGACGATCGCCCCCGTCCACATCGAATACCTCGGCTCGATCGAAGCGATCGCGGACGCCAAGGCCGAGATCTTCCTCGGCCTCGAGCCAGGCGGGGCGGCGGCGCTCAACCGCGACGCGCCGCAATTCGAACGGCTGGCCAAGGCTGCCCGAGCGCAAGGCGTCCGTGTGCTCAAGTTCGGGCGCGCAGCCGATTGCGACGCCCGGCTGATCGAGGTCGAGGCGATCGACGGCGGCTCGCGCGTGAAGGCCCAAATTTCCGGCCGCGAGTTGGCGTTCGTCCTCGGCGCGCCCGGCGCGCACATGGCGGAAAACGCCCTTGGCGCGCTGCTCGCGGCGGAAGCGCTTGGCGCGGACCTTGACGCCTGCGCCGCGGCGCTCGAGCGGTTCTCGCCGCAGCAGGGCAGGGGCGCGCGCTTTTCGGTGACGACCCCCGACGGTCCGGCGATCATCATCGACGAAAGCTACAACGCCAATCCAGCCTCGATGCGGGCGGCGCTGAAGCTCCTCGCCGCGGCCAAGCCGGGGCCTGGAGGGCGCCGCATCGCCGTCATCGGCGACATGCTCGAGCTCGGGCCGAAGGCGCAGGCGATGCATGCCGAACTTGCCGCTGACCTCAGCGCCAGCCGCGTCGATCTTTTGTTCGGCGCGGGCCCGCTCACCCGCGCGCTCTACGACGCGGCTCCTGCGTCGATGCGCGCCGCCTGGGCCGAGCGGTCGAACGAGCTGACGGACGAAGTCGCCCGCGCCTTGCGCGGCGGCGACATCGCGATGGTCAAGGGGTCGAACGGCAGCCGGATGGGGCCTCTGGTCGCGGCTTTGCGCGATCGCTTCGCTCGCGGCGCAGGAGGCTAGGACATGCTGACCTGGCTCGCCGAGCTCCCAGGGGTTTTCCACCTCTTCCGGTATCTCACTTTCCGCACCCTTGGGGCGGCGGGAACCGGGCTTTTCCTCGTTTTCTTCTTCGGCCCGACGATCATCGCCGCGCTGCGGCTCAAGCAGCACGGGGGGCAGCCGATCCGCGCGGATGGCCCGGCCTCCCACCTTCTTTTGAAAAAGGGCACGCCGACGATGGGCGGCCTCATGATCCTGTTCGGCCTCTTCGTCTCGGCGCTGCTGTGGGCCAATCTCGAAAGCCCGTATGTGTGGATCGTGCTCTTCGTCACCGCCGGCTTCGCCGTCATCGGCTTCTACGACGATTATCTCAAGGTGACGAAGCAGTCGGATCGCGGCTTTTCCGGCCGCGCGCGCCTCGCGGGCGAATTCATCATCGCGGCGCTGGCCTGCTACGCAATGATGCTGGTCGGCGCCAACGGCGCGACGGCGCTGGCTGTCCCGTTCTTCAACGGCTTCGTATTCGACTTCGGTTGGGGCTTCCTGCTGTTTGGGCCGTTCGTGATCGTCGCCTTCGGCAACGCCGTCAATCTGACCGACGGCCTCGATGGGCTCGCGATCGTGCCGGTGATGATCGCCGCCGCGACGCTCGGCCTTATCGCCTATATCGCCGGCAATCTGCTCTATTCCCACTATCTGCTCATCAATCACATCCCCTTCGCCGGCGATCTGATGGTGGTCTGCGGCGCGCTGATCGGCGCCGGCGTCGGATTCTTGTGGTTCAACGCGCCTCCGGCGCAGATTTTCATGGGCGACACCGGATCGCTGGCGCTCGGCGGCCTCCTCGGCGCGACCGCGGTCGCGATCAAGCACGAGATCGTGCTCGCGGTGATCGGCGGCCTGTTCGTCATGGAGGCGCTTTCGGTTGTCGTGCAGGTGGCGTCGTTCAAGCTGACCGGCAAGCGGGTGTTCCGCATGGCGCCGATCCATCATCACTTCGAGCAGCTCGGCTGGTCGGAGTCGCAAGTCGTCATGCGGTTCTGGATCATCGCCTTCGTGCTGGCCATGGTCGGCCTCGCCTCGCTGAAGCTCAGGTGACGATGACGCCGGTCGAGACCATGCGCGGCGAGAGCGTCGCACTCTTCGGCCTCGGCGGCTCAGGACTGTCGACCGCACGCGCGCTCGTCGCCGGCGGCGCCGAAGTCGCCGCCTGGGACGATAGCCCCAACGCCCGCGAGCGCGCTTCCGCTGCGGGAGTTGGGCTCGTCGATCTCGCCCGCGCCGACTGGCGCGGCTTCAAGCTGTTCGTGCTCGCGCCCGGCGTGCCGCTGACCCACCCGAAGCCGCACTGGACGGTGGACCGCGCGGCTGCGGCGGGGGTTCCCGTGGTCGGCGACATCGAGCTCTTCGCGCGCGAGCGCAGGGCGAGAGCGCCGGACGCTCCGTTCGTCGCCATCACCGGCACCAACGGCAAATCGACGACCACTGCGCTGATCGCCCATGTGCTGAAGGAGGCCGGACGCGACGTGGCGATGGGGGGGAACATCGGCGTGCCGGTGCTCGAACTGCCGCCCCCCGCAGCCGGGCGGACGCATGTCGTCGAGTGCTCGTCCTATCAGATCGATCTCGCGCCCTCGCTCGCGCCGAGCGTCGGCCTCCTCATCAACATCACCCCCGACCATCTCGACCGGCATGGCGATCTTGCCCACTACGCCGCGGTCAAGGAGCGCCTCGTCGCCCAGTCCGAAATCGCGCTTGTCGGCGTCGATGACGAGCCGTGCCGCGAAATCTACGCGCGGCTGAGCGCGCGCCCCGGCCCGCCGCGGGTCATTGCGGTCTCGGGCAAGGACTCGGCGCTCGCCGAGTTCTGGGTGAGCGAGCATCGCGTCATGGCGCGCGGAGAGGCTGCGCCGGCGGCCGATCTTGGATCCGCGCGAGCGCTTCGCGGCGCTCACAACGGGCAGAACGCCGCGTTCGCCTACGCCGCTGCGAGGACGCTCGGCGTCGAGCGCGAGCGGATCGCCCGCGCCTTCGCCAGCTTTCCCGGGCTCGCCCATCGCATGGAAGAGGTCGGCCGGCTTGGCCGGGTCGTGTTCATCAACGACTCGAAGGCCACCAACGCCGACGCGGCCGAGAAGGCGCTGCTCTCGTTTCACGACATCCACTGGATCCTCGGCGGCAGGCCGAAGGCGGGAGGCGTCGAGCCGCTCAGGCCTTTGTTCCCGCGCGTCGCCAAGGCCTATCTGATCGGCGAGGCGGAAGACGAATTCGCGCGCACGCTCGCGGGCGCGGTTCCCTTCGTGCGCTCGGGAACGCTCGGCGCCGCGATCGAAGCGGCGGCCGGGGACGCCGCGCGCTCGCCGGCGAAAGAGCCCGCAGTGCTGCTGTCGCCCGCCTGCGCCTCGTTCGATCAGTTTGCGAATTTCGAGGCGCGCGGCGACGCCTTTCGCGCATTGGTCGCCGAATGGCTCGCGCGGGGGCGCGCGCCCGAGAAGAAGGAGGCCTAGAGCCGATGGTGTCGAGAGTCGAACGCGGGCCGGTTGCCGACTGGATGCGCACCGCCGACCGCTGGCTGATCGGATCGTTCCTGGCGCTGATGGTGATCGGCCTGGTCATGGCGCTCGCAGCCAGTCCGGCGGTCGCCGAGCGGCTCAACCTTACGACCTTCCACTTTGTCGACAGACAGGCGCTGATGCTGGTCCCGACTGCGGCGCTGATGATCGCGACTTCGTTCCTGACGCCGCGCCACATGCGGCGGGCGGCGCTGGTCGCGTTCGTCGTCTCGTTCGCGCTCATCATTCTCGCGCTCCTGTTCGGCGCGGAGGTGAAGGGAGCGCGGCGCTGGATCTTCGGCCTCCAGCCGTCGGAGTTCATCAAGCCCGCGTTCGTGGTTCTCGGCGCCTGGGCCTTCACCGAGGGCGGGCGGAAGGGCCCGACCGCAATCTGGGCCAGGATCCTGTCCTTCGTCCTGCTGCCGCTTACGATCGTGCCGCTCATCCTCGAGCCTGACTTCGGCCAGACGATGCTGGTGGCGATCGTCTGGACGGCGCTCTTCTTCCTGGCCGGCCTGCACTGGTTCTGGGTGGTCGCCGTCGGCGGCCTCGGCATCGCCGGCGGCTTCGCGGTGTTCAAACTGTCGCCCCATGTGCACGAGCGGGTGCTGCGCTTTCTCGATCCCGATTCGACCGGGGGCCTGGTCGACACCTTTCAGGTCGACACCGCGTTGCAGAGCATCCTGTCGGGCGGCTGGCTCGGCCGCGGCCCAGGCGAGGGCGTCTACAAGCGGATCCTGCCCGACGCCCACACCGACTTTGTCTTCGCCGTGACCGGCGAGGAATTCGGCATGATCGCGTGCATGGCGCTGATCGCCTTTTTCGCCTTCATCGTTCTGCGCGCGCTCTATCTCGCCTCCCGCAACCCGGACCCATTCTGCCAGCTTGCGGCCGCGGGCCTGACCGTGATGTTCGGGGTTCAGAGCTGGATCAACATGGCGGTCAACCTGCGCGCCATGCCGGCCAAGGGGATGACCCTGCCGTTCATCTCCTACGGCGGCTCCTCGCTGCTCGCGCTCGGCCTCGGCATGGGCTTCCTCATCGCCGCGACCCGCAGGCGCCCGGCCGCCGATCTCGAGCACCCGGACCCGCCGGACGAATGAGCGCCGCGCGCCCGATCCTGCTCGCGGCCGGCGGCACGGGCGGCCACCTCTTTCCCGCAGCCGCGCTGGCCGCCTCGCTCGCCAGGCGCGGGGCGGAAGTCGAACTCGCGACCGACAGCCGGGCGCTCAAATACGGCGGCGATTTTCCCGCCCGCGCCATTCATGCCTTTCCGGCCGCGACGACCACCGACGCGGGCGCGCTCGCCAAGGCTCGCGCCGCGCTCACCCTTGGCGCCGGACTTGCGGCCGCGCTTCTGAAGCTGCGGGCCATCAGGCCGCGCGCCGTGGTCGGCTTCGGCGGCTATCCGACCGTGCCGCCGCTGCTGGCCGCCTCGCTCATGCGGGTTCCGAGCGTGCTGCACGAGCAGAACGCGGTGATGGGGCGGGCCAACCGGTTCTTGAGCTCCCGCGTCAGCCGAATCGCCTGCGGCTTTCCCCTGAAAACCTTCGATCGCGCGATCGAAGCCAAGATCCGCGTGACCGGGAATCCGGTCCGCCCGTCGGTGATCGCCGCGGCGGGGCTTCCCTATCCCGAGCACGTCGGGCGGCGCGTCAACATTCTGGTGACCGGCGGCTCGCAGGGGGCGCGGGTAATGGCCGATGTCGTGCCGGCGGCGCTGGCGCTTCTGGCGCCGGACGAGCGGCAATGGATCCGCCTCACCCAGCAGGCGCGCGGCGAGGACTCCTCGCGCGTCGCGGCGGCCTGCGCGCGGATGAGCTTTCCGGTCGAGATCGCGGAATTCTTCCCCGACCTGCCGGCGCGGATCGCCGCCGCGCACCTCGTCGTTGGCCGCGCCGGCGCCTCGACCGTGTCAGAACTGGCGGTGATCGGCCGGGCCTCGGTCCTGGTGCCGTTCCCGCATGCGCTCGATCAGGATCAGGCGGCGAACGCGGCGGCGCTTGCGTCTTCGGGCGGCGCGGTCGTCGTGCCGCAGCCCGAATTCACCCCCGAGCGGCTGGCGTCGATCCTGAGGGGCGCGCTCGCCGAGCCGTCGAAGCTCGCGGCCCAGGCGGCGGCGGCGAAGTCGGTCGGCGTCCCCGACGCCGCCGAACGCCTGGCGGACGTGGTGATGGAGGTCGCGGAGCCGGCGTGACAATGTCATTCCCGACGGTCGCAAAGCGATCGATCGGGAATTGAGCGCGGGCGGCCGCGAGGCTGGATTCCTGGTCAGACCTTCGGTCCGCCGGGAATGACAAACGAGGCGTCACGCTGCGTCCTCCCTTTCACATAGTCCGTCAGCCCCGACGCGAGCCAGTCGAACAGAAGCCTCACCCTCGGGGCCGTCTTCAGGTCGCGGTGCATGACGAGCCAGATTTCGAGCATCATCTGGAACGCATTGGGCAGGACGGGGACGAGCTCTGGCGTGCGCCGCGCGATCATGTCCTGGCAGCCGCCGACGCCGACGCCGGCGCGCAGCGCCGCGAGTTGGGCGAGATCGCTGTCGCAGCGAAAGCCAAAATCCTCGCGGGTCAGCGCCTTCGCCAGCGAACCGGCGGCGCGGAACGTCTGGTTGTCGCGGTCGAAGCCGATGAAGCCATGCTGTCGCAGATCGGCGAGCGAGCGCGGTTCGCCGAAGCGGGCGAGATAGTCGCGATGCGCATAGAGCCGGATGCGGGTTGCGCCGATCCGGCGGGCGACGAGCCCGCTCTGGGTCGGGCGGATCATTCTGACCGCGATATCGGCGTCGCCGCGCGCGAGATCCTGGTTGCGGTTGGTGACCGCAAGCTCGATCGCAACGCCGGGATTGCGGGCGCGGAAGCCGGCGAAGATCGCCGGCAGCGCCTCCGCGCCCATGATGTCGCTCGCGGTCACGCGCACGACGCCGCGATCGACCGCCGCCGCGGACGAGGCGGAGCGGGCGAGCGCGGCCGCCGCTGCCCCCATCGCTTCGGCATGCGGGACGAGCGCGGTCGCCGCTGCGGTCGCCGTGAGGCCGCGCGGCGAGCGGGTGAACAGGGTCGCGCCGAGCGCGTCTTCCAGCGCGTCGATATGGCGCCCGACCGTCGGCTGGGTCAGGCCGAGGCGGCGCGCGGCGCCGCTCAGGCTCATATCGCGCGCGACTTCGAGGAAGGTGCGCAGTTCGTCCCAGTTGGGCTCGCGGCGGCTCATACGAAAATGTATAGCTGATCAAGACAAATATGCAATTCCGTAGCGGCCGCGCGTGGGGTACACCCTCGTCCTGAGGATGAGGTCGAGGGCCGCATCCTCGTATGCGCGGGCCGCCGTCAACAGGAGACCAGACCATGACCGAGTTTGTGTCACGCTCCCCCGATCAGGCTCTCCCGGCCATCGGCGCCGCCCACCCTTTGCCGACCGGCGTCAGAGCGATCCTGCGCCTCGAGGGCGCCGCCGCCTTCGCCGCGGCGATCGCGCTTTACGCCCACGCCGGCTTTTCGTGGCCGCTGTTCGCGCTTCTCATTCTCGCGCCGGATCTCGCGATGCTTCCCTATCTGATCGGCCCGAGGGCTGGCGCTGCGGCCTACAATCTCGTCCACACCTATGCGCTCAGCGTTCCGCTCACGCTTGCCGGCTTCTGGCTCGCTTCGCCGGTCGCCTCAGCGCTCGGCCTCATCTGGATCACCCACATCGGTATGGACCGGATGCTCGGCTACGGCCTCAAATATGCGAGTGGCTTCGGCGACACCCATCTCGGCCGCATCGGCAAGAAGTGAGAAAACGCAATGCGCGTTCACGCCATTCAGACCGGTCGGGTGCGGATCAAGGCGAGTCAGATCGTCGGCCAAGGTCACGGACTTAAGCGCCGCCTTGCGCCGCTATTCGACAAAGAATGGGCGGACTGGGCGCCGACTTTGGCCTACGCAATCGAGCATCGCGACGGCGTCATTCTCGTCGACACGGGCGCTTCCGCAGGCCTTAAGCGCCTCCCGCGCTGGCATCCCTATTTCCGCTTCGGGGTGCGCTTCGACATTGAGCCGGAGCAGGAAGCAGGGCCGCAGCTCAGGGCGCTCGGAATTGGCGCGGCCGACGTCAGGCGCGTCGTTATGACCCACTTGCATATCGATCACGACGCCGGGCTCTCGGCATTCCCCGGGAGCGAAATTCTGGTCAGTCCCGGCGAGCTCAGGCTTGCGTCCGGCGTTGTGGGCCAGCTTCGCGGCTATCTGCCGCAACGCTGGCCCAAGAGCTTCGATCCGAAGCCGCTCGTCCTCGATGGCGGCGCTTACGGGCCGTTTCCGCGATCGAAGCGCCTGACCGACGACGGCGTCGTCGTCGCCGTGGCCACCCCCGGCCATACGCCCGATCATCTCTCGGTCATCGTCGAGGACGGCGACGCGGCCGTCTTCATCGCCGGCGACGCTTCGTACAGCGAATCCACGATGCTCGCGGGCGCGATCGACGGCGTCAGTGGCGACGAAGCGCAGGCCTCGGCCACGCTCAGCGCCATCAAAGCGTTCGCGACGGCGCGGCCAACGATCTACTTGCCGGCGCACGACCCAGGCGCTGCGGCGCGGCTCGCCGAACGGCGCCGTGTTAGCACTCGCTTGTAATGAGTGCCAACAAGCGCTATGTAAGGCTCAACGTCAGACTGCCGCCGAGAGCTGGAGCAGATGCTCGTGAGCCGGCGAGGCAGGTCGACTGAAAGCGAACCCAATGAAATTTCGCCCGTTGCACGACCGTGTCGTCATCCGCCGTATCGAGGGCGAGGATAAGACGAAGGGCGGCATCATCATCCCCGACACCGTCAAGGAGAAGCCGCAGGAGGGCGAGGTTGTCGCGGTCGGTCCGGGCGGCCGGGACGAGAGCGGCAAACTCACACCCATCGAACTCAGGCCGGGCGAGCGCGTCCTGTTCGGCAAGTGGTCGGGCACTGAAGTCAAGATCGACGGCGAGGAGCTCCTCATCATGAAGGAGACCGACGTTATGGGCGTGATCGAAGGCGCGGCAGCCGTCAAGAAAAAGGCCGCCTGAAACCAAATTTCTTTATCCAGAATTGAAGGATTCAAACCCATGCCCGCAAAAGACGTACGCTTCTCCTCTGACGCCCGCGACCGAATGCTGCGCGGCGTCGATATCCTCAACAACGCCGTCAAGGTGACGCTGGGCCCCAAGGGCCGCAACGTCATTCTCGACAAGTCCTACGGCGCGCCGCGCATCACCAAGGACGGCGTGACCGTCGCCAAGGAGATCGAGCTTGAAGACAAGTTCGAGAACATGGGCGCGCAGATGGTGCGCGAAGTCGCCTCCAAGACCAACGATCTCGCCGGCGACGGCACCACCACCGCGACCGTGCTCGCGGCTTCGATCATGAAGGAAGGACTAAAGCTGGTCGCGGCCGGCATGAACCCGATGGACCTCAAGCGCGGCATCGACATCGCGGTGACCGCGGTCGTCAAGGACATCGAACGCCGCTCCAAGAAGGTGCAGTCGTCGGAGGAGATCGCGCAAATCGGGACCATTGCCGCGAATGGCGACAAGACGATCGGCAAGATGATTTCCGATGCGATGAAGAAAGTTGGCAATGAGGGCGTGATCACAGTCGAGGAAGCCAAGACCGCCGAGACCGAGCTCGACGTCGTCGAAGGCATGCAGTTCGACCGCGGCTATCTCTCACCCTATTTCATCACCAACGCCGAGAAGATGATTGCGGAGCTTGAGGACCCATACATCCTCATCCACGAGAAGAAGCTCTCCTCGCTCCAGCCGATGCTGCCCGTCCTCGAAGCGGTTGTGCAAGCAGGCAAGCCGCTGCTCATCATCGCCGAGGACATCGAGGGCGAGGCGCTTGCGACGCTGGTCGTCAACAAGCTGCGTGGGGGCCTCAAGGTCGCGGCGGTCAAGGCGCCGGGCTTCGGCGATCGCCGCAAAGCAATGCTTGAGGACATCGCAGTTCTCACCACAGGCACGATGATCGCCGAGGACCTCGGCATCAAGCTTGAGAACGTGACCCTTCAGATGCTCGGCAAAGCCAAGCGGGTGCGGATCGAGAAGGAGAACACCACGATCATCGACGGCGCCGGCAAGAAGGCCGACATTGAAGGCCGGATCGCCCAGATCAAGGCGCAGATCGAGGAGACGACGTCCGACTACGACAAGGAGAAGCTCCAGGAACGCCTTGCGAAGCTTGCGGGCGGAGTCGCGATCATCCGCGTCGGCGGCTCGACCGAGGTCGAGGTCAAGGAAAAGAAGGACCGCGTTGACGACGCCATGCATGCGACCAAGGCTGCGGTCGAGGAAGGTATCGTTTCCGGCGGCGGCGTCGCGCTGTTGCGCGCCAAGGCGGCGATTGGAAAGCTTACCAACGAGAACGAAGATGTCCAGTCCGGCATCAACATCGTGCTCAGGGCGCTCGAAGCGCCGATCCGCCAGATCGCCGAAAATTCAGGCGTTGAGGGTTCGATCGTCGTCGGCAAGGTGCTTGAGAACAAGTCGCCGACGTTCGGCTTCGACGCACAGACCGAGCAATACGTCGACATGCTGAACGCCGGCATCGTCGATCCCGCGAAGGTGGTGCGGGTCGCGCTGCAGGACGCGGCTTCGATCGCGGGCCTGATGATCACGACCGAGGCGATGATCGCCGAAACGCCGAAGAAGAACGCGCCGCCCGCCATGCCCGGCGGCGGCGGCATGGGCGGGATGGACTACTGATCGCCCTTTAAGAGCGAGGACAGGGCCCCGGCGACGGGGCCCTGCGCCGAGCTTGTCGCCCAATGCCCGGACGGGGCGGAATTCTTTCCGCCCCGATTTTGCAGACGCGCCTTAAAGGGTTCGCGATCGATGCTGATCCGTTACGGCTACGAAATCACGGTCACTTGCGCCCAGCCGACCGCGATGGTTTGTCTTTTGTCGGTGAGCGACGACCGGAAGGCCGACATACGCGTCGCCGAAAAGGTGTTCACGACGCCGATCATCCCGACCACCACCTATGTCGATACTTTTGGCAATCGCTGCCGCAGGTTGGTGGCGCCTCCCGGCGATCTCACGATATGGGGCGACGCCACGATCGAGGACGACGGCAAGATCGACCCGGCGGACTTTGCGGCGGTGGAAGTCCCGGTCGCGGAACTGCCCGATTCATGCCTGCTCTATCTCATGGGGAGCAGATATTGCGAGACCGACAGGCTGAGCCAGACGGCCTGGGATCTGTTCGGCAAGATTCCCCCCGGCTGGGGGCGCGTGCAGGCCGTGTGCGATTTTGTCCACGACCACATCAAATTTGACTACATGCAGGCGCGCGCGACGCGAACGGCGTTTGAAGCCTTCGAGGAGCGGATCGGAGTGTGCCGCGATTTCGCCCATCTCGCCGTGGCGCTGTGCCGATGCCTCAACATTCCGGCGCGCTACGTCAACGGCCATCTCGGCGACATCGGCGTTCCCGTGGTCGATCCGATGGATTTCAGCGCCTGGATCGAGGTGTTCCTCGGCGGATCGTGGTGGACTTTCGATCCTCGCAACAACATGCCCCGGATAGGCAGAATCGTCGTGGCGCGCGGCCGTGACGCGGCGGACATCCCGCTCATCAACTCCTTCGGACCCCATGTCCTGAAGTCTTTCCGGGTCTGGACCTACGAGGTCGCCGACCAGACGGCTGGCGCGCTCAAGCTCGCCTAGGCGGATTCGGGCGACCCCACGCGCCTGACCTGGTCCGCGATCGCGCCGCCCCTGTTCGCCCTCTCGCGGGGGCGTGGTAGAACCTCCCGCGCTCGCGGTTTGAACTCAGCAGCTAGGCTGCGGCGAGTCGACGGGTGCTTGGCTCATGATCGACGCCGCCCACTATTCCGCGACCGAGACTTTGCGCGACGGGCGCACGATCGAGATCCGCGCCCAGCGTCCCCAGGATCGCGAGGCCATGCATGAGGGGATCGCGCGCCTGAGCTCGAAGTCGCTCTACCGCCGCTTCTTCGCCGTCAGGCGCGAATTTTCGGAGAAGGAGACTGACTATTTCCTCGACGTCGACTTCGTCGGCCACGTCGCCCTGGTGGCGGTGGCCGACGAGGCCGGCAAGCCGACGATCGTCGGCGGCGGGCGCTATGTCGTCGTTAAGCCCGGCCAAGCCGAAGTCGCGTTCGCGATCATCGACGCGTTCCAGGGCCTCGGCGTCGGTTCAGCGTTGATGCGCCATCTCGCAATCCTCGGGCGTGAGGCGGGCCTTCGTGAGCTCGTCGCCGAGGTCCTGTCGGAAAATGTCCCCATGCTGAACGTGTTCAAGCGCAGCGGCCTCGCGATGGAGACGAGGCGCGAGGGCTCTGTCGTCCACGTCACTCTGCGCTACCCTTGATCGCCGGCGACGCGGGCTCCTCTCCGAGCTCGCCGCCACTTGGCCGCCCGCGAACTACTGGCGCCGCGCTTTTTAGGCGCGGATCAGGTCCGCTAGTCCATCACCGCATGCGCCGCCGCCTCTCGCGACGCGGCTGCGGCGACGGATTTCGGCGAGCGGATGAGGGCGAGCAGCGGGAAGGCGCAGAGCGAGACGAAGGTCATGAACAGGAAATCGTTCGAATAGGCCATCGCCGCCGCCTGCTGGGTGACGAGGCGTTCGAGCATCTCGAGACTCGGCAATCCGTGCCCCGCCAGCATCGAGGCGTTCGGCATTCTCATCGCGTCGTTGAACGGCGTCACGTGCTCGACCAGCTGGCTGTGATACATCGTGATCGAACTCGTCAGCCGGGCGATGACGATCGAGATGCCGACCGCCGAGCCGATGTTGCGGATGAGGGTCCACAGCGCCGCGCCTTCGGTTCTGAGTTCGCCCGGCAGGCTGGCGAAGGCGATGGTGTTGAGCGGCACGAAGATGAAGCCGAGGCCGAACCCCTGCGCGATCGCATTGATCGCGATCGTCTGGGCGGACACGTCGAGCGACCAGCCGACCATCATGTATTGCGACACGGTGGCGAGGACGAGGCCGATGAAGATGAGCAGGCGCGCATCGACTTTGCCGGTGAGACGCCCGACCAGGAACATTGAGACGAACGTGCCGACGCCGCGCGCGCCGAGCAGATAGCCGCTCGAAAGCACCGGATAGCCGAGCATGTTCTGGATGAACGGCGTAACCAGCGCCATGGTCGCGAGCAGGATCACGCCGACCAGGAACATGAAAACCAGGGCGATCGAGAAGTTCCAGTCGCGGAAGATGCGGACGGTGATGAACGGCCGCTTGGAGGTGAAACAGTCAGCGAGAAAGAAATAGAAGCCGACGACGGCGAGGATCGCTTCGAGGATGATCTCGGTCGAACCGAACCAGCCGAGCTGCTCGCCGCGATCGAGCATCATCTGCAATGACCCGATGCCGAGCGATAGGCTGAGGAAACCGAACCAGGAGAAAGGCACGTCGCGCCGGGTCGGGGTCTCGCTCATGAAGAGCCACAAGCCCACGGTGGTGAGGATTCCGAATGGCAGGTTGACGAAGAACACCCAGCGCCAGGAATAGGAATCGGTGAGATAGCCGCCGAGCGTCGGCCCCATGATCGGCCCGAGCATCACCCCCATGCCCCAGATCGCCATCGCAGAGCCGCGCCGCGCCGGCGGAAAGATGTCGAGCATCACCGCCTGGCTCAGCGGCACCAGCGCCGCGCCGAACACGCCCTGCAGGAGCCTGTAGGCGACCATCTGCTCGATCGAGAGCGCGACGCCGCACAGCATCGAGGCCACGGTGAACCCGGCGGTGCAGACGATGAACAGCTTCTTGCGGCCGAAGCGCGTCGCCATCCAGCCGAGCGGCGAGGTCATGATCGCGGCGGCGACGATGTAGGAGGTGAGCACCCAGTTGATCTGGTCCTGGGTCGTCGACAGCGATCCCTGCATGTAGGGCAGGGCGACGTTGGCGATCGTCGTGTCGAGCGCCTGCATGATCGTCGCCATCATGATGCAGACGGTCAGGAACCATCTCAGCGTCGGCGAGATGGTCTCGTAGAGCGGCGGGGCAGGGACGGCCGCGTTCATCTGATGATGGCGGTCCGCGCGCCGAGGAGAGTTTCGACGTAACCCGCGACCCACTGCTTGAGCCCTTCAAGCGTGCCCGCAAGCGTGCGCGTGCGCCCGGTGTCGATGGTCAGATAGGCGCTCATGCCCGCTCTCAGGCCGGTCGTGTCCTCCTTCGGATCGAAGCAAAAGCGAAGCGGCACGCGCTGGACGACCTTGACCCAATTGCCGGTCGCATTCTGCGCCGGCAGGATCGAAAACTGCGCGCCCGTCCCCGGCGCAATCGAGCAGATCGAGCCGTTCCATTCCCTGTCGGGGAACGTGTCGACGCTCACCCGCGCCGGCAGGCCGGCGTGGACGAAGGTCAAGTCCGATTCCTTCGGATTGGCGTCGACCCATAGTCCCTGGTTGGCGACAATGGCGAACACCGGCTGGCCCGCGGCGGCCACGCGCCCAAGCTGGATCTCCGGCACCTGCGTCGCCACGCCGTCGATCGGCGCGACGACCTTGGTGTTGCGCAGATTGCGCTCGGCGTCCTCGAGGCCGGCCTTCGCCTGCATGTAGTCGGGGAAGTTCTCGATCGACGCGTCCGGGCCGCCGCCGAGCTTCACCGCCACCGTCGCCTGCTGCTGGCGCACGAACTCGAGGATCTGCTTCGCCTGGATGAGATTGCCCATCGAGGTGTCGCGGTCGGCGGTGGTTCCCGTGCCGTGCGTCGCGAGGCCGTTCTTGCGATCGAAGTCGGTCTGGCGCACTGCCACCGCGTCCTCGCCCATTTTGATCTGCTCGGCGTTGCTGAGGTACGAGGACTTCAGGTTGGCGAATTCGACCTTGGCCGCGTCGAGGCGGCCCTTGGCGAGCGCGAGCGCGATCTCGTAGGGCTGCGGATCGATGTCGAACAGCGGGGCGCCGACCGTGACCTTCTGCCCCTCGGCCACATGAACGGCGACGATCGCGCCTGTGACCTGCGGCGTGATGAGCGACTTGTCGGCGCCGACATAGGCGTTGTCGGTCGAGACATAGCGGCCGCTGCTCAGCCACCAGCCGAAGCCGAGGGCGAGCGCGACAAGGGGAATGACCACGAGCATGACGAAGCGCCCCGTCCCGCCGCGCTTGCGCTTGATGGTGATCGGCGTTTCAGCGGCCGGCGGCGCCGGAGGCGGCTGCGGCGCGGGCGCTTGCGGGCTCGGCGCGGGCGTCCGCGCTGGGGTGAACTGGATCGGCTGCGACGGCTGGGCGGCGGGCGAAGGCGATGGCGCGGACTCGCGCGCGCCCGGCTGCGCGCCCGATTTCGCGAACGGCAATGGCTGCACAGCGGGGGCTGAGTCTTCCTCCGCGGGATCGCGCCCGGGCGCGGGCTTGGGTTGGGTCACTTTGGTTCGGCTCCCGCAATCAATTCGTTTTTGACATTGGCCTTGATGATCTTGAGGCCGTCGTGCATCGCCTGGATCGTCGTTTCGTCGACGCCGGCCAGCGCCCGCCCCATCAAGTCTTCGGCGAGCGCGCCGAGGCTGACCAGCGCGGGGGCGGCCTTTTCGGTGAGATAGAGGCGATGGGCGCGGCGGTCGGTCGCGTCGTCGCGCCGCTCGACCAGGCCCGCGTCGCTCAATTTGTCGATCAGGCGGCCGAGGGTGATCGGCGCAAGGTCGAGCATTTCAGCGAGCTCGCTTTGCTTGACGCCCTCGCAGCGGTGCAGGCGCGAAAGCACGGCCCACTGGGCCCGCGTGGTGCCAAGCTCGCGCGCGCGGTGGTCGGAATAGGTCCTGAGCAGCCGCGCCACGTCATGGAGCGCAAAGCCAAGCTCCCTCGCAGGCGAGATCGCCGGTTTCTGAGCAAGTGATAACATAAGCATGCTTATAATATAGCAAGTGCGCTTATGCAAGAGGCCGGCGGCGAAAAATCGGAGGAGCGTCGCGGACCGGACAACATTCTCTTTCCCAAAATCGGAATTCGTGCTAGCGTTCGAGGTGACGCGCCGTAGGTCGCGGACGGGGCGGCGGGCAGGACCGTCGTTTCGACCTAAGATATTGATTTGATTAATAAACGCATTTGGATTCTGTTGCGCTGGATTTGGAATCTGTTGCGGCCGGCTTGGAAATTATTGCGCCCGGCTTGGGGATTGTTGCGGCCGGTTTGGGAACCGTTGCGCGTTCAACTGCCACGGTAGGTGGAATAGCTCCACGGGCTGACCAAGAGCGGCACGTGATAGTGCGCACCCGGGTCGGCGATGGCGAAACGGAGCGGAATCACGTCGAGGAACGGCGGGTCGGCCGTTTTCACGCTTTGGCCGCGAAAATAGTCGCCGGCGTGGAACAGAAGCTCGAACCGGCCGGCGCGCGCGTCCCTGGCGCTGATCAGCGGCGCGTCGGTGCGCCCGTCGGCGTTGGTCAACACATCGGCGACGAGCGTTCGCCCGCCTGCCGCCGCGAGCTCGTAGAGCTCCACTCTGACGCGGTCGGCCGGGCCGCCCCGGGCGACGTCGAGGACGTGCGTCGTCAGTCCGGCCAAATGATCCTCCTTCGCCCGCGCCGCGCGTCGGTGAGCGCTAGTTTATCGCGGCCCCCCGGCGGCGGCCATTGCCCCGGCCGCGCATGCAAGTCCGACATGGCAGCAGCGCCGTCCGGCGCGATTGCCAATTGTATGGGCCCGTGAGAAGACAGCGACAAACTCACGTTTGCAACTTTTGTTTGCGTTGAGAGGGAGGCGGCCTCAATGGACGACCGAGTCTTGGGACAATCCGACGAGACCGACGAATGGCTCGACGCGCTGGATTCGGTCGAGGCCTTCGAGGGGATCGGCAAGGTCGATGAGATCCTCGATTCCGTCGTCGCCGCCGCCCGCCGAAAGGGCGCAAAGCTGCCCTTCGCCGCCAACACCGCCTATGTCAACACCATCCCGCCGGAAGAGCAGCCGGCCCATCCCGGCGACCGCAAGATCGAGCAGCTCATCCGCCGCTACGTGCGCTGGAACGCCGCGGCAATCGTCGTCAAGGCGAACAAGGAGTCTTCGGAGCTCGGCGGCCACATTGCGAGCTTTCAGTCGGCGGCGACGCTTTACGACACCGGGTTCATGCATTTCTGGCATGGCGCGAATGACAGCCACGGCGGCGATCTGATCTATTTCCAGGGCCACAGCGCGCCGGGCATTTACGCCCGCGCGTTCATGGAGGGGCGTCTCAGCGAGGAGCAGCTTGTCAACTTCCGGCAGGAGGTCGGCGGCAAGGGCCTGTCCTCCTATCCGCATCCGTGGCTCATGCGGGAGTTCTGGCAGTTCCCGACCGTCTCGATGGGCCTGGGCCCGTTGATGGCTATCTACCAGGCGAGGTTCCTGCGCTACCTGCATTGCCGCGGCCTCGCGGACACGGCGCCGCGCAAGGTCTGGGTCTTCTGCGGCGACGGCGAGATGGACGAGCCGGAATCGCTCGGGGCCATCTCGCTCGCCGGACGCGAGAAACTCGACAATCTGATTTTCGTCATCAACTGCAACCTGCAGCGTCTCGACGGGCCGGTGCGCGGCAACGGGAAGATCGTGCAGGAGCTCGAGGCCGATTTCCGCGGCGCGGGCTGGAACGTCATCAAGTGCTTGTGGGGATCGGGCTGGGACCAGCTTCTCGCCAGGGACACCGCCGGCAAGCTGCGCCAGCTGATGGAGGAGTGCGTCGACGGCGAATACCAGGACTTCAAGTCGAAGGACGGCGCGTATATCCGCAAGCACTTCTTCGGCCGTCATCCCGAAACGGCGGCGATGGTCGCGGACTGGACCGACGCCGAGATCTGGGCGCTGACCCGGGGCGGGCACGATCCGGTCAAGGTCTACGCCGCCTACAAGGCCGCCGTCGAGCACAAGGGCCAGCCGACCGTCATTCTCGCCAAGACGGTCAAGGGCTACGGCATGGGCGCGGCCGGCGAGGGGCAGATGATCGCCCATCAGGCCAAGAAGCTCGGCCACGACGCGCTCACGGCCTTCCGCGACCGGTTCCAGATTCCGGTCTCCGACGCCGACCTCGACAAAGTTCCGTTCCTCCGCTTTGCCGAGAATAGCCCCGAGATGGGCTATCTGCGCGATCGGCGGGCGGCGCTTGGCGGCTACCTGCCGGCGCGCCGGCGCAGGAGCGAACCGCTGCAGGTTCCGCCGCTCTCGGCTTTCGACGCCGTATTGAAAGCAACCGCCGAGGGGCGGGAAATCTCGACGACTATGGCCTTCGTCAGGGTTCTGACCACCCTCCTGCGCGACAAGGACATTGGTCCGCATGTGGTCCCGATCGTCCCCGACGAGAGCCGGACCTTCGGCATGGAAGGACTATTTCGGCAGGTCGGCATCTTCAGCCAGGTAGGCCAGCTCTATCGGCCCCAGGACGCCGATCAGCTCATGTACTACCGCGAGGATCCGAAAGGACAGATCCTTCAGGAAGGCATCAACGAGCCTGGCGCTATGGCCTCTTTCATTGCTGCCGGCACGTCTTATTCGACGTCCAACGTGCCGATGATTCCATTCTATATCTACTACTCGATGTTCGGCTTTCAGCGGGTCGGCGATCTCGCCTGGGCGGCGGGCGACATGCGGACCCGCGGCTTCCTGATCGGCGGGACGTCGGGACGCACCACCCTGAATGGCGAGGGCCTGCAGCACGAGGACGGCCATAGCCATATTCTGGCCTCGACCATTCCCAATTGCGTGACTTACGACCCGACCTACGCCTATGAACTCGCGGTCATCGTCCACGCGGGCTTGAAACGCATGCTGGTCGATCAGGACGACGTCTACTATTACATCACGACCCTGAACGAGAATTACGCCCATCCGGCGATGCCGGAGGGGGCTGAAGAGGGAATTCTCAGCGGCGCTTACAAGCTGCGCGAGGTTAAGGCCGACAAGCCCGGCTTGCAGGTGCGTCTGCTCGGCGCTGGCGCGATCCTGCGCGAAGTCGAGGCGGCGGCGGAGATGCTGGCCAGCGAGCATGGCGTCAGCAGCGAGATCTGGAGCGTAACGAGCTTCACCGAATTGCGCCGTGAGGGGCTCGACGTCGAACGGTGGAACCTCCTTCATCCGGAGGCCGACCCGAAGATTCCATTCATCACCCGGGCCCTGTCGAGCGGAAAGGGCCCGGTCATCGCGTCGACCGACTACATGAAGGCGGTTGCGGATGGAATCCGACCGTATGTGCCCGCGCGCTACAAGGTGCTCGGAACCGACGGGTTCGGACGCTCCGACTATCGCCGCCGATTGCGCTCATTCTTCGAGATCGACCGCTATCACGTCACGGTCGCAAGCCTGAAGGCGCTGGCGGACGAGCAATTGCTGCCGAGCCGGCGCGTGGCCGAGGCGATCGCGAAATACGGCATCGACCCGGAGGGGCCGAACCCGGCGCGAAGCTGACACTCGCCGTCCCTTTCAACCTTTGTCGCTGAGGAGAGCGCCGGTGGCGAAAATCGACGTGAAAGTTCCCGATATCGGCGACTTCAAGGATGTCCCGGTCATCGAGGTCCTCGTGAAGCCGGGCGACGTCGTGAAGGCCGAGCAGCCGCTGGTCACGCTCGAGTCCGACAAGGCGACCATGGACGTGCCCTCGCCGATCGCAGGCGCCGTCTCCGACGTCGTCGCGAAAGTCGGCGACAAGGTGTCGATGGGAACGCTGATCGCGCGCATCGACTCTGCGGCGGGCGAAGCCGCCGCGAAGGCGTCCGCCGGCCAAGGCCGCGGCGCCCCGGCGCGGCCTCCGCCAAAGCAACCCCGGCGCCCGCGCTCCCGCCAAAGCCGCGACGATCGACGTCACGTGTCCCGACATCGGCGACTTCAAGGACGTGCCGGTCATCGAAATTCTGGTGAAGGCGGGCGACATCGTCGAGGCCGAACAGCCGCTGGTGACGCTCGAATCCGACAAGGCGACGATGGACGTGCCGTCTCCGGCGGCCGGCAAGATCACGCAGATGGTCGCCAAGGTCGGCGACAAAGTTGTCGATGGGCGCCCTTATCGCGAAGCTCGACGCCAGCGGGCCAGCCGCGCCGATTTCGCCGGAACAGGAAGACGAGGCGGAGGCCAAGGAGGAGGAGGACGCCGCAAAAGCGCCCCTCACTTCGCCCGTTGCGCCGCGGGACCTGCCGCCCGCTCTTAAGCCGACCACGCCGGGTCCGGGACCCGCGGCGGCCGACTTCTCCGGCGTATTCGCCGGCCCCGCGGTTCGACGCTTGGCGCGGGAGCTCGATCTTGATCTCAACACGGTCAAAGGCACCGGAGAGAAGGGCCGTATAACCCGCGAGGATATCAAATCCGCATTGTCGCGCGGCGGCGCGGGCGCTACGCCCGCCGGGGGCGGCGCTCTGCCGACGATCCCCACTGTTGATTTCGCCAAATTCGGGCCGATCGAGACCGTTCCTTTGTCGCGCATCAAGCGAATCTCGGGTCCGCGCCTGCACGCGTCGTGGGTGAACGTGCCGCATGTCACGCACACCGACGAGGCGGACATCACCGAACTCGAAGCCTTCCGCAAGGCTCTCGACGAGGACGCCAAGAAGGACAAGTCGAAGCCCTATCGCGTTTCACTGCTGCCGCTGCTGATGAAGGCCGTGGTCTCGACCCTGAAGGCGTTTCCGACCTTCAACGCCGCGTTAAATCCGGCGGGCGACTCCTTGATCCTGCGCCGCTATTGGCACCTCGGCGTCGCCGTCGACACGCCCGATGGCCTCGTCGTCGCCGTGATCAAGGACGTCGATCGGAAGGGCGTCGTCGAGCTCGCCCGCGAACTTGGCGCCCTCTCCGAGAAGGCGCGCGGCGGCAAGCTCAGCCCGGCCGAAATGCAGGGCGCGACATTCACCATCTCATCGCTTGGCGGGATTGGCGGGACGGCGTTCACGCCGATCGTCAATGCGCCCGAGGTCGCAATCCTTGGCGTGGTGCGGTCGAAGATGGCCCCGGTCTGGGACGGGAAGGCGTTCGAGCCGCGCCTGATGCTGCCGCTTTGCCTCTCCTACGACCATCGTGTCATCGACGGCGCCGCGGCGGCGCGCTTCATGCGCCGATTGGCGGGGACCGTCGAGGACATGCGGCGCGTGCTTCTGTGATTGCGCGGGAATAGCGGGAGACACGCGACCATGGCCAAGGAAATCCGGCTTCCCGACATCGGCGACTTCAAGGACGTGCCGATCATCGAGGTCCAGATCGCGCCCGGAAAGAGCGTCCGCAAGGAAGAGACGATCCTCACGCTCGAGAGCGACAAGGCGACAATGGATGTGCCGGCGCCCGAAGACGGGGTGATTGGCGAGGTCCGGGTCAAGGTCGGCGACAAGATCAGCGAGGGCGCGGTGCTTGCGACTTACGCCGAGGGCGGAGAAGCGAAGCCGGCCGCCGCTGCTGCGGCGCAGCCCGCCGCCGCGCCGTATGGCGGCGCCGAGATCCAGGAGCCGACGCCCAAGGCCGCGCCTGCGGCCGCGCCGAAGCCCGCGGCCGATCCGGGCGGCAAGGCTGACGTCGAGGCGGAGATCCTCGTCCTCGGGGCGGGTCCCGCGGGCTACACCGCCGCCTTCCGCGCCGCCGATCTCGGCCAAAAGGTCGCGCTCATCGACAAGCGCCAGACTCTTGGCGGCGTCTGCCTCAACGTCGGCTGCATCCCCTCCAAGGCGCTGCTGCATGTCGCGAAAGTGATCGACGAAGCTGCGGGGATGGGCGTGCATGGGGTCAAGTTCGGCCCCCCCGCGCTCGACCCCAGCGGCGTTCGCGGCTGGAAGGACGGCGTGATCAAGCGGCTCACGGGCGGGCTCGCGGCCCTCGCCAAGCAGCGCAAGGTTACGGTCGTCGCGGGGGATGCGAAGTTCACCTCGCCCAACACGCTCAGCGTCGAGACGAAGGACGGGTCGAAGACGGTGAGGTTCGCCAAGGCGATCATCGCAGCGGGCTCCGAGCCGGTCATGCCGGGCTTCATTCCCTCCGATCCGCGTGTATGGGATTCGACGGGCGCGCTGGAAGTGAGCTTCATCCCGAAGCGGATGCTGGTCCTCGGCGGCGGCATCATCGGCCTTGAGATGGCGACGGTCTATCACTCGCTGGGCGCCGGCATCACGGTGATCGAGATGATGGACCAGTTGATGCCCGGCGCCGATCCGGACGTAGTCGCGCCGCTCGCCAAGCGCGTCGGCAAGCTCTACGAGAAGGTCCTGCTCAAGACGAAAGTCACGAAGGTCGAAGCCAAGGACGACGGTCTGCACGTGTCCTATGAGGGCCCGGACGGCCCCAAAACTGAAGTCTTCGACGCGATGCTCGTCTCCGTCGGCCGGCGTCCAAACGGAAAGGCGATCGGGGCCGAAGCGGCCGGAGTAGCGGTCGACGAGCGGGGCTTCATCGCGGTCGACAAGCAGATGCGGACCAACGTCCCCCACATCTTCGCGATCGGCGATATCGTTGGCCAGCCGATGCTCGCCCACAAAGGGACGCACGAGGGTAAGGTCGCAGCGGAAGTCGCGAGCGGACACAAATCCTCTTTCGACGCCAAGGTGATACCGTCGGTCGCTTACACTGATCCTGAAGTCGCCTGGGCGGGTCCGACCGAGACGGAGCTCAAGGCCAAGGGGGTCAAATACGGCAAGGCCGTCTTCCCATGGGCGGCGAGCGGGCGTTCGCTCTCGCTCGGCCGCGACGAGGGCCTGACCAAGACGCTGTGGGATGAGGAGACCCAGCGGCTGATCGGGTGCGGCATCGTCGGCCCCAACGCCGGCGACCTCATCTCGGAGGCGGCGCTGGCGATCGAGATGGGCGCCGAAGCCGAAGACATCGGCCTCACCATTCATCCCCACCCGACGCTGTCCGAGACCTTCGCCATGTCGGCCGAAGCCTTCGCCGGAACCCTTACTGATCTCTACATGCCAAAGAAGAAGTAACAGTGCGTCAGTTTCCGATATAGACTTGGAGCAAGGCTCGGAAACGGTGAGTAAGGTGGAGGCGTAGAGCGTCCAGACCGGGTGGAGTTAGGGCGATGGCTGCAAACGACGATCAAGCTTCGGACGACCGGGACTTTGTGCCGCCGCAGGAGGGGGCTGCGCAGTTCGCTGCCCGAGCGAAAACGTCGCCCGGCAATGTCTGGTTCACGATCGGACAGGGATGGGCGTTCGATGACGGAGGAGAGACTCGTTTCTCGGTCAGGCTGACGATGATACCCACAGGCTGGAACGGCGAGCTGGTGCTCGTCCCCATTCCCAAATCTCGCTACTCGATCGATTCGGCAAACTGACGACGAACAAGCATAGGGGAGGCGCGCTCGTGCATGGCCCTGAGATAGTCTCACAGACCGGGGCGACCACGCCCGAGGATGTCAACGGCGTACTGAATTTTCTCTGGCTGGAACTGACCAACCGCTGCAATCTCCAGTGCATCCACTGCTATACCGAGTCCGGTCCCCATACGGGCGGCGGCGACATCCTGACCGCCGAAAACTATGAGGATCTTATGACCGAGGCGCACGGACTCGGGTGCAAGAAGATTCAGTTTATCGGCGGCGAGCCTCAACTCAATCCGCAGTTCAAGCGTCTGCTGAGGTTCAGCACAGAAGTCGGATTCGAGTTCATCGAGGTTTTCAGCAACCTCACCAGACTCGACGAGGAGACGCTCGAGATCACGGTCGAAAACGGAGTGCATTTCGCCACCTCGGTCTATTCCGACGATCCGGCCGTGCACGACAGGATCACGACCGTTCGCGGCAGCCATCGGCGGACGATCGGCAATCTGCGCCGTTTGATCGACCGCGGCGTGTCCGCTCGGGCGGCGATCATCAGCATGGACAACGATCGAGAAGCGACTGAGCGGACCGGCCAATTCCTGCTTGGTCTCGGCGCCAGTCTCGGGGGCAACCGCTCATCCGAAGTCCGCGAGTTCGGCCGTGGCCAGGAGGTCGTCGGCAAGAGCGAGAGCATGGACCGTCTGTGCGGGCATTGCTGGAACGGCAACCTTGCGATCGCCCCGGACGGGAAAGCGATGCCTTGCGTCATGGCCAGGCAGTGGCCAGTCGGCAATGTTCTGGAGAATTCGCTCGGCGACATTCTCAACGGCGACGAGCTCCGCGCCACCCGCCGTCAGATCTACGAGAGCGCCTGGATGCGGGCGGGGAGTTGCGAGCCGTTTTGCATGCAGTCTTGCGGGCCCGATCTGTCCTGCCCTTGCAATCCCCTCTTGTGCCAACAATCCTGCGCGCCGTGGGACGCTCAGTAAGAGCTTTCGCATGACGTCGTCGCGGACTGGGCGCCTCTGCGCTCTCAGAGGGTGAGGGTCTTCTTCTTCGGCGTGGGCTATTGCGCCGAAGCGCTGATCCGGAACATGCCGGGGATCGACCCTAGCGGAACGACCCGCACGGAGGCGCGCGCCGCGGAGCTTCGCGCGCGAGGCGTCGACGCCCACGTCTTCGATGGGGAGCGAGCTTCGGCGGGCATTGAAGAGGCCTTGAAGCGCGCCGAAGCGATTGTGGTTTCCATTCCCCCGCGCGAGGGAGTTGGCGCGCCGCTCGCACGCTTTGCATCCTCGATCGCGCACGCTCCGCGGCTCGGGCGCATTCTCTACTATTCGACCATTGGCGTGTACGGCGATCACGGCGGCGGCTGGGTTGACGAGACGAGCGCGACGGCGACCCGGACGGTCCGAGGGCTGGCGCGGCTCGAGGACGAGGCGCGATGGACGGCGGCGGCCCGGGCGCGGGGCGTCGAAGCCGACATTCTGCGCCTCGCCGGAATCTACGGCCCCGCCCGCAATGCGCTCGTCAATTTGAGACGGGGCCAAGCGCGCCGGATCGTCAAGCCGGGGCAGGTGTTCAACCGGATACATGTCGACGACATCGCCGAATTGACGCGCCTCGCGCTGAACCGGGGGCTCGAAGGCCAGGTTTGGAACGTCGCCGATGAGGAGCCCGCCCCGCCGCAAGATGTGATCGCTTTTGCGGCGGCGCTGCTCGGGCTCCCGCAGCCGCCCGAGGAGCCATTTGACGCAGCGCGACTCTCGCCGATGGCGGCTGAGTTCTACGCTGATAACAAGCGGGTTTCGATCAACAAGGCCAAGTCGCTCATGGGATTTGCCCCCGCGTATCCGACCTATCGCGAGGGGCTAAAGACACTGGCGGAGCGAGGGGAGGGCAGGGAGTCGCCTCGCGGACTGCGCCCTGAACCGGCCGGCTGAACTGACGCGCCGGTCGTTCGCCGCGCCTATTCGCTCGAGCCTAATCCTTCCGTTCGCCCCCGTCCTCGTCGGTTGGGATGACGACCCCCGAGTTCGGCTCGATCCAGGCCATATGGTCGCGCACGGCGGTGACGCCTGGCGTATTCTCGGCAATGACCTTGAGGCCGTCGCGCAACCGTTCATCGGTGATCGAGCCCCCGAAGGTGACGGCTCCGTTCGCGACCTCAATCCGCACGCTCGCACGCGGCGCCCACTCAAGCTTGTCGAGTTCTGCCTGAATGGCCGCCTTAATCTCGGCATCGGAATGAGGGGCGTTCGCCCCAGGCGCTGCCGCCAAGAGTCCCTTGAGGAGGTCGGAGCGCGAGATGACGCCCACAACGGTTTCGCCCCGCAGCACCGGCAGCCGCTTTATGCGATGGCGGATCATCCGATCGACCGCTTCGCTGAGTTCCGCGTCCTCCGCAATTGACTCGACATTGCCGGTCATCACTTCGCCGGCCTTGCGCCCGTGCTCATGCGCGTAGGCCTCGGCGAGCCGTCCGCTGCCGAGCAGGAGGTCGAGCCAATGGGGGCGCTTGCGCTCGCTTCCAAGCTCGCTGCGGCGGAGGAGGTCGCCTTCGCTCAAGACCCCAATAAGCGCGTTGTGAGGATCGAAGACGAAGAGGGCGCTTACGCGCGATCGCAACATCGTCTCGACCGCTTCTGCGAGGCTCGCGCTCTCGGGCACGCCGATTACGCCGTAGGTCATCACGTCCCGAACGCGCATTCTCTCATCCCTCGCGTCATGGCTGACCCGGAAATGGACCGGATGGCCGCGGACACTAAGCGCCGGGTGACCGGCGATAAGCAAGACGGTCGCCATTTGGACTGCCGGGCGCGCCGCTCTTTTGCTATTGCGTCGGTAGGCGCCGGCAACGAGGAGATCAACGATGGCGAACCCGGTGGTCGTCGAGGCCACGCGCGGCGATCGGATTGAATCCGTCCATCGCGGCGCCGGCGCGGTCGTCGATGCGGATGGCGCCGTCGTCATGGTCTTTGGCGACGCCGAGCGGGCGATATATTCGCGTTCGGCGGTCAAGGCGCTGCAGGCGATGCCGCTGGTCGAAAGCGGCGCGGCCGATGGCCTGGGTTTGAGCGACAAGGAGATCGCGCTCGCCTGCGCGTCCCACTCGGGAAGCGACGACCATGTCGCGACCGCGCACGCCATGCTCGCCAAGGCCGGCCGAGACGAAGGGACGCTCGAATGCGGCGTCCACTGGCCGCTGGGCGAGGCGGAGGCGCGCGCGCTCGCCCGCTCGGGCCGAACTCCGACAGCGCTCCACAACAATTGCTCGGGCAAACACGCCGGCTTTGTCTGCCTCTCATGCGCCATGGGCGTGGAGCCGAAGGGTTACGTCGCGCCCGATCATGCCGTGCAGCGCGAGGTCGCCGCGGCGATCGCGGCGGCGACTGGGGCGCGCCTCAGCGAGGAGATGCGCGGCGTCGACGGCTGCGCCATACCGACCTATGCCGTGCCCCTGATCGCGCTCGCGCGGGGTTTTGCGCGGTTCGGGACCGGGGAGGGACTATCGCCGGCGCGCAAGAAAGCTGCGGCGCGCATTCGCTCGGCCGTCGCCGCTCACCCCTCGACGGTGGCCGGAAAAGGCCGCTTCGACACTGAGGTCATGAGCCTGCTCGGCGCCGGGGTCTTCACCAAGGGGGGCGCCGAGGGGGTGTTCTGCGCTGCATTGCCCGAAGCGGGGCTCGGGCTTGCGGTGAAGGCCGACGACGGCGGCGGACGCGCGGCGCAGGTCATGATTGCGGCGCTCATCCTCCGATTCGGCCGTTTCAACGACGAGACGGCGTCGCGCCTTCAGCCCTTTGTCGCGCCGCGGCTCTTGAACTGGAACGGCGCCGAAGTCGGGGGCCTGCGCCCGGCGGGTCCATTGGCGTGACGCTCGTGGGATTGAGAGAAAGGTCGATGCGCCAAATCTCGACTAGAACATGGCTACGCGCGGCCTTAGCGAGCCTCGCACTCGTCTCAGCCGGAAGCCCGTCGCATGCCGCCGACCCCTGCGCCGACAAGGCGCTCGCCGTGGAGGCGCTTCACCAAGGCGACGAGTATCAGGCGGCCACGCTGTTGTTCGCGGTGGCGCGGCTTGGCTGCGAGCCGGAAGCCCGCGCGCTTCTCGATCGCGGGGCGGCCATCGACGCGAAGGATAGAGAGGGCGCAACGGCGCTTGGCCGGGCGGCGCAGGCGGGCAAGCTTGCGGTCGCCACGCTGTTGCTCGATCGGGGCGCGGCGGTCAACGCCCGCGCCGTCGACGGATCGACGCCGTTGTTCTACGCTGCCGAAGCGGACCGCGCCGCGATGATCCGGCTGCTCATCGATCGGGGCGGCGATCCCAGCATTCCGGGACGGAAGGGCATACGCCCTCTTGCCTTCGCCGCCTACAATGGTTCGGTGGATAGCGTTGGATTGCTGCTCAAGCACGGCGCCGATCCGAAGGCGCTCGACGACGACGGCAAAAGCGCAATGGTCTATGGCGCCGGCCGCGCGTACGCGCCGGTCGTCGAGCTCCTGATCGCGGCGGGCATCGAGGTCGATCGCCGCTACGCCCATGGCCTCACCGCTCTCATGTGGGCGGCGGGGCATGATGCATCAGCGGGCGTCGACGACGTCGAGGCGACGATCCGGACGCTCATCGAGCCACGGCGCCTCAATCGACCTCAAGGACGACCGCGGCAAGACCGCGGCTATGATCGCGCACGATCTCGGGCGCGAGCGGGAGGCGGCGCTTCTCGAGCGATAGGGCGCTTCAGAGCCCGGAGAGATACTCCGCGACCGCGGCGAGCTGTTCCGGCGTGACGGTGTTCATAAGATCGGACATGCCGGGATTGTTTGCGCGTGTGCGGCTGCGGAAATCCGTCATCGTCTTCGACAAGTAGTTCTGCAATTGCCCGGCGAGGCGAGGAACGGAGGAATCGCCCTGAAACTGGTCGAGATGGCAACTCGTGCAAACGACCGAGTTGATCGCGGTCATCGCAACCGCGGCGTCGGCCTTCGAAGCCGACGGCGCGCTTGTGTTCGGCCAGGGCTTGCCGGCGAAATATTCGGCGAGCGCCGACGCGTCCTCCTTGGTCAGACCTTGGGCGATCGGCGTCATGCTATCGTCCTTGCGCGTCCCCTTCTGGAAATCGCGGAGCTGGAGATAGAGATAGCCCGACGTTCTGACCCCAGATGATCGGGGTCGACTTGTCCTCGGCGATCCCCTTTGGGCCATGACAGGCGTCGCAGAGCGCCGCCTTGTCCTCGATCGTGTCCGCCCAGGCGGCGGTCGCGCCGGCAAGGAGCGCGGCTGCGACAGCGAAACGCAACATCCGAGTGAGTTCCCCAACGCGCTGACATCGCGCGCATTTGCGCGCCGCGTCGTCGCAAGGTCAAACAAAAAAGGCCGCCGCCCCCCGGACTGCGATCCAGGGGGCGGCGGCCTTGAGGCGCGAAGCGTTACTCGATCGTGAAAGCGATGATGGTGTTGCCGCGCTTCGAGTTGATCTGGGCGTTGCCGCCAGAACCGACGACGATGTACTGCTTGCCGCCGACCTCATACGAAGACGGGGGCGCATTGGCGCCCGCGCCGGTCTGGAACTGCCACAGCACCTTGCCATTGGCGGTGTCGTAGGCCTTGAACCAGCCGTTCGCTTCGCCGGTGAACAGGAGTCCACCGGCGGTGACGAGACTGCCGCCGATCATCGGTTCAGGCGTCTTGACCTGCCAGGCGATTTTCCCGGTGTTGTAGTTGACCGCGCTGACATTGCCGAAGCTCTCCTGACCCGGAATGACCGTGAAGGCGCCGCCGAGCCATAGCTTTCCGTCCGGATAGGCGGCGCTGGCGACGGTGTAGGTCATCGGCTGATGCAGGTTGATCGCGTAGGCCATGCCGTGCGCCGGATCGGTCGAGAGCGGCGACCATTCGACGCCCCCGTTCGCGCCCGGGAACATCTTGGCGGAGTTGGGGTCGAGCGGTTTGGTTGGCGTCGGCAGCGTCCATCGATCCTGCTGTGACACCATCGGGTCCGAGAACCTGATGAGGCTGCAGTCCTTGCGATCGTGAACGTAGATATAACCGGTCTTGCCGGCGTGCATGACGGCGGGAATCATCTTGCCCGCTTTGTCCGCGGCGTTGACGAGCACCGTCGGGCTCACCGCGTCGAGGTCCCAGACGTCATGGGCGATATACTGGAAGTGGCAAACGTACTTGCCGGTGTCCAAGTCGAGCGAGACGAGCGAGTCGGTGTAGAGATTGTCGCCCGGCCGGATTGCGCCGTCGAGGTCGGGCGAGGGATTGCCGACGACGAAGTAGATGCGCTTGTTGGCGAGATCGACCGACGGATTCTGCCACACCCCGCCGCCCAGCGTCTTGTAGGGGTCGCCGTCCTTCGCCAGCGCGGCCTTTTCGGCGTCGATGTCGCGGTGCATGTCGCGACCGGTCGCGTCCTTGGTCGCCCAAACGCCGACGGAGCTCTCCGGAATAGTGTCGAAGTTCCAGATCAGTTTGCCGTCTTTGGCGTCGTAGGCCTTGACGAAGCCGCGGATGCCGTACTCGCCGCCGTTGGTGCCGATGAGGATTTTGCCGTCGACGGCGGTCGGGGCCATCGTCTCGCTGTAGCCCTTCTCGGGATCGCCGATCTGTTGCTCCCAGACGACGGAGCCGGTCTTGGCGTCGAGCGCCACGAGCTTGGCGTCGAGGGTGCCGACATAGACCTTGTCGTCATAGACGGCGACGCCGCGGTTGTTCGGGCCGCAGCAGAACGTCGTCACCGGCCCGAGCTTGGGCTTGAAATGCCAGATCTCCGCGCCGGTCTTGGCGTCGAGGGCGTAGACGTGGCTGAAGGAGGTGGTGACGTACATGACGCCGCCCACGATGATCGGGGAGGTCTCGAGCGACTCTTTGACCTCGGTCGAGAAGATCCAGGCCGGGTGCAGATGGCCGACGTTGCCGCGGTTGATCTGCGTGTTGGGGTAGTAGCGGGTCTGCTCGTAATTGGCGTTGGTGTGGAGAAAGTTCGCCCCGTCTCTGGCGGCGTTGGTGAGCTGCTGCTGTGTGACCGGCGTGATCGCGGCGGTCCCAGCCATCGAGGCGGTCCCTCCTTTGACCTCCTGCTGCGCATACGCAGCCCCAGCCGCTACAATCCCGGTAGCGCAGATCGTTCCAAGCAATAGTGATTTCTTGACGACGTTGGTCATCGATTCCCTCCCTGACTGCGACATTCTGACTTGAAGCCGGGAAGTCTGCAAGCAATCGGCCGGGAGGATTTCCTGTTTTTTTGTCAATCATTAAATAGGTAATCCCTATCGCGTTTGTTAAAGACGGCGCCTCGGCTGGGATGAACGTTTGATTTTTTTGCGAGACGAAAGTTCAAGAACGCCCTAAAAGACCTATACCTATCGGCGCGGGTTTTCGGAGGCTATCCATTGACGTCCCATGCTGAGTCCGCGCGCTTCAGCGTAAACCGTCCCAAGGTCTATGACCGGTTGAGCGGTGATGATCTTGCCAGCGCGCTGACGCGGATGCACCGCATCCGCCGTTTCGAGGAAGCGGCCGAAGATTCGTATATTCGCGGCTTGAGCTACGGCACCATGCATTTATCGATCGGGCAGGAGGCCACCGCGGTCGGCGCCTGCATGCCGCTGGGCGACGCCGATTGCATCACCTCGACCCATCGCGGCCACGGCCACTGCATCGCCAAGGGCGCCGAGCTCAAGCCGATGTTCGCCGAGTTCCTCGGCCGCGAGAGCGGCTACTGCAAGGGACGGGGCGGCTCGATGCACATCGCCGAGCCGGCCAGGGGCAATCTCGGCGCCAATGGGATCGTCGGCGGCGGCCTGCCGATCGCGGTTGGAGCGGCGCTCAGCGCCAAGAAGCGGCGAACCGGCGCGGTCGCGCTGGCGTTCTTCGGCGACGGGGCCAACAACGAAGGCGCCTTTCACGAGGCGCTCAACCTCGCCGCCATCTGGAAGCTCCCAGCCATCTTTGTCTGCGAGAACAATCAATATGCCATGTCGATGGCGATGGCACGCGCGACCGCCGTCGCCAATGTCGCCGACCGAGCCGCCGCTTACGCGATTCCAGGCGTCATTGTCGATGGCAACGACTTCGCGGCGGTGGCCGAGGCCGCATTCGAAGCGACGGATCGCGCCCGGGCTGGTGAGGGGCCGACGCTGATCGAGGCCAAGACCTATCGCACGCGCGGCCATTCACGTTCCGACCGCAACCGCTATCGTTCGCGCGAAGAGATAGAGGCGTGGAAGGCGCGCGATCCGATTGCGCGCTTCGAGACTGAAATCGTCGCCCTTGGCCTCATGACGGAAGTGCGGGTCGCCGCGATTGCGGCAGAAGCGGAAAGGGAAATGGCCGAAGCGGCGGCTGAGGCGAGCGCAAGCCCTTGGCCGAGGCCGGCCGACGTCATGCGCGACGTCTATTCGCCAGCCGAGAGCGCGAGTCCATGAGCAGTCGCGAACTCTCTTACGCCGAGGCGATCCGCGAGGCGCTCGCCATCGCGCTCGAGCGTGACGAGCGCGTCTTTCTGATGGGCGAGGACATCGGCGTCTACGGCGGCGCTTTTCAGGTGACCGGCGATCTCGTCGAACGCTTCGGCGAAGAGCGGGTCATGGATACGCCGATCTCGGAACTCGGCGGAGCGGGCGTCGCGGTCGGCGCGGCGCTGACCGGTATGAGGCCGGTCTACGAGTTCCAGTTCTCGGACTTTTCGATGCTGGCGATGGAGCAGATCGTCAATCAGGCCGCGAAACTTCGATACATGCTCGGTGGCGCGGTCAACGTTCCGGTCGTCTTCCGCATGCCGACCGGATCGGGGCTTGGCGGGGCCGCCCAGCACAGCCAGAGCATCGAAGCCTGGTACGCCCATGTCCCGGGCCTGAAGGTCGTCGAGCCGTCGACGCCGGAAGACGTCAAGGGCATGCTGCTCGCGGCGATTAGGGACCCCGATCCGGTGATCGTGTTCGAGCATAAGCTGCTCTACAAAATGAAAGGCGCAACGCCGGAGGGCTATTACGAGACGGCGCTCGACCGGGCGGTCGTCAGACGTGAAGGCCGCGATCTTACGATCGTCGCAGCCGCAATCATGGTCCATCGCGCGCTTGAGGCGGCGGACATTCTGGCCAAGGAGGGGATCGAGGCCGAAGTGATCGACCTTCGATCGCTTAGGCCGATCGACAAAGGAGCGATCGTGGCCAGCGTAAAGGCCACAGGGCGGCTCCTTGCCGTTTACGAAGGCGTCAAGACGCTCGGCATCGGCGCGGAGATCTCCGCCCTTGTCGCCGAAAGCGAGGCGTTCGACTATCTCGACGCGCCGATCATGCGGCTCGGGGGCGTCGAAGCGCCGATTCCCTATAGTCCGGTCCTGGAGAGGGCGGCCGTTCCGCAAGTGGACGACATTGTCGCGGCCGCGCGGCATCTGGCGCTGACCGAGGTCTGAAAATGGCGGTCGAGATCGTCATGCCGCGCGTCGACATGGACATGAGCTCGGGCCGGATGGGCCGCTGGCATGCGGCCGAAGGCGCGCGAGTCGTCAAGGGCGCTGCGCTGTTCGAGATCGAGACCGACAAGGCGGCGATGGAGGTCGACGCGCCGGCCTCGGGCGTCTTGAAGTTCGTCGCGGCGTCTGAGGGCGATGTGCTGCCGGTGGGGGCCTGCATCGGCTGGATCGTCGCGGAGGGCGAAACCTTCATTCCGCCGAAAGCGAAGGCTCGAGCCGCCGAGGCGCCAACAGCCGAGACCTCGCCGGATTTCGCGAGAGGGAAGAGCGAGGCCGCTCGTCCTGAGGCGGCCCTCGGCGCGCGCCCGCGCGCCACGCCCGCCGCGCGGAGGATCGCGCGCGAGCGCGGACTGCGGCTTGAGAGCGTTCGCGGCTCCGGGCCGCATGGGCGGATCCAGCGACGCGACATCGAGCGCCGGCGCGCTGCGACGCCGGGCGCGGCGAAAGTGCATCGGCTGTGGCTGCGGCGGGGCGAGGGCGCGCCGATCGTGTTCCTGCACGGCTTCGGCGCCGACCTCAACGGCTGGCGGCCGGTGCATCGTCTGCTGCCGGATGTCCGCCCGGCTCTGGCGATCGACCTGCCCGGCCATGGTTTCACGCCGCTCGGCGAGGACGCGAGCTTCGAGGCGTTGGTCGAGGCGGCGCGCGCGGCGCTTGCCGAGGAGGGGGTCGGAGCATGCGCATCTCGTCGGCCATTCGCTCGGCGCCGCCGTCGCCGCAAGCCTCGCGCATGAGCCCGGCGTCAATGCGCTATCGCTGATGCTGATCGCGCCTGCAGGTCTCGGCGAGGAAACCAACGCAGCCTTCTTCGACGGCTTTCTGCAGGCCGACACTGAGGCAGGCCTCACGCCCTGGCTCGCTATGCTGGTCGTCGACCCCGTTGCGCTGGGCTCGGCGCTCGCCCGGACGACGTTGCGGCAACGGCAGGAACGGCCGCTGGTTGCGGAACAGCGGCGGCTGGCTCAGTCCATTCTCGCAGGCGGCCGACAAGCGTTCGACGTCCGGAGTCTTCTGGCCGCGCCGCGGGCGCCAACCAAGATCGTGTTTGGGATCGAGGATCGCATAACGCCTGCCCATCACGCGGACGGCTTGAGCGGGCTCATCGCCCAGCATCGCTTCGCCCGCGTAGGCCATATGCCGCATCTTGAGGCACGCCGTGAAGTCGCGCGGCTAATTGAGGAGCTGGTGAGGGCGGGCGGCTCCGCTTGAGCGGCGCGGGCACGCGCCCCCTATGCCCGTCGGTCAGCCTTCGCGCCGTCGCCGCATCGGTCACGAGCGTCGTCGGCTTGAGCAGCTTGATCGCGCCCGCTATCGCCGCCTGCTTGTGGGCGCCGCCGGCGGCGAGCACCCGGATCGGGGCGGTGCGTACCGATTCGATGGGAACCGACATCACCCGCTGATTGAGCGGATGGTCCAGGATCCTGCCTTCGCGATCGAAGACGTTGCACAGCAATTCGCCGACGCCTCCATATTCGCGCAACGCCTTGCGGTCCGCCTCGCCGATTAGCGCAAAGCGAGCAATCGCTGCTTCGGATCCGAGCGAGCCGACGCTGACGACCACCGCGTCGAGCGCGCGAGCGAAATCGTACACTTCGCCGAGCCCACAGCGCTCGATGAGCGCCTCCTTCGTCGCAGCGCTGTCGACCAGCGCGGGAGCGGGAATGAGATAACAGTCGGCGTTGAAAGCGTGGGCGAAGGTGGAGGGAAACTCAGCCGGATTGTCCTGGGCGAAGCGCGTAACCCCGCCGACCAGCGAGACGACGCCGAGACCGCGGAGTGAGCGCTCACGCATATATTCGAGCGACCGGTTGAGGGTGCGTCCCCAGCCGAGGCCGATCTTCATGTTGTTGCGCAGCAGCGTCGAGACGTGCTCGCCGAGCGCCGCGCCGATGGGCGCGGTCGGGTCGGCGGTCGCCGAAGAAAGCGGCGCGACGATCGCCTCCGAGAGTCCGTAAAGCTTGCACAGCGCCGCCTCAAGGCCGCCAAGCTCCGCGTCGCCGCGCGATAGCGCGATCCGGACCTCGCCGAGCGCCTTCGCCTCGGCGAGCATTCTGACCACTGTAACCCGCCCGACGCCGAGCGCGTCGGCGATTGCGCTCTGTGTCATTTCCTCGACGAAATACATCCACGCCGCCCGCTGCCGCAGGCGCTCGCTGCGCTTGGGCGCGCGCAGGATGTCGCCAGCAGGGAGCTCGCGCGAGTCAGTCCTGTCCAACGGCCAAACTCTCCTCCAGCATCATGCGGGCGCGCGCCCTGAGTTTCTCGCTCTCGCTCTTGAGCTGGCCGCAGGCGGCCAGAATGTCGCGGCCCCTCGGCGTGCGCACCGGGCTCGCGTAGCCGGCATTGAAGACGATTTCCGAAAAGCGCTCGATCGTCTCCCAGTCCGAGCATTCGAAGGCGCTTCCGGGCCACGGATTGAATGGAATGAGGTTGATTTTGGCGGGCAGGCCCTTGAGCAAGCGCACCAGCGCCCTGGCCTCGGCCGCGAATCGTTGACGCCTTTGAGCATCACGTATTCGAACGTGATGCGCCGGGCGTTGGAGGCGCCCGGATAGCGGCGGCAGGCCTCGATGAGCGTCTCGAGCGGATATTTCCGGTTGAGCGGCACGAGCTTGTCGCGCAGCGCGTTGTTGGTCGCATGCAGCGACACCGCGAGCATGGTCCCGCATTCCGCGCCGAGCCTCGCCAATTCCGGGACGACGCCCGAGGTCGAGACGGTGATACGCCGCTTCGATAGCGACAGGCCGTCGCCGTCAGTCAGAATCGCGATCGCGTCGCGCACCGCCTCGAAGTTGTAAAGCGGCTCTCCCATGCCCATGAAGACGATGTTCGACACCGCGCGCACGCCTTCGCCCCTGGGCACGAGCCCATCGTCGGGCGGTGTCCCGCCAGGAAAGTCGCCGAGCCGGTCGCGGGCGACCAGAACCTGGCCGACGATCTCGGCCGCAGTCAGGTTGCGCACCAGCGGCATCGTCCCGGTGTGGCAGAACGAACAGTTGAGGGTGCAGCCGACCTGGCTCGAGACACAAAGCGTGCCCCGATCGGATTCAGGGATGTAGACGCATTCGATCTCGGCGCCCTTGTCGAAGCGGTGAGCGGGGGCGATGCGCAGGAGCCATTTGCGCGTGCCGTCGGCGGATACCTGCTCGGCCGACGATCTCCGGGCGGGCGAGCGTGCAGCGCTCGGCGAGCGTTTCGAGCACGCGGCCGGGCGATATTGCGCATCGCCGAAGAATTCGCGCGCGCCGCGATGGTAGATCCAGTGCCAGAGCTGGGACGCGCGCATCTTGAGCTCGCGCTCGGGCGTGCCGATTTCGCCAAGGCAGCGGATGATTTCGCGCGCGCGTCGCGCCGGCGAGGCAGACGGGCGCGCTGTCCACGGCTCGACGGATGGCGGGAGTCATGGGCTGGTTTCTAGCATGCGCGGCAGCGGCCGGCCAACGGCCGGTCGTCGCAGGTCTCCTATCCGCCGAACACATCGTTCGTCTGGGCGGTCACGCGTACGAAGGTCGTCCGCTTCGAGACCTCCTTGAGATGGGCGGCGCCGATATAGGTCATCATCGAGCGAACGCCGCCCATGATCTCGGCCATCGTGCCGTCGACCGATCCGCGGTAGGGCGTCTCTACCGTCTTTCCCTCGGCTGCGCGATAGTGGGCGACGCCCCCGGAGTGCTTCCGCATCGCGGTCTCCGACGACATGCCGTAGAACGTCATGCCGACCGCGATCTTCTCGCCGCCCCGCTCCTCAAACCGGATTTGGCCGTCGCACTCGTCATGGCCGGCGAGCATGCCGCCGAGCATGACGAAATCCGCGCCCGCCCCATACGCCTTGGCGACGTCGCCGGGCGCGGTGCAGCCGCCGTCGGCGCAGACCTGACCTTTCAGCCCGTGCGCGGCGTCGGCGCATTCGATGATCGCCGAGAGCTGCGGATAGCCGACGCCGGTCACCCGCCGCGTGGTGCAGACAGAGCCGGGGCCGATGCCGATCTTCACGATGTCCGCGCCGGCCAGGATCAGCGCTTCGGTCATGTCGCCGGTGACGACGTTGCCGGCCATGATCACCGCGTTGGGATAGTCGTCGCGCACCCGCTTGACCGTTTCGAGGAATTTTTCCGCGTAGCCGTTGGCGACGTCGAGGCAGATGAACCGGATCGGCGCGGCCTTGGCGACCGAGGCGAGCTTCTTGACGTCGCCCGGGGTTGTGCCGAGCGAATAGAAGGTGTGCCCGCCGTCCGGCCCGGCGAAGAACTCGACGAGCTTCGGCTCGGGGTAGTGCTTATGCAGGGCAGTCAGCGCCCCATGCTTGCCGAGCGCATGCGCCATCGCCACGGTGCCCGTCACGTCCATGTTGGCGGCGATGAGCGGAAAGCCCTTCCATTCCGAGCCGGTGTGGAGGAAACGGAAGGCGCGATCGACGTCGACGGCGCTGCGCGTGTTGAGGGTCGAACGCTTGGGGCGAATGAGGACGTCCTTGAAATCGAGCTTGACGTCGGTTTCGATACGCATGGATTGTCCAGTGTCTGGCGGGAGAACGGGCGTCTCGGTCCGATAATGTAGTGGTCCGCAGCGGAGACCTCAACGAGCGCGCCGGGAGCGCGCAACGGAAGGGCGCGGGAAGCAGGGGAGGGGTTCAGGCATGCGATTGAAGGGCAAAGCGGCGCTGGTGACCGGAGCGGGGCAGGGATTCGGGTTCGGCATCGCCGAAGCCTTTGTTCGGGAGGGCGCGCGGGTGGCGTGCCTGGACCTGAAAGGCGACGTAGCCGACGCCGCGGCCAAGCGGTTCGGCGGCGGTTCGATCGCGCTCCACGCCGACGTTTCGAACCGCGACGACGTCGAGCGGGCGGCGCGCGAGGCGATCGCCGCGTTTGGGCGGATCGACATCGTCGTCAACAACGCCGGCACGACGCACAGGAACAAGCCGCTGATGGAGGTTACGGACGCGGAGTTCGACCGCATCTTCGCCGTCAATGTGAAATCGATCCTGCTGACCGCCCAGGCCTTTGTTCCGCACATGCGCGCCCAGGGCGGCGGCGTCTTCATCAACGTCGGCTCGACCGCCGCTCTGCGCCCGCGCCCCGGCCTGACCGTCTACAACGCCTCGAAGGGCGCTGTGCATGTGATGACGAAGTCGATGGCTGTCGAGCTCGCGCCCGACAAGATCCGCGTCTGCGCGCTGGCGCCGGTCGCCGGCGAGACGCCGCTGCTCGCCATGTTCATGGGCGAGGACACGCCCGAGAAGCGGGCCGCGTTCAAGGCGACCGTGCCGCTCGGCCGATTCTCGACGCCGCAGGACATCGGGGCCGCGACGCTCTTTCTCGCCAGCGACGAGGCGGCGTTCCTGACCGGGGTGGTGCTGGAGGTCGACGGCGGACGGTGCATCTGATCAGGGAGAGTGCGGGCGTTGCAAGCACGACGCCCGCGATCCGTCGGGTTTTCAGGCTTGGGCGCCCTCGGAGGATTGGCCTCCCGAATGCCCGCGAGCGTCGAATGCGTGAATCCAGCCGAACCAGTCGGGAAAGGACTTGAGCCGGGAATTCCTGCGGTCCCGCTCCGGCCCCTCGTCGAGATGAAGCGCCTTGCTGGCCGCCCAGGAGGCGCGCTGGATCCTTCGCGTGCGCGGCCGGCGGGAAGCTTCGTAGGCGTCGAGCGCCGCCAAGGCGTCTCCTCCCGCCGCGATGCGCTCGGCGAGCGCGATGGCGTCCTCGATAGTGACGTTGGCGCCCTGCCCGTGATGCGGGAGCATCGCGTGCGCCGCGTCGCCGAGCAGGATGACCCGGCCACGGCGCCAGCGGCGCAACGGCCGCGCCACGAACAGGCCCCAGCGCAAGTCATGGCGAACCGCGTCGATCATTTGGACCACGGCCGGATGCCAGCCTTCGAAGAAGGCGAGCGCCTCCCGAGAGGTTGTCTCCACGAGCCCCTTTTCCGGATGCGGCCACACGTCCGGCTCGTCGACGACGGCCAGGAAGTTCACGTGGTCGGCATTGGGGCCGATGGCGTAGTGGAGAAGATGCGCGCGCGGCCCCATCCAGAACTGGATCGCCTCCGCGTCGGGGAGGCGCGGCAATCGTGACGTCGGGACGATCCCCCGGAACCCGGTGGTTTGCGAATAGTGCAGAGCATCGCCATTGACGACGTGACGCCGCGCGATCGAGCGGACGCCATCGGCCGCGACGACGATGTCGGCCTCAGCCTTCGCTCCGTTCGCGAATGTGAGCCCCACCGCTTCGCCGCGATCCTCGAGCTCCACGAGCCGGCGCCCCAAGTGAAGGCCATCGCCGCCGAGCGCGGCGCTGAGGACCCGCTGCAGGTCGGCCCGATGCAGACCGCAATAAGGCGCCCCGAAGCGCAGGCGATAGGCCTGTCCGAGGCGAACGGGATGAGCGGCGATCCGCGCGCCGGTGGCGCCGTCGCGATAAATGAGCTCGGTTGGCTCGGTCGAAGACGAAACGATCGAATCGAGCACGCCGAGCCGCTTCAATTCCCGCGTGCCGTTGGCCGACAGGGCGACCGCCGCGCCGATTTCCGCCAGTTCGTGCGCCTGTTCGAAGATCTCGAAGGCTATTCCGCGCTGACGCAGCGCCAGCGCCAGCGTAAGGCCGCCAACGCCTGCCCCGACGATTGCGATGCGGAGCCGGGTGTGATTGGGCATGGCCTCGAACGGAACGATATCGCTTGCGCCAGGATCGAGCCGCGCCGGGCCGCTGTCAACATTGGGCCCGAGGCCGCGGCGCTCGCGTCTTGGCTCACCGTCCGCTAGGAACTTCGCCCGGCCCATGTTAGGCAGCCGCGCCATGCAGCGGATGCGAGTCTTGCGCCTTCCGCCCCCTCAATCCACATAGGATGCGTGGCGATGGCGATTCTTGAACCGAACTCTATTCCCGAAGGACTCGCGTTCGACGACGTCCTGCTGCGCCCGGGCCATAGCGCGGTGATGCCGAGCGGAACGAATGTCGGGACGCAGCTCACCCGCACGATCCGCCTGAACCTGCCGATCATCTCCGCGGCGATGGACACCGTGACCGAAGCGAGGCTCGCGATCGCCATGGCGGAGGCCGGCGGCATCGGGGTTATCCACCGCAACCTCGAGCCCGCCGAGCAGGCCGAGGAGGTGCGCAAGGTCAAGCGGTTCGAGAGCGGGATGGTCGTCGATCCGATCACCATCTTTCCCGATGCGACGCTGGCCGATGCGCTCGCTCTCATGAAGCGCGCCTCGATCTCCGGCATTCCCGTGGTCGAGCGCGGGGCGGACGGCAAGCCGGCGAAGCTCGTCGGCATTCTCACCAACCGCGACGTGCGCTTCGCCGACGATCCGCGCCAGCCGGTGACCGACCTCATGACCCGGAACGTGGTGACGGTGCGGGAGGGGGTCAACCGCGACGAGGCGCGGCGGCTCCTTCATCTGCACCGGATCGAGAAACTGGTCGTCGTCGACGATTCCGCCCGCTGCGTCGGCCTCATTACCGTGAAGGACATCGAGAAGGCGACCGCCCACCCCAACGCCGCCAAGGACGCCGATGGGCGACTGAGAGTCGCCGCCGCGACCTCGGTCGGCGACAAGGGCTTCGAGCGCGCCGAGCTCCTGATGGCGGCCGGCGTCGACTGCCTCGTCGTCGACACCGCGCACGGCCATTCCGAGCAGGTGCTCGCCCAGGTCCGCCGGATCCAGCGGGCGACCAACAAGGTTTCGGTCATCGCCGGTAATGTGGCGACCCGCGAGGGGGCGAAGGCGCTGATCGACGCCGGCGCGGACGCGATCAAGGTCGGCATCGGGCCCGGCTCGATCTGCACCACCCGGATCGTCGCCGGCGTCGGCGTGCCGCAGCTGACCGCCATTCTGGAAGCTGCCGAAGCCGCGCGCGCGGCGGGCGTGCCGGCGATCGCCGACGGCGGGGTCAAATATTCGGGCGATCTCGCCAAGGCGATCGCGGCCGGGGCGGATTGCGTGATGATCGGCTCGCTGCTCGCCGGCACCGACGAGAGCCCGGGCGAGGTGTTCCTCTATCAGGGACGCTCGTACAAGAGCTATCGCGGCATGGGCTCGCTCGGCGCGATGGCCCAGGGCTCGGCCGACCGCTACTTCCAGCAGGACGTCAAGGATCAGGTGAAACTGGTGCCGGAGGGCGTCGAGGGGCAGGTGCCCTATCGCGGCCCGGTCGGAGCGATCGTGCACCAGCTCGCGGGCGGCTTGCGCGCCGCGATGGGTTACGTCGGGGCGGAGACCATCCCCGAGTTCCAGCACAAGGCGCGCTTCATGCGCATCACCAGCGCGGGGTTGCGCGAAAGCCACGTCCACGACGTCGCCATCACCCGCGAGAGTCCGAACTATCACCCGTCGGGGGTGTAGCGCCAATCGACCGGCTTTCTCGCACGACGATTCCATCGGAACGCAACTGTCTCTAATATCGCGGCATGTGAGAAGGAGCCGGACGTGTCGCACCACCAGCACCAGAGGGCGTTGCGCCTCGAGATCGACCGGGAAGCCAAGGCGCTCATGAGCTCGGTCGGCGCCCAGGCTTATTGGGTAGCCCGGCGGAGGGCGGAAGAATCAAGCAGCGACGAAATGGCCAGGGGCTGGACCGGAGTCGCCGCCGCAATCGAGCGGAGAACCGCGAAGCGCTCGTCGCTCCTGTCCTATCTGCTCCACTAGGGGCGCTCACATATTCGCCGCCGCCGCCTCTTTTCGCGCCGCGCCGCGGGCGGCGAAGAGCTGGCTCAGCCACACGCTGACCATGACCAGAGCGACGCCGAGGAGCTGGAGGGGCGTGAACGTCTCGCCGGCGGCGAGCCAGCCAAGCAGGATCGCGGTCACCGGGCTCAAGAGAACGAGGGGCGACACGGCTTGCGGGCCGAGCCGGGCGAGCCCCCTGAACCAGAGGAAGTAGCTGACCGCCGCGCCGAACAGCCCGAGCCAGACAAATCCGGCAAGGTTGGGAAGCGTCAGCGGGGGCAGGGGCGGCTCCAGCGTCAGCGCGAACGGCGCGAGCAGGAGGCCGCCGGCGACAAGCTGCCAGGCGGTGAATGTGAGCGCCGGGACGGGCGGCTGCCAGCGCTTTGCGAGCACCGTGCCGAGCGCCATCGCGGCCGCGGCGCCGAGGCCAGCCGTGACGCCAAGCCCATCGAGCGCGGCCCCGGGCTGAACGACCAGAAGCGCGACGCCCACGACGCCGCCCAATGCCGCGCCGACGGCGCCCAAGCGCAGCGGGGCGCCGAGCAACGCCCAAGAAAGCGCGACGACGAAAACCGGCTGGAGCGCGTTCACCGTGGCCGCCACGCCGCCCGGCAATCGATAGGCGGAAATGAAGAGCAGCCACCAGAAGAGCGAGAAGTTCAGTCCCCCGAGAATGAGAACCCGAAAGAGCCACACGCCCTTCGGCAGTTCGCGCACGAAGGCGAGAAGGAGAAGCCCCGCCGGGAGAGCGCGGATCAGCGAGGTGGTGAGCGGATAGCCTTGCGGGAGCCACCGCGTGGTCACGAGATAGACCGTTCCCCAGATGACCGCGGCGAGCCCGGTGAGCAGGAGATCGGCGAGGCGCGTCATGGCGTCGAGTGGGCCGGCGGCGTAAGCAACGGTTCGTCGCGGGCGAGCCTTCTCACATATGGTTCTCGAGTTGCGTCTTGGCGTCGAGCGGCTTCGGCGGCGGGGCGGCGATGACGGGGGCAGGGGGCGGCGGCGCGGTGCAAGCGCCGAGCGCGGCCAGAACGGCGCAGGCGGCAAAGACGCGAAGGCTCTTGGACATTGGGGAGGTCTCCTTGTTCATCGGAAGCCCCCCGATCCCACGGGGACCCACGCTTGGGTGAGGCCAGGGGCTAGGCGCTCCGCGCGGCTTGCGCGTCGACAATTCGACAGCGAACGGGGGCGCTCTCGTCGAAATAGCAGACAGCGCATATGCGATGATAACCGTCGGCCACGACGAGCGGCAGCCCTTTTCCGAGGTCGCCGCAAACAAGGAGAACCGGGGCCAGCGCCTTGCCCTTTTGAATTCGCTTCAAGTCGTCCGCGACGTGTGATTCGTCGCTGGGCAACAATGGCAGTTCCGCCGCGCGCAACAAGTCCTTGGCGGCGTGTTCGACGATCTTGGCGCTGCGGAGTTTTTTAACGAGCGCCTTCGCTTTGGCGCCCGGGCACAGAAGCGAGAGAAACCTGACCGCGGCGTCAAAATCCCCGGCTTCCCCTTTTTCCGCCCATTTGAGCGTCGCTTTGCTCATGATCGGCTCCCTCCCCTGAGAATATCCGCGTATCCTATGTCGTACGATGGTCGCAATCCAATCCGCGCGCCTTATCCTTCTCTCGAGCATAAACGGAAATCGCGGATCGTCCCTTGGCGCCCATCTTGCGGCGGCCGCTGCGGAAGGGGGCGAGAACATGGGCCACATCATCTTGCGAGGGCGCGAGCCGTTCGACTTGATCGCTCACCGATTGGCGTCAGCCGTCGCGGAGAACGGGACGGTCGTGGCTTCCGTACCGATTTTCGCCCCCGGCGTCGCTGGCAACGTCGCTGAAATTCGAATCCTGCTCAATCCGCAACAAGCCGAAGACTTGGCGCGGCAACTGCTGGCCGAGGCGAAAAGGGCGCGGGAGA
>CAVZNQ010000036.1:0-96314 GCA_963776665.1 uncultured Alphaproteobacteria bacterium
GCCCAGCCTTCCCGTCGGGGCTTTCACTTCGGCTCCGGCCAGCGGGCGTCGCTCGGTTTCTCCGGGTGCGCGGTGACAAACCCGCCGCGGTTGGGCTGATATTCGGGATAGCCGTGATCGCCGCCGATGTTCTGGAATGGGTAGCCGATCTGCCCCTTTCTCAGTATGCGTTCATTGTTGACCGGGATGATGAAGTCACCCGCGACAGCGCCGGGGACATATTTTCCGTCGCCGACCAGCAGTTCGGGCGAGTTGCTCTGCACCAGGACAATCTGATCGTCCAGCGCCTGCGGCAGATCGGGTGCAGAGGTTTCGGCGAGCAGCGCCCGATCTTCCGGGGTCAACAGCCGCGACGACGTCATTAATGATCCAACCATTTTTCAATCCTCCACTGTCTCTTTGGTTTCAAAGTCCGCGCCCTCACCCGAGAGCGCGGCGGTACAAGGCCGACTATTCGGCGGCGATGTTGGGGGGTTGCGCGGCGTTGTGGGGTATGACGTTGAGGGGCGCGGTCTCGCGCGCCTTGATCGCGGCCTCGACCGCCTCGAGCTCGCGCGCAACTCTCTCGGCGCACCTGTGTTCGCCGCCGCCCGAACGCCAAATGAGGTAGTGCAGGTCGAAAAGGCCGCTGAGAGCGCGGCGCGCCTCGCGTAAGGTCTTGAGATCGGCTGTCTTGGTATCGACCTCATGCAGGCCGGTGCGGTCGTGTATCCAGCTGACAATCATGTCCGTCTCCGTCTGTGTTAAGACACCACCCTCGCGGGAAGAGGGCGCATAAGGAGCGCCGCTATTCGGCGGCGATGTTGATGACGTTGCTGGGAGAAGGCGCGGCCTCGACGGCACCGACGATGCAGCTCTCAAGGCCGCCCGCGATGTCGAGCAACGCATTGACGTGATACCTGGCCAACTCGGCCGGCGACGCCGCCACCGCCGCCGTGGGCGGGACTGCGGCGGCCTTTACGCCCGCGGGCGAGAGCGTCGCCACACGGGCGAAGCGCGCCACGATCTCGGGCCACATCTTGTAGGAGATTATCGCGCCGTCGACGGCCAGGAACTCAACCTGGCCGCTGACGGAAACCCTGCCGCTGCGGCGATCAGCGCCGGCACAGACGGATTTTTCGCCATCTCATGCTGGTGATGGCGGCGACCCTTGCGAAGAATCGCAGAATTCCGATACCTTAACCATGGTTTTGTGCTCCTAAAATTCGCGGCTCGGACGGTCTTTGCTGGACGTCCGGGCCGCTCCATTTCCGGCCTATGCCGGAAATCCCTTTAGACGCGGGCCTCCCGGCGCTGTTTCGCTTCGGCGGCGCGGCGCTCATTCGCTTTGCGAAGGCCCTCAAGCTCGGCCTCGGTGCGGGGACGTGATTGCTTCTGAAAGCTTGTCGACGAGGGCTTACGGCCCTGACGTCGGCGCCGCGTTTGCGAGGTCGATCAGGTGTTGGTAAAACGACCGGGCGGTGATCCGCACCGAGGAATCGTCGTAGTACTGGTGAAGTTTGCCGGCGGCCTCTTTGGCGCGCTGGGAGGTCGAGCCCCAATTGCCTTCGATCTGGCACTCGTTGCGGGACAGCGAGGCGCGCTTGTCAGCCGCCTCTCGGGCCCTGATGTCGGCAGCGGCGGGGGTGTCGCCAGCGACGGCGTAAGCGTTCGTCATGCCTCAGAGAATAGGCATGGACCCGCCCGATTATGGCTGAACAAAAGGGGGTTTAGGGGGGCGGTTTGTTAAACCGTCGCCGGCGGCAGGAATCCACGTTGCGTCAGGAACACCCTGCGGCGGTAGACCACTTCCTGCGCTTTGACTTCGACCCCGAAGACGGCCTCGGCCAGTTTCTCGATCAAGCGGTCGCAGCCCCGCCTTCTCACCACCCCGGAATGATCACAGCGAGTGCGCCGAGCCCTGAGATCTCTGCCGACGTTCGAGGTCCTCGACCACGTCGCTGGGTTGGAACGCCACCCCGAAGAAAGGCCCCCAGGTGGGCGTCGCTTCGGGAAGAAATCGGCCGAGCCCAGCCCTGAAACGCTTCAACGCCGGCAGCGCTGAGCGGCGGCCGCATCGGATCTTTCTTGCCGACGATCGGCTCGGTCTTGTCCGCGATAGTGTGAGCCCGCTCGATGAGCTCGGGCAACTCATCTGGGCGACCGATCAGCGCCAATTCGCCGACCTTGCGCGCGGCGTTCGCCCGCACGCGCTGCTCGGCCTTGATCCGCTCCGGCACGACCTTCGCCAGCATGTATATGTCGTGCAGGATCCACCAGATTACGATGCGGTCGTGCTCCGCGGTCTTCCTGGAGGGACCGCTCATGGTCATTCCGGCGAGTTGGTTGACCGGGTCCCGGAGGGCATGGTGGTCGTGCAGGAAGCGGATGATGTCGAGATTGATCGGCGGCGGGGAGAATTCCTTGCCGCCGAGCGCGTCGAGCGCCGCCAGCGCGGCGCCGTTACGCTTGAGAAGCTCGGCGATGTATTCCCGCCGCAGACAGTTCGGGTCGGCCGCTAGGAGCTTGCCGTGCGGCGAAGCCCTGATGCGCCATTCGTCGTCAGACATACGGCGCCTACGCGCGCGCGACTGTCGGGAACGCGATGACGCTGGCGCGATCGTCCAAAAGCCAGCCCGCATAGCTTTCCATCAGCTTGACGCGTCGGCCGGGCGCGGCCTCGCGCTGATAGTCGCCGGCGGCGCCGGGCACCACATGGGCGAGCTGAAATTCGGCCAGCTCGCGCGGAAACTCAGTCTCGTTGCCGCGCCAGTCGGAAAAAATGACTTCGCCAGCGAATGCGGCGAGCCCGCGTTGATCCCCGCCCGCTTCGGCGCAAGCGCGAAATTGGTGTAGCCAAGCGGCGCGCCTGACGGCCCGGTGAACACGAAGTCGCTCGCGGGACGCTCGCCGCGCAGCTTGAGGCGGCGCCCAAGCGTCGCGACCGCGATCTCATTGAGCGGCGCGATATGCTCGCGGAGCGACTTCATATGCCCCGCCGGGATGGTCCACAGCCGCTTCCTGAGGTCGATATGGCTCCAGCGGGCGCGCAGCGCCTCGCTCGGCCGGGCGCAGGTCGGGACCATGAGCGTCCAGACGTCAAGCTCATCGGCCCTGATCCCGTTGGCGCGCTCGACGGCCTCCAGAATGGCGCGAAACGTCGCCGGCGCGTGGTCGAGCTTCAATGCGGCGGAAATGCACGTCTACGGTCTTGCGCTCCAACGCCGGGAGGATCGCCTTGACCAGTCCCGCGTCGGCAGGATTGCCTCGGGCGGCGTCGCGCTGGCCCTTCGCAATGGCGGCGTTAAGGACCTTCCGGATCCGCTGCTGAACCAATTTTCCGGTTTTAAGGACGTTCTTCGCCGCAGCGGCGCTGACGACCGCGGCGACGTGCTCGACCATGATGTCGTTGAGCGCCATCTCGCCAAGGACCGGGTAGGCCCATGTGCGGACTGGGTTGATCCAATTCATCGGGCCGTACTTGTGCCTCAGCGTCGGCGCGACTTCCGAGTAATAAGCCTCTGCCGCCAGCTTGAAGGTGACCGCCTTCTTGACCGCGAGGTTGGCGGCCTTCTCGCGATCGCGCGCCCCGATCGGATCAAGGCCCCTGCGCGCGAGCGCCACCGCATCTCTGGCGGCCTTGGACGCATTGGCCATGCTGATCTCGCCGAACGCGCCGAGCCCCATCGTCGGCCGCTTGTCGCCGAGCCGGTAGCGCACGGTGTAGCCGCCGCCGCCGATCGCATCGGTGTCTTTCTTGAAGCCGAAGCCGGACGCCGCGTGCTTGCCCCCGATACTGTGGGCGCCTTTCGGGGCGGTCTTCGCCTGCGCCTCTGAAGTGATTTTCATCGTCATGTTCCTTGCCGGGACCTAGCCCTTCCGTTAGCCCACAGGTGGTGATATCTGTACGACATATGGCGCGGCATGGCGAAGGGTACAAGAGCGATTCCTCTTGGCGGGTGAATGACTTAGCGCGGCATGGCGCGGCACTGCGAGGGGTACCGTTAACCTTTCTCAATAGTAAATGCGCAAAAGGACCGCGCGAGAGTTATGGTCCGTTCGCGTCCGTCAGATTTCGCGCTGGCGACTCTTTGGCGCGGCTTCGCGTCAACGAGATTGGAGTGGGAGCGTATGGGTCGTGAGTTTCAGGGACCGACGCGGAGTTTCGCCGCTGTTTCGGCGCCGAACGCCATTCCTTTCATCCATCGTCTTGCGGTATCCGGCGCGTTCAAGGATCTCTTTCGCGAGGGGATGACGCTCGTCGAGGAGGCTGCGTCATATCTCGACGGGCCCGGCCGAACGGAATCGCGCGGGCTTTCCCGCTCGGCCGCGCTTGCCTATTCGACCGAAAGCATGCGCTTGACCACCCGTCTCATGCAGGTCGCCTCCTGGCTCTTGCTCCAGCGCGCGGTCAATGAAGGCGAGTTGACCTCAAGCCAAGCCCAAGCCGAGCGAGTCCGCGTCAAGCTTTCCCGTCAGGAATATGGCTGCGCGCCCGAGGTTTTCGAGCAATTGCCGCCGACCCTGCGCAGTCTGAGCAAGCGGTCGCTCCGCATTCAGGAGCGTGTCATCCATCTTGATCAGGGCTTCGTCGTCGCCCATTCGCCCGAGCCGGCGAGGCCGCAATCCGAGGTCGCCTCGCAGGTCGAGCGGCTCCGGGCGGCGTTTTCGAACTGAGACGCCTTGACGCTCTCGTTGCGAGCATATTCCTGATCTTACGAAATTCGCGCGGATGACCCCGCGGGGCAGCCTTGCCTCGACCCCCATTTGGCCGCATTGGTCGGCGACATGTCAGTCTCCGATGCGATTGTCCGTTCATGCTCTTGACGCCCCGAAGCTCCCCCGGCTGCCTGCTTTATCTCATCACTCCGGTTCTGTCGGCCTCTGACGCCAACGCCTTCGCCGAGGTATTTGCCGAGCTCGTCGGAGGGGCCGCGATCGCTTGCGCGCTCGTCCGCCTCGCGCCAGCGACCCAAACCGATGCGAAAGCCGTCGTGGCTCCCATTCTTCGCGCCGCCATAGCCGCCGACTGTGCGCTCCTCATCGAGAATGACGGCCGCTTGGCTGCCCGACTTGGCGCCGACGGGGTTCACGTCAACGGAGCCGGCGCGGAGCTGACGGCGGCGGTCGAGAGCCTGAAACCGGAACGGATTGTCGGCGCGGGATTTCTGCGCACGCGCGATGAGGCGATGAGCGCGGGCGAAATGGGGGCGGACTACGTCATGTTCGGCGAGCCGCGTCCCGGCGCGCCGACGGCGGAGCTCAAGCCGCTGGCCGAACGCGTCGGCTGGTGGGCCGAAATTTTCGAAACGCCGTGCGTCGCCTACGCCGACACGATCGACGCCGCGGGCGCGCTGGCGGACGCCGGCGCCGATTTCGTCGCGCTTGGCGAGGCGATCTGGGGGAGCCCTTCGCCGTTCGAGGCCGCGCGCGCGGCTGAGGCCCTGCTCGCCTCCGTCAGCGCGAAGGTCCCATGATGCGGTTTGGGCTCGCTGTGGCGTTGGCCCTCAGTTCGGCCAGCGCAGCTCTCGGCCAGACGCAGGCGCCGCATGTGGATTCACCATTGGCCGCCCGCGCCAACTCGCGCACCTCATTGCCGCCCGCCCTGCCGCCGCGGGCGGATGGAGTGCCGGCGGATCTGGCCTTCGGCGCCTACCAGCGCGGCAATTTCCTCTACGCTCTGCTCGAGGCTGAGCGGCGCCTTGACGCCAATCCCAAGGACGCGGCGGCGATGACGCTGATCGGAGAGATTTACCACGACGGCGCGGCGGTGGTTGGCGACGATCGCGAAGCCTCCCGCTGGTACCGCCTCGGCAGCAATCTTGGCGATCCTCAAGCCGCCTACGAACTCGGAGTGCTGCTGCTTCAGGGCGCGAAGGGTGTTCCGAAGGATCCCGTCGCCGCCAAGGCGCAGTTCGAGCGTGCCGCGGCCAAGAACCATTCAAGCGCGCTCTACAATCTCGGGATCATGGAGCTTGGAGGCGCAAACGGAAAGACGCCGGACTATGCGAAGGCGGCGCAATATTTCCTTCGTGCGGCGAACGCCGGCGACGATAACGCCGCCTATTCCTACGGCGTGATGCTGCGTGAGGGCAAGGGCGTGCGGCAGGACATCGTCGAGGCGGCGCACTGGCTCAAGCGGGCAGCCGATGGCGGCATCATCGCCGGTCAGGTCGAGTACGCGATCATGCTGTTCAACGGGGATGGGGTAGCCAGGGACGAAGCCGCGGCCGCGAAGATCCTTCTCGTCGCCGCCGCCCGCGGCAATCCGATTGCGCAGAACCGTGTCGCTCATATTTATGTCAGCGGCCGAGCTCTGCCGCGCGACCTCGCCAAGGCTGCGGCGTGGAATAGCTTCGCCAAAGCCGGGGGACTTCAGGATCAGGCCCTCGACGTCGCCACCGCCGCTCTGACGCTCGACGAGCGCAGGCGTTTCACCAAGATGGTCCATGAGCTCGGGGGCTTCTGACTCAGAGCGTGGAGCCGCCGGTCCGGTGATATGAGCTACGGCCCGCGGCGCCCTTTTTATTGGCCGTCTTTGGGCTAGAAGAGGGTTGACGGCCCACTGGCCGATCGAGGAGGCGGTACGCGCATGACGACAAAGCTCAATGCACGCATCGGCGAGGTGACCCAGCGCATCGTCCAGCGCAGCCGCCCGTCGCGCCAGGCCTACCTCGCGCGGATCGACGCCGCCGTCGCCGACAAACCGGCCCGCAAACGCCTTGGCTGCGCCAATTTCGCCCACGGCTTCGCAGCCTGCGCGACGGGCGACAAGGAGGCGCTGCGCGAGGGGACGGGGCCCAATCTCGCTATCGTCACCGCCTATAACGACATGCTCTCGGCCCACCAGCCCTATGCGCGCTTTCCCGATCTCATCAAGGAGGCTGCGCGCGCCGCGGGGGGGACGGCGCAGGTGGCGGGCGGCGTTCCTGCGATGTGCGACGGAGTGACTCAGGGCGAGAAGGGGATGGAGCTTTCGCTGTTCTCGCGCGACGTCATCGCGCTCTCGACCGCAGTCGCCCTTTCACATGACATGTTCGATGCGGCGGTCTATCTCGGCATCTGCGACAAGATCGTGCCGGGCCTGCTGATCGGCGCGCTTTCGTTTGGCCACTTGCCGGCGGTGTTCCTGCCCGCCGGACCGATGCCCTCGGGCCTTCCCAACGACGAGAAATCGAAAGTCCGCCAGCTCTTCGCCGAGGGCAAGGCGACCCGCGCCGATTTGCTGGCGGCCGAGGCCGAGGCCTATCACGCGCCGGGCACCTGCACTTTCTACGGCACCGCCAACACCAATCAGATGTTGATGGAGATCATGGGCCTGCATCTGCCGGGCGCGTCCTTCATCAATCCCAACACGCCGCTGCGCGACGCGCTCACCATGGTCGGCGTCAAGCGGGCGCTGGCGATCACTGCGCTCGGCAATCAGTTCGCGCCGATCGGGCGCATCATCGACGAACGCGCGATCGTCAACGGCGTCGTCGGCCTGCACGCGACCGGCGGCTCGACGAATCTCACCATCCACCTCGTGGCGATGGCCGCGGCCGCGGGAATCGCGCTGAGATGGGAGGATTTCGCCGACCTCGCGGAAGTTACGCCGCTCCTGACGCGGATCTATCCGAACGGGAAAGCCGACGTGAATCACTTTCACGCCGCCGGCGGCATGGGGCTGCTGATCCGCGAACTTCTCGGGGCCGGGCTCCTGCACGGCGACGCGCAAACCGTCTGGGGCGACCTCGAAGATTATGCGGTCGAGCCGCATCTCGACGCCGAAGGCGCAGTCGCGTGGACACCTGCCGCCGCTGAGTCCGGCGACCGCAGCGTGTTGCGCGGGGCGGGCGACCCGTTCCAGCCGACCGGCGGATTGCGGGTGCTCGAGGGACCCCTGGGGCGGGCGGTCATCAAAACCTCAGCCGTCGCGCCGGAGCGGCATATGATCGAGGCCCCGGCGCGGGTGTTCCACAGCCAGGAGGAGCTGCACGCGGCCTTCCGCGCCGGCGAACTCAACCGCGACTTCGTCGCTGTGGTGCGCTTCCAGGGACCGAAGGCGATCGGCATGCCGGAGTTACACAAGCTGATGCCGCCGCTTGGCGTGCTGCAGGACCGTGGCCATAGGGTCGCGCTGGTCACCGATGGGCGCCTGTCGGGCGCTTCCGGCAAGGTGCCATCCGCGATTCATGTGACGCCGGAGGCGGCGGCGGGCGGGGCGATCGGCAAGATCCGGAACGGCGACGTCATCCGTCTCGACGCGCCGGCGGGCCGCCTCGAGGTCAAAGTCTCCGACGACGTTTGGGCCCGGAGGCCGCATGCCGAAGCCGACCTTTCCGCCTCCCATGTTGGCGTAGGACGCGAGCTCTTTTCTGTGTTTCGCGGCGCGGTGAGTTCGGCGGACGAGGGCGGGGCGATTTTCCCGACTATCTGACGCTGCGTAATTGAGATTTCCTTCATCTTTGACGAGCGAAATGAACCCTGGTCTCCGCACGAGAGAGGGTTCTCATGCCGTCGCGCCTTTGGCTCGCTGCCGCGTTCGTTCTCGCCTTCGGCCCGTCGCCGGCCCGCGCCGAAGCGGACCTGATCGCGGTTACGCTCGACCAGGCCAAGATCGCCAGGCTGCCGGCCGGAGCGACGACTCTCATCGTCGGCAACCCGATGATCGCGGACGTGACGATGCTCAAGAATAACAATTCGATGGTTATTACCGGCAAGGGCTTCGGGCAGACGAACCTGATCGCCATCGACGCCAGCGGATCGATCATCGAGGAAAGGCAGGTCCGGGTCCTGCCGGCGAGAACCGTGCTGGTGCTGCAGAACGGGACGTCGCGGGTCTCCTACGCCTGCAATCCCGAATGCATGCCGACGGTGCAGCTCGGCGACGACGACAAGAGCTTCAAGGACGCAGGCGAACAGATCTCGAGCCGCAATGGTTACGCCGCCGGCGGCCCGGCGCCGGCGAAGTAGTCGGCGCGCCGCTCCTTCGCGACCCAATGCTGCTGAGGACGAGTCGGCGCCGGCCCCTCTGGTCAGGCCAGCCGGTAGCGCGTCTCGCCGCCTTCCTCCGGCCCGGCGACGATGAGCCCGCGCTCGCCGAGGTCTTCGAGATGGGCGAGGGTTGATAGGCCAGCGGCGCGGGCGAGCGCGGGGTTGATCCCCGCGTAGACCTTGGCGACCAGGGCGGGAATGGTCTGCGGACCGTCGCCGAGCGCGGCCAGGATCGAAGCTTCCCGCTGGCGCCGGTGATGGATGAGCGCGCGCAGATAGCGCTGCGGTTCGACGACCGGCCCGCCATGTCCCGGCCAGTAGATCGCCTCAGCGCGTCCGCGCAATTTCTCGAGCGAGGCCATGTAGGCGCGCATCGAGCCGTCGGGCGGCGCGACGACCGACGTCGACCACGCCATCACGTGATCGCCGGAGAGAAGCGCGCGGTCCTCGACCAGCGCGAAGCACAAGTGATTGGAGCAATGGCCGGGCGTGGCGATGGCTTCGATCGAGTAGCCGGCGCCTTGCAGCCGCTCGCCGTCGGCCAGGACCGCGTCGGGCGCGTAGTCGCGGTCGTGGGCGGAATCGAGGCCGGCGGTCCCATCGCCCTGGGGCGTGAACGGCGCCGCGCCGACCACCTTGGCGCCGGTCGCCGCGCGGAGCCTGTTCGCGCCAGGGCTATGGTCGCGATGGGTATGGGTGATGAGGATCGTCTCGACTTTCTCGCCCTCGACCGCGGCGATGAGCGCCGACAGATGCGAATCGTCCTCCGGGCCCGGATCGACGATCGCGACCCTGCCGTTCGCCGACGATATACGTGCAGGTGCCGTTGAAGGTGAAGGGCGAGGCGTTCGGCGCGACGAGGCGGCGCACGAGCGGCGAAAGCCGGGTCAGCGCGCGCGGCGGCGGCTCGCGCGCGGCGGCGAAAAGGTCGTCGTCCTTGGCCATAACGCGCCGTCCCTCAGCGTCTCCGCGGACAGGACCGCGCGTCGCCTTGTCATGATAGCCTTGCGAGGGCTAAGAGGCGAAGCTGAACTCGAGCCGACGGGAGGAGGCAGGAATGGCGGCCGATCCCGATCGCCAGGGGCCGCCCGCACGCGAGGCTTTCGCCCGGTTCGTCGCGCTGGCGACGCGCTGGAGCGACAACGACGCCTACGGCCATCTCAACAACGTCGTCTACTACGCCCTGTTCGATTCGGCGGTGAATGCGATCCTGATCGAGGCCGGACTCCTCGATCCGGCGTCGAGCCCGATCATCGGCCTCGTCGTCGAGAGCAGCTGCCGGTTTTACTCAAGCCTCACCTATCCCGAGCCGGCCGAAGTCGGCGTGGCGGTCGAGCACCTCGGCCGCTCGTCGGTGCGCTACGCCCTCGCGGTGTTCAAGGCCGGCGCCGCAACGGCGGCGGCCGCCGGACGATACACCCACGTCTATGTCGAGCGGGCGACGAACCGCCCGGTTCCGATCCCTGAGCCGCACCGCCGGCTGATGGAGGCGCTGAAGGCGCCCCGGCGCGGCGGAGCCTGAGTCGGATTTTTCGGACCGCCTTTGTTGAAATAAAATCCAAGCCGTTGGAAGGATTCCCCAAGGGTTTCGGGAAACAATCTCAAAACCGATGGAAGGAAAATCCAAACGGATAGAAGGAAAATCAAAATATATTCTTCAGCTATCTCAATAGTTTAACCCGAAACATGGCCGACGCTCCCTTTCGGGCCCGCCGCCGCCCGCCTCGACAGCGGGGGCGCGCCGCTGCCAATCCTGTCTTAGCACGACTTCTGATTTTCGCCAAGAAATTGTCGGCAAAGAAAGCAGGCGCCCGGTCATGCCCGCCAAAGCGGCCGTCCAAACTCGCCGACCCGACTCCCGCCCTTCCCCTCGGACAACTCGCTCAGCGGTTGCGGACCGCGATCATCGCCTCGCGCAGCACGTTGGCCTCGTCGCGCGCTTCCTGCTGCCGCCAGACCATCACGTCGCGGATCGACAGCATGCCAACGAGTTTTCCGCCGTCCACGACCGGCAGATGGCGAACGCGCTGCTTGTTCATGACCTTCTCGGCCTCCACCATCGGCGTCTCCAACCCGCAGGTGTGGACCTCGCTCGTCATGAGGTCGCGGACGTGCCTGTCGGCAAGCCTCGCGCCATCTTTGGCGAAGGCGCGGACGATGTCGCGCTCGGAGATGATCCCGATGAGCATCCCTTTCGGGTCGCAGACCGGGAAGGCGCCAATGTTGAGGTTGCTGAGCCGGGTGCAGATGGTGGCGATCAACTCCTCCGGAATGCAGGTCTGAAGAGTCTGCCGGTTCGATTGCAGGACGTCCGACACTCGCATGGGCAAAGAGCCTCCCTTGGCGCCGTTTGCTCCCCCTGGTCCGCGTGCCTGTCAATCTGCCGGGCGAGTTGGCCGGAATGAAGGCCGCGGGCGGCGCCGGGCCAACCGCCTCCCGCTCTTGATCGCCGCGGCGCTTTCGGGCATAGAGCGCCCTTCCTTTTGTCCGCCGTGGGCTCGTCCGCACGCCGGAAGACCCCTTGGTGATCGCCGTGAAAGTCCGTAATTCGCTGAAATCCTTGCGCAATCGCCACCGCGACAACCGCCTCGTGCGTCGCAAGGGCCGCGTCTACATCATCAACAAGACGCAGAAGCGCTTCAAGGCCCGGCAGGGATAGCGCCTTCCGACGCGGCGCGGCCGCCTCTTTTTTTGACGTCCGTCCGGCGCCGCGCTACCTTGGCGGCATGAGACTTCGCGCGCCGTCTTCGTTTGCCTGCGCGGCAATTGCGGCCCTGTTCGCCTGCACGATCGTCTGCGGAAACGGGTCGTGGGCTGCGCCCCAGAGACATTCCGGCCGTAAAGGCGCCGCCGGCGCAGGCCGAGCCGGAGGCGCAGCCTCCACAGGCCAAAGAGGAAGCGCCGCCGCAAACCCCCGAGCAGGCGCGCGCCGAACTCTACGCCCGCCTCGCCGTCGCCAAGGATGCGGACGAGACCGCGGGCATCATCACCCTGCTTCTGCACGCCTATGCCGAATCCGGCTCGGATACCGGCGATCTCCTGCTGCATCGGGCCCGGAAGGCGATCAGCGCCGAAGAATATCCCGACGCGTTGAAAATCCTCGACGCGACGATCGCGCTCCTGCCCGACTGGGCGGAAGGCTGGAACGCCCGCGCGACCGCGCGCTATCTCGATGACGACTATGACGGCTCGATGGCCGACATCGCCCAAACGCTCAAGCGCGAGCCGCGGCACCTGGGCGCGCTCATGGGCATGGGGGCGATCCTCGAGGCGCGCGGCAAGAAGGAAGACGCGCTCAAGGTCTATGAGCAGGCGCTCGCCATCGCGCCCCGCTGGCGCAACGCCCAGCAGGCGGCGGACAAGCTCAAGGCCGCATTGGCCGGCGACGAGCTTTAAAACCCGGTCAGCGTCGTTCCGTCCTGCCCTGATCGGGGATGAGGCGTTCGAGTCGACGCAGCCACGCAGCGGCGCGCAGGCGCAGCTCGTTCCGGTTGGCGCCGCTCTCGACAAGCGTGGCCCGCAACTCGACGGCGAGCTTCGACAGGCTTGCGGCGACGGCGTCGAGCGCCGCATCGGCCCGCTTCCGCCAGCGCCACCACGCTCCGCCTTCCTGATCCGCGAGCAGGCGCTCGGCCCGCCACCGCCATTCGTCGCGATCCCGGCGCAGTTCGTGCAGGTTCACGTTCATCTCGGCCAGCAAGTCTTTCATGGCCCGCAGTTCGGCCTCGACGGCGTTGAGACGGGTGAACAGAGAGAGCTGCAACCTTTCCTCCGATGTCGTCGAGCGGCTGCTCAAGCGGCGCTCCTAGCGGAAATGACAATTGGAGCGAGCAAGAAAGTCGGGGCTTACCCAGGGACCATCCGCCAGTTCGCCGCTCGCAACGCATCTCCCGCGCCAAGACGGACGCATGACCATGGTGAAGGGAAAAGGTTACTTGGCCGCTAAAGTTCTATTCATCGACGAACGGCGCCGGGGGGCCGGGTCAGGCGGAGAGAAGCGCGACGCGCCTCGCCCTCATGCGCCCGGCGAAAACAAGCCCGGCGAATCCCACCAACATCGCCGCCCATGTCGAGGGCTCCGGCACGCCTACGACACTCGTCGCGCCCGCGACGGGGTCGACCATCGAGACGAGGCTTCCAACGGCGTCGTAGGAGAAGGTCGTCGTCGCTCCGTCCGGATCCGTGACGGAGATGAGGTTTCCGTCCGCGTCATACTTGTAGATTGTGGTGTCGGTCGCGCCGTTGAAGGTTTCGGTCTCCTGAGTGAGGCGGTCGTGAGCGTCGTAGGTGAAGACGGTCTCAGGCCCGCCGCTCTCGGTGATGGATAAGACGTTTCCGGCCGAGTCATACATGTAGGTGGTCGTGACCCCGCCGGGCGGCGGCGTCACCGTCTCCGTCTCGAGTTGGCCGCCGGGGTCGTAGTAGGTGTAGGTCGTGGTGCGGCCGGAGCTGTCGGTCACGCTGGTGAGCTCGCCGCTCGAGTAGCTATACGTTGTCGTGTGGCCCGTCGTGTCGGAATCCCCGGTGATCCGGCCCGTACCGCTGTCATAGGCGTATGTCGTCGTGACGCCGGCCGGATCGACCGAGTGGGCGAGATTGCCGCCAGCGTTATAGTCATAGGTCGTCACGCGGCCCTGCGGATCCGTCACCGTGTCGGCCCGATTCGAGGAGTCGTATTGATAACGCGTCGTCTCTCCCATCGGATCGACGACCTGAGCGACCGATCCCGCGGCGTCGTAACTGAATCTCGTCACATGACCGAGCGGGTCGGTGAGAGTCGCGACCGGGGCGGCGGTCGGCGCTGGCGTGAGATAGGTCGTCTCGCCGAGCGAATTGGTCACGCCGACGATCTGGCCCTCCTGGTCGTAGATCGTGGTGACCCCGGTGTAGCCGTCGGCGGCGTAGCCGGTCACGCCGCCGGCGTAATTGACCGTGCCGTCGGAGAAGGCGACCGTGCAATTGGCGGGCATTCCTCCAGGCGCGGGGACCGTGGCCGCGCTCGGGCCGACCGAGGCTTGCCCGGGACAGGCGGACGCCGGCCCCGCGGCCGAGGCCGCCTGCACGCTGAAAACCGTCAGCCCGACGACGGATGCGGCCAATCCAATCCTGGCGAAGGAGACAGAGGCCATCGGGACCCCCCAATGCAGATATGTCCGGGACTTCGCCGCGACAAAAGGCGTTAATATGCCCCCTTGCCGAGAGAGCGCCCCCAATGGCGTTGAAGCTGCTCCCAGTCCGGCGCAACGACAAGACTGAAATGTCGTTGAGACACAGCTCCGGCTTGTAGATAAGCTTCCCGGGCAGATCGGCGAGGCGAGAAAGGAGAGAAACATGGACGTAGGCTTTATCGGTCTGGGCAACATGGGTCAGGCAATGGCTCGGAACCTTCTCAAGGCCGGCCATCGGGTGACCGTCCACAACCGGTCGCGCGGCAAGGCGGAGGCCCTGGCGGCCGATGGCGCGAAGGTCGCCGACGGCTTGGCCGAGGCGTGGGGCGCCCCGGTCGTCGTCACCATGCTCGCTGACGACGCGGCGGTCGAAGGAGTCGTGTTCGGCAGCGGCGGCGGCCTTTCGACGCTTGGCCGCGACGCCGTCCATATCTCCATGAGCACGATCAGCGTCGCGCTTTCCGATCGCCTGGCTGAGGCTCATCGCAAAGCCGGCCAGGTCTATATCGCCGCGCCGGTGTTTGGCCGTCCCGAAGCCGCCGCGGCGGCCAAGCTCTTTATCGTCGCCGCCGGCGCGCCGCCGGTGATCGCCCGCTGCCAGCCGCTGTTCGACGCCGTCGGCCAGCGAACCTTCATCGTCGGCGACAAGCCGTCCGCGGCCAATCTGGTCAAGATCAGCGGCAACTTCCTCCTCGCGACGGTGATCGAATGTCTGGGAGAGGCGTTCGCGCTGATCCGCAAAGGGGGCGTCGACCCGCACGCCTATCTCGAAGTGCTCACCAGCACGCTGTTCTCGGCCCCGGCGTACAAGACCTACGGAACGCTCATCGCCAATGAGCAATATGAGCCGGCGGGATTCAAAATGACCCTGGGGCTCAAGGACCTCCGCCTCGCGCTCGCCGCCGCCGACGCGCTCGCCACGCCGATGCCGGCCGCGAGCCTGGTTCACGATCATTTCCTCGCCGGGGTGGCGCAAGGGGAAGGCGACTCGGACTGGTCGGCGCTGGCGCGGCTTAGCGCCAGAAACGCCGGTCTTTGAGCGCCCGCGGCCGACCAAGAACGTCGCGCCGGGCTTGTCAGCAAGCTGAACTTGGGGCAGGTCTTCTGAAACCTCAGGCGCGTGAGAGGCAACGTCAGCCGGTCGGGAGGGATGGCGGCGCGTCGATTGGAGTCAACAGGAGACGAGGACGATGGCGGGAAGCAGACGGTTTGCACTCCTCGTCGCCTGCCTTGCGGCTTCCTTTCCCGTCCGCGCGGAGGATCAGAAGCCTGAGACGGATCAGCCGGCCTTCACGCTGCGTCTCAACGACCTCATGGTTGCGACCCAGATCAGGCATTTCAAGGTGTGGTATGCGGGCCTGGTCGAGAACTGGCCGCTCGCCAACTACGAGCTCGGGCAGATCCGGCAGGCGATCGCCGACGCGAAGCGCGTCTACGCCAACAAGGGCGACTCCAAATCGGACATGGCGGCGATGTCAGAGCCGACCGACGAACTCGATCAGGCGATCAAGGCCAAGGACATCGACAGGTTTCACAAGGCCTACGCCAAGCTGACAGCCGCCTGCAACGCCTGTCACGAGGCGACCGGCTTCAGCTTCATCAAGATACGCGAGCCGCGCCTGTCGCCGATGGAAACCTCGCCGTTCACCGACGAGTTGTTCTCGGGCAAGTAGCCGTCCGCTCATCCAGGGCAGCGCGCTGTCAACGAGCAAGTTCGCTGTCATGCCCGCGAAGGCGGGCATCCAGACCCAAGGCCCTGACGCGACTTTGGATTCCCGAGTGCGCGGGTATGACAAGGCGCGGCGCGTCGCGTCGCTCTAGGCCTGCAGTTCGAACAGCCGCCCGCATGCGGGCAGCGGGTCCGCGACCCCGCCGAGCCTGAGGCAATGCCAGGCCATGGCGTGGTTAGAGGAGGTGACCGGAACCCCGGCGAGGCGCTCGAGCTTCGCCGCCGCCTCTGCGACGCGGAGGCTCGTGCAGGAGACGAAGACCGCCTCGACGCCGGGCGCTTTGGCGAGCCGGACGATCCCCGCTTCGATCGAGGCGACCGAAACGCGCGCGGCGTCGCGGTCGTCGCGGCGGTCGAAGGTCGCGGCGGCGGCGACCTCGATTCCGCGCGCGCGGAAATTGGCGATAAGCGACGCGTTGATCTCCGGCGCGTAAGGAGTGAGCAGCCCGATCGACTTCGCGCCCAACGCGCGGAAGGCGGCAAGCGCGGCGGTGACCGGGGTCGTGCAGGCGACGCCCGGGCGGCTTTTATGGATTTCGCCGAATACTGCCGCTTCGCCGAGCGTCATCGTCGCCGACGTGCAGCCGAACGCGACTACGTCGAGTTTGAGCCCCGGCAGAATCAGCGCGACGCTCGGAGCGATTCTTGGCCCGATGGCGCGCAGGGTGTCGGGCCGGATCTCGGCGTCGTTGAAAACCCGCGACTCGTAGAAGGCGACGCCGGGCAGATCGATGAGGGCGCGGAACTCGTGCTCCATCGTCTGGTCGGTCGCCAGGACGACGAGGCCGATCGACGCGCGCCAGCCGAGGCCGCCGTCGAGCTCGGACGGAAGAACGCCGAGATCGATCGTCGCTGTGGTCCTGCCGGCAAGGTCGAGAGACATCTGAACTCGCTTCTTTCAGGCGGCCATGAGGCCGTCCATGGGAATGGCCGGCGCGCGGCCGGCGATGAGGTCCGCCGCAATGCGCGCCGAGCCGTGCGACATGGTCCAGCCGATGTGGCCGTGACCGCAATTGAGGATGAGGTTCTTGAACCGCCGCTTGCCGATGAGCGGCAAATTGGTCGGCGTCATCGGCCTCAAGCCCGCCCACATTTCAGCCCGATCGTACTCGGCGCCGTCGGGAAAGAGCTCCTGCGTCACCCGCTTCATGAAGGCGAAGTCGGAGGGTTCATGGCTCGCGTCGTAGCCGGCGAATTCGGCGGTCGCGGTGACGCGCAGGCGGTCGCCGAAGCGCGAGATGGCGACGAGGTTGTGTTCGTCGAGACAGGCGATCGCCGGCGGCGCCTTTGCGGCGCCGATCGGAATGGTGAGCGAATAGCCCTTGATCGGATAGATGGGCAGGCGGAGGCCGAGGCCGCGGGCGACAAGCGGGCTTTCGGCGCCGAGCGCCAGCACATAAGCGTCGCCCGCGAACGGGCCGCGGTCCGTCGAGGCTTGCGTCACCTCGTCGCCGTCGGTCGCGAACCCCTCGATGGTTGCGCCGGTGACAATCGCGCCGCCGCGTTCGACGATTCGGGCGGCGAGCGCGCGCGTGAACTTGGCGCAATCGCCGGTCTCGTCGGTCGGGCACAGGATGGCGCCGGCGATCTTCTCCCTCGCGTGGGCGAGATTGGGTTCGAGTGCGATCACCTGGTCGCGGGTGAGCGCCTTGATGACCTGGCCGTCCGATTCGAGCAGCTTCATGTGCTCGACCCCGGCGTCGAGCGCCTTCCGATCGCGGTAGAAATAGAGAATGCCGCGGGTGTTGCGGTCGTAGTCGATCGCCTCGTTAGCGACGACCTCGTCGAGCACTTTCTGCGAATAGGCGGCGAGCCGGTGCTTGAGCAACGTGTTGCGCCGCGCCTTGGCGGCCGTGCATTCCTTGAGGAAACCCCATGTCCAGGCGTAGAGCCGCGGATCGGCGGAGAGCCTGAACCGCAGAGCCTGGTCCTTGAGCATGAGCGACTTCATGAGGATGATCGGCGCGCGCGGCGACGACCAGACGAAGGAATGGCCGGGGGCGATCATGCCCGCGTTGCCGAAGCTGGCGCCGGCGGCGACCTCAGGGTTGCGTTCGAGCAGCACGACCTCGTGGCCGTCGCGCTGCAGCTGATAGGCGGTCGTGACGCCGACCACGCCGCCGCCGAGCACCACAATGCGCATGGAAGTCAGTCAACCATGGCGCGGCGAAATAGGCAAAACATGCCCTCACCCCCTCTCCCGCACGCGGGAGAGGGGTCAGGCGAGCTTGGCGCAAAACGCCGCGAACTCGGCCTCGGTCGCATAGGACTTCTGCGCCCCGCGCCGGGTCACCGAGAAGGCGGCGTAACGGGTCGCCTCAGCGAGCGCGGCGTCGAGGGAGAGGCCCCCGGCGAGGTAGCGGGCGAAGCTGCCGATGAAGGCGTCGCCGGCGCCGGTGGTGTCGATCGCCTCAACCTTGACCGGCTCGATCCGCCGCGCGCCCTCAGGAGTCGCGATGAGCGCGCCGCGGGCGCCGAGCGTCACGATCACCGTCTCGACTCCCTTCTTGACGAGACTCTGCGCGGCGGCGGAGAGTTCTGCTTCTGATGCGACGGGCATGTCCGTCATGATGGCGAGCTCGGTCTCGTTGGGGATGAGGAAGCTCGCCTGCGTAACGATTTCCATGTCGAAGTTACGGCGGGCAGGCGCCGGATTCAGCACGGTCCGGACGCCATTCTTGCGGGCGAAGCGAATCGCCGCATAGGCGGTTTCAAGCTGGATCTCGAGCTGCAGCAGGATGAGATCGCATCCCTTGAGCGCCTCGCTCGCGGCGTCAACGTCCGCTGAGCTCAGGTCGCCATTGGCCCCCGCGACAATGAGGATCGCATTGTCGCCCGAACCTTGGTCGACCAGAATCGTCGCCGTGCCGGTCGACTGGTTCGGGATGCGGCGGACGTGCAGCGTGTCGATCCCGTAGCTCTCGAAATTCTTGAGCGCGCTGTCGCCAAGCGTGTCGTCGCCAAGGTCCGAGACCATCACGACTTCGGCCCCAAGTTTCGCGGCGGCGACCGCCTGATTGGCGCCCTTGCCGCCGAAACTTGTCTCGAAGTGGCGGGCAAGGACCGTCTCGCCCCAGACGGGCATGCGTTCGACCGTGGTGGTAAGGTCCATGTTGGTCGAGCCGATCACTCCGATCCGCGGACGCTTGCTCATTTCGTTACTCCCCTCGCGTTGACGGCAGGGCTTCCCATATCCAACCTTCGCTCAGCCTGCGCCGAGCTCCGCCGACTGGCGCCACAGGTTGACGCCGCCTTCAACCGCGTGGCTGTCGATTTCCTTGAGTTCCTCGGCCGCGAACGAAAGGTTGTCGAGAGCCTTCACGCTGTCCGTCACCTGCTCGGGGCTGCTCGCGCCGATCAGCGCCGACGTTACCCGCTTGTCCCTGAGCGTCCACGCCAGAGCCATCTGGGCGAGCGTCTGGCCGCGCCGCCGGGCGATGGCGTCGAGACGCCGGGCCCGCTCGACGTTCTTATCCGTCAGCATCGCCCGGTTGAAGAAATGGCTTGTCGTCGCCCGGCTGCCCTCCGGCACGCCGTTCAGGTATTTGTCGGTCAGGAGGCCCTGCGCCAGCGGCGAAAAGACGATCGCGCCGAGACCCTCTTCCTCGAGCGTGTCGAGCAGATGGTCGTCCTCGATCCAGCGGTTGATCATCGAATAGCTCGGCTGATGGATGAGGCAGGGCGTCCCGAGCCGCTTGAGGATCGCGGCCGCCTCCTTGGTGCGGCGCGAATTGTAAGAGGAAACGCCGACATGGAGCGCCTTCCCCTGACGGACGGCCGAATCGAGCGCGCCCATCGTCTCCTCGAGCGGCGTCTCGGGGTCGAAGCGGTGGGAATAGAAGATGTCGACATAGTCGAGGCCCATCCGCCTGAGGCTCTGGTCGAGGCTCGCCAGCATGGATTTGCGCCCGCCCCATTCGCCGTAAGGCCCCGGCCACATCAGGTAGCCGGCCTTGGTCGAGACGACGAGCTCGTCGCGATGGCTGCGAAAGTCGGAGCGCAGGATGTCGGCGAAGGCGGTCTCGGCCGAGCCCGGCGGGGGCCCATAATTGTTGGCGAGGTCGAAATGGGTGATTCCAAGATCGAAAGCCCGGCGGCAGATCGCGCTCTTCGAATCGGGGGACTTGCCGAAGCCGAAATTGTGCCACAAGCCCAGCGAAATCGCCGGGAGTTTGAGCCCGCTCTTGCCGCAGCGGTTGAAGAGCATCTTGTCGTAGCGGGTCGGCAAAGGGGCGTAGGACATGGGCTTCCTTGGCGGGAACTGGCGCGGCGATCTCTGGAATGATCTCCGCTAGCGGGCAACTCCGAAAATCGGCTTCAGAAACTCGGCGACCTCAAGCGGCGCCTTCTCGCGCGCTTCCGGGTCGCCTCCGACAGTGACGCCATGCTCGGTGCATTGTTTGAGCGCCGCTGTGGCGGCGCTGCCGCTCAACGTTTGACCGCCGGCCTCGACCGTGAGGACGCCCGCGTCCAGATCAATCTCGCCGTGACAGTCATGGAGCGTCGTCGGTTGCGGACGGAAATGCGGCGGCGCATCGGAGTCGAATCCGTGATTGGCGTCGGGGTAGACGACAACCTGGACCGAGGCCCCGTGTGCGCGCAGTTCGTCGGCATAGGCGAGGCAGTTCGAGGCTGGCGTGTAGTCGTCCTTGCCGCCCAGCAGCATGAGGATCGGCGAGCCGTCGAGATGGCCGGAGATGTAAGGGACCGCGCATCCGGGATAGAGCGCGACATGAGCGGCGAAGCGCAGGCCGTCATCGATGACGGCAAGCCGGATCGGGTCCAGCGCCGTGTTGATGGCCGCGGATCCGCCGCGCGAGAAGCCGATCACTCCGATCCGTTTCGGATCGATCAGAGGGTGGGTGGCGAGCAAATGGAGAGCCGCGAGCGCCCCGGCCGCGTCGGCGGCGGGCGACAGCCGTGACTGGTCAGTCGCCGTCTCCTTGACGCCGCGGCCGGTGAAGTTGTCGATGACAAAGGTGGCCACGCCCATCTCGTTCAGGCGCTTCGCCCACGCCCACCCATTCTTGAGCACGCCGCTGCTGCCGTGAATCACGACCATCGCCGGGATCTTGGCCTGGGGCGCGCCCGCAGCACCGGCGGAATCGGGCAGGGTCAGCACGCCCGCGATCACCGTTTTCTCGGCCGGTTTGCGCAGGACGAGATCGCGCGCGCTTTTTGGCGTCAGAGCTTCGAAAGCGATCGTTCCGGTCCGTCCGTCGGCGAGCGTCGTAACGGGAGGGTCGTTGGTCGAAATCGAGCCCGCATGCGCGACACAAACGGCGGAGATAGCCAGCGCGAGGGTAACGACAAACGATTGGATTGAACGGGCTGGCATGACCGTCATGCGCGCTTCCCAGGTTCCGCCGAGCTCAGTTCACTCGCGTGAATCCGTCCGCGCTCCAGTCTTCGCTGCCGACGCCGTGGTGGAGGAAGAACAGCCCCTCGGGATCGTATTTGTCCTTGATCGTGCGCAGCCGCGGATAGTTTTCACCCCAAAAGGCCTCCCGCCAATTGGGCTGGAAAAAGTCGGTCTCCCAGACATAGGACGTGACGCGCGGCAGGAGCTTGCGGAGTTCGTCCATGGACCGGTTCACGGCCTCGAGCTGGCTCTGCGCGGCCGCTGCGTCCGGCTCATGGCCGGGAACGCCGGGGTAAGCGGGCTGTCCGAGCGCGCCGCTGATCGCCAGCGCAAAAGAGTCCGTGACCGCTGGATTCATCGCCGTATCCTTCGCCGCCACGATCACGTCGGCCGCCGCGCCCGCAAGGCCCTTGTTGACATGCAGCGTCACGCGATGGTGAGCGGCGGCGACAAGCGCGTCGACGAAGTGTTCGCGCTGGTCCGACGCGAGGAGGGACGCAGGCAGCCAAGCGGATTGGTAGGCGTGCCAGACAGCGCCCGCTTCCTCCAGGTTTCCCGCCCAGAATATATCGTCCGCCGGCGCGCCCTCGCGATCGTCGGCGAGGACGCGTCCTGGGAGCGACTTGAGTACCGACGGGTCCCAGAAATGCTGCGCTGGCAAAGCGCCGATCAGCGGCGCCGATACGAGGGCGAAATCCTGAGGCGAAGCGGCGACCCAATCGAAAAACGGACGCCAGACATCCGCGGCCTGTTGGCTCGTTAGCCCCTGGAAGACCATTGAAATGGCAACCACGCCGCCTGGCCCGAACCCGATCTGCTCCCCCCAATGCGGATTGAAGAGCCCTTCCGCGTAGAATTCGACTGTCTTGGCGACGAGGCGGCGGTAGGCGTCGTCAGACGTCGCCCTGACGGTCGCGAAAACACCGCCAAAGAAGTCAGGCAGCGCATGCGTGCGCAGCGTGACGCGAGTGACGACGCCGAACCCGCCGCCGCCGCCCTTGAGCGCCCAGAAGAGATCGGGATTCGAACAGCCGTTCACCGTTCTGACCTCGCCGTCGGCGGTCACGATCTCGGCCTCGATCAGGCTCGCCGCGGCCATGCCGTAGGCTTTGGAGAAGCTTCCGAAGCCGCCGCCCAGAATCAGGCCGGCGACCCCGACGGTCATGCAGCCGCCGCCTTGGACGTAGCGGCCGCCCTTGGTCGTCACCGCGTCATAGGCCTGGCGCCAATACGCGCCCGCTTCGATCGACACCGCCGGCTGCGGCTCCGCCTGCCCCGCGCAGCCCGCGCCGACGAAGGCGTCGTGAAGCGTGATCGCGTTCATGTGGCGGGTCCAGATCAGCAGCGAGTTGGCGGCGTTCGACGTACCTTGGTAGCTGTGGCCGCCGCCTTTCACCACCAGTCTCAGATTGTTCTTGCGGGCGAAATTGACCGCCGCGACGACGTCCGCCGTGGTTTGGGCGGCGACCGCGTAGACGCTTGGCTGCGAAGTCCAGGCGCCGACCCAGCCGAGCGACTGGGTCAAGCCCGGCTCGTCGCCGAGGAAATAGGGGTTCTTGAGCTCCTTGAACACTTGCGCGCAAGCCGCGTCCGGGGCGGCCCCGACGCACGCGGCGAGCGGCGAGCGCACCTTGATCAGGCGACCTTCGACCGCGCGATTGAGCTCGTCCCAGGCCGCGTCCGACGGCCACGGCGGGTCGCCGGGGCGGACGCGCGTCTTCGGCCGGGCTTGAGCCGACGCGCCGAGCGAGAGCGCGCTCATGAAGGGAAGCCCTGCGAGGGTCTCTAGCAGGCGCCGCCGACTCAATCGCTTTGCCATTCGCTGCTCCAGGCCCGGCGGATGGTTGCTTCTCTAGCCGCTTCGCGCGAGCCGTTTCAAGGCGCCCCCGCGCGTTCGATCTCAGCCACGAGCGCATCCGGCAATTCTATTTCGGCCGCGGCGGCGCGCCGCCCGGGAATATGAACGCCAAGCCTGGCGAGCCGGTCGAGCTGGATCCTGAGACGCCTGGAGAAGTCGGGCGCGAGCAGGGCAGGAGCGATCGCGATGACCGTGAGGCCGGCGCCGGGGGAACGATCCCCGGTCAGGAACGAGGGCGCGTCAAGCGCCCAGTTCGCCCCTGCAAGCCCCGCGGCCATGACCTCGACCATGAGCGCGATATTGGCGCCGCGCGCGCCGCCGAATGCGAGCAGCGCCCCCTTCAGCGCGGCGCGCGGATCGGTGGTCGGCTGCCCTTCCGCATCGACCGCCCAGCTCGGCGGAAGCGCCTCGCCGCGCTCGGCGTAGCGCCGAAGCTCGACGAAGGCGGTCGCGCTCGACGCCTGGTCGATCAGCAGCGGCGGGCCATCGTCGAGCGGAGCGGCGAAGGCGAGCGGATTGGTGCAGTAGACGGGCGTCTTGGCGCCGGGGACGGACATGAGCGCCGGGCCGCTGGTCGCGGCGAAGGCGACGAGGCCGGCTTCCGCGAGGCGGCGCGGGTAGTAGCCGAGCTCGCCTGTGGTGTAGCTTCCGTTTTGCGCGAAGAGCGCAAGCCCAAAGGTTTCGGCGCGGCGCCGAAGATCGTCGAAGGCAAGGTCGAAGCCGAGCTGCGCGATCCCGCCTCTCGCGTCGCAGCGAATTGCGGCCGGAGCGGGCGAGGTTATGAGCGGCTCAGCGTCGCCGACGATCCGTCCCGCGCGCAAGGCGGTCAGATAGTCCATGAGATGCGAAAAGCCGCTCGAACCTTTTCCATGCGCATTCGCGGAGACGGTCGCTCGCGCCAGCGCCAGCGCCGCCGCTTCGCTTGCGCCTGCGGCGCGGGCGGCGCGGGCGGCGAGATCGGTCGCATCGGCGAGGTTGAGGCGCCGCGTCATGCAAACACCGGCTCCATGCGCTCGAGGGTCTCGACCGGCAGATGACACTTGATGGCGTGACCCTCCGCGACCGTCCGGGTCGGCGGCATCTCGCGTTCGCACAAGTCGTCCGGAACCTCGCGTTTGTGCCCGCAGCGGGTCTGGAACGGACAGCCTGTGGGCGGCGACAGCGCCGAGGGAATCTCGCCCTCGAGCACCACGTGGCGCTTTTTCACTTTCGCGTCGGCGATCGGAATCGCCGACAGGAGCGCTTCCGTATAGGGATGGAACGGCGGCGTGAAGATCTGCTCGGTCGCGCCCATCTCGACGATATGGCCGAGATACATGACGGCGACGCGGTCGGCGAGATAGCGCACCACCGACAGATCGTGGCTGATGAACACCATCGTCGTCTTGGCTTCGCGCTGCAGGCTCATCAGAAGTTCGCTGATCGCCGCCTGCACGGAAACGTCGAGCGCAGACATCGGCTCGTCGGCGATGATGACGCGAGGCCTCCCGGCGAAGGCCCGGGCGACGCCGATGCGCTGCTTCTGGCCGCCCGACAATTGGCGTGGCGAACGTGCGGAGAAGGCGCGCGGCAGCTTCACGAGATCGAGAAGGCGCAACATCATGTCGCGCCGCTCGGCGTTGCTGGCGCCGATACGGAAGCGCTCCAGCGTGCGGACAATTTGCGATCCGACCGAATAGCTCGGATTGAGGGTGTCGAACGGATTCTGAAAGATCATCTGGATCGACGAAATCGTCTTGACCGCGCGACTCTCGACCGTCTGGTTCTGGATCGCCTCGTGATCGAAGACGACCAGACCCTCGCTCGCCGTCTCGAGCCCGAGCAGCACCTTGGCGAGCGTCGACTTGCCGCAGCCCGACTCGCCGACGATCGCCAGCACTTCCGCCTCGCGCGCGGCGAACGAGATGTCCTCGACCGCCTTGACCGTGCGGCTCTCCCGCTTGCGGAACAGGGCGCTCCCGGCCACGCGATAGTGCTTCTTCAGTCGCTCGACGTCGAGGACCGTCGGGCCGATGGCGACAGGCTCGAGCCGCGCGGCGGATCGCGCCGAGGCGGCCCAGTCGATCGCCTCGATCCGCAGACAACGGCTTTGATGGCCGCTCGCGCCTCGGACCTCGCGCATGGGCACGTCGGCCTGATCGCACAGGCCTTCGACGAAATATCCGCACCGCGGCCCGAAATTGCAGCCCCTCGGCCGCTGGTGCGGCAGCGGCAACTGGCCGGGAATGGGGATAAGCGGATTGTCGTTCTTGTTCGTTCCCGGCATCGGCATCGAGCGGAACAGGCCCTGTGTGTAAGGGTGCCTGACTGCGCCGAACACGTCGCGGACCGCGCCGGTCTCGACCGCCTCGCCCGAGTACATCACCGTCACCTCGTCGCAGGTCTCGAGAATGAGCCCGAGATTGTGGGAGATGAAAAGCGACGAAGCGCCGGTGCGGGCGGTGAGATCCTTCACGAGCGCGACGATGCCCGCTTCCACAGTGACGTCGAGCGCGGTGGTCGGCTCGTCGAGGATGAGCAGCTTGGGATCGGAAAGGAGCGCCATGGCGATGACGACGCGCTGCTGCTGGCCGCCGCTGAGCTGGTGCGGATAGGCGCGCATGACCCGCTCGGGATCCGGCAGGCGTACGGCCTTGACCATGTCCACGGCGCGGGTCCGGGCCTCGCCCTTCGACACCTTGTCGTGGATCAGCGGCACCTCCATCAGCTGCCGCCCGACCGGCATGGTCGGATTGAGCGAGGCCATCGGCTCCTGATAGACCATCGCGATCTTCGAGCCGCGGATGGCGCGCAGCTCCAATTCCGACAGGCTCGCCATGTCGCGGCCCTCGAATCGGATCGCGCCGTTGCGTGATCCGCCCGACCCCGGGGAGGTCGCGCATGATGGCGAGCGCGACGGTCGACTTGCCGCAGCCCGATTCGCCGACCAGTCCCATCGCCTGGCCGGGCATGACCCGGCACGAGAAGTCCATGACCGCCGGAATTTCGCCGCCGCGGGTGAAGAACGAAATGCCGAGACGGTCGATATCGAGAATGGGATCGGCCATGCGCTTCTCCCTCAATCCCGGAGCGACTGCTCGCGGATCGCGTCGGCGAGCAGATTAAGACCGAGCACGAATGACATCATCGCCAGCGCCGGCGGCAGGGCGGGATGAACGTAAATGCGCATGAAGCGGCTCGATTCCTTGATCATCGTGCCCCAGTCCGGGCTCTCGGGCGTCATGCCGAGGCCGAAATAGCCGAGCGCGCCGAGCAGGATGGTGGTGTAGCCGATGCGCAGGCACGCGTCGACGATGAGCGGCCCCCGCGCGTTGGGCAGGATTTCCCACAACATCACGTACCAAGGGCTTTCGCCGCGCGTCTGAGCGGCAAACACATATTCGCGCGTCTTGATGTCCATGGTCAGGCTGCGCACGATGCGAAAGATGCCCGGTCCGGAAGCGAGCGCGACTGCGATGAAGATGTTGAGCGTGCTCGGGCTGACCTCGATCAGCTTGAACGGGTCGGCGTTGAAGACGAAAGTCGCGAAAAGCCACCCGCCGGCGAGCAGGGTCAACGCCAGCCTGATCATGAGCGCGCCCGGCCGGGCGCGGTAGCCGGCGACGAAGAATACGCCGCACAACAGAATCGGAAAGGCGAAAAAGATCCCCGCCAGCGCGTACGGGATCGGCGTCTCCAGGATGCCCGGCGAGACCAGGAGGTAGAAGAGCAGGATGATCGGGAAGGACAGCACCAGATTGGCCAGAAAAGACAGGAACGCGTCAACGCGGCCCCCGAAGTAGCCGGCCGGCAGGCCGAGGCCAATGCCGATCGAGAGCGCCAGAAAGGTCGCCAGCGGGGCGATGACGAGCACGATTCGCGCGCCGGCGATCACCCTGCTGAATACGTCGCGCGCGAGCTTGTCGCCGCCGAACAGGTAGGGCAGGCCGGAGTGCGGATCGATTGCGCCCGGCGCCGCGTCCTTGAGTTCCGCGACTTGTGCGAGCGGATCGAAGAGCGCGATCTGATTGGCGAATATCGCCGCGAACAGCCAGAAGCCGACAAGAATGAGTCCGGCGAGGCCGGTTCCGCTCGAAACCACGTGGCCATAGAGACCAAGCCGGCGGCGAAAGACGAAGCTCAATGTGAGCAGAACCGCGAGGCTCGCCCAGACGGGAATGAGCTGCGCGAGGGTCTTGAGAACGATCTCGCCGGGACTCAGGAACTGCAAGCACGCCCCTCTAGTGCACGCGGATGCGGGGATTGAGCCAGGCGTAACCGACGTCGGAGATGAGTTGTGTGACTAGAACTAGCGTCACCGAGACAAGCGACCAGGCGAGCAGGAGATCGATGTCGTTGTTGCCGGCGGCGTCGACCAGAGCCTGGCCCAAGCCCTGGTAGCGGAACATCACCTCGACGATCACCACGCCGGTCAAGAGCCACGGAAAGAGCAGCATGATGACTGTGAATGGGGCGATCAGCGCGTTGCGCAACGCATGCTTGAGCACGACCGCCGTAAATCCGAGGCCCTTGAGGCGCGCGGTGCGGATATATTGCGCGTTCATCACCTCGATCATCGAGGCGCGGGTCATGCGCGCGACATAGCCCATTCCGTAGATCGCGACGGTCGCGACCGGCAGGGCGAAATTATAGAAGCTCAGATGACCCTCCGTGGCCGCCGCGGCCGAACCGTTCAGCCAACCGAGCCAGGTCGCGAAGACGATCGAAAGGACGACGCCTGAAACATATTCGGGCGTCGAGGTCGTCGCGATCGACAGGATCGAAAGCGAGCGGTCGGTGCGCGAGCCTTCGCGCATGCCCGAGACGACGCCGATCAAGAGCGCGACCGGGATCATGACGACCATGACCCAGAACATGAGGATGCCGGTTGCCCGGAGGGCCGGCCAGAGCTTGTTGATGACCTTGACCTTGAATTTGGTCGAACAGCCGAAATCGCCCTGGAGTACGCCGGAGAACGTCCGCGTCTGCGGCTCGTCGCACCAGGAGAACCGCGCACGCGGCGCGCCCTCGGAGGAACCCGCGCCCGGATCCTTGGGCCACACCCCGAGCCACATGGCGTAGCGCTCGATGAACGGGCGGCGGTAGCCGTTCTTGACCAGCCAGCTTTCGAGCTCCTCCGATGAGGCGTGCATCTCGGTCTGGCTGATCGCGAGCTTCTTCAGATTCGGCCCGAGGTTGACGAGATAGAAGACGATCAGCGTCAGGCACAGCATCGTGAGCAGGATGACGCCGAGCCGACGCGCCAGAAAGAGCAGCATCGCTCACCCCGCAGCGATGGCGCCCCAACATGGCGGCCGGGTCTCGACGACCCGGCCGGCGGCGCTTTTCAGCAAGCCTCTTCTCACGTGTCGAGCCAGGTGTCTTCGAAATAGACCTCGTAGAGCGGGTGCATCCCGAAGTTCTTCACCTGAGGCGTGCGATGGTTCGAGAGCGTGACCCAGTACGGCTGGATGATGATGCCCGAGTCCTGAAGGATCTGCTCGAGCTCCTTCATCATCGCCTTGCGGTCCTTCGGGTCGGGAATGGCGAGCGCCTTCTCGAGCTTGGCGTCGAATTCCGGATTGGAATAGGCCGTCTCGTTCCAGGCCTCGCCGGTGCGGTAAGCGAGGGCGAGAACCTGCACGCCGAGCGGGCGCATGTTCCAGTCGGTGAGCGAAAACGGATATTTCGTCCAGTCGTTCCAGAAAGTCGCGCCTGGAAGAATGGTCCGTTTCACCTTGAAGCCGGCCTCGCGCAATTGGCCCGCGATCGCGTCGCCGGTGTTCTTGTACCATTCCTCGTCGCTGGTGATGATGTCGTGCTCGAAGTCGATCTGGCCCGCGTCGGTCATCAGCTTCTTCGCGCCGGCGATGTCGCGGGATTTCTTCGGCAGCTCGTAGTATTCCGGATGAATCGGCGCGACGTGGTGGTTCTCGCCGACCGTGCCGCGATTGTCGAAGCCGAGCTTGAGGACGGTGGCGTTGTCGACCGCCATCTGCAGCGCGTTGCGGACCCGCTGGTCGTCGTACGGCTTCTGCTTGACATTGCTGCGGTTGACGATGGTCGCGGAAGTCTGGACGTCCGAGCGCAGCAAGCCCGCCTTGTCCATGATCGCGACATCGGGGCCGACAGTCTTGAATGTGCAGTCGAGCTCCTTCGACTCGAAGGCGCTGACCCACGCTGAAACATCGGGCCCGTAATCGATAAGCTCGACGCCGTCGAGATAGACGTCGCCGCCCCACCATTTGCCGTCCGTCCGCTTCTTGAATGCGGCCTTCTTGCCGACGTCGTGCGACACGAGCTCGAACGGCCCGGTGCCGATCGGATGCTTGACGAGATCCTTCCCCGTCTCGTCGAAGCTGCGGTGGACGATGAGCCCGGGGTAGTCGGAGACGCCGGGGATGATGGTGATGTCCGGCTTCAACAGCGTCAGTTTGACCGTGTGATCGTCGACCTTGGTTATTGCTCCGTCGCGCGCCTTCTTGGTGTCCGGGTTGATGAGCGAGCCCATGCGCGAGGCCATCGAATTGCCTTCGACGCTCTTGTCGCACCATCGGTTCAGATTGTAGACGACGTCGTCGGCGGTGAACGGATCGCCATTGTTCCAGGTCGCGCCCTTCCGGACGTGAAGGACATATTCGGTCGCGTCTCCGTTGACGTCCCAGCTCTCGAGCAGCATCGGCTTGAAGGTGAACTCGCGGGTATAGCGCACCAGGGGTTCGAGGAACTGGCGCGCCACGTTGCCCATCTCCGGCCAGTCGTAGGTGCGCGGGTCCTTCTGATCCTTGATGAACATGCCGCACCGGATCACGCCGCCCTTCTTTGGCGTATCGGCGAACGCAGGCGTCGGATCCGGGAGGCCGAGCATGCCGTAGGCGGCCGCGGTCGACACTCCGAGGATGCTGGCGAGGGCGAGAAACTCGCGCCGGTCGATCGACCCTTCCTTCGCGTCCGCGGCCCAAACTTTGAGGCTCTTCCGCGAGAACCCGTTCTTAAGTGTTTTCTTGATCATTGTCTTCTCCCTCTGCGTTCTAAACCGCCGCGCCGATCCGTCGTCAAAAGTCGACGCCAGCAAGCCGGCTGAGATTGTGGATGGCGACGAAATCCAGAAAAGATCCGGTAAAGCGCGAAGACGCGAACAAACGCGTTCTGTCGGCGCCGGCCTTCAGTCATGGCATTCTGACCGCATACTAAACACGCCTGTACGTCGCTGCGAGAAACGGTAGCCCGATTGCAAGAATCGCGCAACGCCCGGAGCGCGCGCCGCTCGGAGTCGTTGAATATCGCGATGACCGCTTCGCGCTAGGCCTCGCCGATGGCTCGGCGGCGTCCGTAGGCGATGCGCATCGCGTTGGCCAGCGCCCCGCCAAGGGTCGCGCCCCGCCGCGAGCGCAGGTAGTTCTGAAAGTCGTAGATGGTGACTCCCGGGCAGACCTCGAATTCGAAGAACGTCGGGCGGCCATCGGCGTCGATGCGAAAGTCGATCGAGAAGAGGTCGCGAAGGCCGACGATCCGGGCAAGATGGGCGCTGAAATCGAGGATGAGCGCCACCGCTCGGCGCGAACGTTCGTCGTCCTCGCCGCGCAGATCGATCATGCGCGGGGTGAAGGCGGCCGGGCGCGAGGCGCCGAAGCCGCCGCGTCCGCCCGCGGTGTCGCGCGCGCCCGACAGGGTCTCGTTGTCCTTCATGGTCAGAAACGCTCCGCCGGCCTCGCTTCGCGCGTCCTTGACGATCCGTTCGACGCCAAGCTGATCGGCGAATTCCCCGCCAAGATCGATGAAGCTGACGCGGACGTCGTCGCCCTCGACAAAGGGCTGGACCAGCGCCCGGTCGCGATACCGCTCCCAGATGAGCCGCGAACGATCATCGGCTTGCGACCGATCGCGGCACAGGCTGTTGGCGAAGATCCCGATCTTGGCCCCAAGCGTATTGGGCTTGACAAACAGCGGACCGGAGACGCGAGCCCACTCGCCGAGCGCGGCGATTTCTGTGTCCCCCTCCATGAGCTTCGTCGGCGGGACGGGGAGGCCGGCCGCGGAAGCGAGCGCGAGGCTCGCGAACTTGTCCTGGCAGAGATGCGCGGCAGTCGTGGGGCTGCCGAAGCGCGCGAAGCCCGCAAGGCGAGTTAGGGCGGGAACCGACGAACCGCGATAGAAGCGCACGCCGTCGGTGAACGCCCATACGATCGTCCTGTCGCGTTGCGGCGCCAATTCGAGCAATCGCTGCGGCGCCTCGTCGAGGGCGACAAACTCGGCCGCAATCCCTTCCCGCGCCAGCGCCTGCGCGATCTCGTCGACGAACAGCGGCAGATCGGTCGACTGGGCGAGATAAACCGCAATCTCGGCGGCGACGTCGGGCGGGTAGCCGAACGCTTCGAGCCGGCGGCGCGCTGAATCCTCGGTCTCGAACGCGATGATCGCCCTTCCAAGCGCCGCCTCGGCGGTTGGGGCGCTCGCGGCGCGTGTCGTCGAGGATCTCTCGTTCATGCTGCAGTCCGGCCGTTCGGCGCCGGCGCATGGGAGCGATGCCGGCGGGCCCGGCGGAGGATAGAGTCGCTGTGGAGTCGCGACAAAGTCGATTATTTAGGCGCCCGAACCTGAATTCCGTGCGCCCGCCGACTGTGATATTGCCCCGCGCACGGAAACGCGGGTCAAAGCGAGGAGAACCCTGGGGTGAAAGTCGACGGACGCACGTATCGCACGATCTGGCTCAACGCCGACGGCTCAAGCGTCGATATCATCGATCAGCGCTGGCTGCCGCATGAGTTCCGAATCGTGACCCTGCGCAGCGTCGCCGAGGCGGCGACGGCGATCCGCGACATGTGGGTTCGCGGCGCGCCGCTGATCGGCGCGACTGCGGCCTATGGGCTTGCGCTCGCCATGCGCGAAGACCCGAGCGACGCGGCGCTTGACTCCGCGCGAGACAAGCTGGCGGCGACCCGGCCAACAGCGATCAACCTGCGCTGGGCCCTCGAGGCGGTGGGCAGAACGTCTCGCGCCGCTTGCCCCCCATACCCGCAGCGACGCCGCCTACGCCGCGGCGGCGCGAATCGCCGACGAGGACGTCGAGATCAACCGCACGATCGGACGCAACGGCCTCAAGCTCCTCAAGCGTCTGGCCGAAGGCAAGAAGCCCGGGGAACCGGTCAACATTCTCACCCACTGCAACGCGGGCTGGCTGGCGACGGTCGATTATGGCACCGCCACCGCCCCGATCTACCTCGCGATGGAGGAGGGCCTGCCCGTCCACGTCTATGTCGATGAGACGCGCCCACGCAATCAGGGCGCTTCGCTCACCGCCTGGGAGCTCGCGCATCACGGAGCGCCTCACACCCTCATCGTCGACAACGCCGGCGGCCATCTGATGCAGCACGGCCTCATCGACATGGTGATCGTCGGCTCCGACCGGACGACCGCCAACGGCGACGTCTGCAACAAGATCGGCACTTATCTCAAAGCGCTTGCCGCGCGCGACAACGCGGTGCCGTTTTATGTCGCGCTGCCGTCGCCGACCATCGACTGGGCGGTTCGTGACGGGGTGAAGGAAATCCCGATCGAGGAGCGCAGCGCGGACGAGGTCAACTTCGTCCAGGGCCGAAGCGACGAGGGCGTAATCACGCGGGTCAGAATCGCGCCCGAGGGCGGACGCGCCGCCAACCCGGCGTTCGATGTCACGCCGGCGCGCCTGGTGACCGGTCTGATCACCGAGCGCGGCGTCGCCGAAGCGTCGCCCGAAGGGTTGAAGGCGCTATTCCCCGAGCGCGTCAGGTTCAGAGCGTGAGGCGCAGGACGAGGATCGTCCCGAGATAGAGAGTCCCGATCGGCGCAAAGAAGACGAAGGCCAGCGGCCAGAGGGCAGACTCTTGGGCCAGCGCGTAAAGGCGCCATAGCGCGGCGGGGACGGCGAGGAGCAGCGGAATCGCCGCTGCGGCCCGCCACCGTCCCGATAGCCGACGCAGCGCCAGCGGTTGGAGGACGAAATAGGCCGGCGTCATCATCATGACCAGGAAGCCGATCAGCCCATCCATTTTCCCAGTCCTTCGCTTTTCCCCGGGTGACTGAGCTTGTATTGAATCCGCGCTCGCATGAGCCAGCCGGACGTCGAGCGGAGGGTTTGGCCCACTTCCTCCAGACCAGAACGGGCTCTATAGACTGAGTCCCTCCGTAACCTTTCCGCCAGGCTCCCCCCATGCTGCGTCCGCTTGCCGGACTGAAGGTGATCGAGTTCGAAGGCATCGGTCCGGGCCCGCTGGCCGGCCGCATGCTCGCGGATCTCGGCGCCGAGGTTGTCGCCGTCGTTCGCCCCGACAGGGCGGCCCTCGGCGATCCAGACGGTCCGCTTTCCGACCGGCCCCTTCGGCGCGGCAAGCAAATCGTCGCGCTCGATCTCAAGCGAGCGGAAGCGGTCGAGAAGGCGCTGGGTCTAATCGAGACGGCTGACGCGCTGATCGAGGGCAATCGGCCGGGGGTGATGGAGCGTCTCGGCCTCGGCCCCGTCGACTGCGCTGGCCGCAATCCGCGGCTCGTCTACGGCCGCATGACCGGCTGGGGCCAGGACGGGCCGCTTGCTCAGGCCGCGGCGCACGATCTGAACTATCTGGCCCTCAGCGGCGCGCTGTCGCTCGCCGTCCGTCCGGGTGAGGCGCCCATCCCGCCGCCGACGGTCATCGGCGACGGCGGCGGCGCGCTCGGCCTTGCGTTTGGAGTCATGAGCGCAGTTTTCGCCGCGGGGCGGAGCGGCAAGGGGTGCGTCATCGACTGTTCCATCGTCGATATCGTGGCGGGTCTCAGCGGCATTGCGCTATCGGCGCGCGCTTCCGGGCTCATCGACGCGTCCGGCCCCAGCATGTTCCACGACTCGCCCTTCTACGACGTCTACGCCTGCGCCGATGGCCGCTACGTGACCGTTGGGGCGCTCGAGCCGAAATTCTATACGGTTCTGCTCGAAAAGCTCGGCCTTGCGGACGTCGATCCGAAAGCGCAATACGACAAGACCGCCTGGCCGGCGCTGAAGGCGCGGTTCCGCGCGCTCTTCCTCGGCCGCCCGAGCGCGCACTGGCGCACGCTGCTCGAGGGGAGCGAGGCGTGCTTCGCCCCGGTGCTGAGCCTCGCCGAGGCCGCAGCCCATCCGCACAATGCGGCGCGCGGCGTCTACCGGGTCGACGCGAGCGGCCAGCTCGACTCCGCCGGCGCGCCGCGCTTCTTTCCGCTCCGCTGAGGCGGGTCGAAGCGAACGCAACATTAGAAGGACGAAACCGGACGATGTCGAACCGCTCGACGCCAGAGACGATCGTGTTTCCCAATCCCGTTCCTCCGAAGCTCGGGGAAGCGCTCGAGATTCGTCCGGGCGTCTTGTGGGCGCGATTTTCGCTCCCGTTCCGGCTCGACCATGTCAACGTCTATCTGATCGAGGACGGCGACGGGCTGGCGCTCATCGACGCGGGGATCGACAACCCGCCGTCGCGAGCCGCCTGGGAGGCGCTTCTCGCCGGGCCGCTTCGGGGGCGCAGGCTGACGCGGGTCATCGCCACCCATTTCCACCCGGACCACGTGGGTCTGGCCGGATGGCTCTGCGAGCGCTTCGGCCTCCAACTGGCGATGAGCGAGACGGAATATCTGATCGCGCTCAACATCCGTCTCGACCCGGAAGCCCTGAAGTCGGAGCCCTATCGCTCATTCTACCGCTCGCATGGGCTGACCGAAGACAGCACAGAGCTTCTGCTCGGCAACGGATTGCAATATTTGCGAATGGTCTCCGCGCCGCCGCGGACCTTTCTGCGCCTGATCGCCGAGGACCGGCTGAAGATCGGCGGGCGCGAGTTCCAGGTGATGACGGGGGCCGGGCATTCGCCCGAGCAGGTGATGCTCTATTCCGCGGACGACAACCTCATCCTCTGCGGCGATCAGGTGCTGGCGAAGATCTCGCCCAATGTCAGCGTCGAGGCGATGGATCCGGAGGGCAATCCGCTCGGAGCCTATCTGCGCTCGCTCGCGTCGCTCAAGCAGAAGCTGCCGGAAGACGTGCTGGTCCTGCCCGGGCACAACCTGCCGTTCGTGGGCTTGCACACGCGCGCCGACGAGCTCATCGCCCACCACGAAGCGCGCTGCATGGCGATCCTTGAGATCTGCAAGCAGGGGCCGCAGACCGTCGCCGAGCTGGTTCCGGTGATCTTCGGCCGCAGGATCGACGACCCGCACCAACTTGTGTTCGCCTTCAGCGAAGCGCTGGCGCATGTCAACATCCTCGTGCGCGACGGGCGCCTGCGCATCGCCCCGGCCGCGCAAGGCCTGGCGCTCGAGGCGGCTTGAACGGCGGGCGATGGCGGAAGCGTTTTTCGGGCCGCGTCCGCTCGCCCCACCGGAGCGTCGCGAGGTTCGGGCCGCCCCTACGCCTCGTTCAGGCCGGCGCCGCTCTCGCCGAGAAACGCGACGCCCTTCGCCGTGAGCCTGAAGGCCGACCCTGGATGGTCCGCCGTCGGCTGCACGTAGCCTTTGGAGATCAGCAGCTCCAGATCGCGTCTCTGATCGCTGCTAGCCCTGGACTCGTCATGCTCTTCGATGGCGCAGAGCAGGGCGATTTGAGAGTTCGTCAGATCGTCGCGCATTTGGCCTCCTCCGGCGCCGCTCACTTCGTCCTTCGTCCTAGCCGATCGTCATCAGGCTGGCGTTGCCGCCGGCCGCGGCGGTGTTGGTGGCGATCGCGCATTCCTCGACCAGTTCGGCGAGGTTGTAATCCTCGCCGGCCGCGAGGCGCGCGGGGGTCAGCGCCTGGAGGCGGACGATGGGGCCGGGGCGGTCCGCGAGCTGGCGCAAGTGCGGCGACGAGCGCGTCAGCCTCGCCCTCGAACAGGACGCCCGCGAGCGAAGGGGCCTCGAGCGGGTAGAAAGCCATGACGATCCGGTGTGTCAGCTCGGGAGGCAGCCTTTTCAGCGCCAGCGTTTCGCTTGCATTGATCACCGCATCGTTGCCGGTCGCGAGAATCGCGCCAATCTGGATCAGCGCAGCGCTCTGGTTCGCTGCGATTGCCGCGATCCGGCCGCGCGGCTTGAGCGCGTAGACATTGCGCTCGCCGACCGGCCCTTTGAGCTCGATGCGCGCGCCGAGCGGCGACCGCGCCATGAGACTGACGCAGCGCTCGGCTTCGGCTTCGTGGCCGGCCGTGCGGAGCCAATCGATATAGACGCGAACGGCCCAGTGTGCGGCGGCCGCGCCTTCCGCGCCGTCGAGCGCGCCGGAAGCCGGCTCGGAGGCCAGGCGGGAGAGATAGAGCGGCCCGCCCGCCTTCGGGCCAGTGCCCGAAAGCCGTGAGCCGCCAAACGGCTGTACGCCGACCGTCGCGCCGATGATGTTGCGGTTGACGTAGATGTTGCCGACGTCGATCCGCTCGGTGACGCGCGCAATCGTCTCGTCGATGCGGGTGTGGAGGCCGAAGGTGAGGCCGTAGCCGGCGGCGTTGATGTCGTCGATCAGCGTAGTCGAGCGCTTCGCGCCTGAATCGCAACACGTGCAGCACAGGCCCGAACACCTCTCGCTCGACGTCGGCGACTTTGCCGATTTCGATCAGGGTCGGCGCGACGAACGTGCCGTGCGCGGCGGCTTCGCCGAGCGGAGCCTGCGTGAGTTTGTGTCCGCGGCGCGACATGGTCTCGATGTGGGCCGTGATCGCATCGCGCGCCTCCGCCGTGATGACCGGGCCGACGTCGACCGAGAGCTTGCGCGGGTCGCCGACCTCGAGCTCCGCCATCGCGCCCTTCAGCATGTCGAGGATGCGGTCGGCTACGTCGTCCTGCAGGCAGAGGATGCGCAAGGCGGAACAGCGCTGGCCGGCCGAGTCGAAGGCTGAAGACATGACGTCGGCGACGACCTGTTCGGCGAGCGCCGAGGAGTCGACCACCATCGCGTTGAGGCCGCCGGTTTCCGCGATCAGGGTCAGGGGCGCGCCGCCGCGGGTGAGGCGCCCCGCGAGCTCCTTTTCGATCAGCCGCGCCACCGGAGTCGAGCCGGTGAAGACGACTCCCTGGACGCGCGGATCGGCGACCAGCGCCGCGCCGACTTCGCCCGCCCCCGGCATGAGCTGGAGCCCGTCGCGCGGGACGCCGGCTTCGTGCAGCACGCGCACGGCTTCGGCGGCGATGAGGGGCGTCTCTTCGGCCGGTTTGGCGATCACCGAATTGCCCGCCGCCAGCGCGGCGGCGATCTGCCCGGTGAAAATCGCCAGCGGAAAGTTCCAGGGACTGATGCAGACGACGAGGCCGAGCGGGGCGGGGGAGCCGGGAGAGAACGTTCGCGCCGCCTCGTGGGCGTAGTAGCGCAGGAAGTCGGCGGCCTCGCGCACCTCGCCGACCGCATTGGTATAGGATTTGCCGGCCTCGCGCACGATGAGGCCGACGAGCCGGTCATTTTGCGTCTCAAGGAGATCGGCGGCGCGGCGCAGGATCGCCGCCCGCTCGGAAGGCGAGATCGCGGCAAGCGTGGGCGCGGCGCGTTCGCCGACGCCGATCGCATCCGCAACTTCGTCGGCGCGCCCGTGACGGGTGAAGCCGACGACGTCGCTTCGGTCGGCGGGGTTCAGGACCGGTTCGCCCGGGTCGTCCAGCGCGGCGCCGGGCGGAAAGGCGCGCCACCCGGTTTCGGCGCTCGCAGCGAGCCCGCTGGCGAGCTTGGCCAGTCGCTGCTCGTCGGAGAAGTCGAGCCCCCGCGAATTCAAGCGATCAGGCGCATAAAGGTCGCGCGGCGCGGCGATCTTGTCGTGAGGCGCTCCGATCGGCTGTATTGCGCCGGCAAGAGCAACCGGGTCGGCGACGAGGTCGCCTATCGCGACGCTTGCGTCCGCGATGCGGTTCACGAACGATGTGTTGGCGCCATTCTCAAGCAGCCGGCGGACGAGATAGGCGAGCAGCGTCTCATGCGAGCCGACTGGCGCGTAGACCCGGCACGGGCGGTCGAGCTTGCTGCGGCCGACCACCTCCTCGTAGAGCGGCTCGCCCATTCCATGCAGGCATTGGAATTCGTATTGGCCGCGATAAAAGTTAGGGCCGGCAAAGACGATAACCGAGGCGAGCGTCTGGGCGTTGTGGGTGGCGAATTGCGGAAAGACCGCATCGGGGGCCCCGAGCAGTTTGCGCGCGCAGGCGAGGTAGCTCACGTCGGTGTGCACCTTGCGCGTGAAGACCGGAAAGCCGTCGAGGCCTTCAACCTGCGCCCGCTTGATCTCCGAATCCCAGTAGGCGCCCTTGACGAGGCGGATCATGAGCCGACGGCTTGAGCGGCGCGCGAGATCGATGAGCCAGTCGATGACGAACGCACAGCGCTTGCCATAGGCCTGGATGACGAAGCCGAGGCCGTTCCAGCCGTTGAGATCCGGGTCGAAGCAGAGCGCTTCGAGAATATCGAGCGACAGGTCGAGCCGATCGGCCTCTTCGGCGTCGATGTTGAATCCGATGTCGTATGATTTGGATAGCGCCGCAAGCGCCTTGACCCGCGGCAAGAGTTCGGTCATCGCACGGGCGCGCTTGGTCCGCTGGTAGCGCGGGTGAAGCGCCGAAAGCTTGATCGAAATGCCGGGCCCCTCGTAGATGCCGCGGCGATGCGAGGCTTTGCCGATGACGTGGACAGCGTGCTGGTACTCGTCGAAATAGCGCGCCGCATCTTTGGTGTTGGTCGCGGCTTCGCCCAGCATGTCGTACGAGAAAGTGAAGCCGCGCGCCTCGCGTTCATGGGCGTTGCCGATCGCCTCCTCGATCGTGCGGCCGGTGACGAACTGCTCGCCCATGAGGCGCATGGCGACGTCGACGCCGCGGCGGATGATCGGCTCGCCGCTGCGGGCGATCAGGCGGGTCAGCGCCGCCGACAGGCCCTGTTCGCTGGTCGTCGTCACCAGGCGCCCGGTAAGCACCAGGCCCCAGGTCGCGGCGTTGACGAACAGCGACGGGCTGTGGCCGAGATGGGCGCGCCAGTCGCCCGGGGCAAGCTTGTCGCGGATCAGCGCGTCGCGGGTGGCGGCGTCCGGAATGCGCAGCAGCGCTTCGGCGAGGCACATCAACGCCACCCCCTCCTGGCTTGAGAGCGAATATTCGTGGATCAGGCCCTCGACGCCGCTCGAGCGCGTCTTGGCCCTCAAGCTGGCGACGAGGTTGCGGGCCAGCGCCTCGATTCGCGTCGCCTCGTCGGGATTGGCGCCCGCAATCGCCAGGAGCGGCGGCACGCACTCGGGCTCCGGGCGTCGGTAGGCTGCGGTGATCGCGGCCCTGAGCGGCGTCTGCGTCAGAACCTCAGGGCGGAACGCGGCGAAGACGTCGGCGTCGGTCATGACGGGCTCCCGGAGGCGAATCCCAGGCTCGCACGCTCGGATGCCGAACGGCGACAGGGCAATCCTATTCTTGTGAGCGGCGTTTTGCCTATGCCGCGAAATCGCAAATGGCGTCGCGCTTTTCCGTTCGCGTTTCCAGGGCCGGACGACTAAATGAGTGGGGTCTGGGGCGGAGCGAAGGAGAGGCCAGGGCCCATGCGCGCGATCGGCTTCGCCGGCTGGAGCGGAGCGGGCAAGACCACGCTTATCGTCAGGCTCATTCCCGAGCTGAACCGTCGCGGCTTGAGCGTCTCGACGATCAAGCACGCCCATCACGGGTTCGATGTCGACCATCCGGGCAAGGATTCGTACGAGCACCGCGCCGCCGGCGCTCGAGAAGTGGTGGTTGTTTCCGCCAATCGGCTCGCGTTGATGCGGGAATTGCGGGGGGCGCCGGAGCCGACGCTTGCCGAACTCATGCAGATGCTAAAGCCCGTCGACCTCGTCCTTGTCGAAGGCTTCAAGCGCGACCCGCTGCCCAAGATCGAGGTCTTTCGCGCGGCCACCGGCAAGCCGCCGCTCCACCCGGAAGACCGGGACATTGTCGCGCTGATCGGCGATAGCGCCGAGCCGCGTGGGCGCTTGCCGCATGCGTCGATCGACGACATCGGCGCCGCGGCGGATCTGGTGCTTGCGCATGCGCGCCCGCTCGCTGAAATTCTTGCCGCGTTTTAGCTTCCAACCGTCCTCGTGCTGAGGAGCGCCGAAGGCGCGTCTCGAAGCACGTTCCAGAGCGCGCGACCGGCGCCGTCTCCTATATCATCCTTCGAGACGCCGTGCTTCGCACGGCCCTCAGGATGAGGTTGGCGGAGGGTCAACCCGTGGGTTGGGAGTTGCGCCGCGTTCGAGCAGCGGTCGTAACCTTCAAACTTTTGCCTTTTGCGCCGCCCGAGCGACGATGCGACAATGGACCCTGATGCAACGCGACCGAACGATGAGCGACGCCGCCTCGCCGACTTACAGCCGGCGAAAACTCTTTGAACTCGTTGGTGCGGCCGTTGGGGCGTCCGCAGCCTACCACGCCATGACTCAGCTCGGATTCGCGTCAGAATCGCCATATCGCGGACCGATCAAGCTCGACGGCGATCCCAAGGGCGCTTCAGTCGTGATTTTGGGCGCGGGCCTTGCGGGAATGACGGCGGCGATCGAACTCGAGCGCGCCGGATATCGCGTCAACGTCCTTGAATTCAACCTTCGTCCCGGCGGCAGAAACTGGACGATCAGGGGCGGCGACGTCTTTACCGAGCTCGGCGGGGCGACTCAGACCTGCGAGTTCGATCCCGGCCTCTACATCAATCCGGGGCCATGGCGGATTCCCTATCATCATCACGCGATATTGGACTATTGCCGCCGGTTCGGGGTTGCGCTCGAGCCTTTCATTCAGCTCAATCACAATGCGTTCCTGCATGCTTCGAACGCGTTCGAAGGCAAGCCGCAGCGGATCCGGGACATCAAGGCCGATTTCGATGGCGGCGTCTCCGAGCTTTTGGCCAAGGCGACCCGCAAGGGCGCGCTTGACGACGATGTGTCGACGGAAGATCGCGAGATTCTGCTTGAGGCGCTGAGAGCGCTCGGCGCGCTCGATAAAGACTTCCGCTATCGGGCAGGCGACGATTCGGCCTATCGCCGCGGCTACGTCAAAGACCCGGGCGGCGGCCTCGGCGCCGAGCCCGTAGCGGGCGAGCCGATCGGGCTAAGCGACATCTTGACTTCGCGCCTTTGGCTGGGCCTGCAGAGCTTCCTCTCTTACAACTTCCAGACCACCATGTTCCAACCGGTCGGAGGGATGGGCAGAATCGGCGAGGCCTTTGCGCGGCAGATCCCCAATCGCATTCGATACGGCGCGAAGGTCATCGCGATCCAGCAGAACGAGACCGGGGTGAGCGTTGCGTTCGAGGACCTTGCAGCCGACGGGATCGCCCAGGAGGTCAGGGCCGACTGGTGCGTGTGCACGTTGCCGCTCACCATTCTCAGTCAGCTCCCGATCAATGTGTCCGCGCCGATGAAGGCCGCGATCGACGCCGTTCCGTACGCTTCGGCGGTCAAGTTCGGGCTACAGTTCTCGCGCCGGTTCTGGGAGGAGGACGAGCACATCTTCGGCGGGATTAGCTACACCGATTTGCCGATCCGCCAGATCTCCTACCCAAGCGCGAATCTCAACGCGGGCGGGAAGGGCGTGCTGCTCGGCGGCTATACGTTCGACGGACCCAACTCCTATGAATTCACGGCGATGCCGCCGGCCGAGCGAGTGAAGCGCGCGGTCGAGTTCGGCGCGAAGATCCACCCTCAATATGTGAGCGAGTTTGAGAGCGGCGTCTCAGTGGCCTGGAGCCGCGTTCCGTTCACGCTCGGCTGCGCGGGCGACTGGTCCGACGAAGCGCGAAGGGCGCATTACAACAACCTCTGTCAGATCGACGGCCGCATCGTCCTGGCCGGCGAACATGCCTCCTACATTCCCGCCTGGCAGGAAGGCGCAATCCTTTCGGCCCTGGATGCGATCAAGCGGCTCCACAAACGGGTCGTCGCATCATGATTGCCTCGAGCCCCGGACGATCGAGAGCGCTCGGCCTCCGGGGCGCGAAGCGAAGGTGGGGTTTCTTGGGCGCCGTCGTATTCGCCGCGACAGGCGCGACCGGTGCGCCCTCGGCGGCGGACGAGGCTTCGTCGACGGGCGCCGCCTTCAGCCGAGGATGGGAGTTCGCCGAACAGGGCGGAGCGGACCTCTTCGACCATGTCTGCGCCGCGTGCCACCAGCCCGACGCCAGGGGCGCTGCCGGCGCCGCGGCCTATCCGCCGCTCGCGGGCGACAAGAAGCTCGTATCTGCGGACTTCATGCTGGACGTGCTTTTCAGCGGGCTGAGAGGCATGCCGCCGCTCGGACAAATGATGAGCGACCAGCAGGTCGCGGACGTCGTCAACTACGTTCGCACTCATTTCGGCAATAGCTATGCCGCCAACATCTCAGCGGCGGAGGTTTCAACGACGAGGCGACGGATAGTTACGACGCCCTGATCGCGCGCCGTAGTCAACGCGTCAATGCGATCGCGGAGGGCTTTTGGCTCGCCCGAGCAGCCGGTTCAAACGACGGCGGACAATTCGGCCGATTGACTTCCTTTCCTGCAACCGGTCCTCCAACTCCCGGATCCTTTGATGAAACTCCCCCATTTGCGCGCTGACCCGAAGTTCGACGCCGTGATAGTGCTCGATCCACCCATCCCGCTGGGCGAGCAGACTCTTGACCGCTTCGACATCCGCTGTCGTTAGCACACGCCCGGGCAGGATGTGCGAGGGCAACGGCCGTTGAACGTAAAACGTCCCGTGTTCAGGCACGATCTCGTGTCGGGGCCGGGTCTTGGTGTAGAGATAGACCGATAGGCTCTTGCGCGAGAGATGCCGTTTGTCGGCCGGCAAATTGATCTTTGGAAAGCCGTGCCAAGAATATTCGTTGGTCTCGAAGACGACTGCGCGATTGAAGTCGGGCGTGAATGAGGCAATTCCATTTTCGTCCGGCTTTCTTGGATTCGAGTGAAGTTCGATCGACCCGCCCCAATTCTCGTCCCATTCCTTGTTGAGGTAGACGAGTAGATTCAGACGGCGATGCAACTTGGTCACTGGATCGTAATTGAAATCGACGTGGGCATCGAGTTCTTGGCCGTGCCGATTTTCATGGGTGCCGCCGCCGTACATGTTGACGTCGGGCAACAGGTTCGGAATGCCGGTCAGATCGCTCATCAGTTTGAGGAAAGCCTCGGATTTCAGGTAATCCGAGACCGCCGCGTAGGCGGGGCTCAGCGTCTCGATCCGCTCGTTGACCGCCTTGTTCCCCATCTCCCCGAATTCATTCACCGCGCGCTTCGGATCGAATGCCGGAAAATCGCGCAGCAGCGCCTCGGCAAAGTCAGGCTTAAAAAAGCCTTCGACGACGACATGCCTGAACGGCCGCGCGCCCTCAAATTTTGATCGGAGAAGACCGATTTCCTGGGTCACATTGGGCGAGACAATCTGGTCGGCCGCCTGAACGGCGGGATGGCCTTCGACCGTCTTGACATGGACTTCCATTTGCTTCGCCATCTTTATGGGTGTCGTCCCACGGCGTCCTATCGAACCCGATTTTCGGGGAAGCTCGTCCACGGAGGATCGGGAAAAATACCGGAGATGCGCAACTACGCGGATACGGGACCGGCACTCGCCAGATGGCCGCTGATCCTTTGGACAATGTGAGCCATTCAACCGGTTGGGACAAGCGGAATTCGTTGCGGCAGCGGGCCAACGACGCCAAGGAGCGCCTGCGCGCGCGGCTGAAAAAGCCGCGCCTCCCTGGTGATGGGCCCCGGTCGAGTTATTCGGCGACCAGATCCTTTGAATGGCCGGCCCCCTCGAAGGCTGACGAGACCGCATCGTCTACCCGGTCGAGCCAAATGAACGCCAATTGCTGGCGCACCTCTTCGGGAATGTCTTCGAAGTCGCGCCTGTTGCGCGCGGGCAGCATGATGCGCCGAATCCCGGCCCGGTGCGCGGCGACCACCTTCTCCTTGATGCCGCCGACCGGCAACACCAGTCCCCTCAGGCTTATCTCGCCGGTCATCGCAGTGTCGCTGCGCACGGTGCGGTCGGTGAGAAGCGAAACGAGCGCCATGAACATCGCCACTCCCGCGCTCGGGCCGTCCTTGGGCGTAGCGCCCGCCGGCACATGGATATGGATGTCAGTCTTCTCGAACCGGGCGGCGTCGATTCCGTAGGAGCCGGCCCGACTCTTGACGATGCTGAGCGCCGCCTGCGCGCTTTCCTTCATCACTTCGCCGAGCTGGCCGGTCAGGATCAGCCGGCCGTTTCCGGGAGTTGCTGTCGCCTCGATAAACAGAATGTCGCCTCCGACCGGCGTCCACGCCAGCCCGGTCGCCACCCCCGGGATGCTGGTGCGCATCGCCACTTCGTCCTCGAACGGCGGCGGGCCCAGTATGCTCGAGAGGTCGCCGGCGGTGATCGCGATCGGCCCGATCTCGTCCTCGGCGATCCGCATAGCGGCCTGGCGCAGCGCTCGTCCGATCTCGCGCTCGAGGTTCCGGACGCCGGCTTCCCGCGTATAGTGCTCGATGACGCCCTTGAGCGCGTCATCGGCGATCTCTACCTGGCCCGGCTTGAGGCCGTTGGCGCTCAGTTGACGCGGGACAAGATAGCGGCGCGCGATCTGAAACTTCTCGCCTGCCGTGTAGCCGGCGAGACTGATGATCTCCATGCGGTCGCGAAGCGGGCCGGGGATGGTGTCGAGCAGGTTCGCCGTGGCGATGAACACGACGCGGCTCAGGTCGAACGGCACGGCGAGATAATTGTCGCGGAAACTGTTGTTCTGCTCGGGATCGAGCACCTCCAGCATCGCGGAGGCGGGGTCGCCCTGGATGCCGGCGCCGAGTTTGTCGATTTCGTCCAGCATCATGACGCAGTTGCGGGTCCCGGCCTTGCGGATCGCCTGAATGATGTTGCCCGGCAAAGCGCCGATATAGGTTCGCCGATGGCCGCGGATCTCCGCTTCGTCGTGCACGCCGCCGAGGCTGACGCGGACGAACTTGCGGTTCATGGCGCGGGCGATCGATTGGCCGAGCGAAGTCTTGCCCACTCCGGGAGGCCCGACGAAGCACAGGATCGGCGCCTTGCTGTCCGGCGCGAGCTTGCGAACGGCGAGATATTCGATGATCCGGCGCTTGATCTTTTCCAGGCCGAAGTGATCCTCGTCGAGGACGCGGCGAGCCGCCGCAATGTCGATCGGCGCCTCTTCAGGAAGAGCCCACGGCAGGTCGACCAGCCAGTCGAGGTAGGTCCGCACCATCCCGTACTCGCCCGCCGCCTCCGGCATGCGCTGCAGGCGCCTGAGCTCCTTGCGCGCCTGGTCTTCGACTTCCTTCGGCATGCGCGCGTTGGCGATCGCCTTGTCGAGTTCGGCGATCTCGGCCGTTTTTCCCTCGTCCGCTTCGCCGAGCTGGCGCTGAATCGCCGCCATCTGCTCGCGCAGCAAGACCTCACGGTTGCGGGCGTCGAGCGAGGCCTTGGTGTCCCGTCCGATTTCCTGCGACAGTCGGAGCACTTCGATCCGATGCGCGAGCAGCCGGGAGACCCGCTCCATTCGAGCCTCGAGGTCCACCGTCTCGAGGATCTCTTGCTTCTCGTCCGGAGTCGCGTCCATGAAGGTCGCCACCAAATCGGCGAGCGCGCCCGGCGAATCGACCCCTTGGATGGTCGCCAGCAATTCGTTCGGCGCTTGCGGCAGGAGCTGGATCGCCTCGATCGCCTGGCCTTTGAGATGGACGAAACGGGCCTCGATCTGGTCCGAATTCGGACCGGGCTCCGGAATCTTTTCCGTCCTGGCGACGAAGAATGGCCAGCCGGTCAGGTAGTCGAGCACACGGAACCTCTGCTCGCCCTGGCAGATGAGATGGTTGGTGCCGTCCGGCGCGGTGATGTAGCGGACGATATTGGCGATGGTCCCCATCCGATGCAGGTCGATCGGAAGCGGGTCGGCGAGCTCGGCGTTGCGCTGCATGACAATGCCGACCGGTCTTTGTTCCCGCACCGCTCTCTGCGCCGCCAGGACGGAGCGGGGCCGGCCGAGGGTGATCGGCAACACCGTGCCCGGAAACAGCACCAGGCCGCGCACCGGCACGATGATCAGCGCATCGGCCGGCAGAGCGGGGGGCCGCGCCAGGGCTATCCTCGGAGACTGTCGTGGCGTCAGTCATTCGAGGCCTCCGACTTCTGCAGGGTAATGAGCAGGGACCCGTTGAACTCCGATCGATGGATCGCGCTGTAGCGGCCGGCAGGCAGACGAATGCGCCGTTCGAACCGGCCCTGGGGCAGCTCGAGACGGTGGATGATTGCTGTGCGCATCTCCGCCGGATAGGTCCGATGTCCCGAGATCAGCAATTCGCCTTGATTGATGAGCGCCTTGACCTCGCTGAAGTCCACCCCGGGGAGAGCGATCAGCACCAGCACCGCTCGCTCGGTCTCGAGGACGTCGATCGGCGGCTCCCAGGCGGCCGACGCAGGGGAGCTGGACGGCTGGAAGAATTGGCGGTGCATGCGCTCCGCGCGCGCCAGCATCTCGAAGGCTTCCGACCACATCCAATAGCTCGGAAACTTTGTCTCCATCGCCTCACCCGCCCGGCGGCGCCGGCTTTAAAACGACAACGTTGTCCTCAATAGCTCAATTTCGGCCGGACTTCATCCGGGCGCCTGGCTCACTCCTTCTCGAGCCGTTCCTTGAGGCCCCCGTTCAGGATATTGAATCGCACGGCCGCTGGCCGCAAAAGGACTTGGCCTCGCTCGTTTGTCGGACCGCTCTGGAGGGCTTCGTTCGCGATGGACTCAGTAGAATGCCTGGTGATCGGCGCCGGCGTCGTTGGTCTTGCGATCGCACGCGCATTGGCGCGCTCGGGGCGCGAGGTGGTCGTGCTCGAAAGCGAACGGGTCATTGGCTCGGGCGCAAGTTCCCGCAACAGCGAAGTCATCCATGCCGGCATCTACTATCCGACGGGTCTCGAGAAGACACGCCTATGCGTCGAGGGGAAGGCGATGCTTTACGCCTTTTGCCGGGAATACGGCGTGCCGTACCGGCGCTGCGGCAAAATGCTGGTGGCGACGACCGAAGGCGAAATCGGAAAACTTGCGGCCATCAAAAGGCAGGCCGAGGCCAACGGCGTCACGGATTTGGCTTGGCTCGATCGAGACGAGGCGCATGCGCTCGAACCGGCGCTCGCCGTAACCAAGGCGCTGATTTCGCCTTCAACCGGCATCATAGACTCCCACGCCTTGATGCTGGCTCTGCAGGGTGATGCGGAGCGGCGCGGCGCCATGCTGGCTCTTGAGACGCCGGCGATTTCCGGCCGAATTGCTGCACACGGACTCATCATTGAGACCGAGGGGCCGAATCCGACGCAAATTGCAGCGAATATCGTGGTCAATTCCGCAGGCCTCGGCGCTCAGGCGCTGGCGAGTTCAATCGCCGGAATGCCGCCCGAAAAAATTCCGCCGCTGCACTTGGCCAAAGGCAACTATTTCGCCCTCGCCGCGCCTTCGCCCTTTTCGCACTTGATTTATCCGGTGCCGGCTCCCGGGGGACTCGGAATCCACTTGACGTTGGACATCAGCGGCCGAGCCCGCTTCGGTCCCGATGTCGAATGGATCGAAGCGATTGATTACGCTGTCAATCCAACCCGCGCGGACGCGTTCTACGCGGCGGTTCGTTCCTACTGGCCCGATCTGCCCGACGGCGCGCTGCAGCCGGACTATTCAGGAATAAGGCCGAAGATCGAGCGCCCGGGCGGATCGAGCTCGGATTTTCTCATCCAGGACCAAAGGAGTCACGGCGTCGCCGGATTGATAAATCTGTTCGGGATCGAATCGCCCGGGCTCACGTCAAGCCTCGCGATTGCAGATCGGGTCGCGGGGATCGTTCGAGAGACGCGCGCCGCAACATAGGGCGCGCGAGCGAGATCGCCCGAATCGCCATCTTACCGGCCAGGCCGAAACGCGCTACCCTTGCCGCGACACCGCCCGAAGGAGGCGAAGACCATGTCAGTGAGAAGCGGTTACGATCTGGTGCTGCGCGGCGGACGGGTCATCTGCCCGGCTTCGGGCATCGACGGCATCTTCGATGTCGCCGTTCGCGACGGCCGCATCGCTGCGATCGAGCCTTCGATCCTGTCGAGCAGCGCCAAAGAAGCGGTCGACGTCTCCGGCAAGCTGGTGCTGCCCGGGCTCATCGATACCCACGGCCACGTCTACCAATATGTGACCGGCCGGTTCGGCCTCAACGCCGATATGGTCGGCGTGCGCTCGGGCGTGACCACGGTCGTCGACCAGGGCGGCCCGTCCTGCATGACCTTGCCGGGCTTCCGGCATTTCGTCGCCGAGAAGGCCGAGACGCGGGTCTATGCGTTCCTCTCCGCCTATCTGGTCGGCGGGCTCGAAGGACATTTCTATCCCAACCTCTATAGCCCGGCCGGGGTCGATATCGACGCCACGGTCGCTTCGGCGAACGCCAATAAGGATATCGTCCGCGGCATCAAGGGGCATGCTGAGATCGGCGGGTTCGCCCGCTGGGGCATCCGGGTCATGGAGATGGCGGCCGAGATCGGCCGCCGGACCGACCTCCCGCTTTATGTTCATTTCGGAACGCTGTGGACCTTGCCGGAAAGCGGCGCCAACGGGGAGGACGCGGACACCATTCTCGAACGCGTCGTTCCGCTGCTGAAGGCGGGCGACGTGCTGGCCCATCCCTTCACCCGCCACCCCGGCGGCTTCGTCAACAGAAAGGGCGAGGTCCATAAGGTCATCAAGGCCGCGCTCGACAAGGGATTGAAGGTGGATGTGGGCCACGGCAGCCATTTCTCTTATCGGCTGGCGCGCAAGGCGCTCGACGCCGGCGTGATCCCGCATACTCTCGGCGCCGACATGCACGGCTACAACACGGAGGTCCCCGCGCCGCCCGGCACTCCGCGCGAGCACGCCGACGACGAGAACCACCCGTTCAAAGGTCAGGCCCGCTTCAGCCTCACCCAGGCGATGAGCTCGATGATGGGGCTCGGTCTGCCGCTTGAGGCGGTGGTGCCGATGGTGACGTGCAACCCTGCCGAGATGCTTGGCTTTGCCGATCGCATGGGCGCGCTGACGGTAGGTTTCGAGGCGGACGTCACCGTCTTGCATGACGATCGCGGGCGCTTCCTGCTGCGCGACAATGAAAACACGAAGGTGGTCGCCGACCGGCTGCTGCGTCCGGCGTTCTGCCTCCGCGCGGGCAAGCGCTTCGACGCCGATTCGCCCATTCTGCCGCAGGCCGTTGCGGCGTGAGCCTCGTCGCCGAGACGCCTGCGCCGCAGCAGGTCTGGAGTTCGCTCGATGAGGCGCGTCGCAACGCAGCCTATGACAACAACGCGGCGGTCGCCAATAGCGCAAGGCTGATCGAAGCGCGCAACTCGGCCTCCGCCGCCTACCGCAAAGCCCATTCGGGCAGCTTGGACATTCCGTACGCGCCGGGCGACCGCACGGCTTTCGACCTATACCCGGCGCCCGACCCCCGCGCGCCCTGCCTTGTCTTCATCCATGGCGGCTATTGGCTGCGCAATTCGCGGGAGTTCTTCGCCGCCTATGCCGAGGGATTGGCGCAGCACGGCTGGTCGGTCGCGATGCCGGGCTATACGCTGGCCCCGCAAGCGAGCCTAACCGCGATCGTGCGAGAGATCGGCGTCGCGCTCGACTGGCTTGCGGACCACGGGCCGGCGCACGGAATCGCCGGCCCGGTGGTGGTGTCGGGCTGGTCGGCCGGGGCGCAGCTGGCGGCGCTGCATCTTGGGCATCGGCTGGTGGCGGCCGGCCTCGCGATATCCGGCGTTTACGATCTTGGGCCCTTGCGCGACACGGGGCTCAACGCTGTGCTGAAGCTCAGCGACGCTGAGATCGCAACGCTCTCTCCCGTGCGGACGCCGCCGGGTTCGCCGAAACCTCTCGCCATCGCTTACGGAACAGCCGAGCTTCCGGCTCTGGTTCACGATTCGCGCGAGCTCCACGCGTTGCGCTCGGGGGCTCATGCGCCGGGTCCCCTGCTGCCGATCGTAGGCGCGGACCATTTCAGCATCCTTGAGGAGCTGCGGCGTCCGAGGGGTGAGCTCGTCCGCGCGGCGCGGCGCCTCATCGAGGACGTTTCGCTTTGAGGCGCGCCAACGACCCGAGGGCGCCCGAGGGCGTCGGCGCCCGGCTGCCCCGCAAGGAGGACGAGCGCCTCATGCGGGGCCTGGGGCAATATGTCGGCGATATCCGCCTCCCCGGCACGCAGGACGTCGCCTTCGTTCGCAGCCCGCTCGCACACGCCCGCATTCGCGCCATCCATATTCCCGAAACGGTTCGGGATCGGGTGTTCACGGCTGCGGATCTGGACGGGGTCAAGGCCATTCGGGCTGTTTCCGGATTGCCGGGGTTCAAGGTCTCTGAGCAGGCGCCGCTCGCGACCGGCAAGGTAAGGCATGTCGGTGAACTCGTTGCGATGTGTGTTGCGCCAACGCGTGCTGAAGCTGAGGACGTCGCGGCGAGCGTAACCCTGGACCTCGAGGAGCTGCCTGCCGTCTGCGACATGCGCGCGGCGCTCAAGCCGGGCTCCATGCTCGTGCACGAGCATTGGGGCGACAACGTTTTCCTCGAGACGGCGGTCGACACCGGCATTGCGGCGGCTTTCGATGCGCCGATCAAGGTCACGCGCACGATCTCGACCGGGCGCCAATGCATGGCGCCGATCGAGGGGCGCGGCTGCGTCGCCGTCATCGACCATCGCGCCGACCAGCTCGTGCTGCACACCGCAAGCCAGATGCCGCATGTCATTCGCACCGGCCTCGCCGAATGCCTCGGCCTGGATGAAGGCCGCGTCCGCATCGTCTCGCCCGACGTCGGCGGCGGCTTCGGCTATAAAGGGATACTGCTGGCCGAGGAAATCTGCCTCGGCTGGCTCGCGCTTCGCCGGCGCCACGCCGTGCGGTGGCTCGAGGACCGCCGCGAGCACCTGACCGCCAACGCTAACTGCCGCGAGCATCACTACGAGATCACCGTCTATGCCGAGCGCGACGGGCGCCTGCGCGGCGTCGACTGCGAGGCGATCGTCGATTCCGGCGCCTATTCGGCCTATCCGTTCACGGCTTGTCTGGAAGCAGCCCAGGTGGCGAGCATCCTGCCCGGCCCCTACGATTTTCCGGCCTATCGCTGCCGGACCTGGTCGGTCGCGACCAACAAATGCCCGATCCTGCCCTATCGCGGCGTCGCCAGGACGGGGGTGTGCTTCGCTCTCGAGCTGGCGCTCGACGCGGTGGCCTCCGCGGCCGGCCTGAGCCCCGAGACGGTGCGGTTCGCGAATCTCGTCAAGCCCGAACAGATGCCGTTCGACAACATCACCAATAAACACTTCGACAGCGGCGACTATCCGCAGGCGCTGAGGCGCGCCCTTGAGACGATCGACGCGGACGCAGTCCGCGCACGTCAGAGCAAAGGCGAGCCGGACGGGCGCCGCATCGGGCTCGGCCTGGCGATCTATTGCGAGCAGTCGGCCCACGGCACGTCGGTTTACGCCGGCTGGGGCATCCCCATGGTGCCCGGCCGCGAGCAGGCGAACGCGCGACTGACGCCGGACGGAGGGCTCGAGCTGCGTGTCGGCCTCCATTCGCACGGTCAGGGTCTCGAGACGACGCTGGCCCAGGTCGCGCACGAAATCCTCGGCGTTCCCGCGGCGCGGATCCGGGTGGTGCTCGGCGATACCGCGATGACGCCCTATTCGACCGGGACCTGGGGTTCGCGCGCGATGGTGATGGCTGGCGGAGCGGTCGCCGCCGCCTGCCGCGAGCTTGCCGAGAGGGCGACGCGCATCGGCGCCCATCTCGTCCAGGCCCGGCCCGAAGACGCGCGCTTCGAGGATGGGCGCGTGCGCGGTCCGGCCGGCGAGGTCTCGCTGACGACGATCGCGCGGACCTTTTACCGGCGCCCGCAGGACCTCCCGGCCGACGTCGACCCCCGCGGACTCGAGGCGACCGCCGGCTACAAGCCGGTCCGCGACTCGGGGGTTTTCAGCTATGCGGCCCACGCGGTCGTCGTCGCCGTCGACCCCGATCTCGGCGAGGTCGAGATCCTCGACTATGTCGTGGTCGAGGACGGCGGGGTCCTCGTCAATCCACTCATCGTCGATGGCCAGATTTTTGGCGGCCTCACCCAGGGCGTCGGCACCGCGCTCTATGAGGAAATGCTGTTCGACGCCGCCGGTCAGCCCCTCGCCTCGACTTTCGCCGACTACCTTCTGCCCGGCGCACCCGAGGCGCCGGCGGCGCGCATCGTCCACATGGAGACGGTCTCGCCCTATACGGAGTTCGGCGCGAAGGGCGTCGGCGAAGGCGGCGCCATCGCCCCGCCCGCCGCGATCGCCAACGCCGTCAACGAGGCGTTGAGGCCGCTTGGCGTCGAACTCCGTCATTCGCCGATTACGCCGCGGCGGATCGTCGAGGCGGTGCTCGGGGCGCGCTCGAACGCGACGGAGCGGAAGGCGGCCTCATGAAGCCGGCGCGCTTCGCCATGGAGAGACCCCGCGACCTCACCGCCGCGCTTGCCATGATCGCCAGCGCGGACGGGGCGACGAAGGTCATCGCTGGCGGGCAATCGCTCGGACCGATGCTCAATCTCCGGCTGGTCGAGCCCGACCGCATCATCGACATTTCCGGCGTGCCTGAGTTGCGGCGGATGGAGCGGGCGGACGGCTCGCTCGTCATCGGCGCCTGCGTCACCCATGCGGATATCGAGGATGGTCGTGTCCCCGATGTCGCCAACGGGATGTTGGCCCGCGTCGCCGCCGGCATCGCCTACCGGGCGGTGCGCAACCGCGGGACGATCGGGGGGAGCCTCGTCCATGCCGATCCGGCGGCGGACTGGGTGTCCGCGCTGTCCGCGCTCAGGGCCGAAGTCGAGATCGCCTCGAGCGCGCGAACCAGCCGGCGGATCGCGATTGGCGATTTTGTGGTGGGGGCGCTCGACGTGGCGTTGGCGGCCGACGAGCTTGTGACGGCGGTCCGCGTGCCCGCTTTGCGGTCGTCGGCGCGATGGGGCTATGTGAAGCATTGCCGCAAGGTTGGGGAATTCGCCGAGGCGATCGGGGCGGTGGTGATCGATCCGGAGGGAGGGAGCGGGCGCGCCGTGATCGGCGCGGTCGAAGCGGCGCCTGTGGTGATCGAGGATGCGCGCATGCTGTTCGGCGGCGCCATCGGCCCTTCATTCGCCGCGCGCTTCGACGCCTCCGCCGCCGACTCGCTCTTGGCCGCGGCCGGCATGAGCGACTCGGTAGACCGTCACATTCATGTCACGGTGCTGCGACGCGCGATTCTACAGGCGAGCGTGCAGGGCACGGCGAAGGTTCCGGACGCGGCATGAACGCGATGCCGTCTCCGACGATGCCGCTCTCACTCAGCGTCAACGGCCGCACGGTCTCGGAGGAGGTTGAGCCCCGTTGGCATCTCGCCGACTTCCTGCGCGAGCGGCTCAACCTTACAGGCACGCATCTGGGTTGCGAGCACGGGGTTTGCGGGGCTTGCACCGTCCTCGTCGATGGCGAGCCGATCCGGTCGTGCATCACCTTCGCCGGCGCCTGCGTCGGGGCCGAGGTCACGACGATCGAAGGCCTCGATAGCGATGAGATCGCAGTCGAGCTGCGCGCCGCCTTCAATCGGGAGCACGCACTGCAGTGCGGGTTCTGCACGTCGGGAATGCTGGTCTCCGCACGCGATCTGGTTCTTCGCCTTCGTGAGCCCGACGAGCGGCGCATCCGGTTGGGCCTCAGCGGCAACCTGTGCCGCTGCACCGGTTATGTCGGGATCGTGCGGGCGGTCCGGAGCGTCATCGCCGCCCGGCGCGAGCGAGAGATTGCCCCGATCGTCGCCGCAACTAACCGCGGCTTGGGACCGGTCGGAGCGCGGGCCGGATTGCGCCTGGCGATCGGGGCGCCCGCGCCGAAGGCCGCGCCGCCGCGCGCTCCCCAACTCGCAGCAAAGGTCGCCACGGCATTTACGCCGATAGACAGTTTCAAACAGACTTTCACTATTCGCCGCCCGCCCGCGGAGGTGTTTGGGGCGTTTGGCCGCATCCGCGAGATCGCGGAATGCATTCCCGGGGCCGTCATCGACGGCGAGCCGGCGCCGGACCGTGTCGAGGGCGGGATTCGCGTCAGATTCGGGCCGATCTCTCCAGTATTCCGCGGGGTGGCCCTTGTCGAACGGGATGAGGAAGAACTGGCCGGGCGAATTCTGGGAGCGGGCGCTGACGCCGGCGAGCGCTCGACCGTGCAGGGCGAGATTCGCTATCGCGTCGTCGCCGGCGAGGCGCTGGGGACCGCCCGCGTCGAGCTTTCGATCGGCTACGCCCTCAAGGGAGCGCTGGCGCAATTCGGGCGGCCAAGCCTGGTGCGAAATCTCGCCGAGCGAATGATCGCCGAGTTCTCGCGCAACCTTGAAGACCGGTTGACCGGCCGACCGAGCGAAGGTCCGCGCAAAGCTGTAAATCTTCCGCGCCTGGTCCTCGCGTCGCTTTGCGTGAGGACTGTGAGGTGGTTAAAGAGACTGCTGGCGTTGCCGGACTGAGAAAGCCGCTCAAGGGAGAGGGAATGCCGAACTCGTCCACAGAGAGCTTGACGACCCCGCGCAGAGACGAACTCGGCCTCGTGGAGATCGCCAACAGCGCCGGGGTCTCCGTCAGCCTCCTGCCGAGCGGCGCGATCTTCGCCATCGAACATATCGATCCGAAGCGCCGGATCATGATCAGCCAGGTGTTCGCTTCCCCCATCGCAAACGGCATGGGGCGCCTCTTCCTGCGCCTCGGCGGGCCCGAGCCGGCGATCCTACCGGTCATCGGTCCCGAAGCCGGGCTCCGCGTCGGCGCTTCGGACGATCGCATTGTTTGGGAGAGGGACAGGAGCGGCGTCAGCCATCGTGTCACGCTCTGGCTGCACCCGCGGTCGAGCCTGTGGATGTGGCGGCTCGAAGTAGCCAACCGGCGGGACAGCGACCTCCCCTGCGACGCCGTCTTCATCCAGGATCTCGGGCTCGGCGATCAGGGCTTCCTGATGAACAACGAGGCTTACGCCAGCCAGTATATGGACCATCATGTCGCGCAGCATCCGCGCCTGAACTCCATTCTCATGAGCCGGCAAAATCTTTCGCAAGGTGGAACATTTCCTTGGGCCGCTCATGGCTGCCTTGAAGGCGCTGTGGGCTTTGCCACCGATTATCGCGACCTCATGGGACCGAGCCACCGTGACGCCGATAGGTTTAGCCGCGGGTTTGGGACGGCTCTGCCTTCGAAGCGGCTTCAGTTCGAGACCGCATGCGCCGCCGTGCAGTCGAAAGCCGTGACGCTGGCCTCCGGAGCTGCGACGTCGTGGACGTTCTTCGGCCTCTTTGTCGCCGATCATCCGACGGCGTCGAGCGACGCCGACCTGAGCCTTGTAGAAACGGTCGAGCGAGCCGGGGCGGATTGGACGCCGCAAGAGGTCGCTGTCTCAGTCCCCACGCGCTCTCTCGTGCACGACGCGTCCTCCGCCGTCGTCGAGGCGCTCGACGACAAAGCGATCCGGGCGCGCTACCGCAAGGGCACGCATGTCGAGCGCGCCGACGGCCAGCCTCTGTCTCTCTTCGCGCCGGGAAGAACGCACAGCCGCCACATCGTCCTGCGCGATAAGGACCGCATCGTGGCGCGTCGCCATGGCGCCCTTGTCCGCAGCGGCGAGCAGATGCTGCCAAATGACGACATCCTCTGCGCGACCGCCTGGATGCACGGCGTGTTCGGCGCCCAGCTCACCATCGGGAACACATCGTTTCACAAGCTCTTCTCCGTCTCTCGCGATCCCTACAACATTACTCGCGGCAGCGGACTGCGGATGCTGATCGAAACGAAGGGCGGGTGGCGGTTGTTGACCGTGCCCTCCGCCTTCGAGATGGGCTTGAGCGACTGTCGCTGGCTCTATCATTTCAACGATCGGACGATTGCGGTCTCCGCGACGGTCGCCGGCGACGAGCCGGCCATGCAATGGCGGGTGACCGTTGAAGGCGAAAAATGCCGGTTCCTGGTCTTCGGCCATCTCGTCCTCGGCGAACAGGAATTCGGCCATCATGGTCGAGTCGAGATCGTCGCGAGACGAAAGCGCCTCGCCTTCCGCCCCGATCCCGAGCATATCTGGGGCCAGAAATATCCTGACGCTGTCTACTATCTGGTGACGAGCACGCCCGGGCGCATCGAAGCGATAGGCGGGGACGAATTGCTCTACGTCGACGGGAAACGCCGCAGCGGCGCCTACGCCGCGATCCGGACGCGCCCGTTGAGCGAATTCGTGTTCGCGGTCGTCGGCTCGATGACCGACGCGAGCCAAGCGAACGCATTGGCGGCGAAATACTCGGGGCCCGTCGATGAAGCTGCGATGCTCAAGCCCGGCGAGCGCTTCTGGCGCAATCTCACGCGCGGCGTTCGCGTGCAGAGCACAAAGAATTCAGCCGACGCGCTCGCCATCGACGCGACCTTCCCTTGGCTCGCGCACGACGCCATGATCCATCTCACCGCGCCGCACGGCCTCGAACAATACACCGGCGCCGCCTGGGGCGTCCGCGATGTGTGCCAGGGCCCGGTAGAATTGTTTTTGACGCTCGAGCATGATCGGCCGGTCAAAGAGATTCTGCGCATCCTCTTTGCCCAGCAATACGAGGACAGCGGCGACTGGCCGCAGTGGTTCATGCTTGAGCCCTATTCTGTCATTCAAAGCAAGGAGTCGCATGGCGATATCATCGTCTGGCCGCTCAAGGCCGTGTGCGACTATGTCGAGGCGACCGGCGATTTTGCCTTTCTCGATGAGACGATCGCGTGGCGCCGCGAGGACAATTTCGAAAAGACCGCTCACGCCGACCCGGTGACCACCCACATCGACAAGCTGATAGAGACGGTGCGCGCCCGCTTCATCCCCGGCACGAATCTGATCCGGTATGGCAACGGCGACTGGAACGATTCTCTGCAGCCGGTCGATCCGGCGAGGCACGACTGGATGACGAGCGCCTGGACGGTCGTTCTGCTTTACGAGCAGCTTCGTCGCTACGCTGCAATCCTTCGCCGTGCGAGGCGTGCGTTAAAACGGGTGAAGGAGCTCGAAGCGCTTGCCGTTGCGATGCGCAAGGATTTCAACGCGTTCCTCATGCGCGACGGAGTCGTTGCCGGCTATGGCGTCTTCCGGCCCGAAGGCGGCGAGCCTCAACTCTTGTTGCACCCAAGGGACAACGAGACCGGACTAAAATTCTCGCTCTTGCCGATGACGCAGAGCATGATCGGGGGCCTATTCACCCAGGCCCAGGCGCGCAGGCACCTCAGTCTCATCCGCAAGCATCTGCTGTTTTCCGATGGCGCGCGCCTCATGGATAGGCCCAGCGCCTATCACGGCGGGCCCGAGCGAATTTTCCGGCGGGCGGAATCGGCCGCCTTTTTCGGCCGCGAAATCGGGCTCATGTATACCCATTCCCATTTGCGCTACGGCGAGGCGATGAGCGATATCGGCGAATTCGGCGCACTGTGGGAGGCGCTATTGGTCGCCAACCCGATCGCCGTGACCGATCGGCTCGCGCACGCATCGCTGAGGCAGCGCAACGCTTTTTTCAGCAGCAGCGATGCGGCGTTCCTCGATCGCTATCAGGCAAGCGCCGAATGGGCGCGGGTCAGAGCTGACGATATTGCCGTCGACGGCGGATGGCGAATTTATTCAAGCGGCCCTGGCCTCTACGCCAACATGCTCATTCGCCATGCGTTCGGGCTACGACGCCGGTTCGGCAAGCGGATCGAGTCGCCAAGCCTCAGAAAGTCGCGCAAAGATTTAACCCTCGCTTGGCCGGGCAGGCCCGGCGGCGGCTCGCGGCGGCGGTGACGAATGGGGCATAAACCAGCCGGCCCCGCCGCAAGCAGCACGATCGAGCGGAGCGCCTGATGAAACCGCCGCGCAAGGATCGTTGGAAGGCGACCGCCAGCAGCGGCGATCCTCGTCTCGCAATCGACGATCGCTATGCGACGACGTGGAAGTCGAAGCCAGCGAGGAAGCCTTGGCTCAAGATCGACCTTGGCAAGGCCGCGACCCTCGCGGGACTCGAGGTGTATTGGGGACGCGACGCCCCTGTCGCATACGGGTTCAAGTCCTCACTCGACGGCAAGCGATGGACCCATCTTTGTCGCACGCGCCACGGCGAGGGCGGACAGGACGTCTTCGCTTTCCCTCCGATCAAGGCGCGATTCGTCCGCTGGACTTGCGACGACCCGCAGGCCGAGCGAGGAAAGGAGATCGTCGAGATCAATCTTTACGGTTCCGCGGACGCGGCGTCGGTGATGGAAAAGGGGCGGGTCGCGGCGCTAGGCTATGCCCCGGTGAAGCTTCCCAAAGGCGAGAGCATCACGGTCGACTTCGGCTATGTGCGCTATCCGCTCGGGGCGTTCATCGAATGGGGCGCCGCTTACGGAACCGACTTCTCGGTTTACCTCTCCGACGACGGCGAGAGCTTTCGCGAGGTCGGGCGCATCCTGACCGGCAATGGCGGCAGCGACAGCTTCTGGTGGCGCTCGACCACGAGCCGCTATTTTCGCTTGACCGTCCACGAGACGAGCGCGCCAGAAGGCGCGATCGTCAACGAGCTCAAGCTGCGCATCCTGAACAAGGATCGTATGCCGATCGGTCAGCTCGAGCGCGCGGCGGCCGCGGGGCGCGGCGATCTCTATCCGCAGTCGCTTCTTGGCCGCCAAGTTTACTGGACGGTGCTCGGCGAATATGACCACGCCGGCGAGGCGCTTTTCGACGAATTCGGCAATCTCGAGCCTCAGCGGGGCTCCCCCCAGATAACCCCGCTCGTACGCCTCGGCCGCGCGCTGCACGGCGCGCCGGCCAGCGCCTCGATCAGCCAATCCCTCGCCGGAGGCTCGCTTCCCATTCCGACCGTCGAATGGACGGCGGGCGGCGTGGAGATCCGCAGCACCGCCTTGGCCCACTCTGGCCTCGCGGTGGCGGAGCATCGGGTGACCAACAGGAGCGCCGCCGCGCGGAAGGGAGCCCTGGTGCTCGCGGTGCGCCCGGTCCAGGTTGATCCCTACTGGCAGCACGGCGGGCATGCCGCCATCAATTCGATCGCCGTCAAGGGGGGCGAGGTCAGCGTCAACGACGGACGCTACGCCGTTTTCTCGCGCGAGCCGGACACGTTCGCCGTCGCCGAGTTCGAGAATGGCGATGTCGTCAGGCTCATCGAGAAGGGACCCAGAAAGACCAAGCGGCGTCTTCGCTCCGACTCTGGCCTCCTGAGCGCCGCCTGCGAATTCGCCTTTTCCCTGAAGCCGGGTGCAAGCCTCGCCGTGGTCGTGTCGTCGCCGACGCGGGATGGCGTTGAGCCGCAGGCGGAGGCGACGTTCGACGCCCTGCGCGATACCGTTGAACAAGATTGGCGGGCGAAGATCGGCCCGCGAAAGATCACGGTCGGCGACAAGGAGGTGAGCGACACGGTCGAGGCGCAGACGGCGTTCATCCTCGTCAATTCCACTGAATTCGCTTTCAAGCCCGGTCCACGCAACTACGACCGCACCTGGATTCGTGACGGCTCGGCGCAAGCCTTGGCTTTGTTGTGGGCCGGCCTGGTCGAAGAGGCCAAAGCCTATGTCGTCTGGTACGCGCAGCGCATCTACAAGGATGGCATGGTTCCGCCGATCCTCAACGTGGACGGCACGGTAAATCGGGGCTACGGCAGCGACATCGAGTTCGACGCGCAGGGCGAGTTCGTGGGAATAGCCGCCGACGTCTATCGCATCAGCCGCGACCGCACATTCCTTGACGCGATTTTTGAGCCCGTTGTGCGCGCGACGCGGTTCATCGATGAGCTTTGCGCGCGAACGGACGCCGAGCACGGGCCCGGCACACGCTTCTACGGCCTCCTCGCTCCATCCATCAGCCATGAGGGCTACAGCAAGCCGTCGTACAGCTATTTTGACGACTATTTCGCTCTGAGCGCGTGGCGCAACTGCGAATTTCTCGCGCGCGAAATCGGCGACAAGACCGTCGCCGCTCACGCCAAGGCCAAGGGCCGCGAGTTCGCCGCGAACCTGACGCGCTCGATCCGCATGACCGCCAAAAAGATGAAGACCGGCGTCATCCCTGGATCCGCCGACCGCGACGACGTCGATCCGACCGCGACCTCAATCGCCTTCGAGCCTTGCCGAGTAGAGGACGCGCTTCCGCCCGAGTTGGTCGAGGCCACCTACGATCGCGCCGCCGCCCGAATGAGGACGATTTCCTCACCCGATTTCAAAAGCAATTACTCGCCCTACGATTTGCGCAACCTCAACGCTTTTGTGGCCTTGGGCCGACGCGATGACGCCTTGCGCTTGCTGTCTGTCATGCTCGCATGTCGCCGGCCGCCGGGTTGGCGCGGATGGGCCGAGGTCGTGTGGGCCGATATGCGGGCGCCGGAATATATCGGCGACATGCCCCATACCTGGATCGGCGCCGAGTTCGCTTGCGCCATCCGACTCATGTTGCTGAGGGAAAATGGCCCGACGCTCGAGCTGTTCCGCGCCGTGCCCGACGGCTGGTGGGCCGGCGAGGGCATAGCGCTCAACGACCTGCCTACAGCCTTCGGCGTCGCCAATCTGCGGGCGCGGCGGAAGAGAGGGCGCACGACGGTCGAGCTTTCCCTTGCAGGCCCGGCGCCCGAGCGAATTCTCGTCTGCTATCCGGGCGCAAAGCACGCTTGGGCGGACGGCCGCGCGTGCGACATCGACGCCGATGTCATCACGACGAAGAACTGGAGCCGGCTGGAAATCGACTTCTGACGAGGTCCTGCGCTCGCCGCAAGCGCCTCCTCGACGTACTGTGACGCGCAACCGCGGCAATCCGGCCTGCCGAGTCCGCCACCCGTCCCTATTTGGCGGAAAGCGATTCGCTGGGGGATTTTGGCGGTTCGGGGATTCCGTGCTCGCGTTCGGGCGTGAAGCTCTCCCCGAGGGAATCCATGACGATATGCAGCTTGCGGGGGTAGAAAGGGCTATCAGGCTGGTCATGGCCAATATTGATCATGCCGACATCGGCATATTCACCCTCGAATAGCGCCCTGATACGAGTCCGCAATTCTGGATCAAGGACATCAAGCGCGTCGTTCACAACAACCCAGCCCGGCCTTTGCAGAACGACCCGGGCGAAAGCCACGCATTGCTTCTCGTTGTCGGTCAACTCCCGGTCCCATCGGTTCTCCTTCTCGAGGTGGGGCCCGAGGTGCTCGAGTCCGACTGCGGCGAGCGCATCGACGATGGCGGGAGCGTCATAGTCCTCGGTCGAGTGGGGGTAGGCCACGGCCGCGCGGAGTGTGCCGGGCGGGATATAGGCGCGGACCGGCATGAACATAATGCTGCGACGCTCCGGATGGGTAATTTGCCCGCTTCCCCAGGGCCAAAGGCCGCCGATGGCCCGAAACAGCAAGGCTTTGTGCTCGCCATTGTCGCCGGTGATCAGGACGCGCTCGCTGGGATTCATGTTCGCGTGCGGTTCGCTCAGCATCACGCAGCCCGCCGGCGAAGCGACGTGAAGGTCGTCGATCTTGATCGACGGTTCCGCCGCCACGGAAAATTGGATTCGGCTCGTCGCCTCGCCGAGATCGTCCATTTTCATGATTGCCTTGCGGAACCTCGCCACGCGCAGGAGCGTCGCGCGCCAGTCGGCGAGGTTGGAGAAATTGTCGACGAACCATCGAAGCGCCGTTTGCACTTGGTTGAAAGCGCCGACAATCACCATGAGCTCGCCGAAGCTCATCGTGCCGCGGAAATAGGCCGGGGCCGCGACCAGGATCGGGGCTATGATCGTAAACCAGCCATAGCCGGCGGTAATCCACGTCAGCCGCGTAACCGCGCTGACAATCTGGCGTGAAATGTCGAGCACGCTGCCGAAAACTCCGTCGAGGCCCCTCCTCTCATCGGCTTCGCCGCCATAGAGGGTGATGCCGTCGATGTGCTCGTTTATCCGCACGAGCGCGAAACGAAATTCGGCCTCTCGCGCATAGTGCTCGGCATTGAGATCGATCAGCGGACGGCCGACCCGCCAGCTCAGATAGGACGCGGCGCCGGCGTAGAGAAGCGCGCACCACACAAGATAGCCGGGCGGGGAGAAGTCGCGACCGGCCACAGGCAGGAACTCGCCCCGCGAGAGCCCCCAAAGGACGCCGACAAACAACAACAGAAGAAGGGTCGATTGCAGCAAGCCAATGCCTAGGTCCGTTGAAAGATCGGTCAGGTGCTGGGCGTCAGCCTGCAGGCGCTGGTCCGGGTTGGCGCCTATGACGCCTGAATTCGACAGGCGAAAGGCGCGCTTCGGCTTCAGCCATTCGTTCAGGAGATCATTGACCAGACCCTGGCGCATCACGACTTTGGAGCTCTGATTGAGCCACATCTGCGCGACGTTGAGGACGAGCAATATCCCCGCCAGTTCGCCGAAGACGACGAGCTGTGAGAGGAAGGCCGGCATATCCTTGTTGGTCAGCGCATTGTAGAATGGACGGTTCCAGGAATTGAGCCTGATCTGCATGTAGGCCGTGGCCCCGACGACCCCGATCAGCGCGCCGGCCAGCATCAGGAGTTTGTTGCGCTGGGGCGAAAGCCAGAAGCCCGAAGCCATCCAAATGAAATCCGAGAACAGACTGCGCAGCGTCGCAGTCTCCGCTCCTTCAGCGCCGCTTGGTGGTTTGTTGGACTGTTCCGCCATCGAATTCGATCCGTCTCCCCAGGCCCATTCTCGCATGATCGGGCCAAGCCGTCTTGGCGGACTTTCCAGATCCCGAGCGGATGGCCGTTGTCGGTGGCGCTCCATCCCAAGCCTCATTTTGGTCTAAGAAGGATGGCCGGTCGAGACCATCCGCTCGCGTTTAACGGCAGGGCAAGAGTATGGGACGCATCGATACGCTAATCGCGGCAATGACCCTCGGGGAAAAGATCGGGCAGCTGAACATGGTCGCGTCGACTCTGGCGGTCACTGGTCCGGGCGCGCTCGGCGACATTCATGAAGGGATTCGAGCAGGGCGGATTGGAAACCTGCTCAATCATTGGGGCGCGGATCAAGCGCATGCCGTCCAGCGCCTCGCGGTGGAAGAATCCCGCCTCGGAATCCCTCTCCTGCTGGGCCTCGACGTTATCCACGGCCACCGCACGATTTTTCCCGTTCCGCTGGCGGAAGCCTGCCTGTTCGCTCCCGACCTGTGGGAGAAGACGGCGCGCGCCGCTGCCGAAGAAGCGACTGAGGACGGCGTCGCCCTGACCTTTGCGCCGATGGTTGACGTCGCGCGCGACCCACGCTGGGGACGCATTGTCGAAGGCCCGGGCGAGGATTCCTGGGTGGCGTCGCAAATGGCCGCCGCCAAAACGCTCGGCTTTCAGGGCCAAGACCTCGCCGCCGCCGACAGCCTCGCCGCCACGGCCAAGCACTTCTGCGCCTATGGCGCCGTGACCGCGGGGCGCGAATACGCCTCGGTCGACGTGTCTGAACGAACGCTGCGCGAGATCTACCTGCCTCCGTTTTCCGCCGCGGTCGCCGCGGGGACGGCGGCGATCATGCCGGCCTTCATCGATCTTGCCGGCGCGCCGATGACGGCCAACGCTCCGCTGCTGCGAGGTTGGCTGCGGGAAGAACTCGGCTTCGGCGGGGTGTTGATCAGCGACTATAACGCCGTCGCGGAACTCATGAACCACGGTGTGGCGGCGGACGCCGTCGAGGCTGCCGCTCTGGCCCTCAAAGCTGGCGTCGACATCGACATGACGAGCGAGAGCTACGTTCGAGGTCTGCCGGAGGCGCTCAAGCGCGGTCTTGTGACAATGGCCGAGATCGACGCCAGCGTAAGGCGCGTGCTCGATCTGAAGGAGCGTCTGGGCCTCTTCGATGACCCGTATCGGCGCGGCTCGGCCTGGCCGCACGGCGCGCGGGACGCGGAGCGTCGCGAGCTGGCGCGCGAAGTCGGACGACGGGCGATCGTGCTCTTGACTCACCGCGCTGCAATCTTGCCGCTCCCGCCGGAGATTCGGCGCATCGCCTTGATTGGCCCGCTGGCCGCAGCCTCGCGCGAGATGCTGGGGCCGTGGGCCTCCGCGGGCCGCGCTCAGGATGCCGTGTCCATTCTCGAAGGTCTCAAAGCCGCCCTGCCGCAATGCCGGATCGATCACGCGCCCGGCGTCGACATCGCGGCACCAAATACGGACGGGATTTCGGCTGCGGTCCAGCTGTGCAGCACGGCCGAACTGGTCGTGCTGTGTCTCGGGGAGGCGGCCGCGATGAGCGGAGAAGCGGCGAGCCGAGCCGATCTCGGCCTCCCTGGAGGACAGAGCGCGCTCGCCGATGCCATATTGGACCTCGGCAAGCCCGTAATCGTCCTGCTCTCGTCAGGCCGCCCGCTTGCGCTGCCCTGGCTGTTCGAACGCGCGGACGCCGTTCTTGCGACCTGGTTTCTCGGCGGCCAAGCCGGGCATGCGGTCGCCGACGTTTTGACCGGGCGATTCAATCCGACCGGGAGATTGCCGCTGAGCTGGCCGCGGGCGGTCGGTCAAGTCCCGATCTTCTATCGCCAGCGCCCGACTGGCCGCCCGACCAAAGCTGGAGAGCATTACTCGAGTTCATATCTCGACGTGCCGGCGACGCCGCAGTTTCCGTTTGGCCACGGTCTCTCCTACAGCCGCTTTGCGCTGCTCGATCTGACATGCAATCCGAACTCCCTGAGGGCGGGCGAAATCCTCGAAGTCTCGGTCACGGTCGGAAACGATAGCGAGGTTGACGGCGAAGCGACCCTGTTCCTATTCGTACACGACCTGGTCGCAAGCGTCGCCCCTCCGCTCCTGGAACTGAAGGGAGTGCGAAAGATCATCCTTAAGGGTCGAGAGCGCGGCCGCCTGACCTGGCGACTGTCGACCGACGAGCTATCTTTCCTTGGCCCGAAATCTCGATCGCGTCTTGGAGCCGGGGCGGTTTCAGATCCATGTAGGCCAAAGCGCTGACATGGCCGGTTTGCTCACCACAGTCATAGACTTGGAGCCGTGACTCCGTTCGAGCGGTCACGAACGGGAGAGGATGCAGAGCGCCGTGACGAGGGAACGTCGTCGACAGGCCGTCTCCGTCCGCGTTCATCGAGCGGACATGGCAGCTTGGGCTGAGATTTCCAATTTGCGGCGTTCCGCCTATTTGAGTCTGCTTGACCCCCGCTGCGACCCCATTCGGTCGATACTGCTTGATCCCGACAGACCGTTGACGAGATTGCGCAGCTTGCCTTCGCGCAGATACAGCATCGCAGTTTCCACTGCCAGCCGGCGAGCGTCGCTCACGCTCTCGGGACTTGACCAGGCTGCGTGGGGCGTCACGATCAAACGTTCGCCGACGATCGGGTCGGCGCGGTTTCGATATGCGATGGCCAATGCGCCGCCATCTGGCGGCGGTTCGATCGGCAACACGTCGATGCCGGCGCCGGCGATGTCGCCGTTGCGGAGCGCGTCCATGAGCGCTCGCATGTCGACAATGGCCCCGCGCGCTGTGTTGATGAGGATCGCGTCGCGCTTCATCTGCCTAATGGTCGCGCCGTTGATCATCTCGCGCGTTTCATCCGTCAGCGGACAATGCAGGCTGACGACGTCGCTCACGGCCAGCAGATTCTTCAGGGTCTCAACGCGATCGACGCCGACCGCGATCTCTGAGCCGCGCGACACCCAAGGGTCGTAAGCGACGACGTTCATGCCGAAGGCCTTGGCGCGGAGGGCAGTGGCGACGCCGATGCGTCCGAGTCCGACGACGCCAAACACACATCCGCGCAACCGGCGGACCAGCGGGGCGCGCGTATAGTCGAAACCGCCAACGGGGTCGGCGACCAGGCTATGATGATAGCTGACGATGCCTCGGCGCAGCGCCAGCATCAATCCGATGGCGTGGTCGGCGACCTCACTGGTGCCGTAGTCGGGCGTGTTGCACACCGGAATTCCGGCGGCGGCCGCCGCCTCGAGGTCGATATGGTCGAACCCCACACCGGCGCGCACGATGATCCGGCAGCGTTTCAGGGCGGAAACGAAGGCGGCGTCGATCTTCATCTCATGCCAGACGATCAGTCCATCGCAGGCGCCGAGCGATTCGTTGCGGAGTTCTCCAAGCGAGCGCGCGCGGCGGATGTCCCAATCGACGTCGCCGCCGGCCGTCTGGCGTTCAATGACGCCGTCGTCGACATATTGGGCGTCGGGCGTAAGCAATCGAAACCGAGCCATGGTTATCCTATGCTTCGGCTCCGAGCCGGTAATGGCGCAGCGCGTTGCCGCGGAAGAGCCGGTCCTTCTCGCTTTCGGAGAACGAAAAGACGATATTCTCGAACGACCCGTAGAGCGTATCGAAGGAGCTATAGAGCTTGTCGACCGGGAGGTTGCTGCCGAACATCACGCGGTCGACGCCGAATTGGTCGATGACCCCGAGCACGAGGGGGCGGATGCTCGCTTCGCTCCAACGCCAGTCGACCATGCCGAGCCCCGAGATCTTGGCGACTACGTTCGGCTCGGCGGCGAGGCGCTTCATTCCGTCGCGCCAAAGGGCGAGGCCGGCTTCGTCGCGCTCGATCGGCATGCCGGCATGGTTGACGACAATCAAGGTCTCCGGATTGCGGCGGGCAAGCTCGGCACCGTAGCTCATTTGGCCGGGGTAGAGCTGGAGATCGAACGAAAGTCCGTATTTGCCGAGCAGGCGGAAAGTGGAAAGCCAAGCGCTATCGGTCAGAAAGTCGTGGTCGGTGAAAGTATATTTGGGGTTTGGGTGCCAGTTGACGATGTGGCGGACGCCCCGGACCTTACGAAAGCGCAGGTGCTCGGCGATGATTTTTTCAGCATTGGGCTTGTGAAGCTCGACGTGGGCAACGACTCCGCTGGGCAAGCCTTCGCCAGTTGTCGTCTCCTCCAACCAGCGGGTCTCGACAAGGGGATCGGCGGCCACGGCCTCGATATGCACCGAGCCGACGACGTCATAGTTCGCGGTGTCGGCGCAATAGTCCCGAAGCAGGTAGTCCCGTGCGATCAGCTTGAGGTCGCCGAGCATACCGTCGCTGCCGGGCTTGTCCTGGAGCCACGGATAGTTGTAGCCGCGGCCAAGATCCCAGAGGTGGTGGTGAGCGTCGATGATCTTTCGCTTGGTCATGGCTTCTTTCCGGTCAGTCGCGGTCGTCGCGGCGGGTGAGGAAGCGCTGTGCGAGAATGGCCGCGAGCACGACGACCCCGAAGACGATGCTGCGCACCCCCTGCGGAATTGCGCCGATGACCAGCACCGTGGTCAGGATCGTGGTGAAGAGCACAGCGATCATCGTGCCGCCATAGCCGCCGCGCCCGCCGAACATCGACGTCCCTCCGAGCACCACTGCTGCGACAGTGGGCAGGACGAACTGGTCGCCCATGCCGAGGAAGCTCGCGCCGGAGAACGCGGCGAACAAGATACCGGTAATCGACGTCATCAGTCCGCAGACGACGTAAGCGCTGATGATCACTCGGTCATTGCGGATGCCGGAAAGATGGCTGACACGGGGGTTCTCGCCGACCCCGAGCAGCATCCGGCCGCCGCGGCTGTAGCGGATGGCCATGATCGCGACGGTCGCGAGGATGAACCAGAGGATGACCATTGCCGGGATAGAGCCAATGTTGCCAGTAGCAAGGGCGCGCACAAGCGGGCTTGGCGAGCCGCTCGGCGTGCCGCCGGTATAGATGAGGGTCACCCCGAGCATGATGTTGTTCACGGCGAGCGTCATCACGATCGGTGAGACGCGCAGCTTGACGATGCCGAAACCGTTCAGGAAGCCGGTGACCAGCCCAACGCTGGTCGCGGCGGCGGCGGCAAGCGCGACATTGGCGTCCTGCCCGCCGCAGAAGCCGGTGAAGACGACGGCGGAGGCGGTCAGCACCCAGGCGATCGAGAGGTCGATGCCGCCCGTAAGCATGACGATGGTCTGGCCCATGGCGGCGAGGCCGAGGAATGATGCGAGCTTCATGAGCTGAAGCATGTTGTCGACGGTGGCGAAGCCCGGCGCCCGCTGCTCGCCGACAAAGACGAGGGTCAGCGAGAAGACAATGAGCAGAGCCGGCGCTGCGCCGCGGAAGCGGCGACTGCGTACCGCGGGGTGGACCGCATTCAGCGGGTTGCTATCTTCGGAGACGGTCATGCAGGCGCCGCCGCGATTGAGCGCAGCCATTCACGGGTTGCGCCGCTGCCGACGACGGCGAGCAGGATCAGGCCGTCGATCACGCTTTGATAGAACGAAGAGATGTCGGCGAAATACAGCAGGCTTCCGGTGATCGTCAGAATCAAGGCGCCCATGGCGACGCCGACGGGCGCGCCACGGCCGCCGGAAAGCGGCACGCCTCCGATCACCACCGCGGCGATCGAAGTCAGAATGTAGCTGTCGCCGGCGGTCGGGGAGCCGCTCGCAGTGATGGTTGTGAGATACATGCCGCCGAGAGCCGCGAGCAGTCCCGCGAGCACGTAGGCGATGGCCTTCACATTCTCGACGCGGACGCCGCTCATGCGGGCAGCGTGTTCGTCGCCGCCGACGGCGCGAAGATGCAAGCCGAAGCGCGTGCTGAGCAGCCACGTCCCGCCGACTATGCAAACCAATACGCCCGCAACGCCGGCCACCGGCGAGGAAAAGCCGCCGGTCATTATTGTCTGAAACGCGGTCGGCACGCTGCCGCCCGGATTGGGCAGAACGATCAGGGCGACGCCCTGCCAGACGGACATGGTGGCGAGCGTGACGATGATCGGCGGCAGGCCGAGACCGGCGACGAACAACCCATGACCAGGCCGGCCGCCAACCCTATCAGCGCCGGGACGGCAACGCCAAGAAAAGGATGGTCCGTGAGGGTTAGAGCCATCACCGCTCCGGCGACGCTTGCGACCGGTCCAAGGGATAGATCGACGCCCCGCGTCAGCACGACCAGGAACTGACCGAGCGCGATCAGCGTCAGCGGCATTGCGTTCACGCTCAGCGAGTGCGCGTCGAATCCGGTGAAGCGGCCCTTAAGCCCGATCAGAACGGCAAGAAGACCGACGAAGACGAGGACCGGCCAATTGTCGCCGAGCTGGAAGCGGCTAGCGCGCGGAGCCGGCATCCGCGCCTCCCTGAAGAAGCGACGCGCCGACGGAGGCGCGCGCGCTGCGATCGACGGCAATGTTGTCGCCCGTCAGCTCCTCGTTGATGCGACCCTGCAGCATGACAAGGACGCGATGGACGACGCCGACCAGCTCGCGCGCATCGGTGGAATACCAGATGACGGCAACACCCTTGCGGGCGCTCTCCGCGATCAGCGCGTAAATGAGGCGCTTGGTGCCAATGTCGACCCCGCGGGTGACATCGTTGAGAAGGAGGATCGACGGCTGGGTCAGGAGCCATTTCTCCAGCAGCGCCTTCTGTTGGTTTCCGCCGCTGAGATTGGCGATCGGATCGGCGCCGCCCCGGGTGTGAATCTTCGCCCGCGCGATCGCGCCGCGGACCAGTTCGCCCTCATATCGAGGATCGAGAAGGCCGAAGAACGACCGCAATTGCCCGAGAATGGCGTATGTGATGTTGTCCGCGACGCTTTTGGCTAGCAGGAGCCCTTCGCTCTTGCGCTCCTGGGGCACGTATGTCGTCTGGCCCAAGTCGAGTGGAGAACGGCAATATCCCAGTTGACCTTGGGCGTCGCACGCCTTTGCGCAGAGCTCGGCGTGTATCGGCTTCGTTACCAGGACTGTCGGGCAGCGAGGCAGTCGCAATAGAAAACGACGCGCTGCGGCTGGCGGGTGGCCAACCACAGGCGGGGAGCCGCACTTATTCCTGCGACTGCCCGCCCGCGAATCGGGCGACCATCAAAGATCCCAAGATGATCGCCCCATAAATCGCTTGGATCCAGAAGGACGGCACCTGCGCGAGCGTGAGCAGATTGCCGACCACGCCGAGCAGCAGCACGCCTGTCAGCGCCCCCAGCATCGTGCCCTTGCCCCCGTCGAGGGAAATGCCGCCGATGACGGCGGCAGCGAACACGGTGAATATGAGCCCGTTGCCTTGATTGGCGCTGATCGCGCCCACGTAACCGGTGATGGCCAGGCCGCCGAGCGCAGCGAGCGCCCCCGCTAGGACATAGACGCCCCAGGTAATGCGTTCGACTCGGATGCCGGCCGCGCGCGCGGCTTCGGGATTGCCGCCGATCGCATAGAGCGCGCGTCCAAACCGATGGTAGCGCAGCATGACCGCGGCGATGACGAACGCGAGGGCCGCCAGCCAGACGGCGAGCGGCAGGCCGAGGAACGTGACGACCATCAGACCGTAGAAGGCGCCCGGCAGGTCGAATAGAGTCCGCCCATGCGTGGCGCCCACCAGCATGCCGCGCAGGATGATCAGCATCGCCAGCGTGACGATGAAGGCGCTGAGCCGCAGCCTCACCACCATGAAGCCGTTGATGAATCCGACCAGGCCCCCTACTACGAATACAGTTAGAATGCCGATCGCGGTCGGCCATTCGAACCCGAAGCCGAAGCCCTCGGCGGGCAGGACGACCATTGCCCCGATCGCTGGCGCAATGCCGTAGATCGAACTCGAGCGACAGATCGAACTTTCCGGTGATGATGACAAGCGATTCCGCCAGGACGACGAGCGCCAGAGCAGCCGAGGAGGTCAGGATCGTGTTGATGTTGCCTGAGGTGATGAAAACGGGGCTGACTATTGAGCCGATGACAATCAGGACCGCGAGCGCCGGAAGAAGCGCAAGGTCGCGCAACCGCGCGATCGCGATCGGGGCGCGCGGCGCCGCGGCTTTTTGAACGGCAGGCGCGGGAGCCGAACTCTGATTCACGCTCAAATCCCCTCGACCGAGGCTACTAGCTCATTGTCGGTCCAACCCGCCGCGTGCTCGGCCACGACCTTGCCGTGGCGCATGACCAGCACCCGGTCGCAGACCCGCAGATCTTCAAGTTCGCCACTCGCCACCAGGATCGCCCGCCCGTCACGGCGGGTATTCTCGACGACCCGCAGCAGCGCTTCTTTCGATTTGACGTCGACGCCAGCCGTCGGGTCGATCAGCACAAGAACCGACGGCCGGCTCGCGAGCGCCCGTCCCATGACGACCTTCTGCTGGTTGCCGCCGGAGAGGTCCGAGACGAGTTGATCCGGCCCCTCGGTGACGACGCCAAGGGTGTCGATCGCTTTGTTCGCCGCCGCCGCGCGGCGGTCCGGAATGATAAACCCAATCGGACCGAGGGCGTTCGCTATCGGCATAGTCACATTGTCGGCCACCGATTGCGTCAGGACGAGACCTTGCCTGTGCCGGCTCTTCGGCACACACCCCACACCGAGCGCCAAGGCCGAGGGAACGTCGCCTGCGCGCAGAGGCGCGCCGTTAACACGGATCGTTCCCGACTCGTAGTGCCCCAGACCCGCCACGGCCTCGGCAACTCCGAGCCGCCCGCTGGTTGTCGCGCCGCAAAGCCCAATGATCTCACCCTTGCGGACGGCGAAGCTCACGTCGTCGAAATCTTCGCCCCTGAGGCGGCTGACTTCGAGGGCGACCGCGCCCGCCGTCGAGGCGTCCCGGTTGGCGGCGTCGGCAAAACTGAAGCTGACCTGCTCGCCGGTCATCGCCTCGATCAGCGCGTCCTTAGGCAGGCCGGCGGCCGGAGCCGTGAGGATGTGTCTGGCGTCGCGGAGCACAGTCACGGTCTGACAGACTTCGTAGACTTCCTGGAGATGATGGGAGATGAAAAGGAAGGTCACCCCTTGCGCCTGCAGCCGGCGCATCTGGGCGAACAGACGCTTGATCTCCTCGCCGTCTAGCTGAGCCGTCGGCTCGTCGAGGATGATGAAGCGCGCGCCATAAGAAAGGGCGCGCGCGATCTCGACCAATTGCCGCGCTTCCACCTTAAGATCGCCGGCTCGCGAGCGTTCCGAGACCGAGACATTCCAGCGGTCCAGCACCTCCCGCGCGTCCCTCCAGAGCGTATTCCAGCTTATGAAGCCGCGCCGCAGCGGCTGGCGGTTGATGAACAGGTTTTCGGCGACGGTGAGGTCCGGAATGATTGTCGAATGCTGGTAGACGCACGCGACCCGCTGACGCCACGCCTCCCGGTCAGCCATGGGCGGCGCCGGCTCGCCCCGAAAGCGCACCTCGCCGCTGTCGGGCTCGCGAAGACCCGTCAAAATGCCGACGAGAGTCGACTTGCCGGCGCCGTTGCGTCCGACCAGCGCATGGGATTCGCCGGACACGACGATGAGACTCGCGTCGTTGAGCGCTACGGTTGCGCCGTAACGCTTCGAGACGCCGACCGCTTCCGCGATCGGAACGGCGTCGGCCGTCGAATCCGGCGGCGGCGTCTCAAGCATCGAGGCGGCGTCGGTTATTTGTTGTTGCCCCAGAACGCTTTGTCGTCGACGTTCTCTTTGGTGACGAGCGGCGCCGAGAGCTGATCCTCGAGAACGCCGGGAGCCACTTCGACGATCGTGCTGTCATGGTCGGTCGGACCAGCCTTGAAGGTCTTACCTCCGATCGCGTCTTTCAGATACATGATGCCGTATTTCGCATAGAGGTCCGCCGGCTGCGAAACCGTTGCGTCAGCCTCGCCTTTGCGAATTGCCTCGAATTCCTGGGGAATGCCGTCGTTGCTGACGATGATGACATGTCCGGCTTCGCCGACCGGATGCAGCATCCCCTTGCGCTTCAGCGTCTGCAACGCCGGCGCAAGGAACACGCCGCCCGCGTGCATGTAGATCGCCTTGAGATCGGGCGTCGAGTTCAGGATCGCATCGAGTCCGGCCGCCGCGTCCTCGCCAGACCACGCCTTGGTCGGAATCTCGAGCAGCTTGAGCTTGGGATAGTTCTTCTTGATGCAGTCGCGGAAGCCGTTGCCGCGGTCGCGACCGTTGATAGACGCCTGGTCGCCCATGATCTGCACGACCGGTCCTTCCGGCACATGCTCGCCAATATATTTGCAGGCCTTTTCGCCGTAAGCAACGTTGTTGGCGCGCACGACGATGGCCACGGGGCCGGAAGTCGGCGCCACGTCGACTGCGACGACAGGCACCTTGGCCGCTTCGGCCGTCTTGAGCACGGTGCCCGCGGCGGAGCTGTCAAACGGCGAGAAGATGATGCCCTTGGCGCCGAGGGTGATGGAATTCTTCACGCCCGTGATCTGCTTCGCGGTGTCGAATTCGGAGTTGAATGGCTCGAGCAGATCAACGCCCTGCGACTTCGCTTCGCTGACGATATATTTGTTGTAGGCGGTCCAGAACGGCGACGTCAGCGTCGTGAGATCGACTGCGATTTTGGGCGCGTCAGCGGCGGCTGCGACCGTCGTGAGCATGGCGAACGCCGACGCCGCGACCGCGGTCCCGAGAAAAATGCGTTTCGTTTGCATGTCTTTCTTTCCTCCCAAGTGTCGCCGTCTTGTTTTAGGCGGCGGATTTCAAGGCCGCACGGGCAGTTCGTCTGGTCGGCGGGACAGGAACTCGTCGCGGCTAGCTTCGAGATGTCGACGTAGCGCGTCAAGAACAGAATCCAGTTCGCCGTCGGTGAATGCGTCGACGATCGCGCCATGTTCCCGGCGGGTTCGCTCGAAATCATATCGCGCAAGCGGATAGTTGCGGATCGTCTGGGTCTGGAGCAGGAGCGTCGCGTGCCAACGCTCGAGCGTCCTGTTCCGGGCAAGCCCGACGATAAGAGCATGAAAGTCGCGATCGAGCCGGATCGCCTTTCTTAGACCTTCCGTAGTCTGCTTCTCGACGTTCGACATGTGTCGAGCGAAGATCCCCTCTAATTGGGACACGAATCCCCGGTCGGCTCGGCAGGCTTTCAATCCGATCTCAGCTGCGCTGACTTCGAGGAGGATTCGGGCGACGTAGATTTCGTGGATGTCGGACGGGGTGAAGCGCCGGACGATGGTCGCCCGGCGCGAAGAGCCCTCAACCAGCCCATCGCGTTCGAGAAGCGCCAGCGCTTCTTTCACAGGGGTCTGGCTGATCGACAACGAATCCGCGAGTTCGTCCGGCCGCAGACGCTGTCCCGCGGGCAGGAGGCCAGACACGATCCGGTCCTGGAGTTGCTCATACGCCTGTTCGGCCAGCGTCGAACGGACAAACGACACCATTGGGGTTGGGTAACATCCGGCGATAGGGCCCGCAAGATACAAAATTTTTTATCTGGACAATTGGCGCCCCGGCTGAAAAATTGCTCGCGGCAGTTCGCGAGGAACGGCGGCCATCAGGAGGAAGGAATGAGCGGCGAAACAGACCCGCGCCTGCTCCTGCTCAGCGCCGCCGATAATGTTCTCGTCGCGACGACGTCGCTCCCCGCCGGGACGGCCGTGCTTGTTGACGGAACCCGACTGCTTCTCGGCTCCGACCTGCGGCTTGGCCACAAGCTCGCCCGGCGCGCCATTCCGGCCGGCCAGAAGATCATTAAGTATGGAGCGCCGATCGGCGTCGCGACCGTCGCGATCGAGGCTGGAGCGCACGTCCACGTCCACAATGTCAGAAGCGACTATACGCCCACCTACCATCTCGAAGACTCGCGTCTGGCCACGGAAAAGCGGCCATGACCCAAGGTTGGCTGCGCGCCGACCGACGCAAGGGCATTCGCAACACCATCGTCGTCGCCTATCTCGTCGAATGTGCTCATCATGTCGCGCGCGAGGTGGTCGTTCCCTTTCGCGACCGCGACGTCCATCTCATAGGCTTTCCGGGCTGCTATCCCAACGCCTACGCGCAAACAATGATGGAAAGGCTATGCACGCACCCGAACGTCGGCGCGGCGCTGCTTGTGTCGCTCGGATGTGAAAGCTTCAACAAGTTCAAGCTTGCCGAAACGATCCGCGCAAGCGGACGGCCCGTCAAGACCATCGTCATCCAGGGAACCGGCGGCACGCGGAAATCGATCGCCGAAGGGCGCGCGTGGGCTGCGGAGATCCGCGGCGAGCTTGACCGGCTTGAGACTGTGCCGATGCGCGCCGAAGAGTGGATCGTAGGCACGGTTTGCGGCGGTTCGGACGGGACTTCGGGCATCACCGGAAATCCGGCGGCGGGCCGCGCCTTCGACCTCATGATCGCGGAAGGCGCCGCGTGCATCTTCGAGGAGACGGGCGAACTGATCGGCTGCGAGCACATCCTCGCGTCGCGCGCGGCGACCCCGGCTCTCGGCCATGAACTCGAGGCAAGCATTGCCAAAGCTGCGCGCTACTATGCGACGCTGGGCTACGGCTCGTTCGCGGCCGGCAACGCAGAGGGCGGCCTGACCACCATCGAGGAAAAGTCCATGGGCGCCTACGCCAAGTCCGGCGCGGCGCCGATCTCGGGCCTCATCAAGCCCGGCGACATCCCGCCGCGCGGCGGGCTCTATCTTCTCGATGTCGTCCCGGACGGCGAGGTTCGCTTCGGTTTCCCCAATATTAACGACAATGCCGAGATTGCTGAACTCATCGCCTGCGGCGCGCACGCGGTACTGTTCATCACCGGCCGCGGCTCGGTGGTCGGCTCGGCGATCGCGCCGGTCGTCAAGATCTGCGCCAACCCGGAGACCTATCGGCGGCTCGCCGACGACATGGACGTAGACGCGGGCCGCATCCTCGAGGGCAAGGCGACGCTCGGCGAGGTCGGGCGCGAAATCCGCGACCTCGTGCTGGCGCTGGGCGATGGGCGCCGCACCCGCTCGGAGGAGCTCGGCCATCAGGAGTTCATTCTCACCTACAAGAGCTTCGAGCCGATCGGTCCTGCCTGCCTGCCGGTAGCGTGAGGAGGCCCCGCGATGAATATCTCGGACCGTCTCGCCAAGTGTTACACCGGAGTCCTGCACGACGTGATGCGCGTCGAGGGCCTTCGCGACTTCACCCTGCCGGCAGAGCTGCGTCCGCTCTTTCCTGAAAGATCGATGGCCGGGCCAGCGTTCACCATCGAGGGCAGGGTGGTTCCGGGAGCCGACGCCCACGAAACGCTGTTGGCTTGGACAGGACTCCTCTCACAAGCGCCGCCAGGGACGATTTGGGCGAGCCAGCCCAACGACGGTGTTGTGGCGCACATGGGCGAACTCTCGGTGGAAACCCTCAAGAACAAGGGCCTGCGCGGATGCGTCGTCGACGGCCTCATCCGCGACGTCAACTTCATCCTGACAACCGGCTTTCAAGTCTGGAGTCGTGGCTCAACACCACGCGACATAGTCGGATACTGGCTCCCCGCGGCGACCAACACCGCGATACGAATCGGCGACGTGGCCGTGGCCTCCGGAGACTATCTGGTCGGTGACCGCGATGGGCTCATTAGAGTGCCCAAGCAACTCGCCGAAGATATCACGAGGAAGGCCGAGGCCGCGATGGCGACAGAAAATATGGTGCGACAGGCGATTCATGATGGGACGGACGCCCAAGAGGCTTATCTGAGGTATGGCAAGTTCTAGCAAAGAGTTCGCCTACAGGTCTCCCGAAGGCGGCTGGCCGGGGAACCACATTGTCTGTAGCAAGCTGCGCCGCGAAATTCTCCCGTAGTTCGTCGAACCCCCTGTCCTTCATCCAGTAGCTTCTTCTGGATTGGCCTGGCAGGTCGAACGGCGTGCGCCGTGCTACCTCCTGACCTCCATCGAATGCGGCGAAGCAAACGGAGACGCAGACGGTAGATTTGCGAAGCAATCGACGAATGGTTCTGATCCGCGCCGCCGGGCGAGCCTGGGAGAAATCGTAGAGCCGCCCGTGCACGGAGCCGCAGCGGAGGGATAGCCATTCCAATCTGAGCCAGCGCGAGATTAACGCCCAAGACCTATTGCAGAGTCCGGTTCTCTAAACGAAAGTACCGAATAGGCTGGCTATTTCCGGTTCTGAGAAACCATGTTCTGAGAAACCATGTCATTTCAGGCCGATTGCCTGGTGGCGGACGCAGTCGAGGCAAACCGGTCTCCAAAGACCGAATTCCCTGCTATCAGGGAGAATAACAGGGAAATTATGGGCGGAAAGTGCGCGTCGGCCGCGCGGCGGGAACAGGCGGAATAGCGGACGTTCAGAGCTGGGGGCCGTAGGCGCAGTGACCGCCCTTAGCGGACCGCCGTCGAGCCGCCCGAGCATTCCGAAGGAGCAGCGCTTACGAAGTCTCCACCCAAGCGTCTGCTGCGCGAGGATATCGGTGAAAAGTCGACGCATCTTCGCGTTGAAGAGAGTGGGGCATGATGAGGCATTTTTTAAAGTCCTCCACTGCCCCGATGCAGAGCTCGCTCAAAGAGAGGCGATCAAAGTGTCCGTGGTGACGGAGATGTTCCACATGCGCCGCCACCCACGATCGGAAGCGCTATGCTGTTCTCGTAACAGAGCCCTTCGCAAAGAACGACTATCATTGACGCAGCTCTTCCATGGCCTCGGCGACGGTCAGGAGAGGTACGATCGACCGCAACGCGGCGATCGCCATCTCATGTTGCGCCGGCGAGAAGTCCGCGCAGCCGTCACAGAGCACCAAGGTCGACAGATCGCGGACGTGCGCATCGCGGACGGTCGACGTGATGCCGCCGTTGGTGACGAGGCCGGCGACATAGAGCTTGTCAATGCCCACCCTGCGCAATAGCCATTCGAGTCGAGTCATGTAGAACGCGGAATAGGCGATCTTCTCTACCGCAAGGTCGGCAGGCGCGAGTTCGTCGACCAACGCATGGCCCCAAAGGCCTGGTTGGAAATCGCCCTTGGAGAGGAAGGGCCGCAGTGTCCTCAAATGTGGCGATATGAGCGGCTCGCCGCCCTTGCCGGGCACGAGGGTGAAATGGGTCGATACGATCCATCCGCCCCGAGCCCGAACGAGCTCGGCGAGTGGTCCCAGACGCGCGGGCAGCGCTGCGATTTCCGGCGCCGTTTGACCCGCGCGTCCATATGCGCCTAGGGGATGAACGAAGTCGTTCTGCAAATCGCACATGAGGAGAGCGATCGTGGCGCCGAGGCTCATCGTCCACCCCTCCCGACGATGAGGTTGCCGAGTTGGTCGACCTGGGCGACGAGGCCCGGGTCGACCAGCGTTGTCGCGTCGCTCTGCTCGATGACGGCCGGCCCTTCGACGACAGCCCCGCACGGCAGGTCGAGCCGCGACCAGAGAGTCGACGTGAGCCAGGAGCCCGCAAACCAGACAGAGCGCGTTCCCCGTCGCGCGGCTTCGAGGACGAGGCCTGGCGCGGGCTTGAGGGCCGCCAGATCGAAATGCGGACGCCGGCCGATCGCGGCGGTGCGCAACGAAACGATCCGCACCGGAATGTCCGGCAAGAGGTGACTGAACTGCCGACGATAGCTCTGCTCGAAGGCCGCGCGGACGATCTCGCCGTTTAATCCAACGCGACCTCCCTTCAATTTCACTGGAAGCGGTGCGGAAATCGTGTGTGTCTGGCCCTGGTAGTGCATGTCGAGTTCATAGATCACCTCGACCCGTTCGACTGCGATACCGGCCCCTTCAACCACAGCCTTGGCGACTTCTCCGGACTCGACCATCCTCGTTTCAAGCGCATCCACCTGAAGACCATCGAGCATCATGTTGACGGTCTCGACGTGATCATGCCTGAGGTCGGCGATCACGCAGCCCAGCGCGCTGATGATGCCGGGAAAGCGCGGCACGATCGCGCGCGAGAGACCGACTTCGCCGATCAGCGCGCCCGCGTGCAACGCGCCGCCTCCGCCAAACGCCATGATTGCGAAGCTTCCGGGGTCGTGGCCGCGGTCGATCGAGACGAGCCGGATCGCACCTGCCATACGCGCATTGGCGACGCGGACGATTGCGCCGGCGGCCTCGACTGCGCCAAGCCCCAGCGGCGCACCAACATGCTTCAAAATCGATTCCTTTGCGGCCCAGACGTCAAGACGCGCCTGGCTGCCGCCGATCGGGCGCTCGGCGTTGATGCGGCCGAGCACAACATTGGCGTCAGTCAGCGTCGGGTGCTCGCCGCCTTGGCCGTAGCAGGCGGGGCCCGGCCGCGATCCGGCGCTTTCCGGCCCGACGTGCAATAAGCCGCCGCGGTCGACATGGGCGATCGAACCGCCGCCGGCGCCGATCGTGGTGATCTCGATCATGGGCGTCCTTATGACAAGCCCGAAGTCGATCGTCGTCTGTGCCGCGAGGGTCGAGGCGCCCTCAGCGATCAGCGAGACGTCGAACGACGTGCCGCCGAGATCGGCGGTGATCACATCTTTGTAGCCTGCGGCGTGTGCGATCGCTGCCGCGGCGATGACGCCCGCCGCAGGGCCAGAGAGGGCTGTCCGTACCGGAAGCTTCAGCGCCGTCGCGGTTGACATCACGCCGCCGTTCGACTGCACGATATGAAACTGTCCCCCGAAACCGTCCCGGGCGAGGGCGCTGCTCAGTTTCTCCAAATAGGACCCGACGACGGGCTGTAGATAGGCGTTGAGCGCGGTCGTCGACGCGCGCTCAAATTCGCGAATCTCGGGCAGAATCTCGGATGAGGCCGAGACGTGCCTGTTCGGCCAGATGCGTCGCGCGGCTGCCGCGGCGGCCCGCTCGTTGGCAGGATTGGCGTAGGCGTTGATGAAGATGATCGCGAGCGCCTCGGCTCCCTTTTCGAGCAAGGCCCGAGCAGCGTCCTTGACCTCGGCGAGATCGACGGGTGTTCGCAAGGCTCCGTCGGCAAGGACGCGTTCGTCGACTTCGAGGCGCATGTCGCGGTCGGCGACGGGCGTGAAATCGCCCCAAAGGCCCCAGGTGCGAGGACGATCACGCCGGCGCATTTCGAGCACGTCGCGGAAGCCGCGCGTCGTGATCACTCCGATGCGCGCGCCCTTGCGCTCGAGAAGCGCGTTGGTGGCGACCGTCGTGCCATGGACGATCGAGCCCATGTCCTCGATCGGGCCAAGGCGCTTCAGCCCCTCGATGAACCCGACCGCCTCGTCGCCGCGATGCGAGGTTGACTTGGCGATGCCGAAACGTCGCTCGGATTCATCGAACCAGAAGACGTCGGTGAAGGTTCCCCCGACGTCGACGCCAACGACGGTCGCTGCATTCTTGGCGGTCGCGCTCAAGGCTGATGTTCCGCGCGCAGGCTCGTTGTGGCGGCCAAGTCCACTTCGCCTTTGTCGTCGGCGATCACACGGTACTGTTCGCGCGCAGCCTCGGGCGTAAGATAGCCCAAGCGCAGGTCGCGGGAGACCAGCGTCGGATGTCTTGCGAGCGGATCGCCCCAACCGCCACCGCCGGGCGTCTCCAGCCTGATGCGCTGGCCGCGCTGAATTTTGACGTCCGTTACTTTCGAGGCAAGCGGAGGCGAGTCCTCGCCAGTCAAGGTCTGCCAGAAAAAGCGATTGAGCGCCGCCGGTCCCCCGCCATTGACGCCGAAGGGGGCGTAGCGGCCCCGCTCGCCGAGCAGGAAAACATCCGCGCCTCCCGGCGCCAGCGCCTCGATCTCGTAGATCGCGCCCAGTCCCCCACGATGCATTCCCGCACCCGCGCTGTCGGGCCTGAGCGCCCATTGGGTGAAGGCGACGGGATAGGCGGCTTCGAGGATCTCGACCGGCGGAATTGTCGCCATCGAGATTGGGTTGTTGCCGTGATTGAGGCCGTCGGTCTCCGGATTGCCGCCGAGCCCGCCGCCAAAGAACGAGAACATCACCCAGCTCTGTCCATTCGCCCGTTTGCCTGCGAGCGAAAGCGCGTTGATGGTGCCGAACGGCGCCGCGATCGCGCGATCCGGCATAGCCTTCGCAAGCGCGCCAAATATGACGCCGATCACGCGCAGGATCGTTTCGGTGTAGCCGCCGACCGGTTTTGGCGCACGAACCGCGAGCAGCGTCGCATCGGGTATGATGAACCGGATCGGCGCGAGACATCCCGCGTTTGCAGGGACGTCGGTGAAGACGTGCTTCAGGGCCACATAGCAACTCGCGACGGCGGTCGAGCGCGCTATGTTGAGCGGCCCCGCGCATGGGCCGGAGGAGCGCGAAAAGTCGAGGGTCATTTCGTCACCGACGATCGTCAGGTCGAGCGCGATCGTCAGCGGCTCGTCAGTGACTCCGTCGTTGTCGAGATAGTCGTCGAAACTGAAGGCGCCATCCGGCAGCGCGCCGATATTGGCGCGCATCAGCGTCTCCGCGCGTCGGGTGAAGGCGCCGAGGGCCTCGGCGACAACGCCCTCCCCGTAATCGTCAAGGAGCGCCTTCAGACGCCGCTCGCCGAGATCGAGCGCGTTCAGCTGACCCACGAGGTCGCCGTAGTTGCTTTGCGGGACCCTGGAGTTGGCGGCAAGAATCGCAATGATATCGTGGTTGATCTTCCCGCGCGCGATCAGCTTCACCGGCGGAATGCGCACGCCTTCCTGAAAGCTCTCCGTCGCTCGCGCATTGAAACCGCCGGGCACGTTGCCGCCTATGTCCAGCCAGTGGCCCGCGGATGCCAGCCAGCAGAAGAGTTTGCCGTCGCGAAACAACGGCCGCACCAGCCGGAAATCATTGAGATGCGTACCGCCGTCATAAGGATCGTTGAAAAGGAATGTGTCGCCAGGCTCGAGACCGCCTTCGCCCGCGACTTTCTCGATAACCGCTTTCACGGCAAAGGCCATCGCACCGACGAAGATCGGCAGACCCGTCGTGCCCTGTACCATCGTCGCGCCAGTCTCTGCGTGATAGATGCCGTGGCAGGCGTCTCGTGCCTCCGCGATTATGGGATTAAAGGCCGAGCGATAGAGCGTTGCGTCCATTTCGTCAGCGATTTGCTCGAGCCGTCCGTTCAGCACTGCAAGCGTCACGGGATCGAGCGCGCTCATCGGGTCGAGCCCTTGGTCCGGTCGCCGCCCTCGTAAGCGCGTCCCCGCGCGAGCATGTCCGCCGTCCCCAGAATGTGGTTCAGCGCCTCGAAGTCGAACATGCGGTCCCGAAATGCATCGGTTGTGCCGTCGCGTTTGAGCACCCCGTAAAAGTCGCGCGCGGCCCGGGCGAGCGCTCGGACGATCGCGCCCGGGAAGATGACGAGGCGAAAACCGAGCGCCCCCAACTCTGCCCCCGAAAGGATCGGTGTCTTCCCGCCCTCGACCATGTTCGCGAGCAGCGGCGCACGAGCGCCCAGGGCTTTTGCGACCGCGCTGAGCTGCTCGCGCGTCCGCGGGGCCTCGACGAAGAGAATGTCAGCCCCCGCGTCCGCGTAACATTCGGCGCGCTGGATCGCGGACTCGAATCCCTCGACGGCGATGGCGTCAGTGCGCGCAATGATGAGCGTCTGCGTTCGCCGACGCGCGTCGACCGCCGCATGGATCTTGCCGACCATCTCATGCATCGCCACGATGCCTTTGCCCTCGAGATGACCGCAGCGCTTAGGGAAAGTCTGGTCCTCGAGCTGGATCGCAGCCGCTCCCGCCCGCTCGAACAATCGCACAGTCCGCTCCACGTTGAGGGCGTTGCCGTAACCGGTGTCGGCGTCGACAATAATCGGCGTCTCGACCCGTTCGGACACGTGGGCGAGCGTGTCGGCGACTTCGGTCGACGACATAAGGCCAATGTCGGGGCGGCCGAGCCTAGTGTAGGCGATTGCCGCGCCGGAGAGATAGAGCGCCTCGAACCCGGCAGAAGCAGCGAGCGAGGCCGTCAGGGCGTCGTAGACGCCGGGCGCCACCACGACGCCGTCCTGAGTGATGCGCGATTTGAGCGACAGGGACTTCTGCAATACGTCGATCTCATCCGTCATGGCCCACTTTCCCAGGTAGGTTGCAACTCCCTAGCCACCCAACTCGGCGGACGAGGCGGGCCTGCCCAACGTTACAGCCCCTGGAGCGACGAGGTTGGCATCGCCGCGCAGCATCGAAGAAGCAACGCTTTAAACAAAGTTTGCGCCGCCGTAGCGGCTCTCCCGGATGCCCGTTTTCGCGCACATGAGAAGGATCGTAGGGCCTGGGACTTACGATGGGTCTTTTTGGGTGCGGCGCGGCCGAGCTATCGGCGCCAAGCTTGGACAGCTCAACCTCTCGAATGGCCTTCTAAATGTCCAGCTTATGATACATCATGTGGCCGTCAAGCCGGAGTTCAGCGAAACGACTGGAAGATGTCAAAGACTGGCCGCACCCTCATCGACAAGCTATGGGACGCCCACGCGATTACGACCCGTGAGGACGGGACGAGCCTCATCTGGATCGATCGCCACCTTGTCCATGAGGGGTCGTTCCTTGCATTCGATCAGGTCGCGGGACGGGGCGGCCGTATCGTGCATCCCCAACTCACCTTCGGGGTCGCGGACCACTATGTGCCGACGCGCGAGCGCGCCCTGGGTCGCGGCGACGGGGATTTCGCCCAAATGCTCCGCCAGCTCGAAGACAATACGAGGCGTGCGGGGATCGGGTTGATCGGGCTCGACGATCCGCGCCAGGGAATCGTGCACGTCGTCGCGCCGGAACAGGGATTGACGCTGCCGGGCCTGACGATCGTTTGCGGCGACAGCCATACGTCGACGCATGGCGCGTTCGGCGCTTACGCCTTCGGGATCGGCGCGTCCGAGGCGGCGCATGTCCTGATGACCCAGACGCTTTGGCAGAAGCGGCCGAAGCGCATGCGCATTGCAATCAGTGGGGCGCTCGGAGTCGGCCTGTCGGCCAAGGATCTCGCGCTGAGCCTCATCGCGCGCATTGGGGCCGACGGCGCGCAGGGCCACGCCATCGAATACGCGGGCCCGGGCGTGCGCGCCTTGTCGATGGAAGGTCGCATGACGCTGTGCAATCTTGCGATCGAGGCGGGAGCGCGCCTCGGGCTGATCGCGCCTGACGAAGCAACCTTCGAGTTTCTGCGCGGCCGCGCCTTTGCGCCCAAGGGCGACGCGTTTGAGCGCGCGGTCAAGGATTGGCGCGGACTTCGCAGCGACGAGGACGCGGAATTCGACGCTGAACTGTCGTTTGAGGCGAGTGACGTCGCGCCGACCGTAACCTGGGGCGTCAGCCCCGAGCACGCTGCGACGATCGACGCGTCGACACCCGATCCCGCCAGCTTTGCGGATGAGAGCCGCGCGGAGGCGGTACGCGACGCGCTCGCCTATATGGGTCTCGCGCCCGGGACGCCGCTGACCGCCATTCGCATCGATCGGGTGTTCATCGGCTCCTGCACGAACGCGCGCATCGAAGACTTGCGCGCGGCGGCCGCCGTGCTCGCTGGGCGCAAGTCGGTCGTGCCGGGCCTCGTGTCGCCTGGTTCGCTTGTCGTGAAGCGGCAGGCCGAAGAGGAGGGACTTTCGCAAATCTTCCAGGATGCGGGTCTCGAGTGGGTCGATTCCGGGTGCTCGATGTGTGTGGCGATGAACGGCGATTCGGTGCCCGCAGGCGAGCGCTGCGCTTCGACGACCAATCGCAATTTCAAGGGACGACAGGGACCCGGTTCGCGCACCCATCTGATGTCGCCCGCGATGGCCGCCGCCGCCGCCGTGACAGGCAGATTGACAGACGCACGCGATCTGCTCGCGGGCCGGGTCTGAGGAGCGACGCTATGGAGCGTTTCACCGCGTTGGAAACGAAGGCGATCACGTTGCCGCAGGCCAATATCGACACCGATCAGCTCATTCCCGCGCGTTTTCTCAAGCATCCGCGCTCCGAAGGCTACGGCCGCTTTCTGCTCCATGACCTCCGCCGGGACGCCAGCGGATCGCCGCGCGACAATCCGATCGACCATCCGACTCGGGCTGGGGCTGCGCTCCTGATCGCGCGGCGCAATTTTGGCTGCGGTTCGTCGCGCGAAGGGGCGGTTTATGCGCTTGCGGACTTTGGCGTCCGATGCGTCGCAGCGCCGAGCTTCGGCGATATTTTCGCCTCCAACGCAGTGAAGAACGGCCTTCTGCCGGCGCAGGTCTCGGAGGCGGACGTTGAGGCGCTTTTGACGTCGCAGGTTGTCGCCGGGGGAGGGCACGTTCACATTGACCTTTCCGCGCAGACAATTATCGCCGGAAACCTGGTCGTATCCTTCGCAATCGATCCGGTTTGGAAGACCCAGCTTCTCAATGGCTGGGACGACGTCGATCTCACACGGGCGGAGCAAGCCCGCATCGACCGCTTCCGCGCCGAAGATGCCTCAACGCGCCCCTGGGCGACGCCGCGGGAGTGACGTAGCAAAGTCGATCCAGGAGATCACCCCTCCGCGCCACTCGACTCGAGCTGATTTCCGGGCCGCGCCCAGCGGCGATCGAAGGCCCAAACCTCTTCGAAGCCGATCAGCGAATTGAACTTCTTGAAGCTGTATAGCGGGAGTTCAGGCGAGACGCTGGTGCCTTCCGCCTTGAGGATTTGCAGCGCCTTTTCCGTCGCCGCGGCCGATGCGAGCCCGGTGATCGAAGGAAAAATAGCCAGCGCGTAGCCGATTTCCGCCAGTTCGGCCCCTGAGCGGATCGGCGTCTTCCCCCCATCCGCCATGTTCGCCATCATGGGCTTTCGTATCCGGGCGCAGGCTTCGCGCATTTCCGTCTCGCTCTCCAGCGCTTCAAGGAACACAATGTCGGCCCCTGCTTCGCCATAGGCGAGGCCGCGCCGGACCGCACCCTCGAAGCCATCCGTTTGCCTCGCGTCGGTGCGAGCAATGACGAGCATGCCAGCGGCTTTGCGGCGCGCGGCGCATGCGACCTTGACCTTTTCCACCATGTCCTCGACGGGCACGACCCGCTTGTTGGGCGTATGTCCGCACTTCTTGGGAAACTCCTGATCCTCGATCTGGATCGCGACCACGCCAGCCGCCTCATAGCCGAGCACGGTGTGATGGACGTTGAGAAGACCGCCGTAGCCCGTATCCGCGTCCGCGATCACCCCAGCGTTCACCGTTCGCACGAGCGTCGAAACCCGGTCTAGCATTTGCGTATAGGTGGCGATTCCGGCGTCCGGGAGCCCGTAGGCTGACGCGGTCAGCCAGAAGCCGGACGCGTAGACAAAATCGAAGCCAACCTCGTTGCTGAGAACGGCCGCGATCATGTCGTGAATGCCAGGAGCGACTACGAACTGACCGGCGCGCAGGGCAGCGCCGAGATCTGGTTTGCTCATTTGAGTCCTCTTCCTCCTCCCAAGAATCCTTGCGGCGATGGCGATCGATCAGTCCATCGCCTGGCGCTTGCGCACGAGTTGCGAGATCGAAACCGCGATAACCAGCCCGCCGCCGTAGAACAAGTTCTGGACGTAACTGTCGGCACCGAGAAAATTGAGCCCGAGGATGCCGGTTGACAGAAAAAAAACCGCGACGAACGCCCCCCACGGATTGAAGCGGCCGGGATAGATCGCCGTCGAGCCGAGAAAGGCCGCAGCGAAGGCGGGCAGCAGGAAGGCCTGCCCGGAACTCGGATCGGCGGAGCCTCGCATGCCGACATAGAGGACGCCCGCGAGCGCGGCGATGATCCCTGAAGCGATGAGTGCTCCGGCGCGCACCCGTTCGACCTTGACGCCCGACAGTCGCGCAACCTCCCGGCCGCGGCCCACAAACAGGAGCCGCCGCCCGGTCGCCGTGAACTCAAAGAGATACCAAAGGCCGATGGTCAGGATCAGGGCGTACCAGAAGAGGAGCGAAACTCCGAGAACCTTCGTCGCGAATACGACATTGACCAAGGGCGTCAGCGACTGCCCAAACACGACGGCGGAACTCGAAGCCCAAAGGACAACGCCGTTGACGAAATACCCGACGCCGAGCGTGACGATGAGCGAATGGATGCGGAAATAAAGGATGAAGAATGCGTTGATCGCGCCGATCAAGCCGCCGAGCGCGACCGCGACCGCTACCGCGACAGGAATGGGGACGCCGTTCCTGACGTTGAGGATCGCAACGATCATCGCCGAGAGTGTCAGCGTGCTCGCAACCGACAGGTCGAAATCGCCCGCCGTCAGCGGGAGGATCAGGGCAAGGGTGAGGACGACGATGATGGAATTGAAGCCCAGCATCGACGCATAGGGCGGCCAGGTGAACATCGTTGGAGTCACGAGGCCGAACCCGATGATCAGGACTGCCCAGGCGGCCAGAAGGCCGAATTTTTCCGCCGTCGTCGTGAAGTCGAAACTTGCGCCTGCTTCCCGGCCGACAAACTGGCTCTCGATCGCCTTCAGCTTGGCCTCGAGCGCGGCGATGCGCGCCTCGTATGCGCGCACGGCCTCGTGGTCGACTTCACTCATGCGATCAGGCGATCCGAGTCATCGAATTGTAGCAGCATTCGGCGATCGTTTCCTTGTCCAGTTGCGCGCCCGCCAGCTCCATCACTGGCCGACCGCGCGCGAACACGATCACGCGGTGGCAAATCTGCGCCAGTTGGCCCCAGTCGGTCGAGGCAAGCAGAACACCCGCTCCCCCAAGACTCGCCGCATCCAGGGCCGCGAGCAATTGCTGGCGCGCCCCGACGTCGACGCCCTGCGTCGGCTCGTCCAGCAGAATAAGCCGTGGTTTCGTCTGAAGCCATTTGGCCAACAGCGCCTTCTGCTGGTTGCCGCCGGAAAGCGCCATCAGCGGGAGGACGGGCGCATTGGGCTTCACGTCGAACGAAGCGCCGAGTTCGAGCGCCGTCCTCGCCATGCGCCGCCGGTCGAGACCGAAACGCCCGCGCATCCCTTCGAGCACGGGCAGCATCTCGTTCTCGGCGACCGAAAGCCCGCCGACGCCGGCCTCGCCGAGACGATCGGCCGGCAGATAGGTGAGCCCAACTTCGATTGCTCGCGACGGCTCGATCGATGCAAGATCGATGACGCCGCCCTGCTCCAGCTCGAGGCTGCCGCCTAGCGCCGGGGTCGCCCCGTACACCGCCGCGCAGACTCTGTCGAAACCAGAGCCGATAAGGCCCGTCAGGCCAATGATTTCGCCCTTGCCCACGTCAAGTCCCAACGGACCAAGGCCGGGGGCGGTGAGGTCCCTGATCCGCGCGACGTTCGACGGTTTCGCAGCGCTCAGCTTGTGAACATGAAACAGAGCGACCGAGCGGCCCACGATCCGCTCGACGAAGTCCTCTTGCGATGCGGACCCTGTCTCCAGCACATCTACCAAAAGCCCGTCGCGCAAAATTGTCGCGCGATCGGTTATCTCCATCACTTCCGAAATGTCGTGGCTCACGAAAATAACGCTCGCGCCATCAGACACGACGCGACGGACGAGCGCGAACAATTGATCGACGCCGACACGGGGCAAGAACGGGGTCGGCTCATCAAGCACCAGCAGTCGGTTGGCGCCAGCCGAGCCAAGGTCCTCAACCGCCCGAATAATGGCGAACAGTGCTTGTTCCGCCGAGGAGAGACTGGAAACCGGCGCCCGCGGATTGAGTTTCAAGTCGTACCGGGCGAGCGTCTCCGCTACCGAATCATGTTCGCGCCCCCATGATATGCGCCAGTCGGGCGATGTCGCGAAATGAGTCAGGCGCATGTTCTCGGTCACCGACAGCGACGGTATCAACGCCAGATTCTGATGGACGAAAGCAAGACCGAAAGCCCCTTGCTTCGTCGGCACGCACAGGCAAGGGGAGATCAGCGTCGAACAACCGAATGCTTCCGCCCGGCTCAGGAGCATAAAACCCGGCCAGAATCTTTATCAATGTCGATTTGCCGGAACCATTGGCCCCAAGAAGGCCATGCACCTCACGGCGGCGCACCGAGAGGCTCACGCCGTTCAGCGCAAGCTCGCCGCCGAAGCGCTTCGACAGGTTGTCGACGACAAGCGCGTTCCCGACCGCAGCGCCGGCCGCGAATCGCGCGGCCGGCGCTGCTTGGTTCATTGAATGCCCCAGAGCTTCTTGAAGCCGGAGATATGAGCGTCGCCGTAGCCGTCGTTGAACGTAGCGGGCTTACCTGCCGTCGCGACGTTGGCCTTGTCGAAGATAAAGGCCGGCGTATTGAGTTCGGTGACCGGCTTCTGTCCGCACAGCAGGCGCATGTCAGCATCGATGCCCGCCATACCGACCCAACCCAGACGATTCGCCAACGTTCATCTCGACGATGTCGCCGTCACGCATCATGTCGAGCACGAATGGCGTCCCATTGTAGGAGGCGATCTTGGCCTTCGATCCGGTCGCAACAATCGCCGGCGCGGCGTATTGGGACATCGAGTCGTAGAGGGGCAAGACGTAGTTGATCGAGGGATCGGCGAGCAACGCGGCCTGCACCGCTGGCTGGATCTTCGTCCCCCATTCGGCCGCCGGTGTGTTGATAAAGGTGGTCTTGCAGGATGGGCAGTTCTCCTTGAAATAGTCGAGGACTGCCTTCTTCAGGGGCCCCGTCGGCGTGATCTCCTCTGGTCCCAGAACCAGCGCGTTCACTTTGCCGTCCGTCTTGGCGATCGCCCAGGCGGCCATCAACTTTCCAACCGTCACGTAGTCGGTCCTGCCGGAGCCGTCCAGAAAGGCGGGCGGCGTTTGGGTGAAGTCGTAATCGTGGGTCGTCACGACTTTGACGCCCTTCGCACGGGCCTCGGCGATCTGCGGCGCGATATATTCCGGCGGCAGCCCGCCGACGAGATCGATCAGATTATAGTGCTCCTCGACTGCTTTGTTGATCCCCTGGGTCCATTGGTCGGGCGAGAGCTGGGTCTGCCAGCCCCGGAAATCGAAGCCGACCATCTTGGCCGCCTGCTGCATGCCGCCGAGAATCGCGACTTCGAACGGATTGTCGTCGGTCAGCGGAATAGCGAAGATCTTCTTGTCTTTCATGCAGGCCTTGGCGTCGAAAGCGGGGCCTGGCGATTCGAAGGTCGGGAGCTTGGAATATTTCTCGATCAGGGCTTTCGAGTTGGCGACGCCGTCGGCCGCCGCGGGTCCCGCGAGCGCAGCAATCAGCGCGCCCGTGCATATACCAACCAGTGTTCTCATCGGTCTCTCCTCCTCGCTTTGAGTGCTGCTATCGGCCGTCGGGCGAACGCCAGTGCGCGCACGAGCGAAAGTATTCGGCGACACGGGCTTCGGGCGCGACGTCGGCATATTTCGCGTTCATGTCGTAGAGGTTCGCCTCGTGCGGGTCGCGGGTCGCGGTCGCCGACGCCTTCTCGCGCCACGATCGTGATGAATCCGGAACTCATGCTGTCGACGCAGGTCGCGCGCACGCATCCCGATGTCGTCACTCCCGTGATGACGAGGCTGTCGACGCCCGCCGATGTGAGCGTCGCCCCAAGGCTCGTACCGAAGAAGGCGCTCGGATATTGCTTAGCGACGATGATTTCGTCGTCGCGGGGCGATAGCCCGTCGGCGTAGCGCTGGGTCGTGGCGCCTGCCAGAAAACACGACAGCACTGGCGTCTTCCGGAAGAAAACGCCGCCGTCGGCCCCGCCCTTGCGATAGACGACTTCGGTGAGAACGACCGGAAGGCCGCATTCGTGCGCGGACTCCCGCAGCTTCAGCGCCGAAGCGAGCGCGGTCCTGCAGCCCTCGCCGCCGAACAGCGGCGAGGTCGGCTCGAAGTAGGCCTGGGCGAAATCGATAAGGATCAACGCCGGACGGCGCCCCCAAACTTGAGCGGCGTGATAGCCTGCGCGGGCGTAATTCTCGTCCAGTCCCTCGGCAGCGTGCGTCGACATTGTTCCGCCCCGCTATTCGGCCGCGATCTTGTAGGTCGTCCTGAAGCGCGGCTCGCTCGGCGGATCGAAGCCCGTCTCCGCCTTGCAGCGCGCGCGCAAATCCGCGATCGACTTGAAGCCGCGATCGAAAAGAGCGGTCGAGCCCCGCTTGGCAGCCATGTCCCGCCTTAGCCTCTCGGTCGCCACAGCGTCGAGGCGCCCGTCGGGGCTGACAACCACCCCGTATCGCGCTGCGCCTTTCGCGGTGACGAGACGGCGGGCGACGTCGGCCGCGACCTTCTCCGGCTCCCGCTTCAGCGGGTCACCCCATCCTCCGCCGCCCCAGGTGTTGAAATGCAGGACGTCGCCTGGCTCGACATGGATGCGGTCGCACTTCGACGGAATATTTTCCGCGGGGCCGTTCTTGCGCACCAGCCGCTTTGTCGAGCGCATTCCCGGCTCGCCGCCGTTGACCCCCCACGGATAGGTGAACCATCGATCGTCATGGATCGAGATTTCCCCTGGCTCGAGCATCTCGTAGGCGATCGTGACACCGTTGCCGCCGCGGTGCACTCCCGCGCCGCCGGAGTCCGCAATCGTGGAATATTCGAGAATGCGTAGCGGAAAATAGGCCTCGAGGAATTCATTGGGCACGTTGGTGAACGCCGGCCAGAGGGAATGGCCGTCCGGACCGTCGCCCGCAGGGCGGCCGGGAATGCCGCCGAACCCGATCTGAAAGAGCTGATACCATTCGCCCTTGCCGTTGAAGCCCGAATACATGAAGTGCGGACTGTCGGAGAAGCCCGCCGCGTTGAGCGCTTCGGGCGCTCCCTGGCCGAGCAGGCCGCCCATCAGGTCGAAGATTTGCCCGAGCATGTGCGTGCGGCACGACAGCGCCGCCGGCTTCTTCGGCTTCAGGATGCATCCCGCCGGGATCCGCACTTCGAGCAGATCGTAGAAACCGTCGTTGAAAAGGATCTGCGGATCGAACAGATTGATGGTGAAGGCGCCGAAGAACATCTTGAACATTTCTTCGTTCAGGAGAAAGTTGATCGACGACAGCGACTGCGGGTCGCAGCCGTTGAAATCGAAGATCGCCTTCTCGCCTTCCCGCCATAGGGTGCAGGCGATCTTGTAGGGGCCGTTGCCCATCCCGTCGTCGTCGATCCAGTCTTCGAATTGCGCCCGGTGATTGCCCTCGGGGATGATCATCTGAATGATCGCCGACATCGCGCGGCGATTGCGTTCGAGCATCTCCCACATCGCCGAGATATAGGTGTCGATTCCGAAACGCGCGATATTTTCGCGGACGCGCCGCTCGGCGAGCCTCAGCGCCGCGACGATCGCGAAAAAATCAGCCCGGTTCCATTGCGGCATGCGGGTGTTGCTGAGCAGAAGTTTCAGCATCTCCGCGTTCAGCTCGCCGTGGCGATAGATCTTGACCGGGGGAATGATGGTGCCTTCCTCGTAGATCATCTTGGCGTCGGTCGGCAGGGATCCCGGCACTTTTCCGCCGACATCGGTCATATGGCCGAACATCGCGGCCCAGGAGACGAGCCGGCCGTCGAGGAAGATCGGCATCATCAGAAGCCAGTCGTTGAGATGGCTGATCGCGCCGGCGCAGGAATAGGGGTCGTTGGTGAGGAAGACATCGCCGTCCTCGATCGTGCCGTCGTATCCGGCGATGAAGCCGTGCAGGAACGAGCCGAACTGGCCGACCACCATCTTCCCTTCCTGATTGGCGATCATCGGGAAGGCGTCGTGCTGCTCGCGAATGCCTGGGCTCATCGCCGTGCGGAACAGGACGGCGTCCATCTCGACGCGCGCGTTGCGAAGCGCGTTCTCGACGATGTCGAGGGTGATCGGATCCACGGGCGTGCGCTTGAATGGCGCGGCCTTGGCCTCGACGACTGTGGCTGGCATTTCCCGCTCTCCCTCGAAAGTCCAGGGGCCTTGACCGGCTAACGCGCCGAGCCCTTGCTCGCGCCCTCGCCGGCATTGGGCCGAATGAGAATATTGCCGACATCGTCGACCAGCCCGTGGTGATCGGGCAGGATCAGCGTTGTTGCATCCATTTCCACAACGATCGCCGGCCCCTCGATCCGGTTGCCGGCTTCGAGCTTGCCACGGTCGTAAATCGTCGCCTCGCGCCAGCCGTCGCCAACATAGACCCGGGTCCGCTGCGTCGCCGCGGCCTTCGGATCGGCGCCGCCACGCCGCAGGTCGGTTCCGATGAAGGGCTTCTGCGGCCCGAGCACCACGGAGCGAAGTCCGACGAGCTCGTGGCCGGCGTCGAGCGCGAAGGTGAAGAGCTGTTCGTGCATGCGGTCGAAGCGCGTCGCGACCCCAGCAAGCCCGTCAGCCCGAAATTCGGCCGGCGTCGTGTCGACGGTCAGCTTCATCCCTTGCCCGGCGTAGCGCATGTCGATCTGATAGATCGTTTCCTGACCCGCAGACTCGACCCCCTCCGCGGCGAGCGCTTTGGCGGCGTCCGACCCGAGGTCGGCCAGGATCGAGCGCACCTGCGGGTCGGACAGGTTTTCGAATCGCTGAACCAGCGTTCGCGACGCCTCGTTGCGCAACCGAGTCGTGGCGTCGCCATAGGCGCAGAGAACGCCGGGGCCCGGTGGTACGATGACCGGCCAGCTATTGATCAGCTTGGCGAGCGCGTTGGCGTGCAACGGTCCCGCGCCGCCGAAAGCGATGAGGGCGAAGTCGCGCGGATCGTAGCCCTGCTCGACCGATACGAGCCGCAGCGCGCCGCACATATTCTCGTTGACGATATTGACGATGCCTTCGGCCGCTTTTTCCAGATTCATGGACAACGCATCGGCGATCTTTGTGACGGCCTTTTCGGCGAGGCCGCGGTCGATGATCATGTCGCCGCCGAGCTTGGCGTCGGAGGGAAGATAGCCGAGCACGACATTGGCGTCCGTCACCGTCGGCGCCTCGCCGCCCTTGCGATAGGCCGCGGGGCCCGGCACGGCCCCCGCCGACTGGGGCCCGACCCTCAGCGCGCGCGTGAGTTCTGGGACATAGGCGATCGAGCCGCCGCCGGCCCCGACGGTTCTGACGTCGATCGAGGGGGCGCGGACTGTGACGTCGCCGACGCGGGTCTCGCGCCTCGTCTGCGGCGTTCCGTTCTCGATCAGCGCGACGTCGGTCGACGTGCCGCCCATGTCGAAAGTCAGCAGCTTGTTGAAACCGGCGCGGCCGGCGATCCCGACCGCCCCCGCCACGCCGCCGGCCGGCCCGGACATCAGCAGGTTCACCGGTCTGGCCATAGCCGAGCGCGCCGTCGCGAGGCCGCCGTCGGAGCGAAGAATATGCAGCTTGATCCCCTTCATCGTACGGGAAAGCTGCCCTTCGAGGCTATCAATATATTTCGACACGACCGGGCGGATGTAGGAATTGACGACCGTCGTCTCCGCCCGTTCGTATTCGTACATTTCGGGGATCACGTCCGACGATATCGACACCGGAATCGACGGCATGATCTCGGCGGCAATCTCGGCAATGCGCCGCTCGTGCCGGCCGTCAACATAGGCGTTGAACAGGGAAACGGTCAGCGCCTCGATGCCTTTGCGCGACAGATCCTTAAGGTCCCGGCGCAGCGCCGCCTCGTCGAGCGGGATCAGCACCTTTCCATCGGCTGCGATGCGCTCGGTCGCCTCGATCGTCAGTTCGAGCGGGGCGAGCGGCGGCGCCTTGTTGTAGATCACCCAGCCGCCAAGTCCGCCCGGCACATAGGACCGCGCGATCTGCAGCACGTCGCGATAGCCTTTCGTGGTGACGAGCCCGACCAGCGCGCCCGCCTTGGTCAAGACCGTGTTGGTCGCCACCGTCGTGCCGTGCATCACGTCGTCGATTTCGGTCGGATCGATGCTGGCCTCGCGGCAGATTTTTTGAATGCCGTTCAAAACGCCGATCGAGGAATTGCTCGGGGTCGATGGGACCTTCGCGGTGAAAAGCCGCTCCCGCTTCTCGTCGAGCAAGAGGAGATCGGTAAAAGTGCCGCCGACGTCGACGCCAAGACGATAGCCGCTGGCGCCGCGTCGACTGGCCGCCGGCGTCCGCGGACGCAACGGGGCGGCGTTCGTGTCCTTTTTCAATTGCGGCAAGGCGCGCCTCGAAATCAGCCAGTCGACGTTCGTAAACGAGAATAAGATCGTCCGACGACGCCATGCGCCAGCACCCTCTCAGAGGCTCACTTTGTATACATTAAAGAGACCGGCGACTGACGAGTTAACGGATAACTTGAGGCGCTCGGACGCGGGGTTTGGACTAATTGCCCACTTCGTATGCAAGGCGTTCAGTGGTTCTGCCGCCCCGTCATTCGATCCCGCAGACGCGTGAGCAATCCGCGGCCGCCTGCTCGTCCGCCGATGCGGTCAAGGCTGACCTCAGCGAGGTGAAAGACGCGCTCTAGCAAGGCCTGTTGCTTCACAGCGACTTCCGCCTGCCGGGTCACCTCTGCTTCGAGGCCCGCCGCGGTCGTCAAAGCGCGGTCCATAAGGCCGGTCAATCGAGTAAACTCGGCATCGCTCGCTTCGATCTTGCCGATCGCCCGTTCGATGAGCTGCTGCGATCGATCATGGAGCGAAACAACGCGTTCCGCGTCCAGTCCCGGTTCGATCGGCCGCTCGGCAAGCAAGAGCGCCCGTTCCAGCAAGGCCTGCTGACGCTCGATCAGCGCCGCCATTCGCTCCTCGCCGGCCGCGCGCTCGCTCATCAGGGCGTTGAGGTCCTCAATTTCGTCAAACAACAATTCGATCAGTTGCTGTGGGTCGGCGCGCGTCTCTTGGACGCGGCTTATCGCGGCCCGGGCGCCGTCGGCCAATGATACCCGCCAGAACCCGCGATTGTCCCGCCGGGCCGCGATCGCGTTGGCGGCGATCGCCTCGCGCAGACGCAGGCGGCTGACGCCGAGACGCTCCGCGGCCTCGTCCAGCGAAAGCCAAGCCTCGCTCGAATCGTCGGTCATCGCGTTGGCCCCGCACTCTCATAACTCATGCGCGTCGCGGCTCAAGTTTCCGGCTCGAACGCCAGGTCGAACGATCAGAAGGAATCCCGACCAGATTGGCGATTTGCTGGACTAATGTATACAATGACGCATCAATAAAGGAACAAGCGCGCGATGTCCTCCGAACTGACGGACCGGCCGCGGGCCCTCCGCCGAGCCATGAGGACGAAGCGGAGAGATATTCCGTGACAGCCAGGACTGAGTTCCGCGACGCGTCCGAATCGGCGCCGACCGCCGCCGAACGCGCGTACCAGGAGGTTCGCCAGCGCATCCTTGACGGGCGGCTGCCCGCGGGGCGTCGGCTCAAGGAGCTCGATCTGGCGCGAGAGCTAGGAATCAGCCGGACGCCCGTGCGTGATGCGTTGAGCCGGCTCAACGTGGAGGGGCTGCTCGATTTCCGGCCGAACCTTGGCGCGACAGTCGCCGTGTGGTCCGAGGTCCAGATTGAGCAGATGTTTCGCATCCGGGCGATGCTGGAGCCGTTCGCCGCCGAGATCGCGGCCGGCGAGATCGGCGAAGCGGAGATCGCGGAACTAAGGGGCCTCTGCCGCATCATGGAGGAGGCAGCGCGCCGAGAGAGTGCCGCGGATCTGATGAAACTCGCTTCGGCTAACGCGCGCTTCCATAGGATCATCATCGACGCGACGCGATCGGAGCACCTCGCAAAATTGATAGCCATGGCGATGGACGCGCCGCTGACCCTTCGGATCTTCAGCCGGTACACGCTCGAGGAAATCCAGCGCAGTATGCGCCATCATCTCGAAGTGGTGGACGCACTGGCGCACCATGACCCGGCCTGGGCGGCGAGTGCGATGCGAACCCACATCTTGTCCGGCCTCGGCCCGGCTCGCAAGGCCAGCCAGACGGAGGGTAAGGGT
>CAVZNQ010000037.1:0-36097 GCA_963776665.1 uncultured Alphaproteobacteria bacterium
ACGCGACGCGCGGAGGAAGGTCTAGAGGGTCCAGGGCGGCAGGGTCGAGCTGTTGACGTGGTAGCGTTCTATCGCGTCTGCCACAGCTTCCCTTGCAATCACACCATCGGCGGCGAGCGAAGCCAGGGCTGCGATGATAATCGAGCATCGATCGACTTCGAAAAAGGCGCGGAGCGCTTGCCGAGTGTCGCTGCGGCCAAAACCGTCGGCGCCGAGCGCAGTGAATCGGGCGTCCACGTAGGCTGCGATCATCTGCGGGTAGGCGCGAACATAGTCTGACGCTGCGATGATGGGCGCGGCGCCGGGCAGGCAAGCGACGAGGTGGCTGACGGCCGGCTGCTCAAGCGGATTGAGTTTGTTGCGACGTTCCGTCTCGCGTGCGTTTCTCGCAAGCTCGGAGTAGCTGGTTGCGCTCCAGACTTCGCTGGCGACGTCCCACTCGGCTTCCAGCATCTTCGCCGCTTCGACCACTTCCGGAAGGATCGCGCCCGAGCCGAGAAGACGGACAAAGCGGCCTCCTGCTTTCGAACCTCGCGACGCAAGAAGATAGAGGCCCTTCACAATGCCGGCTTCCGTGCCGCTGGGCATCGACGGCTGGGAATAATTCTCGTTCATCGCCGTGATGTAGTAGAACTCGTCCTTCCCCTCCTCCATCATCGAGCGCGCGCCGTGATCGACGATCACGGCCATTTCGTATGCGAAAGCGGGGTCGTAGGCCCGGCAATTGGGAATGGTCGCGGCGAACAAATGACTTGAACCGTCCTGATGCTGGAGTCCCTCGCCCGCAAGCGTCGTCCGGCCGGCCGTGGCGCCGATCAGGAACCCACGCGCCCGCTGGTCGGCCGCGGCCCAAATAAGATCGCCGACCCGCTGAAAGCCGAACATCGAGTAGAAAATATAGATCGGCAGCATCGCGAATCCGTGGACGCTGTAGGAAGTGGCGCATGCGACCCACGATGACAGGGCGCCGGCCTCGGTAATGCCCTCTTCGAGAAGCTGCCCGTCTTTGGATTCCTTATAGTAGAGCATGGAATTTGCGTCTTCCGGTTCGTAAAGCTGACCGACCGACGAATAGATGCCAACCTGGCGGAAGAGGTTCGCCATCCCGAACGTTCGCGCTTCGTCAGCGACGATCGGAACAATGCGGGGTCCGAATGCCTCATTCTTGAGAAGATTGCCGATCAGCCGCACGACCGCGACGGTCGTCGACATTGTCCGACCCTCGGCGCGAAGGGCGAAATCGGCGTAGCTTTCGAGCGCGGGCGGAGGGACTGGAGCGGCCGCGCAAGTACGGGCCGGAAGATAGCCGCCCAGCGCGCGGCGCCGGCTCCGGAGATAGGCAAGCTCCTTGCTGTCGTCGCCCGGCCGGTAAAAAGCGAGATTTTGGACCTGCTCGTCGCTAAGAGGCAATGCGAAGTGGTCTCTAAAAGCCAAAAGCGCGCCGACATCGAGCTTCTTCGCCTGGTGAGCGGTCATCCGGGACTCTCCGGCGCCGCCCATGCCGAAGCCCTTCTTTGTCTTTGCAAGGATGACAGTCGGGCGGCCCCTGGTCGATTTGGCGGCCTCGAAGGCGGCGAACAGCTTCTTGAAATCATGTCCGCCCCGCTTCAACCCGTCGATCTCCTCGGCTGACAGGTCCGAAACAAGCGCGCGCACTTCCGGGTCCTCGTCGAAGAAGTGCGCCAGATTGTAGGCGCCATCCCTCGCGCCGAGCGTCTGGTACTTGCCGTCGACCGTGGCGGCGAAGCGGCGGAGAAGCGCGTGATTGACGTCTCGCGCGAACAGGGCGTCCCATTCCGAACCCCACAGCACCTTGATGACGTTCCAGCCCGCTCCGCGAAAGATCATCTCCAGGTCCTGGATGATCTGGCCATTGCCGCGCACCGGCCCATCCAGCCGCTGGAGGTTGCAGTTGATGATGAAAGTCAGGTTGTCCAGCTTCTCGCGCGCGGCGAGCGAGAGGCCCGCGGTCGACTCCGGCTCGTCCATCTCCCCGTCGCCGAAGACGCCCCAAACGTGTCGGTCATCCGTGTCCAGAAGGCCGCGGTCTCGCAGATAGCGCATGAAACGCGCCTGGTAGACTGCGCTGATCGGGCCGATGCCCATCGACCCTGTCGGCGTCTGCCAGAAGTCCGGCATGAGCCAGGGATGGGGATAGGATGAGAGGCCGGGCCCGCTGAGCTCCCGCCGATAATGCTCGAGCTGCGCCTCTGTGAGGCGGCCCTCGAGGAAGGCGCGGGCGTACACTCCGGGAGCCGAGTGAGGCTGAAAGAAGACGACATCGCCGCCCTGATCGCCGTCCGCCCCACGGAAGAAATGATTGAAGCCGACCTCGAAAATCTCGGCGGCGGACGCGTAGCTCGCGACATGTCCGCCGAGTTCGCCGTAAGCCGCGTTGGCGCGCACGACCATCGCCAGCGCATTCCAGCGAATGATCGCCGTGATGCGGGTCTCCATCTCGATGTCGCCCGGAAATGCCCCCTGCTTCTCCAGCGGAATGGTGTTTCGGTATGGTCCGAAGGGCAGTACGTCGGGTACGACGCCGAGCTCCTTGGCCTTGCGGTCAAGCGCGGACAGAATGAACTCCGCGCGCTCGGCGCCCGCGACGCGAACGACGGATTCGAGCGCCTCGAGCCATTCGGCAGTCTCCGTTGGGTCGCTGTCGGCCGCCGCGGGTGAATCGTTCATGGTCAGGGCAGGATTGGTCCTCTCGAGCATGCCGCCGCTCCGCTGTCGATCGGCGGATCGTAACGGCTAGGCAGCCGAATATCCTGCCGAACATATTGTCTGCGGCGGCTGGTTCAGACATATGTGCCGAATGAGAAGAGAGTCACGGCATGTCATGCCGGCCAGCCGGTTGGACGCCATCGACATTCGAATCCTGGCCGCGCTTCAGGATGACGGCAGCCTCACCAATGTCGACCTTGCAAGACAGGTAGGCCTCTCGCCCTCGCCGTGCCTCGCTCGCGTGCGGGCGCTGGAGGAGACGGGGGTGATCCTGCGCAGGGTCACCCTCCTGGATCCAGTCAAGCTTGGCGCGAGCGTCAGCGTCTTCATTCAAGTCACGCTCGAGAAGCAGACCGAGCCGGTGCTCGATGCTTTCGAGGCGGCTATGGCGAGCTTTCCGGAGGTCATGGAATGTTATCTTATGACCGGCGACTCCGACTATCTTCTGCGTGTTGTCGTTTCTGACACCGTAGCCCTTCAGCACTTCATCGTCGGCCGGCTGTCCAAGACGCGCGGGGTGGCCAATATCCGCTCCAGTTTCGCGCTGAAGCAGGTGAAGTACAAGACGGCGCTTCCCATCAATGATGTGATCGATCGCAAATAGCCGGCGGCGCCGTCACGGCGTCGGCGCGTCGTGCGCGATGAGTCCTTGGCTCTTGAGGTCCGACCAGAGCGACGCCGGGATCGGATGCCGGCAGTGGTCGACGTTCTGTCGGACCTGGTCGGGACTGATCGCGCCCGGGATGATCGAGGCGACAATTGGATGAGCGAGGGGGAATTGCAGCGCCGCCGCTGCGAGCGGCGTCCCGTGGGCCTTGCAGACCGCCTGAATCCTGGTCACGCGATCCATCTCTTCCGGCGTGGCGTCCTGGTAGTTGTACTTGGCGCCCGGTATCGGGCCTGTCGCGGTGATTCCGGAGTTGAAGACGCCGCCAACTACGACGCCGACGCCGGCGCGCTGGCAATAGGGAAACTCCTCCTTCAGGACGTCCTGCTCCATGAGCGTGTAGCGGAGCGCCACCAGAAAGAAATCCAGCGGGATCATATCGAGGAAGCGGGGCATCATTCCCAGTTCATTGATCCCGGCTCCAACTCCGCGCACCAGACCGTGCGAGCGCAGCTGATCGAGCGCCCGCCAGCCGGAGGTGAAGAGCTGATTGAGATGGGCCGAGACTTTCGCTTCGGTCAGATGGAACCAGAAGTCGAGATCGTGAATGAGCAGGAGATCGATACGATTCATGCCGAGCCGCATCTGCGACTGTTCGTACGACCGCATGATGCCGTCGTAGCTGTAGTCATGCACGTGATCGAAACGGAGGCCGCCTGCCCAGGGTTCGGACTGGAACTGGTCGGGCCTGGCTGGCGGGTAGAACCAGCGCCCGACTTTGGTCGAGAGAACGAATTCCGGCCGCGGCTTCGGGTCAAGAAAACGGCCGCAGCGAATCTCGGCCAAGCCCCGACCGTAATAGGGCGCGGTGTCGTAATAACGAATGCCGGCATCCCAGGCCGCCTTCAGCGTGGCGGCGGCCGTTGCTTCGTCGACTTCGAACGAAGAGCTCGCCCAGCGGCGCGCTGCCGAAACCGAGCTGCGTGAGCTTTACGCCGGTCTTCCCGAGCTCTCTCGTTTCGAAGGGATTCATGAGCGTCCAACCTCCCACTAGCGGCTCTTCGCCAACGTCTTGAGGCCGCCGAGCGCGGACTTGTTCGCGAGGTTTTGGAGACGCCCGCCGGTCAGGTACACCATCGCAGGTTTCGCCGAAAGACGGCGCGCCGTCGAGCCGACTTTCCGCCGGACCGAGTGGGACGGCGCGATCGAGCGGTTCCCAGTTGATGGAAGGGAAACCCAAATCCGGGGAAGAAAAGTCCAAAACCGGCGGCAACGAAATCCAAATCCGGGGAAGGAAATTCCAAGCTTTTTCTGGCGCCGAAATTAGACTTATCAACGGTTTACGAGACGGCCCCTCGGTCTGGCGGTCCTGGCGATCCCGGGTTCACAGTTAAACGAACCGCCCATGTCAAACAGCGCGGACGCCGGCCCCAACCGCGGCTTTGCGTCCGCCGCAGGATAGCACGCCCTTCGAAATAGCGTAAAGAAGATGTCGCTTTTTCTTTTTCGCCGAAAACGCCTAAGTCGGTCGGCGGTCCATCCCTCCGTCGATCGATTGGCCGAAAGCCCCTATGTCTTCGCGGCGAGATAGTCGTGAATGACCTGCCCCGGAACGAGGGTGAAGTCGGCGCGCCAGTAGAGGCCGTCGAGCATGTCGACGACCGGCAGGCGATGAATTGGCGCCTGAGCGTTGGGGCGCAGTTCGACCGTGCACGGTCCCCCCCAGCATTCGTGCACGGCGACGTCCGCCAGTCGGCGCGCCGTCAGCTGCCGGATCGCCGGGCGGCCGTCGATGTGGTCGACCGCCTTCAAATTGATGTTGAGCGCGAAATCGAAGTGCCGCGACAGGCTGTCGACGCTGTCGCGCCACTGCTTCGTCGGCATGGTCCCGGTCAACAGGTCGATCCCGTTGCGTCTGACGATCCCGACGGTGAGGTCGCCGCGGATTTCGAGGATGGGCTCGCCGAGTTTCTTTGGCTGGCCGTGAACCTCGCGGCCATGCGCAACGCCGACATCCGACGAGAGGAAGAGATAAGGCGAATAGGAGCCCGCTATGTTTCCGCCGGGCAGTTTGCAGCCGACCGACACGTTGCTCTCGCCATAGGCGCCGAGCCAGTCGACATCGTTCATGCGGTACACGTGGGCGAGCACAACGTCGGACGTCGGCTCCAGCGGCGGCGGCAACAGCCGCGCGACCGCTTCCTCGCGTGTCCGCCACGCAAGCGTCAGCACTTCGACATTGCGAAAGGCAAACGGGAAGGGAGGAATCGTCGGGGCGTCCCATGGCGTCGAAAATCCCGGCGCCAGGATGTCGTCCACGGTGAGGCGGTCGAGGCCGCCACGACGCAGGTCCTTTCCGCTCATGGGGCTTATCACACCTCTTCCAGCCGGCCCGAATGCGCCGAACGATAGAGCGCATCGAGAACCTCGACGGCGCGCATGCCCACTACGCCCGGCGACTGGTTCTCGACCGGCCGGCCAAGACAAATATCGACGAGGACGTCGAGCGGCTTTTCGCAGGCATAGGCGCCCGCGCCCTTCGCCATTTCGACGACGCTATCCTGCCCGTCGCGCCGCCATACCTCCAGGCGCTCGCGTTCGATGTCGAGCACAAGAACGCCTTCCGAGCCAAACATCCGCAGTTCGATCTGGTTGCCGCGGTGCTTGGGGGTGGTCGCGGAACCCGAGACGGAAGCGGTCGCGCCGTTGGCGAACTGCACGACGGCGGCATCGTAGTAGTCGACGCCGGTCGGCGACTTGCCGGTGAGCGCGAACACCCGCGCGGGCTCGAGATCGGCGATGCGAAACAACAACCCCAGCGCATGCACGAGCTGGCCCCAGCCATAGCCTCCCGCCCGCCTGGGATCGGCCCAGGTCGAAGGCGGGGGACGGAACATCTGCCCTTCGGTTTCCTTCATCGGCTGACCGGCGAACAGGTCCTCGAGCGCAGAGGCCATCTGCAGCACGACATGTTCGACGCGGCCTATCCGTCCGTCCGCGACCAGCGCCCGGGCCTCGTCGGTCCAGTCCTTGAAGTTCCAGCCATAGGGAACGATCACCTGCTTGCCCGCCGCGTCTGCTTTGGCCACCAGATCACGGGCGTCGGCCGCCGTCGTGGTCAACGGCTTTTCCACCAGCAGATGGCAGCCTTTGGCCAGCGCAGCGACCGCATGCTCATGGTGCAGCACGTGAGGCGACGAGATCACCACGCCGTCCATCGGAATCTCGTCCAGCATGGCGCGATAGTCCTCGAATCCGGCGGGAATCTCGAATTTGCGCTGCAGCTCGGCGAGTTCCGGAGCGCCGATGCGATTGACCGCGACGATCTCGCAGGCCTCGTTCGCTTTCAATAGCGGCAAGTGATTGACCGCCGCCCACCAGCCGGCGCCGATCACTCCGATGCGCGCCTTCCGAGTCATTTCGTCCCCGCCCCAGCTTGATCGTCGATGTCTGATTCCATGCTACGGCATGCTGTGTGCGTTGAACAACCCGCCGCAAGCTTGACGCTGTCGGGCGCGCCACATTAGCGTTCTCCCAATTCAGCCAATTGGGCTTGCAATGGCGCCGCAGTTGAAGATCGAACGCATTGAATGCGTGCCGCTCAGCATGCCGCTTCCGCGCACGTTTCGCGGCAGCAATTACTTCATGACGCATCGCTGCACGATCATCACGAGGGTGTACACTTCGGCCGGGATCGTCGGCGAGGTTTACAATGGCGACGAATTCGAAACTCAGGGCGAGGTCGTCAAGATCATACTCGAGGAGATCCAGCCCCTCCTGATCGGCAAGGACGCTTTCAATATCGAGGGTTGCTGGCAGCTCATGCGCAAGCCCAGCACCAACATCCTGCGCGACCGGAAGCTCGCGATGTGCGCCCAGGCCTGCGTCGACAGCGCGCTTTGGGACGCTGTCGGAAAGGCGCTCGACGCCCCGCTCTACAAGCTTTGGGGCGGCTATGCCGATCGGCTCCCGTCCATCTGCATCGCCGGCTACTACGAGGAAGGCAAGACGCTCGCCGACTTCGGCCGCGAGATGGAGCAGATCAAGCTTCACGGCCATGCGGGGTGCAAGTTCAAGGTCGGCGGAAGGAGCCCGGCTGAAGACGCAGAGCGTGTGCGGGTTGCGCGCACAGCGGTGGGCGAGGATTTCATCCTCGTTGTCGACGCCAATCAAAACTGGACGCTGCGGCAGGCGGTCGAATTTTCCCGGCTCGCCGCCGATCTCGACATTCGCTGGTTCGAAGAACCGGTGCGTTGGGAGAACGACCGCCTGGACATGGCGGCGGCGCGCAGCCAGACGGGGATTCCGATCTGCGCCGGCCAGAGCGAAATCTCCCGCGCCGGCTGTCGCGATCTCATGATGTCGGGCGCGATCGACGTTTGCAATTTCGACGCCAGCTGGGGCGGAGGTCCGACCGAGTGGCGGCGCGTCGCCGCCCTGGCGTCCGCCTTCGCCGTCGAAATGGGCCATCATGAGGAGCCGCAGATTTCAGCCCACCTCCTGGCCGCGATTCCGAACGGCACCTATCTTGAGTCCTTTCACCCGGATCGCGATCCGATGTTCTATCGGCTTGTCGCCAATCGATCGGCGCTGAAGGACGGATATTACGCCGTGCCGTCGGGTCCGGGCTTCGGGCTCGAGCTCGATAAGGACGCGATCCGCAACTATCGCGTATAACCGCCGCCTGGACGGGACAAACGCGAGGGAGAGAAACGAGATGGCCGAGCCGCCGCCGGAAACCGGAAGCGCGCGCAACCAGGCAGCCGCAGCTCTGAGCGCCGAGGATCGGATCGGTCTTTACCGGACAATGACGCTGATCCGGGAGTTCGAAGAGCAGGTCCATCGTTCCTACCTCGAGGGTCTCGTTCACGGCACCACTCACTTGTGCAACGGGCAGGAGGCCGTCTCAGCCGGAGTCGCCAAGACGCTCCGCGAGGACGACTATGTCAGCTATACCTATCGCGGACACGGCCAGTGCCTGGCGCGGGGCATGGACGTCGAAGCCGCCTTCGCTGAGCTGTTTGGGCGCGATACCGGCGTTTGCCGCGGACTCGGCGGCTCGATGCACCTCACCGACATCGACCGCGGCTTGATCGGCGCCTTCGGGATTGTCGGCGCCGGCCTGCCGGTCGCCGTCGGCGCGGGGGTCTCGGCGCAACTTGCCGGCCGCAAGCAGGTTTCAGTCTCTTTTTTCGGCGACGGGGCGACCAATATCGGCGCCTTTCACGAAGCCATGAACATGGCGCAGGTCTGGAAATTGCCGGTCATCTTCGTCTGCGAGAACAATCTTTACGGCGAGTTCAGTCACATCCTCCATACGACGCCATACGAGAACCTCGTCATCCGCGCGGCCGGCTATTCCATGCAAACCGAATTGGTCGACGGCAACGACGTTCTGGCCGTCTATGACGCCGCCGCCTTGGCGGCGGCCCGCGCCCGCGACGGCGAGGGACCTACGTTCATCGAATGCAAGACCTATCGGCATCGCGGCCATTCGCGCACCGATCCGGCCAAGTATCGCCATCAGGCCGAGGTGGAGGCCTGGGTGAAACGAGATCCGATCTCGCTCTACCGCACGGAGCTCTCCGCCGCGGGCCTCCTGTCGGACGCCGACGCGGATAGCATTGCCGCCGAGGCTCGCTCCCTGGTCAAGGCGGCGGCAGACCGCGCCGCTGCCGCTCCGTGGCCGTCGCCGACGCAGGACTTCGCGGCGAGGACGTTCGTCCAATGACGGCCAATGAGAGAATCACGTCGAGCGGGGCCGAGCCGGTCGAACAAGCCCGACAGGAGATCACCTACCGCGAGGCGATTGTCGCGGCGTTGCGCGAGGAGATGCGCCGCGATCCGAAGACCCTGATCATGGGCGAGGACATTGGCGAGTCCGGCGGCCCGTTCAAGACGTGCCAGGGTCTCTACGAGGAGTTCGGCGCGGCGCGCGTCCGCGATACGCCGATCGCGGAGACCGGCTTCGTCGGCGCGGCGCTGGGCCTCTCGCTGACCGGCTACAGACCCATCGTCGAGATCATGTTCGCCGATTTTCTCGGCGTCTGCTTCGACCAGATCGCCAACAGCATCGCCAAGCACCGCTTCATGTCGGGCGGACGCGTCAAGACGCCGATCGTCATCCGGGCTCTTGGCGGAGCGGGCTTGCGGTTCGGTTCCCAGCACTCGCAGACGGCTGAATCCTGGCTCCTGTCAGTGCCGGGGCTCAAGATTATCTGCCCCTCCAATCCCGAACAGGCCTATCTGATGCTGAAGGCTGCAATTCGCGATGACAATCCGGTTCTTGTCCTTGAGCACAAGGCCCTGCTCTCGATGAAGGGACTTGTGCCGACCCATGTCGATGATGTTGCGATGCCGACCGGCCCGCGCGTCCTGCGGCCCGGCCGTCACGCCACGATTGTCGGGAGCCTTGCGATGGTCGGGAAGGCTCTTGCCGCCGCCGAAATGCTCAGCGCCGAAGGCGTCGAGGCGGAGGTGATCGACATCCAGGTGCTGCGGCCTTTGAACGTCGCGCCGATCAGCGAGAGCGTCCGGCGAACCAACATCCTCGTCACAGTCGAAGAGCAGGCGCCGACGGGCGGCTGGAGCTCGGATGTGGTGGCGGACGTCGTCAGCCAGGCTTTCGACTATCTCGACGCCCCGCCCGCGCGCATCACATTGCCAGATCACCCGCTCCCTTACAGTCCCCACCTCGAGGACGCGCTCATCCCGTCGCCGGAGAAAATCGCCGCGACGGTCAAGTCCCTGCTCTGACGGACGGCCAATGGATTTCCCTGTCCCGAAGCTCAGCGCGACCATGGAAAGGGTCAAGGTTCTCCGCTGGCTGAAGCAGGTCGGCGACAGGGTCGCGATGGGTGAGCCGCTCGTGGAGCTCGAGACCGACAAGGCCGCGATGGAGGTGGAGTCCCCCGCAGAAGGAACACTGGAAGAGATCCTGGGCGCCGAGGGCGACGAGCTCGCGGTCGGCGCTGTCCTTGCCCGGCTCGGGACTGCCGGCAATTCCTCCTCCCCAAGCAGGGCGAGCCCGGCGACGGCGGCGGCGTCGCCTCCTTCACGCGAGCCGGACCTTCTCGCTGCCGGGTCTCGATCGCCGCCCGAGGCCTCCGGCTCGCGGATTCTCGCTTCCCCTTTCGCCAAACGCCTCGCCAAGATGAATGGGACCGATCTCGCGGCTCTCGCCGCGAGAAACCCGCTGAGGCGAATTCGCGGGCGCGACGTTATCGCCGCGCTCGAAACCCGAGGCGTGAAGGCGCAACTCGCAGCGCCCGCGTCCGCGGGCTTCGAGCCATTGTCCCCTGCGCGGCGTCAAATCGCCGAGGCTGTCACCCTCAGCCGAAGGACCATTCCGTCGTTCGTCATCGACCGCTGGGTCGAGACCACCGCAATAGACAAGGCGCGCATGGCTCTCGACCGCGAGATCGAAACATCGGTCGGGTTCAAGGCGACCTTCACTGATTTTCTATTGCAGGCGCTGGCTCGCTCTTTCGCCCTGCATCCCCGCATCCTCGATCGTTGGCGCGAAGCGGACGGCGATGCGGGCAGGATTGGCGGGACGAGCTTCGATGTCGGGCTCGTCGTCGCCGTCGCTGACGGGGTGATGATTCCGGTGCTGCGCAACCTTGCCGACAAGTCGCTGCGCGAAATCGCCCAGGCGCGGCGCGACGCTGTCGAGCGTGCTCGTTCGGGCCGGCTGCAGCAGGCCGACTTTGCGCCAGTCTCGTTCTCGCTTTCCAACCTCGGCAGAAGCGGCGCCGACCGCTTCGAAGCCATCATCTACCCGGGTCAGTCGGGCATCCTCGCCGTTGGACGTCAGCACGAACGGGTTGTCGCGCGCGCCGGCGCAATCGCCGTCGCAAACGGCGTCAACCTCACGCTTTCGCTCGATCACCGCCTGATCGACGGACTCCTCGGCGCCCAATTCATGGACACGCTCGCCGAGCGGATGGAGCGCGGGCCAAGGTCCGGCGGCTGACAGGACCTAGGTTCGCCTGCCCGCTCCGCGCTCATCGCGGACGTGACGCTCCATCCGCGCGATGTCGGTAGCAAGAGCCTCGACATGGGGGTAGTCGCCGACCACGATTGGACGCGACAACCCGCCGTCGACGACCACATGCGCACGGTCCGCGGCTTCGTAAACCTCGAGCACTTCGGTGCAGAACATGATCACGGTGTTCTCGGCGCCGGCGTAGTCGCGCAGCAGCCGGTAAATCTCGCGCTTGCTGTGAATATCGACGCCCCGCGTCGGCTCTTCCAAGAGCAGCAGCCGCGGCGCACAATTGAGCGCCTGGGCAATCGCCACCTTCTGCTGATTGCCGCCGGAAAGAGAGCGTATTCCCTGGGAAATGGAGCGAGCCCGGATCAAAAACCGCCCGATCGCTTCGCTCGCGAGCTGACGCATCCGCTTCTTCTTCAGCGCCATGGCGACGCCGGCAATCTCCGGCTTGCCGAGGCGAACGAGCAGGTTCTCGGCGACCGAGAAGTTGCTGTAGAGACTCAGCATTCGGGTCGCGGGGACATAGGCGCTGAGCCGATGCGCCCGATCCCCGGTCTCGCCGGCAATCTCGATCGCTCCGGAACAGGACTCGAGCCCGCCAAAGGAACGCAGCAGTTCCCGCGCGCCGGACCCTTCGACGCCGACGAGGGCAATGATCTCACCCGGCTTGGCGCTCACGGCGATATCGTGAAAGGCGCCGGGGTGAGACCAGTCGCTGACGGAAACGAGAGAATGTCCCTGACGATCGATCGCGGCGCCCGGCTTGGCGTTGGTCTCGGCGGCGCGGCCCACGACAAGCTGCTGGGCAATTCCGTCCTCGGTCAGCGTATCTCCCTCGAGGATCGCGCGGACGCGCCCGTCGCGAATCACGACGACGCGACTCGCATGCTCGAACAGGTCGCCGAGGCGATGGGTCACCAGAAGCACGATCCGGCCGGCAGCCGCCAGCTTGTGCATCTCTCGAAACAGCTCGTTGGATTCCTCGTCGGTCAGCGCCGAATTCGGTTCGTCGAAGAGAAAGACCTGGGAGTCGCGCGCCACCGCACGCGCGATTTCGGCCCTTTGCTGGGTCGCCAGCGTGCAATCGGCGAGCGGCGTGCCGGCGTCGAGGTCGATACCGAACGCCTTCATGACCTTCATGTCGCCAAGGCTTAACTTTGGCCAGCCATTGCTGCTCCCCTCTCGCCCGACAAGAATATTCTCGCCGACCGTAAGATTCGGGAAGAGCTGCGGCTCCTGATGGACGACGGCGACCTGACGCCAGTCAGCGGCTGGGTTCCAGGGACGGCCGTTATAGACAAGCTCGCCTTCGTCAGCCCGTTCCTCTCCGGCGATAATGCGAACGAGGGTGCTTTTTCCGGCGCCGTTCGGTCCGGCGACGCCAAGAACCTCGCCGGGTCGAACGTCGAGATCGAGGCCGTCAAGCGCGACGGTCGCGCCGTACCGCTTTTGCAAACCCCGGAGGCGAATGCCGTCCGCGCCGCCGTTCATGCCGCCCTGCGCTTGCGGATATTGGTGAGCGCAAGATCGAGCGCAACCGCGCCAATCGTCACGAAGCCGAGGAAGAGTTGTTGCACGTGCGGTCCGGGAGACAGCAGCGCGAGTCCCTGCTGCAGCTCGGCAAGCAGCAACGCTCCGCTCATGGCTCCGACCACCGTTCCCTTGCCGCCGGAAAGGCTGGCGCCGCCGATGATGACGGCGGCAAAAACCGGGAAGGTATAGGACAGGCCGATATTGGGCTGGGTCGTCTGGATGAAGGAGAAATCGAGGATTCCGGCGACGGCCGCCAACATGCTGCAGATGACAAACGCAAGAATCTTGTAGCGGGTGACCGGAAGGCGAGCGAGCTGAGCGGCGACAGGGTTGCCGCCGATCGCCATCAGGCGAAAGCCGAACAACGTGCGGTGCAGCAGAAATCCGACCACCAATGCAAGCCCAAGCATCCACACGACTTCGAGCGATATCGGATGGGCGCCGACGCTCGTTGTAAGGCCGGTGAAGAAATCGAGCTGGGCGGGCGGAATTTCGGATCCGGGCGGCGGGTAGACCGGGTTGAAGGTCGACGTTTTGGTGATCCAGAGCGAAACGCCATAGAGCAGGTTATATGTGCCGAGCGTGACGATGAATGAGGGTATGCGCAGCCACGTGACCAAAGCGCCGTTGAACAGACCAACCACTGCTCCGACGCCGATAGCCAAAGGCAACGCCGCGTAGATCGGGATTCCGAGAAGTATCCACATCACGGCGAGCGAATTGGCGCCCAGTCCGTACATCGCGCCGAAGGAGAGGTCGATCTCCCCGACGACGATGACCAGCGTAAGCCCGAGCGACATGATCGCTACGGAGCTCATGGCGCGGAGCACCGAAATGCCGACGTCGACATTGAACGACTTCGGCTTGAGAATGAACATCAAGAGCGCGACGAGAACAATCGCTAGGACCAACCCGCCCATGCGCAATGCAAGGTCGAATGTCGCCTGGCCCGTCGAGGCGAAGCTGGAGCGGGCAGTCTCCGTCGGAGCCGGGTCGCGGGAATCAGCGCTGGTCATGAATCTTGGCGGCCATGCTCTCGAGAAGGAGGGGCCGGGATAATCCCAGCCCCAAGCCCGGCCTATTTCTGGCCGAGAATCCGGTCCAGCTCAGCTCGCGCCGCGGCGACCTGATCCTTCATCACCGGCAGCAACGTCTGCGTGTTGGGCAAGATGACGCCATTCTTCAGGAACTGGGCGCAGGCCGGGCCGCCAAAGGCCGCCTGATCCGACCATCGCTGGTCGAGGGCAGCGACCTGAATCCCCTTCTCGATTCCGTCGAGCTGTCCCTTTGAGACGTTCCAGCCGATGGTGAACACTTGGCCGGCCTTGTTCAGGCTGGTGATCGCGCGATTGGCGTGCTCGGCGCCGATGTCGACATTCTCGATGAACTGTACGTCCGGATTGGCCGAGAGAAACGTCCGGTAGGCGTCGTAGGTCTGGCCGGGATCGTAGCTGACGTTGAGCCCGTTCGCCTCCGTGGTGACGAACTTTGCGTCGGGAATCGCCTTTGCGATGGCCTCATGGAATCCCTTCATCCGCCCTTGCGCCCAGAATTGCGTCGGATCGCCGCCCGATACGGCGAACACTTTCAAATCCTTATTGTTGGCCTTCATCCAGTCGAGAACGATCTTCCCCGCAGTCTCGCCCTCGAGCTGAGGAATCTGGGTGAAATTGGTGAATTCGTGCCCGCGCGAGGTGACGCCGTTCGTGAACACCGGAATGCCCTGATCCATCAGCTTGTTCACGATCGCCGTCGTCGAATCGGACGTCACCGGCTCGATCGAAATGCAATCGATCTCGCCCGCCGCCAGCTTGGCTTCGATCTGCGAGATTTGCTGATTGGCGTCGGTCTGCACCGGCGCGATCGACTCGCAGTCCAGCGGATAGATCGCATTGCCCATATGGCAGCCGGTTTCGAAACCCGCGGCAAATTGCGGCGAGAACAATGGAATGCCGGAGGCCTGGTAGGAGAACACATAGTTGATCTTCTCGCCGGCTTTGACTTTGGCGGCGATGCGGTCAGCGAGCTTGAACGTCCCCCAGTCGCGCTTGACCTCGAGCGGCGCGCCGGCGACCTTCTCGCCGCTGGTCGGGATCTGCGACTGGCTGTCCGCCGCGAGGGCGGACCCGGCGCTCGCGGCGCCCAGCAGAGCGGCGGTTGCGACATAGAGTTTCAGCTTCGATTTCATTTTTTGATTCCTCCCGGGGATCGGCGGCTGCCGATTTCTTATCGTCCCGTCACGACGACGACAGAACCTTTTCGCTTCGAAAACCGTTTACCACTTCTTCGATCACATCGATGCCAAGGCCGGGGCCGGTCGGCGGATAGACCCACCCCTCGACGTGCTCGAATGGCTTGGTCACCAGATCGTGCTGCATCGGATTGCGCAGCGGCTTGAACTCGAACAGTTTGCAAGCCGGCGAATTGAAAGAGATCGCCAGGCTAGCCGCCGTGACGATCGCCGAAGACCAGGCATGGGCGTTGGCCTGCCGGCGATAGAATTCGCATCGCTCGGCGATCCTCTTGAACCCGGTGATGCCCTCGGCGCGACCGGGATCGACGCCGACGACGTCGACCGTCCCCGTCGCCAGCACGCGCTCGAATTGCTCGAGCGTCCACTCGCGCTCGCCGTAGGCGATGCGAGTCGTAGTCTTCGCGCGCAGGTTTGCGTAGCCCTCGGGATCCCAGGCGCCGAGCGGCTCCTCGATCCACGCGAGATTGTATTCCTCCATCGCCTTGGCGCGCCGCACAGCGTCGGTGACGTCCCACTTGATTGCGATGCCGTTGTCGATCATCAACATCTTGTCGCCGAGCACTTCGCGCATGGCCTTGACGTAGGCGACGTCGCGATCGTGATCGTAGCCGAGCCGCGCATTGCCGCGCTTGCCGAAGCCGGTTTTGAGTCCTTGCAACCCGGTAGAGACCCATTGGGCCGTTTCCTCGGCCATCTCGGGGATCGATTCGTAGTGAGCGTGACACGAGGCGATGGCAGGCAAGCGCTCATGTACGGGACCGCCAAGCAAGTCGAGGACGCTTCTGCCCAACGCCTTACCTTTGAGATCCCAAAGAGCGATGTCGATGGCGGCCACGGCGTAAGAGGCGATGCCGCCGTGATAGCCGTACCACCACGCCTGCTGTTTGTTTTGCCTCCAAAGCGTCTCGGTCTGCACCGGGTCCTTCCCGATGAGATTCGGGGCCATGCCCTCGATGATCGCCTTGGCGGCGAAATTGGCCTCGGGAAATTGCGTGATCGACTCGCCCCATCCGACCTGGCCGTCGTCCGCGGTGACTTTGGCCAGGCAGAGGTGGCGGAGCGCGTTGAAGTCGTTGGGCTCCGGATAACTGACCGGGATGGCTTCAACCCTGGCGATTTTCATATTCGACGTCCTACCCGATCGCGCCACGAAACAACGGCATGCCTTCAACGCCGACGTCAACCTTGATCAACCTGCCGGTCATTGCCGCGCCGGTGACATCGAACGGGCCCATATCGCAGCAATAGAGCGCGCCGCCCTTGCCGAACACGCAGTTGAGGATCGTGCCGCCGGTTTCCAGGAAATGCAACGGCTTGCCGTTCTTGTCGATCACATCAACGCCCCCGGCCGCAACCGCGGTGATCCAGAAGTTGCCCGCGGCGTCGATCTTCAAGCCGTCGGGAATGTGTCCCTCCGGCATTGTATGGATCACCTGCTTGGAGCCGTTGGGCCTGCGCCGCACGACTTTCATGGTGTACGACTCGACCCAGACGACCGAACCGTCGGGCTCGACGACGATTCCGTTCGGATACACGTGATCAAGCTCTTCGAGGACGCTCGCTTTGCCGTTTCTTGCAACGACGACGATGCGCCCTGGATGAGGCTTGGTATCTGGCGCCCAGTCGCCAGAGTCGGTGAAATAGAGGCGCCCGTCAGGCCCGAACGCAAGATCGTTGGGTCCGTCGAACTTCACGCCATCGGCCTCGGTGACCAGAATCTCGGCCTTGCCGGCCGGGCTGGTCTTCTGGATGGACGGCGGGCGGTGGACAGGCGCGCTCCAGGAGCCGACATTGGGAGTTTGCGTAGAATAGACGCAGCCGTCGCTTCCCAGCATGCAGGCGTTTGGTCCTCCGCCGACATCGGCGAATGTCCCGGCCCGGCCCGTTTTCGGGTCCCACACCCCAATCGCGCTCGCATAGGTGTTCGCAAATATGACTCGACCGTCGTCGAGTTCGTACGGACCCTCGGGGTGCCCAAGACCTCCTGCACAGACAGTGATCGGCTTTTTCATCCTCTCCTTCCTTTCGCTCACCAGGTCACAAGGCCGCCCGTGAAATTGATCGCCTGTCCGGTCATGTAGGCAGCTTCGTCCGAGAGAAGAAACCAGATCAGGCCAGCGCATTCGTCCGGCGACGATCCTCGTCCGAGCGGAACCAGCTTCGTGCGCGCATTGCGCAGTTCCTCCGCTGTAAGGCCCCGCATTGGCCCGACCCGCTCCAGCACCTCTTCCTGCATCGGCGTGTCGACAATCCCGGGCAAGATCGCGTTGACCCTGACCCGCTGCGGAGCGAGGGCGTAAGCGAAGGAACGGGTGATGGAAAGGATCGTAGTCTTGGAGGCCGCGTAGGCTGCAAGCTCGATGGTCGTCGCGAGCTTGGCCGAACTCGACGACAGATTCACGATCGCGCCGCCGGCCGTAAGCCTTGGCCCGATCTTCTGACAAAGGAAGAATGTCGCCTCCGCGTTGACGCCCTGCACGCGGCGCCAATCCTCGATCGTCAGCTCAAAGATCGACTTGATGAGAATGACGCCGGCGGAATTGACAAGATAATTTGCGCCCTCCGCCCAATCGGCGACCTTGGCGCGAGCTTGGGGATCGGTGATGTCGGCTTCGAGCGTCTCGCAGCCAACCTTCTCCAAGTCGCTGAGACCATCGCGACTGATGTCAACCGCCAAGACCTCGACGCCCTCACGCCGCATTCTGGAAGCGGCGGCTTTGCCGATGCCGCTGCCTGCTCCAGTCACGACACCCCGACGCCGCTGCGATGGCGCACTCATTGACGAAACGCCCCTAAACCATCCGGCGTTTCGAGGACCTCGGCGCACGCGTTTCCGCGGTCTTGCCCGATAGGCCGCCTTGACGCGCCGCTCCCTCTCTCGCTCGCCAACGGCAAGCGTCGTTCTTCGCGGCCGGATTATATTGAGGCGTCGTAGAAACGCGCAAGCACATTCTTGCTCAGCTTCGCTTGTTGCGCGTGCAAGGCCCCTCAGCTATGGATCGCGGCGACAACACTTCCGCTCTCGCCCTCGAAAGACGACTTTGACCGCGTCTTCGGAGGCCGTCCTGGAGCAGGGTCGATAAGGGCTGCGACGATGACAGCCCCGCTGGAGGGCGCGCCGCAGTGGCAGAAATACCCCTGGTTGACACCCACTTTCACCTGCATGACATGAAGCGTGCGGAGCTGCGCTATTCGTGGCTCGAGCCGGACTCCGTCCACGGCTTCCTGGGCAACATAGACGCTCTCAAGGCGCAGCACTATTGGATCGAAGACTATATCGCCGAGATCCGCTTCGCGAACGTGCCGAAAGCGGTGCATGTTCAGGCGGCGCTTGGCGCTCCGGACCCCGTCAATGAGACGAAGTGGCTTCAGGCTTTTGCCGACAAAACAGGGTATCCGCACGGCATCGTCGCCGAATGCCATCTCGCCGATCCTGACGCGGCGGAGGTGCTTGAACGGCATATGCAATACGCCAACATGCGTGGCGTCCGGGATTTCGGCAATGGACGCTACCTTGTGGATGAATCGTGGCGGGCGGGCTTCAAACACTTGAGGCGGCACAATCTGGTCTCGTGCATAGACACGCGCATCCAGCATTTTGACGACCTGACCGACCTCGCGGCCGCTTTTCCAGACACGATGATCTGCGTCGACCATTGCGCGATCCCTGAGGCGCGTGACGACGACTACTTCAAGCGCTGGTCGGCGGCGATGCGCGCTCTGGCCAAGTCGGACAATGTCGTCATGAAGATATCGGGCCTCGGCATGATGGATCGTCTATGGACCGTCGAATCCCTGCGTCCGTGGGTTCTCGGCAGCATCGAGGCTTTTGGGGTGGATCGCGTCGTTTTCGGCACCAACTGGCCGGTAGATCGGATGTTCAGTTCGTATCCCGATTTGATCAACGCCTATGCGAATATCATTTCGGTCTTCACGAGGGATGAACAGTTGGCGATGTTCTCACGCAACGCCGAAAAGCTTTTCAGAATCTGAACCTGAGGAGATTGCCTTGGCGGCTGCATCCGAACCAAGAACGATCCCAACCGCAACGGGAGTTCACCACGTCGGCGTGAGCGTCGCGAGCCTTGATGACGCGCTCGCGTTCTGGGAGCCGTTCCTTGGCGCTCCCGCGCTTTGGCGCGAGCTTCTCAATCGGCCCTATCTGGGGAAGATCATCGGCATCCCTGGCGTCTCGATCAAGGGAGCATTCGTCGAGCTGCCCGGCGGAGTGATCCTTGAACTGCTGGATTATGAAGCGCCAGACAAACGCGGCAACCCCGAGACAACCGCGAATCCCGGCAATATCCATCTTTGCCTCGCCGTCGAAGACGCTCCCGCAGCATGGAAGCATGCGGTCGCTTGCGGCGCGAGACCCGTGAGCCGCGAGGGGCCTGTCGAGGTTGACGGCGGGCCGAACACGGGCGCGCGCGTTGCATATCTTCGTATCCACGACGGCGTCACCCTCGAGCTATTCCAGCCGCCGGCGCGCGCGTGAGGAAATGACTGACCATGATCAGGCGCGTGAGCTTCATCCGGCGCAAGCCGAACCTAACCCCGGAAGAATTCTTCTCGCATTGGACCGGGCGTCACGCTGAGATCGTTCGCCAGGTTCCGGGATTGCGCGGAATAAGATTCAGCCGCGTCGATCGCTGCGTTCCGGCCGAGGCGCAGTGGGATGGGGTCGGCGAGACTTGGTTCGACAGTATCGCCGACGCCGATCGGGCTTTCGCCACCGATCCGTTTCGCGAGATGTTGATCGAGGATCGAGCTAAATTCATCGGCGAGTCTCATTCCTGCTACATCGAAGAGCCGAGGCCTTGCCTGCCTGACGACGTGAGCGAGCGATGACCTGGAATCTATCGTCGGGGCTTGACGGCAAGCGCGTTCTGGTGACCGGCGGCGCGGGCGGGATCGGGCGGGAGGTGGCGCTGGCCTTTGGCTCGGCGGGCTCCCGGGTCGCAGTAGTCGACCTGGCCGAAAACAAGGTAAGAGCCGTGGTCGCCGAGATGGAAGGCGGGCCGCATCTAGCTTTAGCCGCTGATCTGCGCCCCGTCTCGGGGCATCCCAAGCTGGTTGAAACCGTCGTCAGCGCGCTTGGCGGCCTCGACGTCCTGGTCTGCGCGGCGGCCGTCCTCGTGCGTCGCCCGAGCGTGGACGAAGTCTCCGAGGCGGACTGGGACTTCCAGCACGACATCAACCTCAAATCGACGTTCTTCCTCAATCAGGCCGTCTCGCAAGCGTTTCGGCGACAGGGACGCGGTGGGCGCATCATTAACTTCACCTCGCAAGGGTGGTGGAGCGGCGGGTTCGGCGGGTCGGTGGCTTACGCCGCGACGAAGGGCGGCATCGTGTCCATGACGCGAGGCCTCGCCCGCTCGCTCGCGAAGGACAACATCACGGTCAACGCGGTCTCGCCGGGCGCCGCTGATACCGCCATGATGCGCAGCGGGATGACCGACGAGCAGTTGGCGTCGACCGTCGCAGCAATTCCGCTTGGCCGAATGGCCGAGCCGTCCGAATTGGCGGGCACTGTGCTGTTTCTCGCTTCCGACCATGCGGCCTACATCACCGGCGCGACTATCAACGTCAGCGGCGGCTGGCTCATGTATTGACTGGGCGCGCGTCAGAACGGAGCAAAGCCGATGTCCAATTCTCTCGCGGGGCGCAGCGCGGTCGTGACCGGCGCCGCGCGCGGCATCGGCGATGCGATCGCCGAGAGGTTACTCGACGACGGCGCCAGGGTGTTCTCACTCGACAAGCTGGCTCCTGAAGAGCCGCGCGCCGGAGTCGTCTATCTCGAAGCCGATGTCACCGATCCCTCCAGCGTCGCTCAAGCGTTTAAGTCGATCGACGCGAAGACCGACGCCATCGACATACTGGTCAACAATGCGGGCATCCAGCGGGTCGGCCTTGTGGGCAAGATTTCGTTTGCGGAATGGTCGGCGGTTGTCGCCACCCACCTCAATGGCTTCTTCCTCTGCGCGTCCGAAGTCGTCCCGCGCATGGTGGCGCGCGGCAAGGGCGGCGCGATCGTCAGCATTGCATCGACCGCGGCTTTTGTTGGGCTTGCCGGGACGCAGCGCCTATTGCGCTGCAAAGGCCGGCATACTTGGCCTTACACGAGCGCTCGCGCTCGAGGTCGCGTCCGCCGGCATTCGGGTGAATGCCGTTGCGCCCGGTTTCACCCGAACCAAATTGGTCGAGCAGGGATTGGCCGACGGGTCATTGCAAGAGGATTGGATGGTCGCGCGGGTTCCGATGAAGCGCCTTGCGGCCACCCGGGAGATCGCGAACGCCGTACGCTATCTCGCCGGGGACGAAGCGTCCTACGTGACCGGCCAGACGATCATCGCGGACGGCGGCTGGACGGTCCAGGGCATACCGCACGCGCCGGCCTGGCTGCAAACCCCTGCGGCTGATTGACGCCGCCGAGACCGGCGGAAAGCCGCAAGCGGTTTTTATCGCTGACCGGTGGCTGCAAGGTACTTCGCCTGCAGGCTCTTTACCATCCAGACCATTGCATCATTCAGCGGCGTTGCCACCGAGTTCCGCCTGCCCGCCTCGACGATCGCGCCATTGACCACATCGATCTCCGTCTGCCGACCCGCTTCCACATCCTGCAGCATCGAGGCGCGCGCGCCGATGGCCTGCTTCAGCAGGCTCGTGATTGCCTGCCAGCGCTCCGCTTGATCCATATTAATCCCTTGCGCCTTCGCGACCGCCACCACCTCGGCAAGCAGCCCTTCCATCAGTGACATCGTTCCTTGGTGTTGGATAAGTTCATGCGCCGGAAAATGTAGCAGCGCCGAGGTCGGCAGAGTGCAGACGTTCAGAGCCAGTTTCTTCCAGATCTCGTCAATGATGCGTGATGACGAGTTTGTCTCGATGCCGGCCTTGCGAAAGGCCGCGACCGCGGTTTCAAGCCGCTGCGACTGCGAGCCGTCGAGTTCGCCCACGTGAGTGATTCCAATTCCGGAATGTTTCACGCGGCCGGGGCCAAGCAGCGTCCCAGAATGGTAAGTGAGCCCGACCATCACACGCGACTTGCCCGCCACCGCCGCGATCCGATCCGCATTGCCCCAGCCGTTTTGGAGCGTCAGGATCGCCGTATCCCTGCCCAGCATCGGCGACGCGGACGTGATCGCCGCCTCCGTGTGATAGCACTTCACGAAATTGACAATGAGATCGACCGGGCCGACATCCTTTGGCTTCGACGAAGCCTTGACGCGGATCGTCGCCGTCGAGCCGTCCTTCTCCTCGACCGCAAGGCCATCGCGTTCGATCGCATCGACCGACTGCTGGGAGACATCGACGAGAACGACGTCTTCGCCGGCTCGCGCGAGATAGCCGCCGAACAGACCGCCCATCGCGCCGCCGCCGCCAAGAACTGCAATCTTCATCGGTGGTAGTCCTCCCTCGGAGGAGCTTCGCCTACCTTCGGAAAGCGGGTCAAGGTCGCCTGACGAGCGTAGGGCCTGTCGTGGCCGGCATCGCCGTTGCAAAAGCTTTGCGACTGCGCCAATCTTGCCGAGTGGAGCTCGAAGCGGCTTCAATTGCTGCGGGAGGAAAGTCGAGCGCCATGTCCAAGACCATTCTCGTGACCGGCGGATCACGCGGCATTGGACGCGCGACCAGTCTGCTTGCGGCGCAGCGCGGGTGGTCGGTCGGCATCAACTATCTGAAGGATAGCGCGTCCGCCAAGTCAGCCGTAGCCGAGATCGAGCGCTCGGGCGGGAAGGCAGTGGCGGTGCCGGGGGACGTGTCGCAGGAAAGCGATGTGATCGCCATGTTCCAGGCTACGACAAAAGCGCTGGGGCCGCTGGACGGCGTCGTCGTCAACGCGGGCGTGGCGGCCGCTTCGTCCCGCCTCGTCGACATGAGCGTCGAGCGCATGCGGCAGGTCTTCGACGTCAATATTCTTGGCGCATACCTCGTGGCCCGCGAAGCCGCCCGAAGCATGAACAAGAGCCGCGGCGGCAAGGGCGGCTCGATCGTCTTGATCTCGTCGGTGGCGGCGCGAATCGGAGCGCCTGACGTCTATGTCGATTATGCCGGTTCAAAGGCTGCAGTCGACGCCATGGCGCTCGGCCTATCGAAGGAACTTGGCCGCGAGGGCGTGCGTGTCAACTCGATTCGTCCGGGCGTTATCGAAACTGAAATTCACGCCGCCTACGGAGAGCCTGAGAGGCCCTACAAGATCGGCGCGTCAACGCCGCTCGGCCGTCCGGGAACCGCAAATGAGATCGCCGAGGCGATCGTCTGGCTGCTCAGCGACGCTTCCTCCTATGTCACGGGCGCGATCATCGACGTGACTGGCGGGCGCTGACAGGCATGCCCCAGGCGCAAGAAAGCGACGACGGAGCGGCGCTCGTCGCGCCGGTCTTGGAGATTCGCGGCGTCGCCAAGCGTTTCGACGCTACCCAAGCGCTGGAAGACGTCTCGCTCGCGCTTCACGCAGGTGAGATTCACGCCCTGCTCGGGGAGAACGGGGCCGGCAAGTCGACGCTCATCAAGATCATAACCGGCGTGCACCAGCCCGATCGTGGAGAGATGCTGTTGGCCGGGCAACCGGTCACAATACGGAACGCCGCCGAGGCGCAGCGACTAGGCGTCGCGGCCATCTATCAGGAGCCTTTGCTGTTTCCCGATCTCAACGTCGCCGAAAACATTTTCATCAGTCACCAGGATCGCGGAGCGGTGGTGGACTGGCGTGAGATGTTTCACGACGCCGAAAGGATCCTGGCCGAACTCGGCGTCGCGCTGGACGTACGGAATCCCGCGCGAGGGCTGACTTTGGCCGCCCAGCAGTCGGTCGAAATCGCCAAAGCCATTTCTCTCAATGTCCGTGTCCTCATCATGGACGAGCCGACTGCATCGCTCTCCGCGCATGAAGTTCAGGAGCTGTTCAAGCTTGTCCGTGACCTGAAAAGGCAAGGCGTTGCAATCCTCTTCGTCAGCCATCGCATGGAAGAGGTATTCGAGATCGCCGACAAAATCACGGTCTTCCGCGACGGGCGATTGATATCGACGCGCAGGCGCCTCGACGCGACGCCGAAGGGCGCAATCGCCGACATGGTCGGCCGCGAGATCGATTTAACGAAGTCACGGACAACCTGCGCCCGAAAAGACCTTGTTCTCGCAGTGACCAACCTCGGTCGGCAGGGAGTATTTGAAGGCGTCACCTTCGATCTCCACCGAGGCGAGGTGCTGGGATTCGCGGGCCTTATCGGAGCGGGTCGCACCGACGTCGGGCTTGCCCTTTTCGGCATCGAGCCCGCGACCTCCGGAACCGTCCTCCTCGACGGCAAGCCCGTGACTGTCCGCTCTCCACGCGAGGGAATGAATCTCGGCATCGCTTATGTTTCCGAGGACCGGCGCCAGCTCGGACTTGTTCTCCCGATGGCGATATTCGCCAATATCACGTTGCCGGTCCTGCGCCGTTTTCTCAATCGCCTCGGACTCGTCCGTACCAGCCTCGAGCGGCGTACCGCTGACGGCTTCCGTACCCGCCTCGCGATCCGCGCGCCCTCGGTCGATCTCGAAGTCGCGAAACTGTCGGGCGGCAATCAGCAGAAGGTCATGCTGAGCAAATGGCTCAACACCAACCCCTCGGTCCTGATTCTCGACGAACCGACGCGCGGGGTCGACGTGGGCTCCAAGGCCGAGGTGCACGCAATCATCAGTCAGCTTGCGGCGGAGGGAATCGGAATCATCGTAATCTCCTCCGATCTGCCGGAAGTGCTGGTTCTCAGCGACCGCGTCTTGGTCATGCGTGAGGGACGGCAGATGGCCATCCTCGAGCGGGCCGAGGCCAACGAGGAGACCGTAATGACCGCGGCGATGGGCCAGAGCGCGGTCGAACCGTCGCCTGGAAGGCTGTCATGAACTGGCTCAAGCGTCGCGTCCGCCCGGAGCAGATCCGCGAACTCAGCCTGTTGGTGCTGATCATCCTCGCGATCGTGATCTTCGGGTCGTTTATCGGCAATTACTACAGCTTCCGCACATTCAACCGCATCGCGTCGAGCGTCGCCATCATCACGGTCGTAGCCGTCGGCCAGACGCTCGTCGTGCTGACGCGCAACATCGACCTGTCGGTGGGCTCGATCGTCGGCTTTACCGCTTACTTCGTCGGAACGCTGATCGCCAACCACAACGGCGTCAATCCCATTCTTGCCGTTGCGATCGCGATCGCGATCGGCGCCGGGCTCGGCGTCGTCAACGGCGTCATTGTAGCCTGGGGCAGAGTTCCCGCGGTCGTGGTGACGCTCGGGACGCTGGCGATCTATCGGGGCGTGCTCGTCGACCTTTCCGGGGCCAAGACGGTGACAACCGACAGCCTGCCTCAATGGCTGATCGATCTGCCGCTGATCAACGTGGCGCCGATCGGCGGTTTCGACATTCGCGCCTTGTTTGTGCTGGCGCTCGTCATCGTCATCGTGTTCCAAGTGGGAACGACGTATCTCAGCTTCGCCCGACGGTTCTACGCGATCGGCTCGAATCCCGAAGCAGCGCAACTCATCGGATTGCCGATCAAGAAAGTCGTCTTCCTGGCCTTCGTTATCTGCGGCGCCCTCTCCGGGCTCGCCGGCTTCATGCTTCTCGCGCGTTTCGGCAACATCACGGTCGAGGCCGGGCGCGGCCTCGAACTTAGCGTGGTCGCCGCCGTCGTTGTCGGCGGCGTGAATGTCTTCGGCGGCTCGGGGACCGTGTCGGGCGCGATGCTCGGCGCGGTGATGATCGGGACGCTCGAGCAGAGTCTCTTCCGCCTCGGCATCAGCGAATTCTGGCTCGATGCGGTGCTGGGTCTCCTGATCTTGCTGGCGGTCGCGAGCGACGCCGTCATCCTGGAGCGCCTGCGCCAGTTTTGGGGCGGAGCGGAATTGAAGCTGGTCGCGAGAGAAGCGGAGCCGGATTCCAAGGAAGGCGCATCGCGGCCATGAACGTGCTCGAGAGACTCAAGGGCTGGGAGACGATGATGCTCGCGCTCCTGGTCGCAATCGTCGCGTTCAACAGCGTTGGATCCCCGTACTTTCTCAGTGTCGGAAACTTCGTCAATCTGTTCCAGTTGTCGATCGAGAAAAGCATCGTCGCGCTGACGATGGCGCTGGTCATCATCGGCGGCGAAATCGATCTTTCCGTAGCCTCGGTCATGGGCCTTTCGGCCTGTGTCATGGCCTGGACATTCCATGAAGGCGTCCCGTTGCCGCTCGCCATTCTTATTGCGCTCGGAGCAGGCATTCTCGCGGGACTCAACAACGCCTTCTGGATTGCGCGGCTCGGTCTGCCCTCGCTCGCCGTCACTCTCGCCGGCCTTATCGGCTATCACGGGATCGCCCGCATTCTGCTGGAGGATCGCGCGATCGGCGGTTTTCCAGATTGGTTCAATACGCTCGGTCAACAGGCCCTGATTGGCCCGCTCACGGCTGCGATCTCAATTTTCTTTGTGCTCTTTATCCTGTTCGCAATTGTCCTGCACGGCTCGGCTTTCGGTCGTCTCGTCTACGTTGTGGGAAGCAACGTCCAGGCGGCGCGCTATTCCGGCGTCCGTGTCGGATTGGTCAAGGCGAGCTTGTTCGTTGGCTCGGCTTTTGTGGCGGCGCTCGCGGGAATCCTCTATGCTGCGCGATTGGGATCGGTGCGCGGAGACATGGCGGAGGGCTTTGAACTCGACGTCATCACCGCCGTGCTTTTGGGAGGGGTCAGCATTTTCGGCGGCAAGGGCAACCTGGTCGGTGTCGGGCTCGCCCTGCTTGTGATCTTGAACCTTCGCAATGGAATGGGGCTTGCCGACATCACCGGCAACACTCAGAACTATGTGATCGGGGGGCTTCTCATCCTCTCGGTCTTGGTCCCGAATATGTGGCAAGACTTACGCAACAAATGGAGAGGGAGAGAAACATGACAAAACTTCTCATCGGCGCCGCGGCGCTCGCAATGGTCGCGGCGCTGCCTCAGGGCGCACTGGCGCAGGACGCCATGGCGACGCCGGGCAAGGCCGTCAGCATGGTGCTGCTGCCGAAATTTCTTGGGATTCTGCCGTTTGACCAGGCGCACAAGGGGGCCGAGGAGGCCGCCAAGGAGCTTCAGAACCCGACACCGCTGCAGTTTCTCGGGCCGACGCCGCAAAACAGCGTCGCCGGTCAGATTGAGATCGTCACCAACGCCACAACCCAAGGCGTCAAGGCGATCATGATCTCGAATAATTCCGGCGATCAGATCGTGCCCGCAGCCAAGGCGGCGCAGGCCAAAGGCATCAAGGTCGTAACCTGGGACTCGCCGATCCCATCGTCCGAAGGTGAGGACGTGTTCGTCGCGCAGGTCGATTTCGCTGACATCGGCAAGGTGATGGCCGACATGACGCTCGACCTCACAGGGCCGGGGGGCGGCAAATTCGCCATCCTTTCGGCTTCGCCGGACGCCGCCAACCAGAATGCCTGGATCGCCGCAATGAAGACGGCGCTGAAGGATCCCAAATATGCGAAGCTCGATTTGGTCGACACGGTCTACGGTAACGACGAATCGGAAAAAAGCTACACTCAGGCGCAGGCGCTCGTCGACAAGCATCCCGACCTGAAAGTGATCATGGCCCCGACGTCAGTCGGCATTGTCGCAGCCGCCAAGGCGTTGCAGGACGAGAAGCTGTGCGACAAGGTGAAGATCAGCGGCCTCGGTCTGCCAAGCGAAATGCTCGCTTACACCAAGAACGGATGTGCGCCGGAGTTCGCTCTCTGGAGCTTCGTCGACCTCGGCTATCTCACCTACTACACGTCCTATCTGCTTGCTACCGACGCCCTCAAGGCTCAGGAAGGCGCCAAGCTGAAGGCTGGCCGCATGGGTGAGTTCACCATCACCAAGGATCCGACCCGCGCCAAAGGCCTGCGCATCCTGATGGGACCGTTCACGGTCTACAACAAGGACAATGTCGAGGCGGCGGCGAAGTAGTCGGGCGTCGTCGCCCTGCTTCTGGTTGGGGTCAGCACTCTAGGCGGCAAGGGCAAGGGTCGGCGTCGACCTTTCGCTCCTTGTCGTCCTTCGCAACGGAATGGGGCTTGCCCACATCACCGGCGACACCCGGGAGTCGCGTGATCGAGGGTTTCTCACCTTTCGATGCGTATCCCGAATATCTGGCAAATCCGCCGCAACAATAAAAAGGGAGAGAAACATGAATAGATTTCTGATGGGGGCCGCCGCGCTCGCGCTGGTCTCGGCCCTGCCCCAACACACACGAGCCGCCGAGGTCGCAGTGGCGACGCCAGGCAAGGCCATCAGCATGGTGCTGCTGCCCAAATTCCTTGGGATTCTGCCATTCGACTTGGCGCATCAAGGGGCCGAGGAGGCCGCCAAAGAGCTGAAAAACCCGACGCCGCTGCAGTACCTGGGGCCGACGCCGCAAAACAGCGTCGCAGGACAGATCGAGATCGTCACCAACTCCGCCACTCAAGGCGCGAATGTGATCATGATGGCCAACAACTCGGGCGACCAGATTGTCCCGGCGGCCAAGGCCGCGCAGGCCAAGGGCAGCAAGGTCGTGACCTGGGATTCGCCCATCCCATCGTCCGACGGCGAAGACGTGTTCGTCGCACAGGTCGACTTTACCGATATCGGCAGAGTCATGGCCGACATGACCCTCGACGTCGTTGGACCCGGCGGAGGCAAGTTCGCCGTTTTATCGGGCTCACCCGACGCCGCCAACCAGAACACCTGGATTGCGGCGATGAAAGTCGTGCTGAAGGAGCCCAAATACGCCAAGCTCAATCTGGTCGACGTCGTCTATGGCAACGACGAATCTGAAAAGAGCTACACGCAGGCGCAGGCGCTTCTCGACAAGTACCCCGACCTCAAATTGATCATGGCGCCGACCGCGGGCGGCATCGTCGGTGTCGCCAAGGCGCTGCAGGACGAGAAGGTTTGCGACAAGGTGAAGATCAGCGGCCTCGGCATGCCAAGCGAATTGGTTTCTTACACCAAGAGCGGATGCGTGCCTGAGTTCGCTCTATGGAGCTTCGTCAACCTCGGCTATCTCACCTACTACACATCCTACTTGATCGCGACCGACGCTCTCAAAGCCGAGGAAGGCGCAAAGTTCAAGGCCGGCCGCCTGGGCGAATTCACCATCACCAAAGATCCGACCCGCCCCAAGGGCCTCCGGGTGCTGATGGGAACATTCACGGTCTACACCAAGGACAATATCGATTCGGCCACCAAGTAATCGACCTCGCAATGTGGGCTCGGCGGATCGGCCGGGCCTGACAGGATGAGCATTGCCCGTCGTGCTTCAGGCCCAAACTGAGGCACGGCGCCCCCAAAGATCGTTGTCGAGGAACCAATGGATCACTACGACGTCATTGTTGTCGGCGCGGGCTCGAGTGGCGGCGTCGTTGCGGCGCGTTTGTCCGAGAATGCCGCGCGTCGAGTTTTGCTGCTCGAGGCCGGCCCTGACTTTCCTCTCGAGGAGACGATACCGCCGCTGTTCACCTTCAGCGGTGAGCATCATTGGCGCGGCGCCGCCGGGATACCTGAGTTTGACTGGGACTTCGTCAACACCGACGGCGCGGGCGCGCTGCGGGGCCGCAGCTTGCGGGTGCCTCGCGGCCGCCTGGTCGGCGGCACCTCGATGATCAATGCGACGATCGCCGCGCGCGGCGCGCCGTTCGACTTCGATCGCTGGGCCGCGATGGGGAACAAGGGCTGGGCCTGGGCGGATGTGCTGCCGCTGTTTATCGCCATCGAAAACGACGTCAATTTCGGCGACCAGCCGATCCACGGCCGAAATGGGCCAATCGTCATCCAGCGTTACAAACCGCAGAGCTGGGCGCCCGTCAACCGCGCCATGTATGACGCTTGTCTCGAACTCGGCGTGCGGGAGGCGCCGGACCTCAACGCCCCCGACGGGCAGGCCGGCGTCATTGGGCCGATGCCGCACAACCGCTACAAGGAAGTCCGCCTCGGCACGCTCGTGACTTACGTCCGCGCTGCGCGCTCGAGGCCAAATCTGACCATCCGCGCCGGGAGCCACGTCGATCGCATCCTGTTCGAAGGCGACCGCGCCAAAGGCGTCTCTTATCTCGACCCGGCGAGAGACCGGAAGACCGCATCAGGCGACGAGATCGTGATCAGCGCAGGCGTCTACAATAGTCCGGCGATCTTGCAGCGTTCCGGAATAGGCCCGGCCGAATGGCTGCGACCGCTCGGGATCGAGGTCGTCGCGGACCTTCCGGTGGGGAAGAACCTCACCGATCATCCGGGCTTTCCCATGATGTTCAGGGCGGACGGCCTTGGCGTCACGACCGGACGTTTCTTCGCGGCAAACGTGCGCGGGCCGGCCAATTCGAACGGGGAGCCAGAGTGGCAGACCCACCCATTCCCGGTCGACGAGGAGGAGCATACTGCAGGCTTCTGGACCTACCTTACGCGCCAGGAGCCGACGGGCGAGGTCCGCATCCAAAGCGCGGATCCGACACGCCCGCCGCTGATCGACCACCGCTACAACACGAGCGAGCAGGATCGCGAGCGGTTCGCTGACGCCCGTGCATTCGTAAAGGCGATGTTGGGGAGCAAGACCTTCCGCTCGCACAACGCGATGGCGATCGACGATCTCGACAAACCCATCGCCGAGGCGCTGGCCGAAACAATGGGACCGGCGCATCACCAGGCGGGATCAAATCGGATGGGCCCGGCAAACGACCGGAACGCGGTTGTCGGGCCTGACCTTCGGGTCAAGGGCTTTGACAATCTGCGCGTCGCCGACACCAGCATCTATCCTGACAATGTCATGCACAACACCAATCTCACCGCCCTCGTGGTCGGGGAAATGGCGGCGCGCTTCATCGAACTCGACGCAGCGTCTGAACACCTGGCGCGACGAGCAGCGCGGGACGGGTTGAAAGCTCCCGATTGGGCCAAACGCTCAGGACCGCAGCGCCCGGTCCCTCTGGCGCTTTACGATTTGGTCGAGAGCGACGGCGAGCACGATGACCGCGCCGGTCACGAAGGTGCTCCAGGTTGCATCGATGCCGAAGAAAATAATGCCGCTGCTGATCACCTGAATGATCAGCGTGCCTACCACAGCGCCAATTACCGTGCCCCAGCCGCCGGAAAGGGGAGTACCGCCGATAATCACGGCCGCAATGACGATAAGCGCGAAATCGGCGCCCTCCTGGGGATCGATTGCACCGCGAAAGCCGACGTACATCGAACCCGAAAGACCACAGATCGCGCCCATGAGGACCAGCGTCTGCAAGCGTACGACGGAAATCGGAATGCCGGCGAAGCGCGCCGCCTCCGGGCTGCTGCCAACCGCCTGCACACGATACCCGAATCGCGTCCGGTGAAGGACAATATGCAGGACGATGGCCAAACCCACGAAGACCACGCCTACGACCGGAACGACACGAAACACTTTCATCGACGCAAAGCTGAAGAAGCTGCTCGACTGGTCGGTCGGAAACACGGCGCGGCCCTGATTGGCGACGAGCGACAATCCCTCGAACATTGAATAGGTGCCGAGCGTCACGATAATCGAAGGGAGGCCAAGTCCGATCGCAAGCACGCCGTTGACGAGGCCCAGAAGGGCGCCGAAACCTACGCCGCCGAGCGCAGCAAGCCAGGGATTGACGCCCGCAACCATCATCAGCGCTGCGACAACGGCGGAGAAATTGAACATCCATCCGACGGAGAGATCGATTTCGCGAATCGCGAGGAGGAACACCATCCCCAGCGACATCATCCCCTGAAAGGTGGTGTTGCCGAGGATCGTCAGCAAATTGATCGGATTGAGAAAGCGGGGTCGCGCAACCCCGATGATCGCGATCATGACCAGCAACGCGACAATGACGCCGATCTCATCCGGTATGCGAAAGGTAGGTTTTCTGCGCAACTCCGGCGCTTCAGAGGCTTCCGGAACGGGCGTCGCAGGATCGTCCATCACGCTACTTTTGCCACGGCAGCGATTCCGATTCCACGCTCCAGCTTGGGATGGGGGCCTGCAACCCGTCCTTAATCCATAAGAACTGACCGTTGACCGAGGCCGCCTCGTCCTCCATCAGGTTAAGGATCAGATCCGCCGCTTTCTGCGGATCGTCTCCGCCTGTCTTCTCGACCCAGTCGGCCCATTGCAGGAAATGCTCCGCCGGCGCCCCCAGGCGCCGCGCCTTCGTCCGGATATCGGCCCACATCTCCGTCTTGACGTCGCCCGGATGGATCACATTCGCGGTGACGCCGGTTCCCTTCACCTCGGCGGCCAGATGCCGGGTGAAGTGATTGAGCGCGGCCTTGCTCGTTCCATAGGCGCTGTGAAGCGGCCCGGGCGGGTGCAGCGCGTTCGCCGATGTTACGTTGACGATCCGCCCCCAGCCTTGATCGATCATTCCGCCTACAAACGCCCGGCAGGTCAAATAGTGGCTGACCATGTTGACCATCAGCGTTTGGATCCACTCACCGGGATCGCTGTCCTTGATGAGTTCAAGCGGCCCGTAGACTCCAGCCGCATTGATCAGGATTGACGGCGCGCCAACTCGGCTCGCGCCGGCTTCGACCTTGTCGATCGAACGGGCATCGCTCAGGTCCGCGGAAACGACCTCAGCGTGGCCGCCCTTCTCGACGATGCCGCGCGCGGTCGATTCGAGGCTCGCCGCGCTCCGCGCGACAAGCACCACTGTCGCCCCTCGTTCCGCAAGACGAATAGCGGCTTGCCGACCGAGACCACGGCTCGCGCCGGTGACGACCGCGATCTTCCCGGTGAGATCTTTCATCGTTTCGCGGCGGCTTTGGTTTCGAGATGGAAAATTTCGCGCAAGGAGGTCGAGTCGACGATCCCGTCGTCGCGAAAGAACATGAGCGGGTTCATCGCCTCCTCCGACCACTTATCGTGGATCTTCGTGCGCCAGAGCTTGTCCCAGGCGTCCTCATCCACGATTTCCGAGTAGAGAAAGAGGACCGGATCGTTCTCGAAGATCGTCATCGTGGCGATGCCGCTCCTCTCAATCTCGGCGACGAGCTCCGGCCACACATTGTCATGAAAGTGCTTGTACTCCGCGAGCTTGCCGGGTTGCAGGCGCATGGTGAAGGCGCGACGGATCATGGTTCTTCTCACTCAGTTGAGGTTCTGGGCCAAAGCATCTGTCATTGGAGCGTCGTCCGGGGCATCTCGCCTGTATTGACCGCGTGCAGCAGAGCGCGTCCCTCGATCTCGCCTCCCCTGATCTCGCCGGCCACTCTTCCACGATAGAGAACGATGACTCGGTCGCAAAGTCCGATGAGTTCCGAGAGCTCGGTCGAGCTGAACAGAACGATGCGTCCGTCGGCGGAGATGCGGCGAATCAAAGCATAGATCTCTCGTTTGGCGCCCACATCGACGCCGCGCGTCGGGTCGTCGAGCAGGATCACGCGCGGCGAGACTTCCAGCCATTTCCCAAGCACGATCTTCTGCTGGTTGCCGCCGGAGAGCTGCCCGGCCAATGTCTCGGCCGACCCGGTCTTGATGCGAAGACGATCGATCTGCCGAATGGCTCGCTCGAGCGCAGTTCCATGATCGAACCAGGGCAGCCCGTCTTTGAGGGCGCCGATAGCGACCTGACTGATGTTGAAGAGGACGCTTTTGTCCAGCATCAAGCCGTTCCGGCGCCGGTCGGCGGGAACAAGCGCAATGCCGCGGCGGGCCGCTTCCGTAGGGCCGAGCGGCAACCCCTTGGCGTCCGGAAAGACGACGTCGCCTGCGTGCGCCTTTTGCGTCCCGAAAAGCATCCCGAACAGCGCCGCGACGCCCGATCCCTCGAGCCCGGCGAAGCCGACGATTTCCCCCGACCGGGCCTCAAAGTCGATTTCCTTCAGCGGGCCGCCGCTCAATCCCTTGACGACGATCGCGGTCTCATCGCGTTCCGGGCGACTCGGCAAGCGGCGGCGGAAACAAGGCAGTCTGGGGCGCGCCGATCATCTCCTCAATCACTTCCGGTATGGTGAGGTCCGCCCGGTCCCTCGTCAGCACGTCGCGCCCGTTGCGTGTGACGGTGACGCGATTGCAGATCGAGAACACTTCCTCGAGCCGGTGCGAGACATACAGTATCGTGATGCCGCGACGATTGAGTTGCCGCAGCACATCGAAAAGGCGCCGGGTTTCCTGTTCGTTGAGGGCGGAATTTGGTTCGTCCAGAATAAGGAGACGCGGCTCCTCCAATAGCACGCGAGCAAGCTCGACCAGCTGCTGCTCGCCGATGCTGAGCCGACTCACCGGCACATGGACGTCGAGCCGCAGGCCCAGCCGGTCCAGGAGGTCGCGGCTGCGTTCCTCCATGGCGCGAACCGAGACGAGCCCTCGCCGCAACGGCTCCCGATTGACGAACAGGTTCGCCAGAACCGAGCGTTGCGGGAACAGGCTCAGTTCCTGATAGACAATGCCAACGCCGTGTTGCCGTGCGACAACCGGGGAACCGATTACGACCGGGGCACCGTCGAACTCAATCTCGCCAGCATCTGGACGAACGACGCCTGCGAGCACCTTCATCAGCGTCGACTTGCCGGCGCCATTTTCCCCCACTACGGCATGAACGTCGCCGCGATGCACGAAAAGATTCATGCCGTCGACCGCGACAACGCCGCCATAGCGTTTTCGCAGGCCGCGGACGGAAACCAACGGCGTGTCCACCATCTCTCGATCCGAACAGGTCGGCGCGCTGGCCCTGGCCGAGCGGTTCCCCTTACTGCCCTTCAGCCGCGATCGGCTCCATCACCGCGCAGCTCTTGCCAGCGTCAGGACCGTTCACGCATTGCGACCATGGCTTGTAGAAAGTCGCCGTCGCCTTCGGGTCTGCCGACATTGCCTGAAGCTCCGTAAACGTCATCGGCGGGAGATTGTTCGCCATGTCGACGCTGGCGGCGGTTACCGCTTGAGTGCCGGCGTTATAGAACCCGACTTCAAGCGGCTTCTTGCTCTTGATCGCTCGCACCAGCAGAGCGACGGGAAGGTATCCCTGAACGAACGCGCTCTGGCCCAGCGTGACATAGGCATGACCGTCTTTGATCGCCTGGAGGTTTGGCCCAGTCAGGTCGTAGCCGCCGGCGACGAATTTGTCGGCGTTGGCGGCGTTCAGCTTACCCAGGCTTGCGACGTCTGGAGCGCATAGGCCAACAAGCGCGACCGCATCGGGATTGGCCGCGTAGAGCTGCTCCCAATGATTGTAGTTCTCGACCGCGCTAACCTTCACATCGAAGGGACCGAGAATGGCGATGCCGGAAGCAGTCTTCAGCGACTCTTCTACGCCTTTGGCGCGGTTCTCGAGCACGGTCAGGCCGGGAAAGCAGTTGCCGATGATCACCTTCCCCTTCGCCCCGGCGCCGCCGACCTTGCCAACGATCGCCTTGCCGAGAATACGGCCGCTCTGCGTGGACTTCTCGCCGACATAGGGGGCCTTCACCGCAGCGCTCAGCAGATTGAACTGCACGATCGGAACGCCGCTTGCAATGATCTCATTGAGGCTGTTCGCCATCGAATTGCCCGGAACCGAGGTCGCGACTCCTTGCGCTCCGGCATTGACGATATTTTGCACGAGCTTCAGCTGACCGTCGGGCGCGGCCCCCTGCTGCTGCGCGACTTTGAGCGTGACTCCAAGATCATTGGCGGCGGCCTGCGCCCCATCGATGATCTGCTGGATGAAAGGGTCGCCTTGGGAATGGGTGACGAACCCGATCGTTATCTTTTCCTCGGCTTGGGCGGCCGAAGCCAGAAGACCGAACCCAAAAGCAAAAGTCACACATCCCAATAGCCTGCCCATAGACATAAACATTTCCTCCGCCCGTCTTGCGTTCAATCTTCCCAGCCTCGATCCGAGAAGGCTTCCGGTTTTCGCCCGGTCGCGTATTTCCTATCATTCTCGCCGCTGCTTCCGCAACGCGCCGCTCGAGCACGACGTCGTTTGCTCGGTTCTTGTGTTGAGGGCCTTGAAGTTTGACGCTCAAAATCGCGGGTACGTTCGTGGCGTCGCGCGCT
>CAVZNQ010000038.1:0-339251 GCA_963776665.1 uncultured Alphaproteobacteria bacterium
CGGCGCCCGCTCGATCGGTTGCGCGCCGACGGCGCCGCTGAGGCTGGCGGGAAGACGAAGATCCGACTACAATCGGATCGAGAGCGTTGGCGTCATGCGTCCCGCTTGTCGTCGCGCTTCGGGAAGCGGCTGCGAGCTGATTCTCCAATCCAAGTCCCCGAGAAGGGCCGACGGCGCCGGCAATCCCCTCGTCGCTCCAGCCGACTTGGTCATAGCTCCCGCGCCAATGGACGAGCGCGCCCGAAGGTTCGGCCTCAGAATACGAGCTTGCCGCCCACCAGCGCCAGCGTGCCGGCCATCAAGGGCCGAAGTACGCGCTCCGGCACACGCGAGGCGAAGTGGCTACCAATCGCGATCCCCGGTATCGATCCGGACAGCAGCGAGACGAGCAGCAGCCAGTCGACCGAGCCCAACCACCAGTGGCCCGCGCCGGCAAGAAGCGTAAGCGGCACGGCATGCGCAATGTCGGTGCCGACGATCCGCACCGTCGGCATTTTCGGATAGAGCATCAACAACACCGTCACACCGATGGCGCCCGCGCCGACTGAGGAAATCTCACACGAGCACGCCGAGCACCGCGCCCAGCGTTGTTGTCAAAAAACCGATTTCTTTGTCGGCTGCGTTTTTCCAGAAACGACGCGACGGCCGCCAAGAGCCGGCGGCGAAAGATCAGCGTGACGGCCGTGAGTATCAGGGCAATTCCCAGCGTCGTCGTGATCACTCCTGGTGGTCCCTTTGGAGTCCACGCCGAGATGCGACAATATCAACAGCGAGACCGCCGCGGCGGGAACGCTGCCCGTCGCGAGCCGGCGGGCGACGCGCCAGTCGATCGCGTCGTTGAGCCCGTGGACGAGGGACCCGCTGATTTTGGTGACGCCGGCGTAGAGGAGATCAGTCCCGACGGCGGTTGCCGGATGGATGCCGAACAGCAAGACCAGCAGCGGCGTCATCAACGAACCGCCGCCCACGCCCGTGAAGCCCACCAGCATGCCGACGGCGAAACCCGAGGCGGTGTAAAGCGGATTAATCAGATGGAAAAAGCCCAACGCCAAGCGATCCTTTCGGCCAGAGTTGACGGCTATATTAAATTGAGTTCATGGTATTCGTGAATTGACCGCACGCGGCTCCCATGATCGGTTCGCCAGCCGTCTCTCTCGGGGCGGACATCAAAGATCAGATCGTCCGAATTGCCAGTCTCGGCGAACACCCGATTGAGGCGAGCAACGCAGGCTCGCGCTGCGCGCCACAAGGTTCGCATCGAAGATCGCAAAGTCATGGTCAGATCCCTCCGCCTCATCGAAGGATTTATTGCGGGCCTGCGCCTGCGTGATGTTGCCGCCGGGCGGCGCGTCGTGCGTGAGCCCCGCATTGCCGTGAACAAGCCCCGGGTTTCGGCGCGACGCCTCTGAGTAGCGGTTGGCCGAAACGCCAGCAGGCCGAGGTCATGATCGGCCTGCCGCCGCGGCTCGCGCAAAGCGCTCACGCTATCGGTTCCTTTGTCAGGGCGCCTTCCAACCCACGCGGCATGACGCCGTTATTCCATCAAATTACTAGACTAAAAGTCTGCTGGCAAGGGGGCGGAAAGGGTGATCGAGTTTATCAAATCGACCGCGACCCAAATGCGCGCGTCGAAAGCGCCGCTCCAAGTGGCGGATATATACGACATGTGAGAATTCGCTGGCGCGCCTCGACCTAAGCGCAGACTGCGCCGGAGGTTTTCGAGCGGTCATTTTCAACTAAATATTTTTCCGACCGCCACCGCTTTGTCGCCAAACTGTAACATGACGCGCGTAAACAACGCATACGGTCAGCTTCACTTTGTCGGGAGCGTCAGGACGACTCCCGAGTGTTTGTTTGCGCAGGCCAAGTATTGGCGTGATTGTTTTGCCTATTTATTAAGCGCTGAAAAGATTAGCTGTGATCTAATTACAACAGACTGAAAAAAGTCAAAAAGACGGTCAAGTTAGTGTTTGTCTGTGACATTCCCCGCCGCTAGCTTAATCTTGGCCAACTCAGTTTGAGCGGGTCCGAACCGGGTCTTGAGGCCGGGGCTACGTCAAAATCCAGCATCGCGGCTTTGAAGTTCTGCTTCGACTTCGCGCATGCAAAACGAATGCGACAAGAGCCGGAGCATCGACCGCTTGGCGGCGCGGGAAAAGGAATTCGGCGGGCCGCGGACGGTCCCGGGGATCAAGGGATGGAAGTTGTCAGCGCGGGCCGGCGGGGTTGCGGTCCGTCACCGGTGGGATGGGGTCAAATGAAGAAGCTCGGAATTGCTCTGGCGACGACAATCGCCGCGGTCAGCGCGGCTCACGCGGCCGATCTGCCGACCAAGAAGGAGGCGCCGCCGGCTGAGAAGCCGAACTGCTTCGCGAGCTTGTGGACTTACTTGATTTCGACCGCCGCGGACTGCCCGCTCGCATGGGGGCCCGCTCACGGTTTACGCGACGCTTGACGTCGGCGGCGGCTGCGAGTTGAACGGCGCTAGGGCGAGCACGACATATCCGAACGGCGTCGCGAATTTCATCAGCAAGCAGAGCTACGGGCCCAAATGGCTGTGGACGCCGAACGGCATCAGCCAGACGGTCGTCGGCATCAAGATCAGCCAGCCAATTGGGTGGGGCTGGTCGCTCGTGGGCACGGTTGAGGCCGGATTTAACCCCTATTCATTTAACTTGGCCAACAGCCAGCGCTCCCAGGTCCAGAACAATGGCCTAGCGCTCCCGCTCCAAGGCGCGCAAGGCGACGGAGGCCGCGGAGGTCAGTTCGACAACTCTCAGGGCTTTATCGGGATCAGCAACAAGACCTATGGCACTCTCGTCGGCGGCCGCGTCAACACGCTGGGGCTGGACGGATTGATCGCTTATGATCCGATGGGCAGCGCCTACGCCTTCTCGCCCTTCGGCTATTCCGGCTCCTACGCCGGCTTCGGCGACACCGAGATGACCCGGTCGAACACCGCGATCAAATATCACGGCGACTTCATGAACTTCCATGCCAATGGTCTTGTGCAGATCGGAAGCTACAGTCAGGGCAATGGTTCGACCTCATTGTACCAGGGAGGCGTCGGCGCCGAGTTCGCCAATCTTCTGCCCAACACAGTCGTCGCTGGCACGCTTTCGTTCGACGCCATCGGCGCTTACGCCCAGAACGCGGTGAACACCAGCAACTTCACGGGGACATGCACCGTACTCAAATCCGGATCGCTCCAGGGTGAGACCGCCTGCACGTCCGGCATCCCGACCTATTACAATCAGAGCGACTTGAAGGCGACGCTGTCCGACAACACGGGCGTCTTCCTGCTCGGCAAGTACAAGTTCGCGCAATTCCCGCTGACGATTTCGGGTGGCTGGGAATACATCAAGCAGGCCAACCCGAGCGACACATTCCCCAATGGCTTCACAACGCTTGCCGGCTATAACGTGCCAGGCACGATCACCGGAAACAAAGCGTTCCCGACTGCATGGATAAGCTACACGACCTATAACACCAACAGGATCGCCAACGTCTTCTTCTTCGGCGGCAAATACGCAGTGACGCCTCAGATCGACGTCGCCGCGGCCTATTATTATCTCGAGCAGAACAACTTCAACTCCTCCGCCACGCCTTGCGCCTACGCCAACAGCACCATCGTCGAGCCGAACGGAAGAAGCCTTGTCGTTTCGCGCGTCAACAACAGCTCCTGCGCCGGCTCGCAGGACGCCATTTCGTTCATGATCGACTACCGGCCGGTCAAGCGCGTCGACCTCTACGCCGGCTTAATGATTTCGAACATCTACGCCGGCCTCGCGAACGGCTACCAGGCGACCCAGAATATCGCCCCAACGGCCGGCCTCCGCATAAAATTCTGACCCCCCTTCCTCCCGACGGGCGGCAGCGGCTGGCGACCGGCGCGCCAGCCGCTTTCTTGCCGGGCGCCAACTCATTCCAGTCGGGAAACGAGCGGCTCCGGTGGCCGCCAACGCGTCTTGTTATCGGCGGGCTGGGATGCTCGGCTGACGGGGCGCCCTTAGTCCGGCCGCAGCAGGAGAATTGGAGAGAACCGAGCCATGGATTTTGTCACAGTGAACAATGGGCCGATCGCGCTGAACGTGGCGGTCAAGGGCGAAGGAAAACTGATCCTCTGCGTGCATGGGTTTCCCGAGCTCTGGTTTTCCTGGCGCCGCCAGATCGATCACTTCTCGGCCAGGGGGCACAGGGTGGCGGCGCTGGACGTGCGCGGCTATGGCGGAAGCTCGAAACCGCCTGAGATCCCGGCCTACAGCATGAGGAATCTTGCCTCCGACGTCGCGGCGGTCATCGACCCGGCTCGGCGGCGGCGTCGCCATTCTTTTCGGCCACGACTGGGGCGCCCCGATAGTCTGGAACACGGCGCTGCTCTATCCCGAGAAGGTCGCAGCGGTTGCGGGCTTGAGCGTCCCCTATGCCCCGCGCGGCAAGGCCTCCTTCATCACGTTGGCGCGGTCCATTTATGCAGGCAGGTTCTTCTATCAACTTTATTTCCAGAAAGAGGGCGTCGCGGAAGCCGAATTCGAGTCCGATATCCCGACCGCTTTGCGAAAGCTCTATTTCGCAGCTTCGGGCGACGCTCCGCTCGATGCGTTGCTCGCGATGAAGCCCGCGGACGCAAAATTGCTGGACGGGATGGTCGACCCGCGGCCCTTTCCGGACTGGATGAGCGAAGACGAGCTGAAAACATACGCCGAAGCCTTTCAGGCCGGCGGTTTCCGCGGACCGCTGAACCGCTACCGGGCGCAGGAGATCGATTTCGTCGAATTGGCCGACTATGCCGGCAAACCGGTGACGCGGCCATCATTCTTCATCGCCGGCGAACGCGACCCCGTGCGTCATTTCATCCCCGGACTCGATCTCTACCAGATCGTGGGAACGGCCTGCTCCGATTTCCGCGGCTCCGTGATCGTGCCTCGCGTCGGGCACTGGGTGCAGCAGGAGGCCCATGACGCGACCAACGCGGCTCTCGAGGGCTTCCTTGCGGAGATCTAGGTGTTTAGTCCCGGCATTTGCTGGAGCGGACTGAGTTTGAATTGTTGTGGCTGTGAAGTCCAGGCTTTGCAAATGAACTCGTATGGGGTGAGACCTCTGAGGGTCTTGAGCCTTCTGGCGAAGTTATAGGCGTCGACAAAGTCACGCAGGTGCGTTCGCAGCTGGTCGTGAGTTTCGTAGAAGTATCGTTTGACCGTTGCGTCCTTGATGGTGCGGTTCATTCTCTCGACCTGCCCATTGGTCCAGGGATGCTTGGGCTTTGTCAGCCGATGGTCGATCTCGTTTTGGGCGCAGGCGTATTCGAAGGCGTGGGCCCAAACGGGCTCTCCAGCCTCCAGGGCGGCCTTGATGTCCGGTGCGGCCGAGCTCGTATTGCCTGGCGTGGTGAAGTGGGTTCCATTGTCGGTGAGGACGGTGTGGACCTTGTAGGGGACGGCGGCAATCAGGCGTCGCAGGAAGTCGCCCGCCGTGCGGCGCACCACTTTCTCATGCAATTCGACGAAGGCGAACTTCGAGGTTCGGTCGATTGCAACGAGCAGATAGAGTTTGCCCTGCGCGGTTCGGACTTCGGCGATGTCGATATGAAAATAGCCGATCGGGTAAGCCTTGAATTTCCGCTTGGCGGAGGCTTCGCCTTCGACCTCCGGCAACCGGGAGATCCCGTGCCGTTGCAGACACCGATGAAGCGACGAGCGCGTCAGATGCGGGATGGTGGGCTGCAATGCGTACAAGCAGTCGTCAAGCGGTAACAGAGTATGCCTCCGGAAAGCGACGACGACGGCCTCTTCCTCAACCGAAAGGACCGTCGATCGCGGCGCCTTAGGCCCCGTCGGCAGATCGGAAACGGAACTCCTCGACTTCCATTTGGCGATGGTTTTCGCGTTGACGCCGTAGCGCTTCGCCAGCGCTCTCAAGCTCTCTTGACTATGTTGTATCGCTCGACGGACCGCCTCCGTCGTCGTGGCGCTCCCGTGTAGAACCTGTCCCATAGCGCATCCTTCGAATCACTCGAAAAGACTGCACCATCAAAATGTGGGACGAAACAATGAAAGATCAAACGGTAGTCCTCTTTCTGCACGTTGTTTGGCATGTCCAAGTCGCCAGGTAGAGCTGAGACGAAATCCTCACCGACTTTTGATGAGGCAAACGTACACTCTATAGCCAAAGGGGTGCCCTTATCATTGCGAATTACAAGGTTGTTGCAATGCGTATGAACGAGCGCCAACGGAAACCTGGATACGAAGTCCCGCAATTTATCGATATGCAAATCGACATCGTGGAATTCAATAGCTAATCTCGTTATCAGACTGGCGTTGTCAATAAGCTCATCAAGCATTCGGTATTCCGCGCCTTCAACGTCAATCTTGAAGAATATTTGGATTCGCTTTTTCGGCCGAAAGGGGCGCCGCAGCAGGATGCCGGCCGCCGCATACAAATATCCATAACCGATTGATTAGGGTCCGGACCCATAAAGTGATTGGCATGATGTCTGGCTTGTGATTCACGGCTTCCGAAAGGAAGCGCTGATAAATCGGGACTTTTTTTGGCTGACGGACGATCAGTTTTCGAAGATCGAGCCGCATTTGCCGACGGACACGCGAGGCAAGGCGCGGGTGGACGATCGTCGGGTGATCAGCGGGATCATCAATGTGTTGCGGTCCGGCGGTCGCTGGATCGACGCTCCGCCAGAATACGGGCCGAGGAAAACCCTCTACAACCGCTATGTCCGCTGGGCGGCCAAAGGCGTCTGGGTCGACTTGTTCCACGCGCTTGCGCAGGCCGGAGGGCCGCCCGAGCAAGTCTTGATCGACAGCTCCGCCGTGAAGGCCCATCGCTCGGCTTCGGGCGGAAAAGGGGGGAGAAAAACCAGGCGATCGGTCGCTCGCGCGGGGGACGGACGACCAAAATCCATGCGTTGACGGACGCACAATGCCGTCCGCTCTCGTTCACACTCACAGGCGGCCAAGTCGCCGATTGCAGAGCGGGCGCGGAACTTTTGGCGCGGCTCCCGCCTTGCCAAATCCTGCACGCGGACAAGGGTTACAACTCGAACGCAATCCGCAGGCAAGTCGAGGGGCGCGGCGCGATCCCCAACATTCCGCCCAAAGCCAATCGCAAGTGGAAGAACTGCTTCTCGCCGTTCCTCTATCGAGCGCGCAACGCCATCGAGCGCATGTTCTGCCGCTTGAAAGACTTCAGGCGAGTGGCGACGCGTTATGACCGAAACGCCCCCAATTTCCTCGCCGCAGTCTGCATCGCCGCAACCGTCAGCTACTGGTTATGAGTTCCGGACCCTAGAATCATTTCATTCAGGAAATCAGTGCGTTCGTCCCCGACCAGCATCCGTCCATCTCCGGCAAGCCTCACGTCGGCAGAGTCACACAGCGATTCCGCGGGCCAGAGACTTTTTCAACGGCCTGCTAGGCAGGCGACGATGCGCTCATCGAGGATCGACGCCATCACATCGCTGTCCGCGCCTACGCTAGACAGCTATTGTTCGTCAGCGCGAAAGAGAGATTCGCAAGAAGAATATTGCCGCTCGACGAGAAGCAGCCGACGAGAGTTCAGCTTAGTCGTCGGTCACCCTCCGATCCTATCGTTCCGACGAGGAACGGAGCAAGAACGCCGATCTCGACCATGAGCTCGTCGCACCTTGCGCAAACTTTAATCGCAAATTAACCTCGATTGCCTCGGCGGCAGGCAACTGGCGTCAACGCCTGTGCGATCTAATGGATCGAGGAACGCAGGCCTACGGGGAGGAAAAAATCATGGATCTCATCACTGCTTTGGCTATCAGTATCGGAGTGCTCGGGGGGATCGCGACCTACGTGTTGCTGTCCCCAATCGGCCTAGGCCTGCAAATTTGGGCCGCGTTCATCGCCTGGGCGACATTCTACCACTGCGGCGGCAAGGAAGCGGGTCTAACCAAGACGATCACGCATACCATCTTTGGCGCGATTATGGCCTATATCGCGCTGCTGCTCGTTACCCAGGTTCCCCTCGGGGCAGCGCTCGGCGTTCCTCTATGGGCCGCGATCTGCGTCTTGGTCACGGTCTTTATTCTGGTCTACGCGGCCAAGTTGCCGACGCTAAGCGACATCCCCGCGTCCGTCTTCGGATACGCCGCAGTGGCAGGGTTGGCCTTGGCGGGCAACAAACTCGGTTCACTTACGGTGGCCTCACTCGACAACCCGTTCATCAACATCGTGATATCGCTGATCATCGGCGCGATTCTCGGATATATCTCGCAAAAAGTCGCCGAGGCAATGGTGAAGACATAGGGCTCTAAGCGAGCCGCTCGAGCGAGCTCCAAACGGCTGCGAAGACAAGGCGCCCATAACGGTCCGGCCGCCGGTTTGCCCCGACGGCCGGTCCGCGACCGCGCAGATGCGATACACGGCACAAGACGCCGCCACGGCCGAGACCGGAGGCGGCTAGCCCGCTTAAGGCCGATAAATGAGGATCAAGTGGCGATGGCCGCATAGCGCCCGCGCAGGCGGCCCGAGAAGTCCGCTGAAATGCCTCCCCTCGCCTCCCAAACACTGCTCGCTCCCCGCCAGCGCGACGGCTTGCCCGCTTTTCAACATCGGGTAATGGGGCGGGAGCTCTTCCGCGCAGGCCGCTACGATCGGCCCCGTCATTGGAAGAGGAGACCGTTCGATGGACTATTTTGCTGGCCTCGACATCTCGATGGACGAGACGCACATCTGCGTTCTCGATCGCGAGGGCGCTGTTGTCTATGAATGCAAGTCTGCGTCGGTGGCAGTCGCGATCGCAGACGAGCTATCGAAGGGCCCGAGTTGCCGTCGGATCGTATTCGAGACCGGGCGAATGGCGCCGATCCTGTTCCACGGGTTGAGCCAACTCGGCCTTCCGGTTGTCTGCGTCGAGAGCCGGCAGGCCTACCAGGCGCTCAAGTCTCTGGCGACCCACAAGACCGATCGCAATGACGCACGAGGGCTGGCGCACTTGGCCCGCACCGGGTTCTTCAAGCCCGTGCACGTGAAGTCCTTGTCGGCCCACGCCGTCCGCTCGCTGATCATCGCGCGCAAGAAGCTGGTCGGCCAGCGGGTGACCTTGGAAAATCAGATCCGAGGTTTGGCGGTCGTGTTCGGGATCCGGCTGCCTCGCGCTCTCACTGCCGCTTTCATCGATCAGGCTCTCAAAGCCAGCGAGGGGGTCGCCGGTCTCTCCGCCGCCATGCGCGGACTGATTGCGGCCCGAACCGCGGTGATGACCGCAGTCGCGGCGATCGACGCCGACATCAGGCGCATGACGACGGCGTCGGATGCCTGCCGAAGGCTCATGGCAATTCCAGGCGTCGGCCAACTAACCGCCCTTGCCTTTGTCGCCGCCATCGACGATCCCTCGCGCATCCGCCGATCACGAGACGTCGGCGCCTATCTCGGCCTCGTTCCAAAACGATACCAGTCCGGGGAAGTCGACTATGTCGGCGGCATCTCAAAATGCGGAGACCGGCGGGTGCGGACCCTGCTATATGAGGCCGCCAACGTCATGCTGACCCGCTACAAGGGCCAGCTCAAGCTCAAGGACTGGGCCTTCGCCATCGCCAGGCGATCGACCATGCGCAAGGCGCGCGTCGCTCTGGCGCGTCGCCTCGCCATCATCATGCACGCCATGCTGCGGGACGGAACGGCGTTCATCTCGGCATAGGCCTACCGACCACTGAGACAGGAGACCGCATCGAGCTCCCGCAAGGAGCGACGCCCGAGGGAGGGAACAGACGACGGCGTGGATTTTGTAGCCAGCGGCACCACCAGCCGACTGCGTTTTCAACCTTGCCGCCCTGTCCCAGCTTACCCCATCAAGCGCCAGCGAGCGCGCAGAGAACGCAGGCATCCCAAGGCGTCGATAACCGGAAGAGCCCCGCCCCCCTTGACCCATTAGAGAACGATATCCGCGCATTGCCGCCGGCGGCTGCTCAAGCTACGCGGCCAATCAAATGATCGCACTATCACGGCGCCGAAGTGTGATGCAGGTCACAGCGAGTCGTAATCCGTTCTGACAGTATTGTTGGCATCGCGATCGGGCAAAAGAAATGGACTTTGCCGGTCGAGGAGGGCAACCGCTATGACCTTTGGATCCTTTCTTCTGCCGTCAGTCATCTTGGCGTCTCTGATTCAGCCGGGGTTCGCGGCAGACAGTACCCATATGGCTTATCTCACTTCGGTCTCTACTTACAGACCAATGGCCGGCTTCAACCACGTGGTCGGAACGACGCGCTTTGTAGGCTACTTTCTGCAGGCCCCCGACTTGTGCAGGGTCACGGTGTTCAAAGCGGCTGCTGACGATGAGGCCCTTGTCTCCCCGCCGGAGCGGGTAAAGATTGACGTCTCGGCGGGCGGTCGCAGCGAGCTTGCGACCGACGACGGTTCGGCGCTCGCGATCGCCTGCACAGCAGACGCAGACGCGATCAAGATCGCCCCACAATATCACCATCCGACGAAAGTGACTATCGACGCATTCCATTCCGCCCAAGAATGACCAAGAGGATGGCCCGTCCAGCAAGAGGCGTCGAGATCGTATGGATGTCTGCAACGCGGTCGTCGCTTTCATCTCGCCGCCAAGATCGAGCCACTCACATTCGCGGATACCATACGGCGTCCCACCCCTTCTTCCGACCAACCGAGTAAGAGTTGGCAGCTCAAATTCTTCTAAAGCGCGCTAGGCGCACGAATCAGAAATGACGCGTCGAATCGCGTTTCTCCGCACCGGTGCGAAAGCCAGTAAAATGTCGAACCTGAGCCGGCGCGAATTCGAGATCCTGTGCTTAATCGCGGCCGGTCGGACGGTGGCGGAGATCCCCGATCAGCTTGATGTCTCCTACAGAACGATCGCCAACAATTGTACCCAGCTCAAACACAAGCTCGGCGCCCGCTCCGGCATGGGCCTTATGCGGATCGCCATTGACCTGTGGACCTGAGCCGAGCGGAGCCAGAAAGAAAGCGCGCGGGGAGCGTCACTTCCCGCGCGCAGGTCCCGGTCGTGAAACAGTCAGCGACGAATCGGCCTAAGGGCTGAACGGATGCTTGGCTGCCTCGCGCTGGCTGACGACTTCCGCAGGCGTAGGCTTGCCATTAACGGCCCGCTCGATCAATTCCTTGACGGCCCGATAGTTGAAGTCGTGAATTTTCTTGTCGTCGGCGGCCTCCCAATGGATGAAGACCCCGACGCAGATGAAAACATCATCGGCCTCCGCGACGGGGATCGTTCCATCCGCGACGCTGTCCGCCACCGCCTTGGCGACGGCGTGTTGGGCGGGGCCAAACATCTGCACCGCCTGCTTGGCGCCCTTGATCGTCACTTTGTTGAACATGACCGTGGAGGGCTTGGCGGCCAAGTTGGGCGCGACGACCGCCAGAAGAGCCGTGAAGCCGTCCTTGTTGTTGGTCAGCGCGTGAGCGAAGGCGGTCTCCGCCGCGCTGCCCCGCGGGCCGATGATGAGGTCGATATGCGCGACTTCATTGCCGTCGCCGATCAGCGATTCGCCAACCATAAGCTTATTGATCTTCGCCATGCGAACTCCTCCCTTGTATCAAGCCAAACCACATGTGCCCCCCGTCGATCAGACGAGGCGGACTGGCTATCCTTGTTGTCAGCATCCCACTGCGGGGACCGGTTGGCCGGATAGTCACGGGGTGATCCCGTGAGCCAACTCAAGCATCGTTAGCGCGTAAGGGCAAGATGGCGCCCGCGCTTTTGTCGCCGCGGACGGCGGAGAGACCCGAAGCAAATAAGGTCGCCACGGTGAGATCCGCGCTCGTTCCTGGGTTGATCCCGCGCGATTTCAGCGACGCGTCCCAGCTCAACAAGCCATCAGCGATCCCTTGCGGATCGCGAGCCGCCGCAAAGGCGGCGCTCCAGTCCGCCGCGTCACGACGGATCTCCTCGGCGATCGCCGCGTCAAATTTGCGCAGAATGTGCGTGTCGGGGATCGTGGCGAGAAACGTCAAATAGACGGCGAGCGTCGACCAGTGGGCCTCCCTTTGCCGCCGACGCGCCGTGGCCAGCGCCGGCAGGCCAAGCAAAAAAATGTCCTCGTAGTCGGTCACGTACTGCCGCGCAATTCGATCCCGCTCCGCTGCCTCCGCCATCGCCTCGCGCAGCGTTACGGTGGCAGGTGCGTGCACGTCATGCCGGGGCGCGCTTCCGAGGCCGCCAGGATTAGCGGCGGCTATGGCGGAGAAGACGTCGGCGGCGTCCTCCCGGTCGAGACGATCGAGCACTTTGGCGAGCGCCGGGCGCAGAGCGAGGTCGGGGGTCGCCGCGGCCGCCGCCAGCGGGGCGCACAGGAGGATGATGCCGAGATTGGTGTTCTGACCGACCGCCGCGAGTGTCGCGTCGACGGCGGAGCGGACGCGGATTCCGACCCGCGCGCCCTTTGCCGCGATGGGAGTGGCGCTGGCCTCAGCGCTGCGCATGAAGTCCTCGACCTCCATGCCGTGGCCGGCCGCGAACCGGTGCACGTTGCCAGGTTTCGGCGCGTCCAACTCCGCGAGGCACGCCTCGATATAGGCGGCCGCCACTGGATCTTCGACGGCGCTCATGTGACGCGCCGTTGGACGGGGCGGACCGCACGCGTCAGCGCCGACGCGATCGCCTCCGCGATGTTGCGCTTGCTGACTTTTTGCAAGCCGCTCCAAGCGGGCATGCTGTTGACCTCGAGCACTGTCGGCGCGCCATCGGCGTCCACAAGCACGTCAACGCCGGCGATAGCGGCGCCGACCGCTTCCGCCGCTGCGATCGCGAGACGCTCCATCTTGGAATCTGGCGCAATGGCCACAGGTTGGCCGCCTTGCTTGACGTTGGTGATCCATGTCGAGGCGCGGCGCATCATCGCCGCAATCACCCGACCGCGCAGGACGAACAGGCGATAGTCCGTGAAGTCCTCAGTTCCATTCGATTGAAATCGCTGCAGATAATAAACCCCCGCGACATGTTCCGAGGCGGGCAAGTCTTCCGGCCGTCTAATCAGGCGCAAGCCCTTCCCCTGTGCGCCGAACAGTGGCTTGAGCACGAGCGGGCCGCGCGGCGCTTCACGTTCGACAAGGGCGCGCGCAGCTTCCTGCGATTCCATCGTCCAGGTCGGCAGCGTCGGGACGCCGGCGCGCGCGAGTAGAAAGCTTGTCATAGACTTGTCGACGCAGCGCTCGATGGAGCGCGCATCGTTCCAGACGGTAACTCCAAGTTTCGACAGCGCGTGCAGGACGCCCAGACGTTTGGTGGTCGCCTCAAATGAGCCGGCGGACAGCGTGCGCACATGCACGGCGTCAGGCAGTCGCGATCCAAGGACAGGCAACAGGAGTCCGCTTTCGCTGCGCGTGTCGAACTCGCAATCGGCCAGATCGATGCGCTCGACGGGCGCGCCGATGGCCGCAAACGCCGCTTCCATCTGGCGCGCGTGCCAGTCGCGCTGATCGCTGACGACAAGGACGCTAGGGCCGTCACCGCCGCTGGCCGCTGTCTCAGGCGAACGAGGCATCGAGCAATTGGTGATGCACCGCGCCCGCGTGAAAGCTCTCTCCGCTATCGATCGCGGTGACGATGACCTCGGCGGGACTGAACAGCATGGGATCGATGGCGTAGAAATCGCCCTTGAAGCGCTTGAAAACCTCGGCAAAAGGGGCGCCGAAATCGCGCGACGTGCGACTCGGAAGCGCTTCGGCCAGACGCTTTGCGTCATCGGCCGGCCCGGTGACATAAAGCTGCGCGCGTCCGCCATAGATTATCGCATCGTTGGTGCGGCCCATTGCCGTGACAAAGTCGGGATGCGGTGGACTGAGCGGCGCGGCGCCCATGCCGTCGACGATGCGCTCGAGCGGGAACTTCAGCTCATGCGCCTTGTGCAACGCCACTTCCAGAATCCGCGCGACCACCTGCGTAGCCCCGGCCAAGCTTTGCGTCGGGGCGTAAATCACTGTCAGAGCCGAAGGCTTGATCCCGCAATCGCTCGTCACTTTGTCGACAACCTCCGGCGGCGGCGGGCGCCCGCTTTCGATGACGAGGGTGGCGACATCGGCTTGGTCCCGATAGCCGATGTCCTTCAATACCGTCTCCTTTTGCGCAAGCGCCCGAGCCGGGCCGGACCCGAGAGCGAAGAATGCGTCTTTGCCGACACCATGCGCCAGGCTCCAACCGGCGTATTGGCTCCCGAGGCACGCGATGACCGGCTGGGGCGAACTGACCGCAATCGTCCAGGGCCAGCGCGGCGTAGAATTGTCCGGCCCAAGCCGCACCGCGCCAAGACCGCCCAAGCAGATTTCCGCGATGCGCAGCCCCGCTTCGACGCCGCCGCGATGCTTCGCGCCGGCGTCAATCAAGGTTTCTCCGAGCGGCCCGCTGGCGACGCCGAGGTTTAGGACTGCGGCGTCACGGCTGAGCGCAGCGGTCAGTTCGGCGGCGCGCCGGTTAACGCTTATGACCTCGGCGTCGCTCAATGGGCCGCCTCCTGAACGAGGGCGATGATTTCTTTCGCCCGCTCGCTAGCGCAAATTCGCGCCAAATCGACGGTCGCCGCAGAGGCGAGCGTCGTGCAGAGAGGGTCGCCGGCGGCGAACCGGGTTCCCGGCGACGGTCGATCGACCACCCAATCTGGCCAATTCCATCCCGCGGGAGCCACGAGGTCACAAGGGGCGTAAACGATTTGCGCCGCTTTGAACGCGAGGCCCGCCGAAGGTCGCGTCAGACGTCCTTCGCATGCGGCGACATGATGCGCAAACAGAGCGCCCTCGCTCGATTCGAACACGTCTAGAGTGGCCCCAGGCCGCGGGTTGATCTCTATGAGCGAGACCGCGTCGGCCGAAACGAGAAAATCAGCGCTGTTGAGGCCGACAAGATCGAGTTCCGAAGCGACCGAGACCACGGAGCGAGCGATTTCCGCCGCTTGCGAGGAGCCGATGTCGACGGGTCCGGCAGCGCCGCCATATCGAAACGGCGACGCCGGAGTTGGCGCTGCCCACTGCATGCTGAAGCCAATGATTTCGACTTTTTTTTCGCTCGCGAGGAATAGCCCCGAGATGCTCCTTCCGGCAACGCGACGTTGATAGTAGCAGTCCGGTGAAGCAAGGCTCGGGTCGTGAGCCGCGGCGATGTGGGCGCCCCCAGCGCCGCCCCGCCTCTTCATGAGCCAGAGTTCGGGTTCGTCAGGCGGGGCAAAAACAATGAGAGGATGCCGCACGCCGCACGCCTCGCAAATTTGCGCGAGCGCGAGTGGATCCTTGGCGCGTTTCACCGTTTCCGCATGATTGCCAAATACGCGTATTCTGCGGGCGATCGCCGCGATCGTTTCCGGCTGATGCTCGAAGCCCGCGCCATAGACGAGCCCAATCGGACTATGAGCGCTGATCAGCATTTCGACGGCGCCGACGACCTTGTCGAGCATGAGTCCGTCTACCAGTCCGCCGTCGAGCTTCACTGAGGCAAGGCACATCTCCTTCGTGTCTTCGTCGCCAAAGACGTCAATCGACAGCGGAGAGAATCCGGCGTGCTTGGCGGACGAAGCAAGCGCGCGCCCTGAATAGGCCGCAACAATGATTGTCGGACTGTCAGCCACGGGACCGATGTTCAATTGTTCGATCTGAGGTGATAGCCGCCCGATGGCCGCGGGATGATGAGCCGGAGCGCAAAGATCGGGCGGACTTGGCGGCTAGGGCTAGGCATTTCCACGGCGTGGGTTATTGTTCGCTGCTAGGCTGAATCCGACCGTGACGCGATTGAACACGCTGACATGGGATTTGTCTAGTCGGAGTCCCAAATTGCCGACGACGTCAGCGGTTGCTGGCGGCGATCTTCAGCTGACATCGGACCAATCGAGCGGAGCGCATGGCGCTGAAGGATCCAAGGAGCGTCGAGGCCGCAGCATGGATCGACGGCGTGCCTGCGTCGCTCGACGACGCGGCCGGCGCGGCGGCTCGCATGTTGGCGCGAAGCGGACAACCGCTCATCGCCGGATTGGGCGCGGATATCGAGGGGGCGAGGGCGGCGATCGCACTCGCCGAACGGGTCGGCGGCGTCATCGAGCATATGCATTCGGCGGCGGTGCTGCGGGATCTTGATTGTCTACGCGAAACCGGCGTTATGCTCGTGACGCCCGGCGAAGCGCGCGTGCGCGCCGACGTCGTGCTGCTAGTGGGCGACGGCTTGCTGCAGACCTGGCCTCATCTGATCGAGCGGCTGTTGGCGCCGATGGCAAAGCCAGAAGGCGCCGACGTCGCCCGGCGTATTGTTTGGCTGGCGCCGCAGGCTGATGCAACCATGCCTGGTTTTGACGGCAACATTGAGGTTTTCGCCGCCGGTCTTGGCGCAACGCTCGCCTCGAATTTGGCCGCATTGCGCGCGCGGGTCAAAAGACGTCCTGTCGCGCAACTGCACCTTCCTTTGCCCGCGCTCGATGCGCTCTCGGCAATCGTGCAGGGCGCGCGCTTCGGCGTGGCGATTTGGACTGCGTCGAGCCTCGGAGCGCTCGAAATCGAGATGCTCAATGGCCTCGTGCGCGACTTGAACGAAACGACGCGGTTCTCGACATTGCCGCTCGTCGCGTCGGACAATGGCGCGGGTGTGCTCGCGGTTTGTGGGTGGACAATCGGCTTCCCCCTGCGAACCGGTTTCGGCGCTAGCGTTCCGATCCACGACCCTTGGCGGTTTGACGCTGAGCGACTCGTCGCGTCAGGGGAGACCGATTGCGCGTTGTGGATCTCGGCCTTCGGAGCGGCCCCGCCTGCCTGGCGCAGCGCGGTGAACGTCATTGCTTTGTGTGAGCGAACGACCCACTTCGTCAAAGAGCCGAACGTGCGTATCGCGGTTGGGCGCCCTGGCGTCGATCATGACGCGGTCATGCATTCATCCGACGTCGGAACATTGGTCGCCGCGACCGCCTCCGCTCGCAGCGGCGCGCCCAGCGTCGCACAGGCTCTCGAGCGGATCGGCGCGCGCCTCGGAGAAGCGGACTCTCGACCATGCTGACCTGCATCAGGGGCGCGCATATTGTCGATCCCGCCAACCAGCGCGACGAAATCGGCGATCTCTGGATTCGGGACGACACAATCGTCGCGCCGCTGCGAGACAGCGCGCAAGCGGACGAAACGGTGGACGCGCGCGGGCTTGTTGCGATGGCCGGCGGCATCGACATCCATTCGCATATTGCGGGCGCGAACGTGAACACCGCCCGCCTCATGCTGCCTGAACAGCATCGCGCCCATGCGCGTCGACCCGCCGAGACGCCGCTCTCCAAAGTCGGTTGGACGACGTTCGAGACGGGGCTGCTCTATGCCGAGATGGGTTTCACGACCGTCGTCGAGCCGGCGGTGTCGCCGCATCACGCCCTTCACGCGCATCTCGAACTTGCTGACACGCCGATCATCGACAAGGCGATTCTGGCGATACTCGGCAATGACGATTTTGTGCTCAGCCTCATGCGCTCGGGCGATGGCGCTAGCGCAATCCGCGATCACGTCGCCTGGACAATGCAAACGACGCGCGCGCTCGGGATCAAAGTGGTGAACGCCGGCGGCATCGCGGCGTTCAAAGACAACATCCGCAGCTTTTCGTTCGACGACGTCGTTCCCTATTACGGCGTGACCAGTCGCGCGATCGTGAAGGCGCTGCAACAGGCGGTCCATGAGGCCGGGGTGCCGCACCCCTTGCACGTTCACTGCAACAATCTGGGCTTGCCCGGAAACTTCGAAACCGCCCTGACAACGATCGCCGCCGCGGAAGACTTGCCGCTGCATTTGGCTCATCTTCAGTTCTACGGCTACGGCAAAGAAGGCCCGCAGGGCTTTTCCTCCGCCGCGCCTCAGCTGGCCGAAGCGGTGAACGCCGCCAAGAACGTGACCGTCGACGTCGGGCAGGTGATGTTCGGACAGACGGTGACGATCTCGTCCGACGTGCTGCGGCAATTCTCCGCCCGGGGTCAGGCGCGGCCCAAGAAATACGCAATCATCGACGGGGACTCGAACGGCGCCGGCGTCGTGCCCTACGAATATCGCGCCGGCAGCTTCCACAACGCGGTGCAATTCGCCGCCGGCTTGGAGCTGTTCCTGCTCATCAAGGAGCCGTCGCGCGTATTCTTCACTACCGATCACCCGAATGGCGCGCCGTTCACGACCTACCCCGAAATCTTCGCTCTGCTGATGGACAAGGATGTGCGGGCCGAGTGGGCCTCGCGCCTGCCAGCCGAGGCGCTGGCGGTGACGACGCTCAAGTCATTGACGCGCGAATATAGCTTAAGCGAAATCGCGACGATGACGCGAGCGGCGCCCGCCAAATTGCTCGGCCTGCCCGATCGCGGTCATCTCGGCGCGGGCGCCCGCGCCGATGTCGCGCTCTATCACCCTGGCAAGGATATTGCGCAAATGTTCCGCGCGGCGGCTCGTGTTTATAAGGATGGCGAGCTCATTGTGCGCGACGGCGCGGTGACGCACTACCGGTTTGGCCGGGCGCTGCACGCGACGCCTGTGGTCGAGGCCTCGATGCAGCGGCGGATGATGGAATATTACGACGCGCGTTACGGGCTGCCGTCCGATTTCATGCGGGTACCCGAGAGCGCCATCGGGCGGTCGGAACCCTTCGAGACCGTCGCATGCCGGAGCTGACGGTCAACGGTGTCGCCATTGACGACACATTCGCGGAAGCCTTCGGCATGCGCGCGACCGCGATCGTGATCACGGCGCCGACCACGCGCTGGGCGACGCAGGCAGCAACGACGATGACAGGATTCGCCACCTCGGTCATCGGGTGCGGCTGCGAGGCTAGTGTCGAAAGCATTCTGTCGCCTCAACAAACGCCGGACGGACGGCCCGGTGTCCGTGTGCTTATGTTTGCGGTTTCGACCGCGGAATTGCAGAAGCAATTGCAAAATCGCGTCGGGCAGTGCGTGCTCACCAGCCCGGGCTCGGCCTGCTACGCGGGATTGGACTCAGGCGACGACAAGCTCAAGCTCGGCGATGCAATCCGTTTCTTTGGTGATGGGTGGCAGATCGCCAAGCGACTCGGCGCTCGCCGCTACTGGCGCGTGCCGGTCATGGACGGAGAGTTCGTCTGCAAATCGATCACCTATCTCACCAAGAAAGCGGTCGGCGGCGGTAATCTCATCGTGATGGGCGAGAGTTCGGCGAAGACCCTCGCCGCGACCGAGGAAGCGGTGAAGGCGATGCGAAAGGTCGCGGATGTCATCATGCCGTTTCCAGGCGGCGTAGCGCGTTCAGGGTCAAAGGTCGGCTCGAAATACAAGGGCGCCAGCGCCTCGACCAACGACCTCTATTGCCCGACTTTGAAGGGAGCGGTCGACAGCGTCGCTTTCTCCCGAGATCGCCTCGGTGCTCGAGATCGTCATCGACGGCCTGACCAGCGAGGCTGTCGGCGAGGCGATGCGGGCGGGCCTCGCCGCAGTTATCCGACTGGGCCGTGAGCGCGGCGCGGCGCGCGTCGGCGCGGGTAACTACGGCGGCAAGCTGGGTCAGCACCACTATCATCTCAAGGATCTCCTCCCGTGAGTCCTTTGACCTTTTCGCTGCGTGAGGCGCCGGCCCAGCGTCTCGATCTGTCGCCATTGATCTCGCAATATCTCGCCGGCAAGACGATCGCGGAGATCGAACGCATCGAGCTGCAAACGACGCGCATGCACGTCACGGTAGGAGACGTTTTCCGCATCCGCGAAGGCGATCCCGATACAATTGTCATAGAAGGCGGCAGCGCGCGTTTCGATCGCGTCGGCATGAGCATGGTCTCAGGCTCGATCCGCGTCGAGGGGGAGGTCGGCGTCGAAGCCGGACGCCTGATGTCGGGCGGACAATTGACCATTGGCGGCGATGCGGGCCCGTTCGCAGGTTCTGGAATGAAGGGCGGAACGTTGGACATCGACGGCGACGCGGGTGAGCGGCTCGGAGGCCCGCTGAGCGGCGAGACAGTCGGCATGAGCGGCGGTCGTTCTGCATGTGCGCGGCGACGCGGGTCCGCGCGCCGGCGACCGGCTGAGGCGCGGCTTGATTCTGATCGAAGGCCGGGCAGGCGCCTACGCCGGCAGCCGCATGATCGCGGGCACCTTGGCGATCGGGGGCGAAGCGGGCGATCTGCCTGGCTACCTTATGGGCCGCGGCACGATTCTTCTTGGTCGAAGCGCATCGCTTTTTTCGCCGAGCTTCGGCGATTGCGGCGAACATGACCTGGTCGCGGCGCGGCTTCTGGCCGATTACGTCGCTCAAGCCAGCGAGAAGCTAGCGAGACTATTCCGCCGGCCGTTGAGGCGTCTGGCGGGCGATCTGGCTGCGCTCGGTAAGGGGGAGATTTTGCTCCCGCGCACTTAGCGAGCGCAGAACCTCGACTTGCGCGGGCCGACGCGACTGCTATCCTCGGCTCATCGGCGGGCGGCGGACGATTTTGGGAAGGAAAATGGCATGACCGCCGTCGTCCTATCGCCGGAGCCTGGGCGCGCGTGGTCCGCCGCGGATCGCGCGCCTCTCTTGCGCTGGCTGATCTTTACCGGCGCGACCGTTTTCGCCGCGATCCTGCTGTGGCGCTATGGCCTCATTCGCCTGATGGTCGTCTCGGACCGCACGTATCTCTCGTCCGTGATCGCGCTGATTTACGTGGGAGCGTCGCTCCATTGCCTTTGGCGGACCATCGTCATTTCGCGCGAAGACGATGCCGGACAGCGGGTGGCGGCCCGCATCGAGACGGGAGGCGCCGACGTCGCCTCCATCGCCCCTTCGGCCGCGCTGCCCGATGGCCTGATCGCTGAGCACATCCGTGATCTTGCCTTGAAAGCACGCACGCAAGGGCGAGGAAGGCTCGATCAGACGCTGCTGCTCCGCTCGCTCGCTGATCGCCTGCGCGGCTCGAACGGCTTCGGCTCGTTCGCCAGCGACACGCTGATGAAATTAGGCCTGCTCGGCACGATCATCGGTTTCATCATCATGCTGGCGCCGATCGCGGGGCTCGACGTGAGCGACAAGTCGTGCTGAAATCCTCGATGGGGTTGATGAGCGACGGAATGGCGGTGGCGATGTACACGACGCTCGCCGGTCTCGTCGGCTCGATCCTGTTGAAGATCCAGTACTACATGCTCGACAGTGCGACCGCGAAGGTGTTCTCGCGCGCTGTGACGCTGACCGAGACGCGGGTCGTCCCTGCCTTGGAGCGCGCCCACGATCTGGCGATGCACGCATGATCGATGAGTTCGGCCTTTACCCGCGCGAAGAACCGTTCGATCCCTTCAGCGTGATGTTGTTCAAGGCGCTACAGGTCGTCGCGTTTCTCTTTTTCCTTGCACTCTTGGCGATATCGCCCGAGGCCAAGGACGGCAAGATCGACTCGAAGGCCGAATTTATTGTCACCATGGATTGGCCTGATAGCCATCCTGACGATCTTGATCTGTTCGTGCAGGATCCAGCGGGCAACATCGCATGGTATCGTCATCGCGAGGCCGGCTTCATGGTGCTCGACCGCGATGACCGCGGCGGCGCCAACGATTTCATTGTGGTCAACAGCAAGAAGATCTCGTCTCCCATTCGCGAGGAGATCGTCACGATCCGCGGCCTGGTCGCCGGCGAATACACGGTCAACGTCAGCCATTTCGTGGCCACAACCAATGCGCCGGTGCCGGCGAAAGTGAAAGTGCAAAAGCTCAATCCGACTGCGCAGGTGATTTTTGACGACACCGTGTTCGTCGATCACACCGGGGACGAGAAGACCGCCGTGCGGTTCACGCTGGATAGCGAAGGCAAGGTGATCGATGTCACTCGGCGGCCAAAGTCGCTGATGGAGACCTTTCGCAACGTGCACCTGAATGGCGCCGACCTCGATCCGAAAACAGGCTACGTGAAGCACCTGTGAGCAACCTTGCCGACGTCATCATCTGGCTGTCGATCGCTTATGCTTTGCTGGGCGTCCTTTTGCTCATCATCTGCATCTTCGCCAGGATCCCTTGGCCGGTGAAGGCGGCGGCCATCGTGCTCACGAGCGCCTTTTACGTAGTCAGCTTTTTTGCCACACGCGGCCTGCTCGGATGGTCATCGACCGATCCCCTTCCGCCAAAATTCAAGCTGCTCGGGGCGCGAATCGTCGAGCCGCATTCGCTCGAGGGCGATCCCGGCGCCATCCATCTGTGGGTCGAGGCACTCGACGACGACAATTTCCCGAGCGGCGTTCCTCGCGCGTATCGTCTGCACTATGACGCCCATCTAGCCGAGAAGACCGAAGCCGCGATCCGGGCCAGCGCCGACGGCAAGCCGCAAGGAGGCCGCACAGCGGATTTCGGCAGTGGCGAAGGCGGGACGGCCGAGGCGACGGCTCGAGAAGTCACGCCGTCGACGATCACCACGACGGGTGGCGGCGATCCCTCTTCCGGCGGTCCGATCGACCCTCAGTCTGCCAATCGCGAAAACCAGACGATCAATTTTACCCCGCTCGCTCCGCCACGCATGCCTCCGAAGGACGCGAAATAGCAGCCCCTTCGCGAGCGAGCGCCACACGCAGCAAACTCGATCAGATCTTCTGGTCGCCAGGGAAGGCGCATCGCCACCGCGTGACGCGCGTCGCCGGATGTTCGTCCGACCACTGAGCGATATAGGGCGGCGCCTGCATCATGCACTGCATTAGCGACTCTTGCGCAACGAACTGCAGCCGCTGTTCGTCGCACTGGCTTGGCGCATTGAGCGCGCACACCGTCAGAATCAGCTCGATCATCGCCCACCTGTCTTCAAGCGGAGCCGCATCGTCCCATCATCAGGCGACTGTGGCATTTTGAACTGGCGGCCGCAACATTGCGGCTTGATCGGTGTTGCGGGACGGACGCCAATATGGCCTCAAATCGCCCACCGGCGAGCTGGCGGCGGGTGATCTGTTGGGTGCGGGCGCTTGGCAAAACGCGTGAAGTTTCGCACAATTGCTACGAATTCGCATGAAACCGTACACGGCGAATGAATCGAGGAAAAGAGGCGCGCGTTGATAGGCGTTCAGGTCACGGCGGCGGCGCGCCTGCATCTCGGTTTTCTCGATCTCGCGGCGGATCTCGGTCGTCAGTTCGGATCGATTGGTCTCGCCATCGACGCGTTCGAGACCCGCATTGAGCTCCGCGAAGCCGCAAGCCTTGAGGTTTTGGGTGAGGAGCGCGAGCGGGGCGCGCGTCTGGCGCTCCGCATCGCCGAAAGCCTTGGCCTCGATACCGGCAAGACGCTCGTCATCGCGAACGCAATTCCCCCGCACGCCGGACTCGGTTCCGGGACTCAGCTCGCGCTGGCGATCGCGATGGCGTTTCGCCGGTTGGCCGGATTGCCGCTCGACGCGCGGGAGGATGCGCGCCTGCTCGAGCGCGGCGCGCGTTCGGGCGTGGGCGTTGCATTGTTCGAGCGCGGCGGTTTGGCGGTCGACGCCGGCAGAGGGTCAAACACAGAGATCCCGCCGGTGGTTGCGTGGGTGAGCTTTCCTCGTGATTGGCGCATTCTTCTTATCCTGGACCCGCGCGTCGCGGGTGCCCATGGCGAAGCGGAACGGCGGGCGTTCGCTCGTTTGCCGCCTTTTCCTACCGACGCGGCGAGCGAAATCTGCCGCCGCACCCTTATGCAAATCTTGCCCGGCGCCGCCGAAGCGGATCTCGAGGCGTTCGGCGACGGCGTCGCCAGGATTCAGGAAATCCTCGGCGATCATTTCGCGCCCGCCCAGGGCGGCGGTCGTTTCACCAGCGCGCCGGTCAGCAGGGTCGCCGCGCGATTGAAGGCTCTTGGGGCGCGGGGGATTGGCCAGAGCTCCTGGGGATCTACCGGCTTCGCCTTTGCCTCAGACCTCGACCAGGCGGAATTCCTCGCTCGGCGCGCCCGCGCCGAATGCGAACCGGGGGTGGAGATCAGAATCTGCAACGCGCGGCATCGCGGCGCTCAGATCCGCGAGGAAGGCGTCTCAGTCCGATGACCGCTTGGGAGGAACAATGGCCAAGAACATCCTGCATATGATGACACCGCTCGCGCACATGAGCCCCTTCGATGTCAACATGGCGCTCGACGCCGGCTATGACGCGACCGCGTCCTATACCCATGTTTCGCTCGACGAGATCACGGGTCTCGTCCAGGACGCGATGTTCTCGCGCTCACCGCGCGACGCGGCGCGGACGGGCGTCTTCATTGGCGGTAAGGACGCGCTTGTCGCTCTCGACATGCTCGACGCGGCAAGCAAGGCGCTGTTCAAGCCGTTCGAGATTTCGCTATTCGCCGACCCTGCCGGCTCATTCACCACCGCCGCCGCGATGATCGCGGTTATCGAGAAGACGCTCCGGGACAAGAAGGATCGCGCGCTTCGCGGCGTTGCCTTCTCGGTCTTCGGGGCGACCGGTGTGGTGGGAACCGCTTCGGGCGTCATCGCCGCGCTCGAGGGCGCCTCCGTCACCTTCGTCGGGCGCGAGGGAACGGAGCGCGCCTCTCGTCACGCCGCTGAAGTCAATCGCAGGTTCGGCGTCAACATTGCGGTCGCGGACGGCTCGACGCCAGAGCAGAGGCAGGCGATCCTCAAGGCGACTGAAGTCGTGTTGTGCACGGCTAAAGCGGGAGTGCGCGTGCTCGACGCCGCCGAGATCGCCGGCGCGGCGAAATTATTGATCGCGGCCGATGTCAACGCGGTGCCGCCGTCGGGCATCGAAGGCGTGGAGGCGCAGGCCAACGGGACGCCGCTCGGCGAGGGCGGCGCGCTCGGCGTCGGCGCGCTGGCGATCGGCAATGTCAAGTATCGGACCGAATCCGGTCTATTCAAGCGAATGACCGAGAGCAAAACGCCGCTGCGCCTCGACTTCCGTCAGGCGTTCGAGCTGGCGCGCACGCTTGTGTGACGCGCATTTAGAGTCGCTGGTCGCGCAATAGGGCACCGCTCCGACCTCCGAGCGCGGGCGGAACGGGACGGGAAGCCGCGCAAATCTTTGCGAATGCACTCACGCGCCTCGATCGACGGCGCCGACAGGCCGCGCGTCGGCCGAACGTGCGGCGCGCTCTCGACGGATTTCAATCCCGACCGCGCCGTCGATCACATCGAGCTTCCGAATATTGATTCGAACGCTGTGTACCCGCGGGTGCCGCAACAGGGCCGCGGCGACCTCTTCGGCGAGCGTCTCGACAAAATCGACATGGCCGCGCCCGACGATGAGGCGGATCGAGTCCAGGATCACGTCGTAGGAGAAAATCGAACGCATGTCGTCCGCGTGCGCGCCGGCGCGGCGCACCAGAGCCTCAACATCGAAGACGACGCGTTGACGGAGGGCGCGTTCGAAATCGTAAGCGCCGATTTCAGCTGAGACCACAAAGTCGCGCACGAACACGCGATCAAGTTCGCCTTCATGGTCGCGTCCGCCAATGAACCCGCGCGCGAGAAGTCGCCAATCGATCTTCGGCGAAGCGTCGGGGACCGGCCTCTCGCGGGGAATCAGATCTCGAATGAGAGCGACATCCTGAGGGTCGATCGCGCCTCGCCGATCATGGGCGTGACAAAGCGCGCCTCGGAACCCAAGAACATCCGGACGTGCGAGCAACAGTCGCGGAACGTCAGGCGCCTCGAGCGAGCCCGCCAATCCACTGATCAAACGGAGGACGCGGCACTGCGAGCAGAATTGGCTAAGCTGCACGACATTGAGATGGGCGATGAGGCGGCCGCGCGACTTATCGCGCGTGTCCAACATTGCACCCCTGAAGCCGAGCACCGAGAGTTTGGCAAGAAGAGCGAAGTCTGGGTCTTCGTCGGCGAACATCACCCCAATCAGGCCGACGTCGAGCGCTAGCCCGCTCAAAGAATCGCTGAGGCGGTCGAGCGTCGGCGCATCCACCGCGAGCTTGAGGTATTCGACGCCCATGGTCGCAAGCGCCCGCGCGTTGGCGAGCAAGCCTTCTTCAACGTGCGGCGGATCGCCGAGCGCGGCGCTCGTCACGCTTCGACCCGCGACAGCGGCGATGGCCGCCCGCGCAGTATCGATCGCAATGGGCCCGAGCGCGCCGCGCCGCGCGTCCTTCAGGTCGACGATATCGGCGCCAAGTTGCACGACAACCTCGGCCTCGGCGGCGTCGGCGACACTGGCGAGCATCCGCGTCATCGTGTCACTTTCCGATCTGTGTATCCGCCAAGAGTCCCTTTGCCCGTAGCTGGACAACGCCGAACGGGGTCAAGGCAACCGTAAAGTTGGGAGGCTTGATTGGCCGCGAGCGCGATCTTATGATTGGCTCAAGAGGAAACGCAAATGCATAGTGCGCTCGGCGCCGTTGTCGCGATGGCGATTGTGGTCCCATTGACGCCGCTAACCGCCGCTCAGCCCCGCGCGACGGCCGATCCAGACTGGCCCTGCCAGCAGATCAAGACACCCACTTTTTCGCTCGCCTCCATCTGGGCCGGGCCTCAGCTTGATCTCGACTCTCAGAGCTGGCGCAACGAGAGCGACGTCGCGGACCTGAAGGCGCAAATGGCGCAGCGGCGTGTTCCGATGGCTGATGTGGAGACCATGATCGCCGGGTTCAAAGCGAAGGCCGGTCCCGATGGAGACGCAAAGCTTCTGGGCGCTTTCGCCGCGGCGTTTGCGGATTTGTCGCAACAACGCTCCCAGATCATCGACGGACTGGATCGAATTGGCCGTAGGCAAAAAGCATTGGCCGATCGCATCCGCGCGGAGAATGAGGCCGTGCAAAAGTCTTCAGACGCGGACCGCAGCAGCGAGGCGACGCCCGGCGTGGACAGTCAAGAACGCCTGCTATGGGACCTTCGCATCTTCAACGATCGCCGTCAGACGGTCACTTATGTCTGCGAAGTGCCGACGATGATTGAGCAGCGCATCGGCGAGATCGCTCGGGCGGTGCAAAAGGCCCTCTAGCGGCTGGCCTGTTTCCGGGGTTGGGACAAAGCTCGAGCGCGAGCTATCAGGGCGAGATCGGCTTGTTGTTCTCGTCGAGCAGGGGCACGCCATAAGAGCGCAAGATCGCTTGAATTTCGTCCTGATTCTCAGAGATCAGTTTATTGAGGGCGCGCTTCCAGTTCTGATCGGAATGCCGCACCCCCATGACGATCCGAAAGACCATCGGAGGGCCGCCTTGCTCTTTCACAAGCGGAACGACCGCGGTCGGTGTCTTGGCCTTCGAGGCGTAGTAGCCGGCGAAGGGCCCCCAAAGCAGCGCGACATCGATTTCACCCTTGTCCAGATCGTCCATCATGTCGTGGGTCGACGAGTCGTATCGCGTGTCGACACCAAGCTGGTAAGACTTGATCTGGCCGAGCAGCCCATTCATTGCGAGGTAGGTCGCGGGAGGCGTTCCCGCGACTATGCCGATCTTCGCTGTTTTCAGACGCGGATCGCTGAGCGACTCCATCCCCTTCAGAGGACCATCCTGATGATATGCGGCGGCGTAGCCCGTTCGATAATAGGGGTTCGTTGGCTGAACGAGATCGTCACCTTGAGCGGTTCCAAGGACAACGTCACAGTGATAGGCGTTCAATGTGTTGCGAATAAACCCGGTGGCGTCAGGGTAGAAGGTGTAGCCGACCGATTTGCCAAGCTTGCTCGCGAACAGTTCGGCGATTTTGTTCTCAAAGCCCTCGCCGGCCTCGTTTGACAGGGGAAGATCGCGCGGATCCGCGCAGGCTCGAAACACGTGTGGGTCGACCAGTTCGATCGAGCCTTCCGAATCCTGCGCGCCCGCGCCGCCAGGAAGGGCGACCCCAACTGCCGCGACAATCGCGGCGATGATCGACTTTGTCGCGCTTGCCATTGCCTCACTCACCCCATGCACTTCGTTTCGGCCTCTCCGAACTCAGGCGGCTTGGGTTCATGTTGGTCGGGCCGTCCGCGGGGAACCGCATCCTGCGAGCGAGCGCGCAGATAGACGTAAATGTCGTCAAGGTAGCACGTCACATTCTTGTTATCGGCAAAAGCCGGCATGACCTTCTCCTGACCGGCACCAACATCCTGCTTGCCGCCCGTTACGATTCCGAAGAATTCCGCATAGCCAATCGTCTTGAGCGAGTTGGCGAGCGCGGGCGCATAGGAAGAGCCCTCTCCATCAGGGCCGTGGCAAACATGGCACTCCGAATGATACCGGCGGAATCCGGAATACGTGTACCAGTCGACGGTCCCGTCGGCGGATACCTTAAAAGTCGGATCGCCATCCTTGTCGCGATACTTGCCGTGATCGTTCGTGACCGCGGCGGGGTCTCCCGGCGGATCGGCATAAACGGCGGGTGGCGCAGCCAAGGGGACCGCAAACGCGAGCCCGAGCACAAGTTTGGAAATCCTCACGTTTGTTTCTCAAGCGGGCTGGAGCAAAAAAAGGCCCGGCGCTTGCTTCGCTTGCATGCGCCGGGCCTCGGCTATCCTCGTGGAGTCGGTCGGCCGCTCAATCGCTCGGCAGCGCGAACACCGTGAGCGTTCCGCCGAGCGACGTATAGTCCGCGAGCGCGGCGTAACCGCCGACCGCGCCGAGACCGGCCGTGCCGACGATTTTTGCTTGCTCAGGAAGGTTCTTCTGACCCGTTACAGCGTCGTGCCAGGCTTGCGCATTTTTCGGTTGAAGCAGCCCTGCGGCCAAGCCGATCCCGGCCCAGCCGCCAACGCCCGACAGCACCGCCACATATTGCCGGCCGCCATGTTCGTAGGTCATGACGTTGCCGATGATTCCCGACGGAGTCTTGAATTTATAAAGCTCCTTGCCGGTTTTGGCGTCGACCGCCTTCAGGTAGCCTTCCAAGGTGCCGTAGAACACCACCCCGCCGGCGGTCGCGAGAGCGCCACCCCACGCAGAGAACAGCTCGGGATCAGACCAGACGATCTTGCCGGTTTTGCCGTCCCAGGCAATAAAATTGCCCATGTTGTTCTGACCCGGAGCCGGATACATCGACAGCGTTGCCCCGACATAGGCCTGACCCGCCGTGTAGCTGACCTTGAACGGCTCGTAATCCATGCAGACGTGGTTGGTCGGCACGTAGAAGAGCTCGGTCTGTGGCGAGTAGGCCGCAGGCTGCTCGTCCTTGCTGCCCAACGCCGCTGGGCAGACGCCCTTGGAGTTGTTATCCTCGCCGTTGGCCTCTGTCGACATCGCCTTGACGCGGATCGGTTTGCCATAGTCAGGCGAAGCCTTGTCCATATTGATGCCGGTGGCCCAGTTCACTACCGGATCGAACTTTTGCGCGACCAGCAGTTCGCCGGTGGCTCGGTCGAGCGAATAGCCGAAGCCGTTGCGGTCGAAATGGGTCAGCAGCTTGCGGTCCTTACCGTCGATCTTCTGGTCGGTGAGGATCATCTCGTTGACGCCGTCATAATCCCATTCGTCGTGGGGCGTCATCTGGTAGACCCACTTGGCCATGCCAGTATCAGCATCGCGTGCAAAGATGGTCATCGACCAGCGATTGTCACCGGGGCGTTGCGTCGGGTTCCAGGTCGATGGGTTGCCCGTGCCGTAGTACACGAGGTTGAGGTCGGGGTCGTAGGAATACCAGCCCCAGGTCGAGCCGCCGCCGATCTTCCACTGATCGCCTTGCCAGGTATTGGTGCCGGAGTCCGGGCCGACCGGCTTGCCGAGGTTGGTGGTCTTTGCCGGATCGATCAGCGTATCGGAGTCGGGGCCTTCGGAATAGCCGCGCCACGCCAACTTGCCGTCCTTGATATTGTAGGCGCTGACCCATCCGCGGACGCCGAACTCGCCGCCCGAAACGCCGACATACACCTTGTCCTTGACGACCATCGGTGCGTCGGTGCCGGTCTGAGCCTTGGAGGGATCTCCGTCCTTCACCGACCAGACGACCGCGCCGGTCTTCGCGTCGAGGGCGACGAGGGTCGTGTCCGCCTGATGGAGGAAGATCTTGCCATCGGCGTAGGCCACGCCGCGATTGACGGTGTCGCAGCACATCACGGCGATGACGGATGGATCCTGCCTGGGCTCGTATTTCCAGAGGATCTTGCCGTCGTTGTTGAGGTCAAGCGCAAAGACGGTGTTCGGGTAGGGCGCATGGACATACATCACGTCGCCGACCACCAGCGGGGAGCCTTCGTGACCACGCAAAACGCCTGTCGAAAACGTCCAGGCTGGCGCGATCTTGTGGACGTTCTCCGTATTGATCTGCTTGAGTTCCGAATAGCGCGTATTCGCGTAGTTTTGGGTCGGCATCACCCACTGATTCGGATCCGCGGACATTTTGATGAGTTCATCATTTGCTGCTGCGTATCCGACCGTAAACAGGGCCGCGGCGCCCAAGCAGCTTGCAAGCAAGAGTTTTCGCATTATTTCCTCCCGGTTACACTTATTAGCAAAACGCTCAGCGACCCATCACAGGTCAAAGCGCCTTGCAGCGACTGTCTCATGGGATGGTGTCGACAGCGTGTCACAACCAGGCGAAACGAGCGACGCTCGCGGGCATTCGCCTTGCTTCCGATAAGCTCGCGGGGCTCCCGTTCCCCAACGCTCGTGCAGCCGAAACCAACGGGAGAATATCCCGATCGAATCTTGAGCGCAAGGGCTACCCCAGCGTTTGTTACGATATCGTCATCGCCAGAAGTGTGGGGGCGATTGCCGGCATCCCTCCCTCATCCACTGGGTCCAGAGCAGTTAGAAACAGCGTATTTCGCTTTCCGCCTGAGCGCGTCGCAGCCGGGCGAGCGCGTCGCGCGCGATTGCAGTTCCGCGAAACATGGAGCCGATTTGTCCACCCGCTTGGTTCATCGACGCGACCGTTGCTGCGGAAACATACGCGTCGTAAGGGAGCAGCGAAGCGATGATATCAATCGAACATGAGCATTGGTCGAGCGCTTCTCGTGTATCGCCATTGGTCTTCATGCAGGCGAAGACATATTCGGCGCGCGCGGATGTCGGATAGTCATTGGCGGCCGCGGACCCGACGGCGACTTCCGCGGCGCTCGCGAGATGGACACCCGCGGACACGAATAATACCACGCTCGTCAAACGCATGGTCGTCTCTCTCTCTCTCTCTTCCTCTCTCTCCTCCGCACTTGACGGAGCGCTCACCCATTCGCGTTGAGCAGTGCAACCGCGACCGCAGGCGCGCAATGCGAGGCTTCCTCAGGCGCCGCGATTAGCGAAGAAAATCCGAGAAAAGGCCGCCGCAGACGGCGTGCTGCTTCTGCCGAAAGGCCCTCCCCGACGCCCGCAGCGACCACCGGCGCAGCAACCGCCACATCGTTGCGGGACAGGCGGAGTGAAGCTGCGTCGGTAATCTGACGTATCTGCGCTTCCGCGAACCAAGCGGCGAGTCCAGTCCATTCCGAAATCGGCCCCTTCGTCCGCTTCGCGTCCGATCATCCGCGCGAGACGCGCGCGCGAGGCCTCGACGGTCTTCTCCCGCCCGTCGGCGGTCGACATTTTGTCCGCGCCATCGGGCAAATCGTCAAGAATGCGATGAACGTCGGCGCTACTGGCGAAATATTCGTTCATCAGGGGAGTCCACGCGCCCCGAAACGGCGCCAGGGAGGCCAATGACATAACGAAACTGCGCGTCATGCCCGTATACATAAGCTCGCCGGCGGCGAGCCGTTCCGCGTCGCTATAGCCGACGGCCGCGACCTGGCCGGCGACGATCGGAATGAGATCGGCTGTCGTCGAGCCGATGTCTATGAACAGCGCGTCCCGAAGCCGGAGCGCAACCAGCGCGGCGCTTGCATGCCAATTGGCCGACGCGATGTCGGCGGCGCGCACAGCGGCTTCGCCAAGCTCGACGAAGCCCGCGCGGCCCGCGTAGAGGATGGGGATCGAAGGCGCAAGATGATTCGCCGCGATTGCCGCGAGACCGGCGACACCCTCTCGACGTGAGGGAAAAGCGTCGCAGAGTTCGCCCGTCATCGTGATCACGTGACGGTCAGCCTTGCCGAGCTGATCGCAGAGGGCGTCGAAGGCGGACTCCAGGGTGTCGAGTCCAAGCCAAAGCGGCGTCGCCGCCTGAACCACCGCTTCGACGCGCCCGTCACTTACGCGGGCCGCCTTCAAATGCGCGCCTCCAATGTCCCACCCGATGATGACGCTCACCGTTCCTCCCAAATATCCAAGCCGACGCTAGATCCTAGCCAGATGGAGGGTCAAGCAAGTCGCCATCGACAGCAAGTCGCCTCGACCACTAAGATGGACGTTTCGGGCGCGGGTACGGTCAAGTGGCAGGGCGGTAGTGATGCCGACGATTGCGGTCTTGGCGCCATCGAGACTCATGCAATGATTGGGCGAATAGCTGGGCTCGCTCGCCGAGCCGGAGGCACGCCTCTCCCGCGTCGCTGGGACGGCAGAGGCGCCTGGCGAGACAACGTGTTCGTCGAGCGCCTGTGGCGAAGCGTCAAATACGAGGAGGTCTACCTGAGAGCCTACGATAGCGTCAGCGAGGCGCGCAGCTCGATCGGCCGCTATCTGACCTTTTACAATCATCGGCGCCCGCATTCGAGCCTTGACCGGCGCACCCCGGACGAGGCCTACTTCACGCCATCGCCCCTCGCGGCGGCGGCATGAATTTTCCGCCGCGCGCAGGACGTGTCTCCGGTTGGGCTACGCCATCCCTCCGTCACGCCCCGCGCGCGAAATTGCAAAGGACCGACCCTGGCAGCAGTCCACTTAACCTTCGCGGAATCCTGTTCAAACAATCGGGACCAGCTCTGGCTGTGCCAGTTGGAGGACTACAACGACGCGGGGCCAGCATGTGTCTTGCGATATCGACACCGGCTTTGTTGCCTCCTGTTGGACGGAAAACATCAGCACCCCGAACTTGTCTTACGCCGGTCAATACCTCGCCTGGCCCTCCCATGTGAACGCTTCACGTCTGCCCTCGGGGACATCCGTGCATCACTCGGGGCCGGTGCGGTTCGCTACTCCTTCACCGTGGCGGACTTCCACCGTCTGCCTCTTGCCGGTCTCCCGGCGCACCCGTCCAGACATGCCGCTATCACGACGTCGAACCGACCGCGAGCCCTGCGTAAAGGCGCTGACGTGAAGGGGAGGGCAAGCGTACGGGACGAATCCTCGGCGTCATCGGCGCGCTGGCAATTCCCGTCCGCCACGTGTCGCCGACGAGGCGGAAGAAGGCGGGGATATGGCATGGGTCGGCCAGGTCTCAATCGGTCGAAGGATGTCGGCCGGGGCGGCGCGGGTTCAGCTCCACACATCCACGCAACGTGGAGGTCAGGTTCCCTCACTGCGAACGCCTCGCGGGCGTGTGAATCCCATCCATGGGAGGGCCGGGGCCGCTAGAGGCTCGCGGGTCTACCGATCTTTCGCATATCCCTTCCGCTACCTGTGGTAGAGCCGATTTCCGCTGTTCGGTGTGACGAGGTAGTCCTGCTCCTCTCACCGGAGATGGGATCGCGATTTCCGCCATAAGTGGAGGGCTATGGGCAGCGGATCGATGCTGACAGCAGCCCACCAAGAGGCTTCATCGCCGTAGGTGTGAAGATCACGGTGATGCAGTCGACAGACCGGGACCGTGTATTCGTCGCTGACCTTGCGGCCAAGCGCGCGTGGCTGAGCGAAGCGAATATGATGCGCCTCGGCCGGCATGCGGCCGCACACGACGCAAGGCTGGGTGGCGACGAACTTGCAGTGCTCCTTATCGCGCAGGCGGACAGTTTTCGCTGCGACGCGACGGCGGTGAGCTTCTGGTTTCTGGGGCAGGATGATTGGAGCCGCCACCGAGGCCTCCATCAGCTCCACGAAGATTTGTTCGCTCGCTGTCGCCGAGTCGTCGCCCGCGACCGAGCCGGCCGGTTCCTCAACAGAAGCTTGCATTGACTGGATCGATGCGAGTTTGTCTTTGAAGGCGCTCTCAACAAGGTCAGATTCGGCGGCGATCAGCGTGTTCTTGGCCGGCATGTTTTTGTGAACCCAATCTGCCGCCTCCTCCTCGGACTGGAGTTGCGCGACGGTAGCGAGCAACTGCTCGCGCAGCTTCGCTGATTGCTCTGGGTCCAGCGTCGCGCGCGCCGGACGGAGCGACTTGTCCCGGGGGCCGGAAGCCGAGTTTGTGGATCGGATCTTGCTCGCTGCGGTCGCTCTCCGACTCTGGTTGCATGGGCGCCGCAATGTTCGGGGCGAGGTCGATCTTTGGAGCGCCTTCGAAGTTCGGATTGAGGTCCGGTGCGTCGAGGTCGTCCTCTCCGGCGATGCCGACCAGGGTGAAGAGGGCGTAGCGCCTGGCATAGGTCAGCGCCGCTCCCATTCGGCGCGGCGTAGCGGTTTCGCTAATCGCGCAGACCGGCCACTCGGATGAAAGCCATTCGCCGGAAGAGTGAGCGAGCGTCGTGGTGAGGCGGATGAGCCCCGCCTCGCCGTCGATCGCCGTCGTCTGAACCGTCGCGATCTCATGCCCGCCCAGCGCCTTGCGCACGATGTCGAGGCCGCTCGAGAGCGCCGCATAGCGGAAGGTCTGATCCTTCTCGCGCGGGTTCGAGGCGCGGATGGTGGCGATGAGCGCCTTCTCTGGATTGGTCAGCTCGGCCTGCGCCTTGGCGAGCGCGGCGGCGATCGCGCCGATGGTCTCGCTAGACCGCTGCATGGCTGTCCCTCTGGTCGAGAAGATCGAAGCTGATCGCGCCCGACTTCGACCGTTTGGCGCGAACGCCATGGCCGGTCGCTTCCTTGGCGTCCTCCGGCATCAGCGCCTTGAGTTCGGCCTTGGCGCGCTCGTGGTCGAGAAAGGCCGAGCGCGTGGCGCAGAAGAGGCCGGCCAACTCGGCCCATGAGTTGGATCCGCTCATGTCGACGATCCGGACCGCCTCGACCCGTGGCCGCGGCGGTTCGATCCCGTAGGGGCGGGGCGTCTCGCCCGTCTGGACGCAGCGCCAGAACCGGCGCTCGGCGGTGATGAGGAAATGCTGGTATAGAGCATCGGCAGGGATGGTCATTTCGATCCATTTGCCGCCGCCGGTGATGATCGAGAGCGCGGCGGAGCGGGCGTTGGTGACCCACATATTGTGCTGGAGCTGGGCCATGTGCTTTTCCGCCGCCGCCTCTTCCGAGAACGACCAGGGCAGCATGAACTTGGCCTCGAACACGGCGTCGGGGTCATTGACGAAGCCGTCGAGGGTGGCGGCCAGGTATCGATGGACCGGATGCTGAACCCAGCGTTGGACGTCGCCGACGATCCGTCCGGTATTGCGCTCATACCAGCTCCGGTTGAGCGCCTCGGTGGCGACGCCGAGCTGGACGACGAGATTGTCGCTGAAGTCCTCCGGCTCGACCTCGCCGCGCTTTTCCTTCCACAGCCGGATCAGCGCCGCCTCGTCGGGGCTCATGATGATCCGCGCGTCCGAGCCGCCGATGAACTGCCGGCGATCCCGCTTTGTCGAGTGCGGAATGGTGAGATCGTTCAGTCTGATTTTCACGGAAATCTCCCATCTCTTCATTTGTATCTAAAAACGACGTTTATGATTAAAACAGATCATTCTGAGAGTCAATCGTTTTCCGACGGAATTGATGAATTCGGTCGCATGTGCGAACCAAGGAAGATGATCTCCTCAGCACAATGTCGCGCCGCTCGCGGCCTTCTTGATTGGAGCCAGCAGGAACTCGCGGAACGAGCACGGGTAGGCGTCGTGACTGTGCGCCAGCTCGAGGCCGGCTCGCATCAGCCGCGTCGCGCAACGCTGGAAGTGGTGCGCCGCTGCTTGGAATCTAGTGGTGTCGAGTTCATCGACGAAAACGGCGGAGGAGTGGGCGTGCGCCTCCGCGAGACCAACGCTAGGAAAGCAACCTAACCGCGAGGAATTGGTGAATAACGGCCCCGGTCCGTGCACCTTTGCGCGACAGCGCACACCTGTTGAATGGACCTTGGCGGCGCCGAGTTGAGCGATGAGATGGCCCGACAGGTCCTCCAGTTCGACCTCGCCACGCTTTTCCTTCCAGAGCCGGATCAGCGCCGCCTCGTCCGGGCTCATGATCCGCGCATCCGATCCGCCGATGAACTGCCGGCGGTTTACAGCGGTCCTGGCGGCTTTTTCCAAGCTTGTGAAATGTTCGAAACGCGAGCCCATGTCTTTCTCCAAAGGTCGAATCAGTGTTTGCTAGATCCGGAGACGGGCCGAGGTTGCTCGGCGGAGCACAGCACCGGTTTGGCTCAATCTACGGCGATGTGATACTCAGAGGCTAATATGATCTATTTGGGTTGTCAAGCCATTTGGTATTGTTTTAGACCTGATAGTTCCAATAAAAATGGGTGATTTGCTGACCAGCGAGCAACTTCGCGCGGCTCGTGCCATTCTTCGATTGGAGCAGAAGGCCTTAAGCGATGCGTCGAAGGTTTCGCTCGCAACAATCAAACGCCTGGAAGCGAACCCCGGAGTGCTGACTGCGAACCGCCCGACAATTGCCGCGCTCCAACTTGCCCTCAAGTTAGCGGGGATTGAGTTCATAAATGAGAACGGTGGCGGCCCCGGCGTACGGCTGCGCGACCGCCTACCGATCAAGCCCAGGTAATCTGCTCTGCTTCCGGAAAAATAGCGCGATCCCGGAGGTCGGCCTCGACGATCCGCCAGCGGCCGATCGGGCGGCAATTGGGCAGCGTCTTCACGCCGTGGCCCTTCCGCCCCATTCCTGCCGTCCAGCCAACCGCCGATCCCCCTTCAGTCCGGGCTCGGGCAGCCCTTTTGCTTGCGCTTGGCGCCTTTCTGTCCTCGCCGCAGTTTCCCCTCATCGGCCTCGAATTTGTCGTCCTTCGGCAGTGACCTCCAGCTTCGGGTCGTTGACGGGGAGCGAAAGCGCCGGCAGACCGGAGAATGGCAAGGGCTAGGCCGGCCAGCCGAAAGTGGGACCGCACCTCCCGTCAAAGGGTGCACGCAGGGTGCGTGCGATGGCTCAAAAAAGCTGGCTCGCGGAATGGATTGAATTGACAGGGCACGTCGAAGAGCTGTTTGCGGAGATAAACGTGCGGCGTTTGCAGGCGCCGCCGCGGGATGCGTGCGCGAGCGTCGCAAACGCGCTGATGGTCGTGCGCGCCAGGGCAGTCGCTGCGCCGCTGCGCAAAGACAACACCCGCGGGGCGAGGAACGGTGCGCGCAAATCTGCCAAGGCGTTTCTGCGTCACCTCGGACCGCTCCGGCAGAAGCTTGCGGCTCAAATAGCAGAAATCAGCGAAAACGAAACGCTGGCCGACCTGGCCGCGCCGATGCTCGCAAGCCATCGTGCGGCGCTCGAGCAGTTGGAGGCGGCGGCGGGTGCCATCGAAGCACAGTTGCCTGCGTTCGACACGCCACCCATCGCGCCTTGGCCGGACGCCGATCCTATAAGATTTATCGCACGCCAGGCGCAGAAAGCATGGGCGGACGCCAACGATGGCACCGCGCCGCGGAGCAAGAATTCAAATGACCCGCTCGTCAAATTTGTGAGCAAGGCGCTGTCTCTCGTCGGTATGAGCCTCTCCCCGAAGACGGTATCGGCCGTCTTGCGCGGTCGGCGCCGCACGAAGAGGGCGGACAAAATTCGGAACTAAAAAAGTCCCTCTAAAAAGCAGCGCGCTAACTCACATCTCAGCGACCGCGAGCGACGCGCCGGGAAAGGCCGGCGCGTCATGGGATGCGGTCAAATGTCCAATAAGAGCAGAGAAACAGGAGCGGCGCGCCTTGTCGATCAAGGAAGCGGCGGAAACGTGCGGTTTGAGCCGCTCCAGGACGCGGCGTGCACTTCACCTTCTGAGGCGAGATAACGCTCAGCGTTCTTCCGCACGCGGACGGCTCCGCCTGGCGCCTCAGTTCCTGGACCCAGACCATCGGCTCAGTGTGGGCGAATCAAACGTTCACAGACCTCGAAGCCGCCAGGGCGGGCGCACTCGCAATGCTGCCGAACGCGGAATGCGAGCTGAGGTACCGCGTGAAGAGGGGTTCCTTCTCGTGATGCTTCCACAAATCTTGAGTTTGCATGGGGAGATTCGCACGCGGCAAGCCTGCGGCGAAGGAGCTCATCCGCACGAGCCGGGCAGTGGACGATCTCCAAATGTCGGTGGAACAGGTCGCGGTCGAAGCTGGCCTCGGCTTGCTCTACGGCGAAGCAGACCTTTCACGATCCGGATCATCTGCACGAGACCCTTCATCGCCTGGCCAGCATAAGCAAACTGCTGGAAGCCGCGGGTGCGGCGGCGGAAGGTTTACGCGTGATGCTAGCCGCTGTTTGACGCGCGCTCCCCTCTTGCTAACCCTTGCATTGTGACCTTTCGCCCAGGACGTAGCGGCAATCCTCAGGGTGCGCGCCTTGGTTCGCGCCACCGAACCAGCGTGCTGCTCGACAAGATGATGCAGCACGACGCGAAAGATATCGGCAAGGTGGCAATCGAGCGTGCGAAGGGCGGTGACATGACCGCGATCAAGATCCTCCTCGATCGCCTTTCGCCCGTGCCGCGTGGCCGGTTCCTGCGGTTTCAGGCGCCGAAGATCGAGAATCCGGCGGACCTCGCGGCCTTCACCGCTTCGGTCCTTCAGGCGCTGGCGAATGGTGAGCTGACAGCCGCAGAGGCGTCTGACATCACGAGCGTGGTGGCAGTGTTCCTGCAGGCGCTCCAAACCGCCGGCCTGCGCGTCGACGTCTCCGAGCTGAAGCGCTTGTTCGCGGAAATGCAGGCCGAGATTCAGGAGCTCCGGTCCAGACCGTCGGAGCCTGCATCGTGACCCTCGCCACGCTCGCCTCTTTGCGTCGAGATGTCGATGAGCTGAAACGCGGACTCGGGCGAATGACGGTCTCTGCGTCGGCCGCGCAGTTCGTCGGCGCGGCGGACCTGGTATTGGGCACACGAGCCGATTTCGGTCGAGCGTGCTCGAGGACTGGCGCTGTCTTGGAGACCATCAGACGGGCTCCTGAAGAGCTCTACGAGGCGTTCCTCGCGCGAGCGGAGATTGCAGCGAATCGCCGAAACGCATGGCGCCTGATGATCGGGGGAATTGATCCGGACTTCAACCCGGACTTCGATCCAGGCTCGAGTCAACCGAGCGTACCGCCGCCAAAAGGGGCGATCGTCCTACCAGACGGCGAGGGGCTCCATCTAGGGCAACGGCGAGCGCTCAAACTGATTCTGGCGTCGAAACGGACTGTGCTCCGAGCGGGCAGGCGTTGGGGGAAGAGCTCGCTGCTCGTCGCGATCGCGATCGACGAGGCGCTACGCGGGCGGCCGGTGGGCGTGTTCTCGCCCTTCTACAAAACCGCCGTGCCGTTGTTCGACGCGCTGGCATACGCGCTCGCGCCGCTGATCGTATCGCGGCACCGGGGGCAGGGCGAGCTCGTCCTTGTGACCGGGTCGCACATCGACGTTTGGACTTTGGAAGCTTCCACGATCGTCGCTCGCGGCCGGAAATATGCCTGTGCGCTCATCGACGAGGCGGCGCACGTGAAGGCGAACATGGCGATCCTTTGGAAAGCCTCGATCTCGCCGACCCTAATTGACATCGCGGACAGTCATGCGGTGGCTGCGAGCACGCCCTGGGGGACGGACCCGGCCAATTTCTTCTTTCAGATCTGCAACGACAAATCGCTCGGTTGGGTCGAAATGCATGCGCGCTCGGAGGATAACCCCTATCTGCCGCGCGAGAGTCTCGAAGAGGAAAAACGGGTCAACAGTCCGCTCGTGTGGCGGCAAGAATACGAAGCCGAATTCACCTCGCTCGACTCGGCGGCGCTGATCGACGTGACCAAACTCCTACAGCCGGACGGGAGCCCGTGGCCGGAGCCCGCGCGGTTCGATTACCTGTTCGTGACCGTCGACAGCGCGATCAGGACCGGCGCCGGCGCCGACGGCACAGCCGCCGTGTACTGCGGTATCGTCGGACGGATTCCCTCGGACATGAAGCTTTATTTCCTCGACTATGACATCGTGCAGGTGACGGCGGGCGTACTGGAGCAGTGGTTCGACGCCGTCGTCGCAAGAGCCCGAGAGTTGATGGGCGAGCGCACGATGCTGGCCGGGCCCTTCTATGTCGAGGACGCTTCTTCTGGGCCGATTCTGGTCGAAAAGTATCCGTCGATCGTCGAGGCGTTGCCGCATCAATGGACGATGGAGGGTAAGGACCTGCGCGCCTACGCGGTGCAGCAATATTTCAACGGTGGTCGGGTCCGCATCACCGAAGCCTGCTACGCGAAGACCGTCAGCTTTAAGGGTGTGCGAGTGAACCATCTCTGGACACAGCTCAACGCCTTCGTGCTGGGGGACAAGGAGGCGAGCAAGCGAGCCGACGACCTGCTCGATGCCGCCGTGTACGCGGCGTCGGTCTCCTTCCGCCCGCGGCCCGTGAACAAGTGAACCTTGTTGCGCAATTTGTTACCTTCCTGCAACTCGCCGAACGATGCCGCGGGATGCGATGCGCGAATTCGACTCGATAATGCAGCGCCGCTGAAACGCATAGTCTCGTTGAAAATCAGACTGATATATTACTACTATGATAGGTATTATTTTTTGGCGGCGGTGAACTCAGGCCCTCTGATTGCCCTTTTGGCAGAGCAAAGCCAACCGGGGTTAAGAGCATGAAATTTACGGATAAATGAGCGAATCCAGGAGGCAGTCGGTGTTCTTTGTCGCTTCAAAGGTCTTCTGGATGTTCCTCTCGCCGATCGTCGTGCTGCTGGTCTTGGCGCTGGTGGGCGCGTCTTGGTCTGGAGACCGTTGGCGGCGAACGATTCGCTCAATTGGGATCGCAGCGATCCTCATCCTCATCATCGTCGCGATGACGCCGCTCGGGCTGATGGCCGCCGCGCCCTTGGAGAACCGCTTTCCGCAACCGGCGGCCGACATGCCGCCGCCCTTCGGGATCATCGTTCTGGGAGGTGCCGTCAACGGTCTGGTTAGCAAGGCGAGGGGCGAGATCGTCTTCGACGAGGGCGAGCGAATGATCGAGGCGGCGTTTCTCGCCAAGCGCTACCCTCAGGCCAGAGTGGTCTTCACCGGCGGAAGCGGCTCGTTAATCGCGGAGTCGAAGGAGGCGCCTGCCGCTCGAGAGCTTCTCATCGAGCTCGGCGTCGATCCGGACCGCATCATTGTGGAGGACAAGTCGCGCAACACGGAGGAGAATGCGCGATTCACGGCTGCGATTGTGCACCCCGAACCCAAGCAGCGGTGGCTGCTGGTCACCTCTGCCTTTCATATGCCCCGTGCGATTGGGGTATTCGAGAAAGCCGGATTCGACGTGGTCGCCGATCCGGTTGCCTATCGAACGCTTGGACCGGGAAACGGGTGGCAATTGGACTTGGACCCTGGAAGCGGATTCCGGATTTTCGAGACCGCGGCGCACGAATGGATCGGCCTCGCCGTATATCGGGCGACCGGAAGGATCGATAGTCTGTTCCCGGGGTCCAACCTTTGAAAGGCGCGACCAGTGCGGCGCCCCGCGCCATCGTGAAGTTGGGCGGCAGCCACGCGAGCGGGTCGCATATCAAAGAGTGGCTCACGGCAATCGCGGCCGAGGCTGGATCGATCGCGATTGTGCCGGGCGGCGGCCCCTTTGCGAACGCCGTGCGAACGGCTCAGGCCATGATGGGCTATGACGATCGAGCCGCGCACGTTATGGCGCTGATGGCGATGGCGCAGTTCGGTTGCGCTCTCGAGAGCCTCAATCCTGCCTTGACTCTGGCCGCGTCGCGTTCCGCGATCCTGCGTGCGCTTAAGGATCGCAAAGTTCCGGTCTGGTCTCCCGAACAGATGACGTGCGCAGCCGCGCTGCCGGAGACCTGGGACCTGACCTCTGACAGCCTCGCCGCGTGGCTGGCGGGCGCGCTCGGCGTAGACTGTCTGGTGCTTATCAAGCATGGCCATTTCGAAACTGAAACCGTCGATGCACATGACCTCGCCGCACAGGGAGTCGTGGATCCGTTGTTCCCGCGGTATCTTAGGGAGAGTGGCGCTCGGGCTTGGCTCGCCGGACCAACCGATAGCAGGAGGCTCGCCGAAGGGTTGCGGCGCCCCATATTTCCTGAGATCGTGAGCGCGACCTGAAAACGACTGCCGGCAATCAAATGATCAAACGCCAAACGCCGCGCTGGGGATGGGCGCTCACGGGATCCGGTCATTTCCTGAAGGAAAGCCTGGCCCTGATCCATGAGCTCGAACATGTCGACCTCTTCCTCAGCAAAGCGGGAGCCGAGGTGCTGCGTATGTACAAGCAGGAACTCGACCTGCCCCCGTCCGTGCGCATTTATCGCGACACGTCGGCGAGTTCGGTGACTGTCGGACAGTTCTACTACGGTATCTATCATACACTGATCGTCGCTCCCGCGACTTCGAACGCGGTCGCCAAATTCGTCTACGGGATCTCAGACGACTTCATCAGCAATGTCTTCGCCCAGGCAGGAAAATGCCGCGTCCTAACCGTTGTCTTCGCCTGCGACACAGCGCCCGAACTTGAAACGGAAGCGCCAAAAGGCATGGTCAAGGTGTATCCGCGCGCCATCGACTTGGAGAACCGAGAGCGCCTGGGACGTTTTGCCGGCGTGACGACGGTCGACTCGATCGCGGAGCTTCAAGAGGCCATCGCGCAGCGACGAAGCAAAGTCGCGGCATGAGGGAGCGCGTTCTGTTTTTGACCGGCCGCCTCGCAGAGAGCCGTCTCGAAAAGGTCTTGCTGGGCATGGAGCCGACGGTCTTCGACTGGTCAGTCTTCAGCGTGGGGGTCAAGGTCGCGGCGCTGATGACCGAGCCCATCCTCATGCGCAGGCTGCCGCGCCCGATCCATGCGGATCGCGTCGTCGTCCCGGGCCGTTGCCGCGCTAACCTCACGCGTCTCACTCAGGAATTTGGCGTGTCCTTCCAGCGTGGCCCGGATGAATTGAAAGACCTGCCGATGTTTTTCGGCAAGGCCGGCGCGGCTCTCGATTTGTCTCGCCATGCGGTGCGCATCTTCGCCGAGATCGTCGATGCGTCTCAGATGAGCCTCGAGGCGGTCCTCGCTCGCGCTGAGGTCCTGCGCGCCGAGGGCGCCGACGTCATCGATCTCGGGTGCCTACCGGATACCCCATTCCCCCATCTCAAAGATGCTGTGCGAGAATTGAAGGCGAGGGGATTGGCAGTCAGCGTCGATTCTGCTGACCCGAACGAACTGCGCCGCGGCGGAGCCGCCGGCGCCGATTATGTCCTCAGCCTCACCGAGCATAGCCTCGCGATCGCGGAAGAGACCGGCGCACGTCCAGTGCTGATTCCCGCCCAGCATGGTGATCTCGCCTCGCTTTATCGTGCCGCTGAAGAGGCACAGAAGCGCGGCCTCAGCGCTATCCTCGACCCTGTTGTCGATCCCATTCATTTTGGCTTTGCCGAGTCGCTCTCGCGCTATCGCGACGTGCGCGCACGGCTGCCCGACGCGGAAATGCTGATGGGCACTGGGAACTTGACGGAATTGACCGACGCCGATTCCGTCGGGGTCACGGCGTTGCTGCTCGGGATCTGTTCGGAGCTCGCTATCGCCAACGTGCTCACCGTCCATGTCAGCTCGCACACGCGCCGCACGATTCAAGAGCACGACGCGGCGCGGCGCATTATGTACGCCGGGGCCGCGGATCACAGCCTGCCGCGAGGCTATGGGCGGGCGTTGTTGCAGGTCCACGACCAAAAGCCATTTCCATATACGAGTGGGGAGATCGCTGAGATTTCAGCGCAAGTGAAGGACGACAACTACCGGATAGAGGTGGCCGAGGACGGAATTCACGTGTATAACCGCGCCGGCCATTTTGTCGCGCCGGCAGCGTTTGCGCTGTTCGATAAACTCGGGGTCGAAACAGACGGCGCTCACGCCTTTTATCTCGGAGCAGAGTTGACGAAGGCCGAAATCGCTTTTCAGCTTGGCAAACGTTACGCCCAGGACGAGCCGCTGGACTGGGGCTGCGCGGTCGATCGCCGCAGCGAGGATCGGACTAGGCTGAGCGGAGCGGGCCACACGCTGCGTTCGCGCGTGGCGAAGGGGTGACTCGATGCCGTTGATCCGCGAGGCCATCGTCATTACGGTCAACGCGCTAGGAGAGCCCCATCTCGCGCCGCTAGGGCTGATCGCCGAAGGCGAGAGATGGATTCTGGCGCCGTTTCACCCCTCTACGACGCTCGACAATCTGCGTCAGGAGCCGTTCGCCGTCGCCAACTTCACTGACGACGTGCGCGTCTTTGCGGGATGTCTCACGGGACGTCGCGACTGGCCGCTGACGCCCGCCACGCTTGTCGCCGCGCCGCGTCTCGCGTCGACGTTGTCGCACCTCGAACTCGTCGTCATCGAAGTCCGCGAACATGAGCTTAGGCCTCGTTTCGTGTGTCGCGTCACGCATCGCGTCTCGCACGCCCCGTTCCAAGGCTTCAATCGCGCGCAGGCGGCGGTGATCGAGGGCGCGGTGCTGGTGAGCCGCTTGCACATGCTGCCCCGCGCCGAGGTCGAGACGGAGCTTGCTCGCCTCGAAATCACCGTCGGAAAAACGGCTGGACCGGCGGAGGCTGAAGCCTGGAGCTGGCTCAAAGACAAGGCGGCGCAGGTCTTCGCCCCTGGCGTCTCGGAGGTCAGGCTTGCAGGCCATCCCGGTCATTGACCTCATGGGCGGCAAGGTCGTTCACGCGCGGATGGGCGATCGCGCGTCCTACCGGCCGCTCGAATCGCCGCTTTCGACAACCAGCGACCCAGTCGCTGTCGTGAACGGTCTTCTCTCGGTGTTTCCATTTTCTACGCTTTATGCCGCCGATCTCGACGCGATCCAGACCGACGGCGATAATCTCTCCACGATGCGCCGGATTCGCGCAGAGTTTCCAGCGTTGCAATTGTGGGTCGACAACGGCGCGATGGACCCCGCCGCGCTCGAGGCTCTCATTGGTGCCAATCTAGGCACACCGGTAATTGGCAGCGAATCGCAGCGCGACGGCGCCCTAATCGCGCAGCACAGCGGTTCGGCGCGTATCGTGCTCTCGCTCGATTTTCGCGGTGACGTGTTTCAGGGCCCACGCGAAATCTTGACCGAACCGGAGCTTTGGCCCCGCCGCATCATCGTGATGACACTTGGCCGAGTTGGCAGCGGTGCGGGCCCCGACCTTGCGCGGCTCGCCGAGATCAGAGCGATCGCTAGTGGGTGCGAAATCTATGCCGCGGGCGGCGTCCGCGACGCGGACGATCTCTCAGCGCTCAAGGCGGCGGGCGCCTCCGGCGCCCTGATCGCGACCGCGCTCCACGAGCGGCGGATCGTGGGGACAGATCTAAAGACGATCTGAAATCGCCGCATCGCGACGATCAAATTTTCTTCCCGTCGGGACCGAACTGCTTGAGGTAGGCGATGACATTGGCGATGTCGTCGTCAGACTGCAGACCGGGGAAGACCATTTTGGTTCCCGGGACCTTCGCTTTCGGATCCTTGAGATATTCCTTGAGGGTCGCCTCATCCCAAGTGAGGCCTGAATTCTTATTGGCGTCGGAGTAATGGTACCCCTCGTAAATGCCCGAGTGCCGGCCCACGACCCCGTTGAGGACTGGGCCGACCATGTTCTTGGCACCCTCGCCGATCTGGTGGCAGATCTTGCACTTGGCGAAGACCTTCTCGCCGGCTGCCGCGTCCTGCGCCACCGCACCGCCCAACGAAGCAAGGAGCGCCGCCCCCGCAACCGAAAAACTCACCAGCTTCACATCGTCCTCCCGGAACTGGGGTATCTCCTGGCTGCCCTACCGGCGAAACGGGCCGTCGCGCAGATCGTCACTTAGCAGCAGATCGTCACTTAGCAATTGAGGCACCCAAGGGATAGGGGTGTGCGTTTCTGCGCGCGGCGACGTGCTTTCAGTACCTTAGGTCCATTTTTCTGCAACTCCGCGCGACTCAGTCTAACCTCAATGGCGCGCTGCACGCCGACAACGCCGCCCGCACCGATCGCGGTGCGGGCGCTTCGATGGACGAGCGTCCGAGACGGGCACCGCCTCGGTAGAACGTTCAAAGCAGATGACGTAGCACGCGAACGGTGCTAGTCTGCCGGCTTGTGGGATCCGAATGACCCACGAGGAGAGAAACTCAAGGAATTCATCCATGAACTGGAATACTCCTGTCGTTGTCGAAGTTTGCGCAGGCATGGAAGTCACTGCCTACCTGTCGGCGCAGATGTAACAGTAAGCGGGTCTGTCCGCCTCTAACAAGGCGGACCGACGTGGAGAGACGGCCGTCAAGCGAGCCGCAGAGCGCCTCACCGGTCAATCTTCACGGTGTCGAGTCAAGCTATCTCCAGTGGTCGTATCACTGGCGATGAACGCCTCGATAGGCCCGCTATGCAGGCCGGCGACTGCTCGATGCGGACAATGCCTCGCGGAGGATTGTCTGAGGTCGGCGTCCCAGGATGACGCTGCCCAAATCCCATTGAAGCTTGCCTAGGGTTAAGGCTGAGGGCCGCGGGGGCCTCTCGGTTGCAAGGGAGCGTCATTGCGGTTGGCCAGCCCTTTTTCGGCGAGGACGCCAGGGGTGGCCTTTGTAAGGGCTTCGATGAAAAAGGCTTGCCCCGCGGAATGTTCAAGTTTCAAGCAAAACTAAACCGCTCGTCCCACGTTTCCTCTCGCTTCTATGGTTGGCCAGCGCTTCGCGCTCTTTTCGTCGCGGCTCTCGCTCTGTTCGCGGCGTTGGCTCAGCCCGCCGATGCGGATCCCCTTGCGGTCAAAGTCGGCGTCATCCACCAAGCCCATTCTCGCGAAACGATCTCGATCCTCGACATCCCTCCCGCGGACGACTTCATCGCCGGCGCGCGCATGGCGATGGACGACAACAACACGACTGGCCGCTTCCTCGATCAATCCTTCTCGGTCGTCGACGCCAAGCTCGCGCCAGGCGAAGATCCGATCGCGTCCCTGAAAGAAATGCTGGCCGACGGTGTGCGCTTTTTCATCATCGACCTTCCCGCGGCCGAGGTTCTTGCGGTCGCCGACGCGGCCGGCCCCTTTGGCGCGATGGTGTTCAACGCGGGCGCGCCTGACGACCGCTTGCGCGAAGAGGACTGTCGAGCCAACGTGATTCATGTGGGGCCTACTCGATCGATGCTCACTGATGGGCTCGCGGAGTATTTGATCTGGAAGCGGTGGAGACGCTGGCTTCTAGTGGTCGGATCGCATCCGGAGGACCAATTGCTTGCGGAGGCTTATCGGCGGTCGGCCAAGAAATTCGGAGCGAAAATAGTTGAGGAGCGCGTGTACCAGGACACTGGCGGGGGCCGACGCTCGGACTCTGGCAGCGTCCAAGTTCAGCGGCAGATGCCAGTCTTCACCCAAAATGCCCCAGATTACGACGTACTTGTCGCAGCCGACGAAAACGAGGTATTCGCGGGCTATCTGCCCTATCTCACCTGGGATCCTCGACCGGTCGTCGGCTCGGCCGGATTGCGGCCGGTGAGTTGGGACCCCTCGCACGAATTCTGGGGCGCGGTTCAATTGCAAAACCGATTCCAGCGCCTCTTCAAGCGCGGCATGAATGCGCGCGACAACCAGGCTTGGGTCGCCATGCGCTTGATCGGCGACGCAGTCGCGCACACCAAATCAGCCGACCCAAAGGCGATACACGACGATCTTCTGTCGCCGGGCTTCGCCCTCGGGGCGTTCAAAGGACAGGGACTTACCGTGCGCGACTGGAACCAGCAGCTGCGTCAACCGATCCTGCTCACCGACAGCCGGGGCACGGTCTCGGTTTCGCCCCAGGAAGGCTTCCTGCATCAGACGTCTACCCTGGACACACTCGGCTTCGACAGGCCGGAGACCAAATGCAAACTTCAATAAACCGGGTTGTGCACTGCGCCGGGGCGCTCACCATTCTGGCGAGCCTTGGCGCTTTTTCGGACCCAGCCGACGCCGCGACCGCCTATATCACCAACGAGAAGGGCAATTCGATCTCGGTCATCGACCTCGACAAGCTCGAGGTCACGCGCACCGTCAAGACTGGCCAGAGGCCGCGCGGCATCTCGCTGAGCAAGGACGACGCACTGATGTTCGTCGCCCTGGGCGACGACGACACGATTGCGGTCATCGACACAAAGACCTTGAAGGAGGCTGGTGAACTGCCGTCGGGCCCCGATCCCGAGCAGTTGCGGGTAAGCCGGGATGGAAAATACGTATTCGTCGCCAACGAAAACGACGCGCTTCTGACCGCAATCGACATCGCGACGCGAAAAGTGGTCAGCGAATTTCCAGTTGGTGTCGAACCTGAAGGGGTTGCGGTCAGCCCCGACGATTCGATCGTGGTCAACACTTCCGAAACGACCAGCATGGCCCATCTGATCGACTGGCGGAACAAGAAGATCCTGGCCAATATTCTCGTCGATCCCCGTCCGCGCTACGCCGAGTACAACAAGGACGGCTCGGAACTATGGGTGACCTCGGAGGTCGGAGGAACGGTCAGCGTCATCGATCCGATCGGACACGTCGTTAAGCAGAAGATCGCGTTCGAGGTGCCGGGACTCGCGAAGGAGCAGATCCAACCCGTCGGGATTCGTTTCAGCGCCGACGGCAAACTGGCTTTCATCGCGCTGGGCCCCGCCAATCGCGTCGCGGTCATCGACGCGGCGACCAAGCAAGTGCTTAAATATTTGCTGGTTGGCCAGCGCGTATGGCAATTGGAGCTGACGTCGGACGGCAAGTATCTCTTGTCGACCAATGGCGTCTCCAATGACGTATCGGTCATCGACGTGGCCACGCTGAAGGTGATCAAATCGATTCCCGTCGGTTCGTTTCCTTGGGGCGTCGCGATCTCGAAGCAATGACTGTCGTTGCCAATGTGACGCCGAAGGCGGCCGTCAGCGCGCTCTCGGTTGACAAGGTGTCGCATGCCTACGGAGCACGGGTTGCTCTGGATGAGGTAAGCTTCGACATCGCGCCGGCGAGTTTCACCGTACTTTTGGGCCTGAACGGCGCCGGCAAGAGCACGCTGTTCTCGGTGATCACGCATCTTTATGTGAGCCGGTCGGGAGCGGTGCGCATTTTCGGTCGCGACGTCGCACGTGAGAGCGGCGCCGCTCTCGCGCTGCTTGGCGTCGTGTTTCAGCAGCGCACGCTCGATCCCGATCTCAGCGTCGCACAGAATTTGGCCTATCACGGCGCGCTGCATGGCATCGGCGCGCGTGAAACGCGCGCGCGAGGGGCGATCCAACTCGCCCGCGTCGGTCTCGCCGACCGGGCGGGCGACAAGGTGCGCTTCCTTTCCGGCGGTCAGATGCGACGGGTCGAGATCGCGCGAGCGCTCCTGCACCGGCCGCGCATGCTGCTGCTCGACGAGCCGACCGCAGGGCTCGACATCAAGGCGCGCGCCGGAACTTCTTGAGGTTGTGCGAGGCCTCGTCGCCCAAGAAGGAATAGGCGTCCTTTGGGCAACCCATCTGGTCGACGAGATCCGTGACGACGATCAGGTGATCGTGCTGCACAAGGGGCGCGTGCTCGCCGATGGCCCCTCCCGTTCCGTTGTAGACGCGGCGGGCGCGCATTCGATTGGCGAGGCATTCACGTCATTGACTGGCGGTGCGGTGAAGGAGGCGACTGGTGAACGAGGCCGTCCTTGACAGCGAGCGACCGTTCGGCTGGACGCAGCGGCTGATCTGCCTCCGCGGCATCGTATGGCGGGAGAGTCTGCGCTTTCTTCACCAGCGCGAGCGCTTCATCTCGGCGTTGGTGCGCCCGATGGTCTGGCTGTTCATCTTCGCCGCGGGATTTCGACAGACTTTGGGCGTATCGATCATGCCGCCCTACGACACTTATGTTCTTTACGAGGTCTACATCACGCCCGGACTGATCGCGATGATCCAGCTCTTCAACGGCATGCAATCCTCGCTGTCGATGGTTTACGACCGCGAAATGGGCAGCATGCGCATGCTGTTGGTGAGCCCCGCGCCGCGCTGGTTTCTCCTGACCTCGAAGCTGATCGCGGGCGTCGCTGTTTCAATTCTCCAAGTCTATGCCTTTCTTGTCGTCGCCTATTTCTGGGAGATCGAGCCGCCGACCTGGTGGGGCTATCTGACAGTGCTGCCGGCGCTGGCGTTGTCCGGTCTCATGCTTGGCGCGCTTGGCATGCTGTTGTCGTCGCTCATCAAGCAGCTTGAGAACTTCGCCGGCGTGATGAACTTCGTCATTTTCCCGATGTTTTTCGCCTCCTCCGCCCTCTATCCGCTGTGGCGCGTGCAAGAGGGAAGCCCGTGGCTCGCGACCGTCTGCCAGCTGAACCCTTTCACTCATGCGGTCGAATTGATCCGCTTCGCCTTCTACGAGCAGGTCAACTGGCTGGCGCTTGGGGTCGTGGCCGGTTGCACGGTGGCGTTCCTGGGCGGCGCGGTGATCGCCTATGATCCGGCCCGTGGCATGCTGATGCGCCGGGGCGGGTGATGCGCGGGAGAGACGAGGAATGCCCATGATCAAACCCGTGTTCGCCGCCGCCCTCGCCGTCGCTGCGATCGCCTGTCTGGCGTCCCACGCCGAAGCCGGCGACCCCTTGCGCATTGCCGTTCAGAAAACCGGAACGGCCTCTTGGGAAATCGAGGTGATCAAAGCGCACGGGCTCGACAAGGCCGCCAATCTCGAGATCGAGACGATCGAGCTTGCTTCCACCGATGCGGCCAAGGTCGCCCTGATGGGCGGTGGCGCCGATATGGTCGCTGAGGACTGGCTTTGGGCGGCGCGTGAACGAGCGCTCGGCGACAAGCTCCTATTCACGCCGTATTCGACCACGGTGGGCGCCGTGATGGCGCCGAAGGATTCACCGGTTCATGCGGTTGCCGATCTCGCCGGCCGATCTATTGGCGTCGCCGGGGGACCGCTTGACAAGAGCTGGCTTTTGCTGCGTGCGGTCGCGCTCGGCTCTGGGCTCGATCTCGCCAAGGAAGCGCGCCCGTCATACGGCGCGCCGCCACTGATCGCTGAGAAGCTGGCCCAGGGCGAGACTGAGGCTGCGCTAGAATACTGGAACTTCTCCGCCGATCTTGAGGGGCGTGGCTTCCGCCGCGCGATCGAAATGTCTGATGTCGAGAAGACGCTCGGTGCGAGCGGCCCGGTGGCGATGACCGGCTACGTGTTTACTGAGGCTTTCGCGGCTTCGCACAAAGATGTCCTGCGGCGCTATTTCGCCGCCGCGGCCGAGGCGCGCAAAATCTTGGCCGAAGATTCGAGCGCCTGGGCGCCAATCAAGGCGCGGCTCCGCTTGAAAGACGACGCAGCGCTCGCCGTCTACCGCCAGCGCTACTTAGAAGGCGTGCCGAAACGAACCATCGCCGAACAGGCTGCGGACGCGCGCGTTCTCTATCGCCGATTGGCGAAGGTCGGTGGCGAGACGCTGGTCGGCAAGGCCACGGACCTCGACCTCGGTCTCTTCTACGATCCCACAGCGAGCGAATAGGACGTGACGGCGCGTCTCCTCTCGCTCGTCGCGCTCTTTGCCTTGTGGCAAGTCGCGGCCCATTTCGCCAATCCTCGGCTGCTTCCAGGTCCGATGGCGGTGCTCACCACGATGAAGTCCGAGGCCGCGTCAGGCGCGCTGTTCGCCGCGCTCGGCGTCACGCTCGCCCGTGTGGCGGCGGCGTTCGTGCTCGCCATGGCGGTTGGATCGGCGATTGGCTATGCAATGGGGCGCAACGCGCTCATTGATCGCGCGGCCGACCCATGGGTCATCGTGCTCTTGAACCTGCCTGCGCTCGTCATCATCGTGCTGGCTTATATCTGGGTCGGTCTCAACGAAGCAGCGGCGATCGGCGCGGTGGCCCTGAACAAACTGCCCGTCACCGTCGTCACCATACGCGAGGGCGTGCGCGCGCTCGACATAAGGCTCGACGAAATGGTGCGCGTGTTCGGCTTCTCGCCGCTGAAACGGCTCGCCCATGTCGTCGCGCCGCAGCTCGCGCCTTATTTCGCCGCGGCGACCCGCGCTGGCCTGTCGCTCGTCTGGAAGATCGTGCTGGTGGTCGAGCTGATGGGCCGGCCGAACGGCGTGGGATTCGAAATTAATACCGCGTTCCAGTTGTTCGACGTCCCGCTGCTGCTCGCCTACGCGCTGCCCTTCACGGCGATCATGCTCATCATCGAAACGCTTGCGGTGCAACCCTTTGAACGTCACGTCTCCCGTTGGCGACCGCGCGCGGCTTGAAGCGCGCGTCGCGAAAAAATCCTTCCGCACCGCCTCGGGACAGAGCGCTCCGGTCATCGCCGATCTTTCGTTCGCGCTCGAGGAAGGCGAGACCGGCGCGCTGATCGGGCCGTCCGGCTGCGGCAAGTCGACGCTGATGCGCATTCTCGCCGGCCTCGACCGCAATTTCGAGGGCTCGGTCAACGTCCCCGCGCATGGCCGAGTGGGCATGGTTTTTCAGGAGCCGCGACTTTTACCTTGGCGCAGCGTCGAGGACAATGTGCGGCTCGCCGCTCCCCATGCGACTGAGACCGAGGTCGCCGCTTTGTTCGCAGCGCTCGGCCTTTCCGAGCATCGCACGCATTTTCCGGGCGAACTCTCGGTTGGCCTCGCCCGACGCGCCGCGCTGGCGCGCGCCTTCGCCGTTCGCCCGACCTTGCTCTTGCTCGACGAGCCGTTCATTTCTCTCGACGCGCCGCTCGCCCGGCAGTTGCAGCGTGATCTGGCGAAGCTCGTCGAGACCCGCGGCATGATCACCGTGCTCGTCACCCACGACGTCGACGAGGCGGTCGCTCTCGCCGATCGCATCTTCGTTCTGTCCCCGCGGCCTGCGCATGTGGTGGGCGAGATCCGGGTTGCGAGCCCGCGGACGACGATGAGCGGGGACGAGGGCAACGCGATCGTGGCGCGAATCGAGGCCTTGCGCGGCGCGCCTTGATCCGAGGTCACCGGCTTTCGCAAGGCGCCCGTCGAGGCGATGTCCGAGTTACTTGTCGTCGTATTTGATATAGGCGAACCGCTGGTCGCCGGTCGGCGTCCCTTCGAGCGCGCCGCCCTCCTTGCTCGGGCGCCAGGAGACAAAGTCCTCAATCTTGCGGGCGAGTTCGAAATCCTTGTCGGTGATCCCCTTGGCGCTGTGGTTTTGCAATTTCACTTCGACCCACGCGTAGGACGCAGCGATGTCGGGATGATGCCAGGCAGCCTCCGCGAGGTGGCCGACGGCGTTGATCACCATCAGCGTGCCCTTCCAGCCGGAGGTGCGAAAAGTTCGCCTGATCCAGCCGTTTTCGTAGCGCCAATGCGGGAGCTCGCGCTTGAGTCGCGCCTCGATCTCGTCTGGTTCGTAGGTCCGCTCTTTCGACTCTTCGCTCATAGTGTTCCTCCGATCAGCCTCACGCGAGGCGCTCTAATCGCCTAGTCACTTCACCAGCGCGCAGCCGCCCTGGTCGAGCGGCCGGAAGGCGGTCTCAGGCGGGATCGTTTCAATCAGATCGTAGACGTCAAACCGGCTCTTCGATTGCTCTGGCGACTTGACCTTGAACACGTACATCGCGTGCGTCGCACGCCCGTCGGCGCGCACGACGACACGGCCGAATAGCGGATCGTCGATCGGCGCCTTCTTCATTTCGGCCAAGACCTTGTCGCCTTCGATCGTTCCCGCCGCCTTGACTGCGCGCAAATACGCGAGCGTCGCCGAATAGGCCGCAGCTTGGTCTTCGGTCGGCATTTTGCCGCCCATGCGTTCGGCAAAACGGGTGGCGAAGGCGCGCGTCGAGTCATTGAGATCCCAATAGAAGGCTTCGGACAAGATCAGGCCTTGCGCCGCGCTGAGTCCAAGCGCATCGATATCGGTGATCTGCAGGAACAGCGCGGCGAGCCGCCTATCAGGTCCGACAATCTGGAACTCGGCCGCCTGGCGGATTGCGTTGATCGCGTCGGCGCCGGTGTCGGCGAGCGCGATCACTTTGGCGCCGGACGCTTGCGCCTGCAACAGATAAGAGCCGAAATCGGTGGCGCCGAGGGGATGCGATACCGAACCGAGCACCGAACCGCCCGCCTTGAGGATCGCCACGGTCGCGTCGCGCTGCAAAGCCTTGCCAAGCGCATATTCAAAGCTGATGAAGAACCAGGTCGACCCCCCCATTTTGGTGATCGTGCCGCCGACGGCCGAACCGAGCGCCCAGGTGTCGAGAGCCCATTGGACCGTGGTCGGTTGGCAGAATTTTCCGGTCAGATCTGAGGTTGCGGTCGCGGATGCGAGCATCGCGCGATTCTTGTCGCGCATAAGGGTATTGACGGCGAGACCGACCCCGGAATTGGCGAGGTCAACGATCGCATCGACGCCCTCCTCGTCAACCCATCGCCGCGCAATCCCGACTCCGACGTCAGGCTTGTTCTGATGGTCGGCGAAAATGATCTCGACCTTGGGGCCGCCGCCTTCTTTAACGAAGTCCTCAGCAGCCAGCTGAGCGCCGATCACCGACCCCTTGCCGACCTGGTCGGCGAATGGACCGGAGAAGTCGCTCAACACGCCGATCTTGACCGAGTTGCCCGGAATTTGCGCAGACCCGTCCGTGACCAAGCCGGCCAGCCCTGCGACGGCGAACGAGGCAGCCGAGAGCGACCGCATGAACCTTGCAAGCAATGGGCGATCCTCCTCGTTCCGGACGCAAATATCGGGGTAGCGCCGGATCCGGGTTCATATTGCGATGGTCTCGTCCACCGGACAAGCCTGACGCCCTTGAGGCGACGGATCGACCCGTTCGAGCCTGACGGTCACCGATGGGCCAATGGGCCGCTCTCTCCGTCCTATTCGCCGTCGCCGAATGCGGGAGCGACCGAGAGATCCAGTAAGCGGCGCGCGCGAATAGTCTGGTTCCAGCCGAGAAGGCGCATTGCGCATGACGTCGAGATAGAATTGTCGGCGCGCCGCTTCTCATCAGGCTTCCAGAACGACGTTTCGTTGAACCAAGGCGCCCGAAACAATAGGGCCGCCGAGTCGTCCTCGGCCGCCGGGCCACTTCTGCTCGCCGAATGAACCTCGCGCCCCTCGGCATCGGGGACACGCACGGTGGGAGGCGGTTAGTCGATCTCGGCCATGTGCTCGTCGCACCTTGCGCAAAATTTAATCACAAATTAACCTAGATTGCTTCGGCGGCGGGCAACTGGCGTCGTCAATGCCTGTGCGATCCCATCGGATCGGAGGAATGCAGGCCCACGGGGAGGAAAAAAATCATGGATCTCATTACCGCTTTGGCTATCAGTATCGGAGTACTCGGGGGGATCGCGACCTTCGTGATGCTGTCGCCGTTCGGCCTAGGCCTGCAAATCTGGGCTGCATTCATCGCCTGGGCCACATTCTACCACTGCGGCGGCAAGGAAGCAGGCCTAACCAAGACGATCACGCATACCATCTTCGGCGCGATTATGGCCTATATCGCGCTGCTGCTTGTTACCCAGGTTCCCCTCGGGGCAGCGCTGGGCGTTCCTCTATGGGCCGCGATCTGCGTCCTGGTCACGGTCTTTATTCTGGTCTACGCGGCCAAGTCGCCGACGCTTAGCGACATCCCTGCGTCCGTCTTCGGATACGCCGCGGTGGCGGGGATGGCCTTGGCGGGCAACAAACTCGGCGCATTAACGACGGCCTCACTCGACAACCCGTTCATCAACATTGTGATATCGCTAATCGTCGGCGCGGTGCTCGGCTATATCTCGCAAAAGGTCGCCGAAGCAATGGTCAAGAAATAGGGCTCTAGAGACGCGAAAGGACGGCGCGAGCGACGCAGGCGCGCCTTCTGAAGGTAGTCCGGCGCGCGGGCACCTTCCCGGCTTAGGCCTGTAAAAAGCCCCGCGGGAGGAGGGCTCGACCGCGGGGCTGGCGCGCTCTTCTGGGAGGCGAAATAATCGTGCCAAACACGCAAACACGGACAGCGCCGGATTGTTCGTCTCAAGATGAAAATGCGGACAAAGCGTCCACCTTGGAATCCCTACCCAATTCAGCCCAAAAAGTCATCCCGCTCTAGCTGTTTGGTCCCGAGCTTTGATGGTGCATAACGCGGCGCTATGGGGCAGGTTCTACACGGGAGCGCCACGACGACAGAGGCGGTCCGCACGCTAGGGTGCAGCGGATAGCTCAAGGACGGCGAGAAGGATAAGTGCGCTAAGATTTGCCCGACGGCCATCGGGAGCCGCCCTAGCTGGACGGCGCTCTCGCTAGCGTGTTCGCGCCCCTTACATCCGACGGCCGCACGTTGAAGTGAGCGCGAAAGAGATTGCTGAAATGGGACGAACTGCTGAACCCCATGGAATAGGCGATTTCCGTGATCGATTGGTGCGCGTGCTGTGGCGCAATCAAGAGGTCGTGGCATCTTTGCAATCGCCTATGACGCAACCATTCGGAGACAGACATGTCCACAAGCCGGAATAGATGATGGAGATAGCGTACCGATATCCCGTTCTGCCGGGCGATAGTGGCCAGCGACAGATTTGGGTCGCTGAGATTGGCCTCAATATACGATTTGACCGAGCGCAACCGCGCGCGCTGGATGCTTTGTTCGTCGGTTGATTGGCGATTGGGCTCGGAATTCAACGCGAGCGCGATCAGATCCATGAACTGCTCGCCGAGCTTCGATCTCGCGGCCTCGTCCAGGCCGCCGCTCTCGATGGCGAGCGTTGCACAAAATTCGGCGGCGATCCGGCCGAGCCCGCGCGTGAGATCGAAATTCTGGAGCTGCGGCGGGCGGCCGGAGTCGAACCGGCGGTCGAAAGCCGCACGGGGAAGTTCGATCCAGAATTGACGCGACCGCACCTCGCTATGCAATTCATAGGGTTCGTTGGCGTAGTATAGAGAACCTCTTCCCGGCCGTAGGACGAATGAGGAGCCTGATTGGCGGATGTCGACCGCGCCAATGTGCTCTATCCCCAGGTAGTAACAATCCTTTCCGAAGCGGCCGATATGGTTGTTGCCCCGGCGGATGGTTTGGGGCGATATGACCGCGTCCGTGATCGTGACCTCGCCCAGCCGGGCCTCGCTGACGAGCCCGGCGTACTCGATGTCCGGATCGATCCGGCAGTCGACCTGCAGATAAATTTCACAGATCGCGTCGCGCCAGGCCTGGCGTCGCTTGCCGGCGGCCAAGGTCCTGGTGTCGAAAACGACATCCATGCGTTCCTCCCCCGCTCCGACCCGGCCTTGCGTCGCTGGCGATCGCCGTCGCCAAGCGAGGCAATGGGTCGGGATAGACGACCAGGGTTTCTGAATTGACTCAAGCATATCGTTCGGCGCGCCAGATAGGCAAGGCCGTCGCCCGCGCGAGGGGGCGATGCTCGCGGGAGATAGTTTGCCAAATTTCATCGCGGTTTTTGCGCTCGGCTGCAAAAACAATGCGCTGCCGTGCAAGCGAAGGCGAAAACAGCTTGGGATAGTCGGATCAGATTGTAGGTCGGGTTAGGTCGCGCGAGGGCGCTCCCGGGCGCGAGGGGCAATTGGTGGAGTTATGCTCGGACAGGTAAGGAGCGCGTTGGTCAGTCAGGAAAGGATCGTGCTCCTGACCGCCGTCGCTCTGTTTTGCCTTTTTTCCGTGTTCCTCAAGGGTTTCTTGAGCGCCGGCAACATAGTGACCTTGGTGCGCGGCGTCGCCACTTTGGGCATTCTGGGCGTGGGAATGGCGATCGTCGTTATCGGACGCGGCATCGATCTGGCGATCGTGACCACCTACGCGATGTCCGCCGCCTGGACCCTCCACCTCGCTTCCCTCGGCGTAGCGATCGGGCCGGCGCTGCTGCTTGGCTTTCTGCTTGCGCTAACTGTCGGCCTGATCAACGGTGTGTTGATCGCCTACGTCGAGATTCCCGCGCTTTTCGCCACGCTGGGAATGGCGGCCCTCGTCTACGGCTTCGTTCGCTGGGCGCTGGTTCCGCTCTACGTCGTCTACTTGCCGCCGAGCGCCAATGTCGTCTCCTGGATTGGCGGCGGTTTCCTGTGGGGCGCGCCGACCCCCATCCTGTTCTTGGCGTTGATCGCATTCCTCGGTTTCATCTTCTTGCGGTTCACCAAACAGGGGCAGTTCGTCTACGCGATCGGCGACAATTTCGCCGCGGCGCGTATTTCCGGCGCCCCGGTGCGTCCGGTTATCGTCCTGCAATATGCAATCTCAGCCTCCATCGCGTATGTCGCCGGCATGATCACCGCGACGGCCGTGTCGAGCATGAACACGGCCGTCGCGACTTCGCCCATGATCTACGACGTCATTCTCGTCGTGGTGCTCGGCGGCGTCAGCCTTTCCGGCGGACGGGGCGGCATCCGAAATGTGCTCGTGGGCACGCTGCTGATCGGCATTCTCCTGAACGGCATGACAATCCTCAACATCGAATACACGCTGCAGAACGTGATCCGGAGCTTGATCCTCCTTGCGGCCATCGTGCTCGACAGTCTCATCAACCCCCGGGATGAACAGACTGATCAACAAGGCGACATCTGAGAGCGCCCAAAAGGGAGTAGGAAACATGCGACTGAGAGAAACGGCGGTCGCCCTAGCGCTGTCGACGCTTACTTCTTTGTCCTTTTTGTCGCCTGCTCGAGCAGTCGATTGCGATGGCCTGAAATCCGCGACAATCTCCGACACGACGATCATCAGCGCGGAGGCGGTTCCGGCCGGCGACCTCACGACCGCTGACACGGTGGCGCGCACGAATATGCCGGCGTTTTGCCGCGTCATCGCCTCGGTGAAAGACGCGCCTGACTCCGATGTTCGCGTTGAACTATGGATGCCGAACGAAGGGTGGAAGGGCGTCTTCCACGTCAACGGCAACGGCGGCTACGCGGGCGTTCTCGCATACAATTACGGCGCGATGGAAGCTGCGATCAAGCGCGGCTACGCCTCCGCGATGACAGATCTCGGGATGGCCCCGGCGACCCCGCTCAATGGCGACGCGCTCGTCGGTCACCCGGATAAGTGGAAGGACTGGGGAATGCTGGGGACCCACGAGGCGGCGGTCGCCGGCAAGCAGATCGCAAAAGCGTTCTATGGCGCAGACGCCAAGCGCTCCTATTACACCGGCTGTTCGACAGGCGGTCAGCAGGGACTCATCGAGGCGGAGTATTTCCCCGAGGACTTCGACGGCATTCTCGCCGGCGCGCCCGTCGTCAGCCGGACGTGGGGACATGCGGTAGCCGTGACCAGCTTCCAGGCTGCGAACCTGAAGCCCGGGCATAAGCTCTCAGACGCCAATCTCGCACTTCTCACCAAGTCGGCTATCGCCGCCTGTGGCGCCAAGGGCGGCGGCCTCAAGTCCGACCCGTTCCTCGTCGATCCGCTGGCCTGCGATTTCGACCCCGCTGCGCTGACATGCAAGGGCGCGGCGGCCGACGATTGCCTCACCCCTGAACAAGTCGAGACTGCGAAGGCCATCTATCTCGGTCCCGCCGACCATAACGGCAAGCCACTGTTCTACGGCGAGCAGCGGGGCGCCGAGGCAGGCGTCTTCAACTGGGGGTTCCTGCAGGCGCCCGGCAACGCCCCGGGCGAGCCGGGGTTCGACGGCCTCTTCAAATGGGTGTTTGGCCCCAATTGGGATTGGCGCACGTTCGACGCCGAGACCGACATGAAGAAGGTCGACGCCGCACTCGGGCCGGTGCTCAACGGCGCGGTGACGGGCGACGTCACGAAGTTTCACGACCGCGGCGGTAAGCTCATCCTCTTCCAGGGCTGGGCCGATCCGATCGTTCCGATCGGGCAGACTGTCGACTTCTACAAGGGCCTCACGAGCAAGTTCGGCGGCGAAGAAAAGACGAAAGCGTTCGCGCGGCTCTTCATGATCCCCGGCATCGGGCATTGCGGCATCGGCGGCGGATTGAACAGGTTCGACTCCTCGGCTTTCGGCGGAGTGCAGCCCCCGGCCCTCGACCCCGAGCACGATATTTTCACCGCTCTTTCGCACTGGGTCGAGGACGGCGTCGCGCCGGATCAGATCATCGCGACGAAATACGTCGGCGACGATGCGTCCAAGGGCGTCGAGATGCAGCGGCCGCTCTGCCCCTATCCGCAACGCGCCTGGTACAGGGGCGACGGAGACGCCAACGTCGCCGCGAATTTCGTTTGCGCCGTCGACAAGAAGTGAATGAGGTGATCAGGAGGCTGATCCAACTCACGGCCATTGTGTTCGACAGTCTCATCAAATCCTCGGGACGAGCAGACCGATCAACAGGGCGAGATTTGAAAGCGCCGAAACTGAAAGGGAGATGAAACATGACAGTCAGAAAGATCGCCGCAGCACGCTCGGGCTGACGCTAGCTTTGGCGGGATTTGCGACCTGCGCGCGCGCCGAGGGAATCGACGATCCGCGGCGCGCCGACTATTTCAAGGATCTCTCCGGCAAGACGATCGCCTTCGTGCCGGTCACGATGGGTATCGACCTAACCGAAGGTTGGGCGGCCGTCATGAAGCAGCAGGCCGACCGCCTCGGAATGAAACTGGAAATTCGCGACCCGCATTTCAGCGCCGACGCCGGCGCGCAGGCGCTCACCTCGCTCATTGCCGAAAAGCCGGACGTTATCGTCGTGCACAATCCCGACATCCAGTCCTACGCGAAGCTGCTCAAGCGGGCTGAGGAGGCGGGCATCCACGTCATCCAGATCAACATGAGGTCGAACTACAATTCGGACGTTTACGTCGGCGCGGATTGGATCGGCATCGGCGAAGCGGAGGCGCAAGGCGTCATCGACAAGTGCGGCGCCGGCACGAGCGGCAAGGTCGCTATCTTGCAGGGTCAGCCGACGTCCGGATCGGACAGCGGAATGATGAAGGGGGTGGAGAACGCCTTCTCCAAGCATCCCGAGATCAAGACGGTCGCCAATGTCGCCGGAGAGTGGGATGCGACCAAGGCGCATGCCGTCATTTCCACGGTTATCCAGCAGAATCCGGATCTCTGCGGCATCGTCGGGTTTTGGGACGTCATGGACCTTGGCGCCGCGGCCGCGATCAAGGAATCGGGCAAGCCGATCGTCCTGGTGACGTCGGGCGGCGGCGAGCAGATGGCCTGCGACAATGTCGAGAAGGGGGTCTTCGACCAAGGAGATCGCCTATCAGGTCATGGATCAGGGCCGTGACCTCAACGACATGATCTCGACCGTTCTGGAGACCGGACTGCCGGCCGGCAAGCTCAAGGCGGTCATCTACAGCCCGCAGCTCGTCATCTCGAAGGAGACCCTTCGCCCCGGGTTGTGCTGGAGCGCCAGCGCTCTCAAGAAATAGGGCAGATGCGCGAATTGGGGGCAACGAATCGCGCTGGGCCGCTGGGGCGGCTCGGCGCTTTTTCGTTGGGCCGGGACGCGCCATGACGTTTGGCGAATGGGTCACACGGCTGCGCTATCGATACGTCCCCGATCACATCGTCGGCGAGGTGCTCGGCAGGAGATGGATGGACAATGTCATCCCCATCGTCCTGCTGGTTGCGCTGGTGATTTTTTTCGTCGAATCGATTCCCAATTTCACTACGCTCGGAAATCTCTCCGATACGTCGCGCCAGATCGGCGAATTTGGTTTGATCGTCATCGGCATGACGGTCGTCATGCTGGGCGGCGGCATCGACCTCAGCGTCGGCTCGAACTTCGCACTCGCCAACGTCACGGCTCTGGCGCTCATCAATGTCGGGCATTGGCCAGTGGCGGCGGCGGTTGCGGCGACGATCGCCGTCGGCGCTCTCGTCGGTCTGGTCAATGGCCTGCTGATCGGCTTTCTGAGGCTTCGCGCTTTTCTGACCACGCTCGTCATGCTGACCTTTATTCGGTCGATCGTCGAGCTTCTGCTGCAAATCTACTCGGTGAGGATCGCTTCGAGCGACGTGGAATCCGACGCCTGGGACTTCATTGGCTCCGGCTCGGTGCTGGGCGTACCGTTCAGCGTCTTGGTCCTCGCCGTGGTCGCCGCAATCGCGCAAGTCGTTCTGACGCGGATTCGCGTCGGCTGGCGCATCACCGCGGTAGGCGGCTCGCGTCGGGCGGCATACAACGCAGGCATTCCGGTGCGCGCCATCGTCTGCTTGACCTATGTCGTATCCGGATTCCTGACCAGCCTCGCCGGCACGCTCTATGCCTCGCGGCTCTCCGGGGCCGGACCCGACACCGGGCTCGGTCTCGAACTTGCCGTCGTGACGGCCGCGATCCTTGGCGGCAATGGCGTTGGAGGGGGTCGCGGGTCGGTGGGCAAGGCCCTGATGGGCGCAATCATCGTCTCGCTCCTGACCAACGGTCTTGTCCGCCTTGGACTTGAAAACGGCGCCTCCTCGCTGGCGATTGGCCTCGTGCTCATCATCGCCGTCGCCGTCGACGTCCGATGGAGCAGGTGGCGGCATCGCCTGCAGGCGAAAGTCTACGTCTCGCCGACCCATCTCGAGTTGCCCACGCCGCCGAATTTCGTCTCGAGTTCCTCGTCGCCCTACGCGATCAACGACCGCCTCAACGAGGTGGATGTCATTGGTCTCGGCGAGATTGACGGTCCCGAGGATGTCATTCTCGACCAGGACGACCATCTCTATTGCGGCGTCCGGCAAGGCGAGATCGTTCGATTTCTCGCGCCCGACTACCGGAAGCGGGAGGTTTACGCCCATGTCGGCGGGCGCCCGCTAGGGCTTGCCTTCGACCGGGAGGGCGGCCTCAACGTGTGCATCGCCGGCATGGGTCTCTACCGGGTCGACAGGCGCCGCAATGTCAAGAAGCTGACAGCCGAGACGAATCGCTCGCCTTTTTCGATCATCGACGATTCCCGCATGCGTCTCGCCGACGATCTCGATATCGGACCCGATGGCAGAATCTATTTCAGTGAGGCGACGATCCGCTATGGCTTCGAGGAATGGGTCGTTGACGCCTTGGAGGGGCGCGGGAACGGCAGGATGATCCGGTACGACCCCGCCACGGGGTCGACGCGAACGATTCTGCGCAATCTTCTGTTCGCCAACGGCGTGTGCGTCGACCACGACAACCGTTCCGTCCTGTTTGCGGAAACCTGGGGCTGCCGGGTGAGCCGATTCTGGCTCGACGGTCCCAACGCCGGAATGATCGAAAGGGTCATCTCCGATCTTCCCGGCTATCCCGACAACATCAATCGTGGATCGAACGGCTCGTACTGGGTCGCGCTGGCGGGGACGCGGACGCCGAGCTACGATCTCTCCATGACCATGCCCGGTTTTCGCCGTCGTATGGCGAGGCGGGTAGCCAGCGACCAATGGCTCTTCCCGAACGTCAATGTCGGATGCGTCGTTCATTTCGACGCCAACGGCCGCGTCCTGGAGACGCTCTGGGATCTGAGCGGCGAGAATCACCCCACCATCACCTCGATGCGCGAGCATCGCGGCCATCTTTTTCTCGGCGGCGTCACCAACAACCGGATCGGGCGGATCAGGATTCCGGGCGCTGATCCCAACTGGACTAGCCTCGCCTCCTACTGGGGGACGCGAGCGTGAAGATTGCCGCAAAGGCCTTGGACCGATGGTTTGGCCGCGGCGAAGCCTCGATCACGACGCCGCCGCTGGACGGCGCATTCCGGCCCAATGATCTCCTCGACGCCGCCGAGGTCGCTCTCGAAGCGCCGAGGCCCGACGCGTTGGCCGCCACGTCACTCGGCCTGGTGGTTTCGCTCGGGCGATCGCTCCGCCGCGTCGACAAACTCGAAGACGAGACAGTCGCGAACTTCGATGCTGAGATCAGCGCCCTGACCGGATTGCCGGACGGCGGCGCGGCGGCCGGTCTTGTCGACGGCCGGATTGTTTTTGTCGGCGGACAGAGAGACGGAAGAACGATCGCCGGACTGGGATGCATGACCGCGCTGGCGCCGGCGCGGGACGGCACGTTACTGATAGCAAACGGCTCGCAAGCCCATCGACCCGCGGATTGGAAGCGCGACCTCATGGCGAAAGGCTCATCGGGCTCAGTGTGGCGGCTCGACCTCGCCAGTGGCGCGCGGGCGCAAATCGCGGGCAATCTGGCCTATCCGCACGGCCTGCTGGATGAAGGGGATTCGGTGGTTGTCTCCGAAAGCTGGCGCAGCGCGCTTACTCGGCTTCTTCCCGGCGCTTCCCGCCGCGCCCCGCCCGTGCTGGAGGGCCTGCCGGCTTATCCCGCCCGGCTGTCGCGCAGCGGCGACGGAACCGTCTGGCTCGCCCTGTTTGCGCCGCGCAGTCAGCTGGTCGAGTTCGTCCTGAGAGAAGACCGCTACCGCCGGCGCATGATCGACGAAATCCACTCGGATTTTTGGATGGCGCCCGACCTTCGCGCCGGCCAATCGCCCCTCGAACCAACCCAACAGGGCGGCGTCAGGCAGCTCGGCGTTTTGAAGCCTTGGTCTCCGAGCCGCTCCTACGGGCTCGTCGCGCGTCTCGACGCCGCCTATCGCCCTGTCGCCAGCCTCCATAGCCGGGCGAATGGGCGACGGCACGGCGTAACATCCTGCCTGGCTTACCGGGGACGGGTTTATTTCGCAGCCAAGGGCGACGGGGTCGTCGCCTCGTTCGCCGAGACGGTGGCGACGCCATGACTTCCGGATCCCAGACAGAGCCGCCCGTCTTGGAAATGATAGGCGTCGGCAAGCACTATCGCGGCGTCGCCGCGCTGAAAGACATCCATTTCGACCTGCGGCGCGGCGAAGTTCACGCGATCGTCGGCGAGAACGGGGCAGGCAAGTCGACGCTCGTCAAGATCCTCGCTGGCGCGGTGACGCCGACCCAGGGCGAAATCCGAATCGAGAGCCAGCGAATCCAGATCGCCAGCCCGTCGCTCGCCCGGCGCTACGGCATTGCGATGGTATATCAGGAGACCAGCCTCGTCCCCAGTATGACGGTCGCGCAGAATCTTTATCTTGGCGACGAAAAATTTTTCAACCGTCTGCGCGGAACCTATATCGACGCCCAGCAATTCCTCCAGTCGCTGAACTTTCCGGTCGATCCAACTGCGACGGTCCAATCGCTCGGGACTGCGAAACGGCAGATGGTGGAGATCGCCCGCGCGGTGCGCCTCAAGGCGAAGGTGATCATTTTCGACGAGCCCACTGCAACCCTGACGCCGGAGGAAAAACGTCATCTTTTCGCGCTGATCGTCCGGCTGCGGAAGGATCGAGTATCGACTATCTTCATCAGTCACGCGTTGGAAGAAGCGCTCGAAATCTCCGATCGCATCACGATCTTGCGCGACGGCGCGCATGTTGTCACGGACGACGCCAAGTCCTTCACCCGCGAAACGATCATTCGCCACATGGTCGGACGATCGCTCACCAGCGAGCTCTATGGCCGGGCGAGCGGCACACGGCGAGCGCCCGGGGCCAAAGTGCTCAGCGTGCAGAACCTGTCGATGCAGAACCAGGTGCGCAACACATCGTTTTCGATTTTCGCCGGGCAGGTCACGGGCGTCTTCGGCCTGGTCGGCTCGGGGCGGACGGAGACGGCGAAAATCATCGCCGGCGTCGTCAAGCGCGACGCCTTTCACGGCGGCGACATCCGGTTCGGAGATCGATCGGTACGTTATCGGACGCCTCGCGCCGCGGTTGGCGAGGGCGTCGTGTATGTCACCGAGGATCGCAAAGGAGATGGGCTGTTCGAGACCATGTCGGTGGCCGACAATATCTATATCGGACAAATCGCCGGCCGCGAATCTCGCGGGATTCTCGCGAGTCGAAGCGAAAAGCAGGCGCTTGCCGCCCGGTGGACCCAGAGGCTCAACATCCGGGCGCTTAGCGGCGACGCGCGGATGATCGAACTTTCGGGCGGCAACCAGCAGAAGGCCATGATTGCGAAGTCCCTCGTTCAAAATCCCAAGCTGATCATTTTTGATGAACCGACGCGCGGCGTCGACGTCGGAGCAATAGCGGAAATTCATCATTTGATCGGCGAGCTTGCGGACGACGGCCTCGCGGTCGTGATTATTTCGTCCTACCTTCCGGAGATCTTGAGCCTGTCCGATCGCATTCTGGTTTCAAGGCAGGGTCGAATTGTTGAAGAGCTTTCGCCGGACGAAGCAACCTCCGAGACTGTGATGTTCGCGGCTGTATATTGAGAGCAAACCGGCGCATCAAATGGCGCCAATCGTCCGCGGCGGACGCGGCCGGCGGACGCGGGAAGTTGCGGCATTTGTCACGGTTCGGCGGCGGGCGCGCGTTGTCGGTCCCGGATCTCCCCGAGGTCGCGTTCGAGAAAATAGTTTAGGAAGGTTCGGATCGCGGCAATCGCTGCGAGGCGCGCAACCTCGTCCCAACTGGTCGTTATGGCGGTCTCCAAGACGTCGGCGGCAAGCTGGAAGGTGAGGCCCGCGACGAGCCAGCGGCCCAGACGCAGCCAGACATCGCGCTCGTGGTGGCCGTCGGGCGAGGCGAACATCGTCCACAGGCCCTGGAAGAAGGCTTCGACCGCGCCAACGACGATCAAGATAAGCGCCAGCCAGTCGATGGCGTCGACGGCGACATTGGTCGCGAAGACGAGCCAATCCTTCAGTGGCCAGAGTTGCATGTTCGGATGCCGTTCCCGTCCAGCTTCGTCTCCATCGCGCGGCGTTTCAGCCCGCGCCCGTCGCATCAACGGCGATGTGATCGTAGCGCCACAGCCGCTCGAAGAACTCGCGTCCCTGATCGAGAGACGCGCTTGCCGTTGAGTCCCTCAAAATCTGTCCGACCGTACGTATGCCGTCAATCGAGCTCAACACACGTTCCTGAGACGCGTTGAGCGCCAGAGCGAGGTCCGGGTAGACGTGCGCCCTATTGATCAGAACAACCGAAGCGCCGTCAGGCAGGCGCTCGCGCACGCTGATCGTCCACGGCAGGCGCACGGGGACGTAGCTGAGCCAGCGCTCCCCGTCGAACGCAATCGGTCGGCTGTCGCCGGCGCGATCGTCGCGATAGGCGATAAAGTCGTGCTTGGTCATGGTCCCACGCAAGAGCTCAACCGCGGCATGTTGCAGGTGAGCGGGAAGCGACGCAAGGCGCGCCGCGTGCGGCGTCCCCGCGATGAAACCGCACTCGGGCAGATAGGGAGCCTGCTCGCGCCAGCGCGCAAACGACAACCCGCATCGTTGAAGCCAAGCATGGAGCTGCGGAACGGTGTAGGCGCGATCCATGGGGTGGAGCAGCGCGTCGGCGAGCGCGTCAGGCTGTCTGAAGTCCTTCGCCCGGCGCGCAACGCCTGCGATCGGATGGTCAGGTGGAAGCGCGCCGATCGTAGCTCCAAGCGCGCGCAGCTCCTCCTCGTTCGCCCGAACCCCGAGCAGGCGGCAGTATTCCTGCATCATGTAGACGCCGGCGCGTCCGTAGGCGGCGTAGACCATGATATGCAGCGCTCCGTCCCGCGCCGTCACGGCGCGCAGGGACCGCAGGCCGAGGTCGGGGTCGGGCAGATGGTGCAGCACGCCGGTGCAGACGATTTCGTCGAAGGTCAGACCGAGATTGCCGACCTCCTCGATTGCAAGTCGGTGCAGATCGAGGTTCTGCAAATCATATTTTTGCTGAAGGCCGCGCGTGTGGCTGAGGCTTGATTCGCTAATGTCTATGCCCGTCACCTGCGCGTCGGGCTCGCGCATCGCGTGGATCACGGCCTGAGACGTGCCGCAGCCCGCGATTAGGATCCTGCGATCCTGCGCCGGCTTTTGAGTCGGCCAAAGCAGGAGCGAGGCCGCGCGGCGGCGGTCCGGATTGCGATAGAGCTCGCGATGCCGATCGAGGTCGCGCAGAGGCGCCGGATAAGGATGGCTCTCATAGAAGGCGCGCACTTCGTCGGACAACTCGGAAGGCGCGACCCCCCTCGCGTCCGAAGCCGCGCACATGCCCTCGCGCTTCTCTGCAAGCTCGTCGCCAGTCAATTGCGCGCGGCTCCGGGCGTTGGTGGGCGGCGCCCGAAGCCGCCGCCCGGTTATCCAAGCTCCGCTCAGTGCATGCCGGCGGCGGTCTCGTGCATCGCCTTTAGCGCGTCGTCGAGGGTGAAGGTGTTGGGCTTCTGAATGGGCGGGAAGTCCTTGAAAGTCGCCGCCCATTGCGCAGCCGCCGCCTGCGCGCCGTAGATCATGAAGACGCGCCGCAAGAACCAGTCGTAATAGCTGTTCGAAGTGATATCCGCCCGCTCGAAGGGGTCGGTGCGAAGATTGAAGAGCTTCGGCACCCGAAGCTTCGTGAACGGCTCCGCCCAGACCTGCAGCGTACCGGGACAGCGCTGCTCCATGAACACGACCTTCCAGTTGTCGTAGCGCAAGCCGAGCACGTCGCCGTCGTCGCTGAGATACATGAAGAAATTGCGCGGACTCTTCTTCTCCTGCCCCGTGAGGTAGGGCAGCAGATTATAGGCGTCGAGATGGTTCTTGTAGGTGCGGCCGATCGCCTTGTAGCCCTTCTTCAGCTTCTCGGCGATGTCAGGCTCGCCGGCCATCGCGAGGAAGGTGGGGAACCAATCGTGGTGTTGGACAATCTCGTTCGAGACCTGACCTGGCTTGATCTTGCCTGGCCACCTCACCACCATTGGGACCCGGAAGGCGCCTTCCCAATTGGTGTTCTTCTCGCTGCGGAACGGGGTCATCGCGCCGTCGGGCCACGAGTTCATGTGCGGGCCGTTGTCGGTCGAATACATGACGAAGGTGTTATCGGCGATGCCGGCTTCGTCGAGAAAGTCGAGCGCCTGGCCGACGTTCTTGTCATGGTCGATCATCGTGTCGTGATAGGGCGATTGCCAGCGTCCCGCCTGGCCCAGGCTCTTGGGCTTGGTGTGGGTGAATGCGTGCATGTGGGTGGTGTTGAGCCAGACGAAGAACGGCTTGCCGGCGTCGTTGGCCTTTTTCATGAATTCCTTGGCCCGCGCGACGAAGTCGTCGTCGCAGGTCTCCATGCGCTTCCTGGTGAGGGGGCCAGTATCCTCGATCTTCTGCTTTCCGACCCTGCCCCAGCGGGGCTGCTCGGTTGGATCGTCCTTGTCCGTCGCGAAGGAGTGCATGACCCCGCGCGGGCCGAACGTCTTGTGAAAGTTCGGAAACTCCTTCTCGTCGGGATAGTCGTCCGCTTCCGGCTCTTCTTCGGCGTTGAGGTGGTAGAGGTTGCCGTAGAACTCGTCGAAGCCGTGGTTGGTCGGCAGCATCGAATTGAGATCGCCGAGGTGGTTCTTGCCAAACTGGCCGGTTGCGTAGCCCTGGTTCTTGAGCGCGGCGGCGATCGTGATGATCTTCTCGTTCATGCCGATCGGCGCGCCTGGAATGCCGACCTTGGAAAGGCCGGTGCGATAGACGCTCTGGCCGGTGATGAAGGACGAGCGGCCTGCGGTGCATGACTGTTCGCCGTAGGAATCGGTGAACATCATGCCTTCCTTGGCGAGGCGGTCGATGTTGGGCGTCTGGTAGCCCATGAGGCCGTGCGAGTAGCAGCTCAGGTTCGCGATGCCGATATCGTCGCCCCAAATGACGAGAATATTCGGCTTGTCAGTCTTCTTGGGCATTTCCTACTCCGGTTTTTGAATCGAATTTCAATTGAACGATCTATCTCAGCGCGCCGATGTCTGCAACGCGACACACCTATTCAACTTCGAGCCACGCGCCTCCCTATTCGAAGGGTCCGACGTGAAACGCCATGCTCATGATCGCTGCAACCCCGATGACCAGTAGAACGAGGGCGGTAATCAGCGTCAGCGAAATTGGAAAGCCGCTCTCGCCATGAATGAGCCCTTCCGCCCGCATCGACTCGCGCAAGTGCCGCAATCCCACCATGAACTGCACGTGGTAGGCGATGCCAAGAACGAGCATCACGATGCCAAGCCCAACAAGGGTCAGTCCGAAGTTCCGCGGTGCGGCTGCTTTGGTGATGATATCCTGATCGCGCAGTTTCTGAAACACCTGCGCGATGGTGAAGCCGAAGCCGATCAGCGAGAGCGCTGTGCGGATCACTGACATCAGCGTCCGGTCCGCGCTCATGCGCGTGCGCTGGAACGACATGCCCGTGCGGCGCGATGAAAGTTCGGTATTGACGTCGAACTTGAGATCGGGGGAAGCCATCGTCCGTTCCATTAGACAGGTCTTGCGCGTTCAGCTGGACGCCGGGCGAGCGATCCAATGACAAGCGATCCGCTCGACGGGACCGCGGAGCACGATATAGGGAACAAAAGCGAGCAAGATCGCGATTACCGCCGCTTGCACCGGATAGAACGTCTTGAACACCACCCATTGGTAGACGGTGTCCATGACCACACCAAGGATGATGATCCTCGCCGTCGAGACGAAGCCCTCCCACAGACGTCCGCTGCGGCCCTGAGGGTCGCGAACGCCGCGGATTAAGGCCCAGACGTAAGGTCGTGCGTCCAAGCCGCGCGTCTTTAACCCCGTCGCGCAGCGCGGCGATGAGCGCCATGGCTGGCTGAAGAATGAACCGGAAAGTCATCGGGCCGCCCGGCCGGTCCAGAATGTCGCTCCACAAGCGGCCAAGGCTCTCTGCCGTCAGACCGTACCAGAGCGTGCCCGCGACGACGAGTGCCGAGAAGCAGCCCGACCGCCACTCGCGCCTGAAGGACGGCCGATCGGGACGGCGCATCGCTCAAAGTTGGGCTGGCTCCCGCACGACGCAGCGAAAGCCGACGTGGCTTGTCGAGGTATCCACCGGCTCGGCGTGGCGGGCGGCCGGCCGGTAGCGGCGGCAGTAGTTCGGCGCGCACAGATGCGATCCGCCTTTCAGCACCTTTCGGGGAATGCGGATTTCCGGCTGGCAAGGGTCGAAGCTTGCGGCCTCAGGGCCGCCGCGCGGATTCTGCGGAACGCAGCATGCTTTGGCGGCGTCGGCTGGATGGCGCGTCGACCAGAAATCCGTCGTCCACTCCCAAACATTGCCGATCATGTCATAGATGCCGTAGCCATTGGGCGGAAACGACTTGACCGGCGAGGTGCGCTCGTAGCCGTCCTGCGCCTGGTTTTCATGCGGGAACGCGCCTTGCCAGGTATTTGCCATTGGTTTGCCGTTGGGCGTCATGTCGTCGCCCCACGCGTATTCCGCCCCATCGAGACCGCCGCGCGCCGCGAACTCCCATTCGGCCTCGGTCGGCAGTTCCTTGTCCGCCCAGCGCGCGTAGGCCTGAGCGTCTCGAAAGGCGACATGCACCACCGGGTGGTTATCGAGGCCGCTGATCGAGCTGCGCGGCCCGTAGGGCCTGCGCCAGTCGGCCCCGAATTTGAACCGCCACCATTGCGACCAATCCTTGAGATCGACTGGCGCATTGGGAGGGCTGAAGACGAGCGATCCTGCCTTTAGCATGTGCGGGAGCGCGCCCGGATAGTCCTTCGGATCGGGCGCGATCTCGGCGAACGTGACGTAGTTCGTGGCGTTTACGAACTTGCGGAACTGGCGATTGGTCACCGGCGCGGCGTCGATCCAGAATCCGCCGACGCTTACGCGGTGGACCGGCGCTTCCTCCGGATAGTGGCGGTCCGAGCCCATTCGGAATTCGCCCCCCGGCACGTAGACCATATCGGCGAGCGGGTCTTGCCGCGGCGCCTCGGCGCGCCTGGAAACCTGGCTCTCTGAACTCATGGCGCCCTGCTGATCGACCGGATCGAAACGTCCGCATCAATATCATCAATCCAAAAAATTGCGACCCTCCGACAGCGCTCCGCCTCAGCCCCTACAGGGGAACCCTCGAAAAACCCGGATTTGGACAAGAACGCCTCTCGTTTTCCTTTGATCCAGACGCTGGAAGGCCTAGAACCGCGAGCTGTGAATTCAATCTGTCTCTGGTCGGGCCGCCCGCCCGCGGCGGGTCGTCGCGCACGAATGAAGTCCCGCGGGCGGTAGCGATGCGCCATCTGCCGATTTTTCTTGAACTCAGCGAGCGGCCGGCCGTCGTCGTCGGGGGCGGGGTTGTCGCGGCGCGGCGAGCGGAATACCTCGTCAAGGCCGGGGCCCGCGTGACAATTTTCGCGACCGCTCTGAGCGACGATTTCCGCGGACTTCTCGAGGCGCCGAACTTCCGGCACGAGGCCCGCCATCCCGAGCCGAGGGACTTCCAGGGCTCGGCGCTCTGCTTCGTGGCGACCGAGGATGAGCGCCTGTCGGCCGATGCGCGGGCGGCGGCGAAGAGCGCCGGCGCGCTGGTCAATGTCGCCGACCGGCCGCGGCTCTGCGACTTCATCATGCCTTCGATCGTCGACCGAAGCCCGCTCGTCATTGCGATCTCAACCGGCGGCGCCTCGCCGATACTCGGCCGCATGCTGAAGGCGCGTCTGGAAAGCCTGATCCCTGCCGCCTACGGCCGCCTGGCGAGGCTGACGGGCGGATTCCGTCACGCGGTCGCGGAAGCGATTCCTTCGCCGATCCTCCGCCGCCGGTTCTGGGAGGCCGTCCTCGAAGGACCTATCGGCGAACGGGCGCTTTCGGGCGAGGATCTCGCCGCGGACGCCGAACTTGCCCGCGCAATCGAAGGCGCGGCCGCCGACCGCGCCGAGGCGCCGCGCGGCGAGGTCTATCTTGTCGGCGCGGGGCCGGGCGATCCCGATCTCCTGACTTTCCGAGCCCTTCGCCTGATGCAGAAGGCCGATGTCGTGCTCTACGACCGGCTCACGGACGAAGGCGTGATGAATCTGGTGCGGCGGGAGGCTGAGCGCATCTATGTCGGCAAGCAACCCGACGATCACGAATTGCCGCAAGGCGAGATCAGCGCGCTGCTGGTGAAGCTCGCCAAGGAAGGCAAGCGGGTGTTGCGGCTCAAGGGCGGCGATCCCTTCATGTTCGGCCGGGGCGGCGAGGAAATCGAAGCCCTCGCTGCGGAGGGGATTCCCTTTCAGGTCTGTCCGGGCGTGACCGCCGCGACCGGGGCTGCGGCCTATGCCGGCATTCCGCTCACCCACCGCGACCACGCCCATGCCTGCGTGTTCGTGACCGGCCATGGGAAGGATGGCAAGATCGCGCTCGACTGGGGCGCGCTCTTGCAACCGCGCCAGACAGTTGCGATCTATATGGGGCTGCGCAACCTGGAGGCGCTGGCGCGCGAGTTCATCGCCCACGGCGCGGACGCGGACTTGCCGGCCGCGATCGTCGACAACGCGACCCGCGCGTACTCAGCGCGTCGTCGTCGGCACGCTCGGGACGTTGGCGGCGAAGGCGCGCCAAGCGGAATTGGGCGGACCGGCCATCGTCATCATCGGGACGGTCGTGACGTTGCGCGACAAACTCGATTGGCGCCCGCAGGGGGAGATGCGCTCTCCCGCCGAGCGCAATCTTTCGGCCGCAGCAAGCGAGAGGGACCGAGAACGATGATTTCCCGCGACGAGGTGATGGCGGCGTTGTCGGCGGTTCCCGGCCCCGACGGGCGCGCGTCGCTGCCCGACTCGGGCGCAATCTCCGGCGTGACCATTCGCGACGGCAAGGTCTTCGTCGCCATCGCCATCGATCCGGCAAAGGCGAAAGCGATGGAGCCGATGCGAGCCGGGGCCGAGGCCGCGATCAGGGCGATTTCCGGCGTCGCCGGCGCGGTGGTGACGCTGACGGCGGAATCTGCGCGCGCCGCCGCCGGCGCCACGCCGGCGCACGCTCATCAGACCGATGCGCCGGTGCGCCGGCACGGCCGATCGAGCGAGCCGCTGCCCGGCGTCAAGCACGTTATTGCGGTCGCCTCCGGCAAGGGCGGCGTCGGCAAGTCGACCGTGGCCTGCAATCTCGCCATCGCCCTCGCGCAGCTCGGGCTCGCGGTCGGCGTTCTGGACGCCGACCTGTTCGGGCCGTCGATGCCCAAGCTGTTCGGGATCGGCGCCAAGCCAAGTCTCGCGCCCGACGGTCAGAAGCTCGTTCCGCTCGAGAGCTGCGGCGTCAAGGTCATGTCGATCGGGTTCCTGATCGAGGAGGGCGCCCCGGTCATCTGGCGCGGCCCGATGGTCATGTCGGCGCTGAACCAGCTCCTGCGCGAGGTCGTGTGGGGCGAACTCGACGTGCTCGTCGTCGACATGCCGCCGGGCACCGGCGACACCCAGCTGACCATGGCCCAGAACGTGCCGCTGGCGGGCGCGGTGATCGTCTCGACGCCGCAGGATCTGGCGCTCATCGACGCCCGGCGGGGCATTGCGATGTTCGGCCAGGTCAAGGTGCCGCTCATCGGCGTGGTCGAGAACATGAGCTACTTCCTCTGTCCCCATTGCGGCGAGCGGACCGACATCTTCTCGCATGGCGGCGCGCGCAAGGAGGCCGAGAAGCTCGGGGTTCCGTTCCTCGGCGAAGTGCCGCTCGACATCGCCATCCGCGTCCATTCCGACGACGGCCGGCCGTTGGTCGCCAGCATGCCGGAAAGCCCGCAGGCCCACGCGCTTGTCGAGATCGCCAGACGCGTGGCCGACACCCTCGCCGTCGGCGCGGCGGGCGCCAAGCCCGCGCCGCGGATCCGCGTCCTTTAGCGAAAGGATCGAGCCCGAGATGGCCTGGCCGACCGATATTACGGCGATCGACAAGGGGCGCGTTCTCGAAGTCGCCTTCGACGACGGGGGCGCCATTCGCCTGACCGCCGAACGGCTGCGGGTCGAAAGCCCGAGCGCCGAAGTGCAGGGCCACTCGCGGAGCCAGAAGAAGACGGTGACTGGCAAGGAGAACGTCGCCATCGTCGGCATCGAACCGGTCGGCAATTACGCGATCAAGATCATCTTCGACGACGGCCACGATACCGGGCTCTATACTTGGGAGTATCTGCGCAAGCTGGCGATGTAGCCGGTCGCTCCATCCGAAAATCGCTGCGCGCCGTCGACCGCGGGGAGGAAACCTTCTCCAAGCCGATGGAAGAAAACGCCAAGCGGCGAGGAAAGAAAACCCCAAGGAAAGGGAAGCGAAATCCAAGGATTTTGCTTCCGCAAAACGAGACCTTTCAAGGGGTTATCACCCGGGTCCGGGGAAAGCGGCTCCCTCTCCGCGTCCGCCCGCTATTAACAAGTCGACAAAGCTATACGCCCTCGCGCGCCGCCTCTCTCCTCTCGCCAGCGCGCCAGTCCCGGCCTCTACGCCGGACGCCCGAATCTATACCACGGATTCTGATTTTCGCCAAGATATTGTCGCGAAACCTTTCGCTCGCTGGAGCGCCGCCCTGACGGCCAAAACCCAATCGGTCTGCTTCCGCGGGCGGCTGCTCTGCGCAAATAGCGGACATTCCGGGACGGCTTGCCGGACCCGTCAAATGCGCCTGTAAGCGCGCGTTCAAGCTTGGTCACGGTCGGCAGGCACGCGCCAAGAACGGGTCGCTCCCCGTGGGCGTTGCGAGCCGGTCAAAAACGATCTTTTGCCGCCGTTCGTTGTCGTTGAACCCTGACGGGAGCTGGCGGCTGACGGTGATGGTGCCGGGCATGGCAACCCATGCTCGGCTATTTCGCAGTCGCTTCAACGGCTTTAAGCACATCGACGATCGGAGAGGGACTGATCCGAAACAACCCTGAATAGGGATCGCTGAAATCGTCGATGACGTTTATCGCCGATGCAATGCCCAGGGCGCCAATCCCAAGCGTCACATAAGACATCGGATGGCGTTTGGACATCAGTCCGTAACCGCAGAATAGAAACGTCGCCCATGCCACGACGAGGCCGATAAGCGGATAGGAAATCGGCTCGACCAGCGCCAGCGCCATCTGCATGCGGGTCTGGCCGATCGCGATCGCAGCCTGCTCCGCATCCGCCTTGGCCGTCTTTTGCCGGTCCATGGAGGGTTGAAGCGAATTCAGGTAAGCCTCTCGCTCCTTCAGGTTGGCCAGTGCGAAATTATAATTCTTGATCACGAAGTCGCCGTCGTACGCGCTGCTCCAGGTTTGGGCGATCGTGCGCTCGACGCCGGCGCGGAGAATCTTCCGACCCTCCGCCGCCTCCGGCCCATAGTCTTTCAGCGCGGCGTCCAGCTTGAGGTCGTTGATCGCCAGGATCTGGATCGAAAGCTTTTGCGCGGAAAAGACGCCGTACGCAGTCCAGATGAGGAGGCCCAGCACGAGGGCGAGAAGTAGGGTCATCAAGCCGACGACAGCGCCGGTCATATCCCTCGCGCCGCCGGTCGTGTAACTCTCCGGCAAGACGCGCTGCAATTCCAGGCCGACCGCTCCGCCGGCGAAGACAACCGCCAGGACGATGGCCGAAATCGTCAACGAATTCATGGTCACCACCTTCCCAAAAGGATCTTGCCGGCCGCTGCCCGCGCTGCGCGATGTCCGCAGGTCATGCCCTTCGCACGCGAGAGCCATGGATGACAACTGTCTCGGAACGGCCGATCAGCGGCGGCGTTGGCGCTGGCCGGGAACGTGCACCACAGGCAGCTCGGTGTTCGTCGCGACTGGCCAGTTTCGGCCGTTTGGCGTCGTTTCGACGCTCGCGACGATTGCCCGCAATGGGCGGAGAGCCCGCGCCTACGGGCAATGCCCGCTCTCCTGTCAAATCCGCCGTTCGCGGACGCGATCCGCAACGGCGGCTAAACGTCGAAACCGGTCAGGCTGATTGGGTTTCAACCCTAGGGCTATCGCGCCCGCGCCGCGAGCGCGGCGGCGATCTCGTCCAGCGCCTTCGGGTCCTCGATCGTGGCCGGGGTCGTCCAGGCGTCCTGGTCGGCGATCTTCTTCATCATGCCGCGCAGGATCTTGCCCGAGCGGGTCTTCGGCAGGCGCTGGACGACGATCGCCATCTTGAACGCCGCGACCGGGCCGATTTTCTCGCGCACGAGCTTCACGACCTCCTTCTCGATCTCCTCGGGCGGCCGGTTGACCCCCGCCTTCAAGACCAGGAACCCGCAGGGTTGCTCGCCCTTGATCTCGTCCTTGACCCCGAGCACCGCGCATTCGGCGACGTCGGAGTGCGAAGCGACGACTTCCTCCATGGCGCCGGTCGACAGGCGATGGCCGGCGACGTTGATGATGTCGTCGGTCCGGCCGAGGATCGTCAGATATCCGTCCGCGTCGATCAAGCCGGCGTCGGCGGTCTTGTAGTAGCCGGGGAACTCCTTGAGGTAGCTCTCCCGCATCCGCTCGTCCTGGCGGTAGAGCGTCGGCAGGCAGCCGGGCGGCAACGGCAGCTTGATGACGATCGAGCCCATTGTCCCCTCAGGCACCGGCTTCGCCCCCTCGTCGACGACATGGACCTCGTAGCCCGGCATCGGCACGGTGGGCGAGCCGAGCTTGATCGGCAGCATGCCCAACCCGACCGGATTGGCGGCGATCGCCCAGCCGGTCTCCGTCTGCCACCAGTGGTCGACGACCGGCACGCCCAACGCCTCCTGCGCCCAGGCGACAGTGTTGGGGTCGGCCCGCTCGCCGGCGAGGAAGAGCGTGCGCAGGGAGGAGATGTCGTATTTCTTGACCAGCTTCGCCTCGGGATCCTCCTTGCGCACCGCGCGCAAGCCCGTCGGCGCGGTGAAAAAGGCTGCGACTCGATAGTCCTGAATTACCCGCCAGTACGCGCCGGCGTCGGGCGTTCCGACCGGCTTGCCTTCGTAGAGGACGCTGGCGCAGCCGTGCGCGAGCGGCCCATAGACGATGTAGGAATGGCCGACCGCCCAGCCGATGTCGGAGCCGGCCCAGAAGGTCTCGCCGGGTTTGACGTCATAGACCGCCGACATCGACCATTTCAGCGCGACCAGATAGCCGCCGATGTCGTGCAGGACGCCCTTCGGCGCGCCGGTGGTGCCGGAAGTATAGAGAATGTACAGCGGATCGGTCGCGGCGAGATCGGCGCACGGCGCCCGCTTTCCCGCCGCCCTGGCCGCTGCGACAAGCGCGCCCCAGTCGCGGTCGCGAGCGTCGTCCATCGCCGCCTCGATTTGCGGCCGCTGGTACATGACGGAGGTCGCCGGCTTGTGCCTGGCGAGGGCGATGGCGAGATCGAGCAGCGGCTTGTATTCGACGATCCGGCCCGGCTCGATCCCGCAGCTCGCGGTCAGGACGACCTTGGGTTCGGCGTCGTCGATGCGCGTCGCCAGCTCCTTGGCGGCGAAGCCGCCGAACACCACCGAGTGCACGGCCCCGATCCGCGCGCACGCCAGCATCGCGACGATCGCCTCGGGAATCATCGGCATATAGATCAACACCCGGTCGCCCGCCGTGACGCCCAGATCCTCGAGCACGGCGCCGAGCGTCGCCGTCTCGTCCAGGAGCTCGCGATAGGTGATCGTGCGGCTGGTCGCGGCGAGGGGGCTGTCGTAGTAGATCGCGGCCTGATCGCCCCGGCCGGCCTCGACGTGCCGGTCGAGGACATTGAAGCAGGCGTTGCATCGCGCGTCGGGGAACCAGCAGCCGTAGACGCCGCCGTCGGGGTCGAAAATGCGCGCGGGCGGCCTGGTCCAGGCGATCTCGCGCGCGGCCTCGGCCCAGAAAGCTTGCGGATCGGCGCGCCAGCGATCATAGGTCTGCCGATAGCCGCTGGTCATCTTTTCGCTCCCATCGCCGCCGAACTCCCGGCGCGTCGTTGTCGCGCACGGACTGTCGCCCCTCGCGCGTACGAACGCAACGTCGGGGCGCGGTGGGCGGCGCCGCATCGGTGGTCGCCAGGGCCGGCGCTCGAAAGAAGAGGATGAATGTCGGGCGAAATGCAATTCTACCTGGTCGCGATCCCGGCGGTGATCCTGTTCGGCCTTTCGAAGGGCGGCTTTTCGGGCCTCGGCACGCTCGGCGTGCCGATGATGTCGCTGGTCGCCTCGCCAGTCAGAGCGGCGGCGATCGTGCTGCCGGTCCTCCTGGTGCAGGACTGGCTGAGCGTCTGGGCGTTCCGGCGCGACTTTTCGCCGCGGAACCTCATTATCCTTATCCCCTCCTCGATGATCGGCGTCGGGGTCGGCTGGCTGGTTGCGGCGCGCGTCAGCGACGACGCGGTGCGTCTCGCGATCGGCGTGATCTCGATCGTTTTCGTTCTGTACATGCTGATCCGGGACCGCCTCGGTCGCGCTCCTGTCGAGAAGCCCGGCGTCCCGAGCGGGGTCCTGTGGGGCTCGCTCGCCGGCTTCACGAGCTTTGTCAGCCATTCCGGGGCGCCTCCGTTCCAGGTCTATGTCATGCCCCAGTACTTGAAGCCGCCGGTGTTCGCGGGCACGGCGACAATGTTCTTCGCCGCCGTCAACCTGCTCAAAGTCCCCCCTTACTTTCTCCTCGGCCAGTTCAATCGCGACAATCTGTTCGTTTCCGCGGGCCTCATTCCGGTCGCGATCCTGTCGACGTTCGCGGGCGTCTGGGTGACGCGGCGGGTTTCGGCCGACCGCTTCTACGCCATCATCCTCGCGCTCACCTTCCTCATCGGGGCCAAATTGACTTATGACGCTGTTCGGGCGCTCGTTTAAGGGGCCGATGGGTCAAAGCTCATGAACGCCGCCAAGCCGGCCGCCCCCGCCCACGGGCGGATCGCCGAACAAGTGCCCGCTTTCGCGGCGATCGGCGTCGTCGGCTATGTCGTCGACGCCACGATCACCTTTGTCGGCGCCAAATATGCCGGATTGTCGCCGGAGCTCGCCCGGCCGCCGGGCTTTATCGTCGCAACGATCGTCAATTTCGCCCTCAACCGTTCGATCACCTTCCGCCATGCCCGGTCGCCCCTGGCCGCCTCGTTCGTCCGTTATTGGCTGGTCGCCTCGGTCGGCCTGGCCGTGAACTACGCCGTCTATTCGGCGTGCGTCGCTCTCGCGCCGGTCGCCGGGATCGCCGTCACGCCGGCCATCCTGCCCCTGTTCGTCGCCGCCGGCAGCGCGGTCGCGATGGCGGTCACCTTTGTCGGCTTTCGGTTCTTCGCCTTTCGCCCTCGAGCATAGTGATTTTCGGAGTCCCGCCCAATGTCCGTTTCGCCGTATGACCGCGATCTTGACCGCACCACCGCCAATTTTCAGCCGCTGACCCCGCTCGGCTTGCTCGAGCGGGCGGCCGAGGTGTTTCCGGACCGGCCGGCGATCGCGCATGGGGCCCTGCGCCGCAACTACCGCGAGTTCCATGCCCGAGCGAAGAAGCTCGCCTCCGCACTGGCGAAGCGCGGCTTTGGCCGCGGCGACACGGTCGCGGTCATGCTCGCCAACACGCCGGCGATGCTCGAGTGTCATTACGGCGTGCCGATGTGCGGCGCGGTGCTGAACGCGCTCAACACCCGCCTCGACCCGGCCTCGATCGCCTTCATGCTCGACCATGGCGAGGCCAAGGCGATCATTGTCGACCGCGAGTTTTCGCCGATCGTCGCGGCGGCGCTGAAGCGCGCCAAGGCCCGCCCGCTGGTCATCGACTACGACGATCCCGAGTACGAAGGCCCAGGCGAGCGGCTCGGCGGCCTCGACTACGAAGCGCTGGTCGCCGAGGGCGACGAGGCTTACGAGCGCAAGGCGCCGGGCGACGAATGGGACGCGATCGCGCTCAACTACACCTCGGGCACGACCGGCGATCCCAAGGGCGTCGTCTTCCACCATCGCGGCGCCAATCTGCTCGCGGTCGGCAACATCGTGACCGCGGACGTGGGGCGTCATCCGGTCTATCTGTGGACGCTGCCGATGTTCCATTGCAACGGCTGGTGCTTCCCCTGGTCGATCAGCGTGAAGGCGGGCCTGCACGTGTGCCTGCGGCAGGTGCGCGCCAAGCCGATCTTCGACCTCATCGCCGAGCACAAGGTCACGCACATGTGCGGCGCGCCGATCGTCATGTCGATCCTGCTCAACGCCCGCGACGACGAGAAGCGGCCGCTGCCTCACGTCGTGCGCTTCTTCACCGCCGCCGCGCCGCCCCCAGCGGCGGTGCTCAGGGAAATGGGCGAGGCCGGCTTCGAGGTGACGCATCTCTACGGCCTGACCGAGGTCTACGGGCCCGCGGTGGTCAACGACTGGAAGGACGAGTGGAACGCGCTCGACCACGACGCCCAGGCGCATCTCAAGGCCCGCCAGGGCGTGCGCTATCACGCGCTCGAGGCGCTCGACGTCCTCGATCCGGAAACGATGCGGCCCGTCCCTGCCGACGGCGAAACGATGGGCGAGGTGATGTTCCGCGGCAATGTGGTGATGAAGGGCTACCTGAAGAACAAGGCCGCGACCGAGAAGGCTTTCGCCGGCGGCTGGTTCCATTCCGGCGACCTCGGCGTCAAGCACAAGGACGGCTATGTGCAGCTGCGCGACCGGTCGAAGGACATCATCATATCCGGCGGCGAGAACATCTCCTCGATCGAGGTCGAGGACGCCTTGTTCGAGCATCCCGGCGTGCAGCTCGCCGCGGTCGTGGCGCGGGCGGACGACAAATGGGGCGAGACGCCATGCGCCTTCGTCGAGATGAAGCCCGGACATAGCGCGACGGCCGAGGAGCTGATCGAATGGTGCCGGGCGCGGCTTGCGCGCTACAAATGCCCGCGCCACGTCGTCTTCGCCGAAATCCCGAAGACTTCGACCGGGAAGGTGCAGAAATTCGCCCTGCGCGAGCGAACGAAGCTCATCGACGCCAAGCCAGCTTAGGGCGATGGCCGCCGACGCCTGGCCCCAGCACTGCCGCGCTGCGCTCCTCCGGTCCGTCCGCGCCGCCGCGGCGCAGTTTCCCGGCCCGGGCGAGGAGGCGCCGGAGCGGGTTCACGGCGTGCGCAAGACGCTCAAGGAAGCGCGCGCGATCGCGCGGCTCTTTCTCGAAAGCGTCGGCGAACCGGCGCGGGTGACGATCACGGCGCTGGCGGCGACGCGTCGCCAGGTCGGCCGCGCGCGCGATCTCGACGTGATGGCGCTTCGCCTCCAGCGTCTCGCGCCGCCCGCCGAGGTCGCCGAGCCGCTGATGGCGGCGATCGCGCGCGAGCGGGAGGCGGCGCTGCGCGCCCGCCGCGGCCTCGCCGCGCGAGCGCCGCGCGCGAGGCTCAAGGCGATCGTCAGGCGCCTCGAGGGATGGGATCTGAGCGAGGTCGGCCGGGAGGAGATCGTCGCCGCCGTCGCGCGCACCTATCGGCAGGCGCGGCGGCGCGGGCGCCTGGCTTTCGAGAGCGACGAGCCGGCGGCGCTGCACGCCTTTCGCGCCCGCGTCGTCGATCTGCGCTACCAGCTCGCGCTCGTCGCCTGCGCGTGGCCCGAAGCGCTGAACGCGCAAGCCCAGGGGCTGGACGGGCTCCGCGACACGCTCGGCGCCTTCAACGATCTTGACGTGCTGGCGAAATTCGCCGCCGGGCGCGGCGCGCTGCCGCCGCAGGCGCTCGCCGGGCTCGCCGACAGGATGGCCGCAAGGCAGAAGAAGCTCAAACGGCGAGCGAGGGTCGAGTTCGAGCGGCTGTTCGCCGAAACGCCGCGGGCGTTCGCGGCCCGACTCTCGGCCTATCTCGCTCGGCCTGTGACGAAGCCCGACGACCGGCGAGGTTGAGGAAGATCACCCGACGTCCAAGGCGCGCCGGCGGCGGCTCAGGGGATCGCGGACATCGATCACATTCGCGTCATCCCCCTTTGACACGCGCCGAGACATTGAGCACCGTCCGCATGCCCAAAGGGAATGGGCAATCGGGTTAAAACCCGCTGGGGGTTTCAAGAGTTCAATCGTCGCACGGGAGGACGCACGAGGATGTTCCTCGCGCGCCGGTCCGCTTATTGCGCCGCAAAGGGGGAACATCGAAATGAGACATGGAATTGTGGCCGCGCTTCCGCTGGTTGGCGCGCTGGCGTTTGCGGGGCAGGCGCATGCGGTAACACCAGTGCCGCAAGGGACGTCCACCCTGTGGATTGGCGGCGGCGGAGTCAGCGGCTACGTGACGCTAACCTATGACATGGTCGCTGGCGGCCAGGATCCGGTTGTCGGAATCAGCGGCGCAATAACGGACACGGCTCTAGGCATCATCAACCAGAGTGTTACGGGCCTCATCCCGATCGCGCCGGTCGTCCCTCTGCCGGACTTCGTCACTGCGCCCGACTTCAGCTACATTTCGGTTCCGAACGGCGTTCCGTCGCCGCCGGCCAACCAGCCCAGCACTACGCTCTCCTATGACAATTATTACTACCCGGGCGGATCTTGGCTCGTTTGCCTCGATTATCCGTTCTTCGGCGGCGTGCTGGACGTCTATGGGCTCGCCTTCACGCTCGCCAACGGCGATGCCGTCGACCTCTGGAGCAACGGCGTCTTCCCCGGCTCTACTGTGGCGGACTATGGCCTCACATTCGCGACGCCCATACCCGCCACTGACCCGGATTATACCGTTTCGGCAGACCAATACATTGCTGGCGGCGTAACTGTGACGGTGCCAGAGCCCTCAACCTGGGCGATGATGGTCCTCGGGTTCGCCGGACTTGGCTTTGCCGGCTATCGCAGATCGAGCAAGGCCGCCTGCATCGCGGCCTGAGGCTCACACGTCTCGGCTCACGAAACAGTCGCCCTTCGGGGCGGCTTTTTTGTCCGCGCTTCCTCGACGGTCTGGTCGCGAACGAGCGCAGGCGCGCTTGACAGCCGGCGCGCGGTGGCCCCATTTCTCTCGCTCAATCATACCAACTTACCGCAATTCACAACGCGCCCGGGCCCCGCCTTGCGGACCGCTTTCCGACGCCGCTTGCGCCAATCTTCAAGGATTATCCCCATGGAATTCCGCCGTCTCGGCTCGTCCGGCTTCAAGGTTCCCGCGCTCAGCCTCGGCACCGGCACGTTCGGCGGCAAGGGCATGCTGAAGGCGTGGGGCGGATCGGACGTCAAAGAGGCGCGGCGACTCATCGACATCTGCCTCGAGGCCGGGCTCAACATGTTCGACAGCGCCGACGTCTATTCCTCCGGCGCGGCGGAGGAGGTTCTGGGCGGCGCGATCAAAGGGATCGCCCGCGACGACCTCATCATCTCCACCAAAGCCACCTTCCGCGCAGGCCAGCGCGCCAACGACGTCGGCTCGTCCCGCTACCACCTGACCCAGGCGGTCGAGGGCTCGCTGAAGCGGCTCGGGACCGACCATATCGATCTCTTCCAGCTGCACGCCTTCGACGCCATGACGCCAGTCGAGGAGGTGCTCTCGACGCTCGACGACTTCGTCCGCGCCGGCAAGATCCGCTACATCGGCTGCTCGAACTTCTCCGGCTGGCACCTGATGAAGTCGCTCGCCGCCTCCGACCGCCACGGCTGGGCGCGCTATGTCGCGCATCAGGCCTATTATTCGCTCGTCGGACGCGACTACGAATGGGAGCTGATGCCGCTCGCGCTCGATCAGGGCGTGGGGGCGGTCGTGTGGAGTCCGCTCGGGTGGGGCCGCCTCACCGGCAGGATCCGGCGCGGCCAGCCGCTGCCGAAGGTCAGCCGCCTGCACGAGACCGCCGCCAACGGCCCGCCGGTGGACGACGAATATCTCTACAAGGTCGTGGACGCGCTGGACGCGGTCGCGGGCGAAGTCGGCAAGACGGTTCCGCAGGTTGCGCTCAACTGGCTCCTGCAACGCCCGAGCGTATCGACCGTCATCATTGGCGCGCGGGACGAAAAGCAGCTCAAGGACAATCTCGGCGCCGTCGGCTGGAATCTGACCGCCGAGCAGGTCGCGAAGCTCGACGCGGCGAGCGCCGTCACGCCCGCCTACCCCTACTGGCATCAGGCCCAGTTCGTCGAGCGCAACCCGAAGCCGGTCTAGGGGCGGCGGCGAGGATTTCGGCGAGGCGGCGGGTCTGGCTCATTACTCGGGGACTCCGGCCTTGCGCATGCCTTCGAGAATAGGCTCAAGCTGGGCCAGATGCGTCGGGTCGTCGCACCTCTCGGCCAAGTTGGCGCGAAAGCGGGAGATAGAGAAGGACGGGTTAAGCGCGAGGCCGGCATTGATTGCCGAACGCGCCTCGTCAAGCCGACCAAGCTGCGCCAAGGTGGCGCTCATCGCAAAATATTGATGCGGATAATTTCGGTTGGCCTCGATCGCCCGTCGAAACCACGCGACCGCTTGCTCCCAAAGGCCGAGATGATTCTTCGCGATGCCCGCTTGAGTCATCCAGGCATAGGCCATCGTATCGCGCGGACTGAGCCGGAGCGCCTCGACAATGTGAGCCTCGGTTTCTTCGGCGCGACCGATGAAGACCTTACCAAATCCAATCGAGGCATGGGCGGCGGCGAGATTTCGATCCAACTCCAATACATGTTCACACTCGGCGATGCCCTCCGCAGCGCGCTTGGTCATTATGTCGACAAATCCCAAGTACAGATGGCCGAGCGCATGGTCCGGGACCGAGGACAAGGCTTTGGCCAACTTCGCTTCGGCCGCCGTGAAGGCCGCCATGGGATCGGTGACAAAGAAATTTGCGCCCTCGACCGCGTCCGCGCGCGCCGATCCAATGAGCGCGTCGACATTGCCGGGATCGGCGGTGAGCGCGCGATCGAAAAAGCTTTGCGCCTGCGCCAAGTTGTCGCGGGTTATACCCTTGTTGAACCATGCCAAACCTTGAAAATAGAGGTCCATTGAGTCGGGGTTCGGGGCCTGTTGCGCACGTCGCGCCTCGGCGGCGACGAGCTGGGCGTTGAGCGCGCCTGCCAGCCGCGCGACGATTTCGTCCTGCATGTCGAAGAGATCGGCCAGCGGCTTGTCGAACCTCTCGGCCCAGAGATGATTGCCGGTTTCGGCGTCGATGAGCTGGACGTTGACCCGCATCCGATTTCCGCTGCGCTGGACACTGCCCTCGAGGACATAACGGACATTCAACTCTCGGCCGATCTGCTTCAGATCGACAGCCTTGCCCTTGAAGGTGAAAGCGGTGTTGCGCCCGATCACGAACGAGCCGCGAATCCGCGAAAGATCGGTCGTCAGGCTCTCCGTGACCCCGTCGACGAAATGCTCCTGCTCCGGGTCGCCGCCAATGTTGGCGAACGGCAGGACGACGATCGACAGGCGCGGCGGCCCGGCTTTTTCGGGGGCTGGCGTGGGCTTGGCGAGCGCGGGCGCGCCGACGTCGAGCGAATAGACGCGGATCGGTTCGGCGATGTTCTTGAGTTGGGTCAGACCCAGATCGCGGACCGCGAGATCGAGCCGCCCCTTGACCTGGCGATAGGCGTCTTCGGACAGGCAGATTGCGCCCGGCTTGGCGATGCCTTCAAGCCGGGCGGCAATGTTGACGCCGTCGCCCATGAGGTCGCCGTCGCTTTCCTCGACGACATCGCCCAGATGAACGCCGATGCGGAACTCGATACGGCGCTCGGGCGGCAAGCCGGCGTTGCGCTCGACCATGCCGTTCTGTACCTCGATGGCGCAGCGCACCGCGTCGACCACGCTGCGAAACTCGATGAGAATGCCGTCGCCGGTGCGCTTGACCACGCGTCCTTTGTGGACGGCGATGGTCGGGTCGATCAGATCACTGCGCAACGCGCGTAATCGCGCGAGCGTTCGATCCTCGTCCGCCGCGGCCAGGCGGCTGAATCCAACCACATCGGCGGCGAGGATCGCCGCGATCTTTCGACTTTCGGTCATTTCGCCCGCCGTCGCGCAATCGAGACTAGCACAAACGACGCGGCGATCCCGCGCCCGAAAGGATCAGGACCCTGTCGCTCCGGGCCGGAAGAGGGGCTTGCATCGCAGCGGACAGCGTTCAATGATCCCGCCGCGGGCAAACCGCGGGGCGTGGCGGGCCGATGGCCTCGCGCTGGTGCAATTCGGGAGGAAAGAAGCAATGCGGACGATGGCCTTTGGGGCGACCCTTGCCGGCGCGCTGGCGGCGGCGGGCGTGGCGAACGCGATGACGGTCACCAGCCCCGATATCCGGGCCGGGGCCAAGATCGCCAACGAGCAGGTATTCAACGGGTGGGACTGCACCGGCGGGAACGTCTCGCCCGCGCTCTCCTGGACCGGCGCGCCCAAGGACACGAAAAGCTTCGCCGTCAGCATGTACGATCCCGACGCGCCGACCGGCAGCGGCTTCTGGCACTGGTGGGTCGCCAATATTCCGGCGAGCGTCACCTCGCTGCCGAAAGGCGCCGGCGGCGGAACGGCCTTGCCGGCCGGCGCGGTCCAGCCGAAGAATGATTTCAGCCTGGCCGGATATGGCGGCCCGTGCCCGCCCAAGGGCAAGCCGCATCATTACGTGATCACTGTCTACGCGCTGAAAGCCGACAAGCTCGACGTCGACGCCAACGCCTCGGCTGCGGTCTTCGGCTTCTACGCCAACGCCAACGCGCTGGCGAAGGCGACGCTCATCGGCCTCTACGGGCGGTAGCGCGCGCCTTCACCCGACGGCGCCGCGCGACCCGATGACGAGCGCGACGCCGAACGTCAGGACCGCGAGGGCGGCGACGAATTCGAAACCCCTCGCCACCAGCGTGAGGCGCGAGTTCTCGCCGGCCGCAAGGCGCATGGCGGCCGACTTGGCGAACACGGCCGTCCAGGCGAGCGCGCCGGTCGTGACCGCGGTGCCGAGCGCCATGGCGAATGTCGCGGCGATCCCGGCGGCGAACAGCCCCTGCGCCATGGCGAACACCAGCACCAGAATCGCCCCCGAGCAGGGGCGCGCGCCCGCGGCGATCACCGTGCCGGCGGCGCCGCGCCAGGTGAACGTTCCGTTGAGCTCGGCCGGGTCGGGAGCGTGGGCATGTCCGCAGGCCTCGACCGGCGTCGCGCCGCCGCCCGGCGGCTCGGCGCGATAGGCCGCGGCCGACAGGCTAAACGCCGGCCTTCGCCATGCGACGCCGGTATAGGCCGGGGACAAAGCGAGCGCGCGCCGGCGATCGACCTCCTGGCTCAAGGCGGCGATGAGCGCCCCGCCCTTGCGCCAGACCAGCCACAGGCCCATCGCGGCGACGGCGCAGTAGCTCGCGAGCGCGATCCATTCCGCCGCGCGATTCATTTCCGAGGCGGTCGCCCTGAAGACGAACCCTGCCGCGCCGACGAGCGCAATCGCGACCAGCGCCTGCAGCAGCGCCGCCATCAGCGACATGACCGCGCCGCGCTTGAGCGCGCTTTCGTTGGCGAGCATGTAGGAGGCGAGCACCGCCTTGCCGTGTCCGGGTCCCGCGGCGTGAAACACGCCATAGGCGAGGCCGAGACCGATCAGGCCCCAGGCGGCGCCGGGCTGCTCATGCAGCGCATGCACCTTCGCCGCCATGAGATGGGTGAGCCAGGACTGCTGGGCCATGAGCCAGCCGGTCAGACCCTCGGGCGCGCTCCCGCCCTCGCCGCCGGCGACCGCAAACGGCCGCGGCGAAAGCTGCGCCAGCGCGGCGGCGGCCGACGCGGCCCAGGCCGCCAGGCCGACGCCGACCCGTTCGATCACGCGCGTCTTCATGGGCACGCAACGATGGCGGCGCTCGCCATCTTGAAACCGAAGTTGGTTCCCGGCGAGAGGTTGGTGAAATAGGACTCGGTCAATTTCTGCTTGTCGCCGTCGTCGATCGGTTTGGGCTTGGCGACGGTTGCGGCGCAACCGGAGGGCGCGGAGACCAATTTCACCGGATCCTTGTCGTCAAACTCGAAATCGATGAAATACTCGGGATCGGCGACCCGCAGACTGAGGAACTTGCTGACGGTCGCCGGGGTCTTGAGCGGCAGGGTGACGTGGAACTCGACCAGATGGTCCGGCCGCTCCTCCATCCAATAATCGGTGACCGAGCCGAAATCCACCGCCTTGCCGCCGATCTTCAGCGTGGTGAAATAGCCGATCTCGGCCAGGGAGCCGGCGTTCTCCTTGGCCAGCGGCGCGAACTGCTCGCGCTTGACGAGTTCGCCCGGCGGGGCGAGCCCCTGGGTGGCGAAGGACGAATACATTTCGTCGAAAACCCAGTCGTGGACGACCGCCGCGACCTTGCCGTCGGGCGTGAAGGCGATCTGGCTCTTGACCGTCACCCAGACGTGCGGATGCGCGCTTGCCGCCGTGGTCGGCGCCAATCCGAGCGCCAGCCCGAGCGCCGCAACGCGCCAGGTCGCCAATCCTCCGTCCAAAAACACGTCCTCTTTTCGCCCTCGACGCACGCGCGGGACTTTGTTGCGGGCAAAGTGCGGCGGCGAGATGGCGTTGGCGGCCGGACCCACGGCCGCCATGGTTCAACGATTCTTAAACCAGTAGGCGCAGTTTGCCGCAATGGCGCGTTGCGTTCGGCCAGTCCTCGTTGCGGCTGCCGCCTCACTTTGTCTCGGAGGCTGCGGATTCTTCGGCCGCCCGAGCGGCCGGTCTGGCGGGCCCAGGCCGAAAACGCCTGCTTCGACCGCAGGTTGGTCACGCCTTCCGATTTCGTGGCGCCCGCGCGGGCGATCGACGGCCCGGGCATTTGCGGCATGACCCGTCCGCTTCATGTCTCGGCGCTCGCCAATGGCGCGATCGCGGTCGACAAGGCGCTGACCATCGACTGTCCCATGGTCCCGGCGCTGGAGGCCTGGCTCAACGACATCGTCGAGCCCGACGCTCAGGCCCGCTTCGGGCAAAGGGTTGCGACCGTCAACGTGTTTGGCGCCTATAGTTGCCGGCCGGTCGACAATATCGAAGGCGCCCGGCTTTCCGAGCACGCCTTCGGCAACGCGGTCGATGTCGCCGGCTTCACCCTCGCCGACGGGCGCGCGATCGATTTCGCGCACGACTGGAAGAAGACGGACGGCCAGGAGGGCGCCTTCCTGCGCGAGGCGCAAGCAGGCGCCTGCCGTTACTTCACGACCGTTCTCGCGCCCGGCGCGGATGTGTTCCACTACAACCACATCCATCTGGATCTCGCCAATCACGGCTCGACCAACACCGGCCCCCGCCGCATCTGCAAGCCAACGCCCGCGCCCGACCTTCTGCCCGCGCCCGCGGGGCCCGACGGCCTGCCGCCCTCGCCGAATATCGACGAGCCGCTCGACATCGCGCATCTGAGCGCGCCCGCCGCTTCCACCGGGCCGGGGGCGGGACCCGACGCGGCCTTGCCGCCGCCGATCGGCGAGACCGATCCGGCGCCGCCAATCCTGCCCGCCGGGGCCGGGCCGAGCGTCGACAGGGCGCCGACCTCAGCCCTCGCAGACCACGACGATTGAGGCGAGGGCTCAGCCGGCGTCGGCGGCCGACGGCTTTGCCTTGACGCTCTTCTCCGGCTTGCGCAGTTCGCGCCACGAGTCGTTCTGAGCGATCATCTGTCGGATCGCCTCGACATTGGCGCGCGCGGCCTCGGGGGAGAGGTCGGTCAGCCCGACGCGCTCCGCCTCGCCGAACTTTCCTTCGAGCGCCAGCACCAGCGCGAGGTCGCCGCGCATGCGCGCGTCGGCCTTCGGGCTCGCGACCGCTTGCCTCAGCGCCTGCTCGGCCTCGGGCAATTGCTTCGCCAGCGCCAGCGAGAGCCCCATGTTGGTCAGCACGGCGGGCTCGCCCGGCGCGATCTTCAGCGCGTCGCGATAAAATTGCATCGCGCTCCCGTGATCGCCCAGCCGGTCGGCGACGGCGCCCTGCACCGACAGGACGTCCCATCGCGGAGCGTCGGGCGTATCGGCGCGCGTCAGCACGTCCTTGGCTTGCGCCAGCTGGCCGGCGTCGGCCAGCGCCTTGCCGTATTCGCCGAGCACGTCGAAATCCTTCGGCGACTTGATGGCCGCCGTCTGGATGACCGCGACCGCTTCGCTGTAGCGGGTGAGCGCCCGCAACGCCCGGGCGTATTCGATCGAGGCGACCTTCTCGCCGGGATTGCGCTCGTAGCGCTTGCCGCAATCGTCGGCGTAGGCCCTGAGCTTGGTCTCGTCCGCCAGCGGGACGGTCGATGGGCCGATCGAGCCGGTGACGTCGCCGAAGTCGTGACAGGCGGCGAGCGGCGCGGCCAAAGCCGCGATGGCGGCGGCCGTCATCATGCGCAGGACGACCGCAAAGCAGCGTGAATGTTGCGATCGCGGCATGCGGGGCCTGCACAGCAAGTGGCGTTCGCGACCGAACCTCGGCCGCGAATCTTGCGCCAGGCTGCCTTGATCCGTCTCCGCGCCGGCGGTTGCGAGGCGACCGAGCGCTGGTCAGGCCGGGTCTTCAGCGTCTCCGCCGTCTTCGACTCCATGCCTCAGCGCGGTCGAGGAGAGCTTGGAGCGCGGCCCGTGCAGGAACAGGAGCGCCGGCGGGCTTAATGTCGCAAAGCGCGCGGCGTCGCGCTCGGGGACGCGGAAGGGCGCGAGCGCCGCCCCCGCGCGTCCCGAGGTCGCCCTCAAGGTCGAGCCGGGCCGGTCGACGACCACGATCGGCACGAGGCCGGCGATCGCGCGCCAATGGCGCCAGCGATGGAACTGTCGCAGGTTGTCCGCGCCCATGATCCAGACAAAATGCACGGATGGCGCGCGGCGCTTGATCCAGGCCAGCGTCTCGTAGGTGTAGCGCGAACCGATGCGCGCCTCGATGTCCGACACGACGACGCGCGGGCCGGCGACGAGACGCCGCGCCGCCGCGACGCGCTTTTGCAGCGCCGCGAGTTCGTCCTGCGATTTGAGCGGATTGCCCGGCGTCACCAGCCACCAGACGCGATCGAGTCGAAGGCGCCTGAGCGCGAGCCGGGTGATGTGGGCGTGCCCCTCGTGCGGCGGATTGAACGAGCCGCCGAGCAGGCCGATCCGCATGCCCGGGCCAAACGGAGGCAGGCGCGGAACCGGCGTCACGAGGCTGTCTGCGCGGCGAGCAGCTCAGCCTGCCGCTCGGCGGTGAGCGCGTCGATGATCTCGTCGAGGCCTTCGCCGTCCATGATCCGGTCGAGCGAGTAGAGGGTCAGGTTGATGCGATGGTCGGTCACGCGTCCTTGCGGGAAATTGTAGGTCCGGATTCGCTGCGACCGGTCGCCGGAGCCGACCTGGGAGCGCCGGGCCTCGGCGCGGTCGGCGTCGAGCTTCTGATTCTGGGCGTCGAGGATGCGCGAGCGTAGGAGCGCCATCGCCTTCTGGCGGTTGCGATGCTGGGACCGCTCCTCCTGCATCGCAACCACGACGCCGGTCGGCAGGTGGGTGATGCGGATCGCCGATTCGGTCTTGTTGACGTGCTGCCCGCCGGCGCCGGAGGAGCGATAGGTGTCGATCTTGAGGTCGGCCTCATTGATGACGAAATCGGCCTCCTGCGCGATCGGCAGCACGGCGACGGTCGCGGCCGAAGTATGAATGCGCCCCTGGGTCTCGGTCGCGGGCACCCGCTGCACCCGATGGACGCCGCTTTCGAACTTGAGCCGCGCGAACACGCCGCGGCCGGAGATCTCGGCCACGATTTCCTTGAATCCCCCCGCCGTTCCTTCGCTCATCGACAGGATTTCGACCTTCCACCGGCTCCGCTCTGCATATTTGGCGTACATGCGGAAGAGATCGCCGGCAAACAGAGCCGCTTCGTCGCCGCCCGTGCCGGCCCTGACCTCGAGAATCGCGCCGCCTTCGTCGGCGGCGTCCTTGGGCAGGAGCGCGATGCGAATGGCGCTCGACATCGCCCCGGCTTCGGCTTCGGCGGCGGCGAGCTCGGCCTGCGCCATGGCGCGCATGTCGGCGTCCAGGTCCGGCTCCTTGAGCAGCGCCGCGAGATCCGCGCGCTCCTTGTCCTTGGCCTCAAACGCCTTGATCGCCGCGACGACCGGCTCGAGTTCGTTGAGTTCGCGCGACAGTGCGGAATATTGCGCTCCGGCGACGCCTTCGGCGAGGCGCGCGGCAATTTCCTGGTGGCGGCGCAGGATCAGATCGAGATTGTCATTGGCGGGCATGGAAAGAGCTCGAAAAGGAGGAAGCGGCGGGACGGGACGGACGCTGGCTTCGCTACAGGCGCACGCCGAGGCGCTCCGCCAGCTGCTGCAGCGGCTCCCGCAGGGAGGCGGTCTCGCGCCCCTTCGCCAGCATCGCCTCGACCTCGCCCCTCGCCTCGCCGACATTGAGCGTGAGCGTCATCGCCTTGACGGGCCCGATCGACGGCGCGGACATCGAAAGTTCGCGGTAGCCGATCGCGATCAGGGTCATCGCCTCGAGCGTCCGGCCGCCGATCTCCCCGCACAAGGTCACCGGCGTTCCGTGGCGCTCGCCGGCGTCGGCGATCGCGCGCAGCGCCCGCAGGAAGCCGACGCTCAGGGGATCGAAGCGATTGGCGACCCGGCGGTTGTCGCGATCGACGGCGTAGAGATACTGCATCAGGTCGTTCGAGCCGACCGAGAGGAAGTCCGCGGCCGACGCGATCTCGTCGAGCTGCCACAGCAGCGACGGCACTTCGACCATGACGCCGAGACTGGTCGTGCGCGGCGGTTCGTAACCGCGGCCGACGCTCAAGGCGAGCTCGCGATCGAACATCGCGCGGGCCGTCCTGAATTCGTCGACGGTCGAGACCATCGGGGCCATGACCTTGAGGTCGCGCCCCCCGGCGGCGCGGATGAAGGCGCGGAATTGCATCCTGAGCAGCGGCGGGCGATCGAGCCCGATGCGAAGCGCCCGCCAGCCGAGCGCAGGGTTTTCCTCCTCCAGACCCTTCATATAGGGCAGGAGCTTGTCGCCGCCGATGTCGAGGGTGCGGAAGGTGACCGTCCGGTCGCCGGCGGCGTCGAGGATGGCGCGGTAGAGCTGCTGCTGTGCGCCGGGCCGGGGAAAGCGCGAGGCCAGCATGAATTGCAGCTCGGTGCGGAAGAGCCCGATCGACGCCGCGCCGGTTTCCGCGAGATGGGGCATGTCCACGAGAAGGCCAGCGTTCATGTGCAGGCCGATCGGAACGCCGTCGAGGCTGACCGTTGGCGCGTCGCGAAGGGCGCGGTACTGCGCCTGCTTCCGGGCGCGCATCCGCGCCTTCTCCGCGTAAGCCGCCTCGACGTCCGCGGGTGGGCGCAGGTAGATTTCGCCCGTGTCTCCGTCAACGATGATCGCGTCGCCTTGCTCGACGATTTCGGAGATATTGGCGATGTCGCTGACGGCGGGAATCGACAGCGCCCGAGCGACGATGGCGATGTGGCTCGATGCGCCCGCCTCCTCGAGCACAAGCCCGCGCAGCCGCGCCCGGTCATAGTCGAGCAAGGCCGCCGGGCTCATCGAGCGCGCGACCAGGATCGCGTTCTCCGGCAGTTCCTCGGGCAAGACGACGAGACTCTGGCCGGCCAGCTGATGCAGGAGCCGATTGGCGATGTCGGTCAGGTCGTGCAGCCGGTCGCGCAGGTAGGGGTCGGTCTGGCGCTGCAGCCTGGCGCGGGCGTCGTTATGGACCCGCTCGACCGCGGCCTCTGCGGTCAGGCCCGAACTCACCGCCTCGCGCAGCCGGCGCAGCCAGCCGCGATCGTGCGCGATCATCCGGAACGCCTCAAGGACGTCTCGATGCTCGCCGCCGACGCCGTCGTCGCTGCGGTCGATGAGGTTGTCGACCGAGGCGCGCATGGCGCTGATCGCCGTCTCGAGACGCGAGAGCTCGGACTCGATGTCGTCGGCCACGATCGTCGACACCGTCACCCGCGGCTGGTGCATCACCACGTGCCCGAGCCCAAGCCCGTCGGCGATGCCGAGGCCCTTGAGCGACAGCTGCCGCCGCACCGCGATCTGCGCGCCCTGGGAGGCGATCCCCTGCAGCTCGCCGGACGCGATCATCTCGGCGAGCAGCATAGCGGTCGTCTGCAGCGCCTCGACCTCTTCCTCCGAATAGGCGCGCCGGGCGCGGTTTTGCACGACCAGCACCCCGATGGTCGCCCCGCCCCTCAGCACCGGCACGCCGAGGAAGGACTGGTAGATCTCTTCGCCCGTCTCAGGCTTGTAGGAAAAGGAGGGATGGTGCTGCGCGTCGGACATCGCCAGCGGCTCGGCGCTCGAGGCGATGAGGCCGACAAGGCCTTCGCCCGGCCGCATGGTCGTCAGGTGGACGGCCTCGCGATTGAGGCCCTCGGTGGCGAACAGCTCCATCGCGCCATCGGCCCGCACCACGTAGAGCGAGCACACCTCGGCCACCATGTTGGAGGCGATGAGCACGACGATGCGGTCCAGGCGCGCCTGAGCGGTGACAGGCTCCGCCATCACCTCGCGGAGCCGCCGCAACAACAGACGCGGTCCGCCCGGCGCGCGCATCAACACCGTCCTATTCTGTCCCAGGTCGTTCGGTCGGCCAACCGGGCCATGCAATGATCACGCCGGACAGAAATCGCCCCCCGATCGCGCTTCCCGCCCGTTCCGTCCGTTCGCTTCGGCGCGGTATAGAAACGAAACGCGGGCGCGGCAAGGGCGGGCGGGACGGCGCCCTCGCCCGCCCGCAGCCGCGCCCCTTCAGGGCGCCCGGAGCAGGGCCGAAGTCGTCGCCGCCCCGGTCGCGCGAGCGGCAAGAACCTCGTCGAGCCAATCCGGCCGCATCTCGGGGACCGAAGACAGCAGGAGTTCGGTATAGGGATGATAGGGCGGCGCGAATACGGTCGCCGTGTCGCCGCCCGCCACCACCTTGCCCTTCAGCATGACGGCGACCTTGTTGGCGATCCGCTTCACCGTGCCAAGGTCGTGGGTAATGAAAAGATAGGCGACGCCGAGGTCTTCCTGAAGCTTTTTCAGGAGCCGGAGGATCTCTTCCCCGACCAGCTGATCGAGGGCCGACGTCACTTCGTCGCAGATGATGAGATCGGGTTCGGCGGCCAGCGCACGGGCGATCGACACCCGCTGCTTCTGTCCGCCGGACAATTCGCTCGTCTTGCGGGTGATGAACGACTCGGGCAGATCCATCTGCCGCAGCAGTTCGACCGCGCGGGCGCGGACTTCCTCGCCCGACCGGTTGAAATAGAACGCCACCGGCCTGCCGATCGTCTCGAGCAAGGTATGCTGCGGATTGAGGGCGACGTCAGGCATCTGGTAGATCATCTGCACCCGGCGCAGCTGGTCCTTGGTGCGGTCCTTGAGGCGCGCCGGCAGGCTCACGCCGTTGAACCGCACGTCGCCGGCGATGCGCGGCAGGAGGCCGGTGACGACCCGCGCCAGGGTCGACTTGCCCGAGCCCGATTCGCCGACCACCGCCACCGTATCGCCCTTGCGCACCTCGAGGCTGACGTCGTCGATGACCTTCGGCTTGCCGGGATAGTTGGCGCTGACGTGGTCGATGGCGAGGATCGGGACCTGGGCGGCGACGTTTGCGTCGACGAAATTATGGCCGGCGACGCGCTCGGTCACCAGGCGGCGGGTATATTCCTCCCGCGGCTCCTGCAGGATTTGCCGCGACTCGCCGAACTCGACCATCTTGCCGCGCCTCAGCACCATGATCCGGTCGGCGATCTGGGCGACGACAGCGAGGTCGTGAGTGATATAGAGCGCCGCCGTGCCATGCTCGCGGATGAGCTTGCGGAAAGCGGCGAGACATTCGACCTGGGTCGTGACGTCCAGCGCGGTGGTCGGTTCGTCAAAGATGAGGATGTCCGGCTTGGCGACCATCGCCATCGCCGCCATCACCCGCTGAAGCTGGCCGCCGGAAACCTGATGGGGATAGCGCGAGCCGATCGTCTCGGGGCTGGGCAGATCGAGCTGCTTGAACAGGCTGACCGCCTCCGCTTTCGCCTCCGCCCGCGACAGCACGCCGTGCCTCACCGACGCCTCGCAGACCTGGTCCATCAGGGTGTGGGCGGGATTGAACGAGGCCGCCGCGCTCTGGGCGATATAGGCGATCTTCGGTCCGCGCAGCGCCCGCCGCTCGTCGAGGCTGATGGCGCGGATGTCGGTGTCGCCGAAGATGATGTTGCCGCCGACGATATGGCAGTCGCGGCGCGTGTACCCCATCGAGGCGAGGCCGATCGTCGACTTGCCTGCGCCGGATTCGCCGATGAGGCCGATCACTTCGCCGCGACGCAACTGAAGCGACACGTCGTCGACCAGCACCGGCCCGTCGCCGGCGTCGGTGCGGACGGCGACGCGCATCCCGCGCACGTCGAGAATGACGGAGTTATCCTTGTCTCCGGGCGCATCCTGGAACTGCTGGCTCATGCGCCTTCTCCCTGGCCCCTGGAATGAATCGAGAGCATCCAGTCGACGATGAAGTTCACGCCGATGGTGAGGATCGCGATCGCCGCTGCGGGATAAAGCGGCGCCGCGGAGCCGAAATTGATCATGTCGCGGTAGTCCTTGACCATGCTGCCCCAGTCGGCGTCAGGCGGCTGGACGCCGAGCCCGAGGAAGCTCAGGGCGGCGATAAAGAGGAAGGTGAAGCAGAAACGCAAGCCGAACTCGGCGGTCAGCGGCGGAACCGCATTGGGCAGAACCTCGCGGGTGACGATCCACCACCATCCCTCGCCGCGCAGGCGGGCCGCCTCGACGAATTCCAGGCTGACGATGTTTATCGCCACGGATCGCGCCAGGCGGAAAACCTTGGTCGAATCGAGGATCGCGATCGTCAAGATGAGGACCGGGAGCGCCGAGCCGAGCACCGACAGGATCACGAAGGCGAATATGAGCGTCGGCATCGACAGAAGGAGGTCCACGAGGCGTGACAGCGCCTGGTCGATCCAGCCGCCGGCGACCGCGGCGGCGAAGCCCGAAATGACGCCGATAAGGAAGGAGAGCGCCGTGATGACCAGCGAGAGGCCGATCGACATCCGCGCGCCGTAGATCAGGCGGCTCAGGATGTCGCGGCCGAGATTGTCAAGCCCGAGCCAATGCTGGGCGCTCGGGTCGGCCCATGCGTCGCCGACCGGGGTCGCCTGATCGAACGGCGCGATGAGCGGCGCAAACAGCGCCACGAACAGGTTGATGACGACGATGACGATGCCGATCTGCGCGGTGACGCTCACTTTATAGCCGCGGATGCGCATAACGGTCTTTCTCTCGTCGAGCCTGACGATCCCTGGTCAGCGCGGCTGGCGAAGCCGCGGATTGGAAAGAATGGCGAGAATGTCGGCGGTCATGTTGAGCAGGATGAACGTGGCGGCGAAGATGAGCCCGCAAGCCTGGACCACGGGGACGTCGTGCTTCGACACTTCGTCCACCATCAATTGGCCGAGGCCGGGATAGACGAACACCGTCTCGACCACGACCACGCCGACGATGAGATAGGCGAGATTGAGCGCGACCACGGATATGATCGGCGCCAGCGCGTTCGGCAGCGCATGGCGCACGACGATGCGCGACTTTCGCAGACCCTTGAGGATCGCCATTTCGATATACGGGCTCGCCATCACCGAAAGCACGGAGGCCCGAGTCATGCGCATCATATGGGCCACGATCACCAGAACCAGCGTGACCATGGGCAGGAAGGCGTAGTAGAGGCGATCCGCAAAGCTGGAATCGGGCGTGACGTTGGCGAGCGAGGGGAACCAGCCGAGGTCGACTGCGACGTATTTGATGAGCAGGTAGGCAAGGAAATATTCCGGCACCGAGATCGTCATCAGGGTGAAGAGATTGACCAGCCGGTCGAAGACGCCGCCCTGCCGGATCGCCGCCAGGAGCCCGAGGCCGATCGCCAACGGCACCGCGACGACCGCCGCGTAGGCGGCGAGAAACATGGTATTGGCGAAGCGCGGGGCGATTTCCGTCAGCACGTCGCGGCCGTTGGCGAGCGAATGGCCGAAATCGCCATGCAGCGCTCCGAACAGCCAATCAAAGAATCTCAGGATAGCGGGCCGGTCGAGGCCCAGGTCGAGGCGCAGCTTGGCCAGGCTCTCGGGCGTGGCGGAATTCTGCAGGATGGCCGAGGCGAGATCGCCCGGCAAAATCTCGGTGCCGATGAAGATGAGGACGGAGGCGGCGAACAGGGTCAAGACGCCGAGCCCGAGCCGCTGGAGCACGAGATTCAACACAACGCCGGTCCCCTCGCCTTACCTAGAGCCTCGCTGCCGCTTCCCGCCGACTGTCGTCGGGCGCGTCCCGCGCCCTTCCTCCCTCCGCGACGTTGGTCGACTTCGCGCCGCGCCCGCCAACGAAAGCGGACGCGGCGCGAATACGGGTCAGCCCTTGAGCCAGGCCTTCTGCATGATATAGCCGTTGTCCATATCGAAGCCGCCGTGGGGCGTGTGCCCTCCGACTTTGTCGAGATGGGCGTCGAGCCAATCCTTGAACACGGGAATGATCGCGCCGCCCTGCTCGTTGAGCATCGCCTGCATTTCCCAGATGTAAGGCCGGCGCTTGTCTTCGTCGGTCTCGCCGCGGGCGTCGGCGAGGAGCTTCTCGAACTTCTCGTTGTTCCAGTGCGTCTCGTTCCACGGAGCGCCGGCGGCAAAGGCGACCGAAAGCATCTGCGTCGCCGCCGCGCGCCCGCCCCAGTAGCTCGAGACGAACGCGCCCTTGAGCCAGACGTTGTCCCAGAAGCCGTCGGCGGGCTCCTTCTTCAGATCAACCTTGATTCCCGCCTTGCTGGCGCTGGCCTGCAGGAGCGCGCCCTCGTCGACGGCGCCGTTGAACGCCGCGTCGGAGGCTTGCAGCAGAATCTTCGGATCGGTGAGGCCCGCTTTCTTGAACGCGGCGGCGGCCTTGTCGGGATCGTATTTGCGCTGGGGCAGGTCCTTGTTGAAATACGGATCGTTCGGCGGGATCGGGTGATCGTTGCCAACCGTGCCGTAGCCGCTGAACAGCGCCTTGAGGATCTGCTCGCGGTCGGTCGCAAGCTTCATCGCCATGCGGATGTCGGGATTGTCGAAGGGCGCCTTGTCGCACTGCATGGCCATCACGGCGTGCCAGCCGCCCGAGGCTCTCACAACCTGAAGCTTGGGGCTCTTCGAGAGCAGGGCCACCGCTTTGTGGTCCACACGATTGATCGCGTCGATCTGGCCGGAGATCAGCGCGTTGAGCCGCGCCGAGCCGTCGTTGATGACCGTGACCTCGATGCCGTCGAGCCAGCCGCGATCCGGCTTCCAGTAGTCGCGGGTCTTCTTGAGCGAGATGCGTACGCCCGGATCAAACTTGTCGAGGCTGAACGCGCCCGTGCCAACCGGTTTCGACCAATCCTTGAACCCGTCCGGCACCATGTGCACGTGGTAGTCTGTGAGCGCGTAGGGCAGGTCCGCGTCCGGCCCGTTCAGCGAGATCTGGATTTGGTGCGTGTCCAGCTTCTTGATGTCGGTCACCGGCTTGAACGTGCTCGCGCCGCCGGACTTGGTGTCGCCGCGGTGCAGGTTGAGCGAGTAGACCGCGTCGTCGGCGGTGAATTCCTTGCCGTTCGAGAAGTTGATCCCCTTGCGCAGATTGAAGATCCAGTCCTTCGCGCCGTTCTTCGGCTCCCAGCTCTCGGCCAGATCGGGATGCGGCCTGCCGTCCTGGCCCCACTCGACGATGCCGTCGAACAGGCCATGGCTGGTGTCGATCATCACCGAGTCGTTGTATGAGGTGATGTCGATGCTGTCGGTGGTGCTGCCGCCGCCAAGGCCGAGCCTCAGCACGCCGCCCTTCTTGGGCGTTTCGTCCGCGCGCGCATCCGCGCTCGCCAGCATTGTCGAGATCGCGAGGCTCGATGCGCCGAGAGCGGCGGCGCGGCCCATGAACTCGCGACGCGAGACGGCGCCTTTGAGCAGGCGCCCGTTCCAATAATCCAGTTCTTTCATCTTGGTTGGATCCTCTTCTGAGTGCGCCCATCCCCAGACGTCTACCGTCCGCTGTTGCTGCGGAGGCCGTGCTTCCTCGACTTGGCGTGAGAATTTCGCTTCTGTCAATTGCGCGGCGGCTGGATGGGAGAGAATCGTCTCGGGCAGTCGGCGATCGGCGGCGAAATCCGCTCGGGGCCGAATCGCTTGGGTTTTGTATGTCTTTCCGGCATGGGCCGGCGCCATTTTGGGTTGACCCAGTCGCCTCGGCGGACCGCCTTTGGCTCGCGTTGACTTGCGCTGGGGCCGAGATTAGGGGTTTCGGCCTCGAATTGCTTCCGAGGCCCCCAGTTCGTCAGGAGTTCTGCGGCCCATGAAGATTATCGTGCCTGTCAAACGGGTGGTCGACTACAACATCAAGATTCGTCTCAAATCCGACGGCTCGGGGGTCGAACTCGCCAACGTCAAGATGTCGATGAATCCGTTCGACGAGATCGCCGTCGAGGAGGCGCTGAGGCAGAAGGAAGCCGGCAAGGCGACCGAAGTGGTCATCGTTTCGATCGGCCCGGCGCAGTCGAGCGAGACCATCCGCACCGCGCTCGCCATGGGCGCCGATCGCGGCGTTCTGATCAAGACCGACGCGCTCACAGAACCGCTCGCGGTCGCCAAGCTGCTCAAGGGCGTGGTCGACGCGGAACAGCCGGGGCTCGTCATCATGGGCAAGCAGGCGATCGACGACGACTCGAACCAGACCGGCCAGATGCTGGCGGCGCTGACCGGCTGGGGGCAGGGCACGTTCGCCTCCAAGGTCGTCGTCGGCGAGGGCTCGGTCGAAGTCACCCGCGAAGTGGACGGCGGGATGCAGACCGTATCCCTGAAGCTGCCGGCGATCGTCACCACCGATCTGCGCCTGAACGAGCCTCGCTACGCCTCGCTCCCCAACATCATGAAAGCCAAGAAGAAACCGATCGAGGAGAAGACCCCGGCCGACTACGGGGTCGACGTTTCGCCCCGTCTCAAGGTGCTGAAGACCTCCGAACCCTCCGGACGCAAGGCCGGGGTCAAGGTCAAGTCGGTTGCCGAGCTGGTCGCCAAGCTCCACGACGAAGCCGGAGTGATCTGACGATGGCCACGCTTCTTCTGGCGGAAGTCGCAGGCGGACAGTTGAACGACGCGACCGCGCGCGCCCTCACCGCCGCGCTCGAACTCGGAGGTCCCGTCGACGTGCTTGTCGCCGGCCAGAACGTCGCCGCGGCCGCCGCGGCGGCCGCTCAGCTCAAGGGCGTGGCCAAAGTGCGCGCGGCCGACGATCCGCTCTATGCGCACGGCCTGGCCGAGCCGCTGGCGGCGCTGATCGTTTCGCTCGCGCCCGGTTACGACGCCATCGTCGCCCCCTCGACCGCGAGCGCCAAGAACGTCGCGCCGCGCGCAGCGGCGCTCCTCGACGTGATGCAGATTTCCGACATCACCAAGGTGCTCGGCCCGAAGACCTTCGAGCGGCCGATCTATGCCGGCAACGCGATCCAGACCGTCGAGTCGACCGATCCGAAGATTGTCGTCACCGTGCGCACCGCGTCTTTCGCCGCGACAGGGCAGGGCGGCTCGGCGCCGGTCGAGCCGGTCGCGGCCGTTCCCGATCCGGCTGTGTCGTCGTTCGTCAGCGACGCGCTCGCCAAGTCCGACCGGCCGGAATTGACCTCGGCCAGGATCATAATCTCCGGCGGCCGGGCGATGCAGAAGGCTGAGAATTTCAAGACCTATATCGAGCCGGTCGCCGACAAGCTCGGCGCGGCGATGGGCGCCTCGCGCGCCGCGGTCGACGCCGGCTACGCGCCCAACGACTGGCAGGTCGGGCAGACCGGCAAGGTGGTGGCGCCGGAGCTTTATATCGCGGTCGGCATATCCGGGGCGATCCAGCATCTGGCGGGGATGAAGGATTCGAAAGTCATCGTGGCGATCAACAAGGACGAGGAGGCGCCGATTTTCCAGGTCGCCGACTACGGACTCGTCGCCGATCTCTACACCGCGCTCCCCGAACTCGCGACGGAGCTCGGCAAGATCGGCCGCTAACCTCCGGCCCGACTTACGAAGAAAGCGCGCGCCCGACTGGACGCTCGCCGCTGGTCCTCTATGATCCCGGCCCGGGCCCGGCCGTTTGCGGACAAGAATATGACACTCAATATCGAGACGGTCGGCATCATCGGCGCCGGTCAGATGGGCGCCGGCATCGCCGAGGTTGTAGCCCAGGCGGGATTGGACGTCTCCCTCAACGACGTCGCCGAGGAGCGCATCAACGGAGCGCTGGCGACCATCAACGGCCACCTCTCGCGCCAGGTGGCGAAGGGGCAGATGGGCGAAGGGGAGCGCAAGGCGATCCTCGAGCGCATCCACGTCGCCCCAACCCTCGACAAGCTCGGCGGCTGCGATCTGGTGGTTGAGGCGGCCTCCGAAAACGAGGATGTCAAGCGCAAGATCTTCGTCGCGCTGCGCTCCTTTCTCAAGCCCGACGCCATCGTCGCCTCGAATACGTCCTCGATCTCGATCACCCGCCTCGCTTCGGTGACGTCCAACCCCGAGCGCTTCATCGGCATCCACTTCATGAACCCGGTGCCGCGGATGCAGCTCGTCGAGCTGATCCGCGGCATCGCCACCAAGGACGACACGTTCGAGGCCGCCAAGGCGTTCGTAACGAAGCTCGGCAAGACGGCGACGATGTCCGAGGACTTCCCGGCCTTCATCGTCAACCGCATTCTTTTGCCGATGATCAACGAGGCGGTCTACACGCTCTACGAGGGGGTCGGCTCGGTCGAGGCGATCGACACCGCGATGCGGCTCGGCGCCAACCATCCGATGGGGCCGCTGCAGCTCGCCGACTTCATCGGCCTCGACACCTGCCTCGCGGTGATGCAGGTGCTGCACGAGGGCCTGGCGGATTCAAAATACCGCCCGTGCCCGCTCCTGGTGAAATACGTCGAGGCCGGCTGGCTCGGCCGCAAGACCCAGCGCGGCTTCTACGACTACCGCGGCGAGCACCCGGTGCCGACGCGGTAGCTGCCCTCGCGCCGCCGCCGTTCGGCCGCCCTGCGATTGCCGGACGCGAAGGGTTGCGGGTCGGGCCGCATGCGAGACTCATCGAGTTTAGCCCGGAGGAATATCGATGCAGGCCTTCGCGGATGTTGAGGCGTTGGTTTTCGACGTCTTCGGCACGATTGTGGATTGGCGCAACGGCGTGGCGCGGGAGGCCGAGGCTTTCCTCGCCCGCCATGCGCCGGGCGCCGATCCGCTCGCTTTCGCCGACGCCTGGCGGCGCCGCTATTCTCCGGCGATGGAGGAGGTGCGCTCAGGCCGGCGCCCCTTTGTCCGGCTCGACGTCCTGCATCGGGAGAACCTCGAGGCGCTGCTCCCCGAGTTCGCCATCGATCCTGCAACGGTTCCGGCTTCCGAACTGGACGCGCTGAGCCTCGTCTGGCGCCGCCTCGACCCCTGGCCGGATTCGGTCCCCGGGCTGACGCGGCTCAAGCGCGGCTTCATCGTCGCGCCCCTCTCCAACGGCAATATCCGCCTGATGCTGGACATGGCGAAGCGCGCCGGCCTGCCGTGGGACGCCATTCTCGGCGCGGAGCTGGCCCAGGCCTACAAGCCGTCGCCAGCGGCTTATCTGCGCACCGCCGAGACCCTGATGTTGCGGCCCGGGCAGGTCTGCCTTGTCGCCGCCCACAATGGCGACCTTGCCGCCGCGCGGTCTTGCGGGTTGAGGACCGCATTCATTCCGCGCCCGACGGAACATGGGCCGGGCCAGACGACTGATCTTAAGCCCGATCAGGATTGGGACGCCGTGGCGGGCGATTTGCAAGAGCTGGCGGGCAAGCTCGGCCTTTGAGACTGGCCTCGGCCTTCTCGCGGTTCGACTTGAGCCTCATTTCCCCTCGCTAGCGTTCCCGAACAGATAGATCGGGACATACTGGACAGCCTCGCTCTCCTTCGAAATCAAAACGCCGGCTCCCGCTTGGTACCGGCGAGCGCCGACATATTGATCGGTGACGAGCGATAGATCCTGTTCCTCGAAGCGGAATCCGTATCGTTTGGCGTCATCGACGAATTGTTGAGAGAGTAGAATGTCTCCGGGTTTTGCAAGAGGCTCGATGCGCGCCGCGACGACAACGATGTCGGAGATTTCGGGATGCTGCGCACCCTCAAGAGCAGGATTGAACTTCCAGAAACCGCTGTGCGCGCCCACTCGCATCTGAAGGTTGTATCCCGAGGCCGAGAGTTGCCCGCTTAAGCCCCGCGCTGCGTGCAGAAGCCTCCCCGGGCTTCGGTCGGCCAAGACCAGATGGTCACCGGCGGTCGTGTTCGCGTAGTCCAGATCGCGGGTAAACTGCCGGAACAAATCGCGCCAGTATTTGTCGAAGGTCTGCGACTTCCCAGCGACCTGCACAACATTTTCCCGGTAGCCGCGGATGTCGCCAACGGCGACAAACCGTATGCTTTCCTCGGGCCGCCATTCGAGCTCGTCGCCGATGACATTGTGCTTGTTGAGCTCTTTGAGAAACCCGACGTTTCGCCGAGTGATGAAGTCGCTTAGCGACGGATGGGTCAGATAGGTTTCCGCGTTCGGCAGGACATGGATCTTGCCGAAAGCGATGTCGCCAACGGGAGCGAACTTCTGTACGAGCCGCGCGGGATCGTCTCGGCTTTGTTGGACAATTCCGACAAGCCCCAATGCATAAAGGGCGCAGAAAGGATGTCGCGCCGCTTCGGTTTCGATCTCGTATTGTCTCGCGGCGATGTCAGCATAGGCGTTGGACGCCTCGACGACCTCGTCATGGGTCAACACGTTGGATTTGATGACCTGGGGGAAGATCTCGGGATACAATCCACTGAAGAAAGGCGCGACCTCGTTGAAGAGGGTCTCAACTCTCTCGGCGGCCGCCGAGTTGATGGCGTTGCGGACTTCCTGTTGCGTTCTTCTCTTAACGCCGATCAGACTGATCTCCTTGCCGATGACGATGGCGTCGCGGGGTCTCAGGGAGCAGTGCCGGGTCCAATAGTCGATCGCACGCTCTTGTCGCGCTGTTCCTGCGTTCGAAACGAACTCGTTCTTCGGCCCGAGAAAACGCAACATGGGATCTTCGGCGCTCTTGTCGACCAAGTCGCTCTTTGGGGTGATCGCAATGTTGTTTTCGATGATTTGCCTGATGTCCTCGATCCTATAGCGCAACTCTCTCCGGAATGACCTCAGGTTGGAGAATTGCGGCTCGTTCTGGGCGGCATGCTGGTAGGCCTCCTTCCTGATCGACACGAATATGCGCACATGAGGATTAATTCCGTGCAGGCGTCTCAAAGCGAGCCAGGCCCCAATCTGGCCCGCGTGCCAGATACGGACGAAGCGCTCGTGGACTTCATTGCGACGGAGATACGAAAAATTGATGTAGTGGATGAGATATTCGTCGATGTTGTCGACGAATATCCCCGCTTGCTTATGGATCATGGCGAAGATGCGCGTTACCTGCTGCGCGGCGCGCATTATGGCAAATATCTCGTTGCGCTGCGCCGCCAGGCAATCGTGAAGGATGTCGAAAGGCCTGGTGATGTGCGGATGGGTCAGGATGTTCAAGAGCGTCGGCGGTAAGTCGCCGGACTCGACCAAGTGGGCAAGCTGTTGGTGAACGTCGCGATCGTCCTGGAATCCTTTGATCAGACATATCGAAAAAGCAATATTCCAAAGCGTCTCCCAGTTGTCGCTGCTTTCCAAGACGTTGATGATTTCATTCGGCAGGATCGGCGGCTTGTTGCTCGGGCGATCAACGATCGGCGAGAATGGAAAGCAGCGATATTCATTTTCCTGCAATGAGATCCGCTTGAGTTTCAGGACGAGCGTCTTCCCGAAGCCCTTCGGCGCGACCAAGGCGTGAGAGGAGAGGTTGAGGTTGGACAGGAACTCTTCGACTTCAGTTGTCCGAAGCAAAACCGTGCCCTGCGAGCTGCTTAAGTCTCTGGGCTCGGTCAGCTGTTGTGCGTCTTCGACCCACGCCGGCATTCCGGCCTCCACGAATTATTTGATGGCCGGCTCGTGTGCTCGGCGGATGCGATGATTGGCGAGAACAAAACTACAACCACGGCGAATTTGGGCGCCGCTAGCGCTCCGTCAAGTCCGGCCTTCTCTCCTTCGTGATCCGCTCCGCCTCGCGCCGGCGCCATTCGGCGATCTTCGCGTGGTCGCCGGACAGGAGAACGTCCGGAATAAGCCGGCCCTCCCATTCGCGCGGTCTCGTGTAGTGCGGATATTCGAGCAGGCCGTTCTCGAAGCTCTCCTCGGCGCCCGATGCCTCCTTGCCCATCACGCCGGGGATGAGCCGCACGCAGGCGTCGAGGATGGCAAGCGCGGCGATCTCGCCGCCGGAGAGCACATAGTCGCCGACCGAGACCTCGGTGAGCCCTCGCGCTTCGATTAGCCGTTCGTCGACGCCTTCGAAGCGCGGGCAGAGGATGACGAGCCCCGGGCCCGCCGCCCATTCGCGCGCGCGCTTCTGGGTGAAACGCTCGCCGCGCGGGCTCATGACGAGGCGCAGCCTTGGGTCGCCGGGCGGGGCCGCCGCATCGAGGCTCGCCGCCAGCACGTCGGCGCGCATCACCATGCCGGGTCCTCCGCCCGCCGGCGTGTCGTCGACGGCGCGATGGCGCCCAAGCCCGTGGTCGCGAATGTCGCGCGCTTCGAGCGACCAAACCCCGCGCGCCATCGCCTCGCCCGCGAGCGACTGGCCGAGCGGCCCGGGAAACATGGCGGGAAAGAGGGTGAGGACGGTTGCCGCGAACATCGGGCGACGTTTAGCGCGTTCGCCCGACCCCCGTCACGGCCAATCCTTGGCCGTCACACCTGCAAGATCGAATTGAAATCGAAATTCTGGCCCGGCGGATTTTCGCCGACCCGAACCGTCTTGTCGTCGGGAAAATGATAGGGCGGAACGGGGAGGTTGTAGGGCGCGGGAACGCCCTGGAACACCCGGCCGGCGAGATCGTATTTCGAGCCGTGGCAGGGGCAGAAGAAGCCTCCCGGCCAATCGGGCGCCGGGTCGGTCGCGTTTGGGGCGGGGTCGAACAGCGGAATGCAGCCCAGATGGGTGCACACCCCGACGATCACCAGAATCTCGGGCTTGATCGACCGGCTCCAGTTCGCGGCGTAGGCCGGCTGCTGCGGCTCTTGCGAGCCAGGGTCGCGCAGGCCGTCGAGCAGCTTCTGGTTCTTGAGCTCGTCGAGCGCGGGCTGGTCGCGCTTGACGACGAACACCGGCCGCGCCGCCCACAGCGCCACGATCCGCTGGCCGGGCTGAAGCTGCTGGATGTCGATGTCGACCGGGCCGGCCGCGGCGATCGTGGCCGCGTCCGGATTCATCTGGTCGATGAACGGCCAGATCGTCGCCGCGGTTCCGACCGCAGCCAGCGAGCCGGTCATCAGAAAAAGGAAATCCCGCTTCGTAACCGAGGCGCCCCCATGGCCTTCTTCAGCCGTCTCGGAACTCATCGTCATTAAGCGCGTCTCCTCGAACGAACGGCCGGGCATCGTCAAAATATCGGCGCCGAACCAGCGTGCGGCGCAACAGGTTCTGTACCGGCCGCTCTCGTCCTTGGCAACCGCCTGTGCGCCGCGCGGGCGGCGAGGCTAGCCTTCGTCCTGGACTTCGCGCGGCAGCTCGATCGACGATCCGGCGAGCGTCGAAGTCGATCGTCGGGACGGCCCGCTTCGTGAACGGCAGCAGCAGCGTCTCGCCGCCGCCGGCTGGCGCGATCTCGAGAATGTCGCCGCCGCCGTAGTTCATGAGCGACACGACCCGGCCCAACGGCTTGCCGGCCGCGTCCACGGCGTCGAGGCCGATGAGATCGTCGTAGTAGAATTCGTCGTCGCTTGGGCTCGGCAACTGGTCGCGGCGGGCGAAGATCTCGACGCCGGTCAGGGCCGCGGCGGCCTCGCGGGTGGAGACCCCCTTGACCCGCGCGACCAGCATGTCGTCCTTGAGCGGGCGCAGCGAGTCGAAGACGAACGCGCGCGCGCCTGTCGCATCGGTCGAGCGGCCCGTAGCCGCCGATCGCTTTCGGATCGCCGGTCAGCGACTTGACCCGCACCTCGCCGCGCACGCCCTGAGGCGCGCCGAATACGCCCATCAGGATGAGACGGTCGGGCGCTGTCGCCAGCCGGCTCATCCGCGTCAAGCTCAGGCGGCGGGCGCTTCAGCGGCCTTGGCGGCGGCCGACGCAGCCGCGGCGGCGCGCTCCTGCGCCTTCTTCTTCGGCTTGGCTTTTTCCGGATTGTTGCGCGCTTCGCGCTTGGCGAGGCCGAGCCCGTCAAGCAGGCGAAGGACCCGGTCGGTCGGCTGCGCGCCCTTGGCGAGCCAGGCCTTGGCCTTCTCCTGGTCGAGCACCAGCCGGCTCGCGTCGTCCTTGGCCTTCAACGGATCGAAGGTGCCGATCTTCTCGACGAACCGGCCGTCGCGCGGCATGCGCGCGTCGGCGACCACAATGCGATAGAACGCGCGCTTCTTGGCGCCGCCGCGCGACAGGCGAATTTTCAGGGACATTCAGGTTTTTCCTTTCAGGTCGATTCCGTTATTCGTCCACGGGAGAAGGTGGCCGCGCAGCGGCCGGATGAGGGGAATTCACTTCTTCTTCCCCCCGAACGGATTGAAGCCGCCGCCGAGGCCCGGCAGCTTCCCGCCGCCGAGGCCCGGGAATTGCGGCGGCAGGTTGAAGGCGCCCGGCGGCGGGGCGGCGGGGATGCCGGGCGGGCCGGCCGGAAGGCCCGGCGCGGCGCCCCCCATCTGCTTCTGCAGCGCCGCGATCTCTTCCGGCGAGGGCATCGGCATGCCGCCGCCCAAGCCCATCATCTGTCCGAGCTTGCCCATCATGCCGCGCTTGGCGTTCGCCCCGCCCATCATCTTCATCATGTCGGCCATCTGGCGGTGCTGTTTCAACAGCCGGTTGACATATTCGACCGTCACCCCTGCGCCCGCCGCGATCCGCTTCTTGCGCGACGCCTTGAGGACGTCGGGATTGCGCCGTTCGAGCGGGGTCATCGAGGAGATGATCGCCCGCTGTCGCTTGACGAACCTCTCGTCCAGATTGGCGGAAGCGAGCTGGTCCTTGATCTTGGCGACGCCGGGCAGCATTCCCATGATGCCGCCCATGCCCCCCATCTTTTCGATCTGCCCCAGTTGCTCCGAGAGGTCGTTGAGGTCGAACACGCCCTTGCGCATCTTCTCGGCCATCTTGGCCGCCTGCGCCGCGTCGATGGTCTGCGCCGCCTTCTCGACCAGGCTCACAATGTCGCCCATGCCGAGAATGCGGTCGGCGAGGCGCGAGGGATGGAAATCCTCGAGCGCGTCCATCTTCTCGCCGACGCCAAGGAGCTTGATCGGCTTGCCGGTGACCGAGCGCATGGAGAGCGCCGCGCCGCCGCGCCCGTCGCCGTCCATGCGGGTCAGCACGATGCCGGTGAGGCCGACGCGCTCGTTGAAGTTCTTGGCGAGGTTGACCGCGTCCTGGCCGGTCAGCGCGTCGGCGACGAGCAGGATCTCGTGCGGGCGCGCGGCGTCGCGAATCTCCGCCATCTCCGCCATCAGCGGCTCGTCGATATGAGTGCGCCCCGCGGTGTCGAACATGACCACGTCGTAGCCCTGCAGCCGAGCCGCCTGCTCGGCTCGTTTCGCGATGGCGACGGGCTCCTGGCCGTGGATGATCGGGAGCGTGTCGACGCCGACCTGCTGGCCAAGCACCGCGAGCTGTTCCTGCGCCGCGGGGCGCTTGACGTCGAGCGAGGCCATCAGCACGCGACGTCTGTCGCGCTCGGTCAGGCGCTTGGCGATCTTCGCCGCGGTCGTCGTCTTGCCGGCGCCCTGAAGGCCGACCAGCATGATCGCGACCGGGGCCGGGGCGTTGAGGTCGATCGCCTGCGACTCGCCGCCGAGCGTCTCGACCAGCGCGTCATGGACGATCTTGACCACCATCTGGCCGGGCCTGACCGACTTGATAACTGCGGCGCCGACCGCCTTGGTGCGGGCGCGGTCGACGAACGAGCGCACGACCTCTAGCGCGACGTCGGCCTCGAGCAGCGCGCGGCGCACCTCGCGCATCGCAGCGTTGACGTCCTCCTCGGAGAGTGCGCCGCGGCCGGTCAGCTTGTCCAATATGCCAGAGAGCTTTTCGGACAGGCTCTCGAACATCGGTTGCTCCTCTGAGGCCCCCGGCGGAGGGGCCTTTCGCCTATATGGGGCGCCGTTTTGCGCCCGCTACGTGAGACCAACGCCAATCGCGCCCGGGGGCGCGACGCGCTGCCGGACGGGGACCGCTGGCCTCAACGGGACAGTCGGCTTGATCGACGAGGCCAAGACCTGACGAGGCCGCGCTCTTAGGTGGGCCAAGCCACGATGTCAATCGCGGCCCCTGCACAGGCCGGGCAAATTGGATTCGTCCGGCGCAAGTCGAGTCGCTGTCGATCGAGATATTCTTCGTAATATTTCGCGACTTAGCAATGAATATTTCTCCGATAGGGACGATGTAGCCTATAGACTATATCGCATTCTTGATTGCTTCTTCCTGCGAACTCTTAGGTAGCATTACGTATTCGCCGTTGCGTGAGCAGCTCGGCTCATCGCTGTCGGCAAGTGCGGTCCTCGAGACAGCCGCTTTCAGCAGGGAGGTAACCATGGTCACCCTAAAGGTGAATGGCCAGGCGCAGACAGTTGACGGCGACCCGTCGATGCCGCTGCTTTGGTATCTGCGCGACGTCCTCGGGCTGACGGGAACGAAGTTCGGCTGCGGAGTGGCCGCCTGCGGCGCTTGCACGATCCATCTCGACGGCGACGCCGTCAGATCCTGCGTCACCTCGGTAAGCGATGCGAGCGGCAAGTCGATTACCACCATCGAAGGCCTTGACCCTGAAGGAAATCACCCGCTCCAGAAGGCGTGGCGCGCGCTCAATGTGCCCCAGTGCGGCTATTGTCAGGCCGGCCAGATCATGCAGGCCGCGGCGCTTCTGAAACAGTCGCCCCATCCCACCGACGCCGACATCGACGGCACGATGTACGGCAACATTTGCCGCTGCGGGACCTATCAGCGCATTCGCGCCGCCATCAAGCAAGCTGCGGGAGCGTGACATGACCAAGCACATTCGCGGGATCGCGCCATCGGGCATCGAGAACGTCAGCCGGCGCAGCTTACTCAAGGGCATGGTTTCAACCGGCGGACTCGTTCTCGCCCTGACGGTCTTGCCGCAACGCGCGGCGCGCGCCGATGCGCCCAAATGGGGCGCGGACGGCATGCCGCACGGCACGGTGAACAATCCGCTGGCCTTCGTTTCGATTGCGCCCGACGGAACTGTCACCATCGTCTGCCATCGCTCCGACATGGGGCAGGGCGTTCGAACGGGCATGCCGCTGATCGTCGCCGACGAGCTTGAGGCCGACTGGGCGAGAGTGAAAATCGCCCAGGCGACAGGCGACGAGGTGAAATACGGTAACCAGGACACCGACGGCTCCCGCTCGACCCGCCACTTCATCAAGCCGATGCGCCAGGTCGGCGCCGCCGCGCGCATGATGCTGGAGGAGGCCGCGGCCAAGCGTTGGGGCGTCGCGGTGTCCGACGTGGAGGCCAAGAACCACGAGGTCGTTCAGAAGTCGACCGGCAAGACGCTCGGCTATGGCGAGCTCGCAGAGGACGCCAGCGAATTCGATGTCCCGGCGACGGACAGCCTGCGTCTCAAGGATCCCTCTCAGTTTCGCTATATCGGCAAGGAAGGGACCAATATCGTCGACGCCTTCGACATCACGACCGGCCGCGCGACCTACGGTCAGGACATCCGGCTGCCGGGGCAGAAATACGCCGTCGTCGCGCGGCCGCCGGTCATGGGCGGCAAGGTCGCCTCATACGACGCCACCGAGACCAAGAAGGTTCCGGGCTTCGTCCAGATTGTCGAGATGCCTGCGCCCTCCTATCCGATGGCTTTCCAGCCGTCGGGCGGAATCGCCGTCATCGCCGACAACACCTGGGCGGCGATCCAGGGCCGCAACGCGCTGAAGATCGTATGGGACGACGGCCCGCATGCGACCTACAATTCGCAGGCCTACCGTGCGGCGATGGAGGCGACCGCCCGCCAGCCGGGGATGGTTTTGCGCAGCGAGGGCGACTTCGCCGCCGCTTTCGCGGGCGCGGCCAAGAAAGTCGAGGCCGAGTACTACATCCCGCACAATGCGCATGCGACGATGGAGCCGCCCTCGGCGACCTGCCGGATCGCCGACGGCAAGGCCGAGGTGTGGACCAGCGTGCAGAGCCCCCAGGCCGCGCATGATCTGGTCGCCAAGTACCTGGGGCTTCCGGGCGAGAACGTGACCGTCAACGTGACGCTTCTGGGCGGCGGATTTGGGCGCAAGTCGAAGCCGGACTTCGCGGTTGAGGCGGCGCTGTGCTCGAAGGCGATCGGCGGAGCGCCGGTCAAGGTCGTGTGGACGCGCGAGGACGATATCCGCAACGACTTCTACCACACGGTCTCGGTCGAGCGCATCCAGGCGGGACTCGACAAGGACGGCAAGGTGGTCGCGTGGCGGCACAACAGCGTCGCTCCGTCGATCGGTTCGCTCTTCGTCGCGCCCGATCCCAGGCATGAGCTCAATTGGGAATTGGGTCAGGGATTGTCCGATCTGCCTTTCGACATCGAGAACATCAGCCTCGAGAACGGCGAGGCCGAGGCGCACACCAAGATCGGGTGGTGGCGCTCGGTGTCGAACGTGCCGCACGGCTTTGCGATCCAGTCCTTCGTCGCGGAACTTGCGAGCGCCGCCGGCAAGGACCAGAAGGCGTTCCTGCTCGACCTGATCGGCCCTGCCCGCATTGTCGATGTTCGGAGCAAGGTCAAAAACTTCTGGGACTACGGCGAGAACCCGGAGGTCTATCCGATCGACACCGGCCGGCTTCGCAATGTCGTGGAGCTGGTCACCGAGAAGGCCGGCTGGGGACGCGCAGTGCCGAAAGGCCACGGCCTTGGCCTTGCCGCCCATCGCAGCTTCGTGAGCTATGTCGCGGCGGTCATCGAAGCGGCGGTCGACGACAAGGGCAACATCACCATTCCGCGCGTCGACATAGCCATCGACTGCGGACCGACCGTCAATCCCGATCGCGTCCGCTCGCAGCTCGAAGGCGCGGTGATCATGGGGCTCGGCGTCGGTCTGATGAACGAAATCTCGTTCAAGGACGGCAAGGTCCAGCAACGCAACCTCGACGACTATCTGGTGTTGCGCATCAGCGACGCGCCGCGTGAGACGCATGTCTACGTCGTGCCGCACGGCTACGATATGCCGCTGGGCGGCGTGGGCGAGCCCGGCGTGCCGCCGGTCGCCCCGGCGCTGATGAATGCGATCTTCGCGGCGAGCGGCAAACGCATCCGCTCCCTGCCGCTCGGAAAGCAGTTGGCAGGGGCCTGAGCGCGCCACAAGAGGCGGGCCGGCGCCTCTACCGGCCCGCGCCGCGATTATGCGGGCGATCTCTTCGGCTACGCCGCGCGGGGCGGGGGTCGCGCGCGGTCCATTCGCGCCTCACGCCCGCGCCGCGCTTGCGGGGTGAAACCGGCGCGCCGCCAAGACGCCGAGCACGATGAACGCCACGAGCACGATCGCCTGGGCGACGACAAAAGGCGGCTCGGACCCGGTCGGCGCCAGGTCGTGCAGGAACGGAACCTTCAAGAACCCCTGTGCGACCAGGACGAACACATTGAGGTAGAGCGCAGCGACGGCGCAGCCGACATAGACGAGGCGCCAGATTCCAGCGAGGTGGAAGGCATAATAGGCGACCACGGCGCCGAGGAGCAGGACGAGCGACAGCACGCCGACCGCGCGCGGCGGGTCGAAGCCGAACGGCGGCAGCGGGAAGCCGGTGAGGCTGGTCAGGATCGTGGTGATGAGAAAGAGCGCGGTCCAGGGGCCCGAGTCTCCCCCGAGCAACAGCCGGTACAAGACGACAAGTCCTGACAGGATGCCGACCAGGCTGAGGATGACATGGATCTGAAGCATCGCCGGCGTCTCCCACAAGTCGCCAATCGCTCGTGCGCCCCGTGCGACGGCCGGACGCGCAACTTGCGCGGGATACACTATGACCCCATTGGGGTGTTTAGGCGAGGCTCATCGACTGTCGCGGCCGGGACGCCGGCTTGGAAAGCTTCAAACCCCGACCGCCGGCGCGGCGCTGAAAACCTGCATGAGGCGCCGGATCCTGTACTTGATCGACTTTCTCTCGAGCTTGTGGCGGAGGCCGTAGGAACGCGGATTCAAGACCCGCTCTCTCCTCCCTCTCCGTTCGCAGCTCCGCCTCGAGTTCGATCCGCCGTTTCCTGTACCGACAATTGTTGCTTGCGCTCTTGTCGAAGCCGGCTGATTTCGCGCCGAAGCGCGATGTTGTCGATTTCGGCCGGGCTCGGGTAACGCGGCCCGGGTCTGAGCTCCGTCGGGTATATGACGTTGCTCGGCGGATCCCTCACGATCTCGCTCGTCACCCGGACCTTCGCCGCGTCCGCGACCTTGGCGTGGGAGGCGCGAGCCGCGTCTTCGCTGATCTCGGGCGGCAGAATCGGCCGCAGGCATTTGTGGAGATATTCCCAGTCGGAGGCAATTCTCGGGAAGACCGGGAATACGACGGGAATGCCGGCTTCCGACGCCTTCAGGACCAGCTGGTGAAACTGAACCGCCAGAATTCGCGCCTGATCGAGAGGGTTAAGCGAATAGACGAGCCCGCCCGCCGTGTGCCCGTAGGTCTCCCATGTTCGGTCGAGCTGGTCCGCCATCCAGGAATTGTGTTGGTGAATGGCGCGCTGTTCGAGGACCACCCGGCTCGTGGCGGCCTCGACCAGATCGCGCACCGGCACGATGAAGGCGTCGATCTTGAATTGCTTCTCGTTCAAGATCTGATCGACATACTCGCCGATCCATGGCGACTTGACCACGTAGGGAAGGTTGGCCCCGCAGACCAGCTGGTTTTCGAGGCCGGCGTTGGCGTCCGCATCCCAACTCGCCCGATCCCCATTCCTGGCCAGAGTGGTGTCCAGGCCAAGTTCGGTCAAATAGCGGACCAGAAAACTCGTCCCCGCGCGACCGGTCCCGGCGATGATCAAGTGCCGCTCGGGGCTCTTGGGGGCAAGATCGGGTTGGACCTCGCCGTCGGGCGCCCATCGCGGGTTCACTTGGCGGCGCACAACGGCCATCTTTTGGACTCCCAAGCGAAATCAGGTCCCGCTCTTCTCCGCCGCAGACGTTGCCGGGCGGCTGGCGAGACTGTTGTCGATCGTTAACATGCTCGTTTGTTATAGTTAATTTTTGGTAAATTTTTGACATTCGTTGGCAATATCACAGTAACTGTGGAGTGACATAACGTATATAGTGACGATGTTCCTATTGGTATTGTTCTTGTCGGATCACAATTGGTGAACTTAACACCTGCCGTAGCGTCTCTCTATCGCAAGCGTAAGTCAGGATTCGGCGATATGCATGGCGATGCTGGGCCGCGAATGTCCGCGACCGGATCGCCGCCTCCGCGCCACGAACCGCGAAACGACGACCTTGTTGCTTCGGACCGGACCGCGTCGCCGAAATCCCTCAAACTTATCGGAACGACCAATACGGTCGGCGAAATCTTTTGGCGACAATTTCTTCTGGGAAAGAGAAATCTGTGCTAAGGTCGTCGAATGATGACTCCGGCGATCGATCAAGCGCACGACCAGGGGAGCGCCGCGAGGCGAGCGTGCGCGTCATTTCATCGCCTGGGGCGGGAGAAAAAGAAAAAAGGCCTGGGGGGTCAGCGCAACCCATTGAAAAGTCCCGATTCCGCAAAGGAGATCCAAGACAATCAAAGCCAATTCCTTTGCTTGCCTTGGCCGGGATTTGGCTCGGCTTTGCCCGATTTGGGTAGGCTTGGAATAAATTTGGCTGGGAGGGCTTCTATATATCGAGATGATTCTGTTCTTCTAAGCGCCTGACCGCTCGCCCCTGGGTCTTGGCTTTCGCCCGAGCCCCTCGATCAGCGCCTTCAAAGTCGCGACGGTCGAGGCGTCCGCCTCGCCGTCGACCCGCTCGGGCCGGAAGTGGCGCTGGAATGCCGCCACCGCTTGCCGGGTCTGGCGGTCGTAAACCCCGGTGATCTCCACGCCATACCCGTAGAGCGCCAGCATCGTCTGCAGCGCCCTCACCGGCGAGCCTTCCTCCGCGTGGGCGAACAGGGCCGGGCCGGCGAGCGGCGCCGGCTCGACCCAGTGGCCGACGCCCTTGCGCCACAGCAGCTTCCAAGGGAAAGCCTCGCCCGGATCCTGCTTGCGCGCCGGCGCGACGTCGGAATGGGCGAGCACGCGCTCGGGCGGGATGGCCCAGCGGTCGCAGATGTCGCGCGCGAGGCGGATTGTCGACTCGATCTGCGGCCCGGCGAAGGGAGGCGCCCCGCCGTCATGGCCGGGATTGACGATCTCGACCCCGATTGAGGCCGAGTTGACGTCGCTCTCCCCCTTCCAGGAGGACTTGCCCGCATGCCAGGCCCGGTCGCTTTCGGCGACCAATTGGTCGATCGAGCCGTCTTCCCAGACGAGATAATGCGCGGAGACCTCGGAGGCCGGATCGAGCAGGAGCTTGAGCGCCCCATCCCCGCTCGGCATCCCGGTATAGTGAAGGATGAGGCAGTCGGGCCGGCCGCGGCCCCGCCGCTCGCCGCGATTGGGGGACGCGAGAAAGCGGGCGGCAAGCGGACTGTCGGGATGGCGCGCGCTCATGTCCAGCGCAGAAGCCCCGGACCAGCACGCGGGCGGCGCGCAAGCCGCGTCATCGCCAGTCTGACGGCGATGACGCGGAGAGCGCGAGAACGATCAGTTCCAGGCGGTGCAGACGTGGTTCCCGTTGACGTCGTAGCCCCATCGCACGCAGTGCCCCCCCTGCGGCGCGGTTACGGCGTTGCCGACCAGCGCGCCGGTCCCGGCGCCTATTATGCCGCCGGCGATAGCGCCGCCCGCGCTGCCGCCCGAGACCGCCGATCCAATCAACGCCCCGGTGCCGGCGCCGATGGCGCCGCCGGCGAGCGTGCCGGTCTGTTGCTGCGGCGTCTGACAGGCCGAGACCGAAAGAGCGCCGGCCAGGGCCAGCGCGAGAGCAAGAGTCTTCTTCAAGTTTTCCTCCCCTAGTAAAACGCGGTGCAAACGCGGTTGTTGTTGTAGTCGAAGGCCCACTGGGCGCATCTGCCCGGAGGCGGCCCGCCGTAGTAGCCCTGCTGCGGGCCGCCGTAGTAGGTCGGCTGCGGCGTGGCGGCCGAACCGATGAGAGCGCCCGAGCCCGCGCCTATCGCCGCGCCTGCGAGCGCGCCGCCCGCGCTTCCCCCCGAGACGGCCGAGCCGATGAGGGCGCCCGTTCCGGCGCCCAGCGCCCCGCCAACCAGCGCATTCTGCTGCTGAGGCGTTTGACAGGCTGAAACGCCGAGCGCAGCGGCAATCGCCGCCGAAATAGCCAGAATTCTTGTCATCCGATGCGATCTCTCCTTCAACCTACGCCTGGGGCGCCCAACCACGCTTCGCCGCCTCGACGTCTTTAGAACGGGCCGCTCGCTCGCCGCCACAATCCCACAGTTCCGACAAAGCTTCAATCAACGAGCCGCAACATTGGTTCCCGGCGCCGCCGCCCGGGCGATTGCCCTTGACCGTGATCGACTATCTCCCTAACCCCGCTGAGCCAGTCGGCCGGACGGCCGCCGCTTCGAAGCGGAGGAAAGTCCGGGCTCCATGCGGATGCGGCGCCGGATAACGTCCGGCGGGGGAAACCCCAGGGAAAGCGCCACAGAAAGCAAACCGCCGGGTCGCGGGCCGCAAGGCCCTAAAGCGTCACGGCAAGGGTGAAAGGGTGCGGTAAGAGCGCACCGCGCAGGCGGCAACGTCGGCGGCACGGCAAGCCCCGCCGGGAGCAAAACCGAATAGGAGCGACATGCGGCGTCTCCGGACGCCGCGGGGCCTTTTCCGTTGGCCTGCCGCTCGGGTTGGTTGCTTGAGGCGCCCGGCGACGGGCGTCCCAGAGGAATGGCCGTCACGCCGGGGCGATGAGCTCCGGCCATACAGAACCCGGCTTACAGGCCGGCTGGCGTTCTTTTCGCTTCTCGTTCAATGTCGAAGGTGCGGATCGGTCTTTAGAATGACCCCGCCCCTTCGAGGAAAGGCGACGATGCTGCGCGCTGACAGAGTGATAGCCGCCGGCCGCTGGACGGGCGCGCCGGCCGACACGGTGGTGCTCGATTTTGACGAGCGCTATCGCAGGCGGGTGGCGATGACCGGCGTTGGCGGCCTGGCCTTCCTGCTTGATCTCGCAGAGGCCGCGATGCTGCGCGGCGGCGACGGGTTGAGCCTCGAGGACGGGCGCATTGTCGAAGTCGTCGCCGCGCCCGAGCCGCTGGCGGAGATCCGGGCTGCCGATGGGCTCGCGCTGGCCCGCGTCGCCTGGCACCTCGGCAACCGCCATCTGCCGACCGAAATCCTGCCCAGGGCGGTGCGCATCCGCCGCGATCCGGTTATCGAGGCGATGGCCGAAGGACTCGGGGCCAGGGTGGTCGCGCTCGAAGCGCCCTTCAATCCCGAAGGCGGCGCTTACGTGAAGGCTGATGAGGGACAGGCTCATCACCACGACCATGACCATCATCACGACCACGACCACGACCACGGTCCCGCTGGCGAGCATCGCCACGGCCCCGCCCATGCCCACGACCATCATCCCGCCCACGGACACGAGCATGGACACGACGGTCGCCGAGGCTGACCGGGGCTCGCCGTTGCCGCTCCTCATCTGGCTTTCGCCGGGATTCCCGGTTGGCGCGTTCGCCTATTCGCATGGCCTCGAGTGGGCGGTCGAAGCGGGCGACATCGTCGACGCCCGGTCGCTCGAGGCCTGGCTCGTCGATCTCATGGAATTCGGAGCGCCGCGCTCGGACGCCTTCCTGTTCTCCGCCGCGTTTCGCTCCGCCGCAGCGGCCGATTGGCTAAGCTTCCTGGAAGCGAACGCTCTCGCGGTCGCCCTCTGCCCATCGGCCGAGCGCCGCCTCGAGACGACGGCTCAGGGAAAGGCGTTTGTGGCTGCGGCGCGGGCGGCCTGGGATTGCGAGCCTTTGCGGCAGCTCGAGCGCGCGCCCGAAGGACGCATCGCCTATCCCGTCGCCGTCGCCGCGGCGGCGAGCGGTCACGGATTGCCGCTCGGGTCCAGCCTCGAGGCTTTCGTGCTCGCCCAGGCCTCGAGCCTCGTGTCCGCCGCCCTGCGGCTCGGGCCGATCGGTCAGACGGACGGCCAGAGGATTCTGGCGGCCCTTCTGCCACGCGTTCGCGCGCTCGCGCGCGAGGCGGCCAGCGGGAGCCTCGGCGACCTGGGCGGCGCGGCGTTTCGATCTGACATCGCCTCGATGCGGCACGAGACGCAATATTCGAGGCTTTTCCGGTCATGACAGAATCCAGCCAACCTCTGCGGGTCGGCGTCGGCGGGCCGGTCGGCTCGGGCAAGACGGCGCTCATGGAGCAGCTTTGCAAGCGCCTGCGCGACGAGCTCGAAATCGCCGCCATCACCAACGACATCTACACGAAGGAGGACGCCCGCATTCTGGTCGAGGCCGGGGCGCTTCCCGCGGAGCGCATCATGGGGGTGGAAACGGGCGGCTGCCCGCATACGGCGATCCGCGAGGACGCCTCGATCAACCTCGCCGCCGTCTCGGAGATGCGCCAGCGCTTCGCCGATCTCGACCTCATCCTCATCGAGTCCGGCGGCGACAATCTGGCGGCGACCTTCTCGCCCGAGCTCGCCGACATCACGATCTACGTCATCGATGTCTCCGGCGGGGAGAAAATCCCACGAAAAGGGGGACCGGGCGTGACTCGCTCGGATCTGTTGGTCATCAACAAGATCGATCTTGCGCCCTACGTCGGCGCTTCGCTCGAAGTGATGGCGAGAGACGCGGCGGCGATGCGCAAGAGCCGCCCGTTCGTGATGGCGAACATGAAGACCGGCGCCGGCCTCGATGCGATCGTCGCCTTCCTGCGCGCCAAGGGCGGACTGGGGCGCGCTTAGGATGAAGCGCGGCAGCGGTCGATGCCGCTCCTTGCCGCCGCGACGACACAATTGGGGCAAACCCTCGGAACTGGCGCCGGCGCTACGCGTTGACAGCGTGAACACCCCGAGATAGGCCAACTTCGAATGCGCTCGCTACGCCCTTACCGGCACGGCAATCTACCGGTTGCGCTTGTGGCCTCGGCCCGCCAAATTCTGGACGAGAGCGGGATGCAGGCGGTAGGACTGCGCGAGACCGCGCGACGGGTCGGCGTGTCGGCGACGGCCGCCTACCGGCATTTCACCAGCAAGGAGGATCTCCTTGCTTCCGTCGCCGCCGAAGGCTTTCGCGAGCTCCGCGCGGCGATGGAGGGGGCGACCCGCGGCGCCAATCCGCTCAGCCGGGCGGGCCTCGCCTATGTCGAGTTCGCCCAGCAGAACCGCGGCCTTTTTCGCCTGATGTTCGGGCCCGTCCTGGCCGAGCGGGCTAAATATCCGGCGCTGCAGGAGGCGACCGACGGCGTCGAAGCTCTGCTGCTGCAAGGCGTCGCCGACCTCGACCAGCGGCCGCTCGACCACAATCTTGCGGCCATGGGGGCGTGGGGCCTGGTGCATGGGCTCTCAAATCTGGTCGTCGACGATTTCATTCCGGCCGCGCGGGCCGCAAGCCTGGCGGAGCAGATCCTGGCGGGGACCCGACTGCCGCGCGCGTCCTCCGAGCCGGCCCGCTGACGGCCGTCTCCAAGTTTTCTCCAAATCGGCCCAAATTTCCCCAAGCCGGGCCAAGCGCAACCAAATCTATCAAAGGAAAGGGCTCGGATTTCCTTGGATCCGCTTGTCCGTTTCGAGCCTTTTCAATGGGTTGCGCTGACCCCCAGGGCATTTTTTCTTTTTCGGCCGCGCAGTGGTTAAATATCGCTTAGGATTACGTGATATGTGCGTGCACGGCCTCGGCTGCGGCGTTTGCCGCCGTAAGTGCATCCTACCCGCCATTCCGATTTTCAGCAAGTAAAAGTCGAAAAATCTGCGCGGGCCGATGGAGCCCATTGGCTTGATGGCGCACGGGGTTGGTGTAGAAAAGAGCAGCCCGGACCGTATGCCGGGCGCTTCGGTCTTCGTGGCAAGGCGCCCGTGGGATTGGAAAAGCAACCGCCGCCCGAGGGGCGTCCTGCGACTGGCGCCGGCGGTTCGGGCGCCGCCACCACGTCCGCGCCCGAACCGCCGATCGCCGAGAAGGCCGACGATCTTGAGGCGATCAAGGCGGCGGTCGACGACGCGGCTTCAGTCGGCGGGGGCTTATGGCTCTCCTATCTGTTCGTGCTGTTCTATCTCGCGGTCGCCGCGGGCGCGGTGACGCACGAAGACCTCTTTTTCGAGAGATCGGTCAAACTTCCGTTCCTCAATATCGAACTGCCGCTGCTCGCCTTCTTTTTCGTAGCGCCGATCCTGTTCATCATCGTCCACGCCTACACTCTCGTCCATCTCGTCTTCCTGACCGAGAAGGCGAAGCGCTATCATCAGGCGCTGCACGATCCGAAGCGCAATGTTGACAGCGGGACGCGGCAAAATCTGCAGTGGCAATTGCCGAGCAACATCTTCATCCAGTTCCTTGCCGGGCCTTCTGCCCTCCGTCGGGGCCTGTTCGGTTGGCTGCTGCGCGCGATCGCCTGGGTGACATTGGTCATCGCGCCGATCCTGCTGCTTTTGATGATGCAGATTCAGTTCCTGCCGTTCCATTCGAGCTTCATCACCTGGACCCAGCGCCTCGCGCTTGTCGTCGATCTCGCGCTGATCTGGTGGCTGTGGGGCAAGATTCTGTCTGGGCGCGTGCCGGATGGCCGAGGTCGAGGCTCCTGGGGCTGGGCCGGTCTTGGCTTCGTATTCAGCCTCGCGGCGATACTCTTTTCCGGCGCGGCGGCGACCTTTCCCGGCGAATGGCAGGAAGATCATTTGCCCGAGTGGCGATTCCTTCCCGCTCTCTCCGAATGGAGGAAGTCCGGTGATTCTGGGGAGGCCAAGTACCGCGCCATTTCAGGAGCCAATTTCGCTAACCTCCAGGGCGCATCGCTTCACTATGCGCAGCTAGGAGGCGCGTCGCTGCAAGGGGTGAGCTTTCATGGCGCGTCACTTGAGAACGCAGATCTTCAGGGCGCATCCCTCAACGGCGCGCAGCTTCTGGGCGCATCGATGAAGACGTACGAGTTTGGTGGCGACAGATCTTGTGGCTACGGGTCTCTGGCGCACCAACGGTGGCGTGTCTGTGTTCTGGGCCGGTAGCTTCGATCCTCTTTGCCGACTCGACTGAGGCTTGGGCTCCCTTCGGACCAAGTCAAGATTGGTATGGCAAGGGGAAACCGTGGGATGGCCCGGCGTATGATAGCTTGCACAAATCTATCGAGTTGCTCCCCTCGGGCGACCTGCGCGATCAAGCTCTGAAGCGCATCCAATCTCTAGACTGTCTCAATCCTGATCGGACGCTAGCGTCATGTGACCCTCCATGGGCCTGGGTTCCTCCGCTCGCGGTCGCGCAGGATGACGCGGCATGGCGAAAGACACTCGTAGCCGCAGCCATCAATGATTCCGAGTACGTCATCGCGCTTTCAAAGGTATTGAGGGATCTCGCCTGTTCCGGCGCCGAGGACGCGATCTATGTTGTGCGCGGCTCCGGCGACTTCCTCTTATCGGGCTTCCAAGACCGCCTTAAGGACGCCGGCGCTACGGCGTTCGATCTGATCAACGATTTGATGAACAAAGACAGCAGGGATTGTCCCGTCGCCGCCGCCCTGACGGATGCCGACCGGGCGAGTCTGCAGCGAACCAAGCGGGACATCGAGCGAGGCACCGTCGTGGCGCGCTTACTCGCCTTGACCGTCCTCGCAACGATCCCCGGGTCATAAGCCCGGGACGCGGCGGTCTAAGGCGACTCGCTCGCGGCCATGTTGGGAGGTTGGCCATGCTCGCCACGATCGCCGCTTCGACGGAAGCCCGCCTCCTCAAGGCCCTGCGGGCGCGGGGCGATGCGAAGCGGGCGGAATGGGAGAAGGCTTACCAGAAGTCGCGCTGGGAGCATTGGGGCGTGGCGCTGCCGGGCATGGACGCCGCGATCAGGGAGACGCTCGGCGATCTCACTCAGGCGCAGGCGGTGAACCTGCCGCCCGCCTGTGGCGCGAGCCGGTCTGGGACCTCAAGATCGTCGCGGGGCGGATTCTGGCGCGAAAATCGATCGAGCCCGACGCAAAAGTCTGGGCGTTCGTGACCGAGCGGCTCATCGATCTCGACGGCTGGGCGGTCGCGGACAATCTGTCGATGGCCGGCTCGCGCTGCCTTCTCGCCGAGCCGGGCAGGCTCGACGCCGCGGAAGCCTGGATCGAGATCCAGCACCTTTGGACACGGCGCGCGGCGCTCGTCTTCACGCTTGCCGTGGACGAAGGAGAAGCGCGATCCCGAACGGATGCTCGGCTGGGCCGCGCGTCTCGCCGAAGATCGCCAGTGGTTCATCCAGAAGGCGGTCGGCTGGTGGCTGCGCGAATTGTCGAAGCGCGACCCGAAGCGGGTGCGCCGGTTCCTGAACGACCATGGGGGGAAGCTGACCGGCGTCGCCAAGCGCGAGGCGACGAAGTATTTGAAGACGTGAGAGAGCTTGCAGACGCCCGCGACCGGGCGAAGACGTGGATGGCCGGAACACCCCGGATCATAGTCCGGGGGCGGCCTTGACAGTGGGGGACGGGAAATTATGGCGGACTTGGAAAGCTTCGCCTTCGGCGACAGTCCGGAGCTGGCGGACGAATTGCTGGCGCTCGTGCTCATTGGCCGGAAGACGGCGACCTGCTGGCCGGCGAGGGACGGCGACAAGGGCGTTGTGGTCGGCAAGCGGTGGATCGTCAAGGACGGCCGGGACAAGCCGCGCGCGGTGCTTGAGACGGTCGAGCTGACGCGGCGGCGGTTGGGAGAGGTCGACGCGACCCTTGCTCATGACGAGGGCGAGGGCGACCAGTCGCTCGACTATTGGCGGCGGATGCACACGGAGTATTTCACCCGCCGGGGTGAATTTTCGCCGGACATGGAGCTTTACTGCGAGCGGTTCAGGCTGGTGGAAGTGCTTTGAGGGCGAAAGCCTCATCCGGCGCCATAGCCCGTCCGAAGGACGGGCGTCCTTCGGACGCCCTATCGCGCCAGCTTCTCCCAGAGGGAGAAGGGAGAGTCACCCCTCCACAAACTGCGCGCGCGGAATCCCCTGCGCGTAGAGCAGGGCGGTGAGGTCGGCGTGATCGATGCGGGCCTCGGCGCTTGCCGCGACCTTGGGCTTGGCGCGATAGGCGACGCCGAGGCCGGCGGCCTCGAGCATCGCGAGATCGTTGGCGCCGTCGCCGACCGCGAGGGTCTCGCTGAGCGCGAGGCCTCTTTCGGCCGCGATCGCGTGAAGCGCCCCGAGCTTTGCGTCGTGGCCGAGGATCGGCTCGATCACTTCGCCGGTCAGCTTGCCGCCCTCAATCTCGAGCGTATTGGCGCGATCCTCGTCAGCGCCGACCCGGGCGCGAACCGCCGCAGTGAACTGGCGAAAGCCGCCCGAGACGATGGCGACATAGGCGCCTCTCGCGCGCATCGTCCGCGCGAGCGTGCGCGCGCCGGGAGTGAGCGTAATGCGGTCTTCGAGCACATCGGCGATGACGCTTTCCGGCAATCCGGCGAGCAGCCTGACGCGCTCGCGCAGCGCCGGCTCGAAGGCGATCTCGCCCCGCATCGCCCGCTCGGTGATCGCTGCGACCCGCTCGCCGACGCCGGCATAAGTCGCGAGCTCGTCGAGGCCTTCCTGCCCGATCAGGGTCGAATCCATGTCCGCCACCAGGAGACGCTTGGCGCGATGGGCGGCCGGCTGGACGATGACATCGACCGGCTCCCCCGCCGCCGCTTCGCGAAGCGCGGCGCGGACAACGTCAAGCGGGGCGGAAAAAACGACATCGGCGGCGACCCCCTCGTCGAGCCACCGCTGCGAATCGAACCCGCCGACGCCTTGCGTCAGATGCGCGATATGGGCATCGCTAAGCCGCATCGAACGGGGATCGGCGATCAGCGTGGCGACGACGGCGGACGACGGCATCAGGCTCCCCTCGCCTCAATCCCTCTCCCGCGCCCGGGAGAAGGGCAGGCGCGCGGTCCTCATCGCAGGCCCGACCGCGAGCGGCAAGTCGGCGGCGGCGCTCGCGCTCGCGGAGCGCTTCGGGGCGACGATCGTCAACGCCGATTCGATGCAGGTCTATGCCGATCTGCGCATCCTGACCGCGCGGCCGACGATCGCGGACGAGCGTCGCGCGCCCCATCGCCTGTTCGGCGCGATCGACGGCGCGGTCAATTTCTCCGCCGGGCGGTGGGCGCGGGCGGCGCGCGAAATCCTCGCCGACGTCGGCGAGCGGCCGGTCATTTTCGTCGGCGGGACGGGTCTCTACCTGCGCGCGCTCACCGAGGGCCTGTCGGACGTGCCTCCGGTGCCCGAGGCCGTGCGGGCGAGGGTTCGCGCCGAGGCTGAGGGGCGCGCCAGCGCCGATCTCCGCGCCGAGCTCAAGGTCCGCGACCCCGAATCCGCTTCGCGCCTCAACCCCGGCGACCGGCAACGGATTTTGCGCGCGCTCGAGGTTCTGGCCGCGACCGGCCGCCCGATCGCCTCGTTCCTGGGAGCGCGGGCGGCTCCGGCGCTCGCGGCCCACGAATGGGCGGGGCTCTATCTCGCTCCCGACCGGGACGAGCTCTATCGCCGCATCGACGCGCGGTTCGACGCCATGCTCGCGGAAGGCGCGCTCGGCGAGGCGGGGAGGCTCATGAAGCGCAGCCTCGATCCGGCGCTGCCGGTCATGCGCGCCCATGGCGTTCCCCATCTCATCGCCCATCTCGAAGGCCGGATCACGCTCGCCGAGGCCGCAGAACGGTCGAAGCTCGACACCCGCCATTACGCCAAGCGGCAGTTCACCTGGGCGCGCCGCCAGATGACCGGCTTCCGCTGGGTTGCGCCGGAGGAGGCGGCGGATGAGGGAGCGCGGGCGCTGCAGGCGCCTCGGCCGGTTTGAAGCCGCCGTAGTCTCGGGTAGGTTGCCGCCCGGACGTCTCCCCGAGAAAAATCATGCCGCAAATCCGAGCGAACGGAATCGATATCGAATACGAAAGCTTCGGCCGCGAGAGCGACCCGGTCATCCTGCTCATCATGGGGCTCGCCGCGCAGCTCCTCTTCTGGCCGGAATCGCTGTGCAAGGGTCTGGCGGACAGGGGATTCCGGGTCGTCAGGTACGACAACCGCGACATCGGCAAGTCGACCCATCTCGCCAGCCTGCCCACGCCCGATTTTCGCGCGGTCATGGCCGATCTGGCTGCAGGCAAGGCGATCGACGTCCCCTATCGACTCGAGGATATGGCCAAGGACGCGGCCGGCCTTCTCGACGCGCTCGGCGTGGAGCGCGCCCATATCGCGGGCTCCTCAATGGGGGGGATGATCGCGCAGCTCGTCGCGATCCATCATCCCGGGCGGACGAAAAGCCTCATTTCGATGAATTCGACCACCGGCCGGCGGGACTTGCCGCCGGGTGATCGCAAGGCGATGGCGATCCTGGCTCAACCGCCGAAGAGCGCGGCTCGCGAGGACCTTATCGAGGCGAGCATCCTCGTGCAGCGCACGCTGCTCGGTCCGGGCTTCGGGATGAGCGAAGCCGAGCTGCGCCAATCGGCCGAACGCCGCACCGATCGCGCGCCTTACGATCCGGCGGGACTCGCCCGCCAATGGGCGGCGGTGGTCTCCGCCGCGCCGCGCAACGCAGGCTTGAAGACCGTGCGGCGCCCGGCGCTGGTGATCCACGGAGACGCGGACCCGCTCTTTCCGGTCGCGACGGCCGAGGATACCGCCGCAAGCATTCCCGGCGCGAAGCTGGTCGTCATTCCGGGCCTTGGCCATTCCTGGCCGGAATCCGCAGCGGGCGTCGCGCTCAAGAACATCGGCGAGTTTGTCGCGGGCGCGGAGGCGCGGGCGCCTACTGCCGGGTAAAGCCGCAGTCCTTGTCGACGTACTTGCTTTCCCAGCAGCCGCTCGAAAGACACGCCTGAAGATACCCGCCGCACACGGACATGCATGCCGGCGAGCCGCCCTCGCTTCTGACGCAGAACTTCTGGCAAACCTTGAGCCGCTCGGAGCAGGTCTTCGCCTCCGCCGGCCCCATAAGCGAAAGCGCGACGACGCCCAACGCTCCCGCCGCGATGCTCGAACGGAACAGACTTCGCACGCGCCCCCCCAGTTTTCCGACAACACGGCGGCCCGCAAGGTTAGGCGGGAGATCGGCCATTGGCAACGAGCCGGCCAAACGGGCCGCAGCCTGCTGGCCCTGTCAGCCCTTCCGCACCGACCAGGAGTTCACCGCGCCGCGGCCGTCGGGCGTCTGCGCGACATAGACAAGCAGCTCATTGTTTTCGCAGCAGCCGAATCTCAGGAGCTGGCATGTCCATTCGTATCCGGCGAGGATTCCACAACTCGTCGCCTGACCGGAAACCGGCTGCGATCCGATGAGGAGAATGGCCACGTCGGTCGGCATGCCGACAGCGAGCTTCATGCTCGCTTGAAAGGCGTCGAACGGGGCCGGACGTCGCGCCGGAGACGGCCGGATAGCCGCTCGCGCAGCATCCCGCAAGCAACGAAGCGGCGAGCAAGACTCGCGATCTGGGCGCGCATTTGGCGATCTCGGCTGTCGGGCCGGCGGATCACATGTCTCATGACGCGCGGCAGCCCCGCTCCGGCGTCTCGCCAAACCCATCAATCGGGCAAACGGGTTAGCCGGCGGTTAAAGCCGCCGTCGCCTTCCGCCGGCCCTGACGCTAGGCTAAATTTGCGCCCATGACCACCCCCAGGAAGGAACAGGCGAAGCTCACCCTCGCCAAGGCGCGGACCGAGCATGCGCGCCTCGGGGCCGAGATCGCCGAGCACGACCGGCGCTATCACGGCGAGGATCAGCCCACGATCTCCGACGCCGAATATGACGAATTGCGCCGGCGCTACACCGCGCTCGAAGCCGCGTTCCCCGCGCTCGCCGGCGCCGAATCGGAGAACCGGAAGGTCGGCGCGCCGCCGTCGGAGAAATTCGCCAAGGTTCGCCACGCGGCGCCGATGCTGTCGCTCGGCAACATCTTCGCCGACGAGGAGGTCGAGGAATTCACCGCCCGGGTCAGGCGCTTTCTGGGATTAGGCGACGGCGCGCCGCTCGACGTCGTCGCCGAGCCCAAGATCGACGGGCTTTCCTGCAGCCTGCGCTACGAGATGGGCGAACTCGTCCGTGCGGCGACCCGCGGCGACGGCTACGAGGGCGAGGATGTGACCGCCAATGTGCGCGCGGTCCAGGCTATCCCCCAGCGGCTTCAGGGCGCGCCGCGGATTTTCGAGGCTCGCGGCGAAGTCTACATGCGCCTTGCCGATTTCGCCGCGCTCAACGCCCGTCAGGCGGAGGCGGGAAAGCAGATCTACGCCAATCCGCGCAACTTCGCCGCCGGCTCGCTACGCCAGCTCGATCCGGGCGTCACGGCAAGCCGGCCGCTTGCCTTCTTCGCCTACGCCTGGGGCGAGGTCAGCGAGCCCTTCGCCTCGACCCAGCTCGGCGCGATCGATGCGATGCGCCGCTTCGGCCTGCCGACCAATCCGCTGACGAGACTATGCCATTCGACCGCCGAGCTGATCGCGCACTATCACGCGATCGAGGCCGAGCGCGCGACGCTCGGCTACGACATCGACGGCGTCGTCTACAAGGTCAACGATCTCGCGCTGCAAGAGCGGCTCGGCTTCATCTCGCGCTCGCCCCGCTGGGCGGTCGCGCACAAGTTCCCGGCCGAGAAGGCGATGACGATCGTCGAGGCGATCACCATCACCGTCGGACGCACCGGCGCGCTGACGCCGACCGCCAACCTTAAGCCGGTGACCGTCGGCGGCGTCGTCGTCTCCAACGCCACCCTGCACAACGAGGACGAGATCAAGCGCAAGGACGTGCGGGTCGGCGATACGGTGGTGGTGCAGCGCGCCGGCGACGTCATCCCGCAGATCCTCGAAGTCGTGCTCGACAAGCGGCCGCCGGGCGCCGAAGCCTTACGAGTTTCCGCAAGTCTGCCCGGTCTGCGGGTCGGCCGCTTTGCGCGAGATTGACGAGAAGACGGGTGAGGCGGACGTCGTGCGCCGCTGCACCGGCACGCTGGTCTGCGCCGCGCAGGCGGTCGAGGGCCTCAAGCACTTCGTCTCACGCAACGCTTTCGACATCGAGGGCCTGGGAGAAAAGCTGATCGAGCTTTTCTTCACCGAGGGCCTGATCCGCACTCCCGCCGACATCTTCACCCTTCGAGCGCGGGACGGGCAAGGCCGGCCGCCGCTGAGCGAGTGGGAAGGATTTGGCGAGACCTCCGCGCGCAACCTCTTCAACGCCATCGACGCGCGCCGCTCGATCGCGCTCAACCGCTTCCTCTATGCGCTTGGCGTTCGCCATGTCGGCGAGACCAACGCGCGGCGCCTCGCGCGCCATTTCGGCGACTGGGCGCCGCTGCGGGCCGCCGCCCGGGCCGAAAACGCGGCTGAGGAGCTCTCGGCGGTCGAGGGCGTCGGGCCGGTGGTCGCCGAGGCGGTCGCCGATTTCTTCGCCGAGCCGCGCAACGAGGCGGCGCTCGACGCGCTCGTCAGAGAGGTCAGGATCGAGCCGATGGAGGCGGTCGCCGCTGGCCATCCGCTCGCCGGCAAGACCGTTGTCTTCACCGGGTCGCTGGAACGGATGACCCGCGACGAGGCCAAGGCGATCGCCGAGCGGCTCGGAGCCAAGGTGTCGGGCTCGATCTCGGCCAAGACCGACCTCGTCGTCGCCGGCCCGGGAGCCGGCTCGAAGCTCGCCAAGGCGCGCGAGCTCGGGATCGAGACCGTCGACGAGGAAGAATGGGTCAGGCGCTCGGGGCGGGGGTAGTGATTGCCTTCCGCCGTTTAGAGATGGTGGCGCGAAGCTCTGGATGAGGGTAGACGCTGGCGCTCGCCCAGCCCCTCCCGCATAAGGCGTACATGAGCAGCTGGCGGCAGAGCGGCATTGTCGTTCGCGAGGCCCGTCCCCGCGATCTCGACGCGATCGCGAGGCTCGAGAACGAGTCGTTCGAGACCGACCGGGTCTCGCGCCGGTCGTTGCGCGAATTCCTGCGCGCCGCCCACCGGCCGGTGATCGTGGCTTTCAGCGACGACGAACTGGCGGGCTACGCGCTGGTCTCGCTGCGGAAGACCTCGCGGGCGGTCCGAATCTATTCGCTCGCGGTCGGCGCGAAATTCGCCCGCCGCGGGGTCGGCCGGGCGCTGCTCCAGGCCTGCGAGGCCTATGCGCGGCGCTATCGCCGCGCCGCCCTCACGCTCGAAGTGCGCTACGACAATCTATCGGCGATCGCTCTTTACGAGAGCTCCGGCTTCCGCCAATTCGGCCAGCACGCCCGCTACTACGCCGACGGGGCCGCCGCCTTGCGCTACGAGAAGTCGCTTATCCCCGCCTCCCTCCGCGAGACCGGGAACAATCCGCCGCAGAAACGCGTTCAGCCGTTGCGCGGCGCATCGCGCCCGCGCTAGGGGAGCGAAGAAGCGCGGAAAGTGAGTCGCGCCCGTCACGAGTGAACCAGCCCGCGCCCAACCTCAGGGACCTTCCGCCGGTCATCCATGCAGAAGTCGTCGCGACTAACCGCACGCCCGGAGCGGCGCGCGTCATGACGGGCTGGGTCATTCTCGTCGATCAGGCGCGCGACTTCCCCAACGCCGATACGCCCCACAAGGTGATCACGACGCGCGACTATCTCGCGCGGCCGAAGCTGTTCGCCATGCTCGGACGGGCAAAGATCATCAATCTTTCCCGCTCCTACAACTACCAGTCCAAAGGCTACTACGCCTCGCTGCTCGCCGAGGCGCGCGGCCACCGGGTGATCCCGACCGTCGAGACGATGCTCGATCTGCGCGAGATCAAGCTCTACGAGCAGTCGCTGCCGGAGCTGCAGGAGGCGTTGAGCGCCGCAGCGCTGAAGGCGCAGGCGACCGAGGACACCACGTTCGACCTCCTGTTCTGCTTCGGCTTCGTCCAGGATTCCCGCTTCGAGGCTTTCGGCCGGCTGCTGTTCGACTGGTACCGATGCCCGGCGATCGAGGTCACGATAACGGCGGGCAAGCGGTGGAAAATTGACCGGCTGCGCGCCCGGCCGCTCGCCAAGCTCGGGCCGGACGAGGCCGAGTTCTTCCACAAGAGCCTGCATCGCCACACCCAGCGCGACTGGCGAAATCCGCGCGGCCGGGCGATCGCCCGCTATTCGCTGGCCGTCCTGCACGATCCGCAGGACGACATGCCGCCGTCCTCGCCGGACACGCTCAAGCATTTCGCCCGGATCGCCGAGAAGCAGTCGGTCGAGGTCGAACTCATCACCAGGAAGCAGCTCGCGGAACTGGCCGAATTCGACGGGCTGTTCATCCGCGCGACGACTTCGATCGACAGTTTCACCTACCGCTTCGCCCAGCGCGCCCGGGCCGAAGGCATGCCGGTGATCGACGACCCGCAATCGATGATCCGCTGCACCAACAAGGTCTATCTGCACGAGCTCCTCGAGGCTCACGGCGTTCCCGTGCCGCCGACCGTGATGCTGGCCGACGACGACGACCTCGCCAAGGCCGAGCGGCTGCTCGGCTGGCCGATGGTGCTCAAGATCCCCGACGGCTCCTTCTCGCGCGGGGTGCACAAGGTCGAGACCCCGCAGGCGCTGAAGGCGCTGTCCGACGAACTGTTCGAGGATACCGACCTCCTGCTGGCGCAGAAATTCATGCCGACCAAGTTCGACTGGCGGGTCGGGGTGCTCGACGGCGAGCCGCTCTTCGTATGCCAGTATCAGATGGCGCGCGGCCACTGGCAGATCATCAAGCACGGGCCGAACGGCGCCCGGGAGGGCGGATCGAAGACGATCGCCATCGCCGACGCTCCCCCCCGGGTCATCGACGCCGCGCTCAAGGCGGCCCGCGCGATCGGCCCCGGCCTTTATGGCGTCGACATCAAGGAAACCGACGGCGCGATCGTCGTCATCGAGGTCAACGACAACCCGAACCTCGAACACGGCGTTGAGGACCTCGTCGGCAAGGACGAGATCTGGACGAGGCTCATCAACTGGTTCATCAAGCGGATCGACGCCTGAGACGCGCCGCGGGAAAGGCCTCGCCGCCCGGGGCCAAAAACCGAGCGGGCGGGCAGCCATGTTCTACACCCCAGTTTCAGCTATAAGCGCGCCGTCTGCGGGGCGCATCGGTCGCTGCACGCCGGCGGCCGAGGAGGAAACTCATGAATCCGAATAAAGCGCTTTGGGAAAAAGGCGACTTCACCCGCATCGCGGAAAGCATGCGCGAAAGCGGGGAGGAGCTGGTCCAGAAACTCGGCGTCGCCAAAGGGCTCAAGGTTCTCGATCTCGGATGCGGCGATGGGACGACCGCGCTACCGGAAGCGCGACTGGGCGCGGACGTGCTCGGGGTCGATATCGCCGCCAATCTTGTCGAGGCCGGCGCCGCGCGCGCCAAGTCCGAAGGCCTCGCGAATTGCAAGTTCCAGGAAGGCGACGCCACCGACTTGCGCGACCTCAAGGACCATTCGTTCGATCTCACGGTGAGCATCTTCGGCGCGATGTTCGCGCCGAAGCCGTTCGACGTCGCCAAGGAGATGGTGCGGGTGACGCGGCCGGGCGGCCGGATCGTGATGGGAAACTGGATTCCGAACGATCCGACCCTGGTGGCGCAAATCCTGAAGATCAGCGCGACGTACTCGCCTCCCCCGCCGGAAGGCTTCGTGAGCCCAATGACCTGGGGGGTCGAGAGCAACGTGATCGAGCGATTCGGCGCGGCCGGCGTCCCGAAGGACAAGATCTCGTTTGTCAGGGACACTTATACCTTCCGCTTCGCCTCGCCGCCGACGCAGCTCGTTGACGCCTTCAGAAAATACTACGGGCCAACGATGAATGCGTTCGAGGCGGCGGAAAGGAACGGGCGCGCCGAGGACCTCAAAAAGGAGCTGGACACGCTGTTCCAGAGCCAGAACACGAGCCCGAACGCCGCGACCACTTCGATTCCCGCCACCTTTCTCCGCGTCGCCGTCGAGCGGCCATAGCCGCGGGCCTGCGCGGGCTCGTCGGCCGAGATTGTGCATTTGGTTAAAGACTGCTAACCCTCGCCGTCGCCAAAAGCGGCGGCCGCGGGGCAGGACTGAGGCGGGCCGTCGATTCTGAAGGGTCCCGTAATGCTGGATGCCAAACGCCGACGATTTCTGCTCTTCCTCGTCAAGCCGTCCCATTATGACGAACAGGGCTATGTCATCCAGTGGTGGAAGTCGGCGCTGCCGTCCAATTCGCTCGCCTGCCTGTTCGGCATCGCCCAAAAATGCATGGAAGACCAGGTCCTTGGCGAGGACGTGGACATCGAGATCTTCCCCGTCGACGAGACCAACACCCGCGTCCGGCCCGACCGGATCGCCCGCCAGATCAAGGATAACGGCGGCTTCGGCATGGTCGGCTTCGTCGGCGTGCAGTCGAATCAGTACCCGCGGGTGCTGGACTGCGCCCGCCCCTTACGGGCGGCCGGGGTGCCTGTGGTCATCGGCGGGTTCCATGTGTCCGGCTGCCTGTCGATGCTGCCGGAGCGGCCTCAATCGCTGAACGACGCGCTCGATCTCGGCATTTCGCTCTACGCGGGCGAGGCCGAAGGTCGGTTCGACGAGGTGCTGCGCGACGCCGCCGAGGGCAAGCTGAAGCCGATCTACAATTATCTCCACGATCTGCCGGGGCTGGAAGGGGCTACCCATCCCTACATGCCGCCCTCGCGGGTCGGGCGCACCCTCGGCATGATTTCGAGCTTCGACGCCGGACGCGGCTGTCCATTCCTGTGCTCGTTCTGCACCATCATCAACGTGCAGGGGCGGAAGTCGCGCTACCGCACCGCCGACGACATCGAAGAGCTCGTGCGAATCAACGTCGCCAACGGCGTCCGCTACTTCTTCATCACCGACGACAATCTCGCCCGCAATCGCAACTGGGAATCGATCTTCGACCGGCTGATCGAACTGCGCCAGCAAGGCATCCACTCGCGCTTCATCATCCAGGTCGACACGGCCTGCCACAAGATTCCCCGTTTCATCGAGAAGGCGGTGGCGGCGGGCGTCAAGCGGGTGTTCATCGGGCTTGAGAACATCGACCCCGACAACCTCTCCGCGGCGAAAAAGAAGCAGAACCACATCTCCGACTATCGCGAGCTTCTGCTCGAGTGGCGCAAGCACCGCTGCATCACCTATTGCGGCTATATCATCGGCTTCCCGAACGACACGCCGGAGTCGCTGGTCAAGCGCATCCAGATCATCCAGCGCGAACTGCCGCTCGACATTCTCGAATTCTCGATCCTCACCCCGCTGCCGGGCAGCGAGGACCACGCCAAGGCGGTCGCGGCGGGGGTCGACATCGACTCGGATCTCAACAAGTTCGATCTCGAGCATGTCACGACCGACCATCCGCGGATGTCGCGCGACGAGTGGCAGGAGGCCTATCGCCTCGCTTGGCGCACCTATTATACCCAGGACCACATCAAGACGGTGATCCGCCGCGCGGTCGCCGGCGGCCCGCGACCGGACACGGTCGCCTATCTCCTCACCTGGTTCTGGGCGAGCTTCCACTTCTACAACATCTATCCGCTCGAGACGGGCATGATCCGGCGGCGCTATCGCCGCGACCGCAGGCCGGGAATGCCGCTCGAGAATCCGCTCCTCTTCTACGCGCGCAACTGGGGCGGTCAGGTCGTGACTTACGGCAGGATCCTGGCGATGTTCGCCAAGATCCACTTCTGGACGCGCCGGCTCGAGCGCGACCCGAACGCGAAGAACTACACCGACGAGGCGCTTCGGGCGCGCGACGACTACGACCACCAGGAGATGTACCAGCTCACCGAGGCTACGCGTCAGGCCGGGGCAAAAGCGAAGCACATCGAGGAGCAAAAGCACGCTCGCGCCCACGCCCCCGAGCCGGCGGCGCGTGTGACCGCTGCGGAATAGGGAGCCGGCCACGGCCCACGACGGCGCGAAGCCGATGCGCTCGTTTGGTCAGGCTGGCGCCGTCGCCGCCGCCGCCTTTGGCGCAAGCCTCTTGGGCATGGCGCTTCAGTGGGCCGTGCCGGCGGATGTGCTGACCGCGTCCAAGGGCTCGGTCGGCGCCATGGTCGGCCTCGTCACCCTGGTTCTGGCGCTCGTCCTCGGCCTGCTCGTCTTCACCGCTTTCTCGATCTACACCACCCAGCGCGACGAGGCTTTTTCGCTGGCCCCGCTCATCGCCGAGATCGACCTCGCGCTCGAACTTTACGGGCCTGAGGCGGCGGGAGGGCGCGCGGGTTTGCGCTCGGTCCTCGAGCGCTCGCGGGTGCGCTTCTTCGGCGACGCGAAGCATGGGCCGCGGCCCTTTACCTTCGAGGAGATGCGGGCCATCTTCCTCAGCCAGGCGAGCTATTTCGATGGCCTGAAGCCGGAGACTGACGGTCAGCGCCGCCTCGTCTCGACCGCCCGCGATCTGGTCCGGAAGTTCGCCGACACCCAGATGCTGATGGCCCGCCAGCTCGCCAGCCCCTTCCCGCCCTACGTGCTTTCCGTCGTCGTATGCTGGGCGTCGGCGCTCTTTCTCGGCAATGGCCTCGTCGCCACGCCGAATGCGGTGACGGTGATCGCCCATCTGGCCGGCGCGATCGCGATCGCGAGCGCGATCTTCCTCATCCTCGAGCTCAGTTCGCCCTACACGGGCGTGATCCGCCTCTCGCCCACGGGGATCGACCGGGTGCTGGCCATTCTTAACGACGGCGGGACGAAGAAGCCCCCCGCCTGACGCCGAGGGCGAAAGTCGTCCTGCGCCGAGGCAAGTGGTAGGCTGGCGGCGATGGTCAGACCTCTGAACGCGCGACTCGCCTGGATGGCCGATCGGTTCGCCGGCGCGCTGGCGCCGGCGAATTGCGGCGCCTCGCCCTGACGCGGCCGGCGACAGGCCCATGGATGCAATCGAGCGGCTCGAGCGACGAATCGAGGACCTTCGCGAAGCGATCGAACGCAGCCGGCGCTACATGCTCGCGGGGCGCGCCGCGACAATCGGCGGGCCGCTGCTGCTCGCCGCAATCCTCTTCGGCCTCGTCAGCTTCACGCCGGCGCTGACGATCCTCGGCCTCGCGCTCGGCATCGGCGGCATGGTGCTCACCGGCTCGAGCCGCGCGACTACGCTGGAGCTCGAGCGCGCCTTGACCGAAGCTGAGGCTGAGCGCAACGCCGCCATCGATGGGCTCGACCTCGTCGACCTTGGGGGACGTTGATCTGGCCGGGCGGGGGAGGCGGCCGGCGACGCAACGGGCGCGGTCTCCCCTTGCGAGCACGCTCCAGGCGCCCCTTTCGCTAGGGCGCACGCCTCCTCTTGCGGGCGATCAGCAGAGGCGCCGCGATCGCCGTGACGAGCAGCGCCAATGCAACGAAGCCAGCGGGAGTGGCGCGCGCCGTCGCATCGACGGACATCCATTTCCCGATGCGAAGCCGCACCGTCCCCCGCATTTCTTCCGGATGAGGCGCATCCGTTGAGGCGTTGAGCTCAATACCCGAATCGTTAAGGGATTCGGTTGCAAGATCGTTGCTCATTGGATCGCCCCCAGCGCTTGGAACCACATAGCGCGTTGCCGGTTCCTCGGCGAAGCAGGAGACGCCTTTTGGCTTGCCTCAGAGCCCGCCCGTGACCCTCGAGCGCGGCAGCTTGAGGCCAAGCGGCTGATTGAATTGGAGCGGGCGAAGGGATTCGAACCCTCGACCCCAACCTTGGCAAGGTTGTGCTCTACCCCTGAGCTACACCCGCATCCGTTAGACGGCGTCGCCGCCGGCCCGCGCTTATGGCGCACCGATAACGAGAATGCAACTCCCTCCCGGTAAGTCCCTGACACAAAAATGTCCAAGTCAAGCCGCGCCGCGCACACGGGCGCGTGATTTGTATTCCGCCGTTTATCCGTGCAAGGCGTGATGATAAAGTGAGCTTTAGCGATGAACGAGGCCCTCAAGCCGGACGACGTCACGCAACGCTCGGTCCCCGCGACCGTCGAAACGGCGCCGCCGCGCCGGCGGAGCCTCTTGTTGCGGATCGCGATCGTCGCGGCGCTGGCCGCGGCAGCCGTGCTGGCGTGGCAGAAATTCGACCACACCGGCCCATCCACGAACGATGGGGAAAAGTCCGGCCGCTCAGGGCAGCCGCCGCAAACCGTGCGGATCGCGCCGGTGACGCTCGGCGACATGCCGCTGACCATCGACGCCCTCGGCACGGTGACGCCGTTCGAAACGGTGACCGTCCGCACCCAGATCGCCGGCACGCTGCAAACCGTCGGGTTCACCGAGGGCCAGATCGTCAAGGCCGGCGATTTCCTCGCCCAGATCGATCCGCGCCCCTATGAGGCGGCGCTCGCGCAGGCGCAGGGCCAATTGGCCAAGGACACGGCGCTGCTTGGCCAGGCCCAGAGCGACCTCGCCCGCTATCAACAGCTCGTCAAGCAGGATTCGATCGCCCATCAGCAGGTCGACGATCAGGCGGCTCTCGTCGCCCAGGACAAGGCCGCGATCGCCACCGATCAGGCGATGGTCAAAACGGCCGAGCTCAATGTCGCCTATACCCATATCGTCTCGCCCATCACCGGACGGGTAGGCCTGAGGCTGGTCGACCCCGGCAACTATCTGCAGCCCTCCGACACGAGCGGCATCGTCGTCATCACCCAGATCGATCCGATCAGCGTCGTGTTCACGACGCCTGAGGACAACCTCCCGCGCATTTCGGCCCGGCTCAATTCCGGCGCCGAGCTCAAGGTCACGGTGCTCGACCGCGACAACGTCAGCGCGCTGGCGACCGGGACGCTGACCACCTACGATAGCCAGATCGACGTCACCACCGGGACGATCCGGATGCGGGCGACGTTCGCCAATCCGAACGCGGTGCTGTTCCCCAATCAGTTCGTCAATGTCCGCCTTCTGGTCGACACCATGACCGGGGTCACGCTCGCCCCCAACGCGGGGATCCAGCTCGGCGCATCAGGTAATTTCGTCTATCTCCTCAACGACGATTCGACGGTCTCCAAACGCGACATCGTCACCGGACCGGGCGACGGCAAGCACACCGTGATCGCCTCTGGCCTCAAGGCGGGCGACAAGGTGGTGATCGACGGCGTCGACCGTCTGCGCGACGGCGCGACGGTGAAGGTCGTCGACGGTCCGGCGAGCCCCGCGGGGCAGGCTGCGGCCGGCGGGGGGCTCGAGCAGAGCGGCGGTGCGCCAGCGGCCGGATCGGCCGAGCATCATCGGCGCCGCCACGACCAGGCAGGGTCCGGAGACGGCTCGGCCTCCCCCGACGCGGCCTCCCCGGCCAGCCGGGCGACGCAGGCAGGCCAGCCCTCAAAGGACGGGCCGGCGGGCGGCGCATCGACGGAGAGCGCGGCGCCGGCCGCGGCGACGACGCAGGGGAGCGGGGCGACGACGCGAGGCGCGACGCAATGAGGTTCGGGCGCTTCGGGGCGGGGCGGTGAACCCGTCCCGCATTTTCATCGATCGTCCGGTCGCGACCAGTCTCCTGATGATCGCGATCATGCTCGTCGGCATCATGGCCTTCCGCTTCCTGCCGCTCTCGGCCCTGCCCGAGGTCGATTATCCGACGATCCAGGTTCAGACCTTCTATCCCGGCGCGAGCCCTGAGGTGATGACCTCGTCGGTGACGGCGCCGCTCGAGCGGCAGTTTGGCCAGATGGCGAGCCTGAGCCAGATGATGTCGCAAAGCTCGGCCGGCGCGTCGATCATCACGCTTCGGTTCGGGCTCGAGATCAGTCTCGACATCGCCGAGCAGGAGGTGCAGGCGGCGATCAACGCCGCGGGCAATCTGTTGCCCGCCGACCTGCCGGCGCCGCCGATCTACGCCAAGGTCAATCCGGCGGACGCGCCGATCCTGACCCTTGGCGTCGCTTCCGACTCGATGAAGCTGACCGACGTCGAGGACATCATCGAGACCCGACTTGTCCCGAAACTGTCGCAATTGCCCGGCGTCGGCCTGGTCTCCATTTCCGGCGGGCAGCGCCCCGCGGTCCGTATCCACGTCAATCCGCTCGCTCTCTCTGGCGTCGGCGTCAATCTGGACGACTTGCGTACGACGATCGCCAACCTCAACGTCAATACGCCGAAGGGAAATTTCGACGGGCCGGCGCAATCCTCATCGATCAACGCCAACGATCAGATCCGCGATCCGAAGGACTACGCGAACGCGGTCATCGCCTACCGCAACAACGCGCCGATCCGGCTTTCCGACGTCGCGAGGGTCGAAATCGCGCCTGAGAACAGCCGTCTCAAGGCGTGGATGAACACGACGCCGGCGCTTATCGTCAACATTCAGCGCCAGCCTGGGGCGAACGTCATCCAGGTCGTCGACAGCATCAAGAACATATTGCCGTCGCTCAGCCAGTCGCTGCCGGCGGCGATCACCGTCAAACCGCTGACCGACCGCACGACCACCATTCGGGCCTCGGTCCAGGACGTCGAATTCGAGCTCTCGCTCGCGGTCGGCCTCGTGGTGATGGTCATTTTCCTGTTCCTGCGCAACATCCCGGCGACCATCATTCCGAGCCTCTCGGTGCCGCTGTCGCTGATCGGGGCGCTCGCGATCATGTACCAGGCCGGCTTCAGCCTCGACAATCTGTCGCTGATGGCGTTGACCATCGCCACCGGCTTCGTTGTCGACGACGCGATCGTGGTGATCGAGAACATCGCCCGCTTTCTCGAGGCCGGCGACAGCCCCTACGATGCGGCGATGAAGGGGTCGGCGCAGATCGGCTTCACCATCATTTCGCTCACCGTGTCGCTGATCGCGGTCCTGATCCCGCTCCTTTTCATGGGCGATGTGGTCGGGAGGCTGTTCCACGAGTTTGCGATCACGCTCGCCGCCACCATCATCATCTCGGCGATCGTGTCGCTGACCCTGGTGCCAATGCTGTGCGCCAAGCTTTTGCGGCCGCATGGGCGCGGCGGCGCGGCGAGCGGCGGCCGGTTCTTCCAGGCGCTGACCCGGTTGTACGGCGCCACGCTCCGCGTCGTGCTCGATCATCAGGGCGTCATGCTGCTGGTCGCGCTCGGCACGTTCCTGCTCACCGGCTACCTCTATGTAACGATCCCGAAGGGGTTCTTTCCCATTCAGGACACCGGCGTCATCCAGGGCGTGACGCAGGCGGCGGAGGCGATTTCGTTCGACCAGATGGGCGATCACCAGCAGGAGTTGGCGAAAGTCATCCTGGCCGATCCCGATGTCGAGAGTCTCAGCTCCTTCATCGGCGTCGACGGCTCGAACGTTACGCTCAATTCCGGCCGCTTCCTCATCAACCTGAAGCCGCACGACAAGCGCAAGGCGACGGCGAGCGAGATTATTCGCCGGCTCCAGCAGGAGAGCGCCAGCGTGCCGGGCATATCGCTGTTCATGCAGCCGGTGCAGGACCTCTCGATCGACACCGCGGTCAGCGCGACCCAGTACCAGTTCACGCTCGAGAACCAGGACCTGGCGACCTTGCAGGCCTGGACGCCGAAGGTGCTCGCGCGCCTCGGCCAGATCAATTCGATCGTCGATGTCGCCAGCGACCTTCAACCGGATGGCCGCTCGGTGATGGTCGATCTCGACCGCGCCAACGCCGCCCGTTTCGGCATCACGCCGGCGATCGTCGACAATGCGCTCTACGACGCCTACGGCCAGCGCATCATCTCCACCATCTTCACCCAGAGCAACCAGTATCGGGTGATCCTCGACGTCGATCCGAATATGGCCCGCTCGTTGAAGTCGCTCGATTCGCTCTACCTGCCGTCAGCCGCATCGACCACCGGCCAGACGCCTCTCAACTCCGTGGCCAGCTTCACCGTCAAGACCGCGCCGCTGCAGATCTCGCATCTCAAGCAGTTCCCGGTGACCACGATCTCGTTCAACCTCGCGCCGGGCGCTTCGCTCGGCGAGGCGGTTGACGCAATCGGCGCGGCGCTGGCCGAGATCGATCTGCCGCCAAGCTTCGCCGTCTCTTTCCAGGGCGCGGCGCAGGCGTTCCAGTCGGCGCTGTCGAACGAGGTCTTCCTGCTCGCGGCGGCGATCGCGGCGATGTATATCGTGCTCGGCGTGCTCTACGAGAGCTTCATCCATCCGATCACGATCCTGACCACCCTGCCGTCGGCCGGCATCGGCGCGCTGTTGACGCTGAACGCCGCCGGCGCCGGGCTCGACATCATCGGGGTCATCGGCATCGTGCTCCTGATCGGCATCGTGAAGAAGAACGCGATCATGATGATCGATTTCGCGCTCGAGGCGCAGCGGCACCAGGGGCTGCCGGCGCGCGAGGCGATCTATCAGGCCTGCCTGCTGCGGCTCAGGCCGATCCTGATGACGACAGTTGCGGCGATCTTCGGCGCGCTGCCGCTGATGCTCGGGACCGGCGTCGGCTCGGAGCTTCGCCGCCCGCTGGGCCTGGCGATCGTCGGCGGCCTCGCATTCAGCCAGGTGCTGACGCTCTACACGACCCCGGTCATCTATCTCTTCTTCGAGCGGCTCGGCGAGCGCTTCGGCATGGGCGCCGCCGGTGCGACGCTGGCGGCGGAAACGCCGTGAACAATCGCTTTTCCGAGATTTTCATCCGCCGGCCGGTGGCGACGATCCTCTTGACGATCGGCGTGATTTTCGCCGGGCTGCTCGGCTATTCGCAACTCCCCGTTTCGCCGCTGCCGCAAGTCGATTTTCCGGTGATCTCGGTCCAGGCGAACATGCCGGGGGCGAGCCCCGACACCATGGCGACCTCGGTCGCGGCGCCGCTCGAGCGGCATCTCGGCCAGATCGCCGACGTCAACGAGATGACGTCGCAGAGCTCGCTGGGCTCGACCCGCATCACTCTTCAGTTCGGCCTCGACCGCGACATCGATGGCGCCGCACGCGACGTCCAGGCGGCCATTGTCGCCGCGCGCGTCGACCTGCCGACCAGCCTGCGCCAGAATCCGACCTATCATAAGGTCAATCCGTCCGACGCGCCGATCATGGTGATCGCCATGTCGTCGACGACCCACACCGCAGGCCAGCTCTACGATCTCGCCTCCAACATCCTGCAGCAGCGGCTGTCGCAGCTTCCGGGGATCGGCGAGGTCGACATCTCGGGCGCGGCCTTGCCGGCGGTGCGCGTCGAGATCAACCCCGGCGCGGTCTTCCACTACGGGATCGGCCTCGAGGACATCCGGGCGGCGTTGGCCTCGGCGAACGCGAACAGCCCAAAGGGCGCGATCGAGGACGACGACTATCACTATCAGATCTACGCCAACGACCAGGCGTCGCACGCGGCCCAATATCGCGATCTGGTGATCGCCTATCGCAATGGCGCGCCGGTCCGGCTCGGCGACGTCGCCGAGGTTCTCGATTCGGTCGAGGACCTGCGCAACGCCGGTCTGGTCAATGGCAGGCCCGGCGTCGCGGTGGTCCTGTCGCGCCAGCCGGGCGCGAACATCATCCAGGCGGTCGACGGCGTCCGGGCCGAGCTGCCGCGCCTGATCGCGTCGCTGCCGGGCGATATCGATCTGACGATAGCCGTCGACCGGTCGAAGACGATCCGGCAGTCGCTGCACGACACCGAGAAGACGCTGGTCATCGCCGTGGTCCTGGTGATCCTGGTGGTGTTCGCGTTCCTGCGCAGCCTGCGGGCGGCGGCGATCCCGAGCATCGCCGTGCCGACCTCGATCATCGGCTCGTTCGGGGTGATGTATCTGCTCGGCTTCAGCCTCAACAACCTGTCGCTGATGGCGCTGACGATTTCCACCGGCTTCGTCGTCGACGACGCGATCGTCGTGCTGGAGAACATCTCGCGCTATCTCGAGCAGGGCATGCCGCGCGTCGAGGCGGCGATCCGGGGCGCGGGCGAAGTCGGCTTCACGGTCATTTCCATCAGCCTGTCGCTCATCGCGGTGTTCGCGCCGCTCTTGTTCTTCGGCGGCATCGTCGGGCGCCTGTTCACCGAGTTCGCGCTAACGCTTTCGGTGGCTGTCTTGATTTCGATGGCCGTGTCGCTGACGACGACGCCGATGATGTGCGCGCTCATCCTGCCGCGCGGGCCGCAAGTCCAGCACGGACGCCTCTACGAGGCGTCGGAACGCGTCTTTGACGCCACGCTTGCTTTCTATCGCTCGACGCTTCGGGTCGCCCTTCGTCACCCCGGACCGGTCGCCCTGTCGCTCTTGGCCACGGTCGGGCTCAACTACTACATGTTTCGCTACCACATAACCTACGGCTTGTTTCCAGTGCAGGACACCGGCCTCATCATCGGCGTGATCCAGGCCGATCAGAGCATCTCCTTCCAGGCGATGAAGACCAAGTTCACTCAATTGCAGGATATCGTTCAAGAGGACCCCGCGGTCGAAAGCGTCGTCGGCTTCACCGGGGGGCGGTCGGCAAACAACGGGTTTCTGTACTCGTCGCTGAAGCCGTCCGCTGAGCGCAAGGTCACCGCCGACGAGGTCGTGAACCGGCTGCGCCCCAAGCTGGCCGAGGTCGCGGGCGCGCGGCTGATCATGTTCGCGGTCTCGGATCTGAGGACAGGCGGCCGACAGTCCAACGCCGCCTATCAATATACGCTCCTCTCCGACGACACCGCGGACCTCTATGCATGGACTCCCAAGCTGACCCAGGCGCTGATGGCCAGCGACATCGTCAAGGACGTCAATTCCGACCAGCAGATGGGAGGTCTGCAGACCAACGTCACGATCGATCGCGACACCGCGATGCGACTCGGCCTGACCTTGAGCGCTATCGACAATACGCTCTACGACGCCTTTGGCCAGCGGCAGGTGTCGACCATCTACAACCCGTTCAACCAGTACCATGTCGTGATGGAAGTCGCGCCGCGCTACTGGCAGGATCCGCGCACTCTCGAGCAGATCTACGTTTCGACGTCAGGCGCGGTTCCCAGCGGCGTCCAGCAGACGGGAATCGCCGCGGGCGGCTACGTATCCTCAACCGGGAAGGCGAGCACGGCGGCGACCGTCGCTGCCGATTCGGCGCGCAATCTGGCGACCAACGCCCTGGCGGCGAGCGGTCATTCGCTCGCTTCGTCGGGCGCAGCGGTGACCACTTCGGTCGAGACGATGGTTCCGTTGTCGGCCTTCGCCAAGTTCGCTCCGGGCCACACTCCGCTCAGCGTCAATCACCAGGGACCGTTTGCGGCGACGACGATCTCGTTCAACCTGGCCGAGGGCCGCTCGCTCAGCCAGGCCAAGACCGAGATCGACAATGCGATCGAGCGCATCGGGATGCCATCGACGGTCCGCGGCTCCTTCGCCGGCACCGCCGCGACGTACCAGCAATCGCAGTCGAGCATGCCGCTTCTGTTCGGCGCCGCGGTGGTCACGATCTATATCGTGCTCGGGATTCTCTACGAGAGCCTGATCCATCCGATCACCATCCTCTCGACCCTGTTCTCGGCCAGCGTCGGCGCGGCGCTGGCGCTATGGCTGTTCGACGTCCAGTTCACCGTCATCGCCGCGATCGGAGTCCTGCTCTTGATCGGCATCGTCAAGAAGAACGCCATCATGATGGTCGACTTCGCGCTTGAGGCGGAGCGGGCGGGGCGCAACACGCGCGATGCGATCGAGGAGGCGTGCCTTCTGCGCTTTCGCCCGATCATGATGACCACCTTCGCCGCCCTGTTCGGCGCGCTGCCGCTGGCGTTCGGAACCGGCGAAGGCTCGGAGCTCCGGCATCCGCTCGGGATCACCATCGTCGGCGGGCTCATCGTCAGTCAGGCGCTGACGCTCTACACGACCCCGGTCGTTTTCATTTACCTGGACAATTTCGGCAAATGGCTCGCGGGCCTATGGCGCCGGTACTATGTCCGCGCCGGCGCGGCGCCCTTGGCGGGCGCGCGCTGATCGGCGCCGGCGCTTCACACCGGCAGGGCGTAGCGGCGCGCGATCTCGGCTGCGGCGCGCGCCTCGTCGATCGAAATCGGGCCGTTGTTGGCGGCTCGGGCTGCCTTGAGCGCCTCGCCCAGTTCGGCCGGACCGCCGACCTCGCTGAGTTCGCCCGATCCTTTGGCGAGGCGGTCGCGCATCGCCGCCTGGGCGTCGTCGTCGGCGAAGGCGACGGCCTGCATGAGCGCCAACACCGGCCGCGGCGAGCCTGAGCAGCGCGCCAGCCGGTAGGCGTTGAGGAAACGCTTGGCGTCGCGCGGCGAATCGGCGGCGAGCGGGGCAAGCGCCGCCAGAAGCGACGTTTCCGCGCTCGAAAGCGGCTCCGTCAGAGCCGCCGACAGCTTCGCGTTCGCCGCCGCGGCCGGCTGCCCGGCGGTCGACAGAAGCCGCGCGACGACCCGTTCCCCGTCGACGCTGTTCCGATCCGGCAAGTTGACCGTGACCTGCAGCCATTTTCCGAGCCGCCGGCGCGCTTTGCGCGGGCCGCCGAGGGTGACCGCAAGGCGGGCGGGATCGAAAGCCATGAGACCCACGCAGCCCGGCCCGATCGCGCTCTGGGCCGCGTCGATCCAGGCGATTGCGGCGCCCGGCGACAGCGCGTCGAGATTGTCGATCGCAAGAATGAGCCGGTCCGGGGCGGGCGCCGCCGGATTTTGGTGTCCGAGCCTTGCGCCAAGAGCGGCGAGAAACGCGCGCGCCGCCGCCGCGGGCGCATGACCCGAACTCGAGAAATTCCGGGCCCGGAGCGCGGACGGACGCCTTGCCACCCGCGCGCTGACTCGCCGCCTCGGAGCGCTTGGCGGCTCCCTCCGCCTCGGCCGTGAGCGCCGCGACGCGTTGATTGAGCCGCGTCGCGCGCTGATCGAGGTCGCGGCGCCGTTCGCGGGATTCGACGTTGAGCAGCCGCGCGCCGCGCAGGAGCAGGTTCGAGAACCCAAGCGCGCGCCACAGGTTGAGCACGATCGCCAGTCCGCCAAGGACGTAGAGGACTTGCGACGCCCGGTCGAACCATTCGCCGTGAGCGGCGATCCAGCCGGCGGCCGGCTCGAGCGAGCTATTGAAGCCGCCGATGGCGGCGACGGCCCTGTCCCCGTGCAGCAGGCCGATCCCGAAGGCGAGCGCGAAGGCGACGATCGCCCAGATGAGCAGCCGGGCCTGGCTGCCGTAGGCCCATATCGCGCGGAACACGACTCCGACGCGGGCGCCCGCCCCGAGGGTCGACATGTCCCGCACCAGATTGCGGTAGCTGGCGTCGGCGTCCGATCCGGCGAGGCCGAACCGGCGCAGCCGCGCTTCGATCATGCCGCGACGCGCGCGGGTGAAAACGTCGATGCGCGAGCCCGGGGTCTCGAACAGCAGAGTGTCGGCGAGCCGGGCGCGCTTGGCTTCGATGTCGTCGCGGTGCGAGCGCTCGGCCTCGAGCTTCCTCACCAGGTCGTCGTGACGGTCGGAGGCCGTCCTCGCGGCGCGATGCGGATCGCCGCCGGCGTGGCCGGTCTCGTCGAGCAGGGCCGAATAGTCGACGCCGCCGGGTTCGCAATCGAGCGCGGCGTAGGCGGCGCTGGCGATCGCCACCGGCGCCTCGAGGCCGCTTCCCGCGTCGACATGCGCCACCACCGTCCTCGCCAGCGCGCCCGCCGACGAAGCTGTTTCGACGATCGCCTGCGAAAGGCGCCTCAGCGCGAATGTCTTGCCGGCGCCCGACGCCCCGGCGACCGCGGCCAAAAACGGGGTCTGGACCTGCGGAGTCACGCAAAGCTGGGCCAGCGGCTGCACCAGTTCCGCGGCGCCCAGAACGTCAGCCCCTTCAACCAATTCGCCGAGAAAAATCGGGTCGGTTTGGACGGCGGCGGCCGGCGGCGCGATCGAAACAGGCGGCGCCGCCTGAGCGGGAGCCCGGCCGGGCAGCGGAACAGAGGGCTTCTCGCTCGCGCCGATGCCGCCAAGGAGGCGAATCTTTGAATTCACGCTGGACTCGGACAATCGATCCTCCTCGGCGCACGCCCGCAGCATCCCGCCCGAAGCGCCGTGATTTGAACGCGCGGCCCTAACGAACGCAAGGTTACCCGCAAGTCAAGCCGCAAAGGTGGCGCGGCAAGCCGATCCGCCCGACGCGGCGGCGGAGACCGCAGCATCCAGGCGGCGGCGGTCGGGCGTGGAAAAATCGCCGAACGGACTAACTTTACGCGCTTCCAACATGCGTTTTTAACGGGCGGCGATCGAGGATGGGGTCGGCAACCGCCGCCGGTCGATTAGCCCCCCTTACGACCGGAACCGGCGCCCTCGCGCGGTTTCCCCCGAGACCGATGGCGAGCGGCGCTCGAGGGCCGCGCCTCGTGCCCCCCGCGAGGCGCGGCCTCAACCTTGAGGCCGGCTGGCGCCCGCGAGCGCCGCTGCCTATCCCGAACCGGCGAAATAGATTAAGTCGCCGCGGACGTTGCCCGTCCGGCGGAGACCTCCCTCCTTGCGCGCGTTCGCCTCCCCGACCCCCGAAGCGACGCCAGTCTGGTTGGCGAGCCGCGACAACTGGGAGAGGGTCAAAACCTCGATCGGCCCCGTCGCGGCGTCGTTCGCCGACCGCTGCGGGTTCAAGCCGAAGGCCGAGCAGATCCTGTTCCTTCCGGGCGAAGGCGGGACGCTCGCCGGCGTGCTGTTCGGGGTCGATGGGGAGAACGCGTCCGCGCGCGACCCGTTCGCCGCCGGCAAGCTCGCAATGTTGCTGCCCGACGGGGTCTACCGTTTCGCTAACCCGCCTCATGACGCCGATCTCGCCGCGCTCGGCTTCCTGCTCGCGCTCTACGCCTATGACCGGTTCAAGGCCGACCTGGCGCCGAAGCCCCGGCTCGTCGCGCCCGCCGGCGCCGACAGGGAACGGATCGAGCGGATCGCGGCGGCGGTCGCTTTCGGCCGCGATCTCGTCAACGCGCCCGCCAATGTGCTCGGGCCCCAGGCGCTCGAGCGGGAGGCCGCGAAGCTCGCCGAACAGTTTGGCGCCAGCGTCAGGGTTGTCCGCGGCGAGGCGCTTCTCGCCGCCAATTTTCCGCTCGTCCACGCGGTCGGCCGCGCGGCCGCCGAGGAGCCGCGGATCGTCGACTTTTCCTGGGGGAGGGAGGACGCCCCGAAAGTCACGCTGATCGGCAAGGGCGTCACCTTCGACACCGGCGGCCTCGACATCAAGCCGTCGTCCGGCATGGAGCTGATGAAAAAGGACATGGGCGGGGCTGCGACGGCGCTCGCGCTGGCGCAGCTCGTGATGCAGGAAGGGCTCGACCTTCGCCTGCGGGTGGTGATCCCGATCGTCGAGAACGCCATCTCGGCCCCGGCGATGCGGCCGGGCGACGTGCTCATCAGCCGCAAGGGGCTTTCGGTCGAGGTCGGCAACACCGACGCCGAGGGCAGGCTCATCCTTGCCGACGCGCTTGCGCTCGCCGACGAGGAGGCCCCCGAACTGATGCTCGATTTCGCGACGCTCACCGGCGCGGCGCGAGTCGCGCTCGGCCCGGACCTCGCGCCCTTCTACACCGACGACGAGGCTCTCGCCGGCTCGCTCGCCGCCCACGCGGCGCGCGTTCGCGATCCCGTATGGCGGATGCCGCTCTGGCGCCCCTATGACGCGATGATCAAGGGGACAGTCGGCGACATCTCGAATTCGGGCACGGGCGGCGGCATGGCGGGTTCGATCACCGCGGCCCTCTTTCTCGCGCGCTTCGTCGACAAGGCGAAGGCGTGGGCGCATTTCGACGTCTACGCCTGGAACCCGAAGCCGCGCGCCCATGGCCCCGCGGGAGGCGAGATCCAGGCGGCGCGGGCGTTGTTCGAGCTTTTGAGCGAGCGCTATCCGCGGCGGTGAGGAAAACGAGGGCTTCAATTCGGCCCCAAGAGATGTTACATGTAACATCTCGCAGCGGATAAACTCATGACTTCTCCAGCCGCAAAGCGCGTACGCAAGCGACGCGCCGTCCTTAGGGCGGCGGGCTTGAGGCCCGTTCAGATCTGGGCGCCTGATACGCGCCAGCCAGGATTTGCCGAAGAGGCGCGCCGCCAGAGCCGGCTCGCCGCGGCTTCCGACCTCTCGGATCAGGATCTGTTGGAATTCCTGGACGCTGGCGTGGCCGACATGAGCGAGGACTAGAGTGGGACGGGGCGATTTGGTCACCGTCGCCGTTTCGGGCGATTTCGGCAAGCCGCGCCCCGCTCTTATCGTCCAGTCCGACGCTTTCGCCGATCACGCAACGGTGACCGTATTATTGCTCTCCAGTGCGCTCATTGACGCGCCTCTCCTTCGTTTTACCGTCGCGCCGGACGCGACCAACGGCCTACGCGTCCCGTCTCAGATCATGATCGACAAGGCGATGACGGTCATGCGGGCAAAGATTCGCCGAGCCTTCGGCAGTTTGAGCGCCGAGGCCCTGCTCGAAGTCGAGAGAAGGCTCGCAGTATTTCTGGGCATTGCAAAATAAGGATCACCCCACGAGCCACGGCAGGAGCGCGGGGATCACCGCCGGCGTCACGACGGCGTTGAGGCCCATGGCGAGGCCGGCGAAGACGCCGGCGACCGGATCGACCGCGAACGCGCGCGCGGTGCCGATGCCGTGCGAGGCGAGGCCGACGGCGAAGCCGCGCGCCGCATAGTCGGTGACGCCGAGCGCATTCATCAGCGGCGTGACGATGACCGCGCCGAGGATGCCGGTGGCGATGACGAGAACGCCGGTCAGCGGCGCCGCGCCCCCGAGCGCCTCGGTGACCGCCATCGCGACGCCCGCTGTGATCGACTTTGGAGCGAGCGCGATCAGGACCGGACGCGGCGCCCCGAGCCCCTTGGCCACCAGGACCGCCGACGTGATCGCGACGATTGCGCCGACGACGAGCGCCGCCGCCAGCGGCCAAAAGTTGCGCTTGACGAGCGCGAGGTTGGTATAGATCGGCACGCCGAGCGCGACCGTCGCCGGCCCGAGCAGGAAATGCACGAACTGGGCGCCGTTGAAGTAGGTCTGATAATCCGCGCCGGTGAGCTTGAGCAGCGCGCCGAGGATCGCGATGGCGATCGCGACCGGATTGACGAGCGGGTGACGATTCGCCGCTTTCGCCACGGCGTCGGCGACGAGAAAGGCCGCGAGCGTCGCCGTCAGCCAGAAGAGCGGCGTCGTCTCCAGATAGACCCAGAGGCGGAACGGCGTCACGCGTCCTCCCGCGCTCCGACGAGGCGCTTGACGAGCAGAAAAACGCCGACCGTCGCGATCAGCGTCGCCACGGTCGAGACCACGAGCGCCGCCGCCAGCGCCACGCCCTGGTCGCGCAAGAGGCCGAGATACTGGATCACGCCGACGCCCGCCGGCACAAACAGGAGCGGCAGCGCGGCGAGAAGTCCGCGCGACGCCTGCCCGAGGCCGCTCGCCGCCAGCGCCTCTTCGTCGAACGGCCGAGCGCCGGTAGAGGACGAGCGCGGCGACGAGCAGCGCAAGACCGATCACCGGGCCGGGGGCGGGCAGCGCCAGCCCGCGCGCCAAAACCTCGCCGACGAGCTGAAAAACGAGGAGAATGAAGAAACCGCGGATCATCGTCATGGTTGTCGCCGGATCGAGGCGGGGCGGTCAATGCGCGCCTCACGCCCCGGCGATGATCGCCTTCAGGAAGGCGACGTGGCGGGCGAACGCCGCCCGGCCCTGCGGGCTCGCCTTGACGGTGGTGCGGGGCCGCCGGGCGACTGCCTTGCTGGCCCGCGCGGGCCAGATGATCGAGATGGGCGCCGAGCCGTCGGTCGCGCCGGTCAGGCCCTTCAGCCGGGCGAAGTCGAGGCCGTCCTCGCCCGGATCGAGCGCGCCCGCCGCGAACGTCATTGCGAACTGCACATATTTGACCAGTATAATACGTGTGTGAGTGCTCACAGAGATCTTCCGGCGCTGTGATAGTGTGAATTTGGCGCTGCAATTACGCAGGGCCGTTTAGATTGAAGCATCGTTATTGTTTTAGGAGGAATGAAAATGTCAAAATTCGTTATCGCCACTTTGGCGGCCGTTTCGATCCTTGCTCTGTCGGCTCCCGCGATTGCGGGGTATTACGACGCATGGGGATACTATCATTGCGTCAACTTGTGGAGCAATGGCTATTACCTTGGGTGCTATTGAGCGCTTGCAATCCCATCATAATTTATTTGCCTGCCGCTCGTCCAATTATCCAGAGTGAACGGCGATGCGCGAACTGATTGCACTTTCTGCTGGTTCATTATTGTCCGTACTACTAGCCGTAGCGCCGCTTGAGAGGAGCGCGTTCAAGCCAGAGATCATCAAGTCGGTGAGCGTAGCTGCTGACCGGTACCTGCAATGCTATCCATATATCGTCGGCGAATTGGCGCCGAAGCGCACGTTCCTGCACGATTGTGGTGGTTCGGTCCTGTCATCCCGCCAGGACGCTTCATCGAACTAGATCTGGCGTGAACTCCCTTTTCCTGGTCGGCGTCGGAGACGACCCCCGCCGCCGCCCAGGAAAAATTCGCCACCGGCCTCGACGCGCCCTCGCGGCGGATCGGACCACGAACGGGGCGCCTCACGCCCCCCAATCCAGCACGATCTTGCCGCTCTCGCCGCGGCGCATGATCTCGAAGCCGTGGAGGAATTGGCTCGCCGGCAGGCGGTGGGTGATGACCTTGCGCACGTCGAGGCCGCTTTCCAGCATCGCGATCATCTTGTGCCAGGTCTCGAACATCTCCCGCCCATAGATGCCCTTGATCGTGAGCTGCTTGAAGATCACCTTGTTCCAGTCGACCACCACCGGCTTCGCCGGCAGGCCGAGCAGGGCGACGCGGCCGCCGACGATGATCGCGTCGAACAATTGATCGAACGCCGCCGGCGCGCCGCTCATCTCCAGCGCGACGTCGAAGCCTTCGGTCATCTTGAGCCGGCGCATCGTCGCCTTGAGGTCGGCCTTCGACACATCGACCGCGACCACGTCGGCGACCTCTTCAGCGAGCTTGAGGCGGCGCGGGTTGATGTCGGTGATCACCACGTGCCGCGCCCCGACATGACGCGCGACCGCGCCGGCCATGATGCCGATCGGCCCGGCCCCGGTGATCAGCACGTCCTCACCCACCAGATCGAAGGCAAGGGCGGTATGGACCGCATTGCCGAGCGGATCGAGGATCGCGCCGAGTTCGTCGTCGACGCCGTCGGGCAGCGGCACGATGTTGAACGCCGGAACCCGCACATATTCGGCGAAGGCGCCGGGAATGTTGACCCCGATGCCTTGCGTCTCGGGATCGAGATGGTAGCGCCCGCCCCGCGACGCGCGGCTCTTCATCCCGATCACATGACCCTCGCCCGAGACCCGCTGGCCGACCTTGAGCAGCCTGACGTTGGCGCCGACCGCGGCGATCTCGCCCGCATATTCGTGACCCACGGTCATCGGCGTCGGGATCGTCTTCTTCGCCCATTCGTCCCAGTTGAAGATGTGGACGTCGGTGCCGCAGATGCCGGTCTTGTGCACCTTCACCAGCACGTCGTCGGGGCCGATCTCGGGAATCGGCTGGTCGGCGAGCCAGAGGCCCGGCTCGGGCTTTTCCTTGACGAGGGCGCGCATGGGGATTGGAATAAGCGGTGGCGGCCTTGTGGTCAAAGACCCATGGACCCGGCCAGACCCCTCATCCGGCGCTCCGCGCCATCTTCTCCCGACGGGAGGAGCGAGAAGCGGCCAGTTGTATGCTTAAGCCGCACCCAAAGCATTCTTGTCGGTGCGTAGCGGCGCCTAAGCGCGCAAGGGTCCGTCCGCAAAAACCTGAGGCTCGCCCGGGATGTCCGGTACGGCGACGATCTCGTATTCCCTGGCGCTGCGCTCGAACGGTTCGGCCTTGCTCTTGATCCGGTAGGCGCGCAACCGCACATCGTCGGCGGGTTGCACCCGCAACACTTCGAAGGGGCCGATCGGCTTGGACGCGGGGGTCGCGCTCTTATCGAACGTTACGAGTTGGCCGACGGCAAATTTTTGCCCGCTCATTTTTGGCGCCTCATAAGGTTAAGCAAAAGGGCCAGGATAAATCCTGACCCCTCCGATCACTCGACGATTGTCAGCGGTGACCCACCGTCGGCGCCGGTACATCCGCGGTCGCCGTCAGCGTCAATCGCAACCGCCCTGTCAGGCGGCCTGAAGTTTGTCGGCGGACATTTTGCCCGACCGCGTATCCTTGACGAGCTCGTAGCTGATCTTCTGACCCTCTTGCAGGTCGCTCAATCCGGCCCGTTCAATCGCACTGACGTGAACGAAAGCGTCGTTGCCCCCGTCGTCAGGTTGAATGAAGCCGAAGCCCTTCGTTGCGTTGTACCACTTCACTGTGCCAGTCGTCATGACGATCCCTTTCAGATGTCAACATGAAGATGCGATTTCGCGACGCGAAATCACCACCGTTTCGATTTTGGGGGAAAGCCTCGACATGAGCGATGGAATCGCACAAGGCAAAAGTAGTCCAACCGAATTCGAGGCTTGTACATAGGGATCAGAGGTCGCCAAATCAAGGCGTAGAGAACCAATTGTGCCCTAGAGGTCGAAATTGGTCGGCATCATCACGACGTCGCGGATGGTCATGCCGCGCGGCCGGGTCAGCATGAAGATCACCACATTCGCCACTTCGCCTGGCTCGAGCAGGCTGCCCAACTCCTTGGCTTCCTTCAGTTTCTCCGCCGGCCAGCCGGCGATGAGCGCGGTGATGACCGGGCCGGGCGAAATCGAGCCGACGCGAATCCCGTGCTTGAACACCTGCCGCCGCACCGTCTGGACGAAGCAGTTGATCGCCCATTTGGACGAGGCGTAGACCGGCTCCCACGGCGTCGGGAAATGGGCGGCGAGCGAACTCGTGACGATGATGTCGCCGCTCCCGCGCTTGATCATGTGCGGCAGCACGTCGTGCACGTTCTTCATCACCACATTGACGTTGAGGTTCAGCATCCGGTCGATCGCCGCATTGTCGGCGTCGATGAGGTCGCCGCCGACATAGAGGCCGGCGTTCGCATGCAGGATGTCGAGCCGGCCCGCCTTGTCGAGGATTCTCGGCGCGAGCGAGGCGCAGTCCTTCGCGTCGAGCAGGTCGACGACGAGCGGGATCATCGCCTCTCCATGCTGCGCGCCAAGTTTTTTCAGCGCCGCTTCGTCGCGATCGACCATGACGACCCGCGCGCCCGCGGCCAGCATCGCCTCCGCGCTCGCCAGCCCGATCCCCGACGCGGCCCCGGTCACCGCCGCGACCTTGCCGTTCAATTCTCCGGCCATGCTGTTCCCTCCCTGCTCGGCGCCTGGGCGTGTCGCCGGGAAGCTAAGCGCTCACAGCATCATGGTCAAAACAGCGCATGGCCGGATACGAGGAACGCCGAGCCCGGTTCTCTATGCTAGATGCGGCGCAACGATCGACGCAGCCAACGATGAGGACCACATGACGTTTGCCGATTCGCACCCGATCGCCTGTCAATGGGCGGGCGAGATCCTCAGCGCGCTGGCGGCGCTGGCCCTCTTCGCCGACGCGGCGCAAATCTTCTTCGCGCGCGAGCGCACGAAGGCCGAGCTCGCAGCGACCGGCTTCCCGGAGAGCGCCGCGCCCGCGCTCGGAACGATCGCGCTCGTCTGCGCGATCCTCTACGCCATCCCGCAAACGGCTGTTCTCGGCGCGATCCTGACCACGGGCTTTCTCGGCGGGGCGATCTGCACCCACTTCCGCCTCGGCAGGCTGGCCTCGCCGCCGCAAATCGCGTCGCTCGTCCTTGGTCTCATGGCCTGGGGCGGGCTTTACCTCCGCAACGCCGATCTGCGCGCGCTGCTGCCGTTCGTCGGCTGAGAGGCGCCGCCCTCACACGATCCCCAATTCCTCGCCCGCCTCGGCGAAGGCGCGCACCGCGAAATCGATGTCCTGCGAGTTGAGCGCGGCCGACATTTGCGTCCGGATGCGCGCCTGGCCCTTCGGCACCACGGGAAAGAAGAACCCGGCGACGAACACGCCGCGCTCGTCGAGCGCCCGCGCGAGGTCCTGCGCCAGCTTCGCCTCGCCCAGCATCACCGGAATGATTGGCGTCTCGCCGGGCAAGACCTTGAAGCCGGCCTTCTCGATCCCGGCGCGGAAGCGTTTCGCGTGCGCCTGCAACAGCGCGCGCCGGTCGTCGGCCTCGATCGCAATCTCGAGCGCCTTGAGCGCGCCCGCCGCGATCGGCGGCGCGAGCGAGTTCGAGAACAGGTAGGGCCGCGCCCGCTGGCGCAGAAGATCGACGATCGGTTGCGCCGCGGCGACGAAGCCGCCCATGCCGCCGCCGAGCGTCTTGCCGAAGGTGCCGGTGACGATATCGACCCGGTCGCCCGCGCCGGTCAGCGCCGGCGTGCCGCGCCCCTTCTCGCCCAGATGTCCGGTCGCATGGCAGTCGTCGACGAGGATCATCGCGCCGATAGCGGTCGGCAAGGTCTGAAATCTCCTTCAGTCTGGCGACGTAGCCGTCCATCGAGAACACGCCGTCGGTCGCGATCAGCTTGAACCGCGCGCCGGCCGCGTCCGCTTCCTTGAGCCGCTCCTCGAGCTCGTTCATATCCGAATTGGCGAAGCGATAGCGCCTGGCCTTCGAGAGCCGCACGCCGTCGATGATCGAGGCGTGGTTGAGGCTGTCGGAGATGATCGCGTCGGCTTCGTCGAGCAGCGGCTCGAACACCCCGCCATTGGCGTCGAAGCAGGCGGCGAAGACGATCGCGTCGTCCTTGCCGAGGTGTTTTGCGATCGCCTGTTCAAGTTCCCGATGCAGCGTCTGCGCGCCGCAGATGAACCGCACCGAAGCCATGCCGAAGCCGAATTCGTCCATGGCCTCTTTCGCCGCCGCGATCACGTCCGGGTGGTCGGCGAGGCCGAGATAGTTGTTGGCGCAGAGATTGACCGCCTCGCGCGCGCCGTTCGGCCCGGCGACGCGAATGCGTCCGCCCTGTGGGCTTGTCAGCAGGCGCTCGTGCTTGAAGAGGCCGGCGGCGTCGATCTCGCCCAGGGTCGTGCGGAGGTGGTCAAGAAAGACTGCGGTCATAGCTGCTCGCGGGTTCGGGTGAGCGCAAGCATAGCAGCGCCAAGGGAGCGCTCAAATCGAGTGCAATATTGGCGTTGGGGTTGCCTTCTCCGCCTGGGGAAAGGGAACGCGCGGCAAAGGCGCGAACGTGAGACCCAACCGGCCGCAAAAAAGCCTCGCGCAGATTGCAGAAGCGCGGGCCCGTGAGACGGGCGTCTCGGGGCAAAGAAATCCAGGAAGATTGCATGAATGTTATCGCTGCCCGACGCATCGCCCCGGCGTTGACGCGGTATAGCTCGACCGCTGTCGCCTTCCACTGGGTCGTCGCGGCATTGGTCGTCTTTCTCGGAACCCTGGGTCTCTTGTTCGGCGATATTCCCAAGGAGTCGCGCCCGTTCTGGATCAATGTCCATGGCTGCGTCGGGCTTGTTTATTTCGCCCTCGTCATCGCCAGACTTGTGTGGCGGACATCGCACAAACCGCCCGATCCGCCGCTCGACATTGGCGAGTTTGATCGCCGCATTTCGCTCGCCGCGCACCATCTGCTTTACGGACTGATGGTCCTCATTCCGATCTTCGGATTTGTCGCGTATGTTTGGCACGGACGCGCCTTCGACTATGGTTTCGCCCAGCTGAATTTTGGCGTCGCTTCGGATCCTGGCGTGTTTCATCCGGCGGAGGAGATCCACCAGCTGCTGGCCTACTGCCTTTTTGGGCTCGCGGGCCTGCACGCCGCGGCCGCGCTCTACCATCACTTCGTCCGTCGCAATGGTGTGCTTCTGCGCATGCTTCCTGGCGGGACGGGGTAAGCGCGAGCGTCCCGCTTGGCTTGTTCAGTCGATCCGCGCCGCCGCCGCATTTGTGGGCCGCGCGCCGTCCCTATCCACCCAGCTGAATGAAAATCTCGTAGCGCCCGTTGCTGAGCGTGATCCCGGCCTGCTGCGCGTTCAGGCGCATGACCACGCCGTGGTTGTTCTGGAGCCAGAGCTCGCCATTCGCGAGCGTCGAGACCGCGAGATTGCCGTTGCCCTGAATCCAGGCGCCCGAGAATTGCGAGGGGTCGCGGAGATTGTAGACCTCGCCGGACGCCTCAGTCGTCGCTATCGCGCCGACGCCGTTGAGCGAGCCGATCAGCGTGAACGGATAGGTCCGTCCCCGGAAGGCGAGGGTTCCGCTCCCGACTCCGGTTGCGGAGACGAAGACCTGGGTCATCGTCACCGTCGCCGACGGTTTGAGCCCGCGGATGTCCGCCGCGGTCGGAATCCCCGAAGGCGGAATCTCGCAGCCGGCAAGCGGCAAGAGGCCGATGAGCGCGAGCGCCGCGAGAGACAGCGAGCGAATGAATCTGGGGTCGGAACGCATCATCGCACCCTGCTCGAGCCGCGCCTCGATCGCCGAGCGCTCGAGCGAGTGTAGCCATTCCGACCGCGGGTTGTCAGCGTCGCGCTTGCCCCGTCAAAGATCGGCGCGAGAAAGCGGCAATTGTTTGCGTTAATCAGAATCCGGTGCTATCGTGTCGAAGGTTGCGGTAGGGAGGCTGATCCAACGACGACGCGCCGTTATTTGTAGAGGCGCGTTCCTCGAGTTCATACCCTAAGACTTTGATAAGTCTGGATTCGCGGAAGAGAAAAATTTGGATTTCGCTTCCCAGGGATTTTGAGAATGCTTCCTCGCGGTTTGGGTTTTCCTTCCAGCGGCTTGGGGTTCGCTTCCGGCTAGGCGCCCCATTTCAGGAGCGCCTCGCCGCGGTGGATCGCGTCGGCCTCGGCGGTGAGGCGCCCGTCCGCCCCGTGCAGGATCAGCGCCGGGGCGATGCGCATAGGGGCCTTGGACCCCTTGACGCCCGAGACGAGCAGGCGATGGGCGCTGCCGCTGGCGAAGGCATGGACCGGCAGCAGCGCGAGTCCGCCCAGCCGGCGTTCGGTCGCGGCGAGGACGCTGGCGAGCGCGTCGGGGCGGTGGATCATCACGAACCGGCCGCCAGGCCTGAGGAGGGCGAGCGAGGCGCGAATCCAGGCTTCGAGCGTCCCGCCCCCCTCCGCCGGCCGCAGCACATGCGCCCGCGCCCGGACCTGATCCGGGGAGGCGCGAACGGTTCCCGATTCGAAGAACGGCGGGTTGGTGACGACGCAATCGGCCGTTTCGCCAGCGATCCCGGCCTCGCGCCGCTCGCCGGGCTCCAGGATGTCCAGCGTCAGGACGCGGGCGCGCGCCTGAAGTCCGTTGCGCGCGGCGTTGATCCCGGCAAGCCGCGCCAGATCGGGATCGATCTCGATCAGATCGGCGAACGCCCGCTCTGACCGCTGCGCCAGCGCGAGTCCGACCGCGCCGACGCCCGCGCCGACGTCGGCGATCCGTCCCTCCGCAGTCCCGGCCGCAGCGGCGAGGAGGGCTGCGTCCGTGCCGACCCGATGACCGTCCCGCGGCTGGACGAGGACGAGCCGGCCTCCGAGCCATCGATCGACGGTGAACCCGTCCGCGATCGGATCGCTTTCGAGACCCGGCGGCGGTTCAGGCATCGCGCAATTCCCCTGCGAGGCCCGCCTCGGCGATGATGCGGCGCGCGCGCCCGGCCTCGCGCGCGTCGACCATGATCCGCCGCGGCAGGAACCCGAGCGATCCCTCGACCGCGGCCATGTTCTGGTCGGCGACGAAATAGCCGACCCGCTCCGCCGTCAGGATCGATTCGATCACGCTGATCAGGACGAGATCGTTGGTGCGCATAATTTCGACCAAGGTCGGACCTCGATTGGCTGACTTGCCGCGTCGGTTGGCCGTCTTTATGGTCGAGGCGCGTCGTCTGGCAAGGGAAGCGCCTCGTGGGAGTTGTCATTCCGCTCGAAGAGAAGTCGGTCGATCGTCTGATTGAACCGCTGGCCACGCTCGTCGCCGGCGACATGGCGAGGGTCAACCAGACCATTCTGTCGCGTACGGGATCCGACGTGACGATGATCCCCGAAGTCGCCAACCACCTTATTTCCTCGGGCGGCAAGCGGCTCAGGCCGATTTTGACCCTGGCGACCGCCGGTCTCTGCGGCTATTCCGGCGACGGCCACGTCAAGCTCGCCGCCGCGGTCGAATTCATGCACACCGCGACGCTTCTGCACGACGACGTCGTCGACGAGAGCGACCTGCGGCGCGGACGACAGGCCGCGCGGGTGCTGTGGGGCAACGAGGCGAGCGTGCTGGTCGGCGATTTCCTCCTGGGCCAGGCCTTCAGGATGATGGTCGAAGTCGGCTCGCTGCCCTGCCTCGACGTGCTGTCCAGCGCCGCCGTGGTGATCGCCGAGGGCGAGGTGATGCAGCTTTCCGCCGCCAAGGACACCGAAACGACCGAGGACGCCTATCTCGCCGTCATTCGCGCCAAGACTGCGGCGCTGTTCGCCGCGGCCTGCGAGGTCGGACCCACTCTCGCCGGCCGGGCAAAAGCGGAAATCGCCGCCTGCCGGGGCTACGGCGCCAATCTCGGGATCGCCTTTCAGCTCATCGACGACGCGCTCGACTACGGCGGCTCGGCGGCCAAACTTGGCAAGAATGTCGGCGACGATTTTCGCGAGGGCAAGATCACGCTCCCGGTCGTGCTGTCGTTCCGGCGCGGGGCGACGTACGAGCGCGAGTTCTGGCGCCGGACGCTGGAGAAGGGCGAGGTCGTCGACGGCGACCTCGAAATCGCGCTCGCCACGATGAAGAAGCATCGCGCGCTCGAAGATACGATCGAACGCGCCCGCCACTATGGCGCTATGGCTCGCGACGCGCTCGAACTGTTCGCGCCCTCGCCCTGGAAGCACGCCCTGCGCGACGCGGTCGAATTCGCCATCAGCCGGGCGCACTGAGGAGCGCCGCGGCCTAATTGGGGCACGCTTCCGGCTGGCCGTTCAGTCCTTCCGAACTCTGCGCGAACGTCGCTGTCGGCGTCGGCCCCGACCAGTCGATCTTGACGACATAGATGCTATCGAAGTCGTCGCCCTTCCATTTGGGAACATCGGCCGGATCGCCGCCGTGGGCGATAAGAAGTTCGCGCGCGACGTCGACGATGATCTTGTGCTCCCAGCCGACGAGGATGGTTGCATCACGAAAGGCTTCGCCTTCGAGCGCCTTTCTCAGGCCATTTGAATCGTCGAAGCCGATCTCAGCGCTGACCGGCAGACCGAAGGCGATTGCGGCCGGCTCGACCGTCGCCAGAGGCCGGACATAGTCGTACTCCACGCCCTCGTCTTTCTTCTGGTCCGCGGGATTGGGGGCGAAAATCGCGTCAGGCTTGCCGAACGCCTTTTGAATCACCGCCGGCAGCGCCAGCGCGCGATTGAAGCCCTGGCAGTCGAGTTGCCCGAGACCGTTCGCGGGCTTCTCGCCATGGCGTACGAAAACGATCGTTTCCGTAGCCGAGCCGGCGTCCGAAAAGAGGATCGCCGCCGCGCATGCCGCCGTGAAGCGCTTGAAAAACCGCATCGATCCTCCGCTAGGCTTACGATCCTCGCCCAATCGTCAGCTGACATACTCCCGCCGGTAGCGCGGCCCCAGCGCGGTCAGCACGTGATAGCCGATCGTCCCGCTGCGGGCCGCGAAGTCATCGAGTTCGATCGACGGGCCGAAAAGCTCAACCTGATCGCCCGGGCGTGCGGCGTCTTCCGGCAAGTCGGTCACGTCCGCGATGGTCAGGTCCATCGACACCCGCCCGACCAGCGGACAGCGGCGGCCGGCGATCGCGGCCTCGGCGCCCGGCTTCACGTCCGTTGCGCCGGCGCCGCGCGGCAGGCCGTCGGCGTAGCCGACGAGCAAGGTCGCAAGCCGCGTGCGGCGCCTGGCGGTCCACTGGGCGTTGTAGCCGCAGGTTTCGCCGGCCTCGATCCAGCGGGTCTGCTGGATGGCGACGCTGAGCGTGACTACGGGGCGCATCGGGTTCGGACGGCCCGGAGTCGGATTGCCGCCATAGAGCGCATAGCCAGGCCGGGCCAGGTCATAGATGGGCCGAGCGGACAGAAACATTCCCGAGGAATTGGCGAGAGAGGCGGGGAGGCTTGGCAGCGCGGCGCGCGCCGCCTCGAACCGCTCGATCTGCGCGGCGTTGATGGGTCGTCCGCGAACTCGGACGAGACGAAATGGCTCATCAGCAGATCGGCCCCGGCAATGCCGTGAGCGGCCACAGCCGCCCTCAGCCGGGGGAGCGATTCGAAGCCCAGACGGTTCATTCCGGTATCGAGATGCAGCGCGAAAGGAGCGGCCCCGCCGCGCCCTGCTGCGAAAGCGGACCAGCGCGCGAATTCCTCGGCGCTGCCAATCGCGGGCGCCAAGCGATGTTGCGCATAGTCGCCCGGCTCGGCCCCGCCCTCGAGGCCGTTCAGCACGTAGATCTTCGCCTCGACCGGCAGGACGCGCCGCGCCGCTAGTCCCTCGGTGAAGTGGGCGACAAAGAAAACGCGCGCGCCGGCCGCCCAGAGCGCCGGCCCAGCCGCGGAGAGGCCGATCCCATAAGCGTCGGCCTTGACGACGGCAGCGCACCGTCCGGGCGCAGCGCGCTCGGCGAGCCGCCGCCAGTTGTCGGCCAGTGCGCCAAGGTCGATCGTGAGGCGTCCCGGGGGGCGCGAGGACGCGGCGCCGCCGGTCACGCGAGCGCCTTTTCCATCACCACCGTCGTCGGCGCGTCGAATCCAGGATGCGCCTCGACGTCGCGCCGGGCAAAACCGAAACGCTCGAACAGGCGCTCGTTCTCGGGCAGTTCGAGCCGCGTCTTGAGGGTCATTCGCTCGAGGCCGCGCCGCCGCGCCTCCGCCTCGCAGGCGTCGATCAGCGTCCGCGCGAGGCCAAGGCCACGCCGATCGGGCGCGACCGACACGCGCGCGACATGAAGCGTATCTCCATTCGTTGCCCATAGCGCCGTGGCGACGAGCCTGTCGGCCTCGAAAATCCCGAACCCGCCGCCGTCCGCTATCTTGCCGGCGATGGCCTCGGCCGTCTCGACCAGCGCCGACGAGGGCGGACGGGTCGGCCGGCTCTGCGCGGCGAAGGCAGCGCGGATCAGCCGAGTCGTCTCCTCTGCGTCCACAGCCGTCAACGGGCGCAGGACGACGGCTTCGGCGTTCGGCGGGGCAAGGCTGGCCGACGGGGAAGGAGCGCCCATGATGGGCCGGCTCTTACACACCCGATCGCCCAGCAGGCAAGTCGATGCGACTTGGTGGATGCCTCACAGCGTTTTGATAGGTCATGAGCCTTCTTCACCAGCGCCGATCGATGTAACCGCTGTATGGGCCCGTAGAATGTATTCGGCAGGGGGAATGCATGGGGGCACGACTATATCCCTATGGACGCGGTCCTGGCCGTCCCCACGCCCGAGCCCTCAACCTGGATCGCCATGCTGACCGGCTTCGGCGGCCTGGGCTGGATGGGGCAGCGGCGAAGGTTGAAGAGCGCTACCGAAGCCTTGGCGGCGCGAGGACCTTCGACATCGGATAGCCGGAATCCATCCCGAATTTTCTCACTGGCGCGCCGGCTTCCTCATATCCTCGCGCGCGATAGAACTTGCGCGCGGTCTCGGTGCTGGTGAGCGTGCAGCGCGTCGCGCCGCGATCGGCTGCGCGGGCTTCCATGGCCGCGAGCAGGCTCTTGCTCGCGCCGCGAAATCGCCAGTCGGGAGACACATAGTTGAGAAGAACCTCGCCCTCATCGGTGACGGCTCCGACGGCCGCGATCGCGCCGCCCTCGACGGCGAGGAGATAGCTGGCGTCGCTCCTTCGCATCCATGCGGCGAAGATCGCTGGCGTCTTGTTGCCGAGCCAGGCTGCGAGCAGCGCCGGGTCGCCATGGTGGTCGGGCCCGCATAGCTCGGCGATCGAACGGCGCACGATCTGACAGGCCTCCTCCGCGTCCTCGGCTCTTGCGGGGCGAATCTGCATGCCGGATCAAAGAGGGTCGAGGCGGCGGAAGGCAAGGTTCATGAACGAACTTTAACCCGTTCCGCCGGCCGGCGCCCGCGCCGGCGCCTCGCTTTCGCCGCGGTCGCTGGCAATGTGCGGTAAGGCGCGATACACCGCGCAAGGCCGCGAGGTTTACGATTCGATGACCATAGCCCTGACCCGCCGGGCAGCGTTGAAAGCCGGCGCGAGCGCCACGCTCGCGGCCTTCGTCCTTCGCCCGTTCGGCGTGCTTGCGGATGATTCCGTCGAGACCCACGGCCTCTCCTCGTTCGGCGACCTCGCCCTGCCGCCCGACTTCCCGCATTTCGCCTACGTCAATCCCGAGGCCCCGACCGGCGGCCTGCTGTCGCTCCAGATCACAGGGACGAGCGGCAACCAGAATTTCGACACCTTCGACACCCTCAACATCTACACCTGGAAGGGCAACGGCGCCGCCGGCATGTCGGCGACCTTCGACACGCTGATGACCGCCAACGGCGATGAGCCGGATTCAGTCTACGGTCTGCTCGCGCAATCGGTCAGGGTTTCGCCCGACAAGCTCGACTACCATTTCCGGCTCAGACCCGAAGCGCGCTTTTTCGACGGCTCGAAGGTGACCGCGGCCGACGTCGCCTTCTCGCTCAACATCCTGAAGGAGAAGGGCCATCCGATCTACGCGCAGCTTCTCAAGGAGGTCGACTCCGCGAACGCGGAAAGCGACGATGTCGTCCATGTGCGCTTTGTCGGGGGCCGCAGCCGCGACGCGCATCTGATCGTCGTCGGTATGCCGGTGTTCTCGGCGGCGTGGTGGAGCGGCCGCGATTTCACCGCCGCGACTCTCGACGCGCCGCTCGGCTCAGGCGCCTACAAGGTCAAGACGTTCGAGCAGGGACGGTTCATCGAGTATGCCCGCGATCCCAGCTATTGGGGGGCGAGATTGCCGGTCAACCTCGGCCAGAACAATTTCGACCGGCTGCGGTTCGAATATTATCGCGAGCGGCAGGTCGCGTTCGAGGCCTTCAAGGCCGGGGCGATCAACTATCACGAGGAATTCACTTCGCGCTTCTGGGCGACATCGTACGACTTTCCCGCCGTCAACGACGGGCGGATAAAGAAGGAGGTCCTGCACAACGGGGCGCCGTCCTCGACCCAGGGCTGGTATCTCAACACCCGCCGCGACCAGTTTCGCGATCCAAAGGTGCGCGAGGCGATCGGTCTCGCCTTTGACTTCGAATGGACCAACAAGAACGTGATGTATTCGTCCTACAAGCGGATCATCTCTTATTTTCCGAACACGGACATGGAGGCGACGGGCAAGCCGGGACCCGATGAGCTCAAGCTGCTCGAGCCGTTCCGCGACAAGCTGGACCCGTCGGTGTTCGACGAGCCCTACACGCCTCCGGTCAGCGACGGTTCGGGCAGCGATCGCAAGCTGCTCAAACAGGCCTATGACCTTCTGCTCTCGGCCGGCTGCAAGCGCTCCGGACAGACCCTGATGCTGCCGAGCGGCAAACCGCTGACGATCGAGTTCCTCGACAGCTCCAACTTCATGCAGCCGCATTTGACCCCGTTCATGCAGAATCTCGGCCGGCTCGGCATTCAGGCCAACCTGCGCGTGGTCGACGCGGCGCAGCTCAAGAGCCGGACGGAAGCGTTCGATTTCGACGTCGTCACCGAGGCCACGTCGGCCGGCGCGACGCCCGGGGTAGGTTTGCGGGTGGTGTTCTCGTCGGCCGCCGCGGCCCAGAACGGTTCGCGCAATCTTGCCGGCGTCGCCGATCCGGTTGTCGATATGCTCATCGAGAAAATTGCGACCGCGCAGTCGCGCGACGAGCTCAATACGGCTGCCCGCGCGCTCGACCGCGTTCTGCGCGCCGGCCACTATTGGGTCCCGAACTGGTATCGCGACACCGCCTGGGTCGCGCACTGGGACGCGTTTTCACGGCCTGAGCGGCAGCCGAAGCTCGGGACGGGCGCGCCCGGCACGTGGTGGTGGGACGAGGCGAAGGCGAAGACGATTGGACTCTGAGAAGCGCCCGGCGCGGACCGGCTGACGAGGCATGCTCGCCTATATTCTCCGCCGCCTGCTGCTGATGATCCCGACGATCCTGGGCATCATGGCGGTTTCGTTCGCGATCGTGCAGTTCGTTCCGGGCGGCCCGGTCGAGCGCGCGATCGCGCAACTGCAGGGCGCCGACCAGAGCTCGACGGCGCAATTCGGCGGCGGCGGCGGTCAGATCGGCTCCGGCGCGGCGCAGGCCGGCGGCGACATTTCTTCGCGCTATCGCGGCTCGCAGGGCCTCGACCCGAAATTCATCAAGGAGCTGGAGAAGCAGTACGGCTTCGACAAGCCGGCGCTGGAGCGGTTCTGGATTTTGGTGCGCGACTATTCGACCTTCAACTTCGGCAAGAGTTACTACCGCGACGTGCCGGTGCTCGAGCTGATCAAGGAGAAGCTGCCGGTCTCGATCTCGCTCGGCATGTGGATGACGTTCATTTCCTATGCGATCTCGATTCCGCTCGGCGTCAGCAAGGCGGTCAGGGACGGCTCGCGCTTCGACACCGCGACCTCGGCGCTGGTCATTTTCGGCTATGCGATCCCGAGCTTCCTGTTCGCGGTCCTGCTGGTGGTTCTGTTCTGCGGCGGCTCGTTCTGGCAGATTTTCCCGCTGCGCGGACTGACCTCCGACAATTTCGCCGACCTCTCCTGGCCGCACAAGATCCTCGACTATCTCTGGCACATCACGTTGCCTGTGACGTCGCTGGTGCTGGGCGCCTTCGCGACCTCGACGCTGCTCACGAAGAACTCCTTTCTCGACGAGATCAAGAAGTCTTACGTCCAGACCGCGCGCATGAAGGGCCTGACCGAGCGACGAGTGCTTTACGGTCATGTGTTCCGCAACGCGATGCTGATAGTGATCGCCGGATTCCCTGGCGCTTTCATCGGCGCGTTTTTCGCCGGCTCGCTCCTGATCGAGCAGGTGTTCTCGCTCGATGGGCTCGGTTATCTCTCCTACGATTCGCTCATTCAGCGCGACTACCCGGTCGTCCTCGCCAACCTCTATATCTTTGCCTTGATCGGGCTGGTGGTAAATCTCGTTTCCGACCTCACCTACACCTGGATCGATCCGCGCATCGATTTCGAAACCCGCGAGGTGTGAGTTTGGTCGATACGGAGCGCTTCGCTCTCCCCTCCGACCGGCCCCAAGCGGGACAAGAGGCGGATCGCGTCATTCCGCTCGGCGAAGAGGCGGACGCCTGGGAGCGCGCGACAGCCCGCGCGGACGTCGAGCGCCGCCCGTGGCTTTCGCCGATGAACCAGCGGCGGCTCGACAATTTCCGCCGCAACAAGCGCGGCGCCTGGTCGCTGCGGATATTTCTGGTCCTGTTCGTCGCCTCGCTGTTCGGCGAGTTCATCGCCAATGATCGGCCGCTGATCGCCTCCTACAAGGGCGAGATCCTGTTTCCGGTATTGTTCGACTATCCCGAGGACAAGTTCGGGGGCTTCGAAGCGCGGGCCGATTTTCGCGGCGCGTTCGTCGCCAACGAGGTCAACGCAAATGGGTGGATGGTCTGGCCGCCGATCCGGTTCGCCAACTCGACGACGATCCTCAATCCGCCGACCCCCCTTCCGACGCCGCCGACCTGGATGCTGAGCGACGCCCAGTGCCGCGCCGCGCTCGGGAAGCAGAATGTCAAGGACGCCGCGACCGTCCCGCGTCCGTGCAGCAGGCTCGAGCCGCTCTGGCTCGGCTCGGATCAGGACGGGCACGACATCGTCGCCCGCCTCATCTACGGCTTTCGTATTTCGATCCTGTTCGGGCTGACGCTTGCCGGCGTCTCGTCGGTCATCGGCGTCTTCGCCGGCGCGGTGCAGGGCTATTTCGGCGGCTGGCTCGATCTCATGATGCAGCGGGTGATCGAGATCTGGTCGTCGCTGCCGCACCTCTATATCCTCATCATCCTGTCGGCGATCCTCGCGCCGAGCTTCTTTGTGCTGTTGACGATCCTGCTCCTGTTCTCCTGGGTGAGCCTCGTCCATCTGGTCAGGGCCGAATTCCTCAGGGCGCGCAACTTCGAATATGTCAACGCCGCGCGCGCGCTCGGCCTCTCGAACCCCAAGATCATCGTCAAGCACGTGCTGCCCAACGCCATGGTGGCGACGCTGACCTTCCTGCCTTTCATCGTCAATTCCTCCATCAGCACCCTGACCTCGCTCGACTTCCTGGGCCTCGGCATGCCGCCCGGCTCGCCCTCCCTCGGCGAGCTTCTGCTTCAGGGCAAGTCGAACCTGTCGGCGCCGTGGATCGGACTCTCCGCTTTCGTCGTGACCGCGCTGATGCTGTCGCTCCTCATCTTCATCGGCGAAGCGGTGCGCGACGCCTTCGACCCCAGAAAGACGTTCTCGTGAGCGAGGCCGAGCCGCTCCTCGATGTGCGCGATCTCTCGATCGCCTTCGCCCAAGGGAGCGAACGCAGGACCGTGGTCGATCGGGTCTCCTTCCGGCTGGAGAAAGGCCGCGCGCTGGCGCTGGTCGGCGAATCCGGCTCGGGCAAGACCGTCACCGCCCAGGCGATCGTGCGCCTGCTGCCGCAACCGGCCGCCAGCTATCCGACCGGCGAGATCCTCTTTCGCGGGCGCGATGTGCTCAAGATGTCCGACAACGAGTTGCGCGCCATGCGCGGCTCCGCCGTGACCATGGTGTTTCAGGAGCCGATGACCTCGCTCAATCCGCTGCATACGATCGAGCGGCAGATCGGCGAGATCATCGCCCTCCATCACGGCCGCGCCGCGGCGACCAACGAGAAAATCGTCGAGCTTCTGACCGAAGTCGGCATCGCCGATCCCGCGCAGAGGCTCGGCGCCTATCCCCACCAGCTCTCCGGCGGCCAGCGCCAGCGGGTGATGATCGCGATGGCGCTCGCCAATCGGCCCGACCTCCTGATCGCCGACGAGCCGACGACGGCGCTCGACGTCACCGTGCAGGCGCAGATCCTCAAGCTGCTCAAGGACCTGCAGACCAAGCTCGGGATGGCGATGCTGTTCATCACCCATGATCTCAATGTCGTCAGACGCATTGCCGACGACCTGATCGTCATGCGGCATGGCAAGATCGTCGAGGCCGGCGAGACGGCGCGGGTGTTCGCCGATCCGCGTCATCCCTATACGCGAGCGCTCATGTCGGCCGAGCCCAAAGGCGATCCGCCGGCCGCCGACCGTTCGGCGCCGACTGTCGCGAGCACGGCGGACCTCAGGGTCTGGTTTCCGATCAAGAAGGGCTTCCTTCGCCGCACCGTCGCTTATGTGAAGGCGGTCGACGGCGTTTCGTTCTCCGTGCGCGAGGGGCAGACGGTCGGGGTGGTCGGCGAATCGGGCTCGGGCAAGACGACCCTGGGTCTCGCGATCCTGCGGCTCATCCGGTCCGAGGGACCGATCGTCTATTGCGGCCGGGAGATCGACGGCCTCCACTCGAAGGCGATGCGCCCTCTGAGGCGCGAAATGCAGATCGTCTTTCAGGACCCGTACGGTTCGCTCTCGCCGCGCATGTCGGTGGCCGAGATCGTCGAGGAGGGGCTGATCGCTCAGGGCGTGAAGATGAGCGCCGCCGAGCGACGGCGCGTCGCTGAACGCGCTCTCGCCGACACCGGCCTCGATCCGTCGACGCTCGACCGCTATCCGCACGAGTTCTCGGGCGGACAGCGCCAGCGCATCGCCATCGCCCGGGCGATGGCGCTCGATCCCAGGTTCGTCGTGCTCGACGAGCCGACGTCGGCCCTCGACATGTCGATTCAGGCGCAGATCGTCGATCTCCTGCGCGATTTGCAGCGGCGCCGCAACCTCGCCTATCTCTTCATTTCGCATGACTTGAGAGTCGTGCGGGCGCTCGCGAGCGAAATCATCGTCATGCGGCGCGGCAAGGTGGTCGAGAGCGGCGAAGCGCGGGATGTGTTCCGCGCGCCCCAGAACGAATATACGAAGGCTCTATTCGCCGCCGCCTTTGCCAATGAGGCGACGCTCTCGCATGTTGTGAGCGAGTGAGGACCGCGATGGCTCCTGCCCCCTCCACCATGCTTCGCATGGTCCCCCTCCCCCGCTTCGCCGTGGAAGAAAAGGCGGCAGGCGCCGCTCATCCTCCCCCATCAGCGCGGCGGAATGGGGGAGTGGGACCGTCCGAAGGGCGGTGGAGGCGGCGAACGGTGGCCGACGAAGTCAGCGGGATCAGGGGACCGGCCGACTGCGAGCGCGAAAACCATCGCGCCGGTCCCTTCTCCCCTTGCGGGAAAAGGTGGACGCCCCGGAGGGGCGGCCGGATGAGGGGTTCCACGCGCGCCGCCCAAGCCAGGAGGTCCGACTGCCCCGAGACGTCGGGACGATGCGGCCGACGGCTCAACCTCATCCGTCGCCTTCGGCGCCACCTTCTCGCGCAAGGGGAGAAGGGGAGATGACCCGCGCCATTCTCATCGTCCTTGATTCCGCCGGCTGCGGCGGCGCTGAGGACGCCAAGGCTTACGGCGACGAGGGCGCGGACACGCTGGGCCACATTGCGGAGGCCTGCGCCTTCGGGAAGGGCGACCGGGACGGCTTGAGGCGCGGGCCGCTGAGTTTGCCTCGCCTCGAGGCCCTCGGCCTCGGCCGCGCCATGCAGGCCTCGACCGGCCGCGCGCCGCGGGGCTTCACCCTTCCCGAACCGCGCGGGCAGTGGGGCTATGGCGTCGAGACCTCGCGCGGCAAGGACACGCCCTCCGGCCATTGGGAGCTGGCCGGCACGCCGGTCGAATTCGACTGGGGCTATTTCCCGGAGACCATTCCCGCGTTTCCAAGGTCCCTGACCGACGCGATGATCGCCGAGGGCAAGCTCAGCGGGATTCTCGGCAACAAGCATTCGTCCGGCACGACGATCATCGAGGACTACGGCGAGGAGCACCTGCGGACGGGAAAACCCATCTGCTACACCTCTGCCGACTCAGTGCTGCAGATCGCCGCGCATGAGGAAGCGTTCGGGCTCGAGCGGCTCTACGATCTCTGCCGCATCGCGCGAAGGCTGTGCGATCCTCTCAACATCGGGCGCGTCATCGCGCGGCCGTTCGTGGGTGAAAATGCCTCGACCTTTGTCCGCACCGCCAACCGCAAGGATTTCGCCGTTCCCCCGCCCGACGGCAATCTCTTGCAGCGGGCGGCGCGCGCGGGCCGGGCGGTCGTCTCGATCGGCAAGATCGGCGACATCTTCGCCCACCGCGACACCGGACAGGAGCGCAAGGGCAAGAGCAACGATGGCAACATCGACCTCTTGCTCGAAGCGCTAGGAACGACCGGCGAGGGCGGCCTCATCTCTCGTCAATCTGGTCGATTTCGACACCGAATGGGGCCACCGCCGCGACGTGCCCGGTTATGCGGCCTGCCTCGAGGCGTTCGACCGGCGGCTCCGACGAGATCGAGGCGGCGATGCGGCCACAAGACTTCTGCGTCATCACCGCCGACCATGGCAACGATCCGACCTTCCGAGGCTTCGACCACACGCGCGAGCATGTGCCGATCCTCGCTTTCGGCGGCGGCGTTTCGCCGGGACCGATCGGCGCGCGAGCCAGCCTCGCCGACGTCGCCGAGACGATCGCAGCCAAACTCGGATTGCCTAAAGGGCCACACGGCTCGGCCTGGGCCGCGTGACCTTCGCGCTCGACGACCGCCTCGCGCGCGATACGTTCGCGGTCGGCGACATGGCGCTATCGCGCGTTCTCCTGATGAACGATGCGCGGTGGCCATGGCTGATTCTCGTCCCACGGCGCGCAGGGCTCGTAGAAATCTTCGATCTCGACGCCGCGGACCGGATGCAACTCACCGAGGAGACGGCTCACATCTCGCGCTTCCTCAAGGCTTATGCCGGGGCGCACAAGATCAACGTCGCCACGCTCGGCAACATTGTTCGCCAGTTTCATCTGCATGTCGTCGCGCGCACGGCTGCCGATCCGGCCTGGCCTGGACCGGTCTGGGGCTTCGGCGCCGCGGTCCCCCGAGACAGGGTCGAGGCGCGAACGCTGGTCGCGGCGGCAAGAGCCGGGCTTGGGATGGCTTGAGGTCAGAGTCTGGCGGTCCCGACGAGCTTGCGTAGAAGACCGGATTGCGCCGCGCTCTGGAAACCGTCATAAGGCCCGCCGAGCTGGCCGGGAGCGGCCCGGGAAGCGCGCTTTCGCCCCGGTCCGACTTCGCGTAGTCAGGGAGGCCGATTTGTCCGACGCTTTCCAGGATCGTGAGAACACATTCGAGAAGCAGTTCGCGCACGACGAGGACCTGCATTTCAAGGCGGTCGCCCGCCGCAACAAGCTGCTCGCGCTCTGGGTCGCCGAGATGAAAAAGCTTCCACCGGCGGAGGCGGAGAGCTACGCGCATGAATTCGTCGGCGCCCAGGTGGGCAGGAGCGACGACGATGTCGCCGCCGCCCTCAAGGCGGCTCTCGCCGGCGGCGACGTCGACCTCTCCGATCATCGCCTGCGCAAGAAAATGGACGAGGAATTGGCCGAGGCGATCGCGTCGATCAAGGCGGGGAAATAGAGAGCGTTACGAGTTCGCAGTGTATTCGCCAGGAATATCCCTGTTATCCCTTTGAATTTGTGGGTTTGGCGAGCGGCGCGAAGGCTTCGGCGACCACTTCGTAGACCTCGCGTTTGAACGGCACGACAAGCTCCGGCAGTCGTTCGAACCGCTCCCAGCGCCAGTCCTCGAACTCGGCGTCATGCGCCCCGCCTGCCGGGCGGCGGACGTCGATCTCCCTGTCTTCGCCAGTGAACCGGAAGAGGAACCACTTCTGCGTCTGCCCGCGGTAACGCCCGACCCAGCCTCCGCGCGCGCCTTCCGGCAAGTCGTATTTGAGCCAGCGCGGCAGCTCGGCGATCAGCTCAATCGAGCGCACGCTGGTTTCCTCCCACAGTTCGCGCTTGGCCGCCGCGAGCGGCTGCTCGCCAGCGTCGATTCCGCCCTGGGGCATCTGCCAGGACCGGGCGTCGAGGATCTCCGCGCCGCGCTTGCGTTTGCGATGGCCGATGAACGCTTCGCCGTCGCGGTTGACCAGCGCGACGCCTACGCAAGGTCGATAGGGCAGTTCGCGGCTCATGGGCCTCGTCGCTACGGTTTGGATTGCGCGGATCGGCCTGGCGCAGCCGACATCAGGGCGGAGAGGGGGACCAGAGCGACGCCCTTCGATTCGAGCCCATTCGCCCACGCGGCCAGCCGCTCGACGGCGATCGGCGAAGCGGAGGCGACGCCGATCGCCGACCCTCGCTCGCGGGCGCGATCGAGTAGCCGCGCCAGCGCCGTTTCGATCGCCTCCGGCGTGGGGTCGGCGTCGATAACCAGGTCGGCGCGCGCGGACGGCATCGCCAGCGCCGCGGCGACGTCCGGCGCGACGCTGCGCGGAGACGCGCCGTCATCGAGATAGCCGAGACCCCGTGCCGCGATTTCCGTCAAGACGGGCGAAACCTCCTTCGAATCCGCGGTGAATTTGCCGCCGAGGTGGTTGACCACCGCAATATAGCCGGTGAAACGGCTCATGAGCCAGCGCAGCGAGTCGAGATTGTCGCCGTCGGAGGCTGACGCCTTCAGCGTATGGGGCCCCGGATCGCCAGTCAGGTCCGAAAAGTCCTCCATCGGCGCCTGCAGGGCGGTCTCGTGCCCTGCCTCCCGCGCTTCCGTAGCGCGCTCCTCGATTCCTTTGCCATAGGGCGCAAACCCAAGGGTCACCGCTCCAGGCAGCTTGGCGATCGCAGCTTCGGTTCCCTCGGCATTGAGGCCGAGGCCCCCGACCATCAGGGCGATCCGCGGCGCGCCGGATTTCAATTTCGGATCGAGCGCCACGGGTCTGGCGTAAACCTCGAACGGCCGCGCGCCGTCGGCGCCGACGCGAGGCAACGGACCGGTGCGCGACGTCTCGATGAGGCGCGGGTCGGGCGCGGGGTCGAGCCTGACGGCGAGCGCCCGCTCGACGTCGATGATGCGCGCGTTCGGCGGACTGCCGCCGCCGGCGCGGGTGACCTTCACGCCGCTCGCCGCCTCCAGCTGACCGGCGGAGGCGATCGGCGGCGCTTCGGCGTCGCGGGCGCGTGCGGCGACGTTGGCCGCCGCGGGCGCGGACGGAGTTGGCGCTACTTCGATTTTCGCCACCGCGAACGGCTCGCCGCCGAGCGGCGAGTCCCGCCGCGCGAGCGTGACAAGACCGACCGAGGCCGCAAGAGCTACGGCAGCGAGGAGTGCGCCCCCGCCTGCCCGCCATCCGCCCGCAGGCGACACGGTCGCTACGCCGGACGCGAGCCCAAGCGGTTCGTTCAGTTCGTCCCGCACTGCCCGCAATGTCCTTCGGTCACACCCTTGGAGACTCGGCAAATCAGCCCCATCGAGAACCATACTCTTCCGCCGTAGCTTGCGCCGCGCTCCCGCAAACGCGTCCGCGGGCCCCGATTGACCCCGCGGCTTGCGCTTCCGATAGTCCGCCGAACCGTCGAGGCCGCCCAATGTCCGCCGATCCGTTGTTGCAACCCTTCCAGCTGCGTGGGCTGACCTTGCGTAATCGGCTGATGTCGACTGCACATGAACCGGCCTACACCGACGAAGGCATGCCGAAGACCCGCTACCGGCTCTATCACGCTGAAAAAGCCAAGGGCGGCATCGCGCTGACCATGATCGGCGGCTCGTCCGTGGTCGCGCCCGACAGCCCGCAGGCGTTCGGCAATATCCTCCTCTACAAGGACGAGTGCGTGCGGTGGCTGAAAGAGCTCGCCGACGACGTGCATGAAAACGGCGCCGCGGTGATGATCCAGATCACCCATCTCGGCCGTCGCACCAGCTGGAGCAAGGACGATTGGCTGCCGGTGATCGCCCCTTCAAATGTGCGTGAGGCGGCCCATCGCGCGTTCCCCAAGGCGATGGAGGACTGGGACATCGCCCGCGTGATCGCCGCCTACGCCGACGCGGCGGAGCGAGTAAAGGCAGGCGGGCTCGATGGGATCGAATTCGAGTGCTACGGCCATCTGATCGACCAGTTCTGGTCGCCGGCCACCAACAGGCGCGCCGACGAGTACGGCGGTTCGCTCGACAATCGCCTCCGTTTCGGCCTCGCGGTGTTCGAGGCGGTGAGGCGACGGGTCGGTCCGGATTTCCTCGTCGGCGCGCGGCTCGTCTGCGACGAGGACTGGGAGCGCGGCTTGAGCCGCGACGAGGGTATGGCGATCGCGCGCCGCCTGACGCATTCCGGGCTGATCGACTTTCTCAATGTGATCCGCGGCCACATCGACAGCGACGAAGCGCTGAGCCGCGTGATCCCCGGCATGGGCGAGCGTTCCGCCCCGCATCTCGACTTTGCCGGCGAAGTGCGCGCCGAGACGCGCCTGCCGACCTTTCACGCCGCCCGCATCCAGGATGTCGCCACCGCGCGCCACGCCATCGCGAGCGGCAAGCTCGATATGGTCGGCATGACGCGCGCGCACATGGCCGACCCGCACATCGCGCGGAAGATCGTCGAAGGGCGCGAAGCCGAGATCCGCCCCTGTGTCGGCATGGGCTATTGCATCGATTCGATCTATGCCGGCCAGGCGGTCTGCATCCACAACCCGGCGACTGGGCGCGAGGCGACGATCCCCCATATCGTCTCGCGTTCCGACGGGCGCAAAAAGAAAGTCGTCGTCGTCGGCGCGGGACCGGGCGGCCTCGAGGCGGGGCGTGTTGCGGGCGAGCGCGGGCACGAGGTCGTCGTGCTCGAGGCCGCTGCCCGTCCCGGCGGCCAGATCGTGCTTGCTGCTGCGCTCAAGCGCCGGCGAGAAATCATCGGCATCGTCGACTGGCGGGTGCGCGAATGCGAGCGGCTCGGGGTCGAGCTTCGCTTCAATGTTTTCGCCGCCGCCGAAGACGTGCTCGGCCTCGATCCGGACGCCGTCGTCATCGCCACGGGGGGCGCGCCGAACGTCGAGTTCCTGGACTTCGGCGCCGAACTTGCGGTGAGCAGCTGGGATCTCCTCTCCGGCGCCGTGCGCCCGAGCGGCGAAGTGATCGTCTACGACGACAACGGCGCTCATCCGGGCCTCAGCGCGGCCGAATACGTCGTCGATTCCGGGGCGAAGCTCGAGATCGTCACCCCCGAGCGCATGCTGGCGCCGGATGTAGGAGGCACCTCTTATCCGCCCTATTTCCGCGCCTTCAGCCGCGCCGACGCCAAGGTGTCGTTGAACCTGAGGCTCGAATCGATCGCCCGCCGCGGCAATCGAGTCGTCGGCGTCTTTTACGACGAATACGGCCGACGGCGGGTGGAGAAGGAAGCGGACACGATCGTCGTCGAGCACGGCGCTGTTCCGGTGGACGACCTCTATTTCGAGCTCAAGGCGGGCTCGGTCAATCGCGGCGAAGTGGACTATGACGCGCTGATCGCCGGACGCCCGCAGACCGTGCGCAGCAATCCCGACGGCCGCTATCGCCTGTTCCGGATCGGAGATGCGGTGGCGAGCCGCAACATCCACGCCGCGATCTATGACGCGATCCGGCTGATGAAGGACATTTGATGACGGCCAATCTCATCACCGACGTTGACGGCGTGCGGGTCGGCTCGGCCGACGACGCCCGACTGGCCTCCGGCGTCACCGCGGTCTTGTTCGATGAACCGGCGGTCGCCTCGATCGCAATCAACGGCGGCGCGCCTGCGCTGCGCGACACGGCGCTCCTTGAGCCGGAAATGACGATCGAGCGCGTCGACGGCTTTGTTCTGTCGGGCGGCTCGGCTTTCGGACTCGACGCGGCGGGTGGGGCTATGAGCTATCTCGCCGAGATGGGACGCGGCTACGAGCATCGCGGGGTGCGCGTTCCGATCGTGCCGGGCGCGAGCTTGTTCGATCTTCTCAACGGCGGCGACAAGGCCTGGGGCCGGAAACCGCCCTATTGGGAACTGGGCCTCAAGGCCGCATCGGCCGCCGCCGTCATCTTCGCGCTCGGAACCGTCGGCGCCGGATACGGGGCAACGACCTACAATCTGAAAGGCGGCCTTGGCTCGACGAGCGCCGTCACCTCAGGCGGCTTTCGCGTCGGCGCCCTCGTGGTCGTCAATTCGGTCGGACGGGCGACTCGGGGCGAAAGCTTGCATTTCTGGGCCGCGCCGTACGAGCGCGGCGCCGAATTCGGCGGCCTCGGCTTCGGCGCGAAGGAAATCGACGACCACCTGACGCTTCGCCTCAAGTCCGACACCCCCTCGAGCACCGACCTTGCGGTCGTCGTCACTGACGCGGCATTGACCACGACCCAGCTCAAGCGCGTCGCCATCATGGCCCAAGACGGCTATGCGCTGGCGCTGCGTCCCGCTCATGCGCCCATGGACAACGACGTCGTATTCGCCGCCGCGACGGCGAAGGCAAGCGTCGTCGCCGACCTTCGAGATCTGACCGAGATCGGCATGCTGGCCGCCGAATGCGTTGCCCGCGCGGTCGCGCGGGGAGTTTACGAAGCCTCGCCGCTGGCGATCGCGGATGAGAAACCGACGTGGAGGCAGCGGCGCGCGATGAATTCAACGATCAAATGAGCGTTTGGTGTGCGCTCGGCCTCGCGAACCCGCTCCGGAGCGCAAGGACGCGCCGGACTTACGACAGAGGGCCGGTCCTGTCGTCGCGCTTGTCCGGCCCGGCAGGCCGTCGATCGGGGTCTTCCGGAGCGGCCGCATCGAGCCTTACCCCATATCTTCCGGTCCGGATGTCTTTCTCGACTACCCTGGCGGGATTGCCGACGACAACGCAGCCGTCTGCGACGTCGCGCATGACGACCGCGCCCGGGGCGACAATGCACCCGTCGCCCACCTTGACCCCAGGAAAGATGACCGCGCCGAAGCCGATGTGACAGCGCTCTCCGATGCGGGTGTCGACGTGCTGAAGGCGGATTGAATCATGGGCCAGGACGTCCACACGGGACGATACGTCGGTCCCGGCTCCGATATGGACGCCGCGGGGATTGGTCTTGTCGAGTGTGGCGGTCAGTGAGATGCGACACCCCGGCCCGATGTCCATACCCCACGCCGACCTCAGCAGACTGCAATTGAGACGGGCGAGCGCCTGGTCCAGGCCCGAACTTATTCCAAGCAGAACAGTGTTCATTTTCGCGGGTTCGCTCTCAGTTGGATTGTGAATCCCGATAGCCTGAGCAAGCAACCGGGCAGCTATCGCGAATAGGCCTTTCAGTCAACTCGATTGGGCGCCGGTTCCTACTGCGCAATCCTGCGAAGCGGCGGTCGAAATGCATGGGTCGGCCGGACCGTTTCGCTGCGTCCGTGCTACGCTTGCAGCGTGGTTGAAAAGATCGCAGGATGAACCGATGGGGAGTTCTCCGCCGCCCAGTCTGCGTCAACTGCGCCTCAAGCCCGAACATTGCGGCCCAGCGGAATTGTTCGTCCAATGGCGAGACGCGCTGGGCGAGGTTTTCGAAGTCCGCGCGACCCCGGCGGAGATTGCGGCTTTTCGCGGCGAGATCGATGTCCACGCCTCGGCGCGTTACGTGGCGAGCTCGAGCCGCAATTCGCCCCTTTCGCTGGTTCGGCGGTCGGCGAGCGCGGCCGAGGGGCGGATTGCAATCTGCCTCCAGATCAACGGCTCGGCCGCCGGACTCGCAGGCGACAGGCCGATCCGCGCCGATCCCGGCGACGTCATGTTCGTCGACTTGTCGCAGTCGCTCACGATGCGTCAGTCGGCGCCGGACGGATTGGTGGATGTGGTGACGCTGTGGACGGTGCGCGACCGAATTCTTCCGCTCGTCTCGGATGAAAACGCCCTGCACGGTTTGATTGTCAGGGCCGATTCCCCGGCTGGGGCGGTCATCGGCGCGACCATGCGAGCCTTCGCCGGGTCGGCGTCGAAAATGCGGCTGACCGATTTCGATGCGGTAGCCGAGGGTCTGGTCACGCTGGCGACCAAATCGATCGGGCCGGCGCTCGCGCGGGTGGGCGACGCAGTGGTCCCGCCGCCGCTGGCTTCGTTCGTCACCGTTCGCCGTTACATCGATCGCAAGTTGGCGTCGCCCGATTTGAACGCGAATTCGATCGCCGCCGAGTTTGGCCTGTCTCGCGCCTCGCTCTACAGGCTATTCGAACCGGCCGGCGGCATCGCCAAATATATCCGCAAGGTGAGGCTGAGCCGCGCCTATCAGGAGATTACCGCGGCCGAATTCTCCAATCGCCGGATTGGATTTATCGCCTATCAGCTCGGGTTCAAGAATGTGAGCGCCTTCAGTCGGTTGTTTCACGAGGTTTACGGCGTCACGCCGGGGGAGGCCCGCGAGCGCGCGCGGCAGACGGTCGCTAGGCCCGAGTACGCCATTCCCGCCCAGCCGGGCGAATCTCTGACCCGCTGGCTCGACGCCCTCATTGGCTGAACTCAATTGCCGCCGTCCGCCGCTAAAGGCTAAGGACTTAACGCCATTGGCCGGGAAAAACCGGACGCGCGCCGCTTAGCGGTCCCGCGACAAGGCCGGACGCGGCGCTTCCCTCGGCTGGGCTGCCTTCAGGGCCTCGGCCTGGGCTCGCCATTTGTCTGCTTCGCGCCGGCTTTGGCGCGAGGCTCGCCGATGGCTCCCTTGTGACAACCAGGTCGCAAATGCGCCCGCGACGACGCCAATCATCGCCGCGATGATAGCCACCGCAAACAGCGGCGCGTCGATCGACAACGCAGCGTTATCGATCGACGCAAACGGATCGAATGAAACGGTCACCCAGTGATGATTGGCGAACGCAAAACCCAACAGGACGATTGCAACAAGGGCGTAGACGGCGATTTTCAGGAACCTAACCATGCAAGCCTCATCCGCCCAACCCGCCGAGCCCGACCCGGCTCATGCCCGAGCGGCCGCACGAAGGATCTAGATCCGCTCGACGGCGCCTCGATTGAGGCGCTCGCGCATTTCCTTGCCGGTCTTGAAAAACGGCGCCAGCTTCTCAGTGACCGGCACTTTGTCGCCAGTCCGCGGATTGCGGCCGGTGCGCGCCTGCCGCTGCTTGGTCGAGAACGCGCCGAAGCCGCGCAGTTCGACGCGCTCGCCGCGGGCGAGCGCGCTGCCGATCTCTCCGAGAATGGCGTCGATAATGTTCTCGATGTCGCGCTGATAGAGATGCGGATTGCGGGCCGCCATGCGCTGCACGAGTTCAGACTTGATCACCGAACGTCCCCAACTCGAAACGACCCCGGGAGTTTCGCCGCGCCTTCATGCCCTGAAATCGCGGTCCACATCAATAGCAATCCATCACTGCACAGGCGTCAAAGCGACGCAGGACCGGCGCGGGATCACGACAGCGGCCCACGGACGCTCACGCCGAACGCTGAACCTCATACTGTCCCGTTCGGCGAAACCGCACCAGATAGGATGGGATGATCGCCTCGGCGGCCTGCGGCTCGATGCCGAGCGCCCTCAGGACGCGTCCCTCGGTCTGCGCCTCGGTAGAGACGATATTGTCCGCCGCCAGCAAATCGACTTGGTCGCGGGTCGTGGTCAACAATTTCGGAAAAAGCCCGAAGGTCGCCCTGGCGGCCAACGTGGTCGACGCCGCGATCCAGCGCGACGGACCGAGCGGCACGCCGATCAGAGGCCGGTGGCGATCAATCGCGCGCAGCGCCAGCTCGGCCGCTTCGCGCAACGTCATCGTGTTCGGGCCGCCGAGCTCGTAGATTTCTCCCGCTTTCGCCACGCCGGAGAGCGCCGCGGCGGCGGCCTGTCCGACGTCGCCTGCAAAGACCGGCTGCAAGCGAGCCTTGCCGCCCGCCAGCAGAGGCAAAACCGGCAGATGGCATGCCAGCGCGCCGAAGCGGTTGAAGAAATCGTCCTCTGGGCCGAACACAACCGAGGGGCGTAGGACGATCGCGCCGGGGAACGTATCGCGCGTCGCCCGCTCGCCCAAGCCTTTGCTGGCGATATAGGGCGAAGCGGATTTCGCGTCTGCGCCGATCCCGGAGACATGCACATAGGTCGCGACTCCAGCGCTTGATGCGGCGCGGGCCAGCGCCAGCGCGCCTTCGATATGGACGGCGGCATAGGTTTGCGCGCCGCTCTCGGCCTTTAGGCCGGTCGCGTTGACGGCTGCGCTTGCGCCCTCGAGCGCGGCTGCGATCGAATCCGGGAACCGTACATTGGCCTGAACCGGCTGGATCTGTCCCACCCCTCCAAGCGGCGTCAGGAAAGCGGCGAGATCGGGGCGCCGGACCGCCACCCGTATCCGCCATCCCTTTCGCGCCAGCGCCCTGACGATATGACGGCCGAGGAACCCCGACCCGCCGAAAACTGTCGCCAGACGGTTCGCTTCGGTCGTGGCTTCAGTCATCGACGTCGTCTCCTTGATGAGGCGGGGCGCCGCTCCCTTATGCGAAGGCCGCGCGCCTGTACAGCGGGCCGCGCGCTCGATGCTTGCGGAAGGTCATGCGTTCGCCTTGTGACGCGCGGCAACCACCAGATCCGCCGCCCGTCCCGAAAGCTCCGCCAGGTGATCGAATTTGGTTTCGAACGCGCCGACGCCCGAGGTCGCAGAACGCAGTTCGACAATCAGATCGCCGATCTCGGCCTCCGGAATCAGGGCTCGGAGGGCCTCCCAGCCCGCCCAACCCTCCCGGGCTTCGAAACCGAGGATCTGGCCGCGCCGCGCGCTCACCAGAGCGCTGGCCCGCGCCAGCGCGTCGGTCGGCACATAGATCGTGACCGATAGGATCGGTTCGAGCAGCACCGGGCGCGCCTTGACCAGGGCCTCGTCCAGGGCCTGCTTGGCCGCGGCCCGGAAAGCCATGTCAGACGAGTCCACCGTATGGTACGAGCCGTCGATCAGGCTCACCGCGACGTCGACGACCGGAAAGCCGAGCGGACCGCGCGTCATCGCGTCGCGCGCGCCTGCCTCGACGGAGGAAAAATACTGCCTCGGCACCGATCCGCCGTGCACCCTCTCCTCGAAAGCGAAACCCTCGCCGCGGCCCCGCGGACTGACCTCGACCAGAACGTCCCCGAACTGGCCATGTCCGCCCGACTGCTTTTTGTGCCGCCCGCGCACGGTTACCGGGTCGCGAATGGATTCGCGATAGGCGACCGACGGCTTATGCGCCTGGATCGTGACGCCGAACCGGTCAGCGAGCCGCTCGGTCGTGACGCGAAGGTGCATCTCGCCCTGCCCGAACAGCTTCAGTTCAGACATCTCGGCGTCCTGAACATAAGAGAGCGCGCGATCCTCTTCGCACAGCTTGGCCAAAGCGCTCGCAAGCCTCACCTCGTCCTTTCGGTCCTTGACGCGAATGGCCACTCCCTGGGTGGGGGGCGGGGCGGGGGGAATCGCGGCGGCGGCCGGCTGAACTCTGCCGTCCGCGATTCGGTCTCCGGTAGCGAGATTCTCCAGTCGCGCGAATGCGACGGTGTCGCCCTCCTCAGCGCGGGTTAGTTTCGAGGATACCGCTCCCGTGAGCCTGGCCAGGCCGCCGATACGCTCTTCGACCCCGCGCGAGTTGACGACGGTCGCCCCGTCCGCGAAGGCCCCGCGCAGCACCCGGGCCAGCGACAGCTTGCCTCCGTGGGCAGTGTGGATCGTCCGGATCACTTGCGCCAGCGCCGGGCCTTTGTCGTCGATCCGGAGCCGCCTGCGGGTATGGACCACACCCGGCGATTCATGCCGGAGCGCCTTGAGCAACCTAGTGACCCCATGGCCGCCGGTCGCCGAGCCCATCAGCACCGGTACGGCGCGCCCCTCGCGCAATTCGCGCGCCAAATCGTCGAAGACGAGGTCCTTCGGCGGGTCGATATCGCTGATCAACTGCTCCATCAGGGAGTCGTCGTAGTCGGCGAGCTTCTCGAGCATCTGGTAACGCGCCTGTTTTTCCTCCGGGACCACGCCCGCCGGCATCTCGATGACGCTGGATGGCGCGGCCTCGCGATAGACAAAGGCGCGCTCGAGCGCGAGGTCGACGAATCCGGTGGCGACGCCGTTCTCCCAGACCGGAATCTGACGCAGCAGCAGCGGCGTGCGCGAGGCCGGCTGGAGCATCTCCAGCGTCTCGCGCAAGCTCCCGCTGGCCTGGTCGATCTTGTTGAGAAACAGGATGCGCGGCAAGCCGAGTTCCTCGAGCTCGCGAAGGATGACCTGCAGCGCCGGGACCTTGCGCGGATCGGCCTCGCAAACGACGACGGCGGCGTCGCAGACGGGCAGGGCGTAGCGCATGTCATGAATGAATTCGATCGAACCGGGAGCGTCGAAGAAGGAGAACCGGTCGCCGAGGTAGTCGATGCTGGCGACGTTGGACTCGACGCTCATGGCGTGGCTGCGGGCCTCGGAGCTCGAATCGCCGACGCTCGTGCCCTCGCGCACCGAGCCTTGCCGCGCCACGCCGCCGCCACGCGCCAGTATCCCTTCGAGAAGGCTGGTCTTGCCGCTTTGAAACGGCCCAACGATCGCGACCAGACGGGGACCGGCGACGCGATTTTCGTGATTGGCTGCGTTCAATATCGGCCTCCCTCAAGCGTTGCGCCGAGCCGCGCGGCGTTGCACGCGTCTCATGGCAAGGCGATTCACTCCCTCCACCCAAACGCACCCCTCGGGGCGCGGTTTTCTCAACTATGACCGAACCGTACGACTCAGCGCCGGCGTCGTCCATCGACGCGCGGGCGCCGCTGCGTGAACGGCATCGTTGCAAGAACACGCGCGCGGCGCAAGACGGTTGACAATGGTCCGGCGAGGCGGCGCCGCCCGTCTCGCATTCGCCGCCGGGGTCCTGTATGGGACAGGCGAAGGCGCGTCGGGCGAGGTGGAAGAGTTCATGGGTCAGGCCCAACCGGTCGAGGCCGAGCGGGTGGCGGGCGCGCTTGGCGGCCGCTCGGTGGTTCTCGTCGGTATGATGGGGGCCGGAAAAACCTCCGTCGGGAAGCGGCTTGCGGCCAGGCTGGGACTGCCATTCGCCGATGCCGACGCCGAGATTGAGGCCGGCGCCCAACTGACCATTTCCGAGATCTTCGAGCGGTTTGGCGAGCTCTATTTTCGCGAAGGCGAGCGCAAGGTGATCGCACGCCTGCTCAATGGCGGGCCGCTCGTGCTGGCGACCGGCGGCGGCGCTTTCATGAATGCGACGACGCGGCAGAATATCGCAAAACATGGCGTCTCCGTGTGGCTGAAGCCGACTTTCGACATTCTGCTCGCCCGCGTGCGCAAGAAGGCCAACCGCCCGCTGCTGAAGACCGCCGATCCGGAACAGACCCTGCGCCGGCTGCTCGACGAGCGGACGCCGACCTACGCTCTCGCCGATGTGACTATCGAATCGCTCGACGGCTCCCACGAGGCGGTCGTCGACGCCATCCTGCGGCGGCTCGAAGGGATGCTTGAGAGCGATGTCGTCCCGCTCCAGGAGGCGAGGCGCAAAGTGGAAGTGCCGCTTGGCGCGCGCGCCTATTCGATCCTGATCGGGCCTGGAATCCTCGACGAGGCGGGGGCCGAGATCGCAAGGATCGCGCCGGGCGCCCACTGCGCGGTCGTAACCGACTCCCGCGTCGCGCCGCTCTATCTCGACCGGTTCGCCGCTAGCCTCGATCAAGCCGGGTTGCGCTCGACGCCGATCGTCTGTCCGCCCGGGGAGGCCACGAAGTCCTATGCCGAATTCTCCCGCGTTTGCGACGCGCTAATCGAGGCGCGCATCGAGCGCCGGGACGTCGTCATCGCGCTCGGGGGCGGCGTGATCGGCGATCTCGCTGGATTCTGCGCCGCGAGCTTGCGCCGGGGCGTTCGCCTGGTCCAGGTCCCGACCACGCTTCTCGCCCAGGTCGATTCCAGCGTCGGCGGCAAGACGGGGATCAATTCGCGGCACGGCAAGAACCTCGTCGGCGCCTTTCATCAACCCTCGCTGGTGCTGGCGGACACCCTGTGCCTCGACACCCTGAGCGAGCGCGATTTTCGCGCCGGCTACGCCGAAGTCGTCAAATATGGGCTCATTGGCGACCGGGGCTTCTTTGAGTTTCTGGAGTCGAACTGGCGTGACGCGTTCGCCGGCGGTCCAGCGCGCGCCGAAGCGGTCGCGTTCAGCTGCGCCGCAAAGGCGCGGGTCGTCGCAGCAGACGAAACGGAGCAGGGAGAGCGGGCGCTGCTCAATCTCGGCCATACTTTCGGCCACGCGCTCGAGAGGCTGACCGGCTACGATTCGGCGCGGCTCGTACACGGCGAGGCCGTCGCTATCGGCGTGGTCGCGGCTTTTCGGTTCTCCCGCGACCTTGGCTTGTGCTCGGGGCAGGACGCCACGCGGGTCGAGGGTCACCTGAAGGCGGTTGGCCTTCCCACACGCTTGCGCGAGATTCCCGGCTTCGACGCGACGGCGGAGGATATTCTTGCCGCCATGCGCCAGGACAAGAAGGTCGACCGCGGCCGGCTGACCTTCATTCTCGCCAGGGGCATCGGCGAAAGTTTCGTCGCCCGCGGCGTCGACGAGGCCGGCGTCTCGGCTTTCCTGGCCCGCGAGATGGCTGTTTGGACCTGAAAGTCGGCCGCGCCGGCATTACTCGCGCATCCGCCCGTGCTAAAACCGATCCATGGCGTATAGCCTCGACATTCTCGTCATCGTCCTGAGCATCATCGCTGCGGCGTTCTTCGCCGGGGCCGAGACCGCGCTCACCGCGGCGTCGCGGGCGCGCATGCACGCGCTGGAAATGGCCGGGGACAAGAGAGCAAAACTGGTCACCAGGCTGATCGGCATGCGCGGGCGCCTTATCAGCGCCATGCTGCTCGGCGGCCAATTCGTGACAATCGGCGCGTCGGCTTTGGCCACAAGCGTCCTGCTCGGCCTGTTTGGCGATCGCGGCGTCTTCGCCGCGACCATCATCATGACCGCCCTGATCGTCGTCTTCGGCGAAGTGCTGCCGAAGACGATCGCGATCGCCTATCCCGATCGGGTTTCGCTCCTGATCGCGCCGCTCGCGCTGTTCTTTGTCCGCATATTCGGCCCAATTGTCAGCGCGGTCGAGGCGCTGGTGCGCGGCGTCCTTCGGTTGTCCGGCGTCTCGCTCGTCGACGAGGACGCGGGCGTATCCGGCCACGACGAATTGATGGGGGCGGTCGACATCCTCCACCGCGAGGGGGAGGTTGAGCGCGACGAGCGCGACATGTTCGGCGGCCTCCTGGAATTGTCCGAGATCCCGGTCTCGGACGTGATGATTCATCGCACCAAGATGCGGCTGATCGACGCCGATCTGCCGCCCGAGGAACTGGTGCGCGAAGTCATCGCTTCGCCCTACACCCGCATGCCGCTTTGGCGGGGCGAGCCGGACAACATCATCGGCGTGCTCCACGCCAAGGACCTGCTTCGGGCCTATGTCGCGGCCGGCGGCGACGCCAGCAAGTTCAATATCGCCGATCTGACCCTCGAGCCCTGGTTCATTCCCGAGTCGACGACGCTTCGCGACCAACTGCAGGCGTTCCTGCGCCGCAAGATGCATTCGGCGCTGGTCGTCGACGAGTACGGCGTCGTGCAGGGACTGATAACGCTCGAGGACATCATCGAGGAGATCGTCGGCGATATTCGCGACGAGCATGACATCGCTGTGCAGGGCGTGCGCAAGCAGCGGGACGGTTCGGTCGTGGTCGACGGCTCGGCCACCATCCGAGAACTCAATCGGGCGATGGGCTGGAATCTGCCCGACGACGAAGCCGCGACGGTGGCCGGCCTCGTTATCCACGAGGCGCGCTCGATTCCCGAGCCGCGCCAGACCTTCAGCTTTCACGATTTTCGGTTCGAGGTGCTGCGAAAGCAGCGCAATCGGATCGCCGCTTTGAGGATTTCGCCGCTCGCTCCGCGCGCGCCGGAGCCCCGGGCCATAGGCCAGGAAGGCGAAACGGCGCCTCACGACTGAGGGCGGTCGGACGGCCCAAGCCTTCGGAGGCGTTGGGGGCCGCGGGCGTCCGTTGCCGGGTCGCCCGACATGCCTATATAAGCGGCCAGCGCACCGGCCTGCGGCCGGGAAGAGGTTTGGATGTCCTGGAACAATCAAGGCGGCGGGCGGTCGCCGGGGCGCGGCCCGTGGGGCCAGGGGCCGCTCGGTCCGCCTCCGACCGGCGACATCGAAGAGATCATCCGGCGCGTTCAGGAGGCGCTTGGCAAATTCACCCCGGGCGGGTCGGGAGGCGGCGGAGGGAAGGGGCTCGGCGGCCGCACCGCGTTGTTCCTAGCGCTCGCCGCGCTCTTGCTCTGGTTCGCCTGGGGCACGTTTTATACCGTCCAGCCGAACGAAGTCGGAATCAATCTCGTGTTCGGCCGCTACACCGGCAAGACCGCCGCTGGCCTGAACACCAACTGGCCCTGGCCGATCGGCTCGGTGATCAAGGTCCCGGTCTGGGATCAGCAGATCACCGAGGTTGGCTATCGCAGTCTCGGCGCCGGCGCCGATATCCCCGAAGAGAGCCAGATGCTGACCGGGGACAAGAACATCGTCGACGTTCATTTTCGGGTGAATTGGCAGATCGATCCCGCCAAGCCCGAAAACTATGTGTTCAACATCCACAACCCGCGCGAGACCGTCAAAGCGGTGGCCGAGAGCATCATGCGCGAGGTCGTCGGCCTGAAGACCATCGACGGCATTCTGACCACCGACCGGGCGTCGGTCGAGGCCGATGTGCAAAAGCGGATGCAGAGCCTGCTCGACGCGTATCGCGCGGGCGTTCTCGTCAAGCAGGTTCAGTTGCAGTCGGTCGACGCGCCGAGTCAGGTCCTTTCCGCATATCGCGATGTGACCGCCGCGCAACAGGACCAGCAGCGCGCCGTCAACGAGGCTGAGACCTACGCCAACAAGGTCGTTCCCGAGGCCGAGGGCGGGGCCGCCCGCATCGTCGCCGAGGCCAACGCCTATCGCGAGCAGACGATCCTCGAAGCCAAGGGCCAGACCTCTCGCTACAACCAGATCTACGACCAGTACAAGAAGGCCCCCGGCGTGACCCGCGAGCGCATGTACCTCGAGACGATGGAGCACGTGCTGGGCCCGATGGACAAGACGATCGTCGATTCAAACTCCGCCAGCCCGCCGGTGCCCTATATCGCGCTCGAACCGCTCCAATCCAAGTCGGGAGGAAGCGGCAAATGAGGGCGCCCCTGAACGGCGTCGTCCTGGCTGCGATCGCAGTCGTCGCCATCATTGTCGCGTGGATGGCGACATTCGTCGTCGATCCCACCGAACAGGCGCTGATCCTGCGTTTCGGCCAACCGGTGCGCGACCTCATCGACGCGCCGGGCCTCTATTTCAAGTGGCCGTTCGTCGATACGGTGGTCTATATCGACAAGCGCATTCTCGCCCTCGACAACGAGCGCCAGGAAGTGCTGGTGTCCGACAATCAGCGCCTGGAGGTCGACGCCTTCGTGCGCTACAAGATCGATGATCCGCTGCTGTTCTATCAATCCGTCACCGACACCCGCGGCGCCGATGCGCAGCTTGGCGGCATGCTGAATTCAGCGCTGCGCCGTAGCTTATCGGGGGCCTCGATTACCGACATCGTCCGCGACAAGCGTGACGCGCTGATGGCCGACATCCGCGACCAGATGATCACTGGCGCGAAGCGCTTCGGCCTACAGGTCATCGACGTGCGCATCAAGCGCGCCGATCTGCCGGCGGAGAATTCGGAGGCGGTGTTCCGGCGCATGCAGACCGAACGGCAGCAGCGCGCCGCCTCTTATCGCGCGCAGGGGTCGCAGCAGAGCCAGCAGATCAAGGCCGAAGCGGATCGCAAGGTCACCGTCATCACCGCGCAGGCTCAGCAGCAGGCCGAGCAGATCCGCGGCGGGGGCGACGGCGAGCGCAACCGAATCTTCGCCGAGGCCTATGGCGCAGACCCGGAATTTTTCGCTTTCTACCGCTCGATGCAGGCCTATCAGGCCAGTTTCGCCAACGGACAGACACGGGCGCTCATCAGTCCGAAGTCGGACTTCTTTCGCTACTTCTCGACGCCGACGCCGGCCCCGGAGGCCGCGACGGCGCCTACGCCTGCGCCGCCGGCCAAGGCGGACTGAAATGCGCGATTTCAGCGCCGCCATCGGGCTGGTGTTGGCGATCGAAGGGCTGCTGATGGCCGGTTTCACCAATTCGATGCGAGCGCGCATGGCGATCGCTGCCCGCGAGGATCCGGCGAAACTGCGCGGGATGGGTCTTGGCGCCGCGTTTCTTGGCGTGGCGATCGTGTGGGCGTCCCGCTCGCTTCTCTAACCGCTTTTCCGGCGAAGCAACGTCCGCCGGTCCGATGAACGAATGTGAGGAGAAACTCATGCTGTACGACGCGCTGCGAGATTCCTCGACGCCTCGCCGCATTGCCCGGCCGGCGCTCGCGCTTGCGCTCGCTTCGACGCTCCTTGGCGCTCCCCTAGCGCTGGTCCCGGCCAGTCCCGCTTTCGCCCAGGCGCGGCCGACCAATCTCGCCGATCTTGTCGATACGGTCGCCGAAGCAGTCGTGAATATCTCGGCCACCCAGACGGTCGACGACAAGGACAGCAGCGCTGCTCCGGATTTGCCCAAGGGCACGCCATTCGATGAGATGTTCGAGGAGTTCTTCAAGAATCACGGCATCAATCCGCAACCGCGCGCGCGCAGGGCTCAGTCCCTGGGTTCCGGCTTCGTCATCGATCCGAGCGGCGTCGTCATCACCAACAATCACGTGATCGGGGACGCCAACGACATCGTCGTCATCTTCACCGACGGCCGCAAACTCAAGGCCACTGTCGTCGGCAAGGACGCCAAGGTGGACGTCGCGGTGTTGAAGGTGGAGAGCGACAAGCCGCTGAAGACGGTCACCTTCGGCGACAGCGACAAGATGCGCGTCGGCGAGGGCGTCATGGCGGTCGGCAATCCGTTCGGCCTCGGCGAGACGGTGACGGCCGGCATCATTTCCGCCCGCAACCGCAACATCGACAGCGGCCCCTACGACGACTTTCTGCAGACGGACGCCTCGATCAACAAGGGCAATTCGGGCGGACCGCTGTTCAATCTGCAGGGCGAGGTGATCGGCATCAACACCGCCATCCTTTCGCCTTCCGGGGGTTCGATCGGTATCGGTTTCGCGACCCCGTCGGCGACCGTGGTTCCGGTGATCGCGCAGCTGCGCGAATTCCATGAGACCCGCCGCGGCTGGCTCGGGGTTCGCATTCAGCCGGTCGACGACACCATCGCCGACAGCCTGAACCTGGGCTCGGCGCGCGGAGCTCTCATCGCGGGCATCGACGCAAAGGGCCCGGCGAAGCCCGCCGGGCTAATGGCGGGCGACGTGATCATCAAGTTCGACGGCAAGGAGGTCAAGGAATTGCGCGACCTTCCGCGTCTGGTGGCGTCGATGCCGGTCGGCAGGGAGGTCGAGGTCGTGGTGGTCCGCAACGGCAAGGAACTGACCAAGACGGTCACGCTCGGGCGGCTCGAGGATGGAGAAAAGAAGACCGCGCTCGCCACCGAGGACAACGGCGCGCTGCAGCCTGACGCTGTCGCCAAGGCGCTTGGAATGGAATTCTCGGCCCTGAGCGCCGAGGCGCGCAAGACTTTCAAGATCAAGGATGGGCTCAAGGGCGTGGTCGTGACCTCGGTCGATCCCGGGTCCGCGGCCGCGGAGAGGGGCTTGCGGGCGGGCGACGTCATCGAGGAGGTCAATCATCAGGCGGTCGAACACCCGGGCGATGTCGCAAGGGCGATCGACAGCGCGAAGACGGATTCGAAGAAGCCGGCGCTGCTGCTGGTGTCGAACGGCGAGGGCGAGGTGCGCTTCGTCGCCGTCCCGGTCAACTGAACACAAGGAGCGGCGCGATGGCCGACGGATCCGCAATCGCGGACAATGCGCTTGCGGTGGCGCGGGATGTCCTCAAGCGCGCGCCGCTGATCGACGGGCACAATGATCTCCCCTGGGTGATCCGGGTCGACCGCGAGGCGCGAGGCGACGTCATCGCCTACGATCTGACCCGCGTCCATGAGCGCGCCGACACCGACATTCCGCGTCTGCGCGATGGGCTCGTCGGGGCCCAGTTCTGGGCCGCCTTCCAGCCGACCAACGCGGCCCATCCCGCGCGCACCACGCTCGAGCAGATCGACCTCATTCGCCGCATCGAGGAGGCTCATCCCGACGTGTTCCTGCCGGCGCGGCAGGCGGCGGACTATGCGAGAGCGAAATCGGAGGGCAAGATCGCCTCCTTCATCGCGGTAGAGGGCGGCGTGGGGCTCGAGAATTCGCTGAGCCCGCTGCGCATCTGGCGCGCCGCCGGCGTGCGGCTGATGACGCTATGCCACAACGAAAGCCTGGACTGGGTGGATTCCGCAACCGACGCGCCGCGCAACGGCGGCCTCAACGCGTTCGGGCGGGCGGTCGTTGGCGAACTCAACCGCCTCGGCATCGTGATCGACCTAGCCCACACGTCGCACGAGGCAATGCGCCGGGTGCTCGATGCGACCGAAGCGCCGGTGGCTTTGTCGCATTCCAACGCCTATTCGCTCTGCGATCATCCCCGCAATACGCCGGACGACGTTCTCAAGCGGCTCAAGGCCAATGGCGGCCTTGTGATGGCGACTTTCGTGCCCGGCTTCGTCTCGCAGCCGCTGCGCGACTGGCTGCGCCGTTCGCGCGATTCTTACGGCAAGGCGCCGCTGGCGGCCGACCCCAAGGCGCAGCTTGCCGAACTCGAGGTCAAGCAAGGTCCAGCGCCGAAGGCGAGCCTCGAGCAGGTCGCGGACCACATCGTGCGGCTGGTCGAGACCGCCGGGCTCGACCATGTCGGAGTCGGATCGGACTATTTCGGCGGCGCTTCGCCGGTCGGGCTCGAGGACGTCAGCCGCTTTCCGCACCTGTTCGCCGAACTGGTGCGGCGCGGCTTCTCCACGCGAGACCTCGAGAAAATGTCGTCGCGAAACATGCTGCGGGTGCTGCGGCGGGTCGAGACCGTAGGCAAGTCGCTGCGTCAGACCCGGCCGCCGGCGATCGGACGGCTGGAGGACTATAGGGATCCCTGAGGCCGCCATGGCGTTCGTCCACGTTAATCAGCCTCAGCCGAACGTGGACGTCCGTCGCATGGCGACGCGGGCGCACGAGGCGAGCGAATTCTTGAAGGCGCTGGCGCACGAGTCGCGGCTGATGATCCTCTGCGATCTCCTGCAGGGCGAAAAGTCGGTCGGCGAACTCGAGGCGCTGCTCGCACGGCGCCAGTCGTCAGTGTCGCAGCAATTGGCGCGTTTGCGGCTCGAGGGTCTTGTGGCGGCGCGCCGCGACGGCAAGACGATCTACTACAGCATCGCCAGCGACAAGGCGCGATCGATCATCGGCGCGCTGTACGATTCGTTCTGCAACCCGGGCGGCGGCGCGTAACTCGTGCGCTCAGTCCGCCCGCCGCAAGCCGCTTGCGCATGCGCCGGCCAGCGTGAGGGCGGCGGCGCCCCAAAGCGCAATCGACGTCGCATGCTGGGGCGCGCGTCCAAACGCAACCGCCACGAGCGCCGTGCCGAGGGACTGGCCGATCAGCCGTCCCGTCGATTGCAGGCCGGCCGCCCCGCCGCTGCGCTCGCGCGGCGCGCTGCCGATGATGAGCCGGTTGTTGGGCGACTGGAAGAAACCGAAGCCGAGGCCGCAGACGGCGAGCCGCCAGACGAGCGAGCCCGGGTCTCCATCGCCGACATGAAGCGCGACCAGCGCAAGGCCAGCCCCCATCACCAATAGCCCGATGCTGCCGAGGATGCCGGGGATGAAACGATCGGCGAGGCGGCCGGCGATCGGCGCGATGAGGGCTGTTCCGACCGGCCATGGCGTCAGGAGGAGGCCGGTTGCGGCGGCGGAGCGGCCAAGCGCGTCCTGGAAATAGAACGGCAGCGCCACCATGGCCACGCTCTGCGCTCCGAACGCGGTGATCGAGGTCGCCAGCGACAGCGCAAACACCGGCCGGCGCAGAAGGTCGACCGGCAGCAGCGGCGCGGGGAGCTTGAGCTGCCGCTTGACCAGGACCACGCCGATCGCCGCGCCCAGGCCGATCTCGACCAGCGCCAGCGTTTGGGCTCCGCCCTGGCCGATCCGATTGACCCCGGCGATGAAGAGGCCGAATGCGAGCGCATTGAGAACGACGCTGATCAGATCGAGGCGGCCGGCGGCGCGCGGCGTGGCGGGAAGGGTCCGCGCCGCCATCGCCAGCGCCAGCGCGCCGATCGGGACATTGACAAGAAACAGCCAATGCCACGAGGCGACCGAAAGGATCGCCGCAGCCACGCTCGGGCTTGCGGCGCTGGCCACGGCGACCACCACCGCCATGTTGCCGACCCCCTGGCCGAGCCGCGAGTGCGGATAGATGAACCGGATGAGCGCGATGTTGACGCTCATGATCCCGGCCGCGCCGAGCCCCTGGATCAGCCGCGCGAAGGTCAGCACGGCGAATGTCGGCGCGAGCGCGCAGGCGAGGGAGGCGGCGGTGAAGACGGCGAGCCCCCACCAATAGACGCGCCGATAGCCGAGGATGTCGCCGAGCGCCGCGAGCGGCAACAGCGAGACGGTGACGGCGAGCTGGAAGGCGTTGACGATCCAGATAGCGCTCTCGGGCGCGACGGCGAACTGTCGCGCCATCGTCGGCAGCGCAATCGTTACGATGTTGCCGTCGAGCACCGCCATGGTGAGCGCCATGGCCAGGGTCGAGAACGCCAGCAGGCGCTGCGGATTGTCGAGGCCGTCGTGGGCTTGGCCGGCCGCTGGGGCGGATATCGGCTCGGGGCGGTTCAAAGCGGGGAGGCCTCGCTGCGCCTCACGAGCCCCGCCATCATGCCGCCGTCCCCCACAAGTCGTAGGCGTCGGAGCGGTCGATCCTGACTGTCACGATGTCGCCGGGGCGCAGCGGCCGGCGGGTCGCGATGTGGACGGCGCCGTCGATCTGCGGCGCGTCGCCCTTGCTGCGGCCCTTAGCCTCAGTCGCGCCGCCTTCATCGACGATGACTTCGAGGCGCTTGCCGATCTTGGCGGCGAGCTTCTTCACGCTGATCGCTTGGGCGCGCTGCATGAAGCGTTTGTGCCGGCTCGCCTTTATCGCATCGGGCACGGGCTCGAGACCGAGATCGTTGGCGACTGCGCCCTTGACCGGCTCGTAGGGGAAAGCGCCGACGCGGTCGAGCTTCGCCTCGTCGAGCCAGTCGAGCAGGAAGGCGAAGTCCTCCTCTGTCTCGCCGGGAAAGCCGACGATGAAAGTCGAGCGGATCACGAGATCAGGGCAGATAGCCCGCCAGGCGCGGATGCGCTCGAGCGTCTTCTCTTGGCTCGCCGGCCGGCGCATCGCCTTCAGGACCTTCGGCGAAGCGTGCTGGAACGGCACGTCGATATAGGGCAGCACGTTGCCCCCGTTCATGAGCGCGATCGCGGCGTCGACATGCGGATAGGGGTAGACATATTGCAGCCTGACCCAGGCGCCGAGCGTTCCGAGTTCGCGCGTGATGTCGAGAAAGCGCGCCGGCGTCTCGCGCCCGCGCCATTCGCTCGCGGCGTATTTGAGGTCGCGGCCATAGGCGCTCGTGTCCTGAGCGATGACGATGAGTTCTTTCACCCCCGCTTTGACCAGCCGCTCGGCCTCGCGCAGCACGTCGCCCGCCTGCCGCGAGACGAGGTTCCCGCGCAAGGATGGGATGATGCAGAAGCTGCAGCGGTTGTCGCAGCCTTCGGCGATCTTTAGATAGGCGTAGTGGCGCGGCGTGAGCCGCACGCCTTCGCCCGGAATGAGGTCGACGAACTTGTCGCGCGGCGCGGGCGCGGCTTCGCGTACCGCCGCCATCACGCTTTCGAACGCTTGCGGTCCGGTGATCGCCGAGACATTGGGGAACGCTTCGCGGATCGCCTCGGGCTTCGCCCCCATGCAGCCGGTCACGATCACGCGGCCGTTCTCGTTCATGGCCTGCCCGATCGCGGCGAGCGATTCGGCCTTGGCGCTGTCGAGGAAGCCGCAGGTGTTGACGATCACCGCGTCGGCGCCGGCGTGCGTGCGCGCAAGCTCGTAGCCTTCGGCGCGCAGGCGGGTGAGGATCCGCTCGCTGTCGACGAGCGCCTTCGGGCAGCCGAGCGAGACGAAGGAGATGCGCGGCGCGGGACGGGCCCCGGGGTTGGCGATATCGGTCACCGGCGTCGATTGCCACGGCGGCGCGGCGGCGGCAAGGCTCACTTGTCATTCCCGGCGGACCGAAGGTCTGACCGGGAATCCAGTTCCGGGCGCTGATCTGGATTCCCGATCGCCCGCTTCGCGGCCGTCGGGAATGACACGGGGCTACAAATCCAATTCCGGCCCCAGCGGCACGATGCCGGTCGGGTTGATGCGCAAATGGCTCGCGTAATAGTGGTGTTTGATGTGGAAGAAGTCGGTCGTCTCGGCGACGCCCGGCCAGTGGTAAAGCTCCTTGAGATAGCGGCTCAACGCCGGATAGTCCCTGATCTCGCGCAAATTGCACTTGAAGTGGCCGAAATAGACCGGATCGAAGCGGATGAGCGTGGTGAACAGGCGCCAGTCCGCTTCCGTCACCCGCTCGCCGCACAGAAATCGCTGGCCCGCGAGCCGCGCTCTCGAGACATGTCGAGCGTCTCGAACAGCGCCCGGAACGCTTCCTCATAGGCCCCCTGCGTGGTTGCGAAGCCGGCCCGATAGACGCCGTTGTTGACGGTCGCGTAGATGCGGGCGTTGAGCGCGTCGATCTCGCTCCTGAGTTCGCTCGGATAATAGTCGCCCTCCGCCGCGCCGACCCCATCGAAGGCGTGATTGAACATCCGGATGATCTCGGACGATTCGTTGTTGACGATCGTGCCCGTCTTCTTGTCCCACAGCACCGGCACGGTGACGCGGCCGCTATAGTCAGGCCGGGCCTTGAGATAGAATTCGCTCACAACCTGGGCGCCGAAGACCGGATCGGGAATCACGCCCCGGCCCGCCTCGAAGGTCCAGCCGCGGGCGCCGAGCAGCCAGTGGACGACCGAGAGCGAGATCATCCCTTCGAGCCCTTTGAGCTTGCGGAAGATCAAGGTGCGATGCGCCCACGGGCAGGCGAGCGAGACGATGAGATGATAGCGGCCGGGTTCGGCCTTGAAGCCGCCGACTCCGCTCGGCCCCGCTTCGCCGCTCGCTGTCACCCAGTTGCGGAAAGGCGCGTCGGGCCGGACGAAGTGGCCGGTCCGGTCGTGCGGAAAGTCGCCCTCCGCACGCCATGATCCCTTCATGAATTCGCCCATATCGACCACCCGCTCCTACACCCGCCCGGTGACCGGGATCAGCGCGCCCGTGATGGCCTTCGCTTCGTCCGACGCCAGGAACAGCATCACGGCGGCGAGATCGGCGGGCGCGACCCAGCGGTCGAACTCCGCTTTCGGCATGTCGCGGCGGTTCAAGGGCGTATCGATGATCGACGGCAGCACCGCGTTGACCGTCACCCCCTTCTGCTTCAGTTCGCTCGCCAGGCTCTCGGTCAGTCGATGCACGGCGGACTTGCTGGCCGCGTAGGGACCGAATCCCGAAGCAGCCTGGAGCGCGGATAGCGCTCCGACATTGACGATCCGCCCGGCGCCGCTCTCGATCAGATGGGGAAGCGCAGCCCGGCAGGCGTTGAGCGCTGTCATCAGGTTCATGGCGTACATGCGCTCCCAACTCTCGTCCTTGCCGCCTTCGACCGTTTCCCATTGAAAGCCGCCGGCGATGTTGAGGAGCGCGTCGACCCGGCCGAATTTCGCCTTCACGTCGGCCATCGCTTTCGTCGCAACATCGGCCGATGAGAGGTCGAGTCCCCCGATCAGGAGCGCGTTTGGCCCGAGCTTTTCCTTAAGTCCCTCCGGCGCCCCCGGGGCATGATCGAGCACGGCGACGGAGGCGCCGCGCGCGGCCGCGACCTCGGCGACGACTCGCCCCAATGCGCCGAACCCGCCGGTGACGACGATCGTCTTGCCGTGCATCACGTTTTCCCTCTCGGCCTTCAGGCCGCCTTGTCCGCGGGCGCCTTGCCGGCCTTGAACTCGGCGAGCGCGCTCGCCCGCGCCTTCGCCGCTTCGGCGGCGCTCGCCTCCTTCACATGGCCATAGCCGCGGATGGCTTCGTAGGCGCCAACCACGCGAACCGCCGCCGGATGGGAGGAGGGCGTCAGGCGCCGGGTGAGATCGGCAATGTCGGCTTCGAATTCAGCAAGTAGGCGCTGTTCGAGCTTGCGCTCGTCGCTCATCCGGAACGGATCGAGCCATGTTCCGCGCAGGAATTTCAGCCGCGCCATAATCCGGAACGCGGTCATCGCCCAGGGGCCGGCCTCTCCCTTCTTCATCCGCCCGGTCGACGGGTCGGGCCGCGCGAATGGCCACGCGCCGATATGGAAATGCAGCCGATAGGGGCCCTCGAACTCCCGCGCCAGCGCCTCATTAAACTCCGGCGCCGCGAACAGCCGGGCGACCTCCCACTCGTCCTTGACCGCGAGCAGCTTGTGATAGGCGCGCGCGGTCGCCGCGGTCAGCGCCTCGCCGAGCCCCGCGCTCGACTCCGCCGCGCGCACGCCTTCGACCAGCGCCAAATAGCGCTGCGCGTAAGCCGCATTGCGGTAGCCGGTCAGATAGGCGACGCGGCGGGCGATGAGCGCGTCGAGCGGCGGCGGTTCGTCCGCCGGCTCGTCGAAGCCGACCAGGGTTTCGACGCTCACCGGATCATGCGCCGCGCGGCGCCCCCAGTCGAACGCCTGTTTGTTGGCGTCGATCGCGACGCCGTTGAGTTCGATCGCGCGTTCGATCGCCGCGCGCCGGATCGGCACGAGACCCTTCTGCCAGGCCGCGCCGAGCATGAACATGTTGGAGGCGATCGGATCGCCGAGCAGCGAAGCAGCGAGACGCTGAGCGTCGAGCACGAACGCCTTGTCGCCAAGCGCGCTTTTCAGGCGCTCGATCAGGTCGTTCTTGTCGACGTTCCAGTTCGGATTGCGGGCGAAGTCGGCGGTCGGAGTCAGATCGGCGGAGATCACCGCGCCCGTCTTGCCGCGTCTGAGCTTCGAGACCGCTTCGTCGCCGGCGGCGACGATCAGGTCGCAGCCGATCAGGGCGTCGGCCTCGCCTGCGGCGATGCGGGTCGCGTGCAGCGCGCCCCCGTCGCGCGCGATCCGGACATGCGCGGTGACGGCGCCATACTTCTGGCTCAGGCCGGTCAGATCGAGATTGGTGCTGAAGAGCCCGTCGAGATAGGCGGCGATAGCGATGGTCTGGCTCACGGTGACGACGCCGGAGCCGCCGATCCCGGCGACCAGGATGCTGAAGCGCTCGCCGATCTCCGGCAGCGCCGGCTCGGGAACCGGCGGCAGGTAGCTGCTCAGCGGCGCCGTCGCCTCGGGCTTACGCAAAAGTCCGCCATGGACCGTCACGAAACTGGGACAGAAGCCTTCGACGCAGGAGAAATCCTTGTTGCAGCTTGACTGGTTGATGCGCCGCTTGCGGCCGAATTCGGTCTCCAGCGGCTCGATCGCCATGCAGTTCGAGACCTTGCCGCAATCGCCGCAGCCTTCGCAGACTTCGGGGTGGATGAAAGTGCGGATCGCCGGGTCGGCCCATTTGCCGCGCTTGCGAAGGCGCCGGCGCTCCGTCGCGCACGGCTGGTCGTAAAGAATGACCGAGACGCCCTTATATTGGCGGAATTCGCGCTGCGTCTCGTCCATCGCGTCGCGATGGCGCAAGCTGACGCCCGGAGGCAGCGCCACGCCGGCGTAGCGCTCCGGCTCGTCGGCCACCAGCGCCATTTTCTTCACCCCCTCGGCGGCGAGTTCGCCAAGGATCTGGACCGGGGTCATCCCGCCCTCGATCGGCTGTCCGCCGGTCATCGAGACGAAGCCGTTGAAGAGAATTTTGTAAGTGATCGGCACGTCGGCGGCGATCGCCTGGCGGATCGCGAGCGACCCGGAATGGGCGTAGGTGCCGTCGCCGATGTTGGCGAACACATGATCCTGGCGGGTGAACGGCTGCTGGCCGAGCCACATCGTTCCTTCGCCGCCCATGTGCGAGGCGGTCGCGGTCTGGTGCGGGTTGACCAGCGTCGCCATCCAGTGGCAGCCGATGCCGGCGAGCGCCCGGCTGCCCTCGGGCACCGGGGTCGAACGATTGTGCGGGCATCCGGCGCAGAAACCCGGGCTGCGCATGGGCGCCGGCCGATTGCTGAGGGCCATGGCCGGCGTTTCCGGCTCGCTCAGCGCGCAGTTCGGATCGTGGCGGGAAAGCGCCTTGACCAGCACCGCGGCGATGAGCTCGGGCGAGATCTCGCCGTAGTTCGGTATGGCCACGGCGCCTTGCGACGGGTCGAACGCCGGCCCGTCGAAATATTTGCCGACGATGCGCGGCGCGCCCCGTTCGCCATAGAGGATCGAGCGCATCTGATCCTCGATCAGCGGCCGCTTTTCCTCGACCACGACGATGAGGTCGAGGCCGTCGGCGAAGTCGCGCACGATGACGGAATCGAGCGGCCACACCATGCCGACCTTGAGCAGGCGGAGGCCGAGCGAGGCGCCGTTGTCGGCGAGGCCGAGATTGCCGAGCGCCTGCAGCAGGTCCTGCCACGCCTTGCCGGCGGCGACCACGCCGATCTTCGCTTCCGGAACGTCGCCGACGACTCGGTTGAGGCCGTTGGCGCGCGCATAAGCAAGCGCGGCCGGCAGCTTATGATTGTAGAGCCGTTCCTCCTGGGCGACCGGCGCGTCAATTGTCCGCGCGCTTAATCCCCCCGGCGGGCTGCTCGGCCGTTCGGGGATGACGATCGCAGGCGAGTCGGGCCCGACATAGACGGTGCCGCCGCCTTCGGCGACGTCGGTGACGATCTTCATGCCGACCCAGCAGCCGGAAAATCGCGACATCGCGATGCCGTGCAGACCGTAGTCGATCAGCTCCTGGGTGTTCGACGGATAGAGAACCGGCATGCCCACGGCGATGAACGACGTGTCGGAGAAATTGACCGCGGTCGAGGATTTGGCGCCGTGGTCGTCGCCGGCGAGCGCGATCACGCCGCCCGTGGGCGAGGCGCCGGTGAAATTGGCGTGGCGCAAAGCGTCGCCCGAGCGGTCGACGCCCGGCCCCTTGCCGTACCAGATGCCGAACACGCCCTCGACGGTCGCGCCGGGAAAACTGTTGAGATACTGCGCGCCCCAGATCGCGGTCGCGGCGAGGTCCTCGTTGAGGCCGGGGCGGAAGACGATGTTGTGTTGCTTGAGCAACGGCGCCGCGCGCCAGAGCTCGATGTCGTAGCGCCCGAGCGGCGAGCCGCGATAGCCGGAAATATACCCGCCGGTGTTGAGGCCCGCCGCCGCGTCGCGCAGCCGCTGCTGGATCGGCAGGCGAACCAGGGCCTGCATCCCGGTCATGTAGAGCCAGCCCTCGGGCGCCTCATAACGCGAGTTCGAGAGTCGCCTCCGGCCGGGCGAGGGCGACATTCATGAATCCATTCCTCCGCAAGTTAAGCGACGGTCAGGCGCGTCTTCCCTGCGCGCTGGCGGGGCGGGCGAGACAACCGGGAAACGCCTGGTCGAACTTCGGAAAGTAACGCCGAATTACCAACATGTCGAACGCGTCGAGGTCGACTCTTTCGGCGCGCGCCGCGCGGCGGGAACAAATGTCGCTGATGGGGAGTTTAAAACACCGTGCTGGGGAAGCGCTATGAAGACCGGGAAATTAAGCGGAAAAGTGGCCACACTGCGACCACGCAATCGCCCAGAATTTTGCCTAGCTGCGGCGAAGGGCGTCAGGAGTTGCAGGTGGGTCAATTGAGCGCGCCGCCCATCACGGGCGCGGCGATGGAGAATGTGGCGCCTCTGAGCGACGCGCCGATCGCCCTCTTTCTCGACGTCGACGGCACCCTGCTCGATCTGGCGCTCCGGCCGGACGAGGTCGTCATGCCGGAGGGTCTCGTCGCAACGCTTCGCAGCGCCGAACGCCGACTCGCCGGTGCGCTTGCGCTCGTCAGCGGCCGGGAGATCGAGGACCTCGATCGTCTTTTCAAGCCATTGCGCCTGCGCGCGAGCGGGGTCCATGGCGCCGAGGCCCGCTTTCAGCGGGACGGGCCGGTGACGCCGATGCCGGCCGCGATCGAGTTGCCGTTGTCGCTATGGACGGCGCTGACGCGCGAGGTCGCCGAGTTCCCGGGCGCCTTCGCTGAAAACAAGCGCTTCAGTTTCGTGGTCCACTATCGCCTCGCGCCGGCGGCGGAGCAGCCTCTGCGCCAGGCCGTCTCGCGGCTCATCGCCGCTTCGCCCATCGCGGTCGAAGCCATGGATGCGCGCTGCGCGATCGAGCTCAAGCCTCCCGGTCACGACAAGGGCCGCGCCATCGCAGCGTTTCTGGCGCAACCGGCGTTTCGCAGCCGGACGCCGGTCTTTGTCGGCGACGATACGACCGACGAAAGCGGCTTCGCCGTCGTCGCCGCGCATGGCGGCGTCGCTTATTCGGTCGGCAGGTGGCGGCGCGGCGCGACCGGCCTCTTCGCGGATCCGCGCGGGGTCCGCGACTGGCTGGCCGAATTCGCCCATCGCGGCGAGGGCGCATGACGGCGCGTCTGCAAACCAAGGGCCAGAACCTCGACTTGGCGCTGATCGGCAACTCCTGCACCGCCGCCCTCGTCGACCGCAACGCCCGCATCGTCTGGTGGTGTTTCCCCTACTTCGATTCCGATCCGGTGTTCTCGCGCCTGCTCGCCGACGACGAGGAGAAAGGGTTTTGCGAAGTCGCGCTCACCGACCTTGCGGAGACCGAATCGCGCTACGTGCGCAACACCGCGATCGTCGAGACGATTCTGACCGACGCTCACGGCGCCAAAGTGCGCATTTGCGATTTTGCGCCGCGCTTCCAGCGATTCGAGCGCGAGTACCGGCCGCCGCAGATCGTCCGCAGAATCGAACCGCTTGCCGGCCTGCCGCGCATAACGATCCGCGTCAGGCCGACCCACAATTACGGGCAGCCGACGAAGAACACCGTCATTGGCTCCAACCACATCCGCTACATCGGCGGAACGCAAGTGCTGCGTCTGACATCGGACGCGCCCCTGTCGTATATCGACAAGGAGATCGCGTTTCCGCTCACTCGGCCGGTGAACCTCATCTTCGGCCAGGACGATCCGTTTCCTCAGCGCCATCGACACGACCAGCCGGGAATTTCTCGACCGCACGCATGAGCATTGGCTTACCTGGGTGCGAAATCTCGCGGTCCCGTTCGAATGGCAATCGGCGGTCGTGCGCGCCGCGATCACCCTCAAGATGTGCAGTTTCATGGAGACGGGCGCGATCGTCGCCGCCCACACCACGTCGATTCCGGAAGCGCCGTCGTCGACGCGAAACTGGGATTACCGCTACTGCTGGCTGCGCGACGCTTATTTCGTCGTCGACGCGCTGAACCGGCTCGGCGTCACCCAGACGATGGAATCCTACATCAATTACATCACCACCATCGCGATCGACGGCAAGGACATGAGCCCGGTTCACAGCATCGTACCGTTCTCATCGCTCGAAGAGACGATCGCGCCCGATCTCAAGGGCTTTCTCGGTTCCGGTCCGGTCCGCGTCGGCAATCAGGCCGCGGACCAGATTCAGAACGACGTCTATGGCAGCGTCGTGCTCGCCGCGACCCAGATGTTTGTCGATGAGCGCTTGCCGATAATGGGTGACGAGCCGCTGTTTCGCCGTCTTGAGCCGTTGGGCGAATACGCGTTGGCGCGGGCGTTCGAGCCCGATGCGGGCTTGTGGGAATATCGGACGCGTTCGCAAGCCCATACCTATTCCGCGGCGATGTGCTGGGCGGCCTGCGACCGGCTGGCGGGCATCGCGCGCCGGCTCAACATCACCGACCGGGCCAAATATTGGGCGAGCAACGCCCGACCCCTTCGCGAGCGGATCCTGGCTGAAGCCTGGGACGAAAAGCGCGGCGCGCTGACCGGCGCGCTCGGCGCGCCTGCTCTCGACGCAAGCGTCCTTCTGTTCGCCGAACTCGGCCTTCTGTCGGCTACCGACGATCGCTTCATCAAGAGCTGCGACACGATCGGCCGCGAGCTCATGCGGAATGGTCGAATAATGCGCTACACCGCACCCGACGATTTCGGCGCGCCGGAAACAGCCTTTCTCGCATGCAACTTTTGGTACGCTGACGCGTTAAGCCAGATCGGACGCGCTGCCGAAGCGCGGGAGCTGTTCGAATCCATTCTGGCGAGCCGAAACGCCTTTGGACTGCTGTCGGAAGACATCCATCCCGTGACGAGGGAGCTATGGGGAAACCTGCCTCAGACCTACTCCATGGCCGGCATCATCAATACCGCGACGAGGCTGTCGTCGAGTTGGGAGGAGGCATGGGCCCGCGACTGATCATTGTTTCCAACCGCGTCGCGGTTCCCGACACCCCGCGCGCGCCGCTCGCGGGAGGGATGGCGGTCGCGGTCAAGGCTGCGCTCAAGAATCGCCGCGGGATGTGGTTCGGCTGGAGCGGCAAGGTCGCCGAGGAGCCGGGTGAGCCGCAGGCGGTCGAGGTGAACAAAATCAACTATGTTCTCGTCGACCTGTCGAAAAACGATATCCAGGAATATTACAACGGCCTCGCAAACAGCGTGCTGTGGCCGATCCTCCACTACCGGGTCGACTTGCAGGAATATTCCCGCGCGGACGCCAGCGGCTACCTGCGGGTCAATCGCATGTTCGCCGATCGTTTGAGCCCGCTGCTCAGGGAAGACGACGTCGTTTGGGTTCACGACTACCATCTGATGGTGCTCGGCCGCGAGCTCAGGTCGCGGGGCCACCGCAACACGATCGGATTCTTCCTCCACACGCCTTGCGCGCCGCCCGACATCCTTCAGGCGCTGCCCCACCATCGCGCCATTCTGGGCGGCCTCGCCCACTACGATCTTGTCGGCTTCCAGACCGAGAACGACCGCGACAATTTCGCCCACTACTTGATCTCGCAAGGGGCGACGCAGAGTCGGACGGGTTACGAATTCGAAGGCCAGAAGGTGCGTCTCGGCGCCTTCCCGGTCAGCATCGAGACCAAGGCCTACATGCGCCTGGCGCGCAACGCCGGGCGCTCGGCGATGGTCGAATTGGTGCGCGAAAGCCTGAGCGGCAATCGCCTCGTGCTCGGCGTCGACCGCCTCGATTACTCGAAGGGCATACCCGACCGGATCAAGGCGTTCGAGCGGCTGCTCGAGAACAACCCCGAATGGCGCGGCCGCGTGACGCTTTTGCAGGTCACGCCGAAGAGCCGTTCCGAGATCAGGCAATATGGCGAGATCGAAACAGAAGTCACCGGCCTCATCGGCAAGATCAACGGTCGTTTCGGCGACGCCGCCTGGACGCCCATCCGGTACGTCAACAAGTCATATTCGCGCACCGTTCTCGCCGGCCTTTATCGCGCCGCCGACGTCGGCATGGTGACGCCGCTGCGCGACGGGATGAATCTCGTCGCCAAGGAGTATATCGCCGCCCAGAACCCGGACGATCCCGGGGTGCTGGTGCTTTCGCAATTCGCGGGCGCGGCGAAGGAGCTCGACGGCGCGCTCATCGTCAATCCGCATGAGACCGACGCGGTCGCCGCCGCGCTCAAGCGCGCCCTGGAGATGCCATTGGAGGAGCGTCGCGAGCGCCACGCGCCGATGCTCGACTATCTCGCGGAAAACGACATCAAGAAATGGGCCGAGGACTATCTGGCCACGCTCGTCGGCGGGCAGCCGGCGCGGAGTCTGCTTGCCGGCATACGCGCGCTGTTCGGCGGCTCGTCGGACCAGGCGCCCCTGGCGCTGCGGTGAATCGCGGGGCGCGTTTCAGTCCTCAGTACTTCTGGATTCCGACCCATTGCTGGTCGGAATAGCGTTCGCCGGCGGCGAAGCCGAGCGGCAGCGTCCGCTCGAGTTCGCCGAGCTGGGACTCGCTCAAATCAACGTCGGCCGCCTCGGCGCATTCCTCAAGATGGGCCGCGGTCCGGGTGCCTGGAATCGGCACGACGTGCGGCGCTCGGGCGAGCGTCCATGCTATCGCCAGCGTCGCAGGTTTCACGCCCCATGTCTTGGCAAGGTCGAGATAGGCGTCGAGCCGGTCGCGGTTGCGCCGCCAGTTGACGCCCTGGAAGCGCGGATTGGCGTGGCGGAAATCCTTGGCCTCGAACGTCTCGACATTTTGCAGCCGGCCGGTCAGATACCCGCGCCCGAGCGGCGAGAACGCGACCAGAATCGCCCCTAGCTCCGCGCACGTCTGGACGAGGCCGAGTTCGGGATTGCGCGTCCAGATGGAATATTCCGACTGAACGGCGGCGATCGGATGTGCGGCGTGCGCGCGCCTTAGTGTGTCCGGCGCGACTTCCGAGAGCCCGATCCCGCCGATCGCGCCCGCTTCGACCAGCCGGCCGAGCTCGCCGACCGTGTCCTCGATCGGAATCGCCTTGTCGACCCGATGGACATAGTAGAGATCGATGTGGTCGACCTTCAGCCGCTCCATCGACCCTTCGAGCGCTTCGCGGATATGGGCTGCGCTGTTGTCGAGGAAGCGCGCGCCATCGTCCCGGCGGCGGATCGCGAACTTGGTCGCCAGCGTCACCTTGCTTCGGCGCCCGGGGTCCTCGTCGAGGAACTTGCCGATCAGCCGCTCACACAGCCCGTCGCCGTAAACGTTGGCGGTATCCCAGAAGTCGACGCCGAGATCGAGCGCGCGCGCCAGCGTCCGCATGCTTTCAGCTTCGTTGGTCGGCCCATAGAAGCCGCCGAAGCTCATGGCGCCGAAGCCGACGGCCGAAACTGTTCCATGACGCCAAACGCGCCGCCGCATCGCTTCGCAACCTTCGCCGGCGGGGAAACCGGGCGATCCTTTGCAGGACGCCCCGGCGCGGCGTCAAGTCGCCTGGGGCTTATCCCGCTTCGAGCAGACGCGCCGCCTCGTCGCGCTCGAACAGGTACAGCAGGAGCCTCAAGCCTCGATTCTCCTCGCCCGTCAGCCGCTCGTTGCGCCTCAGCGCTGCTTCGGCCTCCTCGCGCGCCCGCGCCAGCAGGCCGCCGTGGATCTCGAGCCGGGCGAAGCGGAAACCCGGCGCGCCGGCCTGCCGCGCTCCGAGCACGTCGCCCTCGCCGCGCAGCCTCAAATCCTCCTCGGCGATGCGGAAACCGTCCTCGGTTTCGCGCAGCGTCTCCAGCCTTGTCCGCGCCGCTTCGCCGAGCGGGCCCTTATAGACGAGCAGGCAGGACGAGCGCCCATGGCCGCGCCCGACCCGGCCGCGGAGCTGGTGCAGCTGCGCCAGCCCGAACCGCTCGGCGTGCTCGACGATCATGATCGTCGCCTCGGGCACGTCGACGCCGACCTCGACCACCGTGGTCGCGACCAGGATCGTCGTCTGCCCGCGCTCAAACCGCTCCATCGCCGCGTCCCGTTCCGGACCGGCCATCTTGCCGTGCACCAGTCCGACCGCGCGGCCGAAGACGGCGCGGAGCGACGCCGCGCGCTCCTCGGCGGCTGCGACGTCGAGGGTCTCGCTTTCGTCCACCAGCGGGCAAATCCAGTAGGCGCGCGCTCCCGCGGCGGTCGCTTGCCCGAGGCGCGCGACCACTTCGCCGAGCCGTTCGACGGGCAGGACGCGGGTGTCGATCGGCTGGCGTCCCGGCGGCTTCTCGCGCAAGGCGGAAATATCCATGTCGCCGAAATAGGCGAGCACCAACGAGCGCGGGATCGGGGTCGCGGTCATGACCAGGAGGTCGACGGCCACGCCCTTGGAGGCGAGCGCGAGCCGCTGCCGGACGCCGAACCGATGCTGCTCGTCGACCACCGCAAGCCCGAGATCGGCGAACGCGACGCTTTCCTGGATGAGCGCATGGGTGCCGACGGCGATGTCGATTCCGCCGTCCGCCAGTTCGGCGAGCGCGGCGCGGCGCGCCGGCGCCCTGTCGCGCCCGGTGATGAGCCTGATGCGCAGGCCGATCCGCTCGGCAAGCGGGGCCATCCGCTCATAATGCTGGCGAGCGAGGATTTCGGTCGGCGCCATCATCGCCGCCTGCCGTCCCGCTTCGACCACGTCGGCCATCGCCATCAGCGCGACCACCGTCTTGCCGGATCCGACGTCGCCCTGGAGGAGCCTCAGCATGCGCTTCTCGGCTTTGAGATCGGCGCGGATATCCTCGATCGCCTGCTTCTGCGCTTTTGTCAGCGCGAACGGCAGCGCGGCCTCGAGGCGGCGCCCCAATGCGCCCTCGGCGTGGTGCGCGCGGCCGGGAATGGCGCGCATGCGCGCCCGCATGAGCAGGAGCGCGAGCTGGTTGGCGAGCAGTTCGTCATAGGCGAGGCGGGTCGCCGCCGGACCGGCCGGGTCGATGTCCTCGGGCCGTTCCGGCCGGTGCATCGCGCCGAGCGCCTCGGCGAAGCCGGGCAGTTTGAGCCGGCTCAGGGTGTCGGCGCTGAGCCATTCCGGCAGCCGGGGCATGCGTTTCAGCGCAGCCTCGGCGGCGCGGGCGACGGTGCGCGGGTAGAGACCCTCGGTCAGCCCGTAGACCGGCTCGACCGACGGCAGGCGGGCGAGTTCGTCGGCGTCCATGACCCGGTCGGGATGGACGATCTGTCGCCGGCCGTCCCAAAGCTCGAGCTTGCCCGAGATCCAGCGCCTGGCGCCGACCGGCAGCTTCGAGCGCACCCATTCGGGATTGGCGAGGAAGAACACAAGCTCGACGTCGCCGGTGTCGTCCTCGACCAGCACCTTGAACGGCGCCCGCGAGCGCGCGCCTCCTGCCTCGCGGTGCTCGGTAACCGTAGCCTCGATGGTCACGATCGTGTCGGGGACGGCGTCGCGAATCTTCGGCCGCGCGCGCCGGTCGACGGTCGCCTGCGGCAGGTGGAAGAGCACGTCGATGACCCGCGACCCTTCGGATTTATCGAGCAGGCGATCGAACAGTTTCGCGTTCTTCGGCCCGATCCCCGGCAGCGAGGCGGCGGGCGCGAACAGGGGATCAAGCAGGGACGGACGCACCAGCGCGCCTTTAGCCGCGGGCGACCGGCGCGGCAAGCGGCGCCTTCATCCCGCCATGACGTGGAACCCGGCGCGCGGGAAATGCACCACGATCTCGCCGACCCGCTCGTCGACGCGCCGGATCGCAATGTGCTGCGCCGAGAGGGAGACGATCTCGCCGCCGACTTCGACCTTCCCATAATCTTCAGGCACGACCACCACCTTGTCGCCGACCTTGCGGCCGTTCGGATCGCCGGGATCGTTCTCGGCCATTGTTTCCGGGCTTGCCTTGGCCGCGACGGCGAGGGCGCTTCTCCGCCGACATTTCCTCGCGTCGCCCGTGTCCCACGGCTCGCATCCGGCTCTCCCATGCCGCGACTCGCGGAAGGCCGGCGAAGACCTTATCGAACCCCGCGACGGCCTGGTCCTCCGCCGCGGCGAGGCTCGACCGCGCGTACCAGACGTTCATGTAGGCGCTGACGTCGGCAAGGCTGAAATCCCCGAGCAGCCATGTCCGCCCATCGTGCAGCTGCGCCTCGATCCAGCCGAGGTAGGCGCGAATCTGATCGCGCATCTGGGGAATGGCCGCCCTCATCGTGGCGACGTCGAACCTCGCGCCGCGCAGCGAGCTGCGGTCGTCGATGAATTCCTGCGGCACCTTGTGGCCGAGGGCGCCGAAGGCAAGACCGACCGTGCTTTGAAAGAACGGTCGGTCGGTCCACATGCCGAGCGCCCACGGGACGCCCGCGTCGCCCGAGGGGAACAGGGTCGGCGACGGAAACCGGCGATCGATCTCGCGGATGATGATCTGGGTGTCGCAGAAAATGTCGGCGCCGATCTGCATTACTGGCGTGCGGCGGTAGCCTCCGGTCAACGGCATCAGATCGGGCTTCGGCATGATGCGCGGAATGCGCACCGACATCCACGAAAGTCCCTTGAAGCCGAAGATCACCCGGATTTTCTCGGAGAACGGCGAAGCGTCGAAATGATGCAGAATGATCGGGTGCGGCATGGCGCGCGTCTTGAGCTCGAATGCCTGAGGGATAAAGGCTGAACCGGCGACCGGCGCGCAATTTTCAGTTTTGCGCGCTCGCCTCGCCGGTTGATCTCATTTCAACCCGGCCTAACGCCGGAATGCGCCGCCGCCGTGAAAACTCCCGCCGCCGCGATAGCCGCCATGATAACCGCCATGATAGCCGCCGCCGTAGTAGCGGCCGCCGCCGGCGTAACCGGCGCGTCGATAGACGCCGCCGCGATAGACGCCCCCGCCATAATAGCCGCCGCGATAGACGCCGCCGCCGCCATAGTACCCGGTGCGGTAGCCGTATCCGCCGTATCCGCCGTAGTAGCCCCCACCGTAGTACCCCCCGCCGTAGTAGGGCGCGCCGTAATAACCGCCGGCGTAGAACGGCTCGGAGTAGCCGGCGTAGGGATAGCCCGTGGTCGGCTCACAGCCAGCGAGCGCGACAGAGAGCCCAGCGGCGACCGCACAGAGAAGAATCCGACTGCCAACCATGGCTTTCCCTCGCTTTGCCTCGCCGATCGCGGCCCGCGTTCCGCTGCAACCGAGCTTAGACCGTTCCGCCGGCGCGGTCGAATGCCGTCTCGCAACGGCAGGGCGCTTCTCACGCCCTGGTGAACGTCAACGCGCAGGCGCGCATTTCGTTGCACATGCCGGAGCCGCCAAGTCCCGCTTCGCTCTTCGTGGCGCCGCCGGGCGAGCGATGCTATGCCGAAGCGGAACCAATCGCCAGCGTCTCGGGCGCGCGGCCAAATGGGGGCTCATGTCGCTTCTCGACCGCATCAACGCAAATCCGCTGCCGTTCGCCAAACTGCTCGGGATCGAGTTCATCAGCGCCGAAGAGGACGCCCTCGCCGCGCGGATGGCGATCAGGCCGGATCTCTGCACGCTCGGCGACATTGGCCATGGCGGGGCGATCATGAGCTTCGCCGACACGCTCGGCGCCGCCGCGGCCTTCGTCAATCTTCCGCCCGAGGCGAAGGGGACAACGACAATCGAGAGCAAGACCAATTTCGTCGCCGCCGCGCCGGCCGGCGCGACCGTGATCGGCCGCACCACCCTCGTCCATCGCGGCCGCCGGACCCAGGTCTGGCAGACGCTGGTTGCGACCGAGGACGGCAAGCTCATTGCAATGACGGTGCAGACCCAGATGACGCTGTGAGCGGCCGAGTTTCGCCCGGGAGCGCGCGCCAAAAAATTCGTGCAATTTCTTGCGAAAAGCAGAAATATCGGCTATGTTTGCCCAGTCGCCGGGTCGAAGCTACGCGCCCGGACCAGTCGTCAGATTGAACCCGCCCTCAAGCGGGGAACCTTCTCACGGCTGAGCTGAACGCGAGGACAGTGAACGGATTAAGATATTGAAATAGTTGTATTTTTGTTAGGAAGACCCGTTTGGATTTCCTTCCGCCGGATTTGGATTTCCTTCCGCGTCGGCTTGGATTTCCTTCCGTGGGGCCTTTGATTTCCTTCCGGCGGCTTGGATCTTGTTCGCGGGGCTAGAAGCACCGTAGGAGCAAGTATATTCTGGCGCCTCATCGCTCGGCGGCCTGAGCCAGCGCCACGAACCCCGCCACATCGACCTCCTCCGCCCGCATCGTCGGCTCGAGCCCGGCGGCGGCGAGGAGGGCGACGAGGTCGAGCCCGCGCTCGGCGGCGAAGCCTTTCAGCGACTGGCGCAGCATCTTGCGCCGCTGGCCGAACGCGGCCTTTGTCAGCGTCGAGAGCGTCCCCGCATCGCACGGCTCCGGGCTTTGGCGGGGGATCAACTCGACCAGGCTCGAGGTGACCTTGGGCGGCGGCGTGAACGCGGCGGGCGGCGACGTCGAACAGGATTCGCGCCTCCGTCCGCCACCCCGCGAGCACCGCGAGGCGGCCGTAGTCGGCGCGCTCGGCCGGGGTTGCGACGATGCGGCGCGCGACCTCGCGCTGGAACATGAGCGTCAGCCGGTCATAGAACGGCGGCCACGGCTCCGCCTCGAGCCAGCCGGCGAGCAGCGCGGTTGCGATGTTATAGGGCAGGTTGGCCGCGATCCTCAGGGGCGCGCCGCCGGCCTTCTCGGTCAGCGTCGCCGGCGCGACGTTAAGCGCGTCGCCCTCGATGACCTCGAGTCGGCCCGGCCAGTGCGCGCTTATTTCGGCCAGCGCGCCGAGCGCGCGCGCATCACGCTCGATCGCGATCACCTTCCTCGCCCCCTCAGAGAGAAGCGCGCGCGTCAGCCCGCCGGGGCCGGGTCCGACCTCGACCACGGCGACGCCTTCGAGCGGCCCGGCCGCCCGGGCGATTCTGCGGGTCAGGTTGAGATCGAACAGGAAGTTCTGACCGAGCGCCTTGCGGGCCTGAAGCCCGTGCGCGGCCGCCACCTCGCGCAGCGGCGGCAGTCCGTCCACGGCGAGGCTCATTGGGTCAATCGGTCTGCCAGCTTCAGCGCGGCGATGAGGCTTGCCGGATTGGCCAAGCCCCGTCCCGCGATGTCGAACGCCGTACCGTGGTCCGGCGAGGTGCGCACGAACGGCAGGCCGAGGGTGACGTTGACCCCCTCGTCGAAGGCCAGCGTCTTGACCGGGATGAGGCCCTGGTCGTGATACATGGTGAGCGCGACGTCGTAGCGCGCCCGCGCTTTGGGATGGAACATCGTGTCCGCCGGCAACGGGCCGACGGCGTCGATCCCCTCGGCTCTGAGCGCCTCGACCGCCGGACGTATGATCGTGATCTCCTCTCGCCCCATCGCCCCGCCTTCGCCGGCATGCGGATTGAGGCCTGCGACAGCGAGGCGCGGCCGTTTGAACCCGAAGCGGGCGCGCAGATCGCGATCCACTATCCGAGCGGTGTTGACGATGAGCTCGGCGCTCAAGGCCGTGGCCGCTTCGGCGAGCGGGATGTGAATGGTCACCGGGACGACCTTGAGCGTCTCCGACCAGATCATCATCACCGGAACCGCCGGGGGGCCCCAGGCCTTGGCGAGCTCGCCCAGATATTCGGTGTGGCCCGGGAATTGGAACCCCGCTTCATAGAGCACGGCCTTGGCGATCGGGTTGGTCACGACCGCGCGCGCGGCGCCGTGATGGACCGCTTCGACCGCGCGGGCGATCGATTCGATCGTCGCCGCGGCGTTGGCGGCAGTCGGGCGGCCGGGCGCGTCTTCGACCGCGCCCTTGAGCGCGACCACCGGCAGGCCCCGCGAGAACGCCGCCGCCGCTCCGGCAGGATCGGTCTCGATGACCGGAACCGCGAAGTCCGCGCGCCTGGCGGCGGCCGCGAGAACACCCGGCGCGGCGAATACGAAGAATGGGACCCGGACCGTCCGATCGCGCCACGCGGCGAGCGCCAGTTCGGGCCCGATTCCCGCCGGATCGCCCATCGTCATCGCCAACGGCGCTTTGTCGCCGGTTGTCACCTGAGAAGCGGCTTCACAATTCCGGCGTTGAGCCGACGCCGACGTTCGCCTTGACGTCCCCGAGAGTGCGCAGCACGAGTTCGAACATCACCGACTGATTGCGCGTGGCCGGGTTATAGATCACGGGGCCGCCAGGAAATTCGCTGTATACGGCGGGCTGGCTGACGTTGGACGAATATCGGATGGTCAGGGTCGTGCAATCGTCCTTGTAGCCGACCCCGACCGAATAGCCGACAGGATAGAGGATTGGCGTCGTCTGACCCAACGTGTCGTAGTAGTGGCGTGACATGTCGAGAACGAGCGAGCCGTCGACCGACCACCGATCCTGGAACTTGTATCCGAGATTCCCGGTCAGGCCCTCGCGGGGGAACTCCCATCCGAGCGCCGGCTGGGCGGCGTAGAGGGCATAGTCGACGCTCCCGCTGACGCCAGCAAAGTTCGCCTTGGCGATCCCGTCGAAGCGTTCGAGCTGCAGCGTCGAGCTGTTGAACTGCTGTTTGCTCATCAGCGTAATCGGGTTCGAGGTAGGCTGCAGCGTCTCGCCGAAGACGAAGTTCGAGAACGTCTTGTCCAGGCCGGACTCGAGGCCGACATTGGCAGGATCATAGAGGGTGTAGGAGTTCTGCCCGGCGACCTGGATTGACTCGCCGCCGACGAAATTCGCGTGCCCTCCGTTGGCGAAGTCGGCAGTGTACTGCACTCCGTAGTTGAGCCTTGTCCCGCCTTCGACCCGGTCGTAGCCGGAGAACTTGTTCCAGGCGAACAGGTTCGTTTCGTCGAAAACGAGGCTCTGGGAATCCTCGTCGGGCTGGATCCTGGGGATGACCTCGCTCGGCCGGGCGATGAACTGCGCGATCGGCGTGATCGTCTGTGTGCCCCACGACGAAGTGGAGACGAAGGGATAACGGTATTCGAGACCGGCGCCCGCCATGCCGCGCGCGAAAGCGCCCTGGTTCGAGCCCGAGAAGAACGCCGCCTGGCTCGAATTCGCCACCGTGCTCACGCCGACGGAACTCGCGTAGGTGATCGATCCGGTCTCGTTGAGTTCGGTCGCCTCGCCGTCCAGCCGACCAAACAGGAACGGCTTCCACACCTCGCCGATGGGATCGATGTAGGAGCGCTGCCAGGAGAGCTGCCCGCTAGCGCGCGTGTAATCGCCAGCGATGCCGCGCAACAAGCACTTGCCCGGGAAATATGTATTCACGGAGGTCGAGCCGACCTGGGTCTCGCAGACGTTGTAGAGGTGATAGGCGTTGTCGAACGTTTGCAGACCGGTCGATTGGAAGGCGGCGTTGGTCTGGTCGACGTTGGCGACATTGGTGTCGATCGTCAGCTCGCCGCCGATTCCGTAGGTGCGGTCGGCGGGTACGTTGATGACGCGATTGAAGTCAAGCACCGGGGCGACAGCGACGGGCAGCGTGCGATTGTCATCGCTCGCGGTCGTGCCCTCGAAATGGTAGGCGCTGAGGTCGAAGAAGCTCTGGGCCGACTGGCCGCGCAGATAAACCGACGAGATCACGTCCTGGAAGTAGAAATTGTCGAAGTCTATGCCCTGGAGCCGATAATCGTTGATGAAGAACTTGTCGCTCATCCATGTGCCGCTCCAGCCGAACTGCCACATGTCGTTGAGAAGGAAGTTCCCGGCGCTCTCGATCGAGCCGCGCATCTTGCGGTCGCCTGCGCCGTAAGGATAGCTGGGGAAGGCGCCGGGGTCATTCTGGTCGATCCCGGTCGCGCGAATGTTGTAGGCGCCATTCGTCAGCCGCTGGCGCCAGTCGACTTCGCCCAGCAAGCCCTGTCTCGACAGGTAGGTCGGGATAAGGGTCAGATCGTAGTTCGGCGCCAGATTGATGAAATAAGGCATGCTGAAGCCGGCGCCGAGGTTGCCGCCGGAGACGATCGACGGCGCCAAAAAGCCGGTCTGCTTGTTGACGGTCGCGTCGGGCGACGAAAAATAGGGCCACCAGAAGACCGGAAAGCCCCAGAACAGAAGCTGAGCGTTCTCGTAGTAGATCGTGTGGGTCTGCTGGTTTTCGACGATCTTGGTCGCCCGCACCTGCCAGAACGGCGGCCGTTCCGGATGGTCCTTGCACGGTTCGCAAGCGGTATATGCGCCGTTCTGCAGCACGGTGATGTCGCCGCTCGAGCGCTCGACGCGCGGCGAGGTGAAGCGCGTCTTGTCGTTTGTCAGAGCCTGGACGCTGTCGATGAAGCCGTCGCGAAAATCGTCGCTGAGCTCGAACCGCGTTCCGTAGATGACATTGCCGTGCTCATCGGTCATCTTTGCGTGGCCTTCGGCGTACACGCGCTTGCTGACTCGGTCATAGATGACCCGATCGGCCTGAAGGACGCGGCCCTGATAGAAGAGCTGAACCGAGCCTGCGGCGGACACCGTGTTCTTGTCTTTGTCGTAAATGAGCTCGTCGGCGTCGATGACGAGCTTGTCGGGCGGCTTGGCTTGAGTCGCGTTGGCGGTTGCGGGTTGGGTTTGCGCCGCCCGCAGCGGCGGTCAAAGTGGTCCACGCCGCCAGGGCCACAACGACAAGCGCCAGCAGTCCCGCGCGCGCCGCCGGAGCTCGCCGCGCCCGGCGGGGAATTACCTCAAAGGAAAAGCTGAGGGCGAGACCCATCAACCATCCTCTCGTTGCAGCAGCACATATACGCCAAACAAGCAACCGGCGACGCCGGGCGCCCACCCAGCCACCGAGGTGCTGAGGAAGCCCGCTCCGCCCAAATCGCTGACCACTTTCGTAGCCACATAAAGCACGAACCCCGCTATAACGCCACCGGAAACCATATATTCGATCCCGCCCATTCGGAAAAATCTTAACGAAAAGCAAGCGGCGACTAAAACCATCGACGCCAGCGTGAGCGGGCGAGCCAGAAGTTCCTGAAACTTCAATTCGTAAGCCGTCGGATCGAGTCCGGCGCGCATGGTCTGATTGGCGAGCCCGGGCAGTCGCCAAAACGACACCGTCTCGGGCGCGACGAACGCCTGAGCGACCTCTGTACGATCGAGATTCGTGGCGAGCAGGTAGGTTGAGACCGGCAGGGTCTCGAAGCCCGGAGTCACCACTTGGGCGTTGTGCAGCACCCAATAACCGTCGCGCAGCTCGCCCGACGCCGCCTGCAGGCGCTCCACGAAATTGCCCTTGTCGTCGAAGTTGAAAACCTGAAGCCCCTTGAACTCGGTGCCGTCCCCGCTCCTCGCATCGGCGCGGATGACGGCCTGGCCGTCGACGCTTTTTTGCCGGATCCACATCCCTATCGAGCCTAGGGCGGGGCCGCCGAATACCCTCGATTCGATCTCGTCCGACCTTTGCTTCATCCAAGTCGATGCTGGATTATAGGCGGCGACCGAAAAGATCCCGATGGCGAGAATCACGATCAGAGGCGGGATCAATATCTGCCAGACGGACACGCCTGCTGCGCGCGCCACCACTAGCTCCATCTTCCGCGACAAGTTCAGGAATGCGATCATCGAGCCGAACAGAACTGCGAACGGCAATGCCTGCTCGGCTATTGTCGGCGTTCGCAGGAACGACAGACCGGCCATCAGCATACCCGTCGCGCGCTGAGAATCGCCCGAGCGGCGCAGCAATTCCACCAGATCGACCGAGTATATGAGGACGAAGACCACCAGAAACGCCGCCATGACCGTGCGCGCGAAGCGTTCGGCGAGATAGAGCGAAAGCGTTCGGCCGATCACGCCGGACTCCTCACGACCGGCCGGGCGCGCGCAGCCGCCAGGCGCCGCAAAATCAGCCCGAGCGCCGCTAGGCATGCGGCAAGCGGGACTACCCACACGAATGTGGCGGCGGACGGATTGCCGACCGAGAGCGTCGTCGCCGCGATCCCGAGCATGCGAAGGCCAAAAAACGCGAGGATCGCCGCGGCAATCGCGATGCCGCGCCCCTGCCGGGTCGTGCGCGCCTCTCCAAGCGCCGCGAAGGCGATGAGGCCCCCGACAAAAGCATAGAGCGGGCTCGCGAGACGGTCGAGCAGCTCGCTGCGGATGTGGCCGAGCAGCGCGGGGTCCGCGCGGTCGTTCGCGTCCGGCGCCATCAATTGCGCGGTCGAACGCTCGCGCGGCCTCTTGATCGCGCCGACGGCGCGGATGAACTGGGATAGGTCGATCGTGTAGTCGTCAAAAGTCACCATCGCCGAATCGCCAGCCGATTGTGGCCGCAACAGAACGCCTTTCGACAGCTGGAGGTAACTCACCCCGTCGTGATCGACCGTTTTTCCCGCCTCCGCGATATAGGTCGTGACTTTGGCTGGATCCCGCATGTCCTGCATGAACACGCCGTGCAGGGCGCCGTCAGGCGTGCGTTCGCGAAAGTGAAAAACGAACCCGTTCTCGAGCTGTGAAAAAGCCCCTGGACGAGCGAAGTTGGCGATGAAGTCGGCGTGAACGAAGGTCGTCAGATTCTCGATTGCGCCAAAACTCCACGGCAGGATCTGGATATATAGCGCCGCGACAATCGCAAACACCAGTCCCGACAGGAGCGCCATTGGCCGCAACAGCCGGAGGGGCGAAACGCCCGAGGCCGCCATGACGATGAGCTCGCTGTCGCCATTGAGCTTGTTGAGGGTGTAGAGAATCCCGGCGAAGAGCGCCACCGGGGCGATGATGGCGACCAGCGAAGGCAGGGCCAGTCCCGTCATCATAAGGAAGATCAGAATAGTCTGACCTTTGCTCGTGATCAGGTCGATCTGCCGGAGCGCTTGAGTGACCCAGACGACCAGAGTCAAGACCACGAGCCCCGACACGCACGCCGTGATCGCGGTTCTGAACAGATAGCGTTCGATTTGGATCATTGCCGTCGCATGGTCCCGGGGCGGAACGACCGCCCTCCGCGCGGGCGCGCCCGCCGGCAGCGCCTAACGGGTGCATTCCGTCCTGGCAAGGCGATTTGCTCCTCTCCCGCGGGGTAAGACCGCGGCCAGACGAAATGTGCCGCTCAATCGCGGCGGCTTATTGACGAGGGCCGCAAACCCCCCGATATGTCGGCGTCCGCCGCTGGCTTCGTCCCCTCGGTCGGCCCTCAGTCATGAAATCCGGACCAGGGAAGCGCGTTTGTCATGAGCGGAGTCGTCAAGGTCGCCTTCGGGTCTTTGTCCGCGCCCAAAGGCAGCGCGCTCGTCGTGTTCGTCGGGACCGAAATGAAGCCCGCCCCGATGGTGACAGCCCAGTTCGGCGATCTCGAGCCGTTGATCCGCGCCGCCGCCAAAGCGTCCAACTTTCGCGGCGCACAGCGCACCGCGCTCGACATCCTTGCGCCCTCCGGCCTCGACGCTTCACGACTCCTGGTCGTCGGCGTGGCTCCCGGAAAAGACAACGCGCCGGTCGACTTCATTACGCTCGGCGGCTTCACTTTCGGCAAAGTGACCGGCGCGAAGCGGGTCGAGGTTGCCTTTGAGGCCCCCGGCGGAACCTGGGACGGTCCGGCGGCCGCCGACTTCGCCCTCGGCCTTCGGCTGCGCGGCTACCGGTTTGACAAATACAAGACGCGCAAGAAGGAGGCGGATGGCGACAGCGCCGAAGCGCCCGATTTCATCATAGGCTCGAGTCACGCGACCGCTGCGCGCGCCGCAGCGCAGGACCGCTTCGCCGTCGCCGAAGGGGTCGAATTGGCCCGCAATCTGGTCAACGAGCCGCCGAACGTTCTCTTTCCGGCCGAGTTCGCCGACCGGGTCAAATCATTGGAGAAGCTCGGGGTCGAGGTGGAGACGCTCGACGAGAAGGCGATGGGCAAGCTGGGCATGAACGCTCTTCTGGCGGTGGGACGAGGATCGGCGCGCGAGAGCCGACTCGTCGCCATGCGGTGGAACGGGGCGCGATCGAAACGGACCAAACCGATCGCCGTCGTCGGCAAGGGCGTGTGTTTCGATTCCGGCGGCATTTCCATCAAGCCGTCGGCTGGCATGGAGGACATGAAAGGCGACATGGGCGGCGCGGCTTGCGTCGTCGGGCTTTTGCACGCGCTCGCCGCGCGCAAGGCGAAAGTCAACGTGGTCGGCGTCATTGGCCTGGTCGAAAACATGCCCGACGGCGATGCGATCCGGCCGGGCGACATTATCTCCTCGATGTCCGGACAGACGATCGAGATCGTCAATACCGACGCCGAGGGACGGCTCGTGCTGGCCGATGCGCTCTGGTACACGCAGGAGAAATATTCTCCGCGGGCGATCATCGATCTTGCCACGCTGACCGGCGCCGATCATGGTCGCGCTCGGGCATGAGACGGCGGGGCTCTTCGCCAATAACGACGAGCTCGCCCAGCGGCTCGCCGCGGCAGGCGAGGCGTCGGGCGAAAAGGTCTGGCGCATGCCGCTCGGGGCCGCTTACGACAAACTGATCGATTCGAGATTCGCCGACATGAAGAATGCCGGCGGCCGCAGCGGCGGCTCGATCACCGCCGCGCAATTCCTGCAGCGATTCGTCAAGGAGACGCCTTGGGCGCATATTGACGTCGCGGGCACGGCGATGGCGGCGCCGCCTTCGGACATCAATCAGTCCTGGGGTTCGGGGTGGGGAGTGCGGCTTCTCAATCGTCTTATGACCGACTCGTACGAAGATTAGGCTCTCGTTGACGATTTGATCGGAGAATCGGCGCGGAGGGCGTCAGGATGCGGTTTCGATCCACGATCATCGCGCTTGTCGCCGCGGCCTCGAGCGCGACGGCCGAGCCCGCATGGGCCATCGCCGGATGTGACGCTTTCACCTCCGCCCTGCGCACCGAGGCGAGCGACATGCAGGTCGAGTTCGGACGCGCGATCGTGGTCTCCCGGACGCGCTCCGATTCGAACGTGTTCGACGTGACGACGCGAGTCGACGTCGACGCGACCCTGAGTTGCCGCGGCGACGAATTCATCCGCTTCGAGGCGCGCATCGGCGAGCCGGCGAATGCCCGCACGAGCACGAATTTTGAGCGCTTTCAGACTGCGGCGCTGAAGGCGGCGCTGGGCTGGGACGCGGGCAAGAGCCGCGGCGTCCTGCGCGGCATGAGCGCGGACGCGCGGGAATATCTCGCCGCTTCGCGCGAGCGGGGCGACGTCTACGTCGCCGGGAAGACCGAGGAGCACCAGCCTGGCGGCGTCACTCTCGGGCTGATGGCGACCGCCTCCGATCGCACGTTCGTCATTGTCGGCCCGGCGGGCGAGTGAGCGAGGTCCGCTTTCACCATCTCGAGCGGCGCCGCGTCGATGAGGCGCTGCCGCGCATTCTCGAGCAGGCGCTGGAGGAGGGCCGGCGCGTGGTCGTGCGGGCCGCGTCCGAAGAGCTTGTGGCGGCGCTCAACGAGCGATTGTGGACCTACGACGACGCGAGCTTCCTGCCGCACGGGGCGGCCGGCGACGGCGATCCGGCGAGCCAGCCGATCTTCCTGACCAGCGAGGTCGACAATCCGAACCGTGCGACGATGCTGGTCAGGCTCGCCGGCGCCGAGCCCGCCCGGGGCGACGAAGCGTTCGATCTCGCCCTTCTGATGTTTGACGGACGCGACGAGGCGTCGCTCGCCCAAGCCCGGGCCGAATGGCGGCGGCTCAAGGATGAAGGCCGGGCGATCAGCTACTGGCGCGAGAGCGACGAAGGCGGCTGGGAGCGGGCGCGGTAAATATTGACCGCTCCTCCACAGTGCAATTCTCGACCTGCGGGGCGGAAGGATTTCCAAATCGGCGGAAGGAAAACCAAATCCCGGCGGAAGGAAATCCAAGGCGGGACGGAAGGAAATCCAAATCCGGCGGAAGGAATTCCAAGCCTGTCCCTCGTCAAATCATAGATACTTTTCAATGCCTTAAGGCCAAAGTCCTTAGATGGACGCGACCCTCTCGCTCTCGATTTGGCTATTTAACAATACGTACAAGTTACATAATCATCAGTCGCCGGCCCTCCTGTCCGCCATCCACCCCAGCGTTCCGGCGACAGCGCCCAACGTAGCACAGACTTCTGATTATCGCAAGGAATTGTCGCTCTTCTCCGGAGACCGCGACAACCGGCGCCTCAACCGACCTCCTGCCGCAGGCTGCTCGCGAGCGGGAATTCGCCGCGACGGTAGGCGGCGAAAAGAGCCGCAAGCTCCGCATCCGACCCGGCGATGAACGGGCCTCTTGCCGCGAGCCTCATTTCCTGCGGCTCGCCCGCATAGATCAGGACGCGCGCGGGCCCTTCGGCGGCGCGCAGGCGAAGGAGGCTCGGGCCGGCCCCCGCAGGCCGGTCGAGCCAGCCGACCTGATCCCTGGCGACGGTCTTTTCGGGGTCCCCGGCGCCGACGGCGCCCTCGATGACGATGATGAACCCGTTATACGAAGACGGCATGTCCTGCTCGAAGCTCGCGTTCGGCTGAAGCCGAAGGTCGACCAGCGTTACCGGAGCGGCGTTCGCCGTCCTGGCGACGGCGTCGCCGGACTTGCCGCTGTACACGCGCGCCTCCGCCCCCGGCTCCTTGCGCACCGGCATGTTGCGCCAGCGCAGGCGCTGGACCCGCGGGGCGGATTGGCGCTCGTCTTCGGGCAGGGCGATCCAGAGCTGGAACAGCCGCATATCGTTCGAGGTGACGGTGTCCTTGCCGTGGACGATCCCGCGCCCCGACGTCATCCACTCGACGTCGCCCGGATCGAGCCGGCCCTCGAAGTCCTCGAAACTGCCGCTCAGCATGAAGGTGACGGTCTCGAGGCCTGCGTGCGGATGGGCCTCGCCGAACTCGCCGCCGATGTCCGTCCGGTCGTCGGCCATCAGGAAGAATGGGTTTGTCCCGGCGAAATCGCCCGGAGGAATCATGAGCCTCGCCTTATGGCGCGGCCCCGCGAATCCCGGTCCGAGCGGAGACGGGGTGACGATGCGGTCGATGCGGCGGAATACGGTCATCGGAACTTCCTGTGTTGCGCGCCGGCTCTTTCGCCGGCGAAGCGTTCACGGACCAAAGCTTTGCCCATGTCCTCAGGGAATCGCTACTGAACTCGCCTCGGCTGGCGCGCGAAGGCGCTGCGTCCCAGCCATTGTTGCATAGAACGAGCCAGAGACGGATCGCCTTCGATCTCCAAATCGCCGCTTTCGGACTCCTTCTTGATTGTCGTCAACCCCATCCAGATCGCCGTGGCGGAAAGCGCCGCGACAGCGCTTGGTCTTCCGACATCGAAGGTGTTTTGACCTGCGTCTTTCGCCGGATCGGACGCGCCGCCGGAACTCCTGCGAGGACATCGCGCCGACGATGGCGTCGCGGCGCTGACTCCCGAAGGCCAGCTCCGAGCTTGACAGGCGCTCGATAGTGTATATACACGTATCATGGATTCGGACGCGATCGACTTCGCAGCTACCCGTCAGTGCCTCTGCTCGGCGGCGCGCCGCAAGAGCCGCGAGCTCACCCGCTTCTACGAACGATCGATGCGCGGGTCTGGCTTGAGGGGTCCGCAATTCACCCTGCTGGCGACGCTGGTCCAGACCGGCCCGATGCCGGCGACGCGGCTCGCCGAATTCCTTGGCCTTGAGCGGACGACGCTCACTCGCAACCTTCGTCCGCTCCATCGCGACGGCCATGTCACGATCGAGGACGGCGCGGACCGGCGGGTTCGTAAAGTGGCCATTACGGCGAAGGGCGTGGAAGCGGCCGAGCGCGCCTTTCCCGCCTGGCGAAAGGCGCAGGACGCTGCGCTTGCGAGGCTGTCGGCGGGGTAAAAAATTTTGGCTCGATAAGTGTATATGCACAGAAAACAGGAGCAGGCGTCATGTTGGAAATTCTCTCTTCTATCGCCTTGACCGTTGCGGCTTCGATCGTCGTCGCCTTTTTGTCCTATGCGCTGGCGCGAACGGGACTCGGGCGCCTGACGGTCGCCGGCGTTCTCGCCGCCTGGTTCGCGCTGGTGCTTGTGATCGGCGCGGCGGGAACCATCGATCCCGTGAGCGGCGTCGGCGTTCCCGGGCTCGGCCTGGCCGTGGCTCTGCCGGTGGCCGCGCTTGCCGCCGCCTTCTTCGCTTTTCGCCCGATCCGGAACGCCGCGCTCGCAGTTCCTCTACCGGCGATGGTCGCGGTCAACGCGATCCGGATCCTGGGGGTGATTTTCCTGATGCTCCAGGCGGAGGGAAAGCTGCCCGCGCCATTCGCGCCGAGCGCCGGCTGGGGCGACATTTTCGTCGGCGTCACGGCGCTGCCGGTCGCCTGGGCGATGCTGCGGTTCGGCGCGCGCGCCCGGCTGCTCGCGCTCCTCTGGAATACGATCGGGATCGCGGATCTCATCAACGCGGTCGCGCTTGGCGCCTTATCCGCGCCGGGTCCGCTTCAGGTCTTTGCCGGTCCGCCGTCCAGCGCGCCCATGACCACGCTGCCGTGGCTCCTCATTCCGGGATTTCTGGTGCCGGCCCTTATGTTCATTCACGTCGTCGTCTTCTATCGGCTGGCGAAAACCGAGGCCGCGGCCCCGGCGCGTCCGTGGCTCAGCGGCGGCGCGGTCTCGGTTTGAAGCTCGGCGCTCGCTCCCGCGTCTGGGTCTGACTGGATCGAGAGCGCTTCGGGACGCTTCTATGCTAATCTCGCCGGCGGCCGAGGGGCGCGCCCATGAGCGAGACCCGGAAAATTGCGGCGATCCTGGTCGCCGATGTCGTCGGCTATAGCCGGCTCGCGGGAGCGGACGAGGATCGCACGCTGTCGCGCCTTAGGGGGCTGCGCAGCGACCTGATCGACCCTGCCATCGCCGCGCATCATGGGCGGATCGTCAAACGCACAGGCGACGGCATTCTCATCGAGTTCCGCAGCGTCGTCGACGCGGTGCGCTGCGCGATCGAGGTGCAGAACGGCATGGTCGAGCGCAATGCCGGCCTGCCGCCCGAACGCCGGATCGAGTTTCGCGTCGGCATTCATCTCGGCGACGTCGTTGAGGAGGCCGACGGCGATCTGATGGGCGACGGCGTCAATATCGCGGCGCGATTGGAAGGACTCGCCGCGCCCGGCGCGATCTGCCTCTCCGAGGACGCCTACCGCCAGGTCAAGGGGCGGCTCGATCTCGCGGTCAGCGACCTTGGCCCGAAAGAGCTCAAGAACATCGCCGAGCCGATCCGCGTCTATTCGCTCGAAGTCGGTAAGCCCGCGCAGGCGAAGCCTGCGCCGGCCGCGAATCAGGCCGATCCGGCCAAGCCGCTGGCCTCCAGGCGGCGTTTGGGTTCCGGCCCGCTCGCCGCCGCCATCGCCGCCCTTGTCCTTCTGGCGGCCGCCGGCGGCTGGTATGTCCTCGGCGGACGCACGGTGAAACCGGCCCAGGCGGGGCATCTTTCGATCGTGGTGCTGCCCTTCGCCAATCTCTCTGGCGACCCTGCCCAAGATTATTTCGCCGACGGCGTCACGGAAAATCTCACCACCGATCTGTCTCGCATCCGCGACAGCTTTGTTATCGCGCGCAATACCGCCTTCACCTTCAAGGGCAAGAACCTCGACGCCAAGGAGATCGGCAAGGAACTTGGCGTTCGCTATGTGCTCGAGGGCTCGGTGCAGCGCGACGGAACCCGCGTGCGGGTCAACGCCCAGCTCATCGACGCGGAATCAGGCGCGCATCTGTGGGCCGAACGGTTCGAGGAGGACGTGGCCGATCTGTTCAAGCTGCAGGATCAAGTCGTGGCGCGGTTGGCCCGCAATCTCGACTTGGCTTTGACGAGCGCTGAAGCGGAAAAGGGCGCCCGCTCCAACAATCCGGACGCCATCGATCTGACCATGCAGGGTTGGGCTTTGTTCTGGCGCGACTTTCCGAAGCCTCCGAATGAAAGGCGCGAGAGCGTCAAACAGTCGCGGGCCTTGTTCAACCGGGCGCTGGCGATCAACCCGAACGACGCCGACGCCTTGGCCGGCAGCGCTCTGACTTACTACGAGGAAGATTTCAACGGATGGACCGACCCCAAGACCGACCCCAAGCCCGACTACGAAGCCAAAATACTGGGCCAGGCCGATCGAGCGATTGCGCTTGACCCCAACAATGCCCGGGCTTACATGCCAAAGGCGTTGTATCTCAGTGATATGTCCGGCCGATACACCGAAGCCCTTGGCGTCGCCGACGCCGGACTCGCCATCAATCCCAATTTCGTCCTGCTGTTCGGGCCGCGTATCCTCGCCGAAAACGCCCTCGGCCGCTTCGAGCAGGCCAAGGTCGACGCAGAGCGGGTGATGCGCTTGAGCCCGCGCGACCCCTTGATCGGACTATTTCACGTTTTCGCGGGCGACGCAGAGATCAACCTCGGCCAGTTCGACGCGGCGATCGACGAATATCATAAGGCGATCGACTCGGGCTTTCGCCCGTTTTACGCCTACGCGGACCTTGCGGCGGCCTATGCTCATGCAGGCAGGATGGAGGAAGCGAAGACCGCCTTGGCGGAAGCGCGCCGACTCAATCCCAATCTCACGGTCAAATGGATGATCGAACATTCGTCGTTTCTTCCGGCGGTCTTCGACGGCCTGCGCAAGGCCGGGATGCCGGAGGAGTGAGCGCGACCCGCCGCCTGGCCGCGATCCTTGCCGCCGACGTCGTCGGCTATTCGAGCTTGATGGGCCAGGACGAAGCGGGCACGGCGCGCGCGGTCAGGGAAAATCGCGAAGCGGCGGCGCCGATCGTTCGCGGATTCGGCGGGCGGGTCGTCAAGACGATGGGCGATGGAGTCCTGCTGGAATTTCCATCCGTCGTCGCCGCCGTCGAGTGCGCGATCACAATCCAGCAGCAGATGGCCAAGCGCGGCGCTGGTGTTCCGGACGCCAAGCGCATTCTCTACCGCATCGGCGTGAACCTCGGCGACGTGCTGATCGAGGGCGAGGATATTCTGGGCGACGGCGTCAATATCGCGGCGCGGTTGGAGGGCATTTGCGAACCGGGGGGCGTTTGCATCTCCGGCTCCGCCTATGACCACGTTCGCGGCAGGATCGACACGGAATTTGTCGACCTCGGCGAGAGGACGCTCAAGAATATCGCCCAGCCGGTGCGCGTGTACGCGCTGGGGGTCGGCGAGATCGCCCGGGCGAATCCGGCGGAACCCGCGACGCCCGTAGCGCCCACGCCGCAGAAAAGACGTTTCGGGCTCGCCCCGCTCACCGCCGCGCTGGCGGCGCTGCTCATTGTGATCGCCAGCGGCGCTTGGTGGTTCTTCAATGCGAACCAGCCCGCAAGCGTCGCCACGAAGGCGCCCGCCGAAGCCGCGCGGCTGTCGATCGTCGTGCTGCCCTTCGCCAATCTGTCGGGCGATCCGGCTCAGGATTATCTCGTCGACGCCCTGACCGACGAACTGACCACCAGTCTGGCGCGGCATCCGCGGCGCCTTCGTCATCGCGCGCAACACGGCCATGACCTTCAAGGGCAAGCCGGTCGACGCCAAGGCGATCGGCAAGGATCTGGGCGTGCGCTATGTTCTCGAAGGCTCGGTACAACCGAGCGGCGATCGGATGAGGGTCAACGCCCAGCTCATCGACGCCGGCAGCGGCGCCCACCTCTGGGCCGAACAATTCGACACGCCTCGCGGCGATCTGTTGCAGACGCAGGACGCGATCGTCACGCATCTGGCGAACGCACTCGACTTTCAGCTCTACCCAGGCCGAGGGCGCACGCACTCAAACGGACGCCCGGGGCCGATCGCGACGCCGAGGACTTGGCTCTCCAATGCGCCGCGAGCGCGCGGAAGGCCGGATGGATCGGCAAGGAGGCGGATGCGGCATTCGCGCTCTGCGAACAGGCGCTCGCCATCGATCCCAACAATGTCCGCGCCCTGATGGCATCTGGAGGTCAAGTTCCTCGACGCCGGCGTTGCTTGGCGTTTCCGGCGACTCCAAAGGCGACCTCGAGCGGGCCGACGAATTGGAGTCTCGAAGGCGCTCGCCCTCGATCCAGATTGCGACTTGGACTCACGACTAGTAAGGGCTGACGTCCTTCGGCCCAGGGGCGCAACGACGAAGCGGTCGCCGAACTCGAGCGCGCGCTCGACGTTGGACCCGTCCAGCGTGGACGCTGAGAGCCGACCTGGGCTTGGGTCCACCTGCGCCTCGGGGAATTCGACAAAAGCTTCGAATATTTCGACAAGGCGATTTGGTCGAGCCCGCACGGATCCGGCGCTCGCCTCTTGGTACGGCAGGCAAGGCAGTCGGCCAATTTCGGGCTGAAGCGTTATGACCAGGCGATTGAACAGGCTCGCCAGGCGATCGCGATCAATCCGAATTACATCCCGTGGGCGCATACGATCCTCGTGGCGGCGCTCGCCCTGACCGGTCATGACGCCGAAGCGCGCTTGGCCGGCTGGAACTGCGACGTGACGTCGCCGCTGAGATCGATGTTGCTGGGGTTCAACGTCATGACCGGGGCGCCCTCGGAAAAGTTGAGCTTGCTGAGATCGGTCCAGATCACATTCGGGGCGGTGGTCAGCTCGAAAAAGTAGCGCTTCGCGGTGAGATTGCTGACGGTTCGATATTCCGTGTCGAAGGTCGAGCCGTTGACCGGCGCGCCGAACGGGATCGACACGTTGCGGATCAGCCCGAACATGCCGGCGACGCCGGCCCGCTCCGACGTCGGCTTGGTCAGCACGGACAAGGAAATAGGTCGCCCGCTGGAACCGGTCGCGAGGGTTCACGTTGCCGGGAACCGGAGTTTCCATGGTCGGGTTGGCGAAGTCCTTGCCGCCCAAAAGTTCAAGCTGCTTGTCGTATTCGGGCGCGTTGGTCATGACGCGGAATTCCCGCCCGTGATGCACGACGAGCTTGCCGCCGAGATATTCGAGGATGGCCGAGTCGCCTGAGGCGTCTTCGAGCGCGACATGAACGGTCCCGGTCTGTTTCTGGCCATGCACCTCGATCTCGACTTTCACGATCTGGATCGTCGCAAGTTTCGCCAGCGCTTCCTCGACCGTCGCGGCGTTGTCGAGAGCGTATTGCGCCCATAAGGCCGCCTGGACGCCGGGCTTGGCTACGTCGCGAGGCCCGTAGTCGGCTGGCGGGAAATAGAGCATGTGGGCGGCGAGGCCGCGCTCATTGACGCCGTCGGCCGTCCCAATGCCGAATATGGTCGTGACGACGCTGCCGTATTGCGATGTCCATTTCGCCGGATTGTCTGCGACGACAGTCATTGGTCCCGCATTGCCGCCGTCGCGCGCGAGCCCGCGGGGAAACACTGTCAGAACCGGCTCTGTGGTCGTCGCCCAATCCATGCTGCGCGCAACCAGCATCGGGTCGCCCTTGTCATTGGCGAAGATCCGCGTGCAGGCGTCGGCATATTGGACCGCGGCGAGCGAGAAAGCCGCGACGGCGGTCAGCGAGACCGTCGTGAAAACAGTTTTCGCGATCACTTGAAATTCCCCAGCAAGTTTCGCCCAGGCGCGAAAGGCAAGCCAGTCCCCTTACCACCTACGCGGGGAACAAGGGCGATGAAACTCCGGGAAAAGCGGGGCGCCGTCGCTTGAACGGCGCGCCCTTTCGCATTTACATATACTCACGATCGAAACGGCGGCGCGCTTTCCCTCCCAAGTCGGCGCGCCGCCGTCCTCCCGTTCAGCGTGGGATTGCGATCACGCCTTGGGGAAGGGGACGGCCACGAAGCGGTCGCCCTCGGCGGTCTGAATCCGCATCAGCACCGACTTCTTGCCCTGGCTCTTCGCGCTCGCGACCTCGGCCTTCACCTCCGCGGGCGTCGACACCGGCTTGCCGCCGACGTCGAGGATCACCTGGCCCGTGGCCAGGCCTTGCTCGGCGGCGGCGCCATCCGGATCGACGCCGACGATGGCGACGCCCTTGTCTCCGGCGCCGGCGACCTCATTGGCTGGCGCGAGCTTGATGCCGAGCATTGACGCCTGCTGGCCTTCCGACTTGCCGGCATTGTCAGCCTTGGCGACAGCCGCGTTCTTCTGGTCGGCGAGCCTGGCGGTAGCCGTCTTCTCGGCGCCGTCGCGCATGTATGTGAGCTCGACCTTGTCGCCCGGCTTCATCGAGCCGATGCGGCGGGTGAGATCGCCTGCATCCGCAACCGCTTCGCCATTCACCTTGGTGATGACGTCGCCGGGCTTGAGGCCGGCCTCCGCGGCGGGCGTCCCCGGCGTCGCCTCATCGACCATCGCTCCGGTGGCTGACTTCAGGCCCATGCTGTCGGCCATGTCCTGCGTCATCGGCTGGATCTTGACGCCGAGATAGCCGCGCGTGACGCTGCCGCCATGCTCGAGCGCCGACTCGACGCTGCTGACCATGCTGGCGGGAATGGCGAAGCCGATGCCGACGCTGCCGCCCGACGGCGAGAAGATGGCGGTGTTCATGCCGACCACTTCACCCTTGGTGTTGAAGGTGGGTCCGCCGGAATTGCCCTTGTTGATCGGCGCGTCGATCTGCAGGAACTGGTCATAGGGGCCGTCGCCGATGTCGCGGCCCTCGGCCGAGATGATGCCCGCGGTCACCGTGCCGCCGAGCCCGTAGGGATTGCCGATCGCCACCACCCAGTCGCCGATCCGCGGCATCTCCTTGGCGAAAGTCACGTACGGGTAGTCGCCCTGCTCGTTGACCTTGATGACGGCGACGTCGGTCTTCGGGTCGGTCCCGATCACCTTGGCGTCGAGGGTCTTGCCGTTGTCCATGGTGACGGTGACGGTCTTGGCGTTCTGGACCACATGATTGTTGGTGACGATGTAGCCGTCGGCGGAAACGAAGAAGCCCGAGCCCTCGCCCATCATCATCGGGTGGGAGTTCTGCGGCGCGGCGTTCATGCCGCCGCCGAAGCGCTTGAGGAACTCCTGCATTTCCGGCGGAAGGTTGTCCATCTGAACGCCATTGCCTTCCGATGAAGCATTGGCGATCTTGACCTTGACCGAGACGACCGCCGGCTTGACGCGCTCGATCAGGGTCGCGAACGACGGCGCGCCCTGCGCATTGAGATCGGACGTGACGACGGGCGCCGCATGGGCGGCGTGGGTGCTCGTCAACGCGTTCTCCGCGAACGCGCCGGCGGCCGCAAGCGCAGCAACCGCGACCGAGGCGAGGATGGTCCTGCGCCGTGCGCCGGGGTTGGCGAGAGAGGGGTAAGACATGCAGAGGTCTCCAGATTCCTGAATGACCGCATCACAGCGGTTGATCGGGGGATCATCGACCTCAGCGCCTATCCGGAACTTGGCCGGCGCATTAAGCTTTCTCAAGGAAGGAGTCGGGCCGCCAGGCCTCCGCCAAGTTCCGGCCGCGATCTCTCCGCGGTTAACGTTAATAGCGGGGCTTCCGCCGCAGCGGGCGGCTTGCGGCCGCGTTCGCCGTACGCGCGGCCGCTCCGGGACCGACGCCATGGATGGACTGGATGCGGGCGCACCGCGGCGAGATCCAGCAGACTGGCGCCAAGCCTACGCCGTTCACAGAAGAAATTTTCCAGCACACCGACTACGGCCCGCTCAAAGGATACACGCCTCCTTCCTGCGCGGCGACGGTCTCAGCGGCGCTCGAATTGACGGGATACAAATCGACCCACGACGCCTCGGCGGTCTCTTACCGAGACTACGGAGACCCGTGCGAACTCAAGCCAGGCTGCATCGTCGTCTTTCAATGGCCCAACAAGGACCATCACGTGGACTTCTGCGACGCCATCATTGACGAAAGCACGGTGCGCGGCCTCGGCGGCAACCAGGGCTCCCAGCTCAAGGACAGCGACTACTCGCGCAACTACATCGTCGCGACGCGGTGGCCAGTCTGAGCGGACGGCGACTTCCCCCTGGGCGCTTAACTTGAAGGAAAGGGCTATCTTCTGAACTCTTGCTTCACCGCGCCGTAGAGCGCCTTGAAGCGTTCGCGCTCGGCGGCGAACATCGCGGCGAGCTTCGGGTCGGGCGCGGTGACGTCGGCGATTTCGGGCGGGAGGCAGACGATCTCGGGCGGCTCTCCGGTCGCAGCCATCCGCGCAAGGCGCGCGGCGCCGAATGCGGGGCCGGTTTCGCCGCCGCGCATGCGCACGACGGTAAGGCCGGTCGCCGCGGCGATCATGCGTGTCCATAGCGCGCTTTTCGCGCCGCCGCCGGTGAGGCCGACGCGCTCGATCGAAGCGCCGGCGCCGGCGAGGCAGTCGCGGGCGTCCGCGAGCGTCAGCGCGACCCCTTCCATCACCGCGCGGGCGACGTCGGCGCGCGAAGTCGTCTCGCTCAGGCCGAACAGGACGCCGCGCGCGTGGGGGTCGTCGAGCGGCGTCCGCTCGCCGGAAAGATAGGGCAGGAACAGAAGCGCGCCGGGACCGTCATAGCCGTCCGCCGCTTCGCGCTCGAGCGTCTCGGGCGGCGCTCCAAGAAGCCGGCCGGCGAAAGCGAGCGCGCCGGCGCCGTTGAGCATCGCCGCCATGGCGTACCAGCGGTTCGGCAGCGCGTGGGCGAAACTGTGAACGAGCTTTTCCGGCGCGGCGAGGTAGCTGTCGGTCGCGACGATGAGCTGGGTCGCGGTGCCGAGCGAGATGAACGCTTCGCCGGCTGCGACGGCGCCGAGGCCGATTGCTCCCACGGCCGCGTCGCCGCCGCCCGCGGCGAGAGCGACGCCGTGCGGCAGGCCGAGTTCGTCGGCGACTTTGGGCGCGATCCGTCCGGCTGGCGCCGATCCCTCAATCAGCCGCGGCGCCCAGGCGGGATCGGCCTCACAGGCCGCGAAGGCTTCCGCCGACCAGGCGCGCGCGGCCTCGTCGAGGAGCCAGGTCCCGGCCGCGTCGCTCATGTCGGCGGCAAGTTCGCCTCCGAGCTTCAGGCGCAGATAGTCGTTCGGCGACAGGATCCACGCGGTGCGGCGCCGATTGTCCGGCTCATGCCGGGCGATCCATTTGAGCTTGGGCCCGGTGAAGCCCGGCATCGGCTTCACGCCGACGACCCGGGCGAGCTCGGGATGATCGGAGGCGAGCTCTCCGGCCTCGCGATGGGCGCGGGCGTCATTGTGCAGGATGGCGGGCCGAACCGGCTTCATTGCGCGGTCGAGCAGGATGGCGGCGTGCATCTGCCCGGAGAAGCCGATCGCCCTCAGCGCGCCGAGCGCTGTGCCGGAGGCGTTCTTGATATCGGCGATCGCGCCGGCCATGGCGGCGGCCCAGACGTCCGGATCCTGCTCCGACCAGCCGGAGCGCGGACGGTCGGGCGAATACGGGCGCTGTGCGCTGGCGAGCGGCGCGCCTCGCTCGTCGGTCAATAGAGCCTTGAGCCCGGAGGTTCCGCAGTCGAGCCCGAGATACATGGCGCGAATTCTGCGCCGCGGCGGTGACGTTCACAAGCGGCCGACTGTCTTCTCCCGCGAGGGGAGAGAGCCTGGCCGGTTCAGTGCCGCCAGGCTTCGCACCGGGAAAACGACCGCGTGGGCGCGCGCCAGTCTTCCACGGGATCGGAATCGTCTTCGTCCAGGTCGCGGACCCGTTCCAGAATGTACCTGAGCCCCGAAAGGATCGGCTGGTCGGCGCCGCGCGCCGCATGGCCGACGCCTTCCCAATCGCCATCGCGCGCCCGGCGCGAGAAGCGGCGAACGAGCCCGGCGGCGAACGCGCCGCTCGTCAGGTTGCGCCTGGCCGCGTCGCGTGAGACCTGGCGGGCGAAATCGCCGCCGATCGAAAGCACCGCGGCCCGCGCCACATGAGGATTGGAGCAGGTCAGGACGATCTCTCTCACGATCATAACGCAGGCTCCTCTCACAGCGTGGACAGGCCAGGGCTTTATGAGGAGCGAATTTGTCCTCAACGTGTCATCGGCCGAAATAATTCTTTCAATTCGACAGTGGTCAACGTTTAGACAGCGCAATGTCAACGAATTGTCATATTGGAGAGTGTTGCGCCGCAGCATCGATGTGGACTTTTGATCTGGCGCCGTGACAATCGTTCAGGGCATATGCTTCGTGTAAACTCATTTGCTCGTGTAAGCGCCTTGATTTCTACTGAACGATTGCCGGACTGCTGCGACATTCAGGGCGGCGCCGGCGAGACCGTCAGCCGCCGCGGCGCATCAACATTCCGCGCCCGGGATCGTAGGCGACGATCGCGGCGGCGAGAAAGACTGCTGTGCATCCTGTGACGACCGCCAGCGAGACCGGCTCGACCTTGCCCCAAAAAGCAAAGCGAATCAGTTCGACGCCGTGCGTGAACGGGTTGAGCCGGCAGACGGTCGCGAGCCACGGGCTGCCCTCCTGCACGCGGCGGGGCTGAGCGGCGCGGCGAGCGCCGTGAGGGCGAACGCAAGGAGGATCGGTCGCGATCATTGTGCCGGCCGGGGCCCGGCGCCATGATCGTTCGCCATTCGCGCCTGCGCCGGGGAAGAGACAATGAAATTCGCCGTACGAATCAGCGTCGCTACGATGATTCTCGCCCAGCCGGCGATGGCGAAGGACACGCGGTTCTGGAACCTGACGTCCTCAACCGTCAAATCGCTAGAACTTGCGCCCGCCGGCACCTCCGCCTTCGGTCCGAACCAATGCGCCAATGATCCCGATGGGGCCGTCGACCACGACGAACGGGTGAAGGTGACCGGAGTGGCGACCGGCGCGTATGACGCGCGGCTCAAGCTCGCCGATGGACGGGTGTGCATGGCCAAGGCCGTGCGGATCGAGACGGGCAAGCCGTTCTCCATCGAGGACAAGGACCTGGTCGGCTGCGCGCCCTGACTTTCCGGAAGGTCGCGCGCAGCTGAAGCGTTCGCGCGCCTAACTCCGCTCTCGGCGAGGACCACCGGCAGATCGGATCAGTAGGATCAATTTTGGAGAAGGGACAACGGGCGGCGGGGCGCCGCCGAATGACTTTAGGAGGAGTTCCGGCGCTCCGCCAATTGGCGGAAACGCCGGCAGGCGCTCACATTTCGGCGGTGAGATAAGCCGTTACTTCCATGCCAGCGCAGATTTCGACTACGATAGGAGCGGTCCAGCTCATGTGCATTCTCCTTCACGCGCGTTTCCGGCCCGGATTCTCCGGACTGGGACTAACATAGCAACTCCGCCGCAGACTGTCACCCCCCAATGGGTCCATCGCGCCTTCTCACGTCGATTTGACTCAGTTGGCCGGGCGCGGGCAGGCCCCCGAGCGAAAAAGAAAGTTTCGCCGCCGCCACGAAATTATTCTCGCAATTGCGAGTGAATGCGGGCATTCGTCGCCGCCGGAGTCACCTCAGGGCGCGTCAGTTGCGATTTTCCCTTGCCAATGTGGCCTTGCAGGCTCTTTCGCACAATTCCGGCTGGCCGGAGCAGTGGCGCGCTCCGGAGCCCAAGGCCGCCTATGACGCAATCGTCATCGGCGCGGGCGGGCATGGGCTCGCGACCGCGTATTACCTTGCGAGCGAGCACGGCCTCGACAACGTCGCCGTGCTCGAGAAAGGCTGGCTCGGCGGCGGCAACACCGGGCGCAACACCACGATCATCCGCTCCAATTACCTGTGGGAGGAATCGGCCGCTCTTTACGAGCATGCGCTGAAGCTTTGGGAGGGGCTCTCGCAGGAACTCAACTACAACGTCATGTATTCGCCGCGCGGCGTGATGATGCTGGCGCACAACACCCATGACGTTCAGGTGGGCAAGCGCCACGTCCACGCCAACCGGCTGGCCGGGGTCGACAACGAATGGCTGTCGCCCGAAGAAGCGAAGGCGTTCTGCCCGCTTTTGAACATCGCCCGCGACATCCGCTATCCGGTCGCAGGCGCCGCGCTGCAGCGGCGGGGCGGCACGGCGCGGCACGACGCGGTCGCCTGGGGCTATGCGCGCGCGGCTTCGGCCCGCGGCGTCGACATCATTCAGAACTGCGAGGCGACCGCGATCCGCCGCGACGCCTCCGGCGCCGTCTCGGGCGTCGAGACGACGCGGGGCGCGATCGCGACGAAGAAGATCGGCGTCGTCGCCGCCGGGCATACGTCGGCGGTGATGGCGATGGCCGGGGTCAGGATGCCGCTCGAGAGCTATCCGTTGCAGGCGCTGGTCTCCGAGCCGGTCAAGCCGATGATGCCGTGCGTCGTGATGTCGAACACCATCCACGCCTATATGTCGCAGTCGGACAAGGGCGAACTGGTCATCGGCGCCGGCACCGACGCCTACATCTCCTATTCGCAGACCGGCGGCCTGCACATCGCCAACCACACTCTCGAGGCGATCTGCGAGCTCTTTCCGGCGGTGCGGCGGATGCGGATGCTGCGCAACTGGGGCGGCATCGTCGATGTGACGCCCGACCGCTCGCCGATCATCGGCTTGACGCCGGTTCCCGGCCTTTTCGTCAATTGCGGCTGGGGCACCGGCGGGTTCAAGGCGACGCCGGGTTCGGGCCATGTGTTCGCGCATACGATCGCTCGCGGCGAGCCGCATCCGCTCGCGGCGCCCTTCACGCTCGACCGCTTCCGGTCCGGCCGGCTGATCGACGAGGCCGCCGCCGCGGCGGTGGCGCACTGAGGGCGCCATGCTACTCATTCCCTGTCCCTATTGCGGCATGGAGCGGCCGGAAATCGAATTCCGCTACGGCGGCGAAGCCCACATCGCCCGGCCGGCCGATCCGGGCGCGCTCAGCGACGACGAATGGGCGAAGTTTCTCTATTTCCGCTCGAACCCCAAGGGGGTCGTCGCCGAGCGATGGCGCCACGCGTTCGGCTGCGGGCGCTTTTTCAATTGCCTGCGCGACACGGTGAGCGACAAGATCCTCGCGGTCTACCAGGCGGGCGAAGCGCGGCCGGAACTCGCCGCCGATCGAGGCTGGACCGGGCGCATGAGCCAGCCTTTCCGCGTCGATGGCCTCGGTTCGGTCGATCGCTCGCGTCCCTTGACGTTCACGTTCGACGGCGTCGCCTACCAGGGCTACGCCGGCGATACGCTCGCCTCGGCGCTCATCGCAAACGGCGTTCATCTCGTTGGGCGCTCGTACAAATATCACCGGCCGCGCGGAATCCTCAGCGCTGGCGCGGAGGAGCCCAACGCGCTTGTCAGCCTCGCGCGCGGACCCGGTCGATTCACGCCAAACCTGCGCGCGACTCAGATCGAGCTCTACAACGGGCTCAGCGCTTCAAGCCAGAACCGCTGGCCGTCGCTCGCATTCGATGTCGGCGCCGTCAATGATCTCCTGTCGCCGTTGTTCGGCGCCGGCTTCTACTACAAGATGTTCATGGGTCCGAACCTGTTCGGCAAGAACTGGGCGTGGACGCATGTCTACGAGCCCGCGATCCGCCGCGCTGCGGGTCTCGGAGTCGCCCCCCGCGAGCCCGATCCCGACCGCTATCAGCGGACATTCGCCCATTGCGACGTCCTGGTCGTCGGCGCCGGCCCGGCGGGTCTGGCGGCGGCGCTGGCTGCGAGCGCAAGCGGCGCACGGGTCGTCGTCTGCGACGAGAACCCCGTCCCCGGCGGCTCGCTCCACGCCGAGGGCGCGGCTGGGATCGAGGCGATGACCGCCCGAGATTGGCTGGCGAAAGCGGTCGCTGCGCTTCGAGATCGGCCCAATCTGCGCCTGATGACGCGAACGCAGGCCTTCGGCTATTACGCGCAGAACTTCGTCGCCCTCAACGAGCGCCTGGCCGAACCAGACCTCATCGCCGATCCCGATCTGCCGCGCGAGCGGCTATGGCAAATGCGCGCGAGCGAGGTGGTGCTGGCGACCGGCGCGATCGAGCGTCCGCTGGTTTTCCCGGACAATGATCGCCCGGGGGTGATGCTCGCCGACGCCGCGCGGCGCTATTGCCTCCAGTACGGCGTCAAGGTCGGCGAGCGCGTGGTCGTTGCGACGGCGCATGACGGGGCCTATCGCGCTGCGCTCGACCTGAAAGCGGCGGGCGTCGATGTCGCGCTCATCGCCGACCTGCGGCGCGACGCGAAGGGACCGCTGTCGGAGGCGGCGCGGGCCGCCGGGATCGAGATTGCGCCCGGGGCGGAGATTGTCGGCGCCGACGGGCGTCTTCGCGTCAAGTCCGTCCGCGTGAGCGTTGCCGGCGCGATGCGCACTGTCGCCTGCGATGCGCTCCTCATGTCGGGCGGCTGGACGCCTTCGGTGCATCTCTTCTCGCAATCTCGCGGCAGGCTCGTCTTCGACGAGGCGCGCCAAGCATTCAAGCCGGGCGCTCGGCGCAGCGCGAGCGGTCGGCCGGGGCCTGCAATGCGACCTTCGACCTTGCCGGGGCGCTCGCGGAAGGCGACGCGGCCGGGCGCGCGGCTGCCGCTGCCGCCGGTTTCCCGGCGCCGCGCGCGCAGGTCTACCCCGTGAGCGGCGCGGTTGGGCCGCCGGCCGCCGCGCTTGGCGCCGCGCCGCCGCTTCGCGTCGACCGCCGCGCCAAGGCTTTCGTCGATTTCCAGAACGACGTGTGCGCCAAGGACGTGAGCCTCGCGGTCCAGGAGGGCATGCGCTCGATCGAGCACATCAAGCGCTACACCACCACCGGCATGGCGACCGACCAGGGCAAGCTCTCGAACATGAACGCGCTCGCGATCGCCGCCGCGGCGCTGGCGAAGCCCATCCCTGACGTCGGCCTGACGACTTTCCGGCCGCCCTATACGCCGGTCACCTTCGGCGCCTTCGCCGGCCCCGCGCGCGGCGACCTGTTCGATCCGATCCGCCGCACGCCCATTCATGACTGGGCGGCCGAGAACGGCGCGAGGTTCGAGGACGTCGGGCTTTGGAAGCGCGCCTGGTATTTTCCCCGCGGCCGTGAATCGATGCACGACGCGGTCGCCCGCGAATGCCGCACGACGCGTGAAAGCGTCGGCCTGTTCGACGCTTCGACGCTCGGCAAGATCGAGGTCGTTGGTCCCGATGCGGCGGTCTTCCTCGAGCGCATGTACGCCAACGCGTTCCAGAAGCTCGAAGTCGGCCGCTGCCGCTACGGCCTGATGCTGAGCGAAGCGGGTTTTCTCATCGACGACGGGGTGATCGCCCGCCTCAAGCCCGACCGCTTCCATGTAACGACGACAACCGGCGGCGCGCCGACCGTGCTCGCCCAGATGGAGGACTATCTCCAGACCGAGTTCACCGATCTCAAGGTCTGGCTCACTTCGACGACCGAGCAATGGGCGACGATCGCGCTGCAGGGACCGAAAGCGCGCGATTGCGTCGCCCCGCTTATCGAGGGCGTCGACCTCGCCAACGAAGCTTTTCCCCACATGACGGTGCGCGAGGCCCGCGCCTGCGGCGTGCCGGCGCGGCTCATGCGGGTGAGCTTCACCGGCGAACTCGGCTACGAGATCAATGTGCCCTCGCATTTCGGGCGCCCGGTATGGGAGGCGGCGTGGCGAGAGGTCGAGAAGCGCGGCGGCTGCGCCTATGGCACCGAATCCATGCATGTGATGCGGGCCGAGAAGGGCTTCGTCATCGTCGGCCAGGAAACCGACGGCACGGTGACGCTCGCCGACCTTGGACTCGACTGGGCGATCGGAAAGACGAAGAAGGATTTCGTCGGCAAGCGCTCGCTCGTCCGCCCCGACATGCTGGCGGCGAATCGCAAGCAGCTGGTCGGGCTCCTGACCGACGATCCGGCGATCGTGCTCGAAGAGGGCGCGCAGGTGACGGAAAGCGCGAATCCGCCAACCGGCTCGTCCGCGCTCGGCCACGTCACCTCGTCCTACGCAAGCGCCACACTGGGCCGCTCGATCGCGCTCGCGCTCGTCGCCGCGGGGCGCTCGCGCATCGGCGCCAAGCTCAATGTCCCGATGCCGGGGGGCGCAGTTCCGGTGACGGTTACGGCGCCGATCTTTTACGACAAGCCGGGAACGCGTCTCCATGTCTGACGCAGCGCTCGCAATTCGCTCGCCGCTCGAGGGCCTTGCCTTTCCTGCGGGTCCGCGATTCGCCCTGTCCGAGGCGCCGGCGGCGGCCCGCTTCATCCTGCGGGGCGGGGAGGGCGCGCGTCTCGCCTGCGGGATCGCCTTCGGCGCCGAGCCCCCTCAGCGACTCGGGCCGGCGGGCGAAGGCGTGCGCCGCGCGGCTCTCTGGCTCGGCCCGGACGAATGGCTCATGATCGCGGAGGGCGCCGATGCGGCGCCGCTTGGCGAGATGCTCGAATCCGTGCTTGACGGAACCGCGCACAGCTTGGTCGACGTCTCGCACCGCCAGATCGGTCTCGTCGTCGGCGGACCGGCCGCTGCGAGGGCGCTCAACGCCGGCTGCCCGCTCGACCTCGATCCAAAAGCCTTTCCGGTCGGCATGGCGACCCGCACGCTCTACGACAAAGCGGAGGTCGTGCTCTGGCGCCGCGCCCAGACGATGTTCCATCTCGAAGTCTGGCGCTCGTTCGCGCCCCACGTCGCCGCCTCCCTCGCCGAGGCCGCCCGCGGCGCGGCGGAGTGGTGAACCTCCGGAGAAAGGATCTCATGAGCCTTGAAGTTCCCGCCAAGGCGGATGCGGAAGAAGCGGGCCTGTTCGAGCCGCAACGCACCGCCTTCATCGAGAGCATCGCGGGCCTGCGGCCCCGGATGCACCGCTATTGCGCACGCATGACCGGCTCGGCTTTGGACGGTGAAGATGTGATGCAGGAGGCGATTTTGGAGGCTTACCTCAAGCTCGGCTCCTTCGATGCGACCCGTCCGCTTGGGCCCTGGCTGTTAAGGATCGCGCATAATCGCTGTATCGATTTCCTGCGCCGGCGCCAGGCGCGACGTGGGGCAGAGGCCGAGGCGGAAGCCCTCGCATGGGTCCACCCGCCCGAGGCCGTCGGCAAGGGGGTCGATCGCGCGATCGAGCGCCTGATCATCGCGCTTCCGCCGAAAGAAAGGGCGTGCGTTCTCCTGAAGGACGTCCTCGACTATTCGCTCGATGAGATCGCCGACGTTGTCGACTCGACAACCGGCGGCGTTAAAGCCGCCCTGAACCGCGGCCGGGGCAAGCTGGCGGCGGTCACCGACGTCGAGCGCCTAGAGCGCAAGGCGAGCAAAGAGGAATTGGCGCTTCTCCGCCTCTATATCGACCGCTTCAATCGGCGGGATTGGCAAGGCGTGCGCGAGCTCGCAAGCGCCGACGCGCGCCTCATGGTCGCCGATTGCTTCGCCGGACGTTTGGCCGACTCCCCCTATTTTATCGAATACGAGCGCCCCATTATCGCCTGGCGCATGGCGCTGGGAGAGGCGGACGGAGAAACCGTCGTCGTCATCCTGCGCGACGATCCAGCGGGCCCGGTTCCGTTTTCGGCAATTCGCATCGGAATTGCCGGCGGCCGCGTCACCAGCATTACCGACTACATCAAGTGTCCATGGATTTTGGAGACGGCCTCCATCACGCTCCCGCAAGCTTAAAGCGTTCGGCGCTTCCCTCTACCCCCGTCGTCCTCGCCAGGGGAGGGAAGCGATCCAGCGGATGAAGGCGGCCGGCGGCCGTTATTCTGGATCGCCGCGGCGCGATAGCGGGTCGAGAGTCGGGCGTCCGTCGACGTCCAATGCCGCCTCGCGATGACGGATTCCGCCCAAGCGCAGCACGTTCTAGGCGGCCGGCCGCCCAACTCCGGGAGCGGCGTTGGCGAAAAAGTTTGATTCCGAAGTATCCCGGGGCGTGCCTCATTCGTAGTGGGAGTCTCAATCCGAGTAAGGGCCCAACCCATGTCAATGAAGACTTATTCCGGAAGCTGCCATTGCGGCGCCGTCCGCTTTCAGGCCGAACTCGACTTCGCCGAGGGAACTTTCAAGTGCAATTGCACGAGCTGCACGAAAGCGCGCTCCTGGCTCATTGTCGCGCCGGCTGCTCGATTTCGCCTCGTTGAGGGCGAAGCGCGCCAAGCGGCGTACCAATGGACGCCGCCAGGGCGCGCACAGCCGTCAATTGAGTTTCACTTTTGCGAGAGATGCGGAATCCGGACGCCGGGGCGGGGCGAGCTTGAGGCGATGGGCGGCGCATTTTACGCCGTCCAGGTTTCGCTGCTGGACGACCTTGATCCCGAGGAACTCGCCGCCGCGCCGATCCGCTATGTCGACGGCCGCCACGATCGCTTCGATCGACCGCCCGACGATGCGCGTTTCCTCTAAGAACGGCAGACCTGCGCCGCCTCCAGGTCGGAACGGCGGCGCGGCGAAGGGCGTTTTCAGGCCTTCGCCGCCGACGCCACCGAGCCCGTCGGGCCCTCGCGAAACTGGCGCACGATGACCTGCGCGACGTCCGCCGCCGGAATTCCCTCTGACGGATTGCGGCCAATCGTCTGCAGCGTCTCCGAGACCCAGCCCGGCGAGACGGCGTTGACTCGCACCGAAATCGACGGCTCGGCGGTGATCGCGAGCACGAAAGCCTCGACCGCGGCGTTGACGGTGGTGATGATCGCGCTGCCGGGCGACGGATATTGTGCGGCGAGACCAGTCGTCAGCGTGATCGCGCCGCTCGGTCGGACCGTCCTCAGCCCGTAGCGCACGACATTGACCTGGCCCAGCAGCTTGTTGGCGAGGGAGAACGTCCAGTCCTCGTCGGTTAGCTGGTCCCACGGCTTGAAACGCGCCGCTCCGCCCGTGCAGACGATGCCGTCGAGGTCGCCAACGCGTTCGAACAGCGCGGCGAGCGATTTCGGGTCCGCAATGTCGACCCTCTCGCCCGAATTGCGCGAGGCGCGGATGCAATGCTGCTCGCCGAGCGCCTCGACAACCCGCGTTCCGATCAGGCCAGCGGCTCCGATGACAAGTATCCTGCTCACACGCTCTCCTTTGGATCTTGTCATAAGCGTTGCGGAACTCAGCCGCGTTTGCAAGTCCGCTCGCGCGGCCGCGACACGGGCGCTCGACCGGCAACGCAGTCTCTTCAAATCCAGCGCCGGACTTTTCGACAATACTCGGCGTAGTCTTGGGCGAAGGTCTCGCTGAGGCGCGCCTCCTCGAACGGGATAACGACCCAGTTCATGGACGCCCACGGCACAATCAACAGAATCAACGGCCAGGCTCTCCCGAGCGCGAGCGCGAGACCAAGGTAGACGACGGTCAAGGACAGATACATCGGATTGCGCGACCATGCGTTCGCGCCGTTGACGACCAGACGCGCCGGCTCGCCGGTCGGATCGAGCGTCGTGCGCCGAAGCACGAACCGTCCCGCTGCGGCCGCCGCGAGCGAACAGCCGGCGACCGCGAGCGCAAAGCCGGCCCAATGCACGCTCGCCACACCCATCCAGACCGGCCGCCACGGCATGAGCCGATCGAGCCCGACCCCGACCAGGAACGCCAGCACGAATTGCGCGGGCGGCGGGACCTTCGCCAGGATCGGCGCGCGCGGGGCCATCTCGGCGAACTCCGGGGCCCGTCAGCCGCGCGCGGCCTTGTCGCGGGCGGTCACTGCCTCGATCGCCGCGCGCGCCGCCTTCCATTCGCTGTCGCCCCAGCGGCGCAACTCATAGAAATTGCCGCCGGTCGCCATCGCCTCCGCGCCGTCCATAGCGATGGTCTCGCCGCTCAGCCAGTCGCAGCCGTCGGACATCAGGAACGCGGCCAGATTCTGCAATTCCTCCATCCGGCCGACCCGCCCCATCGGGTTGCGCGCGGCGGAGGCGCCGGGTTCAGCGCCCGGCATCAGGCGCTTGCTCATGCCTTCGGTCGGGATTTCGCCCGGCGCGATGGCGTTGAGGCGGACGCCGTAACGGCCCCATTCCTGCGCGAGCGACATGGTCATCGCGTGGATCGCCGCCTTGCTCATCGCTGAGGGCACGACGAACGGACCGCCGTTGCGAACCCAGGTGACTGCGATCGACACCACGGCGCCCTTGTGCTTGCCGGCGATCCAGCGTTTTCCGACCGCCTGGGTCACGTAGAAAGTGCCGTGCATGACGATGTTGGCGATCGCGTCGAAGCCGCGGGGCGACAGGTCTTCGGTACGGGAGATGAAATTGCCGGCGGCGTTGTTGACGAGGCCGGTAAGCGGAGCCTCGCGGAAAATCTCCTCGACCATCGCATCGACCGCCGCGGCGTCGCGGATGTCGACGCCATAGCTCTGAACGCGCCCGCCGTGCGCCTTCATGAGTTCCGCGGCGGTCGCGTCGCAGACGCTCTTGCGCCGGCCGCAGATCGCGATCTCGGCCCCGAGGCCGAGAAACCGCTCGGCCATCGCCTTGCCGAGCCCGGTGCCGCCACCGGTGACGAGGATTTTCTTGCCCGCGAACAGGTTGCTGACGAACATGAGCGCTTTCTCCCTCGTGCCGCGTTTGTCTCATGGGTACGCGGTTCGGGCGCATTAGAAAAGTTCGCCGTCCGCGGCAGCTCTCGGACCCCCGCCTTCGCAGAGACGACAGCGCCGGCTGAGGACCTATTTCAGATCCGCAAATCGCCCCGCTCTTCCCTCGACCCCCGCCCTCACTGCTTCAGTCTGGTTCGGCGAACCGATCAGCGCCGCCTGTTCTGCCGATTCGGCGAGAAGGATCGCCGCCGTGTCGGCGTCGCTCGCCATGTTCAAAAGGCGCTTGAGCGCTCGCACAGCGTCGGGACTGCGGGCGGCGATTTCCTTTGCTGTGGCGCGGGCCACGGCGAGCGGGTCAGCGTGGAGGCTGGTGGCGAAGCCGTAAGCCAGCGCTTCGGCGCCGGAGAAGACCCGGCCGGTCAGGCCGAGCTCGCGGATCACGTCGGAGCGGGCAAGTTCGCGCATGAGCGCAATGCCGGCCATGTCCGGGACGAGGCCCCATTTGATCTCCATGATCGAGAGGCGCGCGTCCGGCGCGACGTAGCGGATGTCGGCGCCGAGCGCGATCTGGAAGCCGCCGCCGAGCGCGACCCCATGGATCGCGACGATGACCGGAACGGATAACGCGCGCCAGACGTAGGCCGCCTGCTGGAAGTCGTTGGCGATCCCATGCGTGCGCTTTGCGAGATCGGCGGGCGTCGGCCCGCCGCCTCCGGCGGCGATCGCGGCGAACGTGCCCATGTCGAGGCCGGCGCAGAAGCCCTTGCCCGCGCCGCTCAGCACGACCGCGCGCAGACCGGGCATGTGGCTGAGCTTCTCGCCCGCCGCGATGATCGCCTCAAACATCGCCGGATCGAGCGCGTTCAGCTTGTCGGGGCGATTGAGCGTGACCTCGGCGACGCCTGCGGCGACGTCGATCTTGACGCGCTCGCTCGTCGAATTTTCGCCCTGCATGTTTCGCTCCCGAACGTTATTTCACTGGCGGGAAAGCCAGCACCTCGCCGGTATAGGTCTCGACAACTTCGCTGAACGGTTCGCCGTCGGGCGTCGAAAGCACCGCGCGGTGCTCGAGCACATGGTCGGGAATCGCGAGCGCGCCCGCTTCGTCTGGGGCCGCCGATGCGCCCATCTCCCAGCCCTTGGGCAGCGGGCGCCACAGCAAGTCCGCCGAGAGGGTATGGCGGCGGAAGCGGAGCGCGCCGACCGCCTTGCCGAACGGCGTGTCGGTCGTCTCCAGCAGATGGTTCATCTCGGGCGTGAGCCGCGCCGGCACGTACCAGTTGTCGGCTTCCGACAGCACGTGGTCGCCGCATTTGAGCCGAACGCGCCGGTAGCCGAGCGGCTCGTCCGGCTTGACGTCGAGCGCTGCGCGCACCTCCACGGTCGCGTCCTTGTCGGCGTCATGCACGCGCTCGGCGACGATCAGGGCCGGATCGGCCAGCCGGTGATCGGCACACCAGCGCTCGAGCGTCAGCGTCGCGCTGTCATGGCTCAAAAGGTCGGCGTTGAGGCTCTCGATCAGCGCCAGCGCCTCAAGCCGGCCGACCAAGCTCGCCGACCATGGCGCGCGCTCTGCGGCAAGCACGCTTGCCCCCGTGGCCAGCCATACCCCCACCGCCGCAGTCAGCCGTCTCAAGGCCGTCCCGTTCATGTCCCTTCGGCCTCGGCCGACAATTCGAACCACGCCTGTTCGCTCGCGGTCAAGGCGCGCTCGAGCTCGACGCGCTTCCCCGCCAGATCGGCGATTTTCCCCGCGTCGCCGCCGCGCGCGCTCGCCTGAGCCAGCGCCTCGTCGACCCGGCGCAGGAGATCCTGGAAGCGGTTCATCTTGTCTTCGAGCGCCTGAAGCTCGCGTTTGAGCGGCGCCGGCTCGCGCCTCGGTCTTGCCGCCGGCGCATTCGAAGGAGGCTCGCGCTTGCGCGCCTGGGCCGGCCGCGCGTCAGCGCCGAGCACGAAGCGGCCGTAGTCGGCGAGATCGCCGTCGAACGGCTTCACCGTTCCGTTCGCGGTCAGCCACAGCCGGTCGACGCAGGCTTCGAGCAGACGGCGATCGTGCGAGACGAGGATGCAGGCGCCCTCGTAGTCGTTGATCGCCTCGATCAATTCGCCGCGGCTGTCGATGTCGAGGTGGTTGGTAGGCTCGTCGAGGATGAGGAGCTGGGGTCCGTCGAAGGCGGCGAGGCCCATCATGAGGCGCGCCTTCTCGCCGCCCGACAGCGCCTCGATCCTGGTCGCGGCGCGGGCGCCGGAGAAGCCGATCATCGCCGCCCGGCCGCGGATCTTCGATTCCGGCTGCCCGCGCATGCGTTCGGCGACATGGTCGTAGACGCTGCCGCCTGGATCGAGCTCGTCGATCTGGTGCTGGGCGAAATATCCGACCTGAAGCTTGCTGGCCCGCGTCATCTTGCCCGCCATCGGCGTCGAGCCGGCCGGCGACCAGCTTGGCGAAGGTCGATTTGCCGTTGCCGTTCGGGCCGAGGAGGCCGATACGGTCGTCGTCGGCGAGCGTGAGGTCGATGCGCGCGAGCACCGCGCGCCCCTCGTAGCCGGCGCTGACGTTCTCCATCGTCACGATCGGCGGACTCAGCCGCCGCGCGACCGGCGGCCACTTGAACGGCTGGACGGTCTCGTCGACGATCGCCGCGATCGGCTCCATTTTGGCCAGCATCTTGATGCGCGACTGGGCCTGAACCGCCTTCGACGCCTTGGCGCGAAAACGGTCGACGAAGGCCTGCAAATGGGCGCGCCGCTCCTCCTGCTTCTTGATCGCCTTGCCCGCGAGAATTTGGCTCTCGCGGCGCTGGCGCTCGAAGCTCGAGTAGCCGCCGCTCCACAAGGTCAGCTTGCCGCGCTCGAGGTGAAGGATCTGATTGGCGACGTCGTCGAGCAGATCGCGGTCATGGCTGATGACGACGATCGTCGCGGGGCAGCTCTTCAGATAGTCGGTGAGCCACAGCACGCCTTCGAGGTCGAGATAGTTGGTCGGTTCGTCGAGAAGCAGGAGGTCGGGCTCGGAGAACAGCACCGCGGCGAGCGCCACCCGCATACGCCAGCCGCCGGAATATTCTGCGAGCGCCCGGCCCTGCGCCGCCTCGTCGAAGCCGAGCCCCTTGAGGATTCGCGCCGCCCGCGCCGGCGCGGTATGAGCGCCGATATCGAGGAGGCGGGTGTGAATTTCGGCGATGCGGCCGGGATCGGCCGCGACTTCCGCTTCGGCGAGGAGCGCCGCGCGCTCGCGGTCGGCCGAGAGGACGAAGTCGATCAGGCTTTCCGGTCCGCCCGGCGCCTCCTGCTCGACGCTGCCGACGCGCAAGCCTTTCGGTGCGATGACTTCGCCGCTCTCGGGCGCGAGCTCGCCGCGGATCAGGCGGAAAAGTGTGGTCTTGCCGGCGCCGTTGCGTCCGACGAGCCCGACATGCGCTCCTGAAGGCAGCGCCGCCGTGGCGCTGTCGATCAGGAGGCGCTCGCCGAGCCTATAGGTCAGGGCGCTGATATGGAGCATGGCGAGCTTTTCGCCCGCCGGGCTCGCGCTGGCAAGACTGCGGGGGCTTGTCGGCTCAGGCCTTCTTCGGCGCGTCGAGCAAAGCGGATTCGCGGAACAGGAACGCCTGCGGCGCCGGCGCCGATGAGCGGGGCGATGATGAACAGCCATAGCCTGGCGACGGCTTCCGGCTTCGAGGCGATTCCGACCAGCGCCGGGCCGATCGAGCGCGCCGGATTGACCGAGGTGCCGGTGATGTTGATGCCGACGAGGTGGATGACGACCAGCGTCAGCCCGATGGCGAGGCCGGCGAAGCCGGTCGGCGCGAACGGATGGGTGACGCCGAGAATGCACACCAGGAACAGGAAGGTCGCCACCACTTCGAACACGAAAGCGGAGACGACATTGTATTCGCCGAGATAGCCCGCGCCCCAGCCGTTCTGGCCGAGCCCGCCGTTCCACCCTTGAGCCTTGCCGGACAGGATCAGATAGAGCACGACCGCGCCGACGATCGCGCCCAGAACCTGGGCGACCCAGTAGCTCAGCATGTCGGGCAGACTCATCCGGCCCGGCGACATAGACGCCGAAGCTCACCGCCGGATTGACGTGGCAGCCGGAGATCGGCCCGATGCCATAGGCCATGGCGACAATGGCGAAGCCGAACGCGCTCGCGATTCCCAAGAGGTCGATCGCCCCCGGCCCCGATCCCATGCTCCCGACCACCGCCGCCCCGCAGCCGAAAAACACCAGCGCAAAGGTTCCAATAAACTCAGCCGCCTGCTTGTTCATGCCCGTCCCCTCCGTGACCCGCGCCCCAGGCGGCGGACGGCGCTTATAGCGATCGTTCCGGCTTCCGAAAAGGGCCTGCGTCGGCGGCGTGCCGCGCCGAGGCGCCTTGGTCCGGCCGCGCGGCGTTGCTTTCGCGGGGCCCCCGGCTATATAAGCGTCGCCTTTTCGAATAACGCCCTTGCTGAACGGCGCGGCTTTCGCGTCGCCGGAGCCACCGCCGCCGTGCTGATCACTCCCGCCTACGCGCAAGCTGCCGGCTCCTCCCTGTTCGGGGCGAGCGACACGCTGGTCCAGCTGGTGCCGATCGTCGCCATGATCGCGATCGTCTATTTCGTGCTCTGGCGGCCGCAGCAGCGCCGCGCCAAGGAGCAGCGCGAGATGGTTCAGGCGGCGCGGCGCGGCGATGTCGTCGTCACCACCGGCGGCCTGATCGGCAAGGTCACCAAATCGGTCGACGACAACGAGGTCGAGTTCGAGATCGCCCCGAACGTGCGCGCGCGCCTCGCCCGCTCCGGCATCGCCGAAGTGCGCGCGAAGGGCGAACCGGTCAAGGACCCCGCGCCGCCGGCCAAGTCGCCGCCGGCCAAGAAGGACGCGCCGAACTCTTGACGACGGCGCGGCGGCCCCGTCCTGGGCGCTGTCGAGTCCCCTGCTAGATAGAAAGCCTGATGCTCCGTTTCGCTACCTGGAAATTGGCCTCGGTCCTGGCGCTCGTTGCGGCCGCGGTTCTCGTCATCTTGCCGAGCTTCATGCCGGCGCAGGCGGTCGACGCGCTCGCCGCGCGGGCGCCGAGCTTCATTCCATTGCGCCAGCTCGTGCTCGGCCTCGATTTGCAGGGCGGCGCCTATCTTCTGATGGAGGTCGACGCCGCCTCGGTGATCAAAAGCCAGGTCGAGGCGCTGCGCGACGACGTGCGACAGAAGCTGCGTGACGGCAAGATCGCCATCTCCGGCGGCATCGCTGTCGAGCCGCGCGGCGTCATGGTCCGCATCGCCGACCCGGGCGAGCGCGCGAAGGCCCTCGATCTCCTGCAGTCGTTGAGCCAGCCGATCGGCGGCCCGCTGGCGGCGGGGAACGGCCGAACGCTCGACGTGAAGCAAACCGACGACGGGGTGCGGCTGACGCTGACGGATCCGGCGACCGCCGACAAGGTGCGTCACGCGGTCGCGCAATCGATCGAGGTGCTCAACCGTCGCATCAATGCGATGGGCACCAAGGAGACGGTCATTCAGCAGCAAGGCCCGAACCGTGTCCTGATCGAAGCGCCGGGCAGCCAGGATACGACGGCGCTCAAGAACATGATCGGCCAGACCGCCAAGCTTGAATTCCGCCTGGCCGCCGATCCGGGCGATCCGACGAACGAGATCGAGACGCTACCGATGCAGAAGGGCGGCGGAACGGTCCAGGTCCAGAGGCGGGTCATGGTCGACGGCGAAGATCTGGTCGACGCGCAGCAGAGCTTCGACCAGCAGACCGGCGAGCCCGACGTCACCTTCCGCTTCAACCTTCGCGGCGGGCAGAAGTTCGGCCAGGTGACGTCGGCGAACGTCGGCCGGCCGTTCGCCATCGTGCTCGACGGCAAGGTCATTTCGGCCCCGGTCATCCGGTCCCCGATCACCGGCGGGACCGGCCAGATCACTGGCAATTTCAGCCTGGACGAGGCGTCCAGCCTGGCGATTCTGCTGCGCGCGGGCGCGCTGCCGGCCAAGCTTACGGTGATCGAGGAGCGCACCGTCGGCCCCGGCCTCGGCCAGGACTCGATCGACGCCGGGAAACGCGCAGCCTATGTCGGGGCGGCGCTGGTCGTCGTCTACATGATCGCCACCTACGGGATATTCGGCGTGTTCGCCGATCTGGCGCTGGCGGTGCATATTCTCCTCATCTTCGCCTCGATGGCGCTGCTTGGCGCGACGCTCACCTTGCCCGGCATCGCCGGCATCGTCTTTACGATCGGCATGGCGGTCGATTCGAACGTCCTCATCTACGAGCGCATCCGCGAGGAGGCGCATCTCGGCCGCTCGGTCATTTCCGCCCTCGACGCCGGTTTCCGGCGCGCCTTCGCCACGATCATCGACTCCAACGTCACCATGTTCGTGGCGGCGCTGATTCTCTACCTGTTCGGGTCAGGCGCGGTCCGCGGCTTCGCCGTCTCCCTCGGCCTCGGCATTCTGACGTCGGTCATCACCGCGGTCACCATGACACGGATGATGATCGCGCTCTGGTATCATCGCTCGCGGCCCAAGACCCTTCCGATATGATCGAGCCTGCGGATATGAGCGCTCCGAAGCTGAAACCGGATCTTGCGGCATGAAACTGCTTCGCCTCGCGCCCGAGAACACCAAGTTCGGCTTCATGCGGTTCCGGCGCGTGAGCTATCCGCTGTCGGCGGCGCTGTCGATCGTCTCGGTGCTGATGTTCCTGTTCGTGGGCATGAATTTCGGCATCGACTTCGCCGGCGGCACCCAGGTCGACATGCGCGCCAAGAGCGGCGAAGCCAATGTCGCCGATATTCGCGCCAAGGGCGAGAGCCTCGGCGTGGGACCGGTCGAAGTCCAGCGGATCGGGGCCGAATCCGACGTTCTGCTGCGACTCGGCGTCCAGCCCGGCGGCGACGCCGGCCAGCAGACCGCGATCGCCAAGCTCAAGGACGCCTTCGGCGCCGACTACGAGTTCCGCAGCGTCGATTCAGTCGGCCCGACCATTTCCTCCGAGCTCGTCCAGCGCGGCACCCTCGGCGTCGTCGTCGCCATCCTCGCGGTCCTGACTTATTTGTGGTTCCGGTTCGAGTGGCAGTTTGCGGTCGGGGCGATCATCGGCACGATGCACGACCTCCTGCTGACGGTCGGCTTCTTCTGCGTCACCCAGCTCGAGTTCAACCAGACCTCGATCGCGGCGATCCTCACCATCGTCGGCTATTCCCTCAACGAGACGGTCGTCGTGCTCGATCGCATTCGCGAGGTGATGCGCAAATACAAGCGCCTGTCGACCGCCGAGATCATCGACATGTCGATCAACGCGGTCCTGCCGCGCACCATCATGACCGCGACCACCGTCTTTCTCGCGCTGCTGGCGCTCTTCTTCCTCGGCGGCCATGTCATCCGCTCGTTCTCGGCGGCGATGATCTGGGGCATTTTCGTCGCCACCTATTCGTCAATCTTCATCTGCTCGCCGATGCTCATCTACATGGGCGTACGCGCTGACGCCTTCGACAAGATGCGGGAAAAGGACGTGGCCGGCGAGGATGTGAAGGCGAAGGAGAAGGCGTGACTTCGGCGCTCTCGCGGCCTGCCTTCGCGCCCGGCAGGCATCCGATCGCGGCGTATGGAGCCGGCGCCTTCGCTTTCGCCGGCATGTCGCACGAGGGCTCGATCCTGGCGACGCCGCAGGGGGTGAGAGCGATCGATGTCGCGAGCGTCGGCGATCTCGATGAGATCGCGCTCGCCCCGCTCATCGCCGAGTGCGCCGATCGGCCGGGATCGATCGAGCTTCTCATCGTCGGGACTGGCGCCCGCATGGCGCCGCTCGGGCGGCCGTTGAAGGACGCGCTCAAGCGCGCGGGTTTGCGCTTCGAAGCGATGGCGACCGGTCCGGCGCTCCGGGTCTACAACGTCATGCAGTCGGAAGACCGGCGCGTCGCGGCGGCGCTGATCGCCGCGCCGTGAGCGCGCGCCCGCCGCCGGGCGACGGCGCGCTCGGCGAGGCCCACCGACATTGCGCCGCGCTCGCCCGCGCTCAAAGCCGCGATCAGTGGCTCGCCTCGCTCTATGCGCCAGCAGGCGCGCGCGACGGGCTAAACGCGCTCGCGGCGTTCGATCACGAGATCCGTCAGGCGCACGCACGCGCTCGCGATCCCAATCTGGCGGCGATCCGGCTTGCATGGTGGCGCGGCGCCATCGCTGGCGAACGAGGGGAAGAAGCAGCGGGCAATCCGGTCGCGCTCGCGCTCTCCGCTGCGATCGACGTCTATGCGCTGCCCGCCGCCTGGTTCGAGGCGATGCTGGATGCGCGCCTGCAGGAGATCGCGCCGCAGGACGATTTCGACCTCGCCGCGTTTCGCGCCTTCGCCGGCGAGAGCGAGGGCGCGCGGCTCAGGCTGGCTTCGCTGATCGCGGCCGGGGGCGTCGAACTGGATGAGATGGACGCGCATGCGCCGGCCGGGATGGCGCTGGCGCTGACGCGCGTCATCGACGCGCTGCCGTTCAAGGCCGGTTCCGCGCCGACGCTCATTCCCGCCGACGTCGCCGCCCGCCACGGCGTGGGCGCGTCCGATTTCGACGCTCGGCGCGCGAGCGCGGGAGTCATCGCAGCCTGCGCCGAACTGCGCGGCCTCGCCCGCGACGAACTCGCCGAGGCGGAGCGGCGGCTGAAAGGCTCAAGCCCGGCGATCCTGCCGGCCTTCATTCCGCTCGGCGCCCTTGCGCCTCGACCTCGACCGGCTCGACCGCAATGCCGCGCGCCCGTTCGACGCCGCCGGCGAAGTCTCGCCGCTCCGCCGGCAGTGGGCGATCTGGCGCTGGACGCGGCGATTCTGATGCAGCTTTGGGCTGCCGATGCGGTCTCGGACCACTGCCGGCGGCCAAAGCAACGTCAAATAGGCGGTTGTGGCTGCACGACGTCTGCGCCTCGCATCCAAACGCGCCTTGACGCTGGCCGGTTGAAAACGCCGGCGCATTCAGCGAACGCGCGGTTTCAATCGTTGTTCGGGGCGATCAGGGCAGCCTACACTGCCGCTCATGCGCAGAACCTCAAATCTCAGCGGCGTCGCCGCCATGCTCGCCGCGACGGCCTCTTTCGTCGTCTGCGATACGTTCATGAAGCTGGTCACGAGCGATCTTCCGCCTTTCGAGGTGCTGTTCCTTCGCGGCGTCGCGGCCAGTCTTGCCTGCGGCCTGCTGCTCGTCCCTTTCGGAGACTGGCGCGCCATTTCCTCGGCCGTCCACCTTCGCCCGCTGCTGCGGGCCGGGGCGGAGACGATGAGCGTCCTCTGCTATATCGTGGCCCTCTCGCGCCTGCCGATCGCCGATGTGATCGCCATCATGCAGACGGCGCCCTTGTTCCTGATCCTGGCCATCGCTTTCCTTCTCCGAGAGCCGGTCGGGGCGGCGCGCGTCGTCCTCGTCATACTCGGCTTCGCCGGCGGCGTTCTGGTCGCCCAGCCCGGACCCGACGGAATCTCGTCCGCCGCCCTGCTTGCCTTCGCCTCGGCGGTGCTGATCGCGGCGCGCGATCTGATCGGTCGCGGCGTGCCGGCGCGCATTCCGGTCATGGTTGTGACCTTCGCGACCAATGTCATGGTGATGGCGGTTGCGGGCGCGATGTCGGCAGGGTTCGAGAGCTGGCGGGCGCCGACGGGCCGGCATCTCGCTTTTCTCGGCTTCGCCGGTCTGTTCGTCACCCTGGGGCACGTCGGGCTCTTGCTCGCCTATCGGCTCGGCCGAACGGCTGCTGTCGCGCCCTTCTTCTACAGTTTCGCGCTTTGGGGCGTATTCTCGGGCGTTTTCGTGTTCGGCGCTCTGCCGAACGCCCTCGCGCTCGCCGGGATCGCTCTTATCGCCGGGAGCGGCGTCGCCATCGTCCTCATCGACCGTCGCCGCGGCCGCCATGAGGAGATCGCGCTCACGGAAGCGCTGTGACGGGATCGCGTCCGGCCCGCCGAACGCGCCGCTAAAGGTACCGCGCCCCGGCTTCGCTGGCGAACCGGCTCGGGTCGCCTTCCCACGCGATCCGGCCGTGTTCGAGCACATAGACGCGGTCGGCGTGGGGCAGGGCGAAGGTGACGTTCTGCTCGCCGAGCAGCACCGTCATCTCGGTCGTTTGTCTCAACCGCGCGAGGGCTTTCGAGATCTGCTCCATGATCACCGGGGCGAGGCCCAGCGTCGGCTCGTCGAGGATCAGGAGATCGGGCTTCATCATCAGCGCGCGGGCGATGGTCAGCATCTGCTGCTCGCCGCCGGAGAGGGTCGCCGCGGTCTGGCTCCGCCGTTCTTTCAGGACCGGGAACAGGGCGAACAGCCATTCCCGCCGCTCGGCCCGCACGCTGTCGCTGAGCCTGTGCCCTCCCATGTCCAAATTCTCGCTGACCGTCATCGCGCCGAAGAGTTCCCGCCCCTCCGGCGACTGCACAATTCCCTCGCGCGCGATCCTCGCCGCCGTTCTGCCGCGGAGCGTCTGGCCTTCGCGGCGAATGTCGCCGGCATAGGGGACGAGCCCCGAGACGGCGTTGAACAGCGTCGTCTTGCCGGCGCCGTTCAGCCCAACGACGGCGACGAATTCGCCCCGATGCACATGGAGCGAGACGTCCTCCAGCGCCTGCGCCTTGCCGTAGACGACGTTCAGCTTTTCGATCTCGAGAAACGGCGCGTTCGCGTCGCCGAACGCGGTCTCCGGCCGCGCCGCCGTCTCGAGCGCGCCTCCGAGATAGACCTTCCGCACGGTCGGGTCCGCCATCACCTCCGCGACCGTACCCTCGGCGATACGCTCGCCGACATGCATGGCGTAAATCCGGTCGACCAGCGCGGCGATGCTTTTCACGTTGTGGTCGACGATGAGGACCGCCCGTCCGTCGGCGCGCATTTCGGCGATCAGCGCCGCGAACGACGCGGTCTCGCGCGCCGTCAGGCCCGCGAACGGCTCGTCGATCAGCACCACCTGCGGATCGCGGGCGATCGCCTTGGCGATCTCCATTTTGCGCAAGTCCGCGAACGGAAGCGTCGAGGGGCGCTGGTTGAGGACGCCGGCCAATCCGACGCGCTCGGCGATCGCCCGCGCCCGGGCGTCGGTGGCGGAGAGGGGAAGCACATCCAGCAATCGGTCGGGCAGAAGGCCGAGGATGATGTTCTCGAGCACCGTTTGCCGGTAGAGCGGGCGCGAATGCTGGAACACCATGCCGACGCCGAGCCGGGCGATCCGGTGCGGCGGCCAGCCCGCGACCTCCCGGCCGTCGACCCGCACCGATCCCGCGTCGGGCCGCTCGACGCCGAGGATTGATTTCATCACCGTCGACTTGCCCGATCCGTTCGGCCCGATCAGGCCGAGAATCTCGCCGGCGCGGATCGAGAAGCTTACGTCCCTCACCGCCGTCAGGCCGCCAAAACGCTTCTGCAGGCCCTCGATTTCGAGCCTCGGCGTGCGAGCGTTCATGTCGCCTCCCGGACGCCCCTGACCATGCCGAGGAGGCCGGCGGGGAAGACAAGAACGACAATGAGCGCGACCGCCGAGACGATGAAGGTCGCAAGATCGCCGAGCGGGCGCAGCGTCTCGCCGAGGGCGACCAGGAACACCGCGCCTAACGCCGCGCCGAGGATGGTGCGCCGGCCGCCGATGACGGCGCCGATGATCACCTGCACGCCGACGGTGACGTCGATGAAGGTGCCGACCGACGCCGCGCCGAGATAGAACGCCATCAAGGCCCCGGCGAGACCGGAGAAAAACGCGCTGACCAGGAACGCCGCAAGCTTGTGCTTGGTGACGTTGAACCCGAGCGCCCCGGCCTGCACCGGGTCCTGCCCGCTCGCCTGCAGGATGAGGCCGACCGGCGAGCGCGAGAGTCCGTAGAGGATTGCGCCGCTTACGGCCATGAAGCCGAGCGCGATCCAGTAGTTGACCCTGTCGTCGATTGAAATGACGTCCGGCACCGTCAAGCCGATTTCGCCCCCGGTCAGGCTCGCCGCGACGACGACGAAGTTCTGCAGCATCAGGACGGCGACGAGGGTAGTGAGGCCGAAATAGGGTCCGCGCACCCTCAGCGCCGGCAGCGCCAGCACGAGGCCCCCGATCATCGCCGCGGCGACGCCTGCGGCGATGCACAACGCAATCGGCGGCTGATAAAGACTGTCGAGGATGCCGGCGGTGTAGGCGCCGAGTCCGATCAGGAACGAGGGGCCGAAGTTCACCTCGTTGGCGAAGCCGAACAGGAGGTCCCAGGCCATCGAGAACACGCCGAAATAATAGGCGATGGTCAAGAGCCCGAGGACGTAGCCCGACACGTAGAGCGGCAGGGTCGAGGCGACGAGGACCACGATCAAGCTGATCAGGACCGGCGGGGAGAGAAGCGCCCGGCGCAGCACGGTTAGCGCCTGCCCATGAGCCCGCGCGGGCGCACATACATCACCGCGACCAGAAGCAGGAGGGCGGGGATCGAGCGATAGGCGGGCGAAATGAGATAGGCGGTGAGCGTCTCGAGATAGCCGACGACATAGGCCGCGATCAGCGAGCCCGAGACGCTGCCCAGGCCGCCGAGCACGACGATCGAGAACGCGCTCGCGGTCAGGGGCCCGGCGCTGTAGGAGGAGACGCCGAGGAACATGCCGAGCAGCACCCCTGCGACGCCGGCGAGCGCGCCATAGATCGCCCAGACCCCGACATAGACGGTCGAGAGCTCGATCCCGAGCAGGGTCACGCCGCGCGGATTCATCGACGCGGCGAGCACCGCCTTGCCGGCCAGCGTGCGGTTGACGAACAGCCATAAGCCCCCGATCGTCGCCCAGCAGACGAGCGCGGTGAAGATCTCGTTGGCCGGCGTCCGCACGCCGAGGATCGTGACCACGCCGTCGACGATCGGCAACACCGTCTTGGCGTTGTTGGTGAAGAGCCAGGCGATCGCCTCCTGGATCATGATGCCCCAGAGCAGCGTCGCGGTGAGGATGAAGATTTCCTTTTCCTCCTCCCGCACCGCGCGCGACAGTTGCAGCCGCCGGACTACGAGATAGTAGGTCGCGAGCGCCAGCAGGAGCGCGACGACGATACCGAAGGCGGCGGCGAGATAGGCGCCCGCGCCCAGGTTGCCCGACGCGGCCCAGGCGGCGACGGCGGCGGCGACCATGATCGCCCCGTGCGAGAGATTGAGGACCCCGGTGACGCCGAAAATGAGCGTGAACCCGGTTGCGCCCAAGGCGTAGAGCGAGGAGATCGCGAAGCCGTCGATCAGGATCTGCCAGATGAGCATCTACAGATCCCCGCCGCCGCTCCTGCCTGTCCGTGGATGGCGGCGGGTTCGCCTGCCGGTCAGTTGCCGCCGGAGGCGATCTTGACGAAGGAGGGGAACTCCATCTTGCCGTTGGCGAGCGCCGCCGGCCACATGTTGGTCTGCTTGCCGTTCTGCCATTGCAGCATCAGACCGGTGATGAAGCCGGGGCCGGTCTTGAGGCCATGCACATGCGGGTCGCCCTGCGGCAGGAACTGGACCCGGCCGATGGTGCCGACGTAATCGGTCTTTTCCATCGCATCGACGATCTTGTCGCTGTCGAGGCTGCCCGCGCGCTTTATCGCGTCGGCGATGATGAAGACGTCGTCGTAGGCGGTATAGCCGCAGTAGGACGGATTGTTGCCGAATTTCTTCACGAACGCGTCGACGAACGGCAGGGTCTTGGGCGTGACCGCGACGCCGGGACCCGACACCCCCTGGTAGATGACGCCTTCGGTCGCCCCGTTGGTGTCCTTCCAGAACGTCGAGTTGGTTGCCTGCGACGCCACGCCGAACATCGGAATCGGCACCTGCTGGCTTTTCCACTGCACGGTCGGCTGCACCCCGACATGCGAGATGCCGGTGATGATGACGTCCGGCTTCTGGCCCTCGATCTTGTTGAAGATCGGAGTGAAGTCAGTGGTGTCGGGCGAGAAGCGGATATGGTCGAGCTCTTTGAGCCCGATTTTCGCCAGGCACGCCTCGTAGCTGGCGTCGAGCGGCGTTGTCCAGGCCGCGTCCTCGCTCATCACGACCGCCGTCTTCATCTTGAGGCCGTCGACCAGCATGTCCTTGGCGGCGTCGCACACCAGCCCTGCGATCGCGCTCGAGGTCAGGTAGCCGTGGAAGGTGTATTTGTTGTGCTCGTAGTCCTTGGCGATGTTCTGGGTGATGACATCGGACGCCGCGCCGGGCGTGATGAAGACGGTCTTGAGCCGCCCCGCCCACGGTTCGAGCGCCAGCACCACCTCGCTGATGTAGCTCCCGATCACCGCATTGACGTGATCCTCGTTGACGGCGCGCTGGAACGCCCTGACCGACTCGGCCGAGGACGAATGGTTGTCATAGGCGACGATCTCGATTTTGCGCCCGTCGACGCCGCCCGCCGCGTTGATCTCGTCGGCGGCGATCTGCGCCGCCTGGGGGATCGAGGAGCCCGCGACGGCCTGCGCTTCCGCGATCACGCCGATCCGGATCGGCCCCTGGTCCTCGGCAAAGGCCTGCGGGCCGAGCGCGAGCGTGAGAGCGAAGGACGCCGCGCCGAGCAAGCCAGCTGCGCGCGGCGCAGCGATTTCCAATCGCGCCATTTTCTGTTCCTCCCTGAACCTCGACCGGCGTTGACAATCCTGACCCGCTCGCTTGGCGCCAAAGCTGCCGCGTTCGCCCTCCAGAAGCAAGCGGATTTCTGGTCAAGCCGCGGCGCGGCGGGGGCGAGACCCGTTCAACTCCCCCTGACGCTCCCTACGCCAGCTCGCCGATGAGCGCCTTCGCCTGTTTCAGGTCGAGCGTGTCGAAGCCCTCGGTGAACCAGCCGTAGACGGGCGCGAGGAGGTCATGCGCCTCCGCGCGCCGGCCGGAATCGCGCCAGAGCCGCGCGAGGCTGGTTGCGGCGCGAAGCTCCCAAGATTTTGCCTGCTGGCGCTTTGCAACAACCAGCGCGCGGCGGAAACTGTCTTCCGCCTTGCCGGCGTCCCGTTCAAACCGGGCGATCTCGCCGGCCAGCCGGTGAACCTCCGCTTCCCACAGCCTTTCCTTCGTCGTTTCCACCGCGGCGATGGCCTCGTCGATCAAGGGCCGCGCCTCATCAAGTTGACCAAGCTGCGCATGCGCCATCGCCAAATGGGAGAGAAAAGTTGGGACAAACAGCTTTGACCCCGTCGATCGCGATGCAGCCATCCCGGAGGCGATCATGTTGATTGCGTCCCACTCGCAGCCGGTCAACGCAAGAATGTGGCCTCGCTGCATGGCGCCGACCGTCCGCCAGTACGCCGCGCCTTTTTCGTCGGCCAAAGCGATCAGTTTCTCGGCGCCGAGGGTCGCAGCGGCATAGTCGCCGCGGAAGGCGTGGGTGAAATTGGTGTAGCACAAGGCGTTCATCATCGTTGACGCCTGAGCGATCTCGCCAGCGTCGGCGAGCGCCTGATTTGCGTCTGCGAGGGCGGCCTCGGGATAGCCGAGCAGCCACTGGGCCAGCGAACGATGACAGAGGATCGCCACTCTCACGTCATGCCCGAATCGGGTGGAGAGGGACCGGTGCGACGAGGGATCGTAGAAGGCGATCGCCTCGTCGAGACGCCTTCGTCCCTCGACGAAATCGCCGGTCCATATCAATGCGGCGCCGACGCCGCGGCGCCCGAGCATGAGCGAGGTCGGCGTCCCCGCCTTCTCGGCGAACGCCATGTATTCCTCCGACTGCCGGCGAAGCACGTCGCCGTTGAAGGCGACGAAGCTTGCCGTCCCTGCAGCGAAGAGAACCGACAAAAACAGCAAGGGGTCTTCGGGGGGCTCTCCCTGGGCTTCCGCTTCCGCGATCAGCAGTTTTGCCTTCTCGACCGCCGCCTGAGTTTCCTCCGCCGCATAGCCCTTGACGTGGAAGAGCGTGTTGATCAGGGCGACCTGAAGCACGATCTCTTCTTGCCTGAGCGCGGCAGTCGCAGGCAGGGCCGCAATTTCATCAAGCGCCCGGGAGAGTTGGGCGGCGGCCTCGACCAGCGCAGATCGCGCGAGCGACCGACGGCCGGCGACGCCCCAGAAATGAGCGGCTTTCTCGGTCAGCCCGGCCCTCGCGCAATGACGCGCGAGCAGTTCGGGCTGGCTCTCGGCAATTTCGGGGAATTGGCCTTCGAGGACCTCCGCAATCCGGGCGTGCAGGGCTCGCCGGGGCTCGCGCAACAGCGTGCCGTAGGCGGCGTCCTGAACGAGCGCGTGCTTGAAAACGTAGGTCGAGTGCGTCGGCTTCGCCCGACCCGACAAGAGCCCCGAACGGACGAGCCGATCCAGCGCCGATCCCAGTTCGGCGTCGCCGAGGCCGGTCACCAGCTTCAGCAAGGCGTACGAAAACTCCCGTCCGATCGCCGCCCCGATCTGCGCCACGCTGCGGGCCGATCCCAGACGATCGAGCCGCGACATCAGCGAGGCATGGAGGCTGGCGGGGACGGCGAGCGTCCGTTTGACGCGCCCGGTCCTCGCCGCCCGCCTCAAGCACCGCTTTTGTCATCTCCTCGACGAACAGCGGGATTCCATCCGCGCGCCCCACGATGTGGCGCCGAAGGTTCTCGGCGATTGGAACGCCGCGGGCCACGCGCTCAATGAGCATGCCTGTCTCGCGCGAGGCGAGCCGGTTGACGGTCAGCGCGGTCACATGCGGTCGTCCGATCCAGGGCGCCGCGAACTCGTGCCGGAAGGTCACGAGCAGGAGAACCCGGAGGGCGTTGAGGGTGTCGACGACCCGGCCGAGCGCCTCAAGGGTCGAAGGATCCGCCCAGTGGACGTCCTCGAACAGAAGCACCACCGGGGCGTGGCCCGAGATGGTCTCGACGTTGCGGATCAACGCTTCGAGCGTCTTCTGCCGGCGCTCCTGCGGGGCGGCGTCCGGCGTCCGATGGCGGCCATCGTTCGGCAGCGAGAGCATTTCGGCCAGAAGCGCTGCGTCTTCCCGAGAAGTCGCGGATCTGGCGAGCAACGCGTCAAGTTTGTCGAGCTTGGTTTTGGCGTCGTCCTCGCGCGCAAGCCCGGCCGCACGCTCCAGATGTCCGATGATCGGATAGAGGGGGCTATTCGTGTGCTGTGGCGAGCAGAAGTATCGCCGCAGCACATGGGGCTCGCGCGTCGCCTTCTCGACGAACGCCGCAGCCAGCCGCGACTTGCCGATGCCGGCCTCGCCGGACAACAGAACGACCTGGCCCTCGCCTGCTTTCGCCCTCTCCCAGCGCCGCATCAAAAGGCTCATTTCTTCGTCGCGGCCGACCAGGGCGGTCAGGCCGCCTGCGCGAAGCGCTTCGAACCGGCTCCCCTGAGATCTCTCGTTCAGCACGCCATAGGCGCGCACCGTCCCCGCGATGCCTTTGAGCTCGAGCGGCCGGAGAAGCTCGACCTCGAACAACTCGCCGAGCAGATTTCTGGTGCCCTCCGCGATCACGACGCTGTCGGGTCTCGCGGCCACCTGCAACCGGGCGGCCAGGTTCGGCGTGTCGCCGACAGCGACGCGCTCCTGCGACTCTCGAGACCCAATGACATCGCCGACGACGACGATTCCCGTCGCGATCCCAATCCGCACATGCAGCGGCTCCTGCGCTGCGGTCTCCAGTTGCGGAGTCGCTTCGGCGATCGCCAGCCCCGCCCTCACCGCCTGCTCGGCGTCGTGCTCATGGGCGTGCGGATAGCCGAAATAGGCGAGCACCCCATCGCCCAGGAAACGGGCGACGAAGCCGCCGTTGGCCTCGATCAGGCTCGCGCAGCATTTCTGGTAGGCGCCGATCACGCCGCGCAGGTCTTCCGGATCGAGCCGGGCCGAGAGCGCGGTCGATCCCACCAGATCGCAGAACATGACCGTCAGCTGACGGCGCTCGGCGGCGTCGGTCGTCGGGCTGGAAGCCGCCGCCGGGGCGACATTCGGATCAGTCGCGAGGGCGCCGAGACCGGCGATCGCCCTGAGCAGGCGTTTGCGATGGCCGAGGACGACGCCGAGCTTTTCGAGGTCGGCGTCGGTCAGGTCGGGCAGGACTTCGGCGTCGACGCGGTTGTCGCGGAACGCCGTTTCGTATTGGCCGAGCCCGAGGCTTCTGAGCCAGTCCCCCACGTCCATAGTCGCGTTTTCCGCCAATTCCGGGGTCATCATCATCCTGATCGGATAGCCTGTCCATGAGCGGACAATTTGGCCGCGCGATGAAACTCGGGCCCATCGGCCGGAAATGGAGGCGAACATGGCCTGCGGCGACGCATTTTCTGGTGCATTTGCTTTGTGAAAAGCAGAATTCGTGCTACCCTCCCATGGCGCCGGTCTCGCGCGCCGAACCGGCGCCGCCGGAAAGGGCGCAAAAGAAAAAATCGTCTGGGGGGTCAGCGTAAACGGTTGAAAAGGCTCGATTCGGACAAGGGAATCCAAGGAAATCAAAGCCTTTTCTTTTGACTTCCTTGGCGTGGGCTTTGCTCGATTTGGGTAGATTTTGATGGATTTGGATTGGGCTTGGAAAAGGCCCGCGACCCTTTCAGGCGCCGGCGAGCTGCGCCGGCTCGCGGGCCGCCTCGATCCACCGCGCGAGGTCGACTTCCGCCCGAGCGGAGAGCGCCCGCTTGCGCGCGAGCCCGCGCTCCGGCCCGAGCAGGCGCCGGCCCGCCTCGTCGGTTCGCTGCTCCGACGACCGGCGGAAACAGGCCGAAGTTGACGTTCATCGGCTGGAAAGAGCGCGGGCCCGGCTCGATCGATTCGATGTGGCCGCCGGTGATGTGGTTGAGCAGCGCGCCGATCGCGGTGGTCGGCGGCGGGACGTCGAGATCGCGGCCGAGCCGCTCGGCGGCGGCGAAGCGGCCGGCGATGAGGCCGATCGCGGCGCTCTCGACATAGCCTTCGCAGCCGGTGATCTGACCGGCGAAGCGCAGGCGCGGGGCCGCCTTGAGCCGCAGACGGGCGTCGATGAGGCGCGGCGAGTTGAGATAGGTGTTGCGATGGATGCCGCCGAGCCGGGCGAACTCCGCCTGTTCGAGCCCCGGAATCATGCGGAAGACGCGCCCCTGCTCGCCGTATTTGAGCTTGGTCTGGAAGCCGACGATGTTGAACAGCGTGCCGAGCGCGTTGTCCTGCCTGAGCTGTACGACCGCGTAGGGCTTGACCTTCGGATCATGGGCGTTGGTGAGGCCGAACGGCTTCATCGGCCCGTGGCGCAGAGTCTCGCGGCCGCGCTCGGCCATCACCTCGATAGGCAGGCAGCCGTCGAAATAGGGCGTCCCCTCGAATTCGCGAAATTCGGTCTTCTCCGCCGCGAGAAGCGCATCGATGAAGGCCCCGTACTGGTCGCGGGTCATCGGACAGTTGACATAGGCCTCGGCGCTTCCGCCCGGGCCTGGCTTGTCGTAGCGCGACTGCATCCAGGCCACGCCCATGTCGATCGAATGGCGATGGACGATCGGCGCGATCGCGTCGAAGAAGGCGAGCGCGCCCTCGCCGGTCAGCCGGCCGATCGCCTCGGCCAACGAGGGCGAAGTGAGCGGCCCGGTGGCGACGATGACATTGTCCCAGTCCTCGGGCGGCAGACCGGCGATCTCGCCGCGTTCGAGGGTTATTCGGGGATGACCGAGGATCGCGGCCTCTACGCCGTGCGAGAAGCCGTCACGGTCGACCGCGAGCGCGCCTCCCGCCGGCACCTGGCAAGCGTCGGCGTTCTTGAGGATGATCGAACGAAGCGCGCGCATCTCGCGATGCAGGATTCCGACTGCGTTGGTCGAGGCGTCGTCGGATCGGAACGAATTCGAGCAGACGAGTTCGGCCAGATGCGAGGTTCGGTGCGCCGCGGTCGCGCGGTCGGGCCGCATTTCGTGCAGCACCACCGGAACGCCAAGCTCCGCCGCCTGCCATGCGGCCTCCGAGCCGGCCAGTCCGCCGCCGATGATGTGGATCGGACGCATGGGGGCGCTTGTCACAAAGCTCCAGGCCAGCGTCAACTTGGTTTTCGGGCGTGGTCAGGCGTGGAATTCCGCCTTCAGGGCCCGCCCGGGGGCCGACGCGCCGCATTGAGCGGCGCGTCCCGGCTGGTCAGCAAGACGCGATCAGGCCGCAGCCTTGCTCGCGACCGAACGGCGCACGATGTCTTCGATCTCGCCGCGGCGGATGCCGATGTCGTTCAGCTCGCGATCCGAGAGCTGCGACAATTCACGCACCGCCTCGCGATACCGGCGCCACGCGTTCAGCTTGTCCGAAATCGTCTTGAGAGGGCTCATTTGATACTCCAATTCTGGCAGGCGCTTGGCCTACCGCAGTGCAACATAGTGTCGTCGAACAGCGAGCGGTAGCCATGAGATGAGCTACGCAGTCATGCAGTTTATGCATTGCTTGCTTTGGGCCAAAAAGCTGCTCAGCGCCAAAAATAGGAGATTATGGGGGAAATCGCCGCCAATTCTCCGCTAAAGCGCCAAGGCGGAGATGTTAATTTGGCTTTATATATGTGATTATATCATGGCATATTCATGACGCGGCGCCACAAACCACCCTGCCGCGGTCCGCCGAGTCGCTTTGAGGGCGCGGTTCGCCGCTTCCCATCGCTCGGCGAAGCGCTACTATTCCACGCGCGCGCTTGATTTCAGCGCCGTGAGCGGCGAGACAACCCTTACCGCCCGACGAGGAGCCCTCAAATGGACAACCTGATAGCGCGCGTCGCCACCGCGGCCGATACGACCCCGGAGGTCGCGCGCAAGGCGGTCGCCCTGATCGCCGATTTCATCCAGCGCGAGGCGCCCGAGGACGCAGTACGGGATCTGTTCGAAAAGGCGCCCGCCTTTCCGGCGATCATCGCGTCGAGCACCCAGACCGGCGGCGAAGGCATGGGCGCGGGCCTCAAGGGCCTGATGGGCGTCGCCGCCGGCGCAATGGGCGGGGGCGGACTGATGGCGCTCGGCGGCGAATTGATGGGCCTCGGCCTGGGCATGGAGCAGATCCAGACGATCGGCAAGGAAGTCTTCGGCTACGCGCGCGAAGCCGCAGGCGATCAGGTTGTAGGCGAAATCTCGGCTGCGATTCCGGGGCTATCCCAGTTCATCTAGCGGAGGTCGGCGTTGGGCGCCGCCGCGGGCCAGTTTCCTGCCTACACCAAAGCCGATTGGCGCAAGGCCGCTGAAGCGGCTCTCCGCGGCGCGAGCCTCGAAACGCTTGTCTCGAACACCGCCGACGGCGTCCGGATCGAGCCCGTCTACCGGCCGGCGGAAGGTCCAAGGGCGCTTGGACCCGATGGCCCATGGCGCGTTATTGCCCGTCTCGACCATCCCGACCCCGGCGAGGCCAACGTCCAGGCGCTCGAAGACCTCGCCAATGGCGCGGACGGTCTTCAGGTCGTCTTCTCGGGCGCCCTCGGCGCCTACGGTTACGGTCTCAGGCGATTCGATTCCGCGACTCTTCACAAGGCCTTCGATGGCGTGCGTTTCGACGCAGGGGCGCGTTTCGAGCTCGATCTCGGTCCCGACGGTCCCTCGCAGGCGCTCGGCTTCGCCGCTCTGATTGAACGCGCAGGCGTAAAGCCGGCGGACTGCGCGGTGTCATTCGGCCTCGATCCGTTCGCCGCCTCGGTCGCAGGACCGTTCCCGGCCGACTGGCGCGCTCTGGCGGCGCCCCATCTCGAGAGCGCGCTCCAACTGCAAAGGATGGGCTATGGCGCACCGGTCATGGCGGCCGACGCGCGCGGCGTTCACGCTGCCGGCGGCAGCCCGGCGCAGGAACTCGCCTTTGCGCTTTCGGCCGCCGTCAGCATATTGCGCCTGCTCGAGGCGGCGGGGACGCCGCTTGCCAAGGCCCCGGCGCTCATCGCCTTCCGTTTGACCGCGGACGCCGACGAGTTCGCGACCCTGGCGAAGTTCCGCGCGTTGCGCATCGCCTGGTCGCGAATCGAGGACGCGTGCGGGGTTGAGCCGCTGGCTGCGCACGTGCACGCCGAAAGCGCCTGGCGGACGATGACGGCGCGCGATCCCTACGTGAACGTGATGCGCGGGGCGATGGCGGCGTTCTCGGCCGGCCTCGGCGGAGCGGACAGCGTCAGCGTGCTTCCGCACACTCTGGCCGTCGGCCTTCCCGACAGTCTCGCGCGGCGTCTCGCCCGCAACGCTCAGCTCATTCTTTTGCGCGAATCCCATCTCGGGTTTGTCCGCGACCCGGCCGCAGGCGCCGGGGCGTTCGAGGCGCTGACCGAGGCGCTTTGCGAGCGCGCGTGGGCGCTGTTTCAGGAAATCGAGGGAGAGGGCGGTCTTCCGTCGACGCTCGCCAGCGGCGCGTTCCAGCGACAGGTCGTCGTCAGCGCGAAGGCGCTTGCGCGCGACATCGCGACGGTCAGGTCGCCGCTCACCGGCGTCACCGCTCACGCCGACCTCGCCGAGCCGCGGGTCGAGGTCGCCCTTGGCGCCCCGGAGCGTGAAACGTTGACGCCGGTCGAGGGCGCGCTTGCGCCAATTCGACTTGCCGAGCCTTTCGAGCGCTTGCGCGACAAGTCCGACGCCGCTCTCCTGCGGACGGGTTCGCGGCCGCGGGTCTATCTGGTCGCGCTAGGGCCGGAGCCCGCCCACCGGGGCCGCGTAGCTTTCATGCGCGAATGGCTCGCGGCCGCCGGTTTCGAGGCCGCCTATGACGGCGAGAGCGCGACGGCCGAAGAAGCGGTCGAACGGATGAGAGCGAGCGGCGCGCCGCTCGCCTGCCTGTGCGGCGACGACAGGGCCTATGCGGCGCACGCGGAAGCCTTCGCCAAATCGCTCAGCGCCTCGGGGGTGAAAGGCCTCGCACTCGCAGGCCGGCCGGGTGAGCGCGAGACGGAATGGCGGACCGCGGGCGTCGGGGATTTCATTTTCGCCGGCGCAGACGCCCTCAAGGCGCTCGAGGGCCTCTATCGCGCTATCGGGACCTAGGCGGAAAGACCGGGGATTGAGCACGTCATGAGCCAGATTCCCGATTTCTCGACCGTCCCGTTCGCCGCCCGGTCGAACTCGGCCGGCGCCGCCGCGCCGAGAATCTGGACGACGCCCGAGGGCGTCGTCGTCAAGTCGCTCTACGGACCGCGCGACCGCGAAGGGCTCGGGCTCGCAGCCGAGTGGCCGGGACTCCCGCCTTACCTGCGCGGGCCCTATCCGACGATGTACGTCAAGCAGCCCTGGACGGTGCGACAGTACGCCGGGTTCTCGACCGCCGAAGAGTCGAACGCCTTCTACCGCGCCAATCTGGCCGCCGGCCAGAAAGGCCTCTCCGTCGCTTTCGATCTGGCGACCCATCGCGGCTACGATTCGGATCATCCGCGCGTGGCCGGCGACGTTGGCATGGCCGGCGTCGCGATCGATTCGATCTATGACATGCGGACGCTCTTTTCCGGCATCCCGCTCAATTCGATCAGCGTCTCGATGACGATGAACGGCGCGGTGCTGCCGGTCATGGCGTTGTTCATCGTCGCCGCGGAGGAACAGGGCGTGCCGATGGCCGCTCTCTCTGGCACGATTCAGAACGACATCCTGAAAGAGTTCATGGTCCGAAACACCTACATTTACCCGCCCGCCGCCTCTATGCGGATCGTGGCCGATATTTTTGCGTTCACCGCGGCCAACATGCCGAAATTCAACTCGATCTCGATCTCCGGCTATCACATGCAGGAAGCGGGCGCGACGCAGGATCTCGAACTCGCCTATACGCTCGCCGACGGCCTCGAATATCTGCGCGCCGGCGTCGGCGCCGGGATGAGCGTCGACGCGTTCGCGCCTCGGTTGTCCTTCTTCTGGGCGGTCGGCATGAATTTTTTCATGGAGGTCGCTAAGCTCCGCGCTGCGCGCAAGCTGTGGGCGGGCCTTGTCAAGGGCTTTGGACCGAAATCAGACAAGTCGCTCCCGTTGCGGGCGCACTGCCAGACCTCAGGCTGGTCGCTGACCGCCCAGGACCCCTTCAACAATATTGTGCGCACCCAAATCGAGGCGATGGCCGCCACCCAGGGCCATACCCAGTCCTTGCACACCAACGCGCTCGATGAGGCGCTGGCGCTGCCGACGCCCTTCTCCGCCCGCATCGCCCGCAACACCCAGCTTTTCCTGATCGAAGAGAGCGGCACGACCCGGATCATCGACGCCTGGGGCGGCTCGTTCTATGTCGAACGGCTCACCGCCGACCTCGCGGCGCGGGCGCAGAGCCGCATCGACGAGGTTGAGAGCCTTGGCGGGATGGCGAAGGCGATCGAGAGCGGCGTGCCGAAGCGCCGCATCGAGGAAGCCGCGGCGCGCACCCAGGCGCGCATCGACTCGGGTCGCCAGACCGTGATCGGCGTTAACGCCTACGCCCCAACGATCGAGCGGGATCTTAGCGTGTTGAAGGTCGACGCAGCAGCAGTCCGCGCGCGGCAAATAGAGAAGCTTCAGCGCCTCCGCGCCGAGCGGAACGAGAGCGCAACGCAAGCCGCCCTCAAGGCGCTCGCCGACGGCGCGCGCGGCAGGGCCAACCTCTTGCAGCTTTCCGTCGAAGCGGCGCGGGCGAAGGCCACCGTCGGGGAGATCTCGCTGGCGCTCGAGACGGCTTTCGGCCGCCATGTTGCGGAAGTGCGGGCCATCTCCGGCGTGTACCTGTCCGAGGCGGGGCCGGGCGCCGAAGCCAACGAGCGGGTGATCGCCATGACTCGCGCTTTTGCCGAGAACGAGGGTCGCCCTCCGCGGATTTTGGTCGCCAAGATGGGCCAGGACGGGCACGATCGCGGGCAAAAGATCATCGCCTCCGCATTTGCCGATCTCGGGTTCGATGTCGAAATCGGGCCTTTGTTCGCGACCCCGGAGGAGGTGGCGGCGTTAGCGGCGAGCGCAAAGGCGCATATCGTTGGCGTCTCTTCGCTCGCCGCGGGTCATCTTGCGCTCGTCCCGGCCCTGAAGCGGGCGCTTGGCAAGCTCGGGCTGGACGAAACGATGGTCGCCGTCGGCGGCGTAATTCCGAACCAGGACTTCGCGTTGCTGCGCGAAGCCGGCGCGGACGCGATTTTTCCCCCAGGAACCGTCATCGCCGAGGCCGCGCAAAGTCTCATGGAGCGGCTCAACGAGCGGCACGGCTATAGCCAGCGTGCGCCTGCATAGCGCGTTGCAGTGCTCCGATCCTTTCAGGCGCGAGCGCCGTCCGATAGTTCCATATTGGCGCGGGCATGCTGCGCGGCCGTCCATTACGTTCGGTAAGGGCCCTACGGGCTCTGCGCCAAATCGAAACATTTGCCCGTTGACGTCAACGGCGCCGCATTTGCCACTGCTCGATCGGGGATGTCCCCGACGGAGAGGCAGCGTACGCCGCGATGGACCGCTTCATAGATGCAATCGTGCGCCGATCGATCCGCCATGCGCGACTGATGCTGAAGCAGTGCGCCTACGAGTGGCCGACTGTGCGCAAGGCGCTGAGGAAAATTCTCGCCGATCTGGAGTCGCGATCGCCGAACCATCCGAGCCTGCCGCGTCTTCGCACGTTCATCGCTTCGAACGATCGCGCCTGGCTGAACGAGAATCCGGAGTCGCCGTCGGACGATCATCGAGATTGTCAGTGACGCCGGACTGGCTTGGATTCTTCACATCGCTTGACTTGTCGCGGGGAGTGCTCAAGATTTGCGTATTCAACAGGCAAACCGCATCGTTGCACGCGCCTCGATTCCGCCCGCTCGCGGCGCGTTGGTCGTATCGGAACTTTCGGACGCCGGCGGCAATGGAATTGCGCCACGCCAACGATAGCGGGCGCCGTCACGCTCTTTAGGGAGGGGCAGATTCGATGGCGGCGTCCACGAATGCGCGGAGCGCGCGAGTTCGGAAGTTCGTGACCCGCCGCGGGGTGGAGCTGCCTTTCACCGAACTGGGTTTCGGCGGAGCGCCGCTCGGCAATCTCTATCGGCCAATGACGGAAAAAGAAGCGCGGGTGATGCTGGAGGCGGTCTGGGCCTCAGGTTGCCGGTATTTCGACACGGCGCCGCTCTATGGACTCGGACTTTCCGAGACCAGACTGAACGGGCTTCTGCGGGCGAAGCCAAAGGCCTCCTATCTGATTTCCACCAAGGTCGGCCGGCTCCTCGATCTCTGCAAGCCGCAGGAACGCTCGCGGCAGGACGCCTTCTTCGAGACGCCGTCGCGGCGGGAGCGCTTCGATTATTCCTACGATGGCGTGATGCGTTCGCTCGAATTCTCGCTCGAGCGCCTCGGCCTCGATCAGGTCGATATCGTTTTCGGCCACGACGTCGACGTCGTCACACATGGGAGCAAGGAAGCCGCCGACGCGCGGATCAAGGAATTCATGGCTGGCGGTTATCGCGCGCTCGACGAACTGCGCGCCTCGGGCGCAATCAAGGCGATCGGAGCGGGGATCAACGAATGGGATGTCGCCGAGAGACTGGCGCGCGCCGGCGACTTCGACGTCTTCCTGCTGGCGGGCCGTTATACGCTTCTCGAACAGGAGGCGCTGACCAGCTTTCTGCCGCTATGCGAGGAAAAGAAGATCGCCGTCGTCGTCGGCGGCCCTTTCAACTCCGGCATACTTGCGACAGGGCCCAAGGCCGACGCCCACTATAATTATGGCCGCGCGCCGGACGCGGTGAAGGAACGGGTCAGCCGGATCCAGCACATCTGCAAGAGCTTCAAGGTCAGCCTGCCGGAAGCAGCGCTCAGATTTCCGCTCGGCCATCCCTCTGTCGTGAGCGTCATCGCCGGCGCGCAACGCGCGAGCGAAGTGAGGCGGAACGCCGCGATGATGAGCGCAAAGCTCCCGGCCGCGCTGTGGCGAGCCCTGAAGGCGGAGAAGCTGGTGCGCGAGGATGCGCCGACGCCGCGCTGAGCGGCGGGATTTGCCCGCGTTCAAAACAGGCCATCGATTTCGCCGTTGACGACGCGAATTCGCTCCGCTGCGGGAACGCGCGGCAGGCCTGGCATTGTGCGGATGTCGCCCATCAGCACGACGACGAAGCCCGCGCCGGCGCGGAGACGAACGTCTTGGACTTTTGAGACATACCCGGTCGGCGCGCCGAGGAGGGAAGGATCGTCCGAGAACGAATACTGGGTTTTGGCGACGCAGACCGGCAGGCGGCTCCAGCCGGCGGCCTCCAGCTCGCGGAATTTCGCTTTCACCGCCGCATCGCCGGTGATGTCGTCTGCGCCGTAGATTTCGCGCGCGATGGTCCGCGTCTTGTCCCATAGGTTCATTTCGTCCGGGTAGAGGGGTCGGAACTTCGCTTCCCCCGAGTTGGCGAGAGCCGCTGCGACATGGGCGAGACTCTCCGCGCCTGCGGCGCCGCGCGCCCAATGATCGCAGACGACCGTCTTGACCGCGAACTCGTGCGCGACGGCCTTCTCGACGAAGTCGAGTTCGGGTTGAGTGTCGGTCGAGAACCGGTTCACGGCGACGACGACCGGGACGCCGAACTTGCGCAAATTGGCGATGTGCCGGGCGAGATTGGCGAGGCCGACCTCCAGCGCCGGAAGGTTCTCCGCAGCCAGCGCGTCCTTCGCGACGCCGCCGTGCATCTTGAGCGCCCGCACTGTCGCGACCAGCACTGCCGCCGCCGGCTTCAATCCCGCCTTTCGGCATTTGATGTCGAAAAACTTCTCGGCGCCGAGATCCGCGCCGAAACCCGCTTCGGTGACGACGTAGTCAGCCAGCTTGAGCGCCGTCCGTGTCGCGACCACCGAGTTACAGCCATGAGCAATGTTGGCGAATGGACCCCCATGCACGAGCGCGGGCGAGCCTTCGAGGGTCTGCACGAGATTGGGCCTGAGCGCGCCCTTGAGCAGCGCGGTCATGGCGCCGGCCGCCTTGAGATCGGCCGCAGTGACCGCGCGTCGGTCTCGTCTCGAGGCGACCACCATCCGGCCGAGCTGCTCCTCGAGATCGTCGAGGCTGGACGCGAGGCAGAAAGCCGCCATCACTTCGGAGGCGACGGTGATGTCGAAACCGTCCTCGCGGGTAAACCCGTTGCCGCCGCCGAGCCCGATCACCATCTCGCGCAGCGCCCGGTCGTTCATGTCGAGGGCGCGCCGCCAGGCGATGCGCCGCTGGTCGAGGCCGAGCGCATTGCCCCAATACATGTGATTGTCGACCATCGCCGCGAGAAGATTGTGGGCCGACGTTATGGCGTGAAAATCGCCGGTGAAATGGAGGTTGATCTCGTCCATTGGGACGACTTGCGCGTGGCCTCCGCCTGTCGCGCCTCCCTTCAAACCGAAGCACGGCCCGAGCGAGGGCTCGCGCAGACAGATCATCGTCTTCTTGCCGATGCGATTGAGCGCATCGCCGAGACCAACGGTCGTCGTCGTCTTGCCCTCGCCGGCCGGAGTCGGGTTGATGGCGGTCACAAGGATGAGCTTGCCGTCGGGCCTGTCCCCGAGGCTGTGAATGAAGTCGTACTCGAGCTTGGCGATGTAGCGGCCGAACGGATAGAGGGCGGATTCGGGCGCGCCGATCTTGGCCGCAATTTCCGCGATCGGCTTCAGACGCGCGGCGCGCGCGATTTCGATGTCAGACTGCATGAAGATCTACCCCCGCGTCGCCGCCGCCGGACGACAGCCAACGAATCCTCTGGTCCGCCTCGATTTGCAAGCGTGAATCCTCGCGGCGCGAATTTGCCTCCGTCTCGCGCCTCCCATAAACCTGCCTCGCCATACTGGCCCGCCGGACGAAACGCCATGATCCGCTCCGCCCTGATGACCGTGATGACCAGCGCCGCGATCAAGGCCGGGCGGGGCTTGAAGCGCGATTTCGGCGAGGTCAGCGAGCTGCAGGTGTCGATGAAGGGCCCAGGCGATTTCGTCAGCCTCGCCGACAAACGCGCCGAGAAGACCCTCTACACCGAACTCGCCAAGGCGCGTCCCGGATACGGCTTCGTCATGGAGGAGAGCGGCCGGGTCGAAGGCTCCGACAAGAGCCATACCTGGCACATCGATCCGCTCGACGCGACGACCAACTTTCTCCACGCCATTCCGGAATTCGCGGTTTCGATCGCGCTTGAGCGCGATGGGCAAATCGTGGCCGGCGTCGTCTACAATCCGGCAAACGATGACATGTTCGTGGCCGAGAGAGGGCAGGGGGCTTTCGGCCGCAATCGCCGCCTGCGGGTGGCCGGGCGGAGCGAATTGTCGCAGGCGCTATTCGGCTGCGGGATTCCCCATCTCGGCAAAATGGCGCAACATCCGCGATTCCTGGCCGAGCTCAAGGCGGTGATGGATCGGGTCGTCAATGTGCGCCGGATGGGCTGCGCCTCGCTCGATCTCGCCCATGTCGCCGCGGGACTCTTCGACGCTTTCTGGGAGCGTGGCCTCAATTCCTGGGATATTGCGGCTGGCGCGATCCTCGTCCGCGAGGCCGGCGGCTTCGTCACCGGCGCCGACGGCGAGGCGAACTTCCTCGAGACCGGCTCCATCTGTTGCGGCAACGAAGTCATGCATCGCGAGTTGCTCGGGGTCCTTCGCGGGGTTGCTTAGCGGCGTGGCCAAAGCAAGGGACACAAGGCGACCGCCGCCAGTGTTCCGGCGAGTTGGGCAAGAATGAACGGGGCAACACCCGAAGGCGCGATCCCGGCGAATGTGTCGGAAAGCGCGCGGGCGACCGTTACCGCTGGATTGGCGAATGACGTCGACGCCGTGAACCAATAAGCGGCTGTAATATAGAGGCCGACCGCGTAGGGCGCGGCGGCCGGCGCGCGCGCCACGCAGCCAAGCACGGTCAACAGAAGCCCTAACGTCGCGACGCCTTCCGAGAACCACTGCGCGGGCCCGGTGCGGACATGTGTGGATATCTGCCAGACTGGCAGGGCGAACATCAGATGCGCCGACCATACGCCCACAATCGCCCCGACAAGCTGCGCCGCGACGTAGAAGGTGAAATCCCGCAACGACAGTTCGCGCCGGAGCACGAAAGCGAGACTTACTGCTGGGTTCATGTGCGCGCCGGACACGGGGCCGAAGATCAGGATCAAAACGACGAGAATGGCCCCGGTCGGAAGCGTATTTCCAAGCAAGGCAAGGGCGGTATTGCCGCCCGCGAGGTTCGCTCCCATGATGCCCGAGCCGATGACGGTTGCGAGGAGAAAGCTCGCGCCGAGACTTTCCGCAAGCAGCCGGCGCGCCAAAGGCTCCGCGCTGTTCACGCGCCTTGGGGGGCGCGCGTCGCGCCGTCCATATTCCCGATGTCGCGCAACCGGGTCGTCAGAGCCATCTTATCGAGACTGGAAAACGGCAAAGCGATGAAGCTCGTGACGCGGTTGCGCATGTAGCGAAACGCGGTATTGAAAGCGCGCTCCTTTTCAATATCAGAACCTTCGACCGCGGCAGGGTCTTCAATCCCCCAATGCGCTGTCATCGGGTGGCCGGGCCAGACCGGGCAGGTCTCGCCGGCCGCGTCGTCGCAGACCGTGAACACGAAATCCATTTTCGGCGCATCGGGCGTCGCGAATTCATCCCAGCTCTTCGAACGGAAACCGTCCGCCGGATAGTCGAACGCATGAAGCACCCTGAGCGCGAAAGGATTGACCGCGCCCTTTGGACGGCTTCCGGCGGAAAAGGCGCGGAAGCGGCCCGCGCCGTCTTTGCGCAGGACGCTTTCGGCGAGGATAGAGCGAGCGGAGTTGCCGGTGCAGAGAAAGAGGACGTTGAAAACGCGATCGGTCATGAGCCTAAACCTCCGGAGGGCAACATGGCGTGAGGTCGGCGATCAGCGGCGCGCAGACCTCTGGACGGCCGCCGCAGCAGTCCCTGAGCAGAAAGAGCGTGACTTCGCGGAATCGCTCCAAGTCGGCGCGATAGACGATCGAGCGACTTTGGCGCTCGCCCCGAACAAGACCAGCGCGAGCCAAGATAGCCAGGTGCGTTGACATCGTGTTTTGAGGCACCGCGACGAGACGGGCCAATTCGCCGGCGGCGACGCCTTCAGGCTCGCGGCTGACGAGCAACCGGAAAGTGTCGAGCCGTGTGGTCTGTGCCAGCGCTGACAACGCGTCGATGGCTTGGGTATTGTCCATATATCGAGATTAATCGATATATGGACAATTGCAAGCGTGCGCGCCTCAATCCAACGCGGTCGCGGACCCACCCCGCGCAAATTTTTTGTACAATCTCTTGTAGAAAATCAGAAAACGTGCTATACCTCTTCCCATAGGCCGGATCGAACCGGCGTCTTTCGACAGGTCCGGTGGCGAGAGGAAAGCGGGGAGGAATTTTTTTTATTTTTTTCGCCGTAACCCATTGAAAAGTCCCGAATCGGACGAATAGAACCAAGCAAATCCAAGCACTCTTGCTTGGTTTTATTTGGCTGGGCTTGGTTTTGCTTGGCGCTATTTGGCCGCCAAGCCCGAACGCGCGTCTCGGCCCGCGGGATCGCCTCGGCTTACGCCGAGCCGGTTCCGTCGGATCGAGCCGCGCTCCAACCGGCGCCTCGCGCGCCGCAACGAAAAGGCCGGCTGATGTCGTTTGCCCGCTACCCGTCGCTCATCGACAAGGTCGTGTTCATCACCGGCGGCGGTTCAGGCATCGGCGCCGCGATGGTTGAAGCCTTTGCTGCGCAGAAGGCCAATGTCGCTTTTGTCGATATCGCCGTCGAATCCTCCAAGGAATTGGTGGCGAAAATCGGCGCCTCCCATCCTCCGCCCTTGTTTCTCCACTGCGATCTGGTCGACATCGCCTCCCTCGAGGCGGCGATGGAGGAGGTCAAGCAGCGGCTCGGGCCGATCGGCGTCTTGATCAACAACGCCGCCAACGACAACCGCCAGAATGCCGACGAGGTCAGCGAGGAGGACTGGGACAGGGCCATGGCGGTCAACCTCAAGCACCAGTTCTTCGCCGCTCAGATCGCGCGCCGCTCGATGCGCGAGCTCGGCGGCGGGGCGATCGTCAATTTCTCTTCGACCGCCTTCATGCTCGGCATTCACCAACTGTCTGTCTATTCCGCCGCCAAGGCCGCTGTCGTTGGCTTGACCATGAGCCTGGCGCGCGAGTTCGGACCCGACAACATCCGCGTCAACGCCATCGCGCCGGGTCTCGTCGTCACGGAGCGGCAGCGACGTCTGTGGATGAGCGAGGCCGATCTCGCCGATTTCCGCCAGCGCCAATGTCTCATCCACCGCAACATCGTGCCGGAGGACATGGCGCGGGCGGCGCTGTTTCTATCCTCCGACGACAGCGCGATGATCACCAAGCAATGCATCCTCGTCGATGCCGGTTTGCGTTAAGATCGGCCTCAAGAATGGACTTGATCACGCCCTATTCCCGGCGCATCTTCCGGTTCCGCGCGGCCGACGAAAGACCGCCCGAAAAGGGGAGAGACGAATGACAGTTGCGCGCATTCTCGCCGATAAGGGGCGCGACGTTTTCACTACACAGCCCCATCGCACCCTGAGGGAAGTCGTAGAGCTTCTTGCTTCGAAAGGCGTCGGAGCGGTGGTCGTCTCGGACGCTTCGCAGAGCGTCCTGGGAATTCTGTCGGAGCGCGACGTTGTCCGCGTCGTCGGCAGACACGGAGCCTCAGCGCTCGAGGATCCGGTGTCGCGTCACATGACGCCGAAGGTCGTCACCGTGACTGGCGAAGACACGATCGAGCATGTCATGCAGACGATGACCGAGGGCCGGTTTCGCCATGTTCCGGTCGTCGAGGACGGACGCCTTGTCGGCATCATTTCGATCGGCGACGTCGTCAAGCGGCACGTCAACGCCCTCGACAGCGAGCGCCAGGCGCTGCGCGAATATATAGCGACCGCCTGACGACAGGCGGAGCCCAGTCAGGCCCCGCCGGCGTCTATCCGCGCCGGCTCCGCTTGCTGCATGATTTCGGCGCCCGCCTTGCGGACCGCTTCGCGTCCGCGGGCGATCAGTTCGTCGGCGCGATGAAACTCGAACATGCCGATCTTGCCGACCTTGAGTTGCACAAGGGCGTCCGGCGGATCGCCGGCCAGCCGCGAGCGCATGATGCGGTCCTGGAGAATATCGAACGCGCTCACCATCGAGGTTACCAGGCCTGGCGCCGACGCATCGGCGCTGGCGTAAGCGCGCGACCAGACCGCTCCGCCGCGCCACCATCTCGCAATCTTGCCGCCGCTTTCGCTCGCGGCTTCATCCGCCGCGGTCGGTGGGTCCGTCCGGCCGAACGGGTCTTGAAGGGCCGTTCCGCGCCCGACGCTGTCGCTCGAAATGTTGAGCGCGATGACGCGCTCGGCGCCAAGCGCGCGGGCCACGCTGACCGGCACCGGATTGACGATCGCTCCGTCGAACAGCCAACGTCCGTCGACCTTGACCGGCTCGAACACCCCTGGCAGCGCGTACGAAGCCCTGATCGCCTCGACCAGGGAGCCGCGCCTGAGCCAGATCTCGTGCCCGTCGCCGATCTCGGTCGCGACGCCGGCGAACCGGATCGGCAAATCCTCGATCTGGATGCCGCCGAGCGCCGCTTCGAGCCTCGCGCGCAATCGCGCTCCGCCGAAAAGGCCGCTGCCGGTGAATGAGAAATCAAGGAGGCCCAGCACCCGCCTCCTGGTGAGCGAGCGGGCGAAGGCCTCCAGCATGTCGAGCCGCCCGGCCGCGTAGCAGCCGCCGACCAGCGAGCCGATCGACGAGCCGACCACGACATCCGGCCTCAGTCCCAGCGCGTCCAGTTCCTGCATTGCGCCGATGTGGGCCCACCCGCGCGCGGCCCCCGCGCCGAGCACGACGCCCACTTTCGCCCGCCGGGACCGTCCGCCGCCTGACCCCAGGTCAGTCTCGTTTCTGCGGTAAGCCGCCAAGAACATCGCCCAACTCGCCTGCAACCGGCCCGACGTCGCCCGTTCCGCTACGAAATTTAAGCTTGCGCGCCAGATATCGCCAGAAAATTAACGGCAAGGCGGTCAATTCGGCGCGACCTCAGCTTGGCCCTCGACCGTCAGACGTTCGGTCGGCGGCGGCTCTATGAACGCCAGCCTGGTCGCATCGCCTTCCGTCTCAACCCGGCGATAAAAGCAGGTACGTCGGCCGGTGTGGCAAGCGCCGCCGTCGCCGCCAACCTCAACCAGAGCCAGGAAGGCGTCCTGGTCGCAGTCGACGCGCAATTCGACCAGCCTCTGGGTTTGACCCGAGGTTTCGCCCTTGCGCCACAGGCTGTTTCGCGAGCGCGACCAGTAATGGAGCGCGCCGGTCGCGAGCGTCGCGCGCAACGCGGCCTCGTTCATGTGGGCGACCATCAGAACGTCGCCGCGCGATGCGTCTACCGTGACGCAGGTCGCGAGGCCGTCCGCGCCGAATTTGGGCTTGAACGTCAAGCCCTCCTCACGATCGCCCGTCCCGCCAGGCTCGCGGCCGACCTTGGCTTTCAATCTGGCGTTATCGTCCATCCGCATCTCTCGTTGGCGCGAAGATCCGGCTCGCGCCATCTCAAAGGCCTCGATTTCGGCTTTCTCGCCTCCTATATAGCGCAGACCGAAGATCGGGCCAGGATGATCGACGACATCTACAATCGGCGCGTGCTTGAGCTGGCGGCGAATATTCCCCGGCTTGGCCGGCTCGCGCATCCAGACGCCACCGCCAGGGCGCACTCGCGGCTGTGCGGCTCGACGGTCGTGGTCGACCTTCGCGTCGAGGATGGACGGGTGGTCGATTTCGCCCATGACGTGAAGGCTTGCGCGCTCGGCCAGGCTTCATCGTCGCTGATGGCGCGCCACGTGGTCGGCGCGACGGCCGAGGAGCTCCATGCTTTGCGCGATCAGATGACCCGGATGCTGAAGGCCGACGGTCCGCCGCCAGGCGGCAAATGGGCCGAATTCGCCGTTCTGGAGCCGGTGCGCGCCTACAAGGCCCGCCATGCGTCCACTCTGTTGACGTTCGACGCGGTCGCCGACGCGCTCGGTCAGATCGCCGCGCGCGATGTGACGCAAGAGGCTGCGCCGGCGCGGTGAGTGCGCTTGTCCTCGCCCCGCGCCGCGCCGCCCGGGCGCTGATCCGCTTCTACCAGCTCACGCTCTCTGGCCTGCTCGGCCGGGAGTGCCGGTATTTGCCGACCTGCTCGGCCTATGCGGACGAAGCGATCCAGCAGCATGGCCTGTGGGCGGGCTCCTGGATGGGGCTGGCGCGTGTGTGCCGCTGCCACCCGTGGGGCGGCTCGGGCTACGATCCGCCGCCCCAGCGGCTCGCGCCGCGCGCCTCCTGGGCGCGCCCGTGGCGCTACGGAATCTGGCGTTCGTCCCGCCAATCATAGGCGGCGAGCCTTGCCTCTGCGGCTCCCGCCCACTATGGACTGGCGCTGTTCCAAAGCCAGCCCTCGAGAGACTTGATCCATGGCCGAGCCGCGCCGGGCTGCCGTATCCACGCCTCGTATCGAGGGCGGCCGTTTCCTCATCGTCGAGGCGCGCTACTACGACGCGATCGGCGCCAGTCTGCTCGCAGGCGCAACCCGCGCGCTCGAGGCCGCCGGCGCGACCCATGATCTGGTCAATGTCGCTGGCGCGCTCGAGATTCCGGCCGCCATGGCGATCGCCCTCGACGCGGCGAAGGCGGCCGGGCGGCCTTACGACGGCGCGCTCGCGCTCGGCTGCGTCGTCCGGGGAGAGACGTTTCATTTCGAAATCGTCGCGGGCGAGTCGGCGCGGGCGCTGATGGATATGTCGGTCGAGCGGAAGCTCGCGCTCGGCAACGGCATTCTCACCACCAACACGATCGCTCAGGCCGAGGAGCGCGCCGATCCCGAGCGGGGCGACAAGGGCGGCGAAGCGGCGCGGGCGGCGATCGGCCTTGCCGGTCTTCACCGCCGGCTCGCCCGCCGATGAAGAGATCCGAGCGTCGCTCGGCTGCGCGCCTCGCCGCCTCCCAGGCGCTCTATCAGATGGAGATCGCCGACAAGGGGCTCGCCGACATTCTGGCCGAGTTCGAGGCGCACTGGATCGGCCATGAGATCGAGGGGGACTCGTATGCCCCCGCCGAGCTTGCGTTCTTTCGCGACGTTGTCTCCGGCGTGCTGCGCGACCAGTTGCCGATCGACCGCGGCCTCGACGACGCGCTCGCCAAGGGCTGGCCGCTCAAGCGGGTCGAAGCGCTCATGCGCGCGATCCTGCGCGCCGCGTTTTACGAATTGCGCAACCGCCCCGACGTGCCGGCGCGAGTCGCGGTCACCGAGTACGTCGACGTCGCCGCCGCCTTCTTCGGCCCCGAGGAGAGCGGCATGATCAACGCCGTGCTCGATGCGCTGGCCCGCCAGACCCGCCCGGACGAGTTCGAGGCCGGGCGGTGCACGGCACGTCCATTACACCTCGGCCGGGCCCTCCAATCCGAATTTACCCAAATCCGCCCAAGCCGGGCCAAACTGGGCCAAGACAAATCAAAGGAAAGGGCTCGGATTCCTTGGATCTCTTGTCCGGATCGGGCCTTTTCAACGGGTTATGCTGACCCCCGGCTGTTTTTCTTTTTCGGCTCGATGGCCACGCGCCCGATGTGAAAAGCGCCGCCGGCCCGCTCGCTTCCCGCGGCCGGTGGAGAGATACGTCATGCCGAGGTCAGCTTAGTCTGAATTCTGATTCTCAGCAAGGAAAAGTCGAAAAATCTATCGGGCGGTCAGGTCGCGCGAATCGTCACGGCGGACGCAGGACTGACCTTCGAGGGCGAAGATTATTTCGGGCGTGACGCAGCGTCATCGCTTGATGAACGACCCTGCCACCACGCCAGTTTACGCAGCGTTTCCACGCTCAAGAGCTATCGCGGGCGCGACTCGTCGATACGATAGGCAACCGCTTCACGCAGCAGTCGGAACGAGACGGCGCCGATTACGACTGGATAAGTTCAGCGCGGCTGCACTCTTCCCTTACGCTAGGTCAAGCACAATAGGCGGTCGTTGACGAAATTTCTGTGGATAACCTGCACGGAGGATTCATACTATGTTAACTATGATGAATCAGTTTGCGTGCGTTTCGCGTGGCTAGCCTCCTGATTCGTGATGCGAAACAAGCCGCCAAGGAGTCGCCGCCATGCCATGGGCCGACCTGTCCGAGGGCTTTTCCGGTCTCAAGCAATGGTCCGAGCCGGTCATCTACGACCGCCTGATCGCCGCTTATCGTAAGCTGATCAGCGACCACGAGCTTTCGCGCAATCTGACCCGCCTTCACGCCCGGGTCTGGCGCGCTCTCATTCGCGGCGACATGGCGGAGTTCGCGGACATGCGCGAAGCCCTGGTCGGCGCGCTCGCGCCCTGCAGTCTAACGCTCGATCATCTGGCCGAGGTCGACGGCGAGATCATGATCGAACTCCTCGACGTGGTGATGGCGCGCTATAACCGCTCCCACCGCACCGCGAGAGCCTACCATCTTGCCCTGATGGACCTCGCCGGCCGGCTGCGGCCAATGCGGCTTGCGGCGTAACTCTCGTCTCGGCTCCAGAGTCGAAACCCCAATCATCCGCTACTATGGCGACCGCTTCGGGCGGCGACGCGCTATGCGGGGATTTCCCGGAAAAGAAGGGAATCGACGCGATAGCCGTCCTTCGGCTCTCGAGCGCAGGGCAGCCCCGCGGCCCGCCTCGCCGGCGCCTTGTTGATGCAGACGTTTGTTCGCAGGCGCCATCGCCTTTGCTGGAAGACGCGGAAATGGAAATCGCCGATCTCATCCTGCCCGTATTCGCGGTGATCGTGACCGGATGGGTCGCGGGCTACGTCGGCTACGTCTCGCGCGACTTGTCCGATTCCTTGATTCACTTCGCCTATAACGTCGCAATGCCGGCGCTCCTGATCGTCACGATCGCCCAAGAACCCGCACGCTCCCTGCTGGCCTGGCGGTTCCTGGTCGCGTTCGGCGGCGGGTCGCTTCTATGTTTCGCGATCGTCTTCCTGCTGGCGCGCGCCTGGAGCGGCCCCGGCGTCGCCGCCCCGGCGATGCAGGGCTGGACGGCGTCGATGACCAACACCGGCTTCGTGGCGCTGCCGATTCTGCAGGCGACCTATGGGTCGCGCGCGGTGCTGCCGGCAGCCATTGCAACCGTTTTTGTCGCAGTCGTCATGTTTCCCGCCGCCGTGGTCATGCAGGAGCTCGATTTCAGCCACTCTCAAAAATCGCAATTCGCGCCAGCCATTCTGGCCCGCCACGTCATCCTCAATCCGATGGTCCTTTCGACCTTGATCGGCGTCGCCTGGTCCGCGTCCGGCGCTCCGATGCCCGGAATCGTGAGCGGGTATCTCCACATTCTCGCCGACGCCCTCACCGCATGCGCGCTGTTCGCGATCGGCCTTGGCGTGTCGATCGAGGGCCTGCGCGCCAATCTCAGCCGTTCGGCCGCGCTCGCGTTCGTCAAGCTCGTCGCCATGCCGTTCATTGTTCTGGGCCTCGCGATCGGACTTCGGCTCGAACCTCTCTATTTGATCGCGGCCGTGATCTGCGCCGCGGTTCCCACAGCCAAGACGGTCTATATTCTTGCCGGCGAATACCATTGCGAGGAGTCGCTCGTCGCAGCGACGGTCTCGATGACGACGCTGTGTTCGATCGGCACGCTGATCTTATGGATCTACGCTCTGGCGAAATTCTTTCCGCTCGGGGGCGTCAGCTGATCGGCTTCCATAAGCGCGGGAAGCGGCTCTTCCCGCGCCTTGCCGGTTCGTCCAAGGCTCCGGTGAAGCGAGATTGCTTGCCGGCGAAAACCCCTCAATGGAGGATAGGCGGCGAGCCAAGACCGGTCATCACGAACTGGAACTTCTCGTTGTCCGAAACAACGCTACGGTCGGTCGTGAAGAACTCCCCCTCCGGCGCCTGATACTGACCGACGAAGAACCCTTTGATGGTCTGTATCGTGTACTTGCAGTTGCCGAGGTCGGTGATAGTGAATTTCTCCCATCCCAGAACCTGCGTCGCATCGGTGTGGAAGATATCGGTGATGCTGTCGATGCAGGCGCCCGGAAAGCCGGGATGGCAGTGTATATATTCTTGCACCTCGCCGCCGCCGCCGAGCGCGGTGACAAAATTCGAGCCGTTCGATGTCTGCAGCGCGTAGGTCCCGTCCGGCTGGCGGATCAACTTGAACCGCGACTCCGGCCATCCGCCATATCCCGTTGCGACCGCGTTGCTGACGGCGCCGCCGCCGCCCGGCGCCGAGAGCGCCCAGCCGTCGAAGGGAACGACATTGGGGATGATGAAATATTCGATTCCCGACCCCAGGTCCCCGCACTTCACCGGCCTGAACTCCTCCCATGTTCCGACATTCGTGGCGTCGGTGTGGATGGCGTCTTCGTATTGTCCTCCGGCGCCGACGGCGGTGACGTCCCTTTTGCCGATGGTGTAGAGCTCGTAATAGGTAGCGCCAGAGCTTATCAGGCTTAGATCGTTCATACGGAATTGCTCCCAGCCCCGAATCTGGGTCGCATCGGTATGCAGGGCGTCCGAGGTCATGCCGCCGCCGTTGACCGCGGTGACGAAGTTACCTGACGCTGTCTGGAAGCTCTTGTCGAACGCGGTCACCGCCGGGTCGGCCACGACGATCCTGAATTTCTCCCACGGCCCGGCCGAAGTCGCTTCGGTGATGATCGTCGGAGCGTCGGAACGCCCTCCGCCGCTGATAGCGGTGAGGTAGTACCCCTTCTTGGTTCGGAACGCGAATTCGCCTGGAAGGGTGGATGACTGCGCGTAGGCTACAGTGGGAAGGCCCGCGAGCGCCACGATCAGCGCCAGGCTCGGCAGGATTGTTCCAGGCAGAAGCCTTTTCCTTCCGCACGGCGGGACGGCGTTCGTGAGACCCGGGAGCGGCCGATCATGTCGATGGCGCCGTTCAAGACCTTGGCCCGGTAAGCGCGAGTTCCCGAGATCGGGATGTGCGATCGCCATGCTGTTCTCCTGTAAGGATGAACTGACCCCGAGACACCCTACTTCCGTCCCGGCAGCTTGCACTGTGAGCTCAATCACCTTTCTGCGGAAGAATATCAGCCGCGGACTTTGACGCCTGCAAGGCGGCTGTTCAAAGGACAATGACGGGCGCGCGGGCAGCCGTTCCTGATCTCGTTTCGATCCTACAGCTGCTCCCTCAGCCGCTTGCCGCGCAACTGGCGATAGAACGGGCGGGGGCGGCGTTTGTCGAGGCCGGCGTCGAGCGCCTGGGCGAGGTCGGCCAGCGCGGCGCGGGTGATGTCGGGCAGGTCGAGGTTCAGCGCCTCGTTGAGCGGCGTCCAGACGAGCTCGACCAGTTCGGCCTCGGGATGGACGGCGCCCTCGACGCGCCTCGCGACGCAAGCCGCGTCGGCGATGAGGAAGCGGGCGTCGAAGCGCCGGGGGCGGCCGGGCGGGGTGATCGCGCGGGCGAGAAAGTCGATGGCGTCGAGCGCCGGATAGACGCCGGTCGCCGCGAACCGGGTCCAGGCCCCGGGCGGGGGATTTTCGGGCGCGCCATAGTCGGGGACGCCGATCGCGAGTCCGGTTTCCTCGAATGTCTCGCGGATCGCCGCCAACGCCAGCGCGCGGGCGAAATGCGGCGACGGTCGGCGCACCCGGGCGTTGAGCTTCGCCTCGACGTGGGGATCGAGCGCGCCGGCGGCGGCCATGCGCCGGTCCTCCGGCTCGACCCGGCCGCCGGGAAAGACAAATTTGCCTGGCATGAAGCGATGTCCCGCGTGCCGCTTGCCCATCAGCACCCGGGGACCGCCGCGCTCCGACCGTTCGACCAGAATAAGCGTCGCCGCGTCGCGCGGGCGAAGCGCGCGATCGGACCCGGCAGCCTCGGTCACGTCCGGTCGGCTTCGGCGCCGAAGCCGTGCATGCCCATGGCCCATTGCTGGCCGATGACGGCGCCCTTGGCGCGAGGCAGGATGAGGAGGCTCGCAGAGCACGGTCACCGTCAGCCAGAACGCGGCCACCCAGAGAAGCGAGGAGTGCGGCCACAGCTCCTCGGAGAGCAGGATGCCGGCGCCGACCCCGTGGGCGACGATCAGGAGCGTGAGATAGGCCGGCGCATCGTCGGCGCGCTGATGACTCATGTCCTCGTTGCAGATCTTGCAGGTGCTGACGACCTTGAGATAGGAGCGGAACAGTTGACCCCGGCCGCAGGCCGGGCATCGGCCGAAGAAGCCGCGGGTGATCGCGGTGCGCAGCGGACGCTTGGGCCGAGGGGTGGGAATGCGCCAGAAGCGCGTCATGTCGTTCATCGCCGCTTGCCTCTGCGGATCGCCTTGAACGGCGTCGGGCCGGTTGATTTGCGCCCGCCCCGCGGCTCGGCGCCGGCGCGCAAGATCTCGAACCTGAGCGCGCCCGCGAACGGCGCCGCCTCGACGAGACGCACCTTGACCTGCCCGCCGAGGCGGAACGCTTCCTTGTTGCGAGTCCCGACGAGCGCGCGGGTCGCTTCCTCGAAGCGGTAATAGTCGTCGCCGAGCGTCGCGGCGGGAACGAAGCCGTCGGCGCCGGTGTCGCTCAGCTTCACGAACAGGCCGGCCCGGGTCACGCCGGCGATGCGGCCCTCGAACACGGCGCCCACCTCATCGGCCAAATGCGCAGCGATAACGCGATCGACGGTCTCGCGTTCCGCCGCCATCGCCCGCCGCTCGGCGGCCGAGATATGCTCGGCGATCTGCGCCAGCTCGCCCGCGCGCATGTCGTTGAGGCCGCCCTCGCCCAGATTGAGCGCGCGGATCAGCGCCCGATGGACGATGAGATCGGCGTAGCGGCGAATGGGCGAGGTGAAATGGGCGTAGCGGCGCAGGTTGAGGCCGAAATGGCCGTGGTTCTCGTGGCTGTATTCGGCCTGCGCCTGGGCGCGCAACACCACCTCGTTGACCAGAGCCTCGACCGCCTGCCCGCGCACCCGTCCCAGGACGCCGTTGAAATGCGCCGGGCGAACGCGCTCGCCCCTGGCCAGTTTGACGCCGATGGTGCGAAGAAATTCGATCAGATCGTTGAGCTTCTCGACGCTCGGCGCGTCATGGGCGCGATAGATGAGCGGAGAATGGGCGGCTTCGAGCGTCTCGGCGGCGGCGACATTGGCGAGGATCATGAATTCCTCGATCAGCCGATGCGCCTCCAGCCGCTCCGGCCAGCGCACATCCTTCAGCCGACCTTCGCGGTCGAGAACGAGCTTGCGCTCGGGCAGATCGAGATCGAGCGGGTCGCGCCGTTCGCGCTCGATCTTGATTGCCGAATGGGCGGCGTAAAGCGGCTCCAGCACATTCGAAAGGAGCGGCCTCGTCGTCTCGTCGGGGCGGCCGTCGATTGCGCCTTGAGCCTGCTCGTAGGAGAGCTTGGCGGCGGAGCGCATCATGATCCGGTGGAACTTGTGCGAGCGCTTTCGCCCGTCGGCGCCGATGACCATGCGCACGGCGAGGGCGGGGCGGTCCTCGAGCGGTCGCAGCGAGCAGAGGTCGTTTGAGATCCGCTCGGGCAGCATCGGCACCACCCGGTCGGGGAAATAGACCGAGTTGCCGCGCTCGAGCGCCTCGCGGTCCAGGGCGGCTCCGGGGCGGACGTAAGCCGCGACATCGGCGATGGCGACGGTGACGACGAACCCGCCGGGGTTGCCGGGATCGCTGTCGGGCGCGGCATGGACCGCGTCGTCGTGATCCTTGGCGTCGGGCGGATCGATGGTGACGAGCGGCAATGCGCGCCAGTCCTGGCGCGGGGGGCTGAGCCGAGCGGGCCGCGCCGCTTCCGCTTCCTTCAGCGTGGCGGCCGAAAAGACGTGCGGGATATGATGCGTCGCCAGCGCGATCAGACTCACCGCGCGTTCGGACTTGACCGAGCCGATGGTCTCGACGACCCGCGCGTGAGGGGGCCCGATGCGTCCCTCGCGCAACGGCTCGATGGCGACGAGATCGCCGTCGCGCGCCTCGCCGGCCATCGCCTCCGGCACGAAATATTCGCGCGCCGCCCCGCGCTTCTCGACCGGCAGCGCCCGGCCCGAGCCGTCGGGCGCGGCGCGATAGACAGCGAAGCCGCGCGCCCTCAGCTTGTCGAGAATCTTGACCACCCGACCGGAATAGGCGGGCGCGGTCTCGCCGGCGGCGGCGTCGAACTCGACCCGCATCAGCACGCGCGCGCCGAGGCCTGGCGCCGGCGCGCTCTCGCGCTTGGACCGGGAGCGGCGAACGACGATGCGCGGCGCGGGCGCTTCCCCGCTCCATTCGGCGGGCCGGGCGATCAATTCGCCGTCGCGGCCGCGCTCGGCGATGTCGGCGACGACGAGCGAGGGCAGGCGGCCCTGGACCGTCAGCGCCTTGCGGCCGCGCGCGACGGCGCCTTCGGCCTGCAAATCCTTGAGGATGAGCTTCAATTCCGCCTTGGCTTCCCCCTTGACGCCAAAAGCCCGGGCGATGTCGCGCCTGGTGACCCGCGCGGGCGCGCGCTCGCCATTGGGCGCAGCAGCTCCGCCGATGAAGGCCATCACCTCCTCGCGCGAAGGAAGCGCCGCGGCTCTCGGATCGGCCGCGCCGCGATCGGCCTTCGGCGCGCGCCGACGGATTTTTTGATTTTGCAAGGCTTCCATTTCTCAGGGCAGCGGAAAACGCCCCGACACGAAGTTAAGTTCGACCGCCCAAGGAAACAAGCCGGGACTGCCCGACCACGGCGGGGAGGGCCTCAGCGTCTCCCGGCTTTCTCGATCCTCAGAAGCGTGAACAGATTCATCGGCGCAAGCTCGCTCCGCTCGACGATGCGCGCGTCGGGGCGCGCATCGATCCAGTCTCCGACCGCCGAATAGGGGAAGTTCGGATGCCAGCCGAGCCAGGCGGCGGCCGTCTCCATCCGGCGCTCGACGCCGGCGCGAAGCCCGCGGGGCGCGGCGAAGTGGTTCATCACGATGAGGGCGCCGCCCGGCCGCAGGACCCGCCACGCCTCGTCAAGCGCCTGCCTGGGATCGGGAACGACGCTTATCACATAGGGCGCAAGGGCTACGTCGAACGCGGCGTCGGGAAATTCGAGCGCCGCGGCGTCCATCACTTGCAGGTTTCTGACCTGCGCGAGCCCCATGCGCTCGACGCGGGCGCGCGCCGCGCGCAGCATCGGGCCAGAGATGTCGATGCCGGTGACCAGCACGTTGTCGGGCAGGAGCGGCAGTTCAAGCCCGGTGCCCACGCCGACGACCAGAATCTCGCCGCCCGGACCGGCGGCCTCGGCCGCCGCGCGGGCCGCCGCGGCCCGTCCCGGATGGAACGGCAGATCGAAGATGAGGTCATAGACCGGCGCCCAGCGGCTGTAGGCCGCCTCCGCCGTATGCCCCCCATAAGCTTGCGTCGCGTTCATCGGATTCATCGACGGGGCCTCCCTGCAAGCTCGCGCTTGCCCGTCCCTCGCCCGGACCGAGGCCCGCCATTATAGCACGAACCCGGCGCGCCGCGACCGGGGTTCAAGCCGCATCGAATGAGAGGGGTTTTGGCGGTCCGATCGAGTCTCGGTATGCTTTGGGCGGCGCCCTCTCCCGGCGCGGGTTTCGAACGGGCGAGGTCGCGTCAGATTCGAAGGGTTCCGATATGATCGATCACATGGGATTTGCGGTCGCTGACCTCGATCGCGCCAAGAACTTCTACGTGAATGCGCTCAAACCGCTCGGCCTTGGCGTGGTCATGGAAGTGACGGCGCAGGAAACGGGCGGTTACGCCGGCGCCGGATTCGGCGATGATCGCAAGCCGTTCTTCTGGATCGGCACCGGCTCGAAGCCCAAGGGCGGGGTGCATGTCGCCTTCACCGCCAGCACGCGCGCCGAGGTCGATGCGTTCTACCGCGCGGCGATCGCCGCCGGCGGAAAGGACAATGGCGCGCCGGGGCCAAGGCCCCACTATCACGCGCACTACTACGGCGCTTTCGTCTTCGACCCCGACGGCAACAATATCGAGGCGGTGTGCCACAAGCCGGGGTGAGCGGGCCTCGTCCTCTGAGAGTCCGCGGGCGCCATCCTTTGATTATCCGCGTTTGTTCGCGGCGGCGGACTTTGGCTTCGCCGTCGGCTTTTTGGCCGCGGCAGGCTTCGCTCTCGCGGGGTTCTTGGCGGCTGCGGTCTTCGCAGGCGCCTTCGCCGGTTTGCGCGGCCGGGCGGCTGGTTTGCCCTCGCGCTCGGCGATCAGATCCAAGGCGTTGGAAAGCGTGACCGAGTCGGGCGCCGTTCCCTTCGGAATCGTGGCGTTGACCCTGCCCCAGTTGACATAGGCGCCGTAGCGGCCGTCGCGCACGGTAACCGGGCCGCCGTCCGGATGCTGACCGACGAGGCGCCCGATCGCGCCGCCGCCCGCCGCCCTTGCTTTCAGGAGCGCCACCGCATCGTCGAGCGTGACGCCGGCCGGGTCGGTCCCCTTGGGGATGGTGGCGTTGATCTTGCCGTGGTTCACGTAAGAGCCGAACCGGCCCGCTTTCACGCTGACCTTGCCGCCCTCGGGGTGCTCGCCAAGTTCGCGCCCCGCCCCGCCGCCGAACCGCGAAGCCGCAGCCCCGCTCTCCTTGGCGACGATGAGGTCGATCGCGCGGTTGGCGCCAACCTCGAGCACGTCGTCGTCGCGGCCGAGGTTGGCGTAGGTCTTCCCGTGCTGGACATAGGCGCCGTAGCGCCCGATGCCGGCGAGGATCGCCTCTCCGCTCGCCGGATGGCGCGCCACCTCGCGCGGCAAAGCGAGCAGCGCGAGCGCCTTCTCGAGCGTGACGTCGTCGGCGCTCAAGCCCCGCGGCAGCGACGAGCGCTTGGGCTTCTCGCCCTCGCCCTGCTGCACGTAGTCGCCGAAGCGGCCGCTGCGCAACGTGATCTCGTCACCGGTCGCCGGGTCTTGACCCAATATCCGTACGCCCGGCCGGTCGCCCTCGGCGCTTTCGGCGCCGGTCGGCGCGAGAACGCGGGAGAACTTGCATTCGGGATAGCGCGAGCAGCCGATGAAGGCGCCGTATTTGCCGAGCTTCAGCGACAATTGCCCCTCGCCGCAGAGCGGGCAGAGGCGCGGATCGACGCCGTCGGCGCGCGCGGGGAAGATGTGCGGCCCCAGGAGCTCGTTCAGGCTGTCGAGCACCTGCCGCGTGCCGAGGTCCTTCGTTCCGTCGACCGCGCTGGAGAAATCGTTCCAGAAATCGCGCAGCAGCGCCTTCCAGTCGATTTCGCTGTTCGAGACCTGGTCGAGCTTCTCCTCGAGATCGGCGGTGAAGTCGTAGCCGACGTATTTGGCGAAGAAGGATTCGAGGAAGGCGGTGACGAGGCGTCCCTTGTCCTCGGGAAAGAGCCGCTTCTTTTCGAGCCGCACATAGGCGCGATCCTTGAGCACGGCGATGGTCGAGGCGTAGGTCGACGGGCGGCCGATGCCAAGTTCCTCCATTCGCTTGACCAGCGTCGCTTCGGTATAGCGCGGCGGCGGCTCGGTGAAGTGCTGGGTCGCGTCGATGCGTTCCTTGGCCAGCTTCTCGCCCTCACGCATCGGCGGCAGGCGGCTGGATTCCTCGTCGTCCTCGTCGTCGCGGCCTTCCTGGTAGAGGGCGAGGAAGCCTGCAAAGCGCACGACCTGGCCAGTGGCGCGAAACTCGAGCCTGCGCGCTCCCGCTTCGGCCAGGATGTCGACCGTAGTGCGCTCGAGCTCTGCGCTCTCCATCTGGCAGGCGATGGTGCGGGTCCAGATCAGCTCGTAGAGCTTGGCCTGCTCCGGCTCGAGATGGCGGGCGACCTCGCGCGGGCGCCGCGTCATGTCGGTCGGGCGGATCGCCTCGTGAGCTTCCTGCGCGTTCTTGGCCTTGGCGGTGTACTTGCGCGGCGCCGACGGCACGAAGTCGTCGCCGAAATCCTTTGCGATGACGCGCCGCGCCGCCGCGACCGCCTCGGGGGCGAGGTCGACGCCGTCCGTGCGCATATAGGTGATGAGGCCGGCCGCCCCGTCGCCGACATCGACGCCTTCGTACAGGCGCTGGGCGATCTGCATGGTGCGCGCCGGCGCGAGGCCGAGCTTGCGCGAGGCCTCCTGCTGCAGGGTGGAGGTGGTGAAGGGCGGATAGGGATGGCGCTTGACCGGCTTCGATTCAACGCCTGAGACCGAGAAGCGCGCCTTCTCCAACGCCGTCTTGAACGCTTCGGCCTCGGCGCCCGACCCGACATCCAGCCGGTTGATTTTCTTGCCGTCGGCGCCGACGAGGCGGGCGGAGAAGGAAGCGTTGGCCTCGGTCCGCAGATGGGCGACGATCGACCAATACTCGCGCGCAACGAACCGCTCGATCTCGAGCTCGCGGTCGCAGATGATCCGCAGCGCCACCGACTGCACCCGCCCCGCTGAGCGCGCGCCCGGCAACTTTCGCCACAGGACCGGAGACAGGGTGAAGCCGACCAGATAGTCGAGCGCCCGGCGCGCCTTGTAGGCGTCGACCAGCGCCTCGTCGATCTCGCGCGGATGGCGCATCGCCTCCTGGACCGCGTCCTTGGTCACCGCGTTGAACACCACCCGGTCGACCCGCTTGTCCTTGAGCAGCTTCTTGCCCTTGAGGATCTCGTGCACGTGCCAGGAGATCGCCTCGCCCTCGCGGTCCGGGTCGGTCGCCAGGATCACCCGGTCGGCGTCCTTGACCGCATGGCCGATGTCGCTGAGGCGCTTGGCCGCCTTGGCGTCAACCTCCCAGCGCATGGCGAAATCGTCGTTCGGATCGACCGATCCGTCCTTGGCCGCCAGATCGCGCACATGGCCGAACGAGGCGTAGACGCCGTAGTCCTTGCCGAGATATTTGTTGATGGTCTTCGCCTTGGCAGGCGACTCGACGATCACGACTTTCATTCAGGAAGCTTCCTTTGGACAGCCGGCGGCGCGTCCGTTTGCTCCCGGCTGTTTGGCGGCGGGATATGGAGACGCGGAGGTCCAGTGTCAAATCGGGGCCGTGGTCGATGCGCGCGGGTTTCTGGAAAGCCGCGCGCAGAATTGCGCTCCACCGTCCGCTCGTGCGAGAAAGCACGCTTCTCCCCATTCATTGCAAACCTGGAGGACGCCGATGGCCGCCGATCCCTCTTCCGCTCGCGAAAAACCCGTGTGGCTGATCACCGGCTGCTCGACCGGATTCGGCCGGGAATTATCGAAAATCCTGCTGTCGCGCGGCTATCGCGTGGTGGTGACGGCGCGCGACAAGGCGAAGGTCGAGGATCTTGTCCAAGACCACGCTGAGAAGGCGCTGGCTCTCAAGCTCGACGTCGAGAAGCAGGCGGAGATCGAAGCGGCCGTCAAGGCCGCCCAGCAGCGCTTCGGGCGCATCGACGTCCTCGTCAACAACGCCGGCTATGGCTATCTCGCGGCGATCGAGGAGGGCGACGACGCCGACATTCGGGCGATGTTCGAGACCAATGTGTTCGGCCTCGCGGCTTTGACTCGCGCTGTGCTGCCGATCATGCGCGCGCAGAAGTCGGGCGCCGTCGTCAATGTATCGTCGATGGGCGGCTTCATCGGTTTTCCCGGCTCGGGCTATTACGCAGCGACCAAGTTTGCCGTCGAAGGGATGTCGGAATCGCTTTCCAAGGAGGTCGGACCGCTCGGGATCAAGGTCATTATCGTCGAGCCCGGCCCGTTCCGCACCGATTGGGCCGGGCGTTCGCTGAAAACCCCCAAGCGTCCGATCGACGCCTACGCCGACACGGCGATCGCGCGCCGCAACTTCACCCAGTCGATCAGCGGCAAGCAGCAGGGCGATCCCGTCCGCGGATCCGAGGCGATCATCGCCGCGGTCGAACAGGAGAAGCCGCCGTTGCGGCTCGTGCTTGGCAGCTTCGCCTATGAAGCGATGGGCGCAGAGCTCGAGGCCTTGCGCAAGGAATATGTGGCGGCGGAGGCGGCCGCGCGCGGCGCGGACTATCCGAAGGAAGGATGAGCGCCGAATTCGCGCTCGCGTTGGCGCGATCATGACCGAGCGCTTTCATCTGCAGCGTTTTGTCGACGCTCAGGACCCGGTCTATGACCAGGTCCGCCGGGAGCTTCGGAGAGGACGGAAGGAAAGCCACTGGATGTGGTTTGTCTTTCCGCAGATCGCGGGCCTGGGCCAAAGCGCCGTGTCGATCCATTTCGCGATCGGCTCGCTCGACGAGGCGAAGGCCTATCTCGCCCATCCCGTTCTCGGCCCGCGCTTGCGGGAATGCGCGGAAATCGTCGCCGGCGTCGAGGGACGGACGGCGCGCGAGATCTTCGGAGCCATCGACGAGATGAAGTTCCGCTCGTCCATGACTCTGTTCGCCGAGGCGGGCCCAGATTTTCCGGTATTCGAGCAATGCCTGGAGAAATACTTCGGAGGCCAGCCGGACCCGGCGACCCTGACGGCTCTCGAGCGGGCAGGAAATCGACCTTAAGCGAGAATCGGCCTATTGACGGCCCGATGACCGTCCCCCGGCCCGCTTTCGCTCAGCGCCACCTGCTCGGCATCGAGCACCTGTCGCGCGAGGAGATCGTGGCGCTGCTCGATCTCTCTGATGAGGCGGTGACGATTTCGCGCCAGGTCGAGAAGAAGCGCGCCACTCTGCGCGGACGCACCCAGATCAACCTCTTCTTCGAGGCGTCGACCCGCACCCAGTCGTCGTTCGAGCTTGCGGGAAAAAGGCTCGGGGCGGACGTTATGAACATGGCGGTCGGCGCCTCGAGCCTGAAGAAGGGCGAGACGCTGATCGACACCGCCATGACCTTGAACGCGATGCGGCCCGACATTCTGGTGGTGCGCCACCATCAGGCGGGCGCCGTGCATCTTTTGGCCCGCAAAGTCGATTGCTCGGTCGTCAACGCCGGCGACGGCGCGCACGAGCATCCAACCCAGGCGCTGCTCGACGCTTTGACTATCAGGCGCAATCTCGGCCGGATCGAGGGCCTGACCGTCGCCATCTGCGGCGATATCCTTCACTCGCGGGTGGCGCGCTCGAACATCCTGCTCCTCGGCAAGCTGGGAGCGTATGTGAGGGTGGTCGGCCCCTCGACGCTCATGCCGGCGGGCGTCGAGCGCATGGGGGTCGAGGTCGCACATGACATGCGCTCAGGCCTCAGGGACGCCGACATCGTCATGATGCTGCGCCTGCAGCGCGAGCGCATGAGCGGCGCCCTGGTGCCCTCGGCGCGGGAATACTTCCGCTATTTCGGTCTCGATGAAGAAAAGCTCGGCTATGCGAAGCCCGGCGCGCTGGTCATGCATCCCGGACCGATGAACCGCGGCGTCGAGATCGACACGCTGGTCGCCGATGGCGCGCAGTCGCTTATCCGCGAGCAGGTCGAGATGGGGGTCGCGGTGCGGATGGCGGTGCTCGAGGCGCTGGCGCAGAACATTCCGAACGCCTGAGGCGATCGTGGCGCTTTCATCCGAGCACGTATCGCGAGAACGCCAGCGCTTGTCGCGCGGCTTCGTCCATTTGGGCTTCGTCGGCGTTGTCGCTGAGATCGCGCCAAACGCGAATGTCGTTGCCGACCTGCCCGCCCATCTTGACGAAGGGCTCCATGACGACCGCGCGGTCATAACCAATCTCTCGCAACGCACTTCCGATTTCGCGCCAGGGCAACCGGCCTTTGCCCGGAACGCGCCGATTGTTCTCTCCGGTATGAAAATGGCCGAGCAGGGGGCCAGCGGTGCGGATCGCCTCGCTGAAACTGTCCTCCTCGATGTTCATATGGAACGTGTCGAGCATGACCTTGACGTTGGGCTTGCCGATCTCGCGGACGAACGCCACTCCCTCTTGAGCGGTGTTGAGAACGTGGTTCTCGAATTGGTTCAGCACTTCGATGCACAGGTCGATGCCAAGATTGGCTGCGAAATCGGCCAGGCTCGCGATGCCCTCGAGGCCTCGCGCCCTGTCGCCGGCCTTGTCGACCGGCTTGGAATAGTCGACGGGCCAGTACGAGTGCAGGGCGCCGCCGATAATATGGATGTCCAGCTTTGCGAGGTCGGTCAGCGCTGCTTCAAAAAAGGCCCGTCCCGCCTTTCTGACCGCAGGGTCGGCGGACGACAGGTTTTTCAGCGGGGAGGGGCCCAACCCGGCGGTGACGGTTATGCCATTCTCGCGAGCGGAGCGGCCGACTTCAGCGATATGCGCGGGACTGTAGCTATTGAGATGATGAGCGGCGATTTCGATGACGTCGAAGCCCAGCCTGGCGACTTTCTCCACGTATTTCAGGCAGTCGGCGCTCCACTCCTGCTCCCAGTACGAGTAGTAAATGCCGAATTTCAATTGCATCTCCATTTTCGAGGCAGTGCGTTATCGCACACTTGCGCTAACAAGGCCGACCGGGTCCTGGCGGCGTCACTGATGGGGCGCGTCGGCGGCGCCGACGATGTGAGCGACCACGGCGTTCATGCTGGTCGCGCTCGTGGCGTCATCGGCGATCACCGCGCCCTGGCGGAGAACGACGATGCGGTCGCATACCGAAAAAACGTCGGTGAGGCGGTGGCTGATGAGGATGACAGAAATGCCGTCCCTCTTGAGAGCGCGTATGAGATCGAGCACATGCTCGACCTCGCGCACCGCCAGCGCCGCGGTCGGCTCGTCCATGATGACGAGCTTCGGGTTGAAAGTGAGCGCGCGCGCTATCGCAACCGATTGCTGCTGGCCGCCGGAGAGCTGGCCGGTCGCCTGCGCCACGGAAGGAATGCGCGCGCCAAGCCTGGCGATCATCGCCTCGGCTTGGATTCGCATTTGCTTTGTGTCGATAAGTCTGACGCCCAGCACGGAGCGCGTAAGCTCCCGGCCCAGGAATATGTTCGAGGCGACGTCGCGCATCCGGGCGAGCGCGAGATCCTGGTAGATCATCTCGATCCCGGCGCGACGAATCTCGCCCGGGTCCCTGGCGACGATGGAAACGCCGTCGAAACGGATGTCGCCGGCGTCGGGTCGGTAGACGCCGGTGATCGTCTTCATCAGCGTCGACTTGCCCGCCCCGTTGTCGCCAACGAGCGCAACCGCGCTGCCCGCTTCGACCGAGAACGTAACCCCGCGCAGGGCCTCGATCGCGCCGAAGGTCTTGCGGACCGCATCGAGCTCGAGCAGGCTCATCGGCGCCAGCCCTCCCGGCTGTTCACGCGGTCGAGCCAGACGGCGAGGATCAGGACCGCGCCTATGGCGATCTGCTGATAGAAGGGCCTGACGGCCATCAGGTTCAGTCCATTTTGCAGCACCCCCATGATGAGTGCGCCGATCAGCGTGCCGAGGACGCTGCCGCGGCCGCCGAAGAAATTCGTTCCGCCGAGGATCGCCGCGGTGATTGCGGTGAGCTCATAGCTCAGGCCCGCCGTGGGCTCGCCCGAGTTGATGCGCGCCGCGAACAATAGCCCCGCAAGGCCCGACAGAAGCCCGGAGAGCGTATAGAGCAGCACTTTCATCCGCTCGACGCGGACGCCCATCGCGCGCGCCGCGCCTTCATTGTCTCCAATGACCTGGGCGTAGACGCCGAAGCGGGTATGGGCCAGCGCCACATGGGCGAGGAGCGCGGTAAGCGCCAGAACGATGACCGGCGTCGGCACGCCGAATGGCCGCCCCTGGCCGAGCCAGACGATCTCGGGCGGGAGGCCGTAGATCGACACCCCGTTGCTGAGCACGAGCGCAAACCCGCGAGCGACGCCCAGCATCCCGAGGGTGACGATGAAAGGCGGGATCGCGCCCTTGGTGATGAGAAAACCGTTGACGGCGCCAGTCGCCGCGCCGGCCGAAAGACAGCCGAGGATTCCAACCCACCAGGGAAGGTCGAGATTGGACGTGAGCATCGCACCCACGACGCCAGAGAGGGCGAGCATGGAGCCGACCGAAAGATCGATGCCTGCCGACGAGATGACAAAGGTCATGCCGATCGCCAGGACGCCGAAAACAGAAGTCGAAAGCAGAATGTTGAGGATGTTGGAGACGGAGAGAAAGGCCTTCGACAGGAGCGCCATCGCGACGCAGAGGACCGCGAGCACGATCAGCGATTCGAGCCGCACAGCCGCCCCGCCGGCGAAGCGCGCGCGCCACGACGCTGCGGCGGCGGTCGTTGACGCTGATGTCATGAGACCATCCCCGGGGTGCAATGGCGCCGCCCGCTCAGCCAGGCGAACAGGCGGCTTCCACGTGGGCCTACTTCACATATTGGAGCATGGGCTCCTTGTTCGCCTCGATGACTTCCTTGGTCAAAACGAGGGTCGGCACGTAGGTCATCTCAGGGGTCTTATCGCCCGCCAGCACCTTTTTGACGTTCTCGACCGCCTGCATGCCGACAAGGTAGGGCAATTGCGCGACCGAGGCGTTGAGCCGTCCTGCCTTGATCGATTTGACGGCGTTGGTGTTGCCGTCGACGCCAATCACGACAATCTTGTCCTTGCCAGCCGAGCGCGCCGCCTCGACTGCGCCGAGCGCCATGTCGTCATTGGCGCAGAATATGGCGACGAGGTCGGGATTGCGCTGCAGCGTGTCGTTGGTGATGTTGGCGGCCTTCAGACTGTCCCAGTCGCCGGGTAGGGAGGCGACAATATTGAGGCCGGGCGCCTGCTTCTTCAACTCATCGGCGAAGCCGCGGGCCCGCTTCTCGCCCGTGATATTGCCGGAAAGGCCTTCGATGACCAGCACGGGACCTTTTGCGTCCTTGCCGAGCGTGCTGACCAGATAGTCGGCGCCTTTCGCACCCGCCGCCTCGTTGTCCGAGCCGATATGGAAAGCGATGTCGACGCCTGCCTTCTTGGTGATGGCAGGATCGAGATTGTTGTCGAGATCGACGACTGGAATCTTCATCTCGTTCGCCTGCTTGAGGCAGGGAAGCAGGATGGTCGAATTGATCGCCGCGGTGATCATCGCAACAGGCTTCTTCTGCAACATCGTGTTGCAGGCGTTGAGCTGCGGCTCGGCCGCCTGGTCGGACTCGACCGCCTCGAGAAAGATCTCGACGCCGGCGCTCGCAGCCCCCGAATCTACGCCCTTCTCCATCGCCCCCCAGAACGGGTTGGACAGCGTCTTCATCAAGACGCCGTAAACGGGCTTGTCCGCCGCCGAGGCCGCCGATACGGCCAGGCCCACGGCGAGCGTCGCGATCGAGGCGCCGAAAGTGAATCGTTTCAACATGACTGGCTCCCTGGGTTGTTTTATGGTTCAGGCCTCCGCGACGGCTTTGAGCCGAGGGCGAGCGGGCCCGGTGGATTCCCGCACCTTTAGAGTGCAGGGAAGTTCGACGCGCTCGACGCCGTTCGCGCCGGCGCCCGATAGGCGCCGCATCAGCAGGCGCCAGGCGGCCGTGGCGAACTCCTCGACTGGCTGGGCGACGGTGGTCAGGTACGGTCTTAGCGCGAACATCCAGTCGAAGTCGTCGAAGCCGACGATCGACATGTCGCCGGGGATCTCGAGATTGAGCCCGCGCGCGGCCTTGATCGAGGCGAGCGCGCAGATATTTGTGAGGGCGAAAATCGCCGTCGGCCGGTCGGCTCGGTGAAGCTCGAGCTCGATCGCGCCGCGCAGGGATTCGAGGTTGTGGCCGCCGCAGATGACGCGCTCGCGCCCATCGAGCCCCGCCTCGGCCAGGGCGCGCCGGGCGCCCGCGATACGGCTCTCGATATTCTCTAGCCGTCTCGAATGGGCGAGCAGAGCGATATCGCGATGTCCCAGGCCGATGAGGTGGCGCGTCGCGGCGTAGCCGCCGGCGTCGCAGTCGGCGCGCACGGTGTCGAATCCGGGCGCCCTGGCCCCGCGGTCGATCAGCACCGTCGGCGGCAGGCGGGCGGTTTCGCCCATGAGCGCCGTCATCGAGTCGTCGCTCGCCGGAACAACGATCAGGCCATCGATGCGGCGCGCCGCCAGCGCTTCGACGCGGCGGCGCTCCTTCGCGGCGTCTTCGCTCGAAGAGACGATGAGAAGATCATAGCCGTCGCCTTCGGCGAGCGCTTCGACCCCGTGCACGAGGCTCGCAAAAAAGACGTTGGTGATGTCTGGAACGACCATGCCGACGAGGCGGGTCGATTTGCCGCGCAGCGCGCTCGCCGAACGATCGAGCCGATAGCCGAGCGCGGCGATCGCTTCAACGACACTGCGGCGGCTCGCTTCGCCGACCGGCCGATTGCCATTCACGACGTTGGAGGCGGTCGCGACCGAAACGCCTGCGCGCAGCGCGACATCCCGGATCGTGGGCGTTCTCCCCGCCATCGTTCGTTCGCTCCAAGGCGTTCGCCGAGGTTTTGCGCCGACCTTTTCGCCGGGTTGGCTATAACGTTCTAGGTTACCTTCGGGCACCGCGATGTCAAGCGGCAAACGCCGGGTCAACTGCGCTCGATCGACTTCGACCGGGACCGCAGGACCGTCTCGCGCTGGGCGCGCCGACAGGAGAGCGGCGGCAGGCCGCGAAGGATCAGTTCGGCGTCGGCGACCGTCTGCCGACCAATCTCGTAGAGCGAATCTCTCATCGCGCCCGCGCGATGGGGCGAGAGCAATAGACCCTGGATCCGGCGCGATGGGTCGTCTGGCGGCGCGGGCTCTGCAGGAAAGACGTCGGTTGCGGCGCGGAACCGCCCGCTCTCGACCTGGCGCAGGAATTCGGGGAAATCGACCACTCCGGCGCGGCTCATCAGCAGGAAGATCGACCCCGGCGCGATCAGCTCAAATTCACGTTTGGCCAAAAAACCCTGGTTCTCGCTGGTCACGCCGGCGAACACGACGATTACCCGAACTCGTCGCCAACACCTCGTCGAGAGACGCGGCGGCGACGCCGAAGCCAGCCATGAAATGATCAGAAATCCACGGATCATAGGCCTTGATCGGGCAGTCGAACGGCGCAAGCAGCGGAACAAAGGCTCGCGCGAGATCGCCGAAGCCGATCAGACCGACCTGCGCGCCAAAGATAGAGAAGCACCCTTCTGCGCCGTCCAGCAGCCATTTCTCGCTTCCCCTGCGCATGGCGCGATCGGCGGTCGTGACGCCGCGGCAGAGGTCGATCGCCATGCCGAGCGCCATCTCCGCGACAGGCTTCGCGAAGGCGGAACTCGGCGTGAGGACATGGATTCCGCGTTCAAAGCAGGTCTCGTAGTCGACGTTCTGGAGAAAATTGGTCTCAACATTGACGATGGCGCGCAAATTCGGCGCGCGGTCGAGCCGCGCCTTTGGCATGTCGCTCTGGCCGATCAGCGCCGTCATCTCGGGCAGAAGGGCCTCGAAACGCTCGGGCGCCATGCGGCCGGGCCCGTCATGGATCGCAAGCTCGCCGAGGCTTTCGAGCCGCACCCGGACGGCCGGTTCGAAGATCTCGTCGAGGCCGCGCGGCTGCGGATCGATCACGATCAGGGGTCTGGCCATGGCTCTCCTCCGGAAGCGTTGTTTGAAACAGACCTAAATCGATATAGAGCGCGCAGCAACAGCTCGTTTGGATTCGACCTCAAGCATCGCCTCGGGCCTGCGGTCGAGCGCGCTGCCTCAAGCCCTCACGGCCGAACTGCGGCGTGAATCTCTGCGATATAGCCGCCGGGAAAGCGCACCATCGCGGCCACGCGGCGATCGGCCGTGATCGGCGCGACGAGCACCTCGACCCCGGCTGCGGCGGCCTTGGCCAGCGTTTCCGCCATGCTCGAGACTTCGTAGCCGGTGATCTCGCGGCCGTAAGGCCAGCGCAGATGCCCATCCGTGACCAGCGCCACCACCTTGCCAAACTTGGACTCGAGGCGAACGCGCCGATACGTCTCTCCCGCCCGTCCGATCTCCACCCCTGGCGCCGCGGGGTCGTCGCTAACGATCGCGCCGTGCGAGAAGGCGACGAAGTCGCGGATGAACTCGTCAGCGCGGTCCTTGGACAGGTAGACCCGGTTTTCGGGGACGGCGACGAGCGGCGGATAGCTCGGCGGCGACGTGCGCCAATAGAGCTGCATGTTCACCCCGCCGGGCCACTGGATGACCGCGTCGCGGCCAACCGCGTCCGCGAACGGGGCGACAATGACGTCCGCGCCGTCAGTGCGCGCCGCCTGAACGGCGGCGTCGATGTCGGTGACCAAGGAACCGGTGCGCTCGTCGCCGAAGGGGAAGGGAATGGGAGTTGTGAAGCCAAAAACCGAGAGGTTTCCAATCGGCGTAACAACAATCTGCGACTTGGCGAGGCTCGGCGCGGGCGTAACCGTGACGATGCCCGCTTTGGAGGTCGTACCGCCGAAGGTCGAAACGAAGCTGGCGACGAATCGGTCGAAGTCGACAAACGGAACATAGACGTGAGTCGTGCCGTATTGGGGGGCAACGGAGACGTCGGGCGTCGCCGATGGCGAAACCTGGGCCGCGGCTGCCGCGGCGGCGGCTCCGAGGGCGGACGCTACGGCGAGAATCTTGAGTTGTGCGCAACTGGCTCTCCAGACGACAGTTAAAGACATAGCCGGATTTGGATGCAACCGTCAGACGAGAGGCCGAGCCGCGATCTCCTGGGCGACATTCGAGGCCGTCTCCCCTATATGAGCGCCATGCCTCGACCTTTCAGCGCCCGGTTTTCCGTGGCCCCGATGATGGACTGGACCGACCGGCGCTGCCGGGCGTTCCATCGCGTCCTCACGCGCCGGGCCCGGCTCTATACCGAGATGGTGACGGCGGACGCGGTCGTGTTTGGGCCGCGCGAGCGCCTCATCGGCTTCGGGGCGGACGAGCATCCGGTCGCGCTCCAGCTCGGCGGAGCGGATCCGTCGCGCCTCGCCGAGGCGGCGCGCATCGGCGCCTCTTTCGGCTATGATGAAATCAATCTCAATTGCGGCTGCCCGTCCGACCGGGTGCAGAGCGGTCGGTTCGGCGCCTGTCTGATGCGCGAGCCGAAGCTGGTTGCCGAATGCGTGGCGGCGATGGTTGCGGCGGTCAACGTTCCTGTCACCGTCAAGTGCCGGATCGGCGTCGACGAGCAGGAGCCGCGGGAGGCTCTCGGCGCTTTCGCCGAGGCCGTGAAGGCCGCCGGTGCAGCGGCGCTCATCGTCCACGCCCGCAAAGCCTGGCTCGACGGCTTGAGCCCGAAGGACAACCGGTCCATCCCGCCGCTCGACTACCCGCTCGTCCATGCGCTGAAGCGCGCCCACCCCGACTGGCCGATCATCCTCAACGGCGGCGTCGCCGATCTTGCATCGGCGCGCGCCGAGCTTCGGCATGTCGACGGGGTCATGATCGGGCGCGCCGCCTATCAGACGCCCGAACTCCTGATCGGCGTGGACCCTCAGCTGTTCGGCGATGAGGCGCCGGTCGCCGATGCTTTCGAGGCGATCGAAGCCTTCATGCCGGTCGTCGCGCTCGGCCTTGAGCGCGGCGAGCGCCTGCATGACTACACCCGGCATCTCCACGGCCTCTTCGCCGGCCGGCCGGGAGCGCGGTCTTATCGGCGCATTCTGGCGAGCGAGGCCGTGCGCGCAGGGGCTGGGCTCGACGTGCTAAAGAGAGCCCTCGCCTGTGTCGCACGACCGTCGGGACGCGGCGCGGAGCCTGTGGAGGACTGCCCGTCTTTCGACGGGCTATGGGCGGCAGAGTAGGGCGGGAGTCACCGCGCCGTCAGGACGAGGCGCCCGCGTTCGACAGCATAGCTCTTGAGCCGGCCAAGAAAGCTCATGCCGAGCAGGCTCTCGTCCAGCGCGCCCGGGCGGGCGACTAGAGCCGCAACGTTGCGCATCACGATCGGCCCGACGGCGACCTTGTCGAGCCGGATCTCCGCAGCCAAGGCCGCGCCGTTGGCGGTGGTGACGGGCGCATCATATTCGAGTCCGGCAATGTTGATCCCTGCGCGCCGCGCGTCGGCGGCGGTGAGCACCACCGCGGAAGCGCCGGTGTCGAAGAGGAAAGTCACGCGCGCGCCATTGACCCGCCCAGTGATCGCGAATTCGCCGCCGAGCCGCTGATTGACGATCACTTCGCCGCCGCTGCCGACCTCCGGTTCAGACGGAAAGAGTTCGCCCGCAATGCGCTGCACGATATCGGAAGCCTCGTAGCGATAGGCGTAGAACCCGGTCAGCGCGATGAGGAGCGCCCCCCAGACCGCGGCCGCGGTAGCGACCCGGGCGACGTCGCTCGGCCTTGCCGAGCGCAGGCGCGAGAGAAGGAGCCATAGCAGCACTGCGGCGCCGGCGGCGGCGCTGGCGAAGCTCTGATGGTCGAGCCCGAGCAGGGTCGATTGTGACGGGGTCATGAGCAGCGCCGCCAGCGCTGCGGCGAGCACCGCAATGGGGACGATAAAACGCATCAGCGGAGCCGGCTGCGCGCCGCGACTCGCCCGCCGCGCGACGCGCGCGACCGCGCTCGCGCCAGGCGATCGCCAAGCCCGGCCATGACGGTGAGACGCTCGGCCTCGCTCATCATCGTCCATGAGCCGATTTCCTCGACCGTGCGGCCGCAGCCGATGCAAAGGGCCGAGATCGGATCGATGACGCAGACTTGGATACAGGGGGTCGACAGGGCAGGCGCGGACATGGGCCCCTCACCTAGGGGGCCGGATGGCCGATGAGAAGGGCGCACCACGCGGCGATCTCGGCTAATTGTTGCGCCGCGCCGGCGACGTCGCCGGTCTGGCCGCCGATCGCGCGGCGCGCCAAAACGACCATCGCGAAGGCGCCCGCGCCACTCGCAAGGGCGGCGGCAAGAGCATGCGCCAACCCAAATGAAATAAGGCCGAGAACAAGCGCGACGACCAGGGCCGTGCCCCACGCGGCGGCGAGCGCTTCGGGCTCGAGCCGGCCCGCCGCAGCGCCGGCGCCGTCGGCGCGCGCAGACACAAGAAGCCCGAGCGGCGTCAGCGCGCCGGCGCGCGAGAGCGCGGCGACGGCGATCAGGCTCGCGCAGGCGCGCCAGAAGCCGCCGTCGAGCGCTGCGGCCAGGGCGCCGACGCGCAGGATGAGGGCGAGCGTCAGCGCGATGGCGCCATAGGCGCCGATACGGCTGTCGCGCATGATGTCGAGCTTCATCGCCCGCGTGGCGCCGCCGCCGAAGCCGTCGGCGACGTCGGCGAGCCCATCCTCGTGCAGGGCGCCGGTCGCAGCGACAAGCGCCGCCGTCGCCAGCCCGGCGCGAATGATCGGGGGCAGGCCGATGAGCCCGGTCGCCGCCAGCGCCAGCGCGCCGACAAGGCCGACCGCTCCGCCCGCGACCGGCGCCGCCCAGGCGAAGCGATTGATGTCGAGGGGCGCGCTCGCGCTGGGCTCGCCGACGGGAGCGCGGGTGAAAAAGCGCAGCGCGTCGCCGACATCGCGGGCGGCGGGGACGAAGCGACGCGGTCCGCCGAACCGGCTCACCTCCAAGGCTCGCCGCGGCGGCGCCGTCGAGGCGGCTCAGGCGACGGGAGGAAGGAGGACATTCGCGTCGCCCCTCAGATCGCCCAGACGAAGAGGGCGACTGCCGCCACCCCGAGTCCGGTCAGGCCGGATTCGACAAGACCCCACTGGCGAACGAGCGCCCGCGCCGCGCCCACGTCGGAGCCGCGGAGCCCCCGGATCTGGTTGTCGAGCGGCGTCATGACAAAGAACGCGTAAGGCCAGCTCACGATCATGACGAGCGCTCCGAACGCCCAGCGCACGTCCTGCGATTCGAAATAAGCGATGAAGCCGGCGATCGCCGCGACGAGGGCGAAGGCGGCGAGAAGCGCGATTCCACGGCTGTCGCTTGGCCCCCATTCGCCGAGCAGCGCCCCGTCGTCGAGCTTGAGGCGCGCCGGTTGCTCGACCCAGTTGACGTAGAAAGACGCGCCGGTGAAAGCGGCGGCGAAGGCAAGGGCGAACGTTCCCCAGATCATGACCGCTCCAGCTTCTGTGCGCCGCTCATCTAGCATGAAGCGGGACGGAAAGCGCGGGAGGCCTGGAGGAGGGACGGCGGCGAATCCCGGAGCGCCTCGTCGGGCCGCGACACTGCCGCCCCGTCGCCTGTCCCAAGAGGAATTTGAGAGTTGTTAACGCTGATAACGACAAATCGACCGGCGGAACAGAAATAGAACTTGCGCGTGAGAACAAACCGTGTACAGTGCCTTCATTGGAGGGGGGCGCGCAAAACCGCGATTGCGGATCGGACGCTGCCCGTGAGAGAAGGACGATGGTTATGACCCAACCCAATCTTCGCCTCGTGGAAGGGACCAGCGTGGACAAGACCAAGGCGCTCGACGCCGCCCTGTCGCAGATCGAACGGCAGTTCGGCAAGGGCTCGATCATGCGCCTGGGCAAGAACCAGAAGGCGGTCGAGATCGAGACGGTGCCGACGGGATCGCTCGGCCTCGATATCGCGCTTGGCGTCGGCGGCTTGCCGCGCGGTCGGGTGATCGAGATCTACGGGCCTGAATCCTCCGGCAAAACGACGCTGACGCTGCATGTGATCGCCGAAGCGCAGAAAAAGGGCGGCGTTTGCGCCTTCGTCGACGCCGAACACGCCCTCGATCCCGTTTATGCGCGAAAACTCGGCGTCAAACTGGACGATCTCCTGATCTCACAGCCTGACACAGGGGAACAGGCGCTCGAAATCACCGACACGCTGGTGCGTTCAGGCGCAATCGACGTGCTGGTGATCGATTCGGTCGCGGCGCTGACGCCGAGGGCCGAGATCGAGGGCGAAATGGGCGAGTCTCAGCCGGGATTGCAGGCGCGGCTGATGAGCCAGGCCCTGCGCAAGCTCACAGCCTCGATCTCGCGCTCCAACACCATGGTGATCTTCATCAATCAGATCCGGATGAAGATCGGGGTCATGTACGGCTCGCCCGAAACGACCTCGGGCGGCAACGCGCTCAAGTTCTATGCCTCCGTCCGTCTCGACATCCGCCGCATTGGCGCGATCAAGGAGCGCGAACAGGTGGTCGGCAACCAGACCCGGGTCAAGGTGGTCAAGAACAAGGTCGCGCCGCCCTTCAAGCAGGTCGAATTCGACATCATGTATGGCGAAGGCGTCTCCAAGGCGGGCGAGCTGATCGACCTTGGCGCCAAGGCTGGGGTGGTGGAGAAATCAGGCGCCTGGTTTTCCTTCGACAGCGTGCGGCTTGGCCAGGGCCGGGAAAACGCCAAGGCGTTCTTGAAGACCAGTCCGGAGACGGCCGACAGGATCGAGCGCGCCATTCGGGAGAACGCCGGCCTGATCGCCGAGCGCATTCTCGAAGACGACGGTCCTGCGCCCGACGACGACGCCGAAGCCTGATCCGCTTCCTTCGGGCGCGCCTCGCGTCCCCCCGCCTTCAGCGGCGCGCCTGTCCGCCAGGAAAGCGTTTGCAAGGCCTTCGCGCGTCCCATGGCGGCGCGAGAGCGGTTGACCTCCCCCGCTCTCGCGCCGCCGCTTTCGGCTCATGCTCGGCCGTTTGGCCACCCTTTCTCTCTCCCGGTAGGGAGTCGAAAGACGCCCGTTTTTCCCGGTGGGCCAAAGCGCGCTCCAAAGAGCGCCGTCTCGATCCTGAAGGAGCCGGGGCCGGCTCCGGCGACGGCATAAGCCGGCAACCTCAATTGATCCCTCCGGCTGCGGATACCGCGGAGTTCTCCTTTCGCGCGGCAGGCGCCGCGGCCATACCCTCGCTGCGGCTCGACCTCCGGCGCCAGGTATCGGGCGCGGGCGAGAATTCCTCCGGGTTGTGGTTGGCGCTTTCAGCGGCCTTGCTCTAGAACGCGCGTCCAGCGGCATCCGGTCCAGGCGAAGTGTGTAGATGAGCGGCGTCAACGAAATTCGATCGAACTTCCTCCAGTTCTTCGCCCGGAACGGGCATGCGGCGGTTCCGTCGAGCTCACTCGTCCCGCGCAACGATCCGACCCTCATGTTCACCAACGCCGGGATGGTCCAGTTCAAGAACGTGTTCACCGCGGTCGAAAAGCGTCCCTATGTGCGGGCGACGACGGCGCAGAAATGCGTGCGCGCCGGCGGCAAGCACAACGACCTCGACAATGTCGGCTACACCGCGCGCCACCACACGTTCTTCGAGATGCTCGGTAACTTCTCGTTCGGCGATTATTTCAAGGACCGCGCGATCGAATATGCCTGGAATTTGCTGACGCGCGAGTTCGGCTTGCCGCAACAGAAGCTGACCGTCACCGTCTATTACGACGACGACGAGGCGTTCGGCCTGTGGAGGAAAATATCCGGTCTGCCCGAGGAGCGGATCATTCGCATCGCCACCAGCGACAATTTCTGGGCGATGGGCGACACCGGCCCCTGCGGCCCGTGCTCGGAGATTTTCTACGATCATGGGCCCCATATCCCCGGCGGGCCGCCCGGCTCGCCCGACGCTGACGGCGACCGCTTCATCGAGATCTGGAATCTGGTGTTCATGCAGTTTGAGACCCTGCCGGGCGGAGAGCGGGTCAACCTGCCGCGCCCGTCGATCGACACCGGCATGGGGCTCGAGCGTATCGCCGCCGTGCTTCAGGGCGTGCACGACAACTACGACATCGACCTGTTTCGCGCCCTGATCCGCGCCAGCGCCGATCTCACCGGGGTCGATCCAGACGGTCCACAGCGCGCGTCGCATCGGGTCATCGCCGACCATCTGCGCGCGTCCGCCTTCCTGGTCGCCGACGGCGTGCTGCCGTCTAACGAGGGCCGCGGCTACGTGCTCCGCCGCATCATGCGCCGGGCGATGCGTCACGCCCAGATTCTGGGCGCCCGCGACCCGCTGATGTGGCGCCTCGTCCCAGCGCTGACACGAGAAATGGGCCAGGCCTATCCCGAACTGTTGCGGGCGGAGGCGCTGATTTCGGAGACGCTCAAGCTCGAGGAGACGCGCTTCCGCTCAACGCTTGCGCGCGGCCTCGGCATTCTCGAGGAGGATACCCGGTCGCTTCCGCCCGGCGGCGTCCTGAGCGGCGAGACTGCGTTCCGGCTCTACGACACCTACGGCTTTCCGCTCGATCTGACCCAGGACGCGCTCCGCGCCCGCGGGCTCTCGGTCGACGTCGACGGGTTCAACGCGGCCATGGAGCGCCAGCGCGCGGAAGCGCGCCGCGCCTGGGCAGGCTCGGGCGAAGCGGCGACCGAGACGGTCTGGTACGCTTTGCGCGAACGCTCCGGCGCGACTGATTTCCTCGGCTACGAGACAGAGACCGCGGAGGGCGTCGTTAGCGCGATCGTCAAGGACGGCGTCGAGGTCGAGAAGCTCGGCCCCGGCGAGCGGGGATCGCTGGTCCTCAACCAGACGCCGTTCTACGGCGAGGCCGGCGGCCAGGTCGGCGATGTCGGCGAAATCGTTGGCGCCGGCTTCCGCGCCGAAGTCACGGACACCCGCAAGAAGCTCGGCGATCTCATCGTCCACGACGTTGCGGTAGTCGAGGGTGCGGTCCTCCCCGGAATGGCGGTCGAGCTCGCAGTCGATCATGCCGCCCGCACGGCGACCCGCGCCAATCATTCAGCGACCCATATCCTGCATGAGGCGCTGCGTCTCGTTCTCGGCGATCACGTGGCGCAGAAAGGCTCGCTGGTCTCGCCCGAGCGTCTGAGGTTCGATATCGCCCACCCGAAGCCGATCACCCGCGCGGAGCTCGAACAGGTCGAGGATATCGCCAATCGCGTGGTGCTCGAGAACGCCGAAGTGACGACGCGGCTGATGGGCCTGGACGAGGCGCGGACGTCCGGCGCACGCGCTCTGTTCGGCGAGAAATACGGCGACGAGGTGCGCGTGGTCAGCATGGGCGAAATCGAGGACGCCGACCATCACGCTCGGTCCTATTCGATCGAGCTTTGCGGCGGCACCCATGTCCATCGCACCGGCGACATCGGGCTCATCACCATCGTCGGCGAAAGCGCGGTCGCGGCTGGCGTAAGGCGCATCGAAGCCAAGACGCGGGACGAAGCGCGCAAGCGGCTCGAAGCCGATTCGCGCGCTTACGCCGACCTTGCAGGACTGTTGCGCGCGCCGGCCGGCGAAGCCGCCGAACGGCTGGAAGCTTTGATTGACGACAAGCGCAAGCTCGAGCGCGAACTCGCCGAGGCCAGGCGCAAGCTGGCGATGGCCGGCGCAGGAGCCGGGGAATCCGACGCCGCGCGCGACGTCGCCGGCGTCAAGCTTTACGCACGGGCAGTCAGCGGCGTCGACATGAAGGATTTGAAGTCGCTCGCGGACGAAGCGAAGCAGAATGTCGGCTCGGGAGTCGTGGCGATTGCGGCCGCGAGCGAGGACGGCAGGGCGAGCATTGTCGTTGCGGTGACCCCCGACCTCACGAGCCGGTTCAACGCAGTCGAGCTCGTCCGTCTCGGATCGGCGGCGCTCGGCGGCAAGGGCGGCGGCGGCCGGCCCGACATGGCCCAGGCCGGCGGCCCGGACGGCGCGCGGACGCGCGAAGCGCTGGCGGCAGTTGAAGCCGGGGTGCGCCGGGCCGCTGGAGCTTGAGCCTGCGCGCTTCCTCTCAGGCCGCCATCGCCTTCTTGAGATTCCCGTCGATCTTGTCCAGGAAGCCTTCGGTCGAGAGCCACTTCTGCTCCGGGCCGACGAGAAGCGCGAGATCCTTGGTCATCGAGCCCGCTTCGACGGTTTCGACGCACACATGTTCGAGGGTCGAGGCGAATTTGGCCAGCGCCGCGTTGTCGTCGAGCTTGGCGCGATGGGCGAGACCGCGGGTCCAGGCGAAGATCGATGCGATCGAGTTGGTCGAGGTCTGGCGGCCCTTCTGGTGTTCGCGGTAGTGGCGGGTGACGGTGCCGTGCGCCGCCTCGGCCTCGACCGTCCGCCCGTCGGGCGTCATGAGCACGCTCGTCATCAGGCCGAGCGAGCCGAAGCCTTGCGCGACCGTGTCCGACTGCACGTCGCCGTCGTAGTTCTTGCACGCCCACACGTAGCCGCCCGACCACTTCAGCGCCGCGGCGACCATGTCGTCGATCAGTCGGTGCTCGTAGGTGATGCCGAGCGCCTGGAACCGGCTCTTGAACTCGGCGTCATAGACTTCCTGGAAGATGTCCTTGAAGCGGCCGTCATAGGCTTTCAGAATCGTATTTTTCGTCGACAGATAGACCGGATATTTGCGCATCAGGCCGAAATTCAGCGACGCGCGGGCGAAGTCGCGAATCGAGTCGTCGAGATTGTACATCGACATCGCCACGCCGCCGCCGGGGAACTTGAACACTTCCCGCTCGATCACCTTCCCGTCCTCGCCTTCGAACCGGATGGTGAGGCGGCCCTTGCCGGGCACCCTGAAATCGGTGGCGCGATATTGGTCGCCATAGGCGTGGCGGCCGATCACGATCGGCTGCGTCCAGCTCGGAACCAGGCGCGGCACGTTCTTGCAGATGATCGGCTCGCGGAAAATGACGCCGCCCAGGATGTTGCGGATGGTGCCGTTGGGGCTCTTCCACATCTCCTTGAGATGGAACTCTTGGACCCGCGCCTCGTCCGGGGTGATGGTCGCGCATTTGACGCCGACGCCATAGACCTTGATCGCCTCGGCGGCGTCGATGGTGACCTGGTCGCTGGTTGCGTCGCGATTCTCGACCGCGAGGTCGAAGTACTTCAGGTCGATGTCGAGATAAGGGTGGATCAGCTTGTCGCGGATGAGATGCCAGATGATGCGCGTCATCTCGTCGCCGTCGAGCTCGACGACCGGATTACTCACCTTGATCTTGGACATCGATGTGGGACTTTCGTTGGCGGGAGGAGCGCTGCGCGAAGGCGTTTCGCCCCTATATCATCGGCGGTTTGGCAGGCAAAGCCGACCCCGTTGGCGGACGCCGCCAAGCGCAGTCGGGCAACGTCCCGTGCTTTCTTCCGCCCGGTTCCGCCGCCCGCGAACGCACCTTTCCTGGGTCGCTCGATTTCAATAGCTTCCACAGAACCGGGCGGGCGGCGCGGCGGACAGGTTCGCGGCCTCGACAGCCGCGGCCAGCGGCTGGGCGCTGCCAATTTCAAAAACTGGCGCGCGAAAATGGGGACGGCATGCGGACTTTGACCCGCGCGAATTGCAGTAGGATCGCGCTCGCTTCGCTCTTCGTTTGGCTGAGCTGCCGCACGGCGATCGGCGACGCCGGTCCAGAAACCGACAATGCGATCGAGACGCTATGCGGGATCCTCGAAAGTTCGGCCAAGACCGAGGGGTTGCCGGTCAGCTTCTTCACCAAGCTCATCTGGCGCGAGAGCGCGTTCCAGCCGAACGCAGTCAGCCCCGCCGGCGCGCAAGGGGTGGCCCAGTTCATGCCCGGCACGGCGTCGTCGCGCGGGCTCGTCGATCCGTTCGACCCGGCGTCGGCGATTCCGGCGTCGGCGAAGTACCTCGCCGAACTCGTGCGCAAGTTCGGCAACCTGGGACTTGCGGCGGCGGCCTACAACGCAGGCGAAACCGCGGTCGACAAATGGCTCGACGACAAGGGCCAGCTTCCGTTCGAAACCCAGGACTACGTGCTCGCGCTCACCGGCCACGCCGCCGACGAATGGCGCACCCCGACGCCGCCCGAGCTGGCGGCGCCTGTTGGCCCGTCGTGCCTGACCCTCGTCGCCACGCTGCGCACGACCCCGGGCGTCTCGCCGATCGTCTCGGGCTGGTTTGCGCCCTGGGGGGTACAGATCGCCGCCAGCTTCTCGCGGGCGTCGGCGATGCGCGCGTTTGAGCGCGTGCGGCACGATTTCTATCCTGTCGTTGGCGGAAAGAACCCGTTTGTGCTCGGCTCAGTGGTCAGAAGCCGCGGCTTCCGTCCGTTTTACCGCGTGCGTCTGCCGGCGGAGAACCGTCCGGAAGCCGAGAGGCTCTGCGCCGCGCTTGAGGCGGCCGGCGGCTCGTGCGTTGTGCTGAGGAGCTGAACGGCGCGCGGCGGCGCGTTTGAGGCGGCATGGCCAGAGGCCGCTTAGCCTCGAGCCGCGAGCGGCTTAACCATTCTCAGGTGAGGTATTGTCACTTCGGTGAAAGCGTCGCCCTCCGCGACATAACCGACACTTTCATAGAAGGGCGCCGCAGTCTCGCGCGCGTGCAGGACAATCTCCCGATATCCCATTTCTGCCGACAATCTCTCGGCATAGGCGATAAGCCGCTTGCCGACGCCGCGCCCTTGATGGTCGGGATCAACCGCCATTTGCCGCAGCCTGACTGGCGATCCATGCGACTTGTCGGCCGCAGTCAGAGAAACGCAGGCAACGAGCCTATCGTGCAAATATGCCCCGATATGAATGTCGTCCCGCTCTTTCTCCAGTTGTTCCGGCGTGAAGTCCAGTCCAAGAGGCGCACGCAAGACGCGGCGGCGAAGCGCGACCAAATCGCGATACCGGTTGGAATTGTACTCGATGCGAGCGAACTCCAACAAAGGTTTTCCTTGCGAATTCATGTTTGAGACTCGCCGACCCGTCTCACCCCGCCTGGCGCCCGGCGCTGTCGAGCGTCGCGAATTCGTCGTCGGAGAGTGTGATCGCCGCCGCGCCGACGTTCTCCTCGAGATGCGCCGCCTTGCCGGTGCCGGGGATCGGCAGCATGACCGGGCTGCGCTTCAGGAGCCAGGCGAGCGCGATCTGGCCTGGCGTCGCCTTGTGCTTCCGGGCGATCGCGTCCAACGCGCTTCCTTCGCGCGCAAGGTCGCCGGCGTTGAGCGGGTACCAGGGAATGAAGCCGATGCCCTGTTTCTCGCAATGGTCGAGCGCCGCCTCGCTCGCCCGATCGGTCAGGTTATAGCGATTCTGCACCGTGGCGACCGGGAAGACCTTCGCCGCCGCCTCGATCTCCGCGACGCTGACTTCCGACAGGCCGGCGCACCGGATGACCTTGTCCTTGATCAGCGAGGCGATCGCGTCGAACTGCTCCTTGGCCGGTACTTTCGGATCGATGCGGTGCAACTGCCATAAAGAGATCGTCTCGACGCCGAGCCGCCAGCGGCTCTTGTGCGCCTGCTGGATCAGATATTCCGGCCGACCGAGGGGAATCCAGATGTTCGGCCCGGTGCGCGCGAGCCCGCCTTTGGTCGCGACATGGATCTGCCCATAGGGCGCGAGCGCCTCCCGGATCAGCTCTTCGGAGAAATCGGGACCGTAGGAATCGGCGGTGTCGATAAAGTCGACGCCGAGGTCGGGCAGACGGCGCAAAGTTTTCAGTGCCTCGGCGCGGTCTGCAGGAGGACCCCAGATGCCGCGGCCCACGACGCGCATCGCGCCGAAGCCGAGGCGATTGACGTCGAAAGCGCCGCCAATGCGAAAGCGGCCGGACTGGGCGGCGTTGACCATGGTCAGTCTCCGAAATTTTCTTGCTGGATGTGTTCAGGGCCAGCCGGCGAGCGGCGGCATCGAGGATAGTATCGAAGCAATGTTTCCGCCGGTCTTCAAGCCGAAAATTGTTCCCCGGTCATAGAGCAGGTTGAACTCGACATAACGTCCGCGCCTCACCAGCTGTTCCCTGCGCTCGGTTTCGCTCCACGGCTTCCCGGCGTTGCGTCGCACGATGTCGCAATAGGCGACAAGGAAGCTCTCGCCGACGTCGCGCACGAAAGCGAAATCGGCGTCGAAGGCGGAATTGCCTTCATCTCCCGCGCTGTTGAGATAGTCGAAGAAAATGCCGCCGATTCCGCGAGGCTCGCCCCGATGCTTGAGATAGAAGTACTCGTCGCACCATTTTCTGAAGCGCCCGGCGTCGGCGACGTCCGGATGGCGCTCGCAGGCGGCGCGCATCGCCGCGTGAAAGGCGATCGCGTCCGGATCGCTCGGCTTGCGGCGCTCGTCCAGCATCGGCGTCAGGTCGGCTCCGCCTCCGAACCAGGTCTTGGTCGTGCGCACGAGCCGGGTGTTCATGTGCACGGTCGGGACATGCGGGCTCCACGGATGGGCGATCACCGAGACGCCAGCGGCGCAGAAGCGCGAGTCCTTCTCGGCGCCCGGAATCTGCGAAGCGAATTCGGCCGGGAAGGCGCCATGAACGACCGAGACATGAGCGCCCATCTTCTCGAACAGACGGCCGCGCAGCATCGCCATCCGACCGCCGCCGCCAGGGGCGCCGCTCGCGTCGGTGCGCACCCACGGCTCGATCGCAAACCGGCCTGGCGCAATTTCAGCGCCGGCGTCGGCGAATTCGCCCTCCAGCGCCTCCATCGCCTCGATGATCCGCCGCTGGAGGGTCTCGAACCAGTCGCTTGCGCGCGCGAAACGGGCGTCGTCCGGCGCGCGCCCGGAAACGTTCATGGCGAATTTTCGCCGCGCACCCTGGCGACGAGGCGCTCGACGTGGCCCAGGGGCGTCTCCGGCAGGACGCCATGGCCGAGATTGAAGATATGGGCGCGGGATGCGAATCCTTCGACGATACGGTTCGTTTCTTCATCAAGGCGCGGTCCACCGGCGATCAGCGCCAGCGGATCGAGATTGCCCTGAAGGGCGAGCCGCCCGGGCAGTGCGGCGATGGCGGCGTCCGGCTCGACGGCCGTGTCGAGGCCGATCGCGTCAATGTCGGCAAGCGGGGCGAATTTCGCCAATTGGGTCCCGGCCCCGCGCGGAAAAGCGATGATCGGCGCGTCCGGCGCCTTTGCCCGGACCTTGGCCGCGAGCGCGGCCACCGGCGCGACGCACCAGCGATCGAATTCGGCCGGCGGCAGCACGCCGGCCCACGAATCGAAGATCTGGACTGCTTCCGCGCCCGCCGCCAATTGACGGACCAGATATTCAGCGGAGGCGTCAACAAGCCGGTCGATCAGGGCGGCGAACAGATCCGGATGGCGGTAGGCGAAGAGGCGCGCGGGCGCCTGATCGGGCGTGCCGCGCCCGGCGATCATGTAGCTCGCCACTGTCCACGGGGCGCCGCAAAAGCCGATCAGCGCCACGTCGCCCGGCAATGCGGTCTTGAGGCGGTCGAGAGCTTCGAACACCGGCGCGAGCCGGTTCCAGTCGGGCTCGGGGCGAAGCTTCGCGAGGCCAGCGGCGTCGCCGATCGGGTCGAGGCGAGGGCCGTCGCCCGATTCAAAGCCGACGCTCTGGCCGAGCGCGTCGGGCATGACGAGAATGTCGGAGAACAGGATCGCGGCGTCGAAGCCGAACCGGCGGATCGGCTGCAGCGTCGCCTCGACGGCGAGGCCGGGGTCGTAGCAGAAATCCAGAAAGGTTGCGGTTTTCCCCCGAAGATCGCGATATTCCGGCAGATAGCGACCCGCTTGGCGCATGAGCCAGATCGGCGGCGTCCGCTGCCGCTCGCCGGCGAGCGCGGCGAGGAGAGGCTTGCGACCCCTCGCCCGGCCCGACTGCGCGTCAACGGTGGAGCGCGCTGCCCCGTCCTTTGCGTGAGCGGCCCGGGGTAAGGGGCGGCCGAGCACAGCGGCCGCCTATTCCGCCGCGCGCTTCATCTCCGGGTACGCGCAGTGGGCGTCCTCGTTCGCGGCGCCCCGGAACAGCGGGATCACGCGCGCTTCCTCGAACTTGAGGCCCAGGGTCCGCCACACGTCGACCAGCGCCTCGACGAGCGCCGCGACTTGCGCTTCGCTATGGGCGGGGGTCGGGGTCACGCGCAGCCGCTCGGTCCCCTTGGCGACGGTCGGGTAGTTGATCGGCTGGATGTAGACCGCGTGCCGCTCGAGCAGCATTTCGCTGGCCGCGCGGCATTTGTGCGCGTCGCCGACAAACACCGGGACGATGTGCGTAGGATTGTCCATCACCGGCAGGCCGGCGGCGCGCAGCGCATGCTTGACGAGCTTGGCCACGTGCTGATGACGCTCGCGCTCGACGGTCGAGCGCTTCAGATGCCGCACGGCGGCGGCGGCGCTTGCGGCCACGCTCGGCGGCAGGGTCGACGTGAAGATGAACGAGGGGGCGAAGCTCCTGACTGCGTCGACGATCGCCTCGCTTGCCGCGATATAGCCGCCGAGCGAGCCAAATCCTTTGGCGAGGGTGCCCTCGATGACGTCGATGCGGGCGGCAAGGCCCTCCCGCTCGCTCAAGCCCCCGCCGCGCGGCCCGTAGAGGCCGACCGCATGCACCTCGTCGATATAGGTGAGGGCGTTGTACTTCTCGGCCAGCGCCACAATCGCGGCGATCGGCGCGATGTCGCCGTCCATCGAGTAGAGGCTCTCGAACACAATGAGCTTGGCGCGGTCGATCGGCTCGGCTGCGAGCAGTTCTTCGAGGTGATCGACGTCATTGTGGCGCCACACGCGCTTTTCGCAGCCCGAGCGCTTGACGCCCTCGATCATCGAATTGTGGTTCAGAGCGTCGGAGAGGATGAGGCAATTGGGCAGAAGGCCGGCGATGGTCGAAATCGCCGCGAGATTGGAGATCCAGCCGGAGGTGAACGCCAGCGCCGCCTTCTTGCCGTGCAGGTCGGCAAGCTCGGCCTCGAGTTCGACGATCGGGTTATGGGTGCCGGAAATGTTGCGGGTGCCGCCGGCCCCGGCGCCGTGGGCGCGCGCGGCCCGCACCGAAGCCTCGATCACGTCAGGGTGGCCGCCCATGCCGAGATAGTCGTTCGAGCACCAGACGGTCACTTCGCGCGGATCAGTCTCCGAGCCCGCCGGGCGCCATTGCGCCATCGGGAACCGGAGCGCGTCGCGTTCCAGATTGGCGAAGGTGCGGTAGCGTCCCTCCGCCTTCAGGCGCGCAGTCGCCTCCTCGAAGCTCCGGTGGTAATCCATCGCGTGTCCTTCTCGGCCCCGCGTCCTTTTAGCCCGGAGCCGCTTTCCTCTTCGCTAACCGGACTGCCGAAACTTGTCCAGTGTCGGCGGCGGCGGAGGGCGCGCCGCGCATTGACGCGGCAACCGCCCCCGCGGCGTCGCAGACCGGGATTACCGCGGGAAAGTATACGGGGTCGAAATCGGAAACCCTCAATTCTACGAAGATTTCATCCTCAAATCTGTCGCGCCGCAACTTACGACCGCGGTTTCGATAAATCGTGGCCCAGCAGATCGCCGATCCTGTCGACGGCGAGGTCGACGGACGCCCCGTCGCGCGGCGGCTCCTGCACGGCGTAGTGGCCCTGCTTCGGGAAGATGGTCGTAACCCGAGCGCCCCAGATCGCCTTGACCGCGGCCAGGATGCGAGCCTTGTCGTCGACGAGGACGTAATGGGCGGCCGGATGCCAGCGCTCGACGTCGGCGAGCTCGTTTTCCTTATGCACGTAGATCAGCACGTTGCCCGCGAACGCGTCCCACAGGCCGGAGCGGGCGATCTTGCGCGGCTGAAAGACCGCGTCGCCGTCGGAGAGAATGACGGCCTGTCCCCATTGCCGCACGTGGTCGACGACCTGAAGCGCGCCCGGATAAAGGCGCTCGGCGAACGGATAGTCGATGAGCCAGTTGGCGGTGGGCAAGAGGGTAGGATCATGAAGGCGCTCAATCCTCAGGCGCTCGAGCGCGCCGAGGTAGTCGGCATAGCCGAGCTCCGAGCGCAGCGCCTCGAAGATTGCCCAATAACGCTCGCAGGCGGGTTCGCCGTGAGCACGCGTGAGCTCCCCTCGCAGGTCGTCCTGAATCCGGTCGTTGTCGAGAAGCGTGTTGTCGACGTCGAACAGAAACACCGTGTCGGCCGCGGTGCTCATGACGATCTCCCCCGGTTGCGGTCGGCTCCATCCGCTCAGTCGCGTCAAACAATCGTGCGCGAGGGCGCCGGCGGTCAGGCCGGGGCGACCTCTTTCCAATGCGGCGGCCAGGTGTGCTGGACGATCGGCAGCGCGTGCATGCGATCCATCCAGGCCGAAAGACCCGGACCAATGAAGTCGCTCTTGGCGAAATCCGGACGCTTGCCGGCGATCCGGGCGAAGAGCGCCATGAAGGGATAGACGGTGAGGTCGACCGCGGAGAGATCGCCGGCCAGATAGTCGCCGGTCGCCGCGCCCTCCCACAGCGCAAGCTCCTGCTTGAGGCCCTTCGCCGTCTCTTCCGAGGGGTCCCGCGCGAAGCGCGTGGCGACGTCGGCGAGATAGTGGTCGGCCTCGCGCACCATGCGCCGCTGGATCGCGCGCTTGCGCGGTTCATGAGCGAAAAGCGCCGGGCCGTTGGGCCAGCGGTCCTCGATATATTCGACGATCGCCCCGGATTCGTAGAGCGTGAAATCGTCATCGACCAGAACCGGCGCCCGCCGTCGCGGATTGAGCGCGCCATATTCCGGCGTCTTCAGGTCGCCGTCGGAAAAGGACAGCACCTTCTGATGATAGGGAACGCCCTTGCGCTCGAGCGCGAGCCACACCCGCCAGGCGAAAGGGGAGCCGGAGGCGTAGTAAAATTTGACCGACATCGTCTCAGGCCTTCACGGTCGAGGCGCGATAGATCTCGCCGATGGCGTCCGCCAGCGCCTTGTCGAACTCGGCGTCGGTCATCGACCGCTTCAAATCCTGGGCGAGCGCGCGCGAGAAGCTGGCGATCATCCCGTGATTGGCGGTGAGGCGTTTGTCGGCCTCGTCTCGCGTATAGCCGCCGGACAGCGCGACGACCCGCGCGACCCGCTTGTCCTTGATCAGCGGTTGATAGAAATCGGGAACCTCGGGCAGCGTGACCTTGAACATCACCTTGCGCCCGGCCGGCAAGGCGTCGAGCCCTTTGGTCAGTTCGTCGAGCAGGATCCGCTCGGCTCCAGCCTTGTCCGGGCTTTTGATCGAGATTTCCGGCTCGAGGATCGGCAAGAGCCCATGTTTGGCGATCTGCTCCCCAAACTCGAACTGCTGCCTGGCGATGGCGGCGATGCCGGTTTTCGACGCCAGGTTGATGGTGGATCGCATCTTGGTGCCGAACACGCCGAGCTTGACCGCCCGGGCGAGCAGCTTGTCGAGGTCCGGCATCGGCTTCATCAGGCTCACGCCGTCCTTTTCCGCCTCCAGACCTTTGTCGACCTTGACGATCGGGACGACGCCCCGGTCCTCCCAGAGGTAGGATGGGACCGGCTTCCCCTTCGCCTCGCTGTCCATCGTGCGCTCGAACAGGATCGCGGCGATGACCTTGTCGCCCTTGAAGGCCGGCGAACTGATGATGCGCACCCGCATCTCGTGCACGAGCTCGAACATCTTGGCGTCGTCGCCCTGGTATTCGCTGTCGGGAACGCCATAGAGCCGGAGCGCCCCCGGGGTCGATCCCCCGCTCTGGTCGAGCGCGGCGATGAAGCCGGGCTTCGTCGACATCTGCGCCATCATCTGCTCGTTGGCCATGGCCGTCATCCTCGCCTGAAAGTTCGCCGCGCTTGAGGTTCGTATGCGCGGATGCAATGGAGCGGACGGGAGGCGCGCGTCAAGAGCGCAAAGTGACGCGCCAGCCCCGCTTCGCCTCAACCGAAACCGGCCGCGTTCCAGTCTATCATCGAACAGGTGACTGTCAGGCGACGCCGTGATCTCTTCTCCCGCCCGGCGGGAGAAGGTCTCTCTATGTGCGAGATGACTGCCGATCGTCGGGAATCCTGGCGCCCTTCGCCCCCGGGCTTCGCCTGCGGCAGCGGCCTCGCGCCGGGCCGCCCGATCCTTGCAGCGCGTCGGTCAGCGACGCTTGGGCAGCGAGCGGTTCCGCGGGCCGCTGTTCACGTTCGGCACGTCTATCCCGAGCGCGGTCGCCAGGTCGATCTGATGATCCTGCTCCTGCGTGAGAATCTGCCGGATCTGTTCGGCCAGCGCGTATTCGCCAAGCGCCTCGCACTGGCGGACCCGATCGCGATAATTGCGAATGGTCTCGTTCTCGTTGTCGAGGTCGAAGCGGAGCATCTCTTTCGCGTCTTTCGAGGTGCGCACCGGCTTCGGCGTGACCACGGGCATTTTGCCGAGATAGTCGATCTGCCGCGAGAGGATCAGCGCGTGATCGAGCTCCTGCCTGGCGTGGATTTCAAGCTGGGACGCTATGTCCATGTACTGGGCGCCGGTGAGCACCTGGGAATAAACCACATACGCAATGATCGCCTGGTATTCGCGCGCGAGGTCTTCGTTCAGAAGATCCGCGAGGCGGTCGCGTGAGATTTCGATTTCGGCGACGGTGGATTTGGGTTCAGCCATTGGCTCTTTCCTTTGACGGGAGCGACGGAGAGGCCTTTTGGCCCTGATGCTCCTCATGAGTTGAAGGGCGCTGTGTCTCGGCCTTGGCTCAGGAGCCCGGAGAAAGCGCAAAGATGCTCAGGGACGTGGGCGGCTCCCAAATTCGTTGGTTGACAGGTTAAACCCGGCGACCCCCGGGGAGGTTCCGTCGAACTCGCAGAGCGCGGCCATTCCCCGCCAGCGCGCGCCAGCGCCGCAGCTGCTCAGGATCTGGGAAATCATCGGTTTCTTAGAAATGCGCGAATTATTCTTTGAGAAAAGCAGAAAATGTGTTAGTTTGTAAAACGGCCCGACGGAAGGACGGGCGTCGTCCAGGCTCAAAAAGAGAGAAAAGATTTTTGGCCAGGGGGGTCCGCGCAACCTTTTGAAAAGTTTGATTCCGGCCATGAGAATCAAAGGAAATCCAACCCTTTTCCTTTGCTCGATTTTGTCCCGGATGCGCTCGGCTTTGCTGGATTTGGCTCAGTTTGGATTGCGTTTGGTTTCGCCAAAAAAGCACATACACATCGTGGTATATATATAGATGGCCGGCGCCCACGCTCACGCGCCTCTGATCAGCACCCCCTCAGGAAGGCGGGACGCGAGTTCGCGCCCAGCCTCGCGTCCAAGCCGCTCGGCGTCGGCAGGAGCGCCCTCGGAGGCAATCTCGAAGCGCTCGGAGCCGTCCGGACGCAGAACCTCGCCTCTGAAACTGAGACGCCCGGCCTCGAGGCGGGCGAGACCGGCGATCGGGGTCCGGCAGGAGCCTTCGAGTTCGGCCAGGAAGGCGCGCTCGGCTGCGAGCGCGGCCGAGGTCTCGGCGTCCGAGATCGGCTCGAGCGATCGCAGCGCGCGCGCGTCAGCACTGCGTGCGGTGATCGCGATCGCTCCCTGGCCCGGGGCTGGCAGAAAGCGGGCGATGTCGAGCACGGCGCGCGCGCGCTCAGCGAGGCCCAGTCGCTTGAGGCCGGCGAGCGCGAGCAGGGTTGCGCCGACCGCTCCGGCCTCGGCCTTCTTGAGCCGCGTCTCGACATTGCCGCGCAGCAATGTCGGCTTGAGGTCCGGCCGCAGCGCCAACGCCTGGGCTTGGCGGCGGAGCGAGGCGGCGCCGAAGGTGGCGCCCTGCGGCAGGTCCTCGATCGTCTCGGCGAAGGCCGAGACTAGCGCGTCGCGCACGTCCTCGCGCGGCAGGAAGGCGGCGATCGTGACGCCCTGCGGCGACAGCGACGGCAGGTCCTTGGCCGAATGGACCGCCGCGTCGATTTCGCCGGCGAGGAGCGCGGCGTCGATTTCCTTCGTGAACAGGCCCTTGCCGCCGGCCTCGGCGAGAGGCCGGTCCTGGATGCTGTCGCCGCTGGTGCGGATCGCCTTGAGCGCGATGCGGTCGATCTCCCAGCCCTGCGCCTCGGCCAAAAGCCGGCGCGCCTCGTTCGCTTGCGCGAGCGCCAGAGGCGATCCGCGCGTGCCGAGCGTGAACAGGATGGAGGCGGTCATCGCGGAATCGAGAGCATCGACGACCGGGCCTTTCCTGAGGTTCCCGCCTTGTCGGGTCGAGGAGCGCGCTGGCGGAAGGAGTGTCCGACGAACTATCGTTCGAGAGTGGATTAGATGATGTAGACGCTCCTTGTCAATTCAGAGAGTTGCCGAAATAATTGTCTTCCCTTGAGTGAGGTTGATCGCCATAATCCGCCGCATTAAGTGGGACCCAAAGTGGGACCTGCGTCGGGCAGGCATATGGCGCGAACACGAAACAAGCTGACGGCGCGCGCGGTTGCGACGCTTTCGAGGCCGGGGAAGCACTCAGACGGCGGCGGCCTCTATTTGCGGATAGACAACGATGATGTGTCCATCCGGCGGAGGTGGATTTTCCGTTTCGTCTCGCGGGATCGCACACGCGAAATGGGGCTGGGCGGATATCCTGAAGTGTCCTTGGCGGACGCGCGGAAAGCCCGCGACGCCGCCGAGAAATTCGTCCAGTCGGGTCAAGACCCAATCGCTGCGCGAGACGACGAGCGGCGCGCTCAGATCGGTAAACCGACTTTTGGGCAGATGGCTGACGCTTTGATCGAAGCTAAAAGCTCGGAATGGCGCAACGATAAGCACCGCGAGCAGTGGAAGATGACGCTCGAGCACTATGCCGCTCCGTTGCGGTCTAGACCTGTCGACGAGATCGATACCGACGCCGTCCTCTCCGTGCTGCAGCCCATTTGGCGCTCGAAGGCGGAAACTGCGTCGCGTCTACGCGGACGGATCGAAGCGGTTATCGATGCCGCGCGAGCGAAGGGGCACATTCCGCGGAACGAGGCTAATCCTGCGCGCTGGCGCGGGCATCTCGACAAATTGCTCCCAAAGCGGGCGAAGCTCACGCGCGGTCACCATGCCGCCCTTCCTTACGATAAGTTGCCCACCTTCGTCACTGAGTTGCGCACGCGGGACGCGACCGCGGCGGCGGCGCTTGAGTTCTGCATCCTGACCGCAGCGCGATCCGGCGAAGTGTTTGGCGCACGTTGGGAGGAGATGGACCTATCCAACAAGATATGGATCGTGCCGGCCAAGCGCATGAAGGCCGCGCGCGAGCATCGGGTTCCGCTCTCGGCGAGGGCGATTGAAATTCTGCAAAGGCTCCAGGAAGCCCGAACCGGCGATTTCGTCTTTGCCGGTCGGAAACCCAACCAGCCGCTATCGGGCATGGCGATGGAAATGCTCCTCCGCCGCATGAACATGAACGACGTGACCGTGCACGGGTTTAGATCGGCTTTTCGCGATTGGGCGGGCAACGAGACGGATTTCGCCCGGGAGCTGGCGGAGGCCGCGCTCGCGCATGTGATTGGGGATCAGGCGGAACAAGCCTATCGGCGAAGCGACGCCCTCGAGAAACGGCGCGCGCTGATGGAGGCGTGGGCGCGCTGGTGCGAATCGGAAGTGGGAGGCGCTGATCCAATCAAAGCTGGCTGGGGCGGACGCCAATTCCTGACCTGAGATCGACATTAGCCTTGACATTCTCGCTCGAAGCATCGATTTTGGTCTTGCCTCCGGTTAACGCGGCCCCGGAGGACGGTCCATGACCGCACTAACCCGTGATGCTCAAAACGCAGAAGACGCCGGTGGCGTCGTTTTGTCATCGCGGGCGGCACGGTGCGGGAACTTCGAAAACGTCACACACAATCCGCTATTGGTGCGCCACGTGCTGGCGAACCAACCATGCGGGCACCGGCCGCAGCAGACTGCGCTCAGCCGGACCTAACGTCCGGGCTTGCGGAGAGCACCGCGCGCTCGCGCGCGACTAGCGCAAGCTCCGGTACCGACGGCGATACCGGGTCTGTCGCGACAAACCGTTCACCACGACGATCGACGCTCGCGCCGGACGCGGCGGCATTCTCCGATCCGAGGCGCGCCTTTGCGTCGTCGCCACGCCATTGGTTCGACCGCCTTAGCCAAACCTGTAGCGACAATCCAAACCCGTGTGAGCCGCACTGGGGCCCGCCTCACCGCCGCTCATCTCGAGCGTGATAGTCGCGGCGAATTGATGTTTTGTCGATGTTTCATGTTTCAATTGTTTCAGTCGCCGCCCCGGCCGTGGGCGTGATCCCCCAAAGGGCGGCGCTCCGACGATCGCGAAGGCGCCAGCTGCTAGGGCCTTCTGCCATTTAGCCTGACGCGTATCCGGCAGTGGCGACGTAGTTGGCGCATTCGGCCGGCGGCGAGGGCCTGCGAGATGGCATCGTCGTGGGGGCATATTTAAAGAGCACCGCCACGCTGGTGCCGTCGGGAGAGCGGCGTGCAAGCCCGCAGGCCGCTTTTAAGCTGGCTCTTTCAGCCTGGCGATAAATACGTCCAGAGACCGGATCTCCGCCTGCTCGCCGGTCTGATCGGCTGCGAGACGGCGACAAAGCGCTGCCATCCCCTGGAAGATAAGGCGGGCGGCGGGATCGTCGCCGAGGAACTCGGCGATCTCTTCCATCTCGGGAGCCCAGCGATAAGCCTTCGGATACATGTCAGGTATTCGGGCGTAGCGATCCAAAAGCTCTGGCCGGCTTTCCGATAGTTCGGCGCGGAGCGCATCGGCGGCCCCGGCGCGGGTGGCGCCGAGCAGCATCGCGGCAGTAAGGAGCGTCGTCCCCTTGTTGATTCCGGCGTAGGACATCTTGAGAGCGGAAGCAGCACCGAGCGGGGCCTTCATGATTCGGACATTGAGGCCAAGATCATTGAGCCCTGCCAGAGCCGACGCCGCTTGCCCAGAAAAATAGAAGTTGGGGCCGCCGCTTTGCCCTGGCGGCGGACCGATGATTCCGCCATCGACGAAGGCTGCGCCCGTCGGCGTGATGACAGCGGCGATCCGGCGCACGGTCTCCACGTTGATGGCGTTGCAATCGGCAAAAATTGCCTTGTGCGACGCGCGGGACAACGGCGCTGCGAAACGCTGGGCAAGCGCGAACGCCTCGTTGGGCGGGAGGATGGAGAGGATCACGTCGGCCTGGGCGATGGCGTCGTCATCGGCGCCAATCATGCCCGTCGCTTCGGCGCGGCGGATGGTTGCGATGCTGCGCCCTGTCAGCGATGTGAGCACACGCGCACCGTGCTCGCTAAGGCGACGACCCACCGCGCTGCCCATGGCGCCCGGCGCTATGATAGCGACTTTTGTCAACATCAGACTGTCTCCGGTAGGGAGAACAGGCTTGTCACGTAGACTTTGCACGTTTGAACATTTGAACCGAGATTTTCCAGATCGAACCCTCAGTGAACCGGAGAGTGCCAGTGCTCGCGGCAATTTAGCAAGATTCGAACAGCGGATGATAACAGGTTCATTCGCAATGGCCGTTCCAGATGTTCAATTCCTTTTCGGCAGGGGTCGAGCTCACACTCGCGTCCATATCCTTTCGGCGGACGCCGAGAATGAACACGGTCGATCCGTTCGGCGAATAGATCGACGAGCGCGACGAACAGGAGTCGCTGCTCGACCTGTATCTCAGGGCCATGGAGAGCGCTGGGTCATCGCAAGCAAGAGCGGCGTAAGCGCATGGCCGGCGACGAACTTCTGGTTGTTGAAGGAAGATTGTTCTCACCGCGCTTCAATCAACCGTCGATGATTACGGCGATCGGGAGAGCGCGCCGACCCGAAGCCACTCGTCGAGCTTCGACCAGCGTCGCCGGCCCAAAACATTGCGAACGGCGATCGCAATCACCTTCTTCTGGCCGACGAGAACCACGAGCCCCTTGCGCGGGTGAGGCGGTGTAGAGCAGGTTCCGCTGCAGCATCGGGTAGTGCTGCATTTGTTTCGCCGACTGCATCGGAATCCGCCGATACTCGCATTGCCCCATGGCGGCCGTACCATGGTGCGGCTCACACGGGTCTCGCATTAACTCAGAGTTCGCGAAAGAGAACGCGTAGCGGCGCATCGCCGTCACGTGATTTTGACGTCCGCTGATTTCATTTTCGTGCGCGCTGAACGCGTCATGATCCTGCAAGATCGAGGCTGAAGTAGGTTCTCGGACGGCGTTGTCACGTTGCCATGCGAAAGCGCGAGCGGTCGCGCTCTCAAACGGCCTCCATCACGTCTATATCGGCAACGTCCAGGATCCGGCGCGCCAGGCGACCCTCTGCCCGACCTGCGGCCTCCGCCTGATCGGCCGCGAGGGCTATCGGATCACGACTTACGAGCTCGACGCCGCGGGGGCCTGCAAGGGCTGCGGGACGAAGATGCCCGGCGTCTTCGCCGAGAAGCCAGGCAATTGGGGCGCGCGAAGGCCGCCGGTCGAGATCGGGCGCTACGCGGCGTGAGGACTGGCGTAAGCCTGAGCACTTCCTCAAGATGCGCGCCAGCTTCCCATCTATGAAAGGGATTCCGGAATAGGGTGAAGGCCGGGGGGATCGTGCGCGAATCCTGTCCCGAGATCATCGCACACAACGAACTCCGGGCGCAGAACTGCCCGTAGACAAGGCCCTTTCCAAACCTTAAAACCGCATCATGCCTCACCAGATGACAGCCGTCAGGGCGTCACACGGAGAGCCTCGTGGCCAAAGATGATCTTCCGCAAAATCCTCCGCGAAAACCTCAGGCTCCTCGTCCCCCAGGTTCTATCACGGCGCAGAAAGAAAATTTCATAGAGTACGTTCGGAGAAAGCTCATGGAAGCAATCAGAGGGAAGCCCGAACCGCCCAAGTGAATGCACTCCCTGACGCCTCTCAGCACGATGTGGCGACGCTTATCGACAGGTTAGGCGTAGCGGTCCGAGCCGGAACGCATTGCGCCATGCCCCTGATGCAGAGATTTGGAGTCACTTCGACCTGCCGCGCATCGTTCGCCCTCTACAACACGCTCGATGAGGTCGACGCACTCGCGGATGCGTTGGAACGCGCGCAGAGCTGTTTTCCTAAAGAGGTGGCGGCATGAACGACCTTCAAAGTGAGGCTGCGTCTCTTCGCCAGACCGAGGTCAAGGCCCCTTCAGAAATTGCGCCAGAGCAGCTTCGCGTTCTGACCGATTCGATAGTTGCAGCGCTCAAGACTGTCTATGATCCGGAAATCCCAGCGGACATTTATGAGCTTGGTCTCATTTATAGCGTCGATATCGACGACAGCCGGTTCGTGACGATTGAGATGACTTTGACTGCGCCGGCTTGTCCCGTTGCTGGGGAAATGCCCTCTTGGGTCGAGAATGCGGTTGGCATGGTTCCCGGCGTCGCGGGCACCAAGGTGAACATGGTTTTCGATCCACTGTGGGATCAGAGCCGTATGTCCGACGAGGCCCGCGCCGCGCTTGACATGTGGTGAGTGGGAAAACGAAGATCGGGGGAGCATCTGTGATCGGAGTCTAAGGGTATCTTGGCTCCCAAGTTCGGTCTTCGCGAACGAGTGTGTTTGCGAGGATGACGAGCTTTCGCATGACGGCTGTTATGGCGACCTTTGCAAGTTTGCCGCTGCCGATAAGGGCGTTGCGGCCCATGCCCAATCACAGGGGTCAAATGTCGAAGCCGAAAGAGGTCGCCTCTCCTGCGGTCGCGTGGCCCGCCGACCAGGTCGAGCGCCGCAAGGTCGCGGACCTCGTCCCTTTTCACCACATGCTCCTTGCCGGTCTCCCGGCGCACTCACTCGCGTTGCGGTCCGCACACTCGCGCGGTCAACTATATGTGACCGGCTACACCGGAGGCTTCAGCCATTTCGTTACCTCCATGACTGCTCCGGTTGCTTCCGGCTGGAGCGGTTGGCCGGCGGGGCTTGCACCCACTGGAAAGCGCCGCCTTGTCACGGCGCACACGTTAAGCGGACATCGCGAAGCGAGGCGGATCTCGCTCATTCCTCCGCCAGCCCCGCTTTGCGCAATCCTTCCGCCAGGGCGGGAGGAATTGCAAAACGCTCCGTCAGCATCTTGACGGTCAGCTTGGGATTGGCGCGAAGCGCTTCCGCCAGGACGGACTTCGCCTCGTCCATCTTGCCTTGGAGCGCATAGGCCCCGGCCATATTGACCACCCGGTTGCGATAACCGGCGTCGATCGCTTTGCGGTATTCTTCTATCGCGGCGTCCAGACGCCCAAGCCCGACCTCGGCGTCGCCGATGATGACATACCGCAGGCCGACTTGCGGATCGCGCGGACTAAGCCGGATGGCTTGCTCAGCGTCAGATATCGCTTGGTCAAAACGGCCTAGCGCGACTTCGGCTTGGCTTCGGGCGCTGTAGAGTTGGGAAGAATTTGGGTTGGTCGCCAGGCCATCGTTGGCGACCTGAATCGATTCGTTCGCGCGATGCGTCATGCGTAGGTAGGTACTCTTTGGATAGTACGCACGAGCGTCGTCGGGTGCGAGCGCAATGGCGCGGTCGGCCTGACCAATGATCTTTCCTTCATAGTCGGTACCGGCGGGACTCCAGCCGTAGAGGTAGTCGACCTGATAAGTCATTGCGTCGCCCGCCAGCGCGTCGGCGTAATTCGGATCGATCGCGAGCGCCCGTTCGAACAAGGTTCGCGCCGCATAGTAGAGATCCTGCTTCTCGGTCATGACTTGCTGTTGAATGCCCTCCCATATCGTGGCCCACCCGCGCATGGTCAGATCAATGGCGTCGGGGTTGGCGGAGCGCGCGCTCTTGTTGGCTTCCGCCCTGACCAGCTCAAAACCCAGAGTGTTGCCGAGGCGCGCGACTACCTGATCCTGCAGCTTGAAGAGGTCGGCGACGTCTTCCTCGAAGCGCTCCGCCCAAAGATGCGCGCCGGACGCGGCGTCGATGAGCTGCGCGTTGACGCGCACCCGGTTCTGATCGCGCTGCACCGAGCCCTCGACCACATAGCGGACGCCAAGCTCCTTGCCGACCTCCTTGGCGTCGACGCTCTTGCCTCGGTAGGTGAGCGCCGTCCTCGGCGCGATGACGAAGCTCTTGCGGATTCGCGACAAGTCGGTGGTCAGGTTTTCCGTGATCCCGTCGGCGAAGTAGTCCTGGTTCGGATCGCCCGAGAGATTGGCGAAAGGAAGGACCACCATCGAGAGATGCCCCGGGTCCGCAGGCGCGGATTGATGGAGGTTTCGAAAGAGCCAGACGGATACCGCCGCGATTACGCACAGGGAAGCAACGCCCACGACGAGCGGAGCTAACAAGGAGTTCTTCTTCGCGGGCGCGGGCGCCGCAGGTTTCGCGGATTGCGTCTCAGCGCGTTGTTCCGATGTCCAGCGCGTAGATCCGAATCGGCTCGGCAATGTTCTTAAGGTGCATCGGACCGAGATCGCTGACGGCGACGTCGAGCCGTCCCTTTACCTGACGATAGGCGTCTTCGGACAGGCAGACGCCACCCGGCTTGGCGATCCCTTCGAGTCGCGCGGCGATGTTGACGCCGTCGCCCATGAGGTCGCCGTCGCTCTCCTCGACCACGTCGCCCACATGAATGCCGACGCGAAACTCGATGCGCTTCTCGGACGGCACGCCCGCGTTGCGCTCGATCATATCGGTCTGGACTTCGACCGCGCAGCGCACCGCATCGACCACGCTGCGGAACTCGATGAGAATGCCGTCGCCGCGTGCGCTTGACGATGCGCCCGTGATGCGCGTCGATGGCGGGATCGATCGAGATCGCTGCGGAGCCCACGCAGCCGCGACAGCGTGCGGTCCTCGTCCGCGCCAGCGAGCCGGCTGTAGCCGACGATATCCGCGACCAGGATCGCCGCGATTTTCCGGGTTCCAGCCATAGCGCGCCCTCAGGCACTGCCCAGAATAGCACAAGGTAGCGGGGAGCCGCCCGCCATTTAGCCCGCTTAATGCAGCGCTTTGACGAGTTCGCGCACGGCTGCGCGGGGTTCGGGTGATTTTTTTTAATTTTGTTGGAAAAGCACGGTGACCCGCGTGCGTCGCTCCCTACACGCTTTCGGAATGGTAAAGGTTCAAGGTATTGCGGGGTCAAATATACCACCGCGCTTTCCCCCTGCGAAGGACACGGCAGGCGTTGCGCCCGATCGACTGCATTTCAGTGCGAGCTTGAATCAGAACCGCGCTGATTCGTGAATCCCATCCGATTCAACCGGATCGGCCGACGCTCTAACGAACACCGTCGCCGATCGACGCTAAGCGGAGGGCCGGAGTTCGATGCCTGGAGGACCTAGCTTGCGTATCAGATCAACGATTTTCTCTGTTAACGCCTCACGCGTCTCTAAGGATGCGCTTCAGATGAGCGAAGAGCATCTCGACCTTCTTTCGTTCGCGACATGAGACGGCGTAGGCCTCGGTCTTTGCGATCGCACGGGCCTTGTCACGAGCGGCTTCATGAACGGAGCGCGCGATTTTGCGTGCAGGAACGTTCGGGCAGCACTTGGGCTTGAGTGCGCAGGCCCCGCAGTCGTGCTTGCGCGCGAAGTAGATCATCGTGCCGTCCTTCGTCAGCCCGTCGCGCGGCTTTGAGAAAGCGCGGTGGTATTTCTTGAGCTCTTTTCCGCCGGGGCAGACATAGTGGTTGCGAGCCGGATCGAAGGCGAAGTCGCTGCGGGAGAAGGTTCCGTCCGTGCGCTCTGTCTTGTCGACCAGGTTCACGTGCGGTTCGATCCCGCGCTCGTCCACCAGCCACCCGACCATCTCAGCCGAGCCGTAGCCCCCATCCGCGGCCAGGCGCGACGGCGTGACGCCGAACTGTTCAGCCGTGCGGTCGAGCATCGTCTTGGCCGCGCCGACTTCAGCCTGACGAATGGTCGTCGTCGCCTCGACGTCCATAATCACCGCATGCTTCAGATCGATGAGATAGTTGTCGGAATAGGCATAACCGGCGAGAGAGTTGATAGCGGGCGGCCGGATCGGTCGGCGAGATCGTCTTCGGCTCGACCGGCGTTGCGCCGCCGAAGGCCGCGTCATCCAGAACTGAGAGATATTCCGCGACCGCCCGATTGGAGGTCGGATCGAGGTCCTCGATCTTGGCGACGCCGCGCCTGCGATGAGCGTCGGCCACGATGATGCTCGCGTCGACCGCGAAGGCTTCGCCGCCCACGATGCCTTCCTTCATGCAGCGCGCGACTACGGTCTCGAACAGCTTGCGCAGGAGATCGCTCTCGCGAAAACGGCCGTGGCGGTTCTTGGAAAACGTCGAATGATCGGGGACGTCGCCGTCGAGACCCAAGCGACAGAACCAGCGATAAGCCAGATTGAGGTGGACCTCGTCGCACAGCCGCCGCTCCGAGCGAATGCCAAAGCAGTAGCCGACGATCAGCATGCGGATCATCAGCTCGGGATCGATCGAGGGCCGTCCCACATCGCTGTAATAGGGCCCCAGATGCGCCCTCAGATCCGACAGGTCGACGAAACGGTCGATCTTGCGAAGCACGTGATTGTCGGGGACCTGCCGCTCGAGGCTGAAGCCGTAAAACAGCGCCTCCTGCATCACCCGCCGCTCGCCCATCATCGGCCGAATCTCCTGCTCCCAAAGAGAAGAGAATCAGCGACCGACGCCCGGATCAAGCGGAGTTTTTCAACATCGGGTAATGGGCGGGGAGCTCTTCCACATAGGCCGATAGAATCGGCGACGATTCGGAAGAGGAGACCCGATATGGACTATTTTGCTGGCCTCGATATCTCAATGGACGAGACGCATGTTTGCGTTCTCGACCGTGAAGGCGTGGTGATTCACGAGAGCAAGACGGCGTCGACGGCGCAATCGATCGCGGACGAGCTCGCGAAAGCGCCAAGTTGTCGTCGGATCGTATTCGAAACCGGACGCATGGCGCCGATCCTGTTCCACGGGTTGAGCCAACTCGGCCTTCCGGTGGTCTGCGTCGAGAGCCGGCAGGCCTACCAGGCGCTCAAGTCTCTGGCGACCCACAAGACCGATCGCAATGACGCGCGAGGGCTGGCGCACTTGGCCCGCACCGGGTTCTTCAAGCCCGTGCACGTGAAGTCCTTGTCGGCCCACGCCGTCCGCTCGCTGATCATCGCGCGCAAGAAGCTGGTCGGCCAGCGGGTGACCTTGGAAAATCAGATCCGAGGTTTGGCGGTCGTGTTCGGGATCCGGCTGCCTCGCGCTCTCACTGCCGCCTTCATCGATCAGGCTCTCAAAGCTAGCGAGGGGGTTGCCGGTCTCTCCGCCGCCATGCGCGGACTGATTGCTGCGCGCACCGCGGTGATGACCGCAGTTGCGGCGATCGACGCCGACATCAGACGCATGACGACGGCGTCGGAAGCCTGCCGAAGGCTCATGGCGATTCCAGGCGTCGGCCAACTGACCGCCCTCGCCTTTGTCGCCGCCATCGACGATCCCTCGCGCATCCGCCGATCACGAGACGTCGGCGCCTATCTGGGCCTCGTTCCAAAACGATACCAGTCTGGGGACGTCGACTATGTCGGCGGCATCTCAAAATGCGGAGACCGGCGGGTGCGGACCCTGCTATATGAGGCCGCCAACGTCATGCTGACCCGCTACAAGGGCCAGCTCAAGCTCAAGGACTGGGCCTTCGCCATCGCCAGGCGATCAAGCATGCGCAAGGCGCGCGTCGCTCTGGCGCGTCGCCTCGCCATCATCATGCACGCCATGCTGCGGGACGGAACGGCGTTCATCTCGGCGTAGGCCTACCAACCACTGAGACAGGAGACCGCATCGAGCTCCCGCAAGGAGCGACGCCCGAGGGAGGGAGCAGACGACGGCGTGGATTGTGTAGCACGCGGCCAATCACCGGCCGACTGCGTTTTCAACCTAGCCGCCCTGCGCCCAGCTTACCCCATCAAGCGCCAGCCGAGCGCGCAGAGAACACAGGCATCCCAAGGCGTCGAAAACCGGAAGAGGCTTCCGCCCTTGACCCATTAGAGAACGATATCCGCAAACAGCGGTCATTCGAGCAGGCGGATGGAACGAGCCTGGTTCGATCCTTATGGACATTGTGTCTCCGTAAGACCATATCGAACCGGGGAGGTTCTGGAATCAATGACGGATGTCGCGGTATGGCTGCGAGGCTGCGGTCTCGAGCAGTACGAAACGCTGTTTCGAGACCACGACATCGATGCCGACGTTCTGAGCGAGCTGACCGATGGCGACCTCGAAAAGATCGGGGTGTCGTTGGGGCACCGCAAGCGCCTTCTAAAGGCCGCGGCCGCGCTCGCTGGCGGCGTCGTTCCCGGATCTCCAGCCACCGCCGTCAGCGACCCCCCCGCCGCGCCCGTCGACGCAGCGGAGCGTCGCCAGCTCACCGTTATGTTCTCGGACCTCGTCGGCTCGACCGCGCTTTCAGCGCGGCTCGATCCTGAGGACATGCGCCAGGTCATCCGCGCCTATCAGGACGCGGTGTCGGGCATGGTGGCGCGCTACGACGGTTTTGTCGCGAAGTTCATGGGCGACGGCGTCTTGGCCTATTTCGGTTTTCCCCGCGCGCATGAGGATGACGCAGCGCGCGCGGTGCATGCTGGGCTGGAAATCACTGAGGTCGTGGCCGGCCTGCAAACCCGTGCGCACGAAAAGCTCGCCGCGCGCGTGGGCGTCGCGACCGGCCTCGTCGTCGTTGGCGATTTGGTCGGGCAGGGCTCCGCGCAGGAGCAGGCGGTTGTCGGCGATACACCCAATTTGGCCGCGCGACTGCAAGGTCTCGCTGAAGCGGGTGAGGTCGTTGTTGCGACGACAACTCGCCGACTGATCGGCGATCGGTTCCGGCTGAAGGATTTGGGCAAGCACGTGGTCAAAGGCCTGGCCGAACCGGTCGAGGCTTACGCCGCGCTCGGCTTATCGCAAAGCGAGAGTCGTTTCGAGGCCGCACAAGTGGCCCGACTCGCTGGCTTCGTCGGGCGCGAGGCGGAGAGCGCCGGCCTCCTGGCGCGCCAGCAGAAAGCATGGAGCGGGCTGGGTCAGATCGTGTTGATCTCCGGCGAAGCCGGCATAGGCAAGTCACGGATCTCGGCTTGGCTTGCGGAGCAGGTCGCGAACACGCCTCACACGCGACTGCGCTACCAGTGCTCGCCATATCATCGCGATAGCGCGCTCTATCCCTTCGTGCAGCAGTTCGAGCGCGCGGCGAGGATCGAGGCTCAGGAGGGTCCGGAGGTCAAGCTCGACAAGCTTGAAAGCGTGCTCGGGCTCGCGACCGATCACATGAACGAGGTCGCGCCCCTGATCGCCTCGATCCTGTCGATCCCGACCGGAACCCGCTATCCGCCGCTGAACCTCTCGCCCGCCCAGCAACGCCGCCAGACGCTTTACGCCCTGCTTGACCAGATGGAGGCGCTCGCGAAGAAGCAACCGGTTCTGCTGGTGTTCGAGGACGCGCATTGGGCGGATGCGACCTCGCTCGAATTGCTCCATCTCGCCATCGAACGCGTGCGGCGCCTGCCGGTGCTGGTCCTGCTGACCTACCGGCCAGAATTCGAGGCGCCGTGGAAGGGTTTGCCTTATGTCGAGTCGATTGTGCTCGGGCGCCTCGATCGCGTTGAAGCGGAGAGGCTGGTCGACCGCGTAACAGGAGGGAGAAGTCTACCTGTCGAAGTGCTGGCGCAGGTCGTCGCCAAAACAGACGGCGTGCCGCTGTTTATCGAGGAATTGACCAAGAACCTGATGGAATCAGGATTGCTTATCGAAGAGGCCGATCGGTATCGCCTTGACGGCCCGCTTCCCCCGCTGGCCATCCCCTCGACGCTTCAGGATTCTTTGATGGCGCGGCTCGATCGCCTGGCCACAGTGAAGGAAATCGCGCAGATCGGCGCTGCGATCGGGCGAGAGTTCTCCTATCCGCTGCTGCATGCGGTCGTCGGCCGGGACGAGGCGACGTTGCGCGCCGCTCTCGCGCAGCTAGAAGACTCAGAGCTGGTGTTTCGTGATGGGTCGCCGCCCGACGCGCGCTACACCTTCAAGCACGCGCTCGTACAAGACACGGCGTACGAGAGCCTCTTGAAAAGCCGTCGACAGATCCTGCACAAGCGCATCGCCGAGATCCTTCGCGAGAAATTTCCCGACATCGTCGAGGCCCAGCCGGAACTCCTCGCCTATCACTTCACGCAGTCGGGCCTTCAGGCGCCCGCGATCGAATATTGGGGCAAGGCGGGCGATCGCGCGCTTCGCCGTTCAGCCTTCAAGGAAGCGATCGCGCATTTGGGCAAGGCGATCGAGCTGACGGACGGCGTGAGCGTTCCCACCAAGGCCGAGACGAGCCGAAAGCTAAAACTCCAAGTGGCTTACGGCAATGCTTTGATTTCTTCGCGCGGCTACGGCGCGCCGGAGACCACAGCGGCTTTCGAACGGGCTCGCGAGATTGTTGGCGATGACCGAGAAGCGCCCGAGCGCTCCTCGGTCACTTATGGTCTGTGGGTCGGAAGCTACATGCACTGCGAATTGGCCGAGATGAGAGAAATGGCCGCGGCTTTCGTCAGCGACGTCGAAAGCCGTCCCCATGCCCCGGAGGCGGGTGTCGCGCACCGGGTCAACGGCGTCACGAAATGGCTTGCCGGTGATTTCTCCGGTGCGAAAGGCGACTACGAAAAGGCGCTCGCGATATTTGATCCCGCGCGCGACGGCGACTTGGCGTTTCGCTTTGGGCAGGACCCGGGAGTCGGGGCATTGGCGTATCAGTCTTTGACGCTCTGGCCCCTTGGACAGGTTGAAGCCGCCATCCAGTCCATCGAAGCCGTGAAAACGCGTACCGCGGGACTGACGCACATCGGCACGATCGCCTACGCAAAAATGCATGCTGCAATCTTTGAACTGATGCGCAGCGAATACGTTGAGGCCGCTCCGCATGCGAGGTCGCTCGCCGAACTTGCTCGAGAGCACGACTTGAAATTATGGCGCTTGATGGGTGTATTTTTCGAGGGTTGGAATGCTTGGCGCGGCAGCGATCCCGTGGGCGGGAGGTCCGAGATGCGCCGCGGCTTGGCGTCACTGCGTGAAGAGAAGGTGGTCATTTTCGATGGCCTTTTGCGGTGCGCATCGGCCCGCGCGGAGGCTGAGAGCGGTGATTTCAGCGCGGCGCTGACCTGTCTGGAACAAGCGATCTCGGTCGCCGATCGAACAGGCGCACATTGGTGCGATGCCGAGGTCCTTCGTACGCGGGGTGAAATCCTGGTCAAGCAAGACCCCACCAATTCTGGGGCCGTCGAAGAATCCTTTCTCACCGCCATTGCCATTGCGCAACATCAGAAGGCGCGAAGTTTCGAACTGCGCGCCGCGTTGGCGCTGGCGAGGCTCTATCAATCAATCGGCCGCCCTGCCGACGCCGATGCCGTTCTGAGGCCCGCGCTCAAGGGTTTTGTGCCGACGCCGCGGTTTCCGGAGATTGCCGAGGCGCTGGGTCTTGTCGGCAACGTCCAGGCCGACCCGCAATCTTCACGCGAGGGGCGACCTGGAATGTCTGCTTAACGTCAACTCCAGCCGGCCGCTTCGCGCAAATAGCGGTCATTCCTGGACGGCGTGGCGAACGGGTAAGTCGACCCCTGACCGGGAGCCCGCACACTACTCCTCGGCATGAGGCTTGTTTATTAAAACCGCGTCCTTGGCCTCGAGCGAGCGAGCAAAAACTGCGGTCACCGCGCAGAGAAACGCTAGTCCCGCCCCGATCCAGGGGAGCATGCGATAACCGAAACCAAAGAAAAGGGCCGCGGCACCGAGCGTCGGCCCAATTGCGTTGCCCACATTGAAGGCGGACTGATTGAGAGTCGAGGCCAGGTTTGGTCCGTCAATCGCCTTCCTAACGACTCGCGTTTGGAGCGGAACGCACGGGGCAAGGAAAAGAAAACCCCAAAGGATCATTGCGCCGGCGATGAGCGGAGCGTTGTCAACGATCGCAGTCAGGCCGAGGTAGAAGACCGCGTAAGCAAACGAGAGCGCGGCGACAGCCTCCAAGGGCTTCCAATCGCCAAGCCGTCCGCCAATCACCATACCGCCCGCGCCGCCGACGCCGAAGAGCAGTAGCATGAGAGGCAGGAACTCGGCGGAAATGCGTGTTTCTTCCAGGAGGATCGGGGCGACATAGGTGAAAACGGCGAAAGTCGAAGCGCAGACAAGAAGGCTCATCGTCATCGCGAGCAGCACTTGCGGACGCCGCAGGGCGACTATCTCCTGACCAAAACTTGTCGTTCCGCCTCTAGGCGCCGCTGGCATCCAGAGCTGAAGAGCCAGTCCCGCGACTACGCCAACCGCCGCCAGCATCCAGAAGGCGGCGCGCCAGCCGAGCACGTGGCCGATCGCTGTCGCACCAGGCACGCCGACCAGACTCGCAGCCGAGAAACCTAGCCACACGAGAGACACTGCACGGGCGCTCCGCTTAGAAGGAACGCTCGCCGCCGCGACGATCGCAGCAATCCCAAGAAAGGAGGCGTGCGAAACAGCCGCCAGGACCCTCGCGCCCATCAGGAGGCCATAGTTCGGCGCGAGCGCGGCCAAAGCATGCCCGACAGCAAAGATCGCGCAAAGTTGCAGAAGCGTCCGCTTGCGTGACTGCGACGTCGTGATCGCGACGACCGCTGGGCGGCCTACGGCGACCCCGAGTGCATAAACGCTGACGAGCAAGCCGGTCTGCGAAATGCTGATCCGGAGGCTTTCCGCGATATCCGGCAACAGTCCAACGACCGCAAATTCGGTCGTGCCGATCGCGAAAGTTCCAAGGAAGAGAGCAAAGAGCAGCGGCGGCACGCAGAGCCCCCCGTCCCGCGGCCCCATTTCGAAGTCGAGATCTCGCTGCGCCGCGAAGCGATGTCAAGTGTGGCTCAACAATACTGGGGCGCTCGCAGAGACACACGAGAGTTGGGCACCCGACTGACGTAAGATAAATGCCGCTTATGCGGTTTGGAATTCGATGCAGAGACGCGGGCGTCCCTCTCCGCCGTTCTGCGACGTACACGGCGCGATCCACAATGTCCGCTTCACGTCGAAACGGGTGAAGCTGATCGGGTTTGCCCGAGCGCGTTTGGCTGGCGGCGGACGATACAACCCAACAGCCCTCGTGGGGTTTTGGCGGGTCCCCTCAATGATATGGTTGCCACACACCCACCCCCGGCCCCGCTCACTTTGCCGTCACGCGCCGTCTCACGAAATTTCAAACCCGGGCCGGGGACCCACTGCCAAAACTGCCAAAACACGAGGCCGCCCCCGCCCGCAGGTTGGCCGATTGGGGGTATGACGGCTACGCGCGGCGGGACTATTTGCGCTTTGCGGCCGTGCACTTCGTCGTGTTCGCCGGCCACAGCTACAGGGATTTCCGTCGTGCGGCGAACGATTGGGCCGGAAGGTTCGGCAAGCCGTTCAATACCGACGCCCGCCAGGCTAAGATCCTCGCCGACGCCGCTCAGGTGGCGAGCTCACGGCCAAGACCATCGCCTATGACAAGCGGGTGAGAGAAGCTTGGGACAGAAAGGTACGCCAGGCCGCCGGCTCGATAGATGTCGTGCGCATCGGTTCCCGGTTCGAACCGCCTCTTTTTCAAGTGCCGCCTCAGAGGAGCGCCAAGTGTGGTCGACACTACGAAAAGATTGATGCTTCTGGCCTCGGCGCCCTGGTACTCTGACTCCCGGGAGCGCCTTCGCCCAGGCTGCTCCGGCGCCGAAGAGGCACGCACCTCAGTCAATTTTCAGACCATCGCGCCAAGCCATGACTTCAAATTCGCCGCGAACCGCGTCCTCGATCGGAATAACCGGCCTCGCCTGAAATTCGAAAGCCGGGAGCATGGAGCAAAATTTGTGGACGGTGACCGGATCGTCGCAATCCGCCAGCATGTAGCCGCCCCAGTCGCCTACCCTGATCACGAACAGCTCGATCTTGAAATTAGCGGGCGCTTCCCAGCGGCGAAACACATCGAGGATCCGCTTCTGCGCGTTCTCATAATCGATGGCCGAACCTTGTGAGCGTTCGGACCAAGTGATCATGTACTTCATCGCATCATCTCTCGTATCTGCGGCCGATCAGAACCGCTGCCTAGCGTCAAGCGGGTTCGCTATCGCGACCCTTAGCGGTCCAAGTCAGGGGTAACAAGCCGTCAGATTCTCACGAGTAGGCACAAAGAGCAGTCGTGCCCCGAGTCACCGACCCGGAGCGAGTGGTCAATTTCCGCTGCGCTACCGCGCGTGGAACGGCTGCGTCAGGAATCTCTCGTGCGAGACGGGCAGCAGCGCCTCGTCGGCCGCTTCTGACGCCTTCGCCTGCTCCGCCAGCAAAGCGCGGAGGATCTCGAATTCGCCGGTGAACTTGGTTTGCACGTTCGGCCAGACGTGCTCGTAGAACGGCAGGTCCTTGGGCTTGGGTTTGGCAAAACGCACCTCGAAATGCGTGCCGCCGTCCGCCCGTTCGCCGAAGGCGTAGGACATGAGAATCTTGGGCGCGCCCGGGGCCGGCAGCAGGGTGGTCAGGGTGATGTGATCAAACGGGCGCCAGTCGAGGATGTCCTCAATGACGGCGTCCTTCCCGTGCATACAGTGGTTCTGCGTGCCGGCGCCGCGCCGGCCCTTGACCGTGTTTTCAACCACGATGTCGCTTCCCTGCCAGCGGGGGCGATTTCCTGGCATGGTGATGAGATCCCAAAGCGCCGCGCGGGGCGCCGAAAAGTCGGTCTCGAGCACCCGGAACGCGTTGTCGCGCTCGACCACGCTCCGCCTCGCCTCGTTTTCGCTCGTCCATGCCAGCTCGAGGTCGCTCACCCAGCACTTAGTTTCGCCGATGTGCTCGATCGTCTCGGCGTGCTCGACGAGGCCCTGCGCTTTCGCGTCGATCCCCATCGCCCGCACGCAGGCGTCGGAATAGAGCGCATAGGCGCGCGGGCCGAAGGTCTTGCCGACGTCGTTCTTCAGGAGACGGTGGACCAGGATCACGTCCCGACCGGCGAGTTCCTCGCGGCCTGACATCTTTTGCCGGATGAACTCGCCGTGATGGACGACGAACTTGACGTCGAGGCTCTGCATCCGGCTGCAAGCCTGGCACTCGCAGCTGTTGGCCTGCTTGATGTTACGGAGCCGCTTGCGGAAGGCGAAATACGCAGCCTCGATGGAATCCTGCAGGAGTGACCCGTCGACCTTGTCGGCGAGCGTGTAGACGAACGCCGCGTCACCTTCGAATTTGGCGAGCCGGAACGAGGGCCTGAGCGCTTTGACCAGCGTATCCATGATGTCGGCGATGATGTCCTGGGCGTGATCGAGTTCGACGCCGGATACGAAGTGCGTATAGCCGGAAATGTCGGCGATCACGAAACAGGCCGATTCCGTTTTCGGAAGCATCACGACGCCCCCCCACTCAGACGGCGCGCCTGGCGCCATGGCCCGGGCTCTCGGGCAACTTGCGGACGCTAGCACGAGACAAACGAATTCACGAACGACTGTTGTCTCCGAATTGCGACCTCCACAGTCGAAATGATCGCTTCAGGCCGACTTTATCAGTCGGGTGAGCGCAAATAGCGGCCGCTCGCTCACCACGTGGCGAACACGTCAAAGCAAGCCAAAGCCGCCCTCGGAAAAGGCTCTCGGCTCGCTTTTCCCCGCGGAAAACTGCGACTCTGAGGGGGCAACTGTGCTATTTGGTTCTCGCCAAAGGGGGCCCGATGGCCGAATCTCGGAAACTCGCCGCGATCCTCGCCGCCGACGTGGTTGGATTTCAGCCGACTGACCGGCGCAGACGAAGATCGAACCTTGGCCCGGTTGCGTGCGCTCCGCAGCGACCTGATCGACCCGACCATCGCGGTCCATAACGGCCGCGTCGTCAAGCGTACCGGTGACGGCGCGCTGGTCGAGTTCCGCAGCGTGGTCGACGCCGTGCGCTGCGCGATCGAGGTGCAGCACGCGATGGTCGAGCGCAACGCCGGCGTGGCCGTTGATCGTCGTATTGAATTTCGCATTGGCGTGCATCTCGGCGATGTCGTCGAGGAGAGCGACGGCGATCTCATGGGCGACGGCGTGAATATTGCGGCGCGATTAGAAGGCATCGCCCAACCCGGCGCGATCTGTCTGTCCGAGGACGCCTATCGTCAGGTCAGAGCGAGGCTCAATCTGGCGGTCAGCGATATGGGCGAAGTCCAGCTCAAGAACATCGCCCAGCCAGTTCGAGCATATTCACTGGAAGTGGGCGTCCCCGCTGAAGCGAAATCCGCAGCCCCGACCAAGCCTGCTGCGCCGGAAAGGACCCCGGCGCTGGCGCCGCCCGACAAGCCTTCGATCGCGGTCTTGGCGTTTCAGAACATGAGCGGCGATCCCGAGCAGGAATACTTTGCCGACGGGATAACCGAGGATGTGATCACTGACCTCTCTAAAATCGGCGGCCTGTTGGTGATCGCGCGCAATTCGAGCTTCGCCTACAAGGGTAAGGCGGTTGACATTCGTGTCGTTGCGCGCGAGCTCGGCGTCCGTACTATTCTCGAAGGCAGTATTCGCCGCGCTGGCAACCGGGTGAGGATCACCGCGCAGCTTATTGACGCCGAAAACGGAGGGCACCTTTGGGCCGATCAATTCGATCGTGACCTGAGCGATATTTTCGCGGTTCAGGACGAGGTCACGCGGCGGATCGTGGACGCGCTGAAGATCAAGCTCAGTCCCGTCGAAGCTGCGATGTTCGATGTCGTCAAGACGACTAGCGACAAGGCGCACGACTTGTTCCTGCTTGCGCGGGAGCTGCTCAACGGGACCGCCAGGAACCGGGAGATTTTCGAGAGATCCACCAACCTGTTCGAACAAGCAATCGTTGAGGATCCGGGCTACGGTGAACCTTATGCCGGCGTCGCGATGTGGCAGATTATGAACTGGCAGTTTCATTGGACCGACGATTGGATCCATTCGCTCGAAAAGGCCGAGCGCTATCTGGACCTCGCCAGGCAGAAGCGTCTGCAATTCGCGTTCGTGCACTACGTCGCCGCCGTCTTCTACTTCTGGAAGAAGGACCTCGGCCGATCCGCGGTCGAGGCCGACGTGGCGTTGAACCTCAGTCCGAATTACGCCCAGGCTCACAATTCGCGCGGCCTTGCCTATATCTACGGCGGCGCGCCCCTTGCGGCCGTTCCGCACATTGAGCAGGCCATTCGGCTCGATCCGCTGTTCGCGCAGATTTGCGTCCACTTTCTCGGTTCGGCCTACCTGATCGCCGGCAAGTACGGAGACGCTGCGGCGCAGTTCAAAGAGCGCATCCGGCTCTCGCCCAAAACCGATCTCTCCCGCGCCTTTCTTGCCGTCGCCCTCGGCCATCTGGGCGAGGCCGACGAGGCTCAGCGGGTTTGGACAGAACTGATGGAGATCAATCCAAAATACTCCTTCGCCGAACATGTCGGAAGGCTGCCGTTCAGCAACCCCGCCGACGCCGAGCGGCTTCGCGACGGGCTCGGCAAGGCCGGCATCGCGGCGCAAATGTAAATCGCATCAAGTCAATGCGTGCCTCGGGACCACTGCCAAAACTGCCAAAACACGAGGCCGCCCCTGCCGCCCGACGGTTTAGCGGGATCGTGGCACGACCGGATGAGGCGCTGGACACCATTGCGAGAAGCAGGGCCGAGGCGGGTTTCGGATCGCCGCGGAAGGTCAAATGACCCGCGAAGCGGACGCCTAGCAACCTAGACACCTATGTCCAGAGGCGGTAATTCTTGCGTATATGAAGCTCACGATCGACGATCTGCCGATGGTCAAGGCCTCGTTCTTGCGAGCGCGTGGCTATATCGGACCGGAAACGAAGACGACGCTCATCCATTTCGACCGCAGCGAGGTCGAGTACCAGGTCGGCGTGACGGCAAAGCCTCTTCCGTGCGGCGCATTGTGGTCGCTGTTCATTTGCCCGCGATGCGAGGGATGTGCGCAACGGCTTCGTTTGCTCGATGGTCAGCCGGCTTGCGGCAAGTGCGTCAGGGCGAGTGGGTTGATCTATCGTTCGCAGTCGGTGCGCACCGAGAAGCGCCATCTGATCACTGCGCCGCCCCGCCTCGCCAAGCTCAATGCCGACCGGCCATTACGTGCCCATCCTCGACCTGGTCGGACAATCGACGGCCGGGCGAACATCGTGCTCGCGCTTCGTCGTTCGCTCATCGTCGCTCGCAAGCATGGCGTTGATCGCG
>CAVZNQ010000039.1:0-32009 GCA_963776665.1 uncultured Alphaproteobacteria bacterium
GGAAGGAGTGAGATTCGAACTCACGGTGGACTTGCGCCCACGGCGGTTTTCAAGACCGCTGCCTTAAACCACTCGGCCATCCTTCCATCCGATTGCAATCACTTAGATTTTCTTCAGCGGCTGCGACCCGCGACGGTCGCGTCCGGCGCCAATTGCCAGCGAACGCCTGCGTCCCTGTCTATTGCGGCCCCGATCGCCGCGTCAACCTTCGTTGGGGGCAGTTCGGCCCGCCATCCGCCGGCGCAGGGCGCGATCCTAGACCAGCCGGCTTTGCGCTTTCGCGGCGGCGATGAAGCTTGCGAACAGCGGGTGGGGCTCGAACGGCCTCGATTTGAGCTCGGGGTGGAACTGCACGCCGATGAACCAGGGATGGTCGGCGAACTCGATCGTCTCGGGCAACAGGCCGTCGGGCGACATGCCGGCGAACACGAGGCCCTTCGCCTCGAGGCGCGCGCGGTAGGCGGTATTGACCTCGTAGCGGTGACGGTGCCGCTCGGAGATTTCGGTCTCGCCATAAATGGCGGCGATCCGCGAGCCGGGCTTGAGATCGGCGCGATAGGCGCCAAGCCGCATCGTGCCGCCGAGATCGCTGGCCGCCTGGCGCCGTTCGAGCTCGTTGCCGCGCAGCCATTCGGTCATGAGCCCAACGACCGGCTCAGGCGTCGGGCCGAATTCGGTCGAATTGGCGTCGGAAAGCCCGGCCAGCGAGCGGGTGGCCTCGATCACCGCCATCTGCATGCCGAAACAGATGCCGAAATAGGGCACCTTGCGTTCGCGCGCGAACCGCGCCGCCAGGATCTTGCCCTCCGCGCCGCGCGCGCCGAATCCGCCCGGCACGAGAATGCCGTTGACGCCTTCGAGCCGCGGCGCCGGGTCGGCGCTTTCGAATATCTCGCTCTCGATCCAGTCGAGCTTGACGCGCACATGATTGGCCATGCCGCCGTGGGTGAGGGCTTCGATCAGCGACTTATAGGCGTCCTTGAGGCCGGTGTACTTGCCGACCACCGCGATCGAGACCTCGCCCTCGGGACTGTGGTAGGCGCGAGAGACGCCGTCCCAGCGGCGCATGTCGGGCTTCGGCGCGGGCTCGATGCCGAAGGCGGCCAGGACTTCGCGGTCGAGACCGGCGGCGTGATAGAGCGCCGGCACGTCGTAGATCGAGCGGGCGTCGTGCGCCTCGATGACCGCGCTTTCGCGCACGTTGCAGAAGAGGGCGAGCTTGCGCCGCTCCTCGCGCGGAATCTCGCGGTCGCAGCGACAGAGCAGGATGTGCGGCTGGATGCCGATCGAGCGCAATTCCTTGACCGAGTGCTGTGTCGGCTTGGTCTTGAGTTCGCCCGCGGTCGGGATGTAGGGCAACAGCGTCAGGTGGATGAACACCACGTGGCCGCGCGGCAGGTCGTTGCCGAGCTGGCGAATCGCTTCGAAAAACGGCAGGCCCTCGATGTCGCCGACGGTGCCGCCGATCTCGACCAGCACGAAGTCGAAGCCGTCGTTGCCCTCGAGGATGAAGTCCTTGATGGCGTTGGTCACGTGCGGGATCACCTGCACCGTCGCGCCGAGGAAGTCGCCGCGCCGCTCCTTGGCGATCAGCTCCTGGTAGATGCGCCCGGTGGTGATGTTGTCCTGCCGGTTGGCGCTGCGGCCGGTGAAGCGCTCGTAATGGCCGAGGTCGAGGTCGGTCTCGGCGCCGTCGTCGGTGACGAACACTTCGCCGTGCTGGGTCGGGCTCATCGTGCCCGGATCGACGTTGAGATAGGGGTCGAGCTTGCGCAGGCGGACGGTATAGCCGCGCGCCTGCAGGAGCGCGCCGAGAGCCGCCGAAGCGAGACCCTTGCCAAGCGAGGAGACCACGCCGCCGGTGATAAAGATAAACCGCGCCATGGGGCTTCTCGCATAACCGATCGCGTCCGATTCGGCGAGGAGAATCTCCCTATCGCCCGCCCGCTTGACGACGCACACGAATAAGAACGAGATTTCAACGCGTTCCCGAGCCAGGGGCGACCACAACGATGAGGCAGGGGCAATGTCGGGGAGCGAGTTCGAGCTTCGGACCGACGACGGGCTAAGCCTGCTCGCGCGCCGCTGGCTGCCCGAGGGCCGCCCGCGGGCGGTTGTGCAGATCGCCCACGGCCTCGCGGAGCATAGCGCCCGCTACGCCCGGCTCGCCGCGGCGCTCAACGCCGCGGGCTACGCGGTGTACGCCAACGACCATCGCGGGCACGGGCCCAAGGCCGCCGCGGCCGATCTCGGCCATTTCGCCGACGAGAAGGGCTGGGACAAGGTGGTCGGCGACCTCTGGACGATGAACCGGCAGATCGCGGCCGAGCAGCCGGGCGTTCCGATCGTCTTCCTTGGCCATTCGCTTGGTTCGTTCCTCGGCCAGGACTTCGTCGCCCGACATTCGGACGCGCTCGCCGGCGCCGTCTTTTCCGGCTCCAGCGGCAAGCCGCCGGCGATCGCGACGGTCGGGGGGATCGTCGCGCGGGCGGAGCGGCTCAGGCTTGGCAAGCGGGGCAAGAGCCCGCTCATCGATTCCATGTGGTTCGGCGCCTACAACAAGCCCTTCTCACCTCCCCGCACCGCCTTCGACTGGCTTTCGCGCGACGAAAAGGAGGTCGACGCCTATGTCGCCGACCCCTATTGCGGCTTTCCGTTCACGACCCAGCTCGCCGTTGACGTGCTCGACGCGCTGCCGGGGCTGCTCTCCCCCGCGCGCCTCGCGCGGATCCGCAAGGATCTGCCGATCTACATCTTCTCCGGCGAGGCGGACCCGGTCGGCGCGAATCTCAAGGGCCTGATCGCGGACCTCAGAGCGGCGGGCTTCACCAAGCTCACGACCCGCGTCTACCCCGGCGCCCGGCATGAGACGCTGAATGAGACCAACCGCGAAGAGGTGACGCGCGACCTGATCGACTGGCTCGACGGGGCGGTCGGCAAGTGAGCCCACCGGTCCGCGGGCCGAGCGCGGTCCGGCCCAGCGGCGAAATTAGCGCAAGCCCGACGAAGTGAAATGGCTTGCATTTGCTTGCTTTTATTTTTCCGAATCGGGACTTTTCAATGGGTTAAGACCGATTCAAGCAAGAAAAAATCCCCACCGTCTCAGGCTCTGTGTTTTTTGTCTCAAACGCTCCCGCTCTTTCGTCCGCACGCCAGCGCGCACGAATCCTGCGAATAAGAAACTCATAGCACGATATTCTGTTTTCCGCAACAAAATTCGCTATCGACATTCAATTCGCTATCGACAGAATTTCGTGCGATTTCTGTCCGCCCCAGGCTCCGGGGCGCCAAGCCTGAATTTGGCCCGTCAACCCGAGGCCGGATTGTCGTCGACCAGGGTGTGGTTCCGGCAGCGAAGGGCCCGCGACCGCTCGACCGGGTCTCGCCAATGCAGCATTGCCTCCCGGGATTCCTCCTCGTCGCGTTCGGTCTCCGTCGAGCGAAGCCAACGTATTCGAGTGAGGATGCTGCTCTTGCGCCGTTCCGGCTGCGCGCGCGGTTTGGCGCCGCTTATCGTGAACATTGTCGCCTCCTCCCCCCGCGACAGGAGGAACGCTAAACCTCGATTCCGGCGAAGTTATTGCGGCGGATCAGCCTTTTTGGACCGCGCACGGGGCAGGCGCCAGATCGCGCCGCGACGAGCGTCGCCCCACGTTCCTCTGGATTGCTTCGCCATAGCCCGCCCTGGAGGACGGGCGTCTTTCGACGCCCTGTCGCTCGCAAACTACGGCCGCGTCGTCGTCTCGAGGAGGCGGCCGCTACGCCGGCCAGCGCTTCGCGACCTCGTCGCGCACCGGCGTCTCGATCTCTCCCGGCGCCTTGCGGATGTATTCGAGCGCGCGCGCGAACCTCGCGGGGTCTTCGCCCTCCAGCGCTTCGAGATACTGCATCGCCGCAGAGACGGAGAACGGCTCACCGCCCTTGCCCCAGTCATCGAAGTTGCTGGCAAGCGCAGTCCAGATCGCGGCGTCGTATCCAAGCGACTCGGCCCAGGCGCCAATCGTCGCGACAACCTCGGGATGGCTTTGCAGGGCCGCGTCGCTTTGCCTGCCGGATGCGGGTTCGACAAAGCCCACCGCCCGGGCATCCGCCATTCCCTCTCTCGCGCAAAGATCGTCCATTGCCGCATCGAGGGTCTCGAGCGCGCTCGGCGCCGAATATGTCTTGCAGAGCGCGCCGAAGGTTTCGTCGATTGCAAGCGTGAGGCGTCCGTCCTTCGAAACCCGGCAGAACTCGATCGGCGCCAGCGGTCCGTTCGGCGCGAACGGCGCAGCAATCTTGAGCTCGCCGGGGCTCCATATCAGCGAGCCCCATCCCAGAACGGCGCACTTCACTATTCGCCTCCTCGTCAACGACCGGCCGAGCCTCGCTTCGAGACGCGTCAGAAGGAACCTGTTCCTGTCCGTCCATCGGACGCCGCCAGCCGCCCGCCGCCCGCCCTTGCTTGAACCCGCTCCGGACAACGCGGGGCAAGCCCTTTACGCGTAGAACACCTTGCCCGGATTGAACAGGTTCTGCGGATCGAACGAGGCCTTGACGCGGCGCATGAGGTCGAGCCCGATCGCGCCGTGCTCCTCTTCCATGTAGGCGCGCTTCTTCTGACCGACGCCATGCTCGCCGGTGCAGGTGCCGCCCATGGCTATGGCGCGGTGGGCGAGGCGGGCGGTGAAGCCTTCGGCGGCGTCGATCTCGGCCGGGTTGGCCATATCGATGAGCGGGCTCACGTGGAAATTGCCGTCGCCGACATGGCCCACGATCGGCGCGACGAGGCCGCTTCTCTCGATGTCGGCGAGCGTTTCGTCGACACAGTCCGCGAGACGGGAGATTGGCACGCAGGCGTCGGTGGCGAACGGGCGGGCGCCGGGACGCAGGGTCATCTGCGCCCAGTAGGTGTCGTGGCGAGCCTGCCAGAGCTTGTTGCGCTCCTCGGGCCGGGTGGCGGAAGCGAACGGGCCGGCGCCGTGGCCAGCGGCGATCTCGCCGAAACGGCTCGCCTGTTCGGCGACGCTGGCGTCCGTGCCATGGAACTCGACCATCAGCATCGGCTGTTCGGGCAGATCAAGCTTGGAATAGGTGTTGAACGCCCGGACCGACAGCGCATCGACAAGCTCGACGCGGGCGATCGGCAGGCCCGACTGGATGGTCTCGATCGTCGTCTCGCAGGCTGAGCGCACGTCGGGAAACGAGCAGTGGCCGGCGGCGATCGCCTCGGGAATCCCTGAGAGTCTGAGCGCAATCTCGACGATCACGCCGAGCGTGCCTTCCGAGCCGATGAAGAGATGGGTGAGGTCGTAGCCAGCCGAGGATTTCTTCGCCCGCGTGCCGGTGCGCAGGAAGGATCCGTCGGCGACGACCACGCCGAGCGACAACACGAGATCCTTCATCGTGCCGTAGCGCACTGCGTTGGTGCCCGAGGCGCGGGTCGCGGCCATGCCGCCAATCGAGGCGTCGGCGCCGGGATCGATGGGGAAGAAGAGGCCGCTGTCGCGCAGGTGCTCGTTGAGCTGCTTGCGGGTGACGCCGGGCTCGACGACGCAGTCGAGATCGTCGGCGTTGACGGCGGTCACGTTGTTCATGCGCGAGCAGTCGAGCGAGACCCCGCCGTGGGGCGCGTTGACATGGCCCTCGAGCGACGAGCCGACGCCGAACGGAACGACCGGCGCGTCGTGACGGGCGCAGAGCTTGACGAGGTCGATCACGTCGTCGCGGGATTCGGCGAACACCACCGCGTCCGGCGGCTCGTTCTTGAGCCACGTCAGCGTGTGCCCGTGCGCCGTCCGGATCGCCTCGGAGGCGGTGAAGCGATTGCCGAAGCGGGCGGCGAGATCGGCGTTGAGCGCGGCGACCGTCTCGTTCGAGAGGCGGCCTTGGCGCGTACGGATGGAGAGTTGAGACACCGGGCTTTCCTTTGGAACGAGACTAGGCGGGGGCGGGCGGCGTGGCTACTCCCATCTCCGGCGCCCTCCTGCGCGAGGATCAGACCCGCTCGATCGCCAGCGCCGCGCCCTGGCCGACGCCGACGCACATGGTCGCGAGGGCATAGCGGCCGCCGCGGCGTTTGAGCTCCAACGCTGCGGCGCCGGCGATGCGGGCGCCCGACATGCCGAGCGGATGGCCGAGCGCGATCGCCCCTCCGTTCGGATTGACGCGATCGGAGTCGTCCTTGAGGCCGAGGCCGCGGAGGCAAGCGAGCGCCTGTGAGGCGAAGGCTTCGTTGAGCTCGACGACGTCGAAGCTCGCCGGCGTGAGCTTCAGCCGCTCGCAAAGTTTCGTGACCGCTGGGATCGGTCCCACCCCCATCACCCGCGGCGCGACCCCGGCCGAAGCGAAGCCGAGGATGCGGGCGATCGGCTTGAGCCCATGCGCTTCCGCCGCGTCGCCCGAGGCGACGATCAGCGCCGCCGCGCCGTCGTTGACCCCGGAGGCGTTGCCCGCGGTCACGCTGCCGTCCGGGCGCACAATGCCGGCGAGCCTCGCCAAGGCCTCGACCGTCGTATCGGGGCGGGGATGCTCGTCCTTCTCGACCCGGGCCATGTTTCCCTTGCGGTCCTTGATCTCGACCGGCGCGATCTCCGGTTCGAAGGTTCCTCTGGTCTGGGCCGCGGCGGCGCGTTGTTGCGAGCGGAGCGCGAATGCATCCTGGTCTGCGCGCGAGACCTGGTATTCGTCGGCGACGTTCTGGGCCGTCTCCGGCATCGAATCGACGCCATAAAGTTTTTTCATCATCGGATTGACGAATCGCCAGCCGATAGTGGTGTCGAAGACCTCGGCCGAGCGCTGAAACGCAGTTCCCGCCTTCCCCATCACGAACGGCGCGCGGGTCATCGATTCGGCGCCCCCCGCCACCGCAAGCTCGATCTCGCCGGCCTTGATCGCCCGCGCCGCCGCCGCGACCGCGTCCATTCCCGAAGCGCAGAGGCGATTGACGGTAGCGCCCGGAATCGAATCCGGCAGACCCGCAAGCAGAAGCGCCATGCGGGCGAGGTTGCGGTTGTCCTCGCCAGCCTGGTTGGCGCAGCCGAGAAAGACCTCGTCGACCTTCTCCGCGAGGCCGGGATGACGGCGCATGAGCTCGCGGATCGGCGCCGCCGCGAGATCGTCCGCGCGGACGGCGGCGAGCGCGCCGCCGTAGCGGCCGATCGGGGTGCGAACGTAATCGCAGATGAAGGCTTCGGCGGTCATGTCTTCAGCGCCCGCCGGTTCCGCCCAAAGTCCCATTCCGCCATTGTCGTCTCCCGTCGCCGGCGTCTAGTATAGACATTCGCGCGTCGCGAGGGCGACAGGCGAATCCAGGGGAGAACGCCCGTGACCGCAAGCCCCGCCTCTTCCATTCAGCCAGCGCTGCTTGAAAGCCTCGACGCGGGCGTCATGACGGTGACGCTGAACCGCCCCGAGCGGCTGAACGCGCTCAACATCGCGCTCATCGAGGCGTTGCTCGCGGCGGTTCAGCGGGCAGGGGCGGATTCTGCATGTCGGGCGGTTCTCATCACCGGCGCCGGCAGAGGGTTCTGCGCCGGGGCGGACCTCGCCGACCGGGCGCTCGGCCCCGGCGGCGTCCGACCTGATCTCGGACAGGCGCTGGACAAGGGCGTCAATCCTCTCGTGCGGGCGCTTCGCAGCCTTCCGAAGCCGGTCGTGTGCGCGGTCAACGGCCCAGCGGCGGGGGCGGGGGCCAATATCGCCCTCGCCTGCGACATCGTGCTGGCGGCCAAGTCGGCTCAGTTCCTGCAGGCGTTTGCGCGGATCGGCCTCATTCCCGACGCGGGCGGGACTTTCACCTTGCCGCGCCTCGTGGGCGAAGCGCGCGCCCGCGCGCTGATGATGCTCGCTGACCCGATCGGCGCGGAAGAAGCCGCCGCCTGGGGGATGATCTATCGCGCCGTCGACGACGATGACCTGATGGGGGAGGCGCGCACGATCGCCGAGCGCCTCTGCAGCCGGGCCGACACATACGTTCGGCCTCATCAAGCGCGCGCTCGCCGCCTCATCCGGGGCGAGCCTCGACGCCCAGCTCGACCTTGAGCGCGATCTGCAGCGCGAGGCCGGGATGAGGGACGAGTACGTCGAAGGCGTGCGCGCCTTTCTCGAGAAGCGGCCGGCCAATTTCGCCGGCGTTCAAAAACGGAAATAGCCGCGCGGCCTATCCCCCGCGCGGTCAGGCAATCTCCATCACGCGCAATTCAGCGATCGCGGCGGGCAGAGGGACGTTAGTTCGAGCCGGTTGGCGCCGTGGGTTGGGATTCGGCGGTCTGTGGCGCATCTGACGTCGCGGGCTGACCGGAATCAGGGGTAGCCGGCTGCTGCTCGGCAACGGTCTGATCGGTCTTCACCGTCTGCTTGTAGAACTCGCACGCCATCGTGGGCGCGGCGAACGCCGCAGCAAGTCCGCATCCCAGGACCAGTTTAACCAGTGTGGAGCGCATGATGTCCTCCATTCAGGCCCGCCAGAGGCCGCGAGTGTAGCACCGTCACAGTCCGGCGCAAGACGCCTCGCGCAGGCGGCCGGCGACCCGGCCGCCTGGATCACGCGATCTTGATCCCCTCACCGCAGCATGGCGGCGACATTGCCGCCGTCGACGGTCACGACCGCCCCGGTGCTCGCCCGCGCCTTGACCAAATGGACGAATGCGGCGGCCACGTCGCTCGCCAGCACCTCGCGCTTCAACAGGTTGCCGCGCATGTAGGCGTCCGGAGTGACGCCGCGCGCCTTGCTGCGTTCCGCGACCATCTCGTCCGTCATCAGCCCAGTCCGGATACGGTCGGCGTTGACCGCGTTCGAGGTGATCCCAGACGCGCCGTGCTCGATCGCATATTGCCGCATGAGCGCCATCAGCGCCGCCTTCGACGTGCCGTAGGGCCCGAAATCCGGCCCGGGGTTGACCGCCTGTTTGGAGACGTTGAAGACCAGCGCCCCGCCGGTCTTCTGCAACTCCATCACCCGGACCGCGGCCCGCGCCACATAATGATGGGCCCAGAAATTTACCGCGAAGGCCTTCTCGAACGCTTCGTCCGAGACCGTGACGAGCGAGCCCTGGATCGCCGCTCCGGCGTTGGAGATGAGGATATCGACGCCGCCAAACGCTTTGACCACCTCGGCCAACGGCGCGATCGACCGCGGAAGCGTCAGTGACGTCGCAGCCAAGGCCGAGCGCGCCGATCGACTTCGCCGTCTTGGCGGCCGCGTCGGCTGCGATATCGAGCACGGCGACTTCCGCGCCTTCGTCGCGGAGCGCCTTGGCGACCGCGAACCCAAGACCGCTCGCGCCGCCGGTCACGACAGCGATCTGCCCGGAGAGCGGCTTCTCGACTTGCTTGGCCAGCTTCGCCTGTTCAAGCGACCAGTATTCGACGTCGAACATCTCCGCTTCCGGCAGCGGAACCCAGCCATGCAAGCCTTCCGCCTTGGCCTTCACCTCGACGGTCGCCTCGGCGATGTCGGCGGAGATCTTCGCCGCCTTTGCCGAGCCGCCAGCGCCGAAGATCCCGAGGCCGGCGACGTAGAACACCCGCGGCAGAGGGTCGAGCATGATCCGGTCGCCGCCGACGCGGGCGTTGTTGCGTTCGAAATAGGCGCGGTAATCGGCCACATAATCGGCGAGCGCGGAGTCGAGGCTGGAGGCGAAAGCGTCAAGCTTGCCGGCCTCGGGCGCGGGCAAGGCCACGCCCTTGCGCTTGATATGGAGCACATGGTCGGGCGTGGCGTTGCCGCGCGCGGCAAGGTCGGCCGCGTTCTCGGCGTTGCAGAAATCGAGGATCGCGGGGCTGGTGCGGAAAGACAGGATCATCCGCTTCGGGCGGCCTTCGACTGCGCGTCGGCTGCGCCAGACGGCCGCGCAGGATCGGCATGATCTCGGCCGGCGAGGCGAGGCTCGGCGGCTGCGGCGCCTGGGTGAACGGCCGCGCCCGGCCCTTCGCCAGGCGGCTCTCGGCGCGATCGACGAGCTCGATCATCGCCTCGTAGCTCGCGCGCGGGTCGTCCGACCAGGTGAAGATCCCGTGCTGCATCAGGATCATGCTGCTTTTGCCGGGCGCCGCGGCGAGCGCCTTGGCGCAAGCCTTGGCCAGGTCGAAGCCGGGCATCACATAGGGAACGACGACGCTGTCGGGGAAGACCTCGGCGACCAGCGCCTCGCCGTCCGGCTGGTTGGTCAGCGCGACGATGGCGTTGGCATGGGTGTGATCGACGTGCCTGGCGGGGATCAGCGCATGCAGGATCGCTTCGACGGAGGGGTTGGGCGCCGCCGGATCCATCAATAGCCGGCGCTGCTGGCGCACCATCTCGACGTCCGACAGCGCGTCGAAGCGGGCGAGCGCGGCGAGTTCTTTCAGTCGCACCGCCGGCAGGCCGGCCGGCTCGATCGAGCCCATGTCCCAGCCGCTGCCCTTGACGCAAATGACCGGGACCTCGCTGCCGTCCGCGTCGGTAGCGACGGTCTTGACCGAGGTGTTGCCGCCGCCGTGAAGAACCAGTTGCGGATCGCCGCCAAGGAGGCGGGTGGTATAGACACGGGTCGCCAGATCGGGGTTCAGGCCGGATCGGACATAGCCGTCGACGACCGATCGAAACTCGGACTCCGACCAACGCGATTTCATTTGGGAGAGCTCCATGGGGCGGCGAGGCGAGCGGACATAGCTGGCGCTCGCGGTCTTGTCACGCAGGCGACGCGCATGCCTGCGAAATGTGGGTCATCGGCAGGGGTTGAGCGGCGGTTCGCCGGCTAGGTAGCGGCGCACTTCCTCGGCGGCCGCTTCCGCGGCCCGTTCGATCGTCTTCAGCGAAGCGCCGGCGATGTGGGGCGTGAGCGTGACGTTGTCGAGGCGCAGGAGTTCGAGGCCGGCGGGAGCGGGCTCGACGGCGAAGGTCTCGAGCATCGCGCCGCGCAGACGGCCGCTTTTCAGCGCCTCAATCAGCGCGCCGTAGTCGACCAACGGCCCGCGCGCCGTATTGATGAACACCGCGCCCTCGCGCATGGCGGCGAATTCGGCCCGGCCGATGAAGCCGAGCGTTTCCGAGGTCACCCGTGCGTGCAGGGTGACGACGTCGCTTTCCCGCAGCAGCGCCTCGAGCGGGGCCTTGACGACGCCGTCGCGGACATCCTCGGGCGAAAGGTCGACATACGGGTCGGCGACCAGAATGCGCCCGTCGAACGCCTTGAGCAGCCGGACGACCTTGGTCCCGATATGGCCGTAGCCGATCACGCCGACTGTCATCTGCGACAGCTCCCGGCCGACGAGGTCTGCGCGATAGAGGTCGCCTCGCCACATCCCCCGGCGCAGCGCGTCGTGTCCGCGCGTCATGAGGCGGGTCTCGGCGATAATCGCGCCGATGGTGAACTCGGCCACCGCCGAGGCGTTGCGCCCCGGCGCGTTGACGATGAGGACGCCGCGTTCGCGCGCGGCGGCGAGGTCGATGTTGACCGGCCCGCCGCGGGCGACGGCGATCACCTTGAGCGTCGGCATGCGCTTGAGCATCGCGCCCGAGAATGGGGCGAGCTGGGTGATCGCGATCTCGGCCGAGCCGACAAAGCCAACGATCGCCTCGGCCTCGCCCTGGTATTCCTTGAGGCCGTCCATCCCCGGCTCGGCGTAGCCATGCCGCATCGGCTCGTCGGGCCACGGCAATTGCATGGTCGCGATATCGATCGGCCCATCGCAGCGGGCGCGGATCGCCGCTTCGAACGTCGAGGGCGTCATGAACCGATCGCCGATGATGGCGATTTTCGTTCGACGCCCCGCCTCGGCGCTCATTTTGCTCCTCTCAGGGTCGATTAAGAGCGTGTAAGAGAGTGTAATAAGACTGTCATCTTCGGCCGTCGTCGATTAAGTGTATCGCGATCGCCCGCCGGAAGCATCGCCGAGGCTCCCTTGGCCGGGCGGCGGGAGCGAGCCACGGAATCCCTATCAGCGCCGCAATCGACGAGAGCAAAGTGACGACTATTAGAGCCAACGCTATCGACATCGAATATGAAGCGCTCGGGCCTCGCGAAGGCCAGCCAATACTGCTCATCATGGGCCTCGGCATGCAGCTCACCGCATGGCCGGACGTTTTCTGCCAGGGCCTGGCGAGCCGGGGCTTCCGCGTCATTCGCTTTGACAATCGCGACACCGGCTTGTCGACGAAAATGCCGTCGATCGGGCCGCTCAAGGCGACGGCGATGCTCGCTGGCGCCACTTTGCGGCTGCCGGTGCGGCCGCGCTATGGCCTCGCCGACATGGCGCGCGACGCTATCGGGCTCATGGGCGCGCTCGGCATCGATCGCGCGCATATCGTCGGCGCCTCGATGGGGGGCATGATCGCCCAGATTGTCGCCGCCGACTATCCCGAGCGGGTCAAGAGCCTGGTTTCGCTCATGTCGACGAGCGGCAACCCCATTCTGCCCGGCCCGAGCCCGCGGGTGTTGCAAAACTTGCTTCGAACGCGCCCACGCCGGGACACCGCGCGCGGGATCGCGCAGACGGTCGAGTTTCTGCGGCTGATCGGCAGCCCCGGATACCCAACCAGCGATGCCGAGCTTCGGGCCAAGGTCGAGCTCGGGCTCCGCCGCCGCCATCATCCGGACGGATGGACCCGGCATCTCATCGCCGTCCAGGCGGCGCGCAGCCGGGTCCGGGCGCTCCGTCGCATTCGCGCCCCGACGCTGGTCATGCACGGCGCGGACGATCCGCTCATTCGCGTCGCGGCGGGCCGCGACACCGCCGCCAACATCCCCGGCGCGCGGCTCAGGATCATCCCCGGCTGGGGCCACGACCTGCCGACGACGCTATTGCCGACGCTCGTCGCGGAAATCGCCGACCATTGCGCCGCGGCCGCGCCCCTGCGCCGCGCGGGCTGATTGCCCGGACGGCCAAGCCCAGGGCGACCCGCCACGCGCCGGAACCGCTCACCGGTAGCGCTTCTGATTCCACCGGTGGCCGAGCAGCGCCAGGATGATGATGAGGCCGTTGAAAAACTGGACGTAGAAGCCGCTGAGGCCCGCCGCGACGATGCCGCTCTGAATGAAGGACACGGTCAGCGCCCCGATCGCGCCGCCGGCGATCGTGCCGACGCCGCCCCAGGTGGGCGTTCCGCCGACAAACACCGAGGCGATCGCGGGCAGAAGGTAGCCGTCCCCGGTCGTCGGCCACCAGGTGTAATTGACCATGGTCGAGAACACGCCGGCGAGCGCGGCGCCGAGGCCCATGAAAACGAAAGTGAGGATGCGTACGCGGGCGACGTTGACCCCCATTTGTCCAGCGCTGTCGGGATTGTCGCCGACCGCGCGCACCCGCGCCCCGAACGTGTGATGGTTGAACAGCAGCCATGCGAACATGACGAAGGCGAGCGCCCAGAAGATCTGCACCGGGACCCCGTAGACCTCGCTTGAGAAGAGCGTGGCCGCCGTCGTGTCCTGCAAATCGAGCAGCGCGATCGACTTGCCCTGGGTGACGATCATGATGAAGCCGCGCAGCATGAAATTCATGCCGAGCGTGGCGATGAGCGACGACAGCCCCGCGGTCACGACGAGCGCGCCGACGCATGCGCCCAGCGCCATGCCGGTCAGGAGCGCAGCGACAATTCCGAGAAACGGGCTCAGACCGAAGTGAACGGCAAGCGCGAAAATCCAGGCGGAAAATCCCATCGTGGCTGGAAACGAGAGATCGATCTCGCCGACCGTGACCACGAACACCAGCGGGACCACGAGGCAGAGCGCGACCGGCAGGGTGACGAGGACCGAATCGTAGATCGGCCAGTGCAGGAACACCATCGGGCTCGCGGCCATGAAGATCGCGATCATCACAACGAACACGGCGAGCGTGCCGAGCGAGGCGCGATTGCGGTCGACGAAGCGTCTGAGCGCGCTTTCCGGCGGTCGCTCGACCGGCCTCGCGCGGGCCTCGGCCGGGTCGAGGGAGGCGCTCATGCGGGCGCCTCCGGACGGTGGCCGGGGGAAGAGGGAATCTCGATCCCCTGCGGATGCGCGAGCCGCTCCATATAGGCGATCAGGCGCTCGGCGGAGCCCACTTCGTCCTTGGTCGCCTGCAGCGCGACTGTACCGCGATCCATGACCACGAAGCGCTCCGCGATGTCGAAGACGTGGTGGATATTGTGCCCGATGAACAGCACCGACCGTCCGCCCGCGCGCACCGTCCGGACGAACCGGAACACCTTCTCGGTCTCGGTCAGAGAGAGCGCGGTGGTCGGTTCGTCCATCACGATCAGGTCGGCCTTATTGTAGATCGCGCGCGCGAGCGCGACGCCCTGGCGTTCGCCGCCCGAGAGCTGCCCGACGATCGAGTCGGGCGAGAACACTTTCGAGGTGAAGCCGATTTCGCGCATCAGGCGCTCGGCCTCGGCACGCTCGCGGCCGCTGTTGAGGAAGCCCAGGCCATTGGCGAGCTCGCGCCCGAGGAAGATGTTGCGGGTGATGGTCTGCTGCACGCAGAGCGCGCGGTCCTGGAACACCGTCTCAATGCCGGCGTTGCGCGAGCGGGCCGCGTTCCAGTGGGTCTCGCGCCGGCCGCGGACGAGGATCTCGCCGCTTGTCGGCCCGATCGCGCCGGCGAGGATCTTGATCAGGGTCGACTTGCCGGCCCCGTTGTCGCCGAGCAGGCCCACGACTTCGCCGCGGTCGACGTGAAGGTTGACGCCCGCGACCGCGAGGACCCGGCCGTAAGTCTTGGCGATGCTCCTCAGTTCGATCAGGCGCTCGCCCATTGCAGCCTCTTTCAGTGAACCGGACCCCGGCGCGCCATTTTCAGGCGGCGCGCCGGATCCTTGAGACCTTATCGCAGGCCCTGGATGGCGAGGTCGGCGACGGCCTTGTAGTTGTCGGGCGTCACGAAGCCTGCGCCGGTGTCGACGTTGATCGGCGCAAGGCCATAGACGATCTGCTCGCACAAGCTCAGGATCGGCAGATAGCCCTGCTGGAACGGCTGCTGGTCCGCGGTGAGCTGAACCCAGCCGCTCTTGAACGCCTCGACGATCTGCGGGCTGGTGTCGAAGCCGACATTGAAGACATCGCCGGGCTTCTTGCCGGCGGCCTTCATGTAGACCGCGGCGTTGCCAAGCTGTTGGCCGCCGGGATAGACGATCGCCTTGGCGGTCGGATTGGCCTGCAGGGCCGCGGTCACGACGGGAATGGCGAGGTTCGGATCGGCCGCCCATTCCGGCTGGCTCGCGAGACGCACAACCTTGACTCCGCCTTCCTCGAGCGCTTTCGCCGTCCCCTCTTCGCGCGCATTGCGGATAACGTCGTTGGAAGCTAGCATCACGATCGCCAGGTCGCCGGATTTCAGGCCGAACCGGCGCAGCATCTCGACGCCTAGCGCGTGGCCCTGCGGCGCCTGCTGCGCGCCGACATAGCCGCCGCCGACCTTGTCGACCGCGGCCGGCACCGGCACGTTCTGGTACATCATCTTGATTCCGGCCTTGGCGGCCTGCTCCGCCAGCGGCAGGATCGCCGCTTCGCCCGGATGGCCCATCATGGCGATGCCGTCGGGATGCGCCGCGACCGCCTCGCGCAATTGCTGGGTCATCTTTTCGTTGGCCCAGCCGGAAAAGACATAGTCAACCTGCGCGCCGGTGTCGGCGGCTGCTTGACGCGCGCCATTATAGACGATCGTGCCGAAGGCGTCCCCTTCCGCGCCGCCGACGAAGAAGCGCAGGTGCACCTTGCTGCACCATTTGTCGCGCACGGAGTCGGCGGCCGAGGCCTCACCCGCGACGCCAACAACAGCCGCGCAACCTAACGCAAGCGCGACCGAACCACGCAAACCGGACATAAAGCGCTTCATTGTCATCCTCCCGTCCTAAGACCGGCCTTTGGCCGTTGTGGCGCCCGCCGTCCTGAGCAGCCGGCAGGCAAACTCGTCAGCCCGCCGCTGTCATGTGGGATCGCCGATCTGGCGCGCTCCCCCTCGGCATTGCTTGAGATATTCGAGCGCACGCACCTGACCGGTCATCTCCAGATTGTCGCGATAGACAGGATCGTGCCAGCCCTCGATGTCGATCGTTCCGGAATATCCGGCGAGCCTCAGCTCGCTGATCACGCGGGTCCAGTCGGTGTCGCCGAATCCGGGTGTGCGCATCTGAACGAACGGATATTTGCCAAACACGCCGTGCTCGCGCACCACGTCCCAGCGGACTGTCGCGTCCTTGCCGTGCACGTGGAAAATCTTCGCCGCCCATTTGCGGATCTGCGGCACGGGATCGATCAGGTAGACGAGTTGATGGCAGGGCTCCCATTCGAGCCCCAGCGCGTCGCTCGGGAGGGCGTCGAACATCAGCTCCCAGGCGTCCGGGTTGTGGGCGATGTTCCAGTCGCCGCTGGCCCAATTGCCGTCCATCGCGCAATTCTCGAAGGCGAGACGCACGCCCTTGTCGGCGGCGCGCCGGGAAAGTTCGCCCCAGACTTTCTTGTAGGCAGGCAAGCTCGCTTCGATCGGCTCGCCCCGCACCCGCCCGGTGAACCCGGCGATGGTGCGCGCGCCGAAATGATGCGCATTGTCGATCAGCGCCTTCCACCCTTCGAGCGTCTGCCGATCGAGATCGCCATTCTCGAGCGGATTGCCGAACATGCCGAGCGTGTCGATCGTGACGTCGGCGTCGCCGATGGCGTCGCGAAGCTCATGCGCAAGCCGCGGCAGATCCTTGTTCATCGTCTGCCAGAAGAAGGGTTCGATGCTCTCGAATCCAAGAGGGAGAATGTTGCGCACGTAGGAGACGGGATCCGGATCGTGGGCCCGGACCATCGTGCCGATGCGGATGTCGAGCAGATTTCTCAAGAGTCTGTCCTGTTCAGATGGCGATGTCGACGCGCCGGCCCGTTTCGGCGCTCTCGATCGCGCCGAAAACCATGGCAAGGCTCAAAATGTTGTCCCGACCCGTCGTCTCCGGCTCGGAGCCCGCGCGAACAGCCGCCACGAAGTCGCCAATGACGCCCAAATGGCCGCCGATGCGATCGTCTTCGGCCAGCGCCGGCGGCTCGACCGCGGCGACCGGATCGAAAAGGCCGTTGCGTTCGCCGGGCGCGAGCCTCTCGATGCGAATCGCATCGGCCCCGTCCCAGGTGAGCGCGCCCTTCGCGCCAACGAAACGCCAGGCCGATTCCCACGAGGTCGGCAGTCCCGGCGCGCACCAGCTGCCGCGATAGACGAAGGTCGCGCCGGTTTCGAGCTCGAAAACCGCGGCGGCCGACGAGCCCTGGCGATACCATGAGGACGGCGGGTTCCACTCCCGGCAATAGACGCCCGAGGCCCGGAGCCCGGTCATGCAGCGCAAGGCGTCGAAGGTGTGGATCGCCATGTCCAACAGCAGAACATGATCCATCTCCTCGCGAAAGCCGCCGAAATGGGGGGCGAGGAAGAAGTCGGCGTGAACGCCGGCGAGGTCGCCGATTGCGCCCGTCTTCAGCGCCCTCGCGATCCGCCGGACGCCCGCGACGTATCGGCGGTTCTGCACCACCGCGTGAATCCGTCCCGCCTCTTGTGCGCGCCGGACAAGATCGCGCGCCTCGCCGAGCGTCTGCGCCATCGGCTTCTCGCTGAGCACATGGCAGCCCGCGGCGAGGCCGGCTGAGACGACGTGATGACGCGCCGAGGGCACGACGATGTCGAATATGAGGTCGGGATGGGATCGGTCGATGAGGTCCTTGACGTCGCGGGCGACGACGGCGCCCTCGAGCCCGAACTCGGCCGCGCGGCTCTCCGCGCGGGCCGGGTCGAGATCCGCGACGCCGACGATGCGCAAGTCGGGGATTTTCGCCGCCGCCTGGAGCCAGGCCCGGCTCATCGCGCCGCAGCCTACGAGGGCCGCCCTGAGCTCCATCGACGCTCCTCCTGGCGGGGTCCGCTTCGGGGGACATGCCTGCCGTAAACGTTTACGACGCTAGCGGCCGAGAGCGGTCTTGTCAAGCGCAGCGGCGCGCCGCTAGTTTTCGCGATCGCGGGCTCGGGGACCGCCTGCCTCGGGTCCCACGGCTCTTCAGGATGGAGCGCATTGGTCGGAATTCGCGAGCTCGCCCGCCACCTCGACATCTCGATCGGCACTGTGTCCCGGGCGCTCAACGACCGCGCCGACGTCAACTCGCTCACGCGCCAGCGGGTGCGCGACGCCGCGGCGAAACTCGGATATTCGCCCAATCAGTCTGGGCGCAGCCTGCGGCGCGGACAAACCGATCTGGTCGGCGTCATCGTCCCCGGCGGCGCCGACGATGTGCCGATCAACATGGTGTTCCTGTTCGTCCTCGTCGGCCTCAAGCAACGGCTCTCGGAGGAGGGTCTCGATCTGGCGATCTTTCTCGAGGACGGCGCTGACGACCGGCTTGAGCCGCTGCGCCGCGTGACCGAGCGCGGCCTCGTCGACGCGCTGATCATCGCGGACACGCTCGGACGCGATCCCCGGGTCGACTATCTCACGAAGCTTGACAAGCCGTTCGTCGCCTTCGGACGCACCCGGTCGCAGGTCCAGCACGCGTGGATCGATCCCGACTTTGAGGCCGCGGTCGAAGGCGCGGTCGCCCATCTCGCGCAGCTTGGCCATCGCCGGATCGCGCTCGCGCTCCCAGATATCAAACCCAACTACGTCGACCTGATCGAGCGAAGCTACTGGCGGGCGATGCGGCGCCGGGGGCTCGGCCTCGATGCAGCCTGGTGCTTGCGGACGCCTGCGGGCGAGCGGGGCGGTCTCGCCGCCGTGGAAGCCCTGCTCTCGTCCGATCCCCGCCCGACCGCGGTCCTGTTGAATGATTCGATGCATGCAGTTGCATTTTACCGCCGGCTCGGGGAAGTGGGATTGCTGCCCGGTCGCGACCTCTCGATTGTCGGGATCCTCCCGGAAACGCGGGCCCAGTCGCTCATTCCGGCGTTGACCAGCTATCAGACCGATTGGACCGGGATCGGCCGTAGCCTGGGCGAGGCGGTGATCGTGGAGCTGGCGCGGGCTGCGCGCCGGCGCAAGACCGGCGACGGCTCCATGCGGAAACCGGCTGGACGCTCCGCGCGTCTCAAAGCGCCGGTGGAATTTAAGCCCGGCGAGAGCGTCGGCCGGCTCTGAAACGGACCCGAGGAGGCTCAGTTTTGCAGGAGCCGCCCGCCCTGGGGCATGACAGGCGAACGCTCTACTTCCCGGCCCCCGCGCCTTTGATCGCGCGATAGACCGCAAACGGAGTCGCTGGCATGTCTATGTGCTCGACGCGATAGGCGCGCCACAGAGCGTCGGCGATCGCGTTCATCACCGCCGGAGTCGAGCCGATCGACCCGGCTTCGCCGGCGCCCTTCAAGCCCATCGGATTGATGGTCGAGGGGACGTTGCGGGTCTCGAAGTCGAAGGAGGGCAGGTTGTCGGCCCGGGGAAGGGAATAGTCGAGGAGGCTCGCGGTCAAGAGTTGGCCGTGGCCGTCGAACGTCGCCCGCTCCATCAGCGCCTGGCCCGCGCCCTGGGCGATGCCGCCGTGGACCTGTCCGGCCAGCAGGAGCGGGTTCAGCGTGAAGCCGAAGTCATCGACGACGGAGTAGCGGACGATCGTCGTCTCGCCGGTTTCGGGATCGATCTCGACCTCGCAGGCGTGAGTGCCGTTGGGATAGGTCGCGTTCGACGGCGTGAACGATTCGACCGCCGTCAATTTTGCCGCCGTAGCGCCAGGAAGGGCAGCGATCTCGGCATAGGATATCGCGCGGTCCGTTCCGGCGATGCGGACCATGCCGTCGTCGATCTCAAGGTCGGCGACCGCGGCCTCGAGCTTGTCGGCCGCAAGCTCCTTCAGCGACGCGGCGAGGGTCTGCGAGGCGCGAGTGACCATCACCGCGCCGACGGGGATCGATCGCGAAGCGCCGGTGCCGAAGCCGGTGGCGATCCGGTCCGTGTCGCCCTGCACGACCTTGACCCGCTCTAGCGGCACGTCGAGATGCTGCGCTACGACCTGGGCATAGGCCGTCTCATGTCCCTGGCCGTTCGATTGCGTGCCGATGAGCACGGTGAAGTTGCCGTCCTTCTCCAGCGCGACCGAGCCCTCCTCGGAGTCGTTCCAGGCGGTGCATTCGATATAGCTTGAGATCCCAAAGCCGCGGATCTTGCCGCCCGCTCTCGATTGCTCCGCGCGGCCGCCAAAGCTGGCGTGGTCGGCCTTCTTGAGACACGCGCGCATCGCTCCTTCGAACTCGCCGACGTCGTAATCGCGGTTCGTATGGGTGCGATACGGCATCTGATCGGGCCGGATGAAATTGCGCGCGCGCAGCTCCTCGGGCGCGACGCCGAGGGTCCGCGCGCATTTGTCGACCAGCCGCTCAAGGACGTACGCCGCCTCCGGCCGTCCCGCGCCGCGATAGGCGTCGACGGGAACAGTATGGGTGTAGATCCCCCGGCAACGGACGTAGAGCGCGCCGATGTCGTAAGGTCCGGTCGCCATCGTCGCCCCGAGCCACGGGATAAAGGGCGCGAACATGGTGAGATTGGCGCCGAGATTGCCCAGAATATCGACGCGCAGGGCGAGAAACCGCCCATCGGCGTCGAGCGCCATTTCGGCCACGGTCACATTATCGCGCCCCTGCGCGTCGCCGATGAAATGCTCGCTTCGGTCGCCCGTCCAGCTGACTGACCTTCCGAGCCTGCGGGCCGCGGCCAGAACGAGCGGATATTCCCGGTAGACCATCTGCTTGGTGCCGAAGCCGCCGCCGACGTCCTGCGTGACCACGCGAAGGAGAGTCCGCGGAACCTTCAGAATTTCGTCGGCGATGACGTCCCGGATGCCGTGGACGCCCTGGCTCCCGACGTTGAGGGTGAAGCGGCCGGACTTCGAATCGTACTCCCCGACCGCGGCGCGGGTCTCCATGTAGTTGGCGACGACGCGCGGATTGACAATTTTGATTCTGACCGTCCGCGCCGCTTGCGCGAATGCGGCGTCGGTTTTCTCCTTGTCTCCGATATGATTGTCATAGGCGACGTTGTTGGGCGCGCCGGCGAAGACCAGCGGCGCCCCGGGCCGGATGGCCTCTTCCATGTCGACGATCGCGGGAAGCTCTTCCCAAGCGACGCCGATCAGCTCGGCGCCGTCGCGCCCTTGATGCGCCGTATCGGCGACGACCATCGCGACGATGTCGCCGACATGATCGGCCTCGCTTTCCGCCATCACCGGGTAAGGCTTCAGCGGCGTCCTCGACTTGTCGGAGTTCGGAACCGGAGCAACGCAGGGCAGAGGTCCGAGGTTGCTGAAGTCGCTCGCCACAAAGACGCCCCGCACGCCCGGCGCCGCGCGCGCGGCCTCGAGGTCTTCGATGCGGAATCTCGCATGTCCATGGGGACTCCGGAGGAACACCGCCCTGAGCTCGGCGTCTTGGCTTGCGTCTGACGTATAATTCCCGCGGCCGCTGATCAGGCGAACGTCCTCGACTCGCTTGACGCCCTGGCCCACCCCGAATTTTATTGGTTTCATACCGTCTCCATTGCCTGCACGGGCTGAGTGACTCGTTCGCGGCTCGCTCGACTTGCGCCCTTACTAGTCGAATTTCGCCTCATAGCGAAACCCCGCCATCAACCCGGAAGCGATTGCGGTTCACTGGGCCGAGGCGCCGTTTTTGTGGCCAAGCGCTGCGGAGCTTGCTATCACCCCGGCGCAAAGTGACTTTGAGGCTCAGGAATCGCCATGCGCAAGGGCGCAATCGCACGCAAAACCAAGGAAACGAGCATCGAGGTCGGCCTCGATCTCGACGGAACCGGCATCGCCGACATCGTCACCGGCGTCGGATTCTTCGATCACATGCTCGACCAGCTGGCGCGTCATTCCCTCATTGATCTGACCATTCGGGCCGAGGGGGACCGCCACATCGACGATCATCATACGGTCGAGGACGTCGGCATCGCCCTGGGCCAGGCGCTGGCGAAAGCGCTTGGAGACAAGCGGGGACTGACACGCTACGCCGACTGCCTGCTGCCGATGGACGAAACCCTGACCCGGGTCGCGCTCGACGTATCCGGCCGGCCGTTCCTTATCTTCCGGACCGAGTTCCCGACCGAGCGGATCGGCGAATTCGACACTGCGCTGGTGCGCGAGTTCTTCCAGGCCTTCGCCGGGAATGCCGGTCTGACACTGCACATCGAGACGCTTTACGGCTTGAACAGCCATCACATCGCCGAATCCTGCTTCAAGGGCGTCGCCCGGGCGCTTCGCGGCGCGGTTGCGATCAATTCGCGTGAAGGCGGCAGGGCGCCGTCGACCAAGGGCGCGCTTTAGCGTAGACCGTACGATGACCGTCGCAATCGTCGACTACGGCTCCGGCAACCTGCACTCGGCGCAGAAGGCGTTCGAGCGCGCCGCGCGGGAAGCCGGCGCGAGCCGGGAGATCAAAGTCACCGCGCGCCCCGAGGATGTGCTCGCCGCCGACCATGTCGTGCTTCCGGGCGTCGGCGCTTTCGCCGACTGTCGCCGCGGCCTCGATAGCGTCGCCGGGATGGTCGACGCCATCGAAGAGGCGGTTCGCAGGCGCGGGAAGCCGTTCCTCGGCATTTGCGTCGGCGCACAACTCATGGCGACCCGTGGCCTCGAACACGAGGTCGTCGGGGGCTTGAACTGGATTGCGGGCGACGTCGCGCCAATCAAGCCGCTCGATCGGGGCTTGAAGATTCCGCACATGGGGTGGAATACGCTCGACGTCGTGCGACGCCATCCGCTTTTGGACGGCGTCAGGACCGGCCCGGATGGACTGCACGCCTATTTCGTCCATTCCTTTCAACTCTACCCTGACGACGCCGGCGACATCGTCGCGACCGCCGATTACGGCGGCCGGGTGACGGCAGTTGTCGCGCGCGACAACGTCGCCGGCACGCAGTTTCATCCCGAGAAGAGCCAGACGCTCGGCCTGGCGCTGATCGCCAATTTCCTCAGGTGGCGTCCGTGATCCTGTTCCCCGCCATCGATCTCAAGAACGGCGAGTGCGTGCGCCTCGTGCAGGGCGATATGGCGCGCGCAACCGTGTTCAACGCCGACCCTGCCGCTCAGGCGCGGGCGTTCGCGGCGCAGGGGTTCGACTATCTCCACGTCGTCGATCTCGACGGGGCGTTCGCCGGCCGGCCGGTCAACGCCGAGGCGGTCCGGGACATTCTGGCCCACCTCACGATCAAGCTGCAGCTTGGCGGCGGCATTCGCGACCTGAAGACCGTGCGCGGCTGGCTCGAGCGCGGCGTGACGCGGGTCATCGTCGGCACCGCGGCGGTCCGCGATCCCGATTTCGTGCGCGAGGCGGCGCGGCTCTATCCCGGCCAGATCGCCGTCGGCGTCGACGCCCGCGAGGGCATGGTGGCCATCGACGGTTGGGCGAAGACTTCGGACATATCCGCGCTCGATCTCGCGCGCCGGTTCCAGGACGCGGGCGTCGCCGCGATCATCTATACCGATATCGCCCGCGACGGCGCTCTCGCCGGCCTCAACGTTGAAAGCACGGTCGCGCTCGCCGACGCGCTCGACATTCCGGTTATTGCCTCGGGCGGCCTCGCCTCGATTGAGGACGTCAGACGGCTCATGGAGCCCGATTGCGCCCGTCTGGCTGGCGCGATCGTCGGCCGCGCCCTCTATGACGGCCGGCTCGATCCGCGCGCGGCGCTGGCCCTGGTGCGGTCGCAGGGCGCTCGCGGGGGAGCGAAACGGCCGGCGGGGCTGGCGCGGTGACTCTCAAGGCTCGCGTCATACCCTGCCTCGACGTCAAGGACGGGCGGGTCGTCAAGGGCGTCAATTTCGTCAATCTGCGCGACGCCGGCGATCCGGTCGAGAGCGCAATCGCTTACGACAAGGCGGGCGCGGATGAACTGTGCTTCCTCGACATCACCGCGAGCCACGAGGATCGCGGCATCCTGCTCGATGTGGTCAGGCGCACGGCCGAGGTCTGCTTTATGCCGTTGACCGTCGGCGGCGGGGTCCGCACGACCGACGACATCCGCAACCTCCTGCTCGCCGGCGCCGACAAGGCGTCGATCAATTCGGCGGCCGTCGCCGACCGCCAGATTGTGCGCCTCGCGGCGGAGAAGTTCGGCGCCCAGTGCGTCGTCGTCGCGATCGACGCCAAGCGGGTGTCCGCGCCGGGCGCGCCGCCCCGCTGGGAGATCTTTACCCACGGCGGACGACGGCCGACCGGCATCGAGGCGATCGGCTACGCGCGCGAAGTCGCTGCGCTCGGCGCGGGCGAAATCCTTTTGACCTCGATGGACCGCGACGGATCGAAACAGGGCTTCGACCTCGAGCTCACTCGCGCCGTCGCCGACGCGGTCCCCATTCCGGTCGTCGCCTCGGGAGGCGTCGGCAATCTCGACCATCTCGTCGACGGGGTGCGGCAGGGCCGCGCCAGCGCCGTGCTGGCGGCGTCGATCTTTCATTTCGGCGAATTCACCATTCGGCAGGCGAAGGCCCGGATGGCGGAAGCGGGCATCCCTGTTCGCATGGACTGACCGGCCTCGGTGTACGCTTGGCGCCCGGCGCGCTAAGGTTCGGGCCGCCTCAAGGAGAGCTCCGCATGCCCGCCGCGCGCGATGACACGCACTTCGGCCGCCGCACCGTTCCTGTGGAAGAGAAGCAGGCCCTGGTGGACGACGTGTTCCACAAGGTCGCCGGACGTTATGACCTGATGAACGATCTGATGTCCTTCGGCCTCCACCGGGCCTGGAAGGACGCGCTCGTCGCCAAGGTTCGCCCGTCGCAGAGGCGCCCGTTCGCGCATGTCGACGTCGCAGGCGGCACCGGCGACGTCGCGACGCGGGTGGCGGATGCTGGCGGTCCGCTGACCAGCGTGACCCTCGTCGACGTCAACGCCGACATGCTGCGAGTAGGGGAGGAGCGCGCCGCCAAGCGCTCCTTCTCGAGCCGGCTCAGGTTCGTCGAAGGCAACGCGGAGGCGCTCCCTTTGCCCGATTCGCGCTTCGACGCCTACACGATCGCCTTCGGCATCCGCAACGTGCCGCGGATCGAAGCCGCCCTCAGCGAAGCCTATCGGGTGCTCAAGCGCGGCGGGCGTTTCCTTTGCCTCGAGTTCTCGCGCGTCGATTTACCCGGGGTCGAACGAATCTATGACGCCTATTCGTTCGCCGCGATCCCCGCTCTGGGCAAGGTCGTGGCCGGCGACGGCGCCCCTTACCGCTATCTCGTCGAATCGATTCGCAAGTTTCCGTCTCCCGATGCGTTCGCCGGGATGATCGGAGAAGCCGGCTTCGCCCGCGTCGACTTCACACGCCTGAGCGGAGGGATCGTCGCGATCCACTCGGGCTGGAAGCTCTGATTGTGGGGATCCTGTCGTCGCTCGGCCACGGCCCGCGGCTGGCGCGCGCGGCTTATGTGTTTGCCCGGGAAGGGGCGTTTATCGGCGTCGATCCGGCTCTGCTGCCGCCTGTGCTGAGGCTGGCGCTCGCGTTCGCCAACTTGATTGCAAAGCGCGACGGCGATGGTTTGGCTGGCCTTTCGCGGGCGATCGATCGATTGGGTCCGTCGTACGTCAAACTGGGACAATTCCTTTCGACGCGGCCAGACATCGTCGGCGGCAAAGTCGCGGTGGAGCTCGAGCGGCTGCAGGACCGAGTCGCGCCAATGAGCCGTGAGATGGCGGTCGCCATCATCGAGGCCTCGTTCGGGATGAAGATCGAATCGCTGTTCGAAAGTTTCGGCGAGCCGGTCGCGGCGGCTTCAATCGCGCAGGTTCATCGTGCCGAAGCGAAAATCGACGACGGCGTCCGGCCAGTCGCGGTAAAAGTGCTGCGCGCAGGCACCGAACGTCGATTTGCGCGCGACCTCGCCGACATGTTCTTCGCCGCGCGCTTTGCCGAAAGCCTCACGCCGGAGTTTCGCCGTCTGCGGCTCTCCCAGGTTGTCGAGACCCTCGCCCGCTCCGTACGGATGGAAATGGATTTCCGGCTCGAGGCCGCGGCGGCGTCGGAATTCGCCGAGAACTCCAGCAATGACCCGGAGGTTCGCGCGCCCGCGATCGACTGGAACCGCACCACCCGCGAAGTAATGACGATGGAATGGATCGACGGGATTCCGCTGACCGATCCGCTCCGACTGGCCGACCTCGGATTTGATCCCCGCGCGCTGGCGCGCACCCTCATTCAGACCTTCCTGCGCACGGCGCTGCGCGACGGGTTCTTCCACGCCGACATGCATCAGGGGAATTTCTTCGTCGACAACGATGGGCGCATCGTCGCGGTCGATTTCGGCATCATGGGCCGGCTTGGGCGCAAGGAGCGCCGGTTCTTGGCGGAAGTCCTGTACGGCTTCATTCGCCGGGACTACCTGCGGGTGGCCGAGGTCCATTTCGAGGCCGGATATGTGCCCCACACCTATCGGGTGGAAGATTTCGCCCAGGCGCTCCGCGCCATCGGCGAACCGATCCACTCCCGCACGGCCGATCAGATCTCGATGGCGAAGCTGCTTACCCTTCTGTTCGAAATCACCGCCCTGTTCGACATGACCACCAGGGTCGAGCTGGTCATGCTGCAGAAAACGATGGTCGTGGTCGAGGGGGTGGCGCGAAAGCTCGATCCTCAACTCAACATGTGGTCGACGGCCGAGCCGGTCGTGAGCGCCTGGATTGCCGAGAACCTCGGTCCCCTCGGCCGGCTCGAGGACGCGAGCCGCGGGCTTTCATCCCTCGCCGTCCTCCTCGCCAATGCTCCGCGGCATTTGGAGAAAATCGCGGCTCGGCTCGAAACGGACGCAACTTCCGCCGTCGCCGACGCGGAACATAGTTTGTCCCGATCCGTTGTGCACCTTGTGGCTTTCGCAATCTTCGCATCGGTTCTGGCGTTCATATGGTACCATTGGTGACCGCAGGCCGGACCTCCCTGTGGCCTTGGCGGCCGGCCGCTTTCCTTCTCGACACCCCTCGCCGCAAGGCGTCACCGGACGCCTCGACGCCGGCGGAGCCGAGCGTCTCCACAGCTGGGACGTGCAGTCGCGGATCGCCAACACCACAATTATGGTAATTGCAATTTTGTTAAGCGACGTGGCAATCCTCTGCTATCGTTGGTGGCACTAGAGAATCGCCGATTGAACCGCGAGGCCGGGGGGCGGAAGCGGACGAAAAGGCAGATGAGCATTTCGCGCGCCGTAAGGAATTCGGTCGCGTCGCTGGCGCAGCCCGGCGGCCGCGGACCCTCCTGAGCTGGGCAATCGCCAATGACCGCCATCCCCTTGTCGCGCGCCCGTATACTCCTGATCATTAGTGGAGGAATTGCGGCCTACAAGTCGCTCGAGTTGATCCGGCGGCTGAGGGACCGCAATGCGACGGTGCGCGTGGTTATGACCGCTGCGGCCCGGCAGTTCATCTCCCCTCTTTCGGCGGCGACGCTTAGCGGGCAGCCGGTCCGCGACGACCTGTTCAGCCTTACCGACGAGGCGGCGATTGGCCATATCGAATTGTCGCGGGCCGCCGACCTGATCGTGGTCGCGCCCGCGAGCGCGAATATTCTCGCCCGGATGGCGGCAGGCCTTGCCGACGACCTCGCGACCACCCTCCTGCTGGCGACCGACAAGCGCGTCCTCGCCGCCCCGGCGATGAACGTCAGAATGTGGCTGCATCCGGCGACTCGCCGCAACCTCGATCGCCTGAAGGAGGACGGCGTTCTGATCGTCGGCCCCGAATCGGGGTCGATGGCCTGCGGAGAATTCGGCCCGGGCCGGATGGCCGAGCCGGCCGCGATCCTCGAGGCGATCGAGCAGGCGCTGGCGGCTGGAGCGGCGATCGGCGAAGCGCCCGAATCGCTCTTGACTGATTCGGGTCCGCTCAGCGGGCGGCACATTATCGTCACCTCGGGGCCGACTTATGAGCCGATCGACCCGGTCCGGTTCCTCGGAAACCGATCCTCAGGCCGACAGGGACATGCAATTGCGCAATCGGCGATTGGCGCCGGCGCAAGGGTGACGCTGATTACCGGGCCGGTCGGTCTGTCCGATCCTGTCGGGGCTGAGGTCATTCACGTTGGTTCGGCGCGGGAGATGCGCGAGGCGGTCGAGGCGGCGCTGCCCGCCGACGCGTTCATAGCGGCCGCGGCGGTGGCCGACTGGCGAACCGAGAGCGTCGCCCATCGGAAGATCAAAAAAGGCGCCGCCGAGTCTCCGACCCTCCGACTGGTCGAGAACCCCGATATACTTGCCGAAGTTGCGAAGAAGACCACAATGCGGCCCGCGGTTGTGATTGGCTTCGCCGCCGAAACCGAAAACGTTACGGCCAATGCGAAGGCGAAGTTACGGCGCAAGGGCTGCGATCTGATCATCGCCAATAGTGTCGCCGAAGGGACTTCGACATTCGGCGGCGAGACCAACCAGGTCGAAGTCATTGACGCGCGCAAGGCCGAAACCTGGCCGCCGATGACCAAGGCGGAGGTGGCCGACGGCATTGTTCGGCGCCTCGCGGCCGAACTGGCGAGACACCAATGATTCCGATTGTTTACAAGCGCTTCCCGCATGCCGAGGGGTTGCAATTGCCGGCGTATGAGAGTGAACATGCGTCGGGGATGGATCTCTTGGCCGCAGTGCCGGAGGGCGAAGGCGTTATCCTGTCCCCTGGGTCACGCGGGCTGATCGCGACGGGGTTGGCGATCGAGTTGCCGAAGGGATTTGAAGCTCAGGTCCGGCCCCGGTCAGGGCTGGCGCTGAACGATGGGGTGACGGTCCTCAACAGTCCGGGGACGATCGACGCTGATTATCGCGGCGAGATTGGCGTCATTCTCATCAATTTTGGAACCAAGCCCTTTGCTGTTCGGCGGGGTGCGCGCATTGCGCAGCTTGTCGTTTGTTCTGTGGAACGCGTCGCTCTGATTGCGAGCGAGCGGCTCACGTCGAGCGTCCGTGGCTCAAATGGATTCGGTTCCACCGGGCGCTTATCGTAGGAGGAATGAGATGAACCTATTGTCGCGACGGAGCGTTCTCGCAATCGCCGCTGTTGTCGATGTCGCGTTGCACTCGCGATCGGCGCCGGTTGCGGCCAAGGCTTTGGCGGCGCGTCATAAATTGCCGCCCCGCCACCTGGAGACGCTGCTCCAGGGACTGGTCCACGCCAAAATCCTCAAGGGCGTGCGCGGGCCAAGGGGCGGCTACGAGCTCGCGCGCGAGCGTCGGCGTATCACGGTTGGCGAGATCGTGCGCACCGCGATGTCGCTCAGCACCGCCGATCCGGAAGATCTCGGCGCCAACTCGATCCTGCTTGAGCGCGTGATCGATCCGGCCGTGCGCAAGGCAGGCGAAACCTTCCTCGCCAATCTAGATTCGATCACCGTCGAACAGATGTGCGAGACGGCCGAGAAAGCCCATGTGCTCGACGACGAGAAGGCGGCCGGCGATTTTGCTATCTGATCCCGGTATTTTCTGCGTTCTATAGTTTTGCTCTGCATGAAATGTTATGGTCGGCCCGCGTCGCGAGGCGCGGGCCGGGCGAACATTTTGGAGTAGCGGTCAAATGACGGACGGAGGTCCCGCGCGGCGAACGCCAGGCCGCGGGAGAATTTTTGCATCCATCACCGACACGATCGGCGATACGCCTCTCGTCGGCATGAGCCGGATCGCCAAGGAGAAGGGGGTCGTCGCCCATCTCCTGGCCAAGCTCGAATTCTTCAATCCGATTTCGAGCGTCAAGGACCGGATCGGCGTCGCCATGATCGACGCCCTCGAGGCGCAGGGCAAGATATCGCCCGGACACGGCGTTCTGGTCGAGCCGACCTCCGGCAACACCGGCATCGCGCTCGCCTTCGTGGCGGCGGCGCGGGGCTACCGGCTGATCCTGGTGATGCCCGAATCGATGTCGATCGAGCGCCGCAAGATGTTGGCCCTTCTCGGGGCCGAGCTCGTTCTCACGCCCGCCGCGCAGGGCATGAAAGGCGCGATCGCCAAGGCGAACGAGATCATCGGCGAGACGCCGGGCGCCGTCATGCCGCAGCAGTTCGAAAACCCGGCCAATCCCGAGATTCATCGCCGGACCACCGCCGAGGAGATCTGGAACGACACCCGGGGCGAGGTCGACATCGTCGTCTCCGGGGTCGGCACCGGCGGGACCATCACCGGGGTCGGCGAGGTTCTGAAGGACCGCAAGCCAAGCGTTCGCATGATCGCGGTCGAACCCGAAGACTCGCCGGTTCTTTCCGGCGGCGCTCCGGGTCCCCACAAGATCCAGGGGATCGGCGCCGGCTTCGTTCCAGCGATCCTCGATCGCAGCGTCATCGATGAGATTGTCACGGTCGGCAATCAGACCGCCTTCGACACCGCCCGCCTGGTGGCGCGGATCGAGGGCATCCCGGTCGGAATTTCCTCCGGCGCCGCCGTCGCCGCGGCGATCGACGTCGGCCGTCGGCCGGAAAGCGCCGGCAAGAATATCGTGATCATCATTCCCTCGTTCGCCGAGCGCTATCTGTCGACGGCGCTGTTCGAAGGGCTCTGATCGCGAGCGGCGTGGTCGCAACGAAACCCAAATCCACCGCAATGAAACCCAAACCCAGCGCAACAAAAACCAAGCCGAGCGCAACAAAATCCAAATCAGGCGCAACAAAAACCAAATAAAAAATCATTGTTTTTCAATAACTTATACTGATTTAAGCGCTAGTCCCGGGGCGCGCTCGCCAGGGCTTGACCGCCAGCGCCTCCCTCAAGGCGGCCGACCCTGACAGGATAGCACAGGATTCCGTTTTACGGAATATGGCGTCGCATTTTCTTTATCTCACAATCACGCGGCGCCCGGCCGCCCGCGAGGCTTGAGCGCCGGTCAGTCCGGCGCAGGCGCGAACACCCGCAGACGGTGGCCGTCGGGATCGAGGCCGACAAAAGTGTAGCCGAAGTCCATCCGGGTCGGCTCGAGCGCGATCTCGACGCCGCGCGCGCGCCATTCGGCGAAGGTCGCGTCGACTTCCCCCGGGTTTTCCGCCGGAAACGCAATTTCGGCTCCGCCGGCCGAAGTTGCGGCCGGCTTGACGCCGTCGCGCCGCCATAAGCCCAGCATCAGGCCCGGGGCGGCGGGAAGCATCGCAAAGGTGGGAGAGGATTCGACTGCCGGCCGGCCGAGGATCGAAGCGTAGAAGGCCTCGCTCGCCGCGACGTTCTCGACATAGACCAGAATGAAACCAACGTTGCGCATTGGATGAGCTCCGGGTTTGACCGGCTCAACCCTTATCGGGGCCCAGTGTCAGTTTCCGTCAGCAGCAGGCGCGCTGGGGCTAAGAAAATAGGGCTCGACGGTTCCGGTCATCTTGATGATCAGCGGCTGGCCCCGGCGGTCGAGCGCCTTGCCGGCCGCCGCGCGGATCCATCCCTCGCTGACGCTATATTCCTCGACGTCGCGCCGCTCGACGCCGCGGAACCGGACGCCGATGCCCCGCGCCAAAATCGCCTCGTCATAGAACGGGCTTGCCGGGTCGACGCTGAGCCGGTCGGGAGGAGTGTCGGTCATCGGGGGAGCGCCGCCAGGAAATTTTTTAGAACGACAGACCGCCGCGCTTGTCATTCCCGCGCAAGCGGGAATCGAAGTTCGCTTCGAGGCTGGCTCGATGCCCGCTTCCGCAGGCATGACAGAAAGCGAGCGAGCGGACTGCCGGTCGCCCGAGAGGGCTATCAGCCGGCCAGCGCCTTGACCCGCTTGGTCAGGCGCGAGATTTTGCGCGAGGCGGCGTTTTTGTGGACGATGCCGTTCTGCGCCGCCCGCGCGAGCTTCGGTTCGGCCTGGCCCAGCGCCTCGGCTGCGGCCTTGGCGTCCTTGGAGGCGATCGCCTCCTCGACCTTGCGGACATAACTCCGCATCTCGCTCCGGCGCGACTTGTTGACCGCGGTGCGGCGGATCGTCTGGCGGGCCGCTTTCTGGGCCGACTTCGTATTGGCCATGAACTGGTTCTTCCCTCGGGGACTTAGGCTCAAAATCAAACAGGCCGGGTTTGAAGCCCAGCCTTTCGGAGCCGCGCTTATAGGCGCTTGGCGCTGAAAGCGTCAACCGGTTTCGCAGAGGGGCCGTGCCTCAGATTAACTTCCGCTGCGGGCGGGAAGCGGAGAAGGCCAAAACGGCAGCAAGGCCCGGCGTCGACGTGA
>CAVZNQ010000040.1:0-32068 GCA_963776665.1 uncultured Alphaproteobacteria bacterium
GGCCATAGCCATGATTGTCGACAGCGCCAGAACGGCTGCATTCTTCATCACATCTCCCTCCTCGGACATTGCGGCCGTGATCCGTATGCGGGCCGCGATTGGGCGAGAGGCCACTATCGGCGGGAGGCGACGCGCGGTCAAATCGAACAGTTTGGGCGCCGCCGCCCTTATCGTTTGAGCTTCACCAGACGAGCGGCTAGAAGCGGGCGCGGGTCTCCCGCGCTCCGGAGCCACGATGCCTGATCCATTGAACGCCACCCCGCAGCAGCAGTCCGAAATCCTCATGCAGGCGCTGCCGCACATGCTGCGCTACGACGAGGCGATCATCGTGGTGAAGTACGGCGGCCACGCGATGGGCGACGAGGACAAGGCGCGCGACTTCGCCAAGGACATGGTGCTTCTGGAGCAGGCCGGCATCAATCCGGTGGTCGTGCACGGCGGCGGGCCGCAGATCGGCTCGATGCTGAAGAAGCTCGGCATCGAATCCCACTTTTCCGGCGGCCTTCGGGTCACCGACAAGCCGACGATGGAAATCGTCGAGATGGTGCTGGCCGGCTCGATCAACAAGCAGATCGTCGGCTCGATCAACGCCGAGGGCGGGCGGGCGGTGGGCCTTTGCGGCAAGGACGGCAACATGGTCAGCGCGCGCAAGGTCCATCGCCCGCACGTGGCGGGCGAAGACGTCGTCGATCTCGGCTTTGTCGGCGAGCCCGACAAGGTGGACGTGACCGTGCTCGAGCAGATCCTTGGCCGCGAGCTGATCCCGGTCCTCGCGCCGATTGCGCAAGGCGCGGACGGGCAGACCTACAACGTCAACGCCGACACCTTCGCCGGCGCCGTCGCCGGCGCTCTCAAGGCCAAGCGCCTCCTGTTCCTGACCGACGTTCCCGGGGTCCTCGACAAGAACAAAGGCCTCATCAAGGAACTCAGGATCGACGACATCCGCGGCCTCATCGCCGACGGCACGATCACCGGCGGCATGATCCCCAAGGTCGAGACCTGCATCTACGCGCTCGAGCGCGGGGTCGAGGGCGTTGTGATCCTCGACGGCAAGGTCCCTCACGCGGTGCTGATCGAGCTCCTGACCGATTATGGCGCGGGCACGCTGATTATGCGATAGCGAGCCATCGAGGCGGGTGAGGCCCCCATGCGCATTCTGGCGATCGACACCTCCTGCGGCGCGGCGTCGGCCGCAGTCGTGGAAGGCGGGGTGGCTGAGCCGCTCGCGGTGATGAGCAAGCAGATGGCGCGTGGTCACGCGGATGCGCTCGCGCCGATGGTCGAGGAGGTCATGCGCGGCCTCGACGGCGGTTTTGCTTCGCTGTCGCGGATCGCGGTTGCGACCGGTCCCGGCTCATTCACCGGCATCCGCGTCGGCCTCGCGATGGCGCGGGCGATGGCGGTGGCGCTCGCAATTCCGGTGGTGGGCGTTTCGACTCTGGCCGCGTTCGCCGCGCCGCTGCTCAGCGCGCCGAGGCCCGGAATCATCGCCGCGGCGATCGACGCCCGGCACGGCTCGGTCTATTTCCAGTTGTTCGAATCGTCCGGCCGCCCGCTGGGGCCGCCGCGCTGCGATACGGCTCGCGAATGCGTTCGCGCGATCGGCGCCGGCCCCGCCTGGCTTGCGGGCGACGCGGCCGCGCTCATCGCCAATGAAGCGCACCGGGCGGGCCTGCCCTATGACATCGACGCCGCCAGGAACGCGCCGGACATTGTCGCCCTGGCTTGGATGGGCCTCGCCGTCGATCCCGCCACCAGCCCGGCGCGCCCGATCTACGTGAAGCCGCCGGACGCGCGGCCAAATCCGGCCGAAGCGATCGCCCGTGCGCCCGTCTGAGATTTTCGACCCAAAGCCATGATCTTCGGCCTGTCACGATCCTCCCCGCCCGTCATTCGCCCGCTCCGGCCGGATAAGGCGGAAGCCTGCGCCCGCCTTCATGCCGAAGGTTTCGCGCATCCCTGGTCGAGCCAGGAAGTGGCCGCCCTTATTGCGAGCGCCTCGACGCTTGCAGCCGCGGCGCTCGATCCGGCAAACGGCCGATTGCGCGGCTTTGTCCTGTCGCGGCTGGCGGCGGACGAAGCGGAGATCCTCACCGTCGCGGTCGAGGCTGCCTCCCGGGGCAGGGGCGTAGGCCGGGCGCTGATCGACGAGGCGTTGCGTCAGGCGTCGAACGCAGGCGCGAGGGCGATGTTTCTCGAAGTCGGCAAGGACAACGCGCCGGCGCTGGCGTTGTACGAGAGGTTCGGGTTCGTCAAGGTCGGAGAACGGGCTGGCTACTATCGCCGCAATGACGGAACCCGGGCGGCCGCGGTCATCATGCGCAAGGCGCTGGGATGAGCGTGGGGCGGCTGCCTACGGCCTTGATGAGGGCGTCTGTGATGCGTTCGTGGCGGTCGGCCGAACCTTTCGCATCAGCTGCGGCGCCGTCACCATCGGACGGATCGCCACCGGACCATTGTAAATATCATTTGCCGGGTCTGCCTCGACGGCAAGGTCCGGATCGGATTTTGTCGGCTGAGCAGTCAAGTTGGAAACTGACCGATACGCCATTCTTACCTTGGCTTCGCATTTATCTCTGGCTGCGCGTGCTCCTCTCTGGAAGCGAGCGTTGGCGACCTTCAACTGATCTATCGCGCTCGCCATTTTCTTTAAATCATCTTCTACATCATCGAGCGCCTTTTTTGCCTTCATAAGCTCTTTGTCATCAGGTAAAGCGTCTCCAGTTATTTCTGGCGCTCTACTGCAAAGAACCACGAATTGGCAGATAACTTCACTGTCTTCGCTAGAGCACCGCGTCGCCTTCAGATTGTCCAAGGTCCTGTCGGCGGCTTCGCGAGCTTCCGCCGTCCATGACGTTTGAATCTTCTCTTCTTGGGACAATCGCTCCTGGGCGCGCCTGAAGATATCATCAGCAGTCTGTGCAAATGACACGCCCGTCAAGGGCAGCGTAGCCAATCCTATTGCGACTGCCGTGGCAGCCGGCTTCATTTCATGCCCCTCGCCGTAGATGAGGCGTGATGCGCTTCGACATATTTTCGAGCAACCTTGCGCATGGTTGTTTTTCTTGATTCGATTGTGCGCCCGTTGACCAGGATGCTCGACCATGGGTGGCACATTTCGGGCCGATGCGGCAAGCCAAAAACGCCGCGCCCTGAATGCTTTCCGCCTCATATTGCCCAGCAAAAAATAAAGCGAAATCAATGTCTTCATGGATATGGCTTTTCCCGGGGCCGGAAAGCGCCTAGATTGCGCTTAGCGCCGTTCTGGAGCCGCTAATTGTCCGAGTCGTTTGTGCTTGAAGATGCCCGTCGAAGTGCGAGTCCCGCGCGGGACGAGGACCGGCGGGTGTTCATCAAGTCGTTCGGATGCCAGATGAACGTCTACGACGCCGAGCGAATGGCCGACATCGCGGCCCGCGAAGGCTACCGCGAGGCCCATACGGTCGAGGACGCCGATCTCATCGTCCTCAACACCTGCCATATCCGCGAACGGGCGTCGGAGAAAATCTATTCCGAGCTTGGCAAGCTGCGCGAGCTCAAGGAGGAGCGCCGCCGGGCGGGGCGGGAGACGACGCTGGTCGTCGCCGGTTGCGTCGCCCAGGCCGAGGGGGCGGAAATCCTGCGCCGCCAGCCCGCGGTCGATGTCGTGGTCGGTCCGCAGAGCTATCATCGCCTGCCTGAGCTTTTGCGCGAGGCGCGTCTTCGGCCAGGCGTCGTCGCCGCCGACTTCCCCGCCCAGGACAAGTTCGACCATCTGCCCGAGGCCACGCCCGGCGCGATCCGCCGGCGCGGCGTCTCGGCGTTCGTGACCGTGCAGGAGGGCTGCGACAAGTTCTGCTCGTTCTGCGTCGTGCCCTACACCCGAGGCGCCGAGGTCTCGCGTCCGGTTCGCGCCGTCGTCGACGAGATCGCGCGCCTGGCGGCCGCCGGCGTGCGCGAGGTCACGCTCCTCGGCCAGAACGTCAACGCCTATCATGGGCTGGGCGAGAACGGCCGCGCCGTCGGGCTCGCCGGACTGATCCGCGCCGTCGCCGACGTGCCGGGAATCGCCCGCGTTCGCTATGCGACCTCGCATCCGGGCGACATGAGCGAGGACCTCATCGCCGCTCATCGCGACGTAGCGGCGCTCGCGCCGTTTCTGCATCTGCCGGTTCAATCCGGCTCGGATCGGGTGCTGAAGGCGATGAACCGCCGCCATCGCGCCGCCGACTATCTCGACATCGTCGCGCGTGTGCGCGCGGCGCGGCCGGACATCGCGCTCTCGTCTGATTTCATCGTCGGCTATCCGGGGGAAACCGACGCGGATTTCGAGGCTACGCTCGCCCTCGTCCGGGCCGTCGGCTTCGCTTCCGCCTACGCCTTCAAATACTCCGCCCGCCCCGGAACTCCCGCCGCCGAGGCGCCCGGCCAGATCGACGCGGCGACGAAGAACCGCAGGCTCCACGAGCTTCAGGCGCTCATCGAGGAGCAGCTGCAGTCGTTCAATCGGGCGACCGTAGGCCGGCGCTTTGAGGTTCTGTTCGAGAAGCCCGGCCGGCGCGAGGGCCAGATCATCGGCCGCTCGCCCTATATGCAGGCGGTGTTCGCCGAGGGGCCGCGGTCGCTTATCGGCGTCATGTCGCAAGTCGAAATTGTCGGCGTCGAGCCCCATTCGCTCCGCGGACGCGTTGTCTCGCCAGCGTCGTAAACCAGGAATTTAATGGCGTGCAGGATGACGATTCCAGGCCCCGACAGGACACAAGGGAGAGAGCCGATTTGAAGCCGCAGGACAGTTCGCCGACGCGCATCGCCGCAGCCCCCATCGTCAGCAATCCGACGCTCCGCGAATCCAAACCTGCCGAAATCGCCATCGCCTTCCCCGACAATGCCGCAGCTTCGGTAGTGTTCGGCCACTACGATCAGAATATCGCCCGCATCGAGCGCAGCCTCGGCGTCTCGGCTTACGCGAACGGCAATCAGGTCGTGATCAAAGGTCCGCGCGAAGCGAGCGAGCAGGCGCGCCGCGTGTTCGAGATGCTCTACGAGAGGGTCAAGCTGGGTCAGCCGGCGAGCGAAGGCGACGTCGAAGGCGTCATCGCAGAGAGCGCCTATCAGGGATTCTTGTTCCCCGGCGACGACGGCTCCAAGGAAAGCTTCGGCATCGTCAAGACGCGCAAGCGCGGCGTCGTTCGCGCTCGCAGCGCCGCCCAGGATCACTACCTCGCTTCGTTGCGCAAGCATGAACTGGTTTTCGCCGAAGGTCCCGCCGGCACCGGCAAGACCTGGCTTGCGGTCGGCCATGCCGTCTCGCTCCTCGAGCAGGGTCTGGTCGAGCGCCTGGTGCTGTCGCGTCCCGCGGTCGAGGCTGGCGAGCGGCTCGGCTTCCTGCCCGGCGACATGCGCGACAAGGTCGATCCCTACCTGCGCCCGATCTATGACGCGCTTTACGACTTCATGGATGGGCGAATGGTCGAAAGGGGCCTTCAGACCGGGATGATCGAGATCGCGCCGCTCGCGTTCATGCGCGGGCGGACGCTCTCCAAGGCCGCGATCCTTCTGGACGAGGCGCAGAACGCGACCGCGATGCAGATGAAGATGTTCCTGACGCGCCTTGGCGAGGGGTCGCGAATGATGGTCAACGGCGATCCGACCCAGACCGACCTTGCGCCTGGGCAAAAATCGGGTCTCGGCGACGCCATCGGGCTTCTCAAGTCGATCCCTCGTGTCGGCCACGTCCGCTTCACCCATGTCGACGTCGTGCGTCACGATCTGGTGCGCCAGATCGTCGAAGCCTACGAGAGGGTGGGTCGCGAGGAGCGATCGACCGCGCAAAAATGAAAGTTGTGCTCGCCATCAGCGTTCCGTCGCGCTTATGGCGCGGACTGCCGGGCGCGCGCGCGCTGGCGCGCGAGGCGATCGCCGCGGCGGTCGCAGAGGTCGGATTGGCGCGTGAGGGCGGCGCGGAGGTCAGCCTTTGCCTCGCCGACGATGCGCAGCTCAGGGCGCTGAACCTGCGCTGGCGCGGCGTCGACAAGCCGACCAACGTGCTCTCGTTCCCATCGGGGCCGCCCGGCGGCGGCGCGGAATCCGTTGCGCTTGGCGATATCGCTCTTGCTTATGAAACGCTGGCTCGCGAGGCGGACGAACTCGGGGCGCCGCTCGCCGACCACTATCGCCACCTGGTCGCGCATGGCTTTCTCCATCTCATCGGCTACGATCATGGTTCGGACCAAGAGGCGGAGCGCATGGAGGCGCTCGAAACCAGGATCATGGCGCGGCTCGGGGCGGCCGACCCCTACGCGCGCGAAGTCGTCAAGGCATGAAAGAGACGGAAGAGAGCGAACGGGCCCCGGAGACGCCGCGCGCAAATGGTTCGCGCGAGCAGACTTCAGGGCTGTTCGAACGCGTCCGCGCGCTGTTTGGCCTCGAGCCGGCCTCGGCGCGCGACGACATCGAGGACGTAATCGAGGAGAGCGCGAGCGAGGAGTTCACGCCGCAAGAGCGCGCGATCCTCAAAAACGTTCTCGCCCTTCACCACGTCCGGGTCGAGAACGTGATGGTGCCGCGCGCCGACGTCGTCGCGCTCGCGCTCGATACGCCGCTGAGCGAGGTGCTCGATTGTTTCCGCACCGCGGGCCACTCGCGCCTGCCGGTCTACGACGAAACGCTCGACGACCCCCGGGGCATGATCCATATCCGCGATTTTGTCGTCTTCCTCGCCTCCGATCCGCGCTTCGGGTTGATGAAGGGGCCTGCGGACGGCAACCCCGGACTCGACATGCCGCTTTCGGCGGCGCGAATCCTGCGGCCGGTCCTCTACGCCCCCCCGTCGATGCCGGCGCTCGATCTCTTGCTCAAGATGCAGGCGTCCCGCACCCACATGGCGCTCGTCATCGACGAATATGGCGGGACGGACGGCCTGGTCTCGATCGAGGACGTGATGGAATCGATCGTCGGCGACATCGAGGACGAACATGACGAGGACGAGACGCCGGAACTGCGCCCGTCCGGCGACGGCGGCTTCATCGCCGACGCACGCGCCCCCCTCGACGCTGTTTCCGGGATGCTCAGCTTCGATTTCGGGTCGCTGCCCGAGGCCGAGGGCGTGGACACGATCGGCGGCCTGGTCACCGCGGCGGCCGGACGGGTTCCCAATCGCGGCGAGATCCTGACCGGCCCGGGCGAATTCGAATTCGAGGTTCTCGACGCCGACCCACGCCGCATCAAACGCCTCAAGATCTGGCCGCTTTCCGCGCGCGGTCTGAAGCCGCCCTCGGCGACGGCGGCGCCAGTCGAGGCCAAGCCGCGAGATCAGCCTTAGGGCCGCAGGTCGCTCCGAATCGTCGCGCGGATCATCCCGCTCCGTGCTCGTCAGATCGACTTCACCTCGCCTCCGTCCATGCGCAGCGTCGAGCCGGTCATCCAGCGGGCGCCGGGCGAGACCAGGAAGGCCATCAGCTCGGCGATTTCTTCCGGTTCGCCGTAGCGGGCGATGCCGGCTTCCTTGGGGAAATTGGCCGTCGCCTCCTCGACCGTCATGTTGTGCAGCGGCGCCCAGCGCTCGAGGTAAGACCGGCGGCGACCCGTCATCACCGGGCCGGGCAGGACGCTGTTGACCTGAACCCCGTCCGCGATGCCGCGATCCGAGAACGCCTTCGCCAGCGCGACAATGGCGGCGTTGATCGCGCCCACCGCCGCGTAGGGCGCTTTCGGAAACAGCGCCGAGTTGCCCGACATCAGGACCACGGCGCCTTTGGCCGCTTTCAAGGCCGGCCATGCCGCGATCGTCAGCCGCCGCGCGCCGTGCAGTTTCAGCGCGAGACCCGCCTCCCACTGGGCGTCGGTCATCTCGAACAGGTCGATTTGCGGGACCGCGCCCGCGATGTTGAGCAGCGCGTCGATCTGGCCGAAAGCGCCCAAGGCTTGATCGACGACGGTTTGCGCCGCCGCAGGCTCGGCGAGGTCGATATCGACGACCAGCGCTTCAGCGCCTGCGGCTTTCACCGCCTTCGCCGTCTCGTCCAGGTTGGCGCGGTCCCGGGCGACGAGGACGAGCGCGGAGAAGTCGCGCGCGAGGCGGACGGCCGTCGCCCGACCGATCCCTTGACTGGCGCCCGTGATGATGGCGACCGACTTCGCCATGACATGTCTCCTGGTTTGGCGGACGGAGGTCAGCGGGGAAGGAATTCCCGGATGGCCGAGGCGATCTCCGGCGCATGCGTCTCCAGCGCGAAATGTCCAGTGTCGAAGAACCGCACGACCGCGCCCGGGATGTCGCGTTTGAACGCCTCGGCGCCCGGCGGCAGGAAGAACGGATCGTTCCTGCCCCACGCTGCCAGCAAGGGCGGTTTGTGGGTGCGGAAATACTGCTGGAAGGCCGGATAGAGCGCGATGTTGCTCTTGTAGTCGCCCATCAGGTCGAGCTGCACCTCGGCTACGCCCGCCCGGGCGAGATAGAAATTGTCGAGCGAGTAGCCGTCCGGGGAGACCCTCGTCGGGTCGGGTACGCCATGCGTATATTGCCAGATAGTCGTCTCCGGCTTGAGGAATGCTCGCAGCGCCTCGCGATTGGCGGGCGAGGAATCCTTCCAGTAGGCCCGGATCGGGTTCCATCCCTCGCTCAAGCCCTCCTCATAGGCGTTGCCGTTCTGCGAGATGATCGCGGTGATCCGGTCCGGATGCTTGACCGCAAGCCGGAACCCGGTCGGCGCGCCGTAATCGAACACGTAGACGGCATAGCGGCTAAAGCCGACGACCTCCGTGAACCGGTCGATCGTCTCTGCGATCCGGTCGAACGTATTCGCCTTGTCCGGCATATCGGAGTTGCCAAAGCCCGGCAGATCGGGAGCGACGATATGGGCGCGGTCGGCGAGGAGCGGGATAAGGTCGCGGAACATGTGGCCCGAGGTCGGGAACCCGTGCAGCAGCAGAAGCTTCGGCTGCTCCCGCGCGCCCGCCTCGCGGTAGAAGATATTCCGGCCGTCCACCTTCGCGGTCCGATAGTGAATAGCGGTCATGACGCTTATCCTTTCGCTCGGCAGTTGCTGATCGATCCCGTGACGCGCCCGCGGCCGGCTTAGCCCCTGGCGATCTCGCCGATCGCCTCGCGGATGATGTCGAGGACGGTGAAGGGCGCGGTCACGAGCGGCGTGTGATCGACGGGGTGCGACCGAATCCGAGCTTTCATCCGCTCGGCCATGAAGCGGTGATTGTCTTCGACAATCATGCGGTCCTGTTCGGCGACGAGGAACCAGGCCGGACGGTCCTTCCACAGCGGGCGCCCGCCCGCGACGGTGATACAAGCGGGCGAGATCGGCCGCTGGACCGCCGCCATCACCGCCAGTTCTTCCCTGGAAGCATTTTGCGCGAACGCCGCCGCGAAGGCCGCCTCGGGCAGATAGATCAACCCGTGCGCGTCCGGCGCGAGCTTGGGCGCCTGCGGATGCGGCTTGCCGCGATAGAAGACATCCGCGACCGTCTCGCCTTCGTCCGGGGCGAGCGCGGCCACGTAGACGAGCGCTTTCACCTTGTCGCTGCGCGTCGCCGCGATGACCGCGCCGGCATAGGCGTGGCCGACCAGCACGACCGGCGGGTCCACGCGCTCGAGGGTCCGGTCGAGCGCCGCGACGTCGTCGGCGAACGACGTCAGCGGCAGCGGCGCCGCCGATCGCCTTGACGCCGCTTGCCGCGAGCGGCGCGATCACCTTCGCCCAGCTCGATCCATCGGCCCAGGCGCCATGGACGAGCACCACGCTCGCATTACTCGAAGGCATTGCTGCGCTCCTTGAAATTCGCCGAACCCTTTAACTTCAGATGATCTGCGTGACGCCGGCGCGGAGCTACTGTGTTTGCCGGGGCGGCGTGTTCGAGAACAGGAAACCCAGTCCCTCGGCAAAAGTCGGATGCGCGAGCGGGGCGTCTCGGAGCCGCGTGTATGGCAAGTCCGCCATCATCGCTGTCTGCACGACCGCCATCACTTCACCAGCCTCCGCGCCGATCATGGTGAAGCCGAGAATGCGGTCGTCATTCTCCCCGACAAGAGCCTTCATGAAGCCTTCGGTCTCGCCGGTCGCCTGCGCCCTGAGCACGGCGCTCATCGGCAGCTTGGCGATGCGCGTCTTGACGCCCTGACGTTCCGCTTCGCGTTCGCTCAATCCGACGTGCGCCAGCGGTGGGTCGGTGAACATGCAGTAGGGAATGAGCCGGTCGCGCGTGCTCCGCCGCCCTCCGCTGAGATTGTCGCGAACGATGCGAAAGTCGTCCTCGGATATGTGGGTGAACATCGGGCTGCCTGCGCATTCGCCCAAGGCCCAGACGTCCGGCGCGCTCGTCTCCAGCCGCTCGTTGACGCGAACAAAACCGCGCTCGTCCAGGTCGACGCCGGCCTTGTCGAGTCCTGCCCCGGCGGTGTTCGGAACGCGTCCGGTCGCCACCAGCATGTGGCTGCCCTTGATCGTCTGTTCGCCGGCGCTTGTGCGCGCAACCAGGCTGACCTCTTGTCCGGACTGGCCGCTGGCCTTGACGAGCTCGGCCGCGACATGGATCTGAATACCCTCGTCGGTGAGAATCCGCCGGATTTCATGCGAGGCGTCGACATCCTCCCTGCCCATGAGCTGAGGCCCGGCCTCAACGATGGTCACTTCGCTGCCGAAGCGGCGATAGGCCTGCGCCAGTTCGAGGCCGGAATATCCGCCGCCGATCACAATCAGATGCGCCGGCAAGATGTCGAGCTCGAGAACCTCGATGTGGGTCAGCGGCTTGGCGGCCTCGAGGCCCGGGACATTCGGAATTGCTGCGTGCGTTCCGAGGTTGAGGAAGACCTGGGCGCCGGTCAGCGTGCGCGCGCTTCCGTCGTTCAAGCTCACTTCGAGCGTCTTCGGCGCGACAAAGCGCCCGGTCCCCATGATCAATTCGGCGCCGCTCGCCTTGTAGTTCTGCAAATGCGCGGCGAGGAACCCTTCGACCATGTCGCGCTTGCGCCGAACCACCTTCGCCATGTCGACCTTGACCGGGCCGGTCATCGCGCCGAATTGAGCCGCGTTGCGCGCCAGATGCGCGATCTCGGCGCTGCGAATTTCATTCTTGCTTGGCAGGCAGGCGACGTTGGGACAGGCGCCGCCGACCCACCTGCGCTCGACGGCGGCGGTCCGTCGTCCCGATCGCGCCATATGCCAGGCAATCAGCTTGCCCGCCGTTCCACTGCCAACGACGAGAACGTCAAATTGTTCGGGTTGAGACATGAGCGTCCCCGCGGTTTGAAGTTGAGGGCCACGATCGTACCGCACGCCGCCAACGCCCGCTTGCGCGGACACCGGTGCGTAACCTCTTTAGAACCAGTTGTCAGGTTATATGACGCCGAAGATAACTTGTCAACGGGCGCGTAACAGGTTAGCGAATCCACTTTCCCGTGATTCGAACGGTCAATCGTGCCGAAGAGACCGCCCGCAATATTCATCGCCGACTCGCTCGGCCTTGATTTCCTGAATTCGATCGCGACGCCGATCGACACCCCCATCGACTGGCTGGAGAACGGAGATGGCCTGCTCGACTGGCTGGTCCAGGCCCGCCTTGTGTCGAGAGACGTCTTGGAAGCGTTGCGGGCGCGAGCGGGGCGCGGCGAACTTGACAAGGCCGCCGAAGAGGCCCGCGCGCTTCGCGAATGGTTCAGAGCCTTCGTGCGCGAGCATATGGGCCGCCAGGTCCCGCCGCGGGCGCTCGACGAACTGGGGCCTCTCAATCGACTTTTGGCCCGCGATGAAACGTTCACCCAGATAAGCGCGGGCAACCGCGGTCGCATGGAGCGCAGAACGATGCGGCGCTGGCGATCCCCCGAATCCCTGCTGCTGCCGATCGGCGAAGCCCTGGCGAAATTTGTGTGCGAAGAGGATTTCGCCAATGTGAGGGCGTGCGAGGGACAGGGCTGCACTTTGATGTTCGCCGACCATACCCGGCGGCGGGCGAGACGGTGGTGCAGCATGGCGATCTGCGGCAATCGCGCCAAACAGGCGGCGCACCGCGATCGAACTCAAGAACAGGCGCGGCGCTATCGCGACGGATCACTCCTGAATCTCGGTCCGCCTCCATGTCATCGAGCGAGCCGGCCTGTTCGAGAACGTTCGCTCAGGCCGACCTGCGCGGGTTGGCGAATATACGTCACGGGCGGGGACGCCTGCGGGGCGCTCAGCGCTCCAGCTGGAGGGGCGGCGCTTTCGGCGATTCCGATCGCTAACGCCTGTAATTTCGGTGATTTTCGCATTTTCCAAACATTTGCTTTCGTGATTTCAGAAGGCCATGCTATCCTGCTCGCTATCGAGCGACCAAGGAGGCGGACATGGATCGGGAAGCGGAGCCCACCCGCCGGCGACGCATGGGGGCGGCGGGGATGATGCTGCGGCGGCGGCGGATCTTCGCCCGGCTGCGCGAGGGCCTGAACTACGACGAGATCGCGACCGAAGAGGGGGTGACGGGCGCGCGGATCCGGCAGATCGTTTCCGAGGCGCTGCAGAAGCGGGCGGTCGACAGCGGCGCCGATCACGCGAAATTGCAGCTGGACCGCCTCGCTCCGGTGATGCAACTCGCCGCCGAGGCGGTCGCCGCGGGGGATGTGAGCGCCATCGCGCCCTATCTCAAGGTGCTCGACCGGCTCGACCGTTACCAGACGGTCGCCTCCGCCAATCAGGTCTATGACGACGAGGCGCGCAAGAAGCTCTTTGACAAGATCAACCGCGTCGCCGCCAACCTCGGCGTCGATGAAGTCATGGCGAACGCGGCGCGCGAACATCTCGAGAAAATCAGGATGGTCAAAGGCCCGCCGGGCGCGACCGACGGAGATGTCCCGACAGGCGCGCCCGAGCGGTCGGAGGAGGAGGAAAAAAAATTATTTGAATCGGCCGTAAGCCCTTGAAAAGTCCCGATTCCAAAAAATAAAAACAAGCAAACGCAAGCCTTTTTATTTTCCCGTGCTTACGCGGGCTTGCGCTTATTTCGGCCGAGGGCGCCGCGTCGACGGCCGCTCCGGTCTCCCGTATGGGGCGCGCCCCGGCGAGCCCGCCCGGGCGAATCGAGCCTCGCTCCAGATATGCGCTGCAATGTCGGGCGATTGTCGCCCTGGCTCGCCCGAGTCGAACGCGGCCCCGGTTCGGGCTATGGTCGGCGATGACGATTCGACGGTCCACGAGGGATGGTTCCTTGAGCGTTGCCGGCTCCCCCGTCATGCCCCGCGCCAACGTTCTGGCCTCGCTCGTCGAGGGCGTCATTCTGTCCTGGGGCTGGCGGCGGCGCGCCATCGCCTTTGTCTCGGGCGCGGCCGGGGCGCTGGCGCTGCCGCCGTTCTCGCTCTTCGCAGTCATCGCCTTGCCGCTGACGATCGCGGTCTGGCTGATCGACGGCGCGCAGGACCGCGCGGCCGGGCGGGCGCACATCGGCTCGATGCGGGCCGCCTTCAGCGCCGGCTGGTGGATGGGCTTTGGCTATTTTCTCGCCGGACTCTGGTGGGTCGGCGCGGCTTTCCTGGTCGAGGCGGACAAATTTGCCTGGGCGCTGCCGCTTGGGGTCGTCGCCCTGCCGGCGGTCCTCGCGGTCTTTCCAGCCGCGGGTTTTGCGATCGCACGGGCCCTGTGGTCGCCGGGACCGGCGCGCATTTTCGCCCTCGCGTTCGGGCTCGGGATCGCCGAGTGGGCGCGCGGCCTCCTCTTCACCGGTTTTCCGTGGAACGACCTTGGCATGGCGTTGGGAGGCAATCTCGCGCTGGCTCAGATCGCCTCGCTCGTCGGCCTGCACGGGCTCACGTTCCTGACCATCGCCATTTTCGCCGCGCCCGCGACGCTGTGGCGCGTCGGCGAGGAGCGGCTCAACCTTGCTCCCGCGGGCGTCGCCGCGCTCGCGCTCGCGCTTGTCGCGGCCTTCGGCGCTTTCCGGCTTACGGCGCCGCCGAGCGCCACGCTGCCGGGCGTGAAGTTGCGCCTCATCCAGCCCAACGTGGGCCAGGACGCCTCCTTCTCGCCGGAAAACAAGGACGCGATCCTGCGCCGCTACTTCGACCTGTCGGAGCGCGCGACGGCGCCGGGCCGATCCGGGGTTCGCGACGTCACCCACCTGATCTGGCCCGAGTCGGCGTTTCCGTTCATCCTGTCCCGCGACCCGCGCGCGCTTTCGGACATCGCCGGTTTCTTGAGCGGCGGGGCGACGCTGATCACCGGCGCGGCGCGGCTCGAGGACGATGGCGGCGGACATCGGCGCTACTTCAATTCGATCGAGATTGTCGGCCGCGACGGGCTCTCCGGCGAGCGGTACGACAAGCAGCACCTCGTCCCGTTTGGCGAATACGTGCCGTTCCAGGACATTCTGGAGAAGGCGCACATCACTCAGTTCGTCGACGTTCCGGGCGGCTTCGAACCTGGCGCGGGACGCCGTGTTCTCCGGATTCCGGGCTTGCCCGAGGCCATGCCGCTCGTCTGCTACGAGGCGATCTTTCCAAATGAGATCGGCGACCTCTTTTCCGGCGCCGAGCGGCCGCGCTGGCTCCTCAACCTCACCGACGACGCCTGGTTCGGCGAGACTCCAGGTCCCTATCAGCACTTCGCGCAGGCCCGGTTGCGCGCAATCGAACTCGGCGCGCCCTTGGTTCGCGACGCCAATTCCGGGATCTCGGCCGTGCTCGACGGATTCGGGCGCGAGACCGTCGTTGCGCAGCTCGGCGTGGAAGGCGTCATCGACGCCGAATTGCCCGAAGCGCTTCCGCCGACCTGGCAGTCTCGCCTCGGGTCGGTCGGCGCGGCGCTCATCGGATTGGCGTTTCTGGCGGCGGCTTTGGCCGGAAAACGCCGAGAATAGCGGGGACTACCGATTGCAATATTGCTTGCTTGCGCGCTATGCGGGCGTCTTGTATCTGCATTCCCTAAGGTCAGTGGGCTCCAGGGCACAGCTGCGGATCTGGCGCACGGACCATGGGGGCGCGAGCTGATGTCCAAGTCGTCCAACATAGTCGACGTATATGTTGGCGCGAGGCTGCGGATGCGGCGGACGATGCTCGGCATGAGCCAGAGCAGACTCGGCGAACTTCTCGGGGTGACGTTCCAGCAGGTCCAGAAATATGAGAAAGGCTCGAATCGGATCAGCGCCAGCCGTCTCCAGCATACCGCTCGAGTGCTTGAAGTCTCGCCAGGGTATTTCTTCGAGGGCGCGCCCGCACAGTCAGCAGAACCTGGATTTGCTGAAGATTCGCCGCAGTCTTACGTAGTGGACTTCCTTGCCTCGACTGAGGGCCTGCAGCTCAATCGCGCCTTCCTGCGGGTTCGCGACCCAAGGGTGCGCCGCCGGATTGTTGATCTCGTCATTTCGCTGGCGTCGGCGGACGACGATCGCGACGATTCGCCCGTTCGGTAAAGCGAACGATCCAACCAGACTTGGCTTGACGCATCGAACGCCCGCTGGCAAAAGCGGCGCCTGCGCGGCCGGGGAAATCGCTGAGGCCGCACAAGGACGCGGCGGCAGGCGCCCCCACCAGGAGAATCGTCAATATGGCTCGTCAGTATTACGAGTTCACCAGTGAATCCGTGTCCGAAGGGCACCCGGACAAGGTTTGCGATCGAATTTCGGATGAAATCGTTGATCTTTTCTTCCGCGAAGGGGCGAAGTCGGGCATCGATCCCTACCAAATCCGCGTCGCGTGCGAGACTCTGGCGACGACCAATCGGGTCATCATCGCCGGCGAGGTCCGGGGCCCGAAAATCTCGAACGACGAGATCGACGCCACCGTTCGCAAGGCGATCAAGGACATCGGCTACGAGCAGGACGGCTTTCATTGGCGCAACGCCAATGTGGAAGTGCTGCTGCACGCCCAGTCCGCCGACATCGCCCAGGGCGTGGACGCGGCTGGCAACAAAGACGAGGGCGCCGGCGACCAGGGCATCATGTTCGGCTACGCCTGCCGTGAAACGCCGGAATTCATGCCTGCGCCGCTCTATTACGCTCACGAGATCCTGCGCGGGATCTCGAAGGCGCGCCACTCGGGCGTCGAAAAGACGCTCGGACCGGACGCGAAGAGCCAGGTCACGGTACGGTACCATAACGGCAAGCCGGTGGAGGCGACTCAGATCGTCGTCTCGCATCAACACCTCGTCGAATCACTGACGTCCGAGGACGTCGCCAATCTCGTGCGCCCATATGTCGCGGCCGCTCTGCCGCAGGGCTGGATCACGGCGAAGACTGTCTGGCACATCAATCCCACCGGCAAGTTCTTTATCGGCGGTCCCGACGGCGACTGCGGCCTCACCGGCCGCAAGATCATCGTCGACACCTACGGCGGCGCGGCGCCGCATGGAGGCGGCGCTTTCTCCGGCAAGGATCCCACCAAGGTCGACCGCTCGGCGGCATATGCCGCGCGTTACCTGGCGAAGAACGTCGTCGCGGCCGGCTTGGCCGACCGCTGCACGCTCCAGCTTTCCTACGCCATCGGGGTCGCGCGTCCGCTGTCGATCTACGCCAACCTGCATGACACCGGACACATCGATGAGGCGAAGCTCGAGACGGCGTTGATGGACGTCATGAACCTGACGCCCCGCGGCATTCGCGAGCACCTGAAACTGAACCGCCCGATCTTCGCCCGCACGTCGGCCTATGGCCATTTCGGCCGCGCGCCAGAAGCAGAGGGCGGCTTTTCGTGGGAAAAGACCGATCTCGCGGATACGCTGCGCGCTCTCGCCTGACGACCGGCGCGTCCATCGGCCCGGCGCCGGTTCCGCGGCTCTATGGCCGCAGTCGGGGGAAGGCGCTTCGCGCCGGCCAGGAGCGCCTGCTCGCGGAAACGCTGCCGCTCATTTCGATAACGCCGGAAGCCTTGGCGGCGGGGCAGGCGTTTGCGCTGCGTCCCCGCGAGGTTTGGCTTGAGATCGGTTTCGGGTCGGGGGAACATCTGATTGAGCTGGCGAAGGCCAATCCGGATGTGGGCGTCGTGGGTTGCGAACCGTTCCTCAACGGCGTTGCCGCAGTTCTCGCTGGCCTCGAGCGTGAACAGCTCTTCAATGTGCGCGTGCGGCGCGGCGACGCCCAAGCCCTCGTCGAGGCCGCCCCGGACGGTTTTTTTTCGCGCGTCTTCATCCTTTACCCAGACCCTTGGCCCAAGCGACGCCACCACAAGCGGCGCATCGTTGCAGCCCACATGATCGAGGCGCTTGCGCGCGTCGTACGCAGCGGGGGCGAACTGCGTTTCGTCACCGACATCGACGACTATGCCGGCTGGACGCTCAAGCGCTTTCTCGCTTCGCCCAGTTTCCGCTGGACCGCGAGCCGAGCCGACGACTGGCGCCGTCCTTGGCCCAAGTGGCGCCCGACGCGCTATGAGACCAAGGCGCGCCGGGAGGGTCGGGGGTCAGTTTACCTCACATTCGCGCGTTTGTGAGCCAATGCGGCCGCTCGAGACGGTTTCCCCGATCGAGGGGAATCACGTAAGCAGGGCGCCCGATCGGAGAGGTTTTTATGTCCGAAAGCGTAGACCGCCGCACATTGCTGAAAGGCGCGGCCGCATCCGCGGCGGCGCTGAATCCGCTCGCGGAGGCTTTCGCCGCCCAGCCCGACGGCCTGCAGTTCGACCCGCCCGTTCCTTTCACCTACGACCTCTTCAAGTCGCAGGCCCGTGATCGGGCGCACGGTCCCTACATTGCTCCTGCGCGTCCGGCGCCAGACGTCCTGCAGAAAATCAATTACGAGGAATGGGGCAAGATCCGCTACCGCGACGACTTCGCGCTGTTCGCCAACGGGCCGGGCCCGTATCCGGTGACGTTCTTCCATCTCGGTCTGTTTTTCCAGAAGGCGGTCAGAATGCATGTCGTCGAGGGCGACATGGCGCGCCAGATCATTTACGAGCAGTCCTACTTCGATATGCCGGCCAATTCGCCCGCTCGCGATCTGCCGGAGGGCGCCGGTTTCGCCGGCCTCCGCGTGCAGGAAGCGCGCAACGGCCCGCTTGACTGGCGCAGGAACGACTGGGTCGCCTTTCTCGGCGCGGCCTATTTTCGTGCGATAGGCGAACTCAGGCAATACGGCCTCTCGTCGCGCGGCGTCGCGCTCGACGTCGCCGTCGCTGATCGGCCGGAAGAGTTTCCCGACTTCACCGACTTCTACATCGAGTTCGACCGCCGCCGGCGACACGATGACGCTTTACGCGCTTTTGGAGGGCCCCTCGATCGTCGGCGCGTTCCGCTTCCTGATGACGCGAGGCAAGGGCGTAGTGATGGACATCCAGGCGGCGATGTTCACGCGCGCCCAAGTCTCGCGCTTCGGCATTGCGCCGCTGACTTCAATGTACTGGTTCTCCGAGACCAAGAAAGAGACGGCGATCGACTGGCGTCCGGAGGTGCACGATTCGGACGGCCTGGCGATGTGGTCCGGCGCCGGCGAGCGGCTGTGGCGGCCGCTCAACAACCCGCCGCGGATCACGGTCTCGGCCTTTCTGGACAACAATCCGCGGGGTTTCGGCCTGCTGCAGCGCGACCGGGTGTTCGACCATTATCTCGACGGCGTCTTTTACGACAAGCGGCCCAGCCTCTGGGTTGAGCCGCTGCCGGGCCCGAACGGCGAGGGATGGGGCAGGGGCTCGATCCAGCTGTGCGAAATCCCGACCGACGACGAGATCCATGACAACGTGGTCGCGATGTGGGTGCCGGCCGAGCCGGTTCCGGCCGGCGCGGAGGTCAATCTCAACTACCGCCTTCACTGGCTCGCCGACGAGCCCTACCCGAGCAAGCTTGCGGTCGTGTGGGCAACCCGCCTCGGGCGCGGTGGCCAGCCGGGCCAGCCGCGTCCCAAGGGGGTGCGAAAGTTCATGGTCGAGTTCCTCGGCGGCCCGCTCGCCGAACTCCCGTTCGGCGTCAAGCCCGAGCTCGTCGTCTCGGCCTCGCGCGGAACCTTCGGCCCCTACCAACTGATCGAGGCGGTTCCCGACGGCGTCGCCGGCCACTGGCGGGCGCAGTTCGACCTCATTGTCACCGGGACCGACCCGGTGGAACTGCGGGCGTTCATGAAGTCCGGCGGCGAGACGGTGACCGAGACCTGGATGTTCCAGTACCACCCGTTCTGACGCGCACGAGCCCTTCGGCTCGGCGCCAAACGCAAATAGACACAAGCCCAGAAAAGCTCGTGCAAGGCCATGAAAATGGAATTGCTTGCAATCGCTTGCATTTATTTTTCGGAATCGGGACTTTTCAATGGGTTGCGGCCAATTCAAACAAGATTTTTTCTCCGCCGCCTCCGCTCTTCCGTCCGCCTCAGTGGGCCGATCCCCTCATTGGCCAAGGTAACAATGATTTCTGATTTTGGCAAGATAAATCATCGACGTCGGTTTTTCACCCATTCGGCGTCAAATCCGACCTCGTCGACTTCGCTCAGATGGAAGAGGTCGAAACCCGGCCGCCAGTCAGGCGGCTCTCGACAGATAGGCGAGTTGGGCGTGACGCTCGCAATAAGGCCCGCGCGCGGCCTCGCCGCAGTAGCGGAATGTCTTGAGGTCGCGCGGATTGCCGGTCGGCCAGCGGCACGCGCCGTCCGTGAGGTCGACGACCGTTATTTTTCCGTCGATGGACTCCTGATCGGCAAAATAGGCCGAGTACGGCGCGCTGCCGTCGGCTACGGCGATGCGCGCCAGGGCAGCATTGGTCTTATTCATTTCGTGCTCTGAAATTGAGGAAGCGGCCTGCGCCAGGGCGCGGAAAGCCACGGAAAAACGCAGATAGAGATGAAAAGCGGGACTTCCAAGGGCGTTCGGCAGGCATTTTCTCGCTAGGGGCGAGTTTTTTCTCGGCGAAGCCCGAGCATGGCGAACGCGGGGAGAGAGAACGGCGGCCTACGCCCCGACCTTCCCCCTGAGCCAGAACGCATAGAGGGCGGCGGCGGCGAGCGCTGCGGCGGTCATGATCGCGCCGAGCGCGAGCGGCGAAGCGTCGTGGTAAAGCGCGGCGGCGGCCAAGCCGCCGAGCGCGCCGAACAGCATCTGCGTGGTGGTGACGACGGCGGAAGCGAGGCCGGCGATTTCAGGCAGCGGATGGATCGCCTCGTGCACGGCGTTGGGAAACACCAAGCCAAACGCGGAAATGAAGACCATCACCAGGCCGGCGACGATGAGGGCCGAGCCGGCGCCGGCGAGGCTGACCGCAAGCAGCATCAGCGCAGCGGCGCACTCGATCATGAGCGCCGCGTCGACCACCGCCCTCGGGCTGACATGGCGGTTGAGCAGCCAGGCGTTGATCGACGAGCCGACGATCACGCCCGACGCGGTGATTGCGAACAGCCCCGCGAAGCCGGTCTTCGACACGCCGTAGCCTTGCATGAACAGGAGCGGTGAAACGTTGACGTAGGCGAAAAGACCGGCGAACAGCAGGCCGCCCAGCAGCGAAAATCCCGCGCACGCGGGGTTGGTGAGCGCCCGCCGGTACCCCGCGAACACCGCCGAAGGCCTCAGGCTCTGGCGGTTCTCGGGCGCATGCAACTCCTCGAACAGGAAGAGCGCGACGAGGGTGACGACCGCGGCGACTGCGGTCAGGATGGCGAAGATCAGGCGCCATGAGCCGAAGGCAAGAATCGCCGCGCCGAGCGTTGGGGCGATCAGCGGCCCGACGCTGAACACGATCGAGACCGCGGAGAGTTGCAGGCGAGCCTCCCGGCCCTCGAACAAGTCGCGGATGATCGCCCGCGGCAGGATGCCGACCGCGCCGGCGCTGGCCCCTTGCACGAGACGAAGAGCGAGCAGCGTGTCGATCGAAGGCGCAAGCGCAGCGCCTGCGGAAGTGAGCGTGAATACAACGAGACCCACGGTCATGATCGCCTTGCGGCCGAACCGATCCGTGAGCGGCCCGCCGACGATCGGCGCCGTCGAGAACCCGGCGATGAAAATCGCGATCACCGCGGCCGCCTTGGTCTGTGGCGCATGAAGATCGGCCTGGATCAACGCCAGGCTCGGCAGCGCCGTATCGATCGCGAGTGGCGGCAACACCGTGAGCAGGGCAAGAAAGAGCGTGAACCCGACACCGTGAATGTTTAAGCCGGTAGCTCGAGCCGGAACGCGAACAGGCGCGTTCACTTCAGGTCCCTCTGAGCTGATTGAGCGCGTTGGCTGCGACAAATCCGGCCCAGACCGCAAGAAGGCAAAAAACGACCGAGAAGACGATGTTGGCGCCGGCGAGCAGCCTCTCGCCGTCCCGGGCGAGGTTGAGGGTCTGCAGGCTGAAGGAGGAGAAGGTGGTGTACCCGCCGCAGATGCCCGCCATGACGAAATGGCGTGCGTCCGTCCCGACGAAGATGCGCCCATCGGGCGCCGTCAGGGTGGCGAAGAAACCAATCACGAAAGAGCCCGTGACATTGACTATGAGGGTGCCGAACGGAAAGGTCTCGCCGATATGCTGAGCCGCAAAGCCCGACACGAAAAAGCGCGCGGCGCCGCCGAGCGCGCTGCCCAGCATGACCCAGAAATACGTCATCAATCCCAATGATTCCGTCCCTCTCGACGAGGTTAGAAGGCATCGCGGGGTCAAGCGCAAGCGCACCAAGGCCGGCGAGCTGTCGACTCTTCACTGCGTCAGGCGGCCGGGGCCGCCCCGCCGAGGGCGATGACCTTGTCCTGCGTCCGGGTTTCAAAGTCGCTTGCGTCATGACGCTCATGCAACTGGCTTGAGGGATCGCCGGAAGTCCGGTTGACCATCCGTCCGCGCTTGACCGCGGGACGAGCAGCGATCATGTCGGCCCAGCGCAGGACGTTCTTGTATTCGAGGACGCTCAGGAACTCGGTCGCGCCGTAACTGTTGGCGCGGGCGAGGCCGCCATACCAGGGCCAGATCGCCATATCGGCGATGGTGAAGTCGGCGCCCGCCACGTATTCGCTCTCCGCCAGACGCCGGTCGAGGACGTCGAGCTGCCGCTTCACCTCCATCGCGTAGCGGTCGATGGCGTATTCGATCTTGATAGGCGCGTAGGCGTAGAAATGGCCGAACCCGCCTCCGAGAAAAGGCGCCGTGCCCATTTGCCAGAAGAGCCACGACAAGCATTCGGCCCGCGCGCCGGGTTCGGTCGGCAGGAACGTCCCGAATTTCTCGGCGAGATAGAGGAGGATCGCGCCGGACTCAAAAATGCGGATAGGCTTCGCCCCGCTGCGATCGACCATGGCCGGGATCTTCGAATTGGGATTGATGGCGACAAAGCCGCTTCCGAACTGATCTCCCTTGCCGATGTGGACGAGCCAAGCGTCGTACTCGGCTCCCTTATGGCCGAGGGCCAACAGTTCCTCGAGCATGATCGTGACCTTCTGTCCGTTCGGCGTCGCCAGCGAATAAAGCTGCAGCGGATGGCGGCCGACCGGCAGCTCCTTGTCATGGGTAGAACCGGCGATCGGGCGGTTGATGGTCGCGAACTGGCCGCCGTTCGGCTTGGTCCAAGTCCACACTTTCGGCGGGACGTATTCGGACGGAATGCTCATGCGCGCGGCTCCGGAGATCGAGTTTCTGTGGTGAATAGCAAACGCGCGATTGCGCCGCGCTAAATCCATATGGTCGAAAACGGAGAATTCGCAGAGGGGCGAGCCGATCATACTCGCAAGGCAATCGCTCACATTCGCGTGATTGCTGTCAAGTTGGCGTTCGGACCCGGACCGCAGCGCGTCCCATCGCTCGCCCTCACTCGTCGTTTGAAGCGTTGAGGTCGTCCCAGCCGAGGTATTTGGCCTCGCCGCCCTTGCGAAGCCGAACCCCCGCGCCTCCGCCGTTCTGGGCGATGAACGTAACGCCGGCTGATTCGAGCGCCACGCGCATCTTCTCGATCGCTTCGGCCGGGACGCCCTTGGGCCCCCCGGTCTCGAACCGGTCAACGGTCAATACCGGCAGGGCAGCGGCTGCGGCGAGTTCCGCCTGCGACCATCCGATGAGGGCGCGCGCGGCTCTGACCTGGGCGGCTTCGATCATCGCCCTGAGGTCATTGCGCCTGAGCCGCAGCCGGCGCCGCCGCAGGCGCTGGCCGCCCCGAATCGCGAATGCTGTCGCCGAGCGCCTTGCGCGCCAGCGCCGCCTCGCCGCCGGAGGTCGCGTGATAGAGCGAGAGCTGCTCGAACTCGTCCTCGCGCGGCGGCGCGATGGCAAGGTCGGTGTAGGTGTAGCGGTCGGGCGCGTTCAGGACCTCGTTGAGGATCCGTCGGGTCCGCAGGAAAAATCGCGAGTAGTGCCACGCCTTGAGCGCGATCCCGCCCCAGTAGCGCGGATAGAAGACGAAGGGCGATTCAAGCGGCAGGCTGCGCCGGCGGTCGCGGCGGTATTTGAGGCGGAAAGCGCCGCCCTCAAGTGGATGCACGCCCTCCTGCTCGATCATCAGCTTGAACCACATGATCGTGCTCGTGATCGGCTTCGGCCGGCCGTTCGGGATCTGGGCGGCGCGCTTCAGGATCGTGCGAATGTGCTCGGGCGTATAATACGTGGCCCAGGCCGCGCGATAGGCGTCCTCCCACTCCTGGTCGGTCATCTTCGAATGATGCGCGACGCGATGGTCGAGGTCGTATTTGTTGATGTCGGGGTCCATCCAGACGCCCTTCTTCAACAGAGTCTTGTGGTCCTCCGAACCCGGCAGCGGCGTTAAGAAGAAGAACTCGAGAATATCGAGCGGCAGCTCGCGCTTGATGATTTCGATGTCCCGCAGGATCGATTCCTTCGTATCCGCCGGGAAGCCGAGGATGTAGCCGGCGAAGGTAAGCGCGCCATGGGCGCGCCACTTCTGCAGCATGACGCGATATTCGGTGATCTTGTTCTGCCGCTTCTTGGCGGTGATGAGATTCTCGGGATTGATGTTCTCAAGCCCGATGAAGATGCGCCGCGCTCCCGCCTTGGTCGCCTTCTCGATGAAATTCGGGATCTTGTGGCAGAGTGTGTCGACCTGAATGGTGAAGCCGCAGTGGATGCCCTCCTCCTGAAGCTTGATCACCCGGTCGAGCAGGATCTCCCAGTCACTGTTGCGGGCGAAATTGTCGTCGGTAATGAAAAACCGGTCGATGCCCTGCTTCCTGTTCTCGCGAATGATCTCCTCCAGATCATCGGGCGTGCGGAAGCGGCTCTTGCGGCCCTGCACGTTGATGATGGTGCAGAACGAGCACTGATAGGGGCAGCCGCGGCCAAGGTCGATCGAAGAATAGTGGCCCGTCGTGCGGGCGAGATGTTTGCGCGGCAGGATCGGCGCGGGCTCGCCCTCGAGCGAAGGCAGCTTGTCCATGAAATTGTAGAGCGGCTTCATCTCGCCGCGCCACGCGTCGCGAAGCACGTCGTCGAGTCGATGCTCTTCAGCTTCGCCCGCGAACAGGGCGATGCCGAGCGACTGCGCCTCTTTGAGCTCGGCCGGCATCTCGGGCAGCATGGCGATGCAGCCCGAGACATGAAACCCGCCGATGCAAACCTGGATGCCCGCGTCGCGAAACTCGCGCGCGAGGTCCATGGCGCGGGGATATTGATTCGATTGCACGCCGACGATGCCGATCAGCGCGCGTCCGCCGCGGCGCTTCAGGTCGCTGATGATGCGTTTCGGATGTACGCGTCGGTTGGTCTCATCATAAGTCTCGACGACGAAGTCGATTCCGGGCCCCAGCGCCTCACGCTTCCGTGCGTCCTCCACCAGGCTGTACATGCAGGCGAGCGTGTTGGACGGCAGCGCCGAGCGATACCATTGGATCGGATAGCCGTCGTCGTCGTAGTGGGTCGGCTTGACGAGGACAAAGGTAAATAACGAGTCCGGCGCGCGTGAATCGCGCTTGGTCTCGATTGAACTCGACGAAGCGGCCATGATGTTCCGTTTATTCCGTGAATCACAGTCTGGCTAGCACGGGAGGGCCGAGCCGGGCAAATCGCGGGCGCTTTCCGGGCGATTGGCAAGGGCGATCACATTGGCGGGACCAGCCCGTCCTTTCCGACAAGCACAAAGGCGCCCTCGATCGAGCCGTCCGCCTCCTTCGGCCCCCTGGCGATGATCGCTGCGCCGGGCTTGAGCTCGCTCCTGTCTCCGGGCTCAAAAGTCACGATCGGCGTCTTGGGATCGACGACGATCGTCTGTTCCCCGCCCTTGTAAGCCACCGTCAACTTTGGCCCGCTGGCGGCGTCGACGCGGGCCGAGATATTGCCGTTGGTCATCGAGCTGTTCGGGGCGAGATCGAACGGGCGGAAGCCCTCGCCGGTCCCGCGCATCGATTCAGGAAAGATATGCACCTCCATCGCCTTGAGTTCGCTTCCCTCGCCCGGCAGCGCGGCGACGCCCACGAAGCTTCCAGGCTTTACGTCGGCGAGCGCGGCCGGGACGACAAGGATGACCCGCGTCGTCGGTTTGAGATGGACGGTCTGCTGCTCGCCCGCGCGGGTTCGCACGGAGAGGGTTTCGCCGTCGGTAGAGACGCTCTCGATTGTCGCTCGGGCGCTCTCCGGCCGCGGGCTCTGCGCGATCGCGGGCGTGCAGAGCCCGAGAGTCGCCGCCGCGAAAAGGTAGAATTTCAAATATGTCATGGCCAAACTCCATCGGCGCCGGGGGCTAGCGCGCAACAGGCGCTTGTTCGGTCCCCTATGAATAGTCAATCCAACGTTAGCCCGCGCGGCGTCACAAGACTGTGAGCTCCGCGCGTCAGACCTTGATCTCGCTGCCGTCCTGGCCCCAGCGGGTATGGAAGCTGCCCTCCCTGTCGAGGCGGCGATAGGTGTGGGCGCCGAAATAGTCGCGCAGGCCCTGCAGAAGGTTGGCGGGACCGCGGGCGCGTCTAAGGCCGTCATAATAGGCGAGCGACGAGGAAAATGCCGGCGTGGGCACGCCGTTTGCGACCGCAAGCGCAATCACCTGCCGCCATGCGCCCTCGGTTCTCGTCACCGCGCTCAGGAAATAATCGTCCAGCAGGAGATTGGCGAGCTTCCCGTCGCGCTCATAAGCCTCCTTGATGCGATCCAGAAACTTGGCGCGGATGATGCATCCCCCGCGCCAGATGGTCGCCATCTCACCGAGCTTGAGGTCCCATTTGAATTGCGCCGAGGCGACCGACATCTGCTCGAACCCTTGCGCGTAAGCGATGATCTTGGAGGCGTAGAGGGCGTCGCGGATGGCGTCGATCCCGGCCTTCTCGGGCTTGCGTTTAGGCGCCGTTGGATGAGGTGTCTTCTTTTCCATCGTTAGCCGCATCGCGCGGTTTGCGGAGAGGACGCGGGCGTAGACGGCCTCGGTGATGGCGGTCAGCGGAACGCCAAGCTCGAGCGCGTTCTGGGCGGTCCAGCGGCCGGTCCCCTTCTGCTCCGCCTGGTCGAGGATGGCGTCGACCAACGGCTTGCCCGCGCTGTCGGTCTTTCGCAGGACCGCGGCCGCGATCTCGATCAAATAGCTGTCGAGGTCGCCCTGTTTCCAGGTCTGGAAGATGTCCGCCATCGCCGGTGCGTCCAGGCCATAAACGCTCTTCATCAGGTCGTAGGCTTCGGCGATGAGCTGCATGTCGGCATATTCGATGCCGTTATGCACCATCTTGACGTAGTGGCCCGCGCCCTGAGGGCCAATGTAGGCGCAGCAGGGAACGCCATCGACCTGGGCCGCCATTTTTGTCAGCATTGGCGCGATGCGGTCCCAGGCTTCGCGGTCGCCGCCGGGCATCATGCTGGGGCCTTCGAGCGCGCCCTCTTCGCCGCCGGAAACGCCCATGCCGACGAAACGGATCTTCTTTGCCTCACACGTCTGGTAGCGGCGGGCGGTGTCGGTGAATAGCGAATTCCCGCCGTCGATGATGATGTCGCCCGCTTCGAGATGGGGCATGAGCTCGTCGATCACCTCGTCGACGGGTGAGCCGGCCTTGACCATAATGAGGATCGGGCGGGGCTTGGCGATTTTGGCGATGAACTCGGGGAGGGTCCGGCCCGGCAAAAAGCGGCCTTCGCCGCCATGCTCGCCAATCAGTTCGTCGGTTCGTTGATGGTTGCGGTTGAAGACGGCGACGCCGAATCCGTGGTGCGCGGCGTTTCGCGCCAGGTTCGCGCCCATGACGGCCAATCCCAGGATGCCGATGTCAGCTTGATCAGCCATGTGTCCTCCCACGCGCCCGGCCCTGACGCCCCGTCTTAGTCTCGCTGTGAAAGGCGATCAAATGCCCGTAGCCGTAAGACGACCGGTCACAGAAGCTCGAACAGGCTGTAGATCGGTCCGTCGGGCCGGCGATGGCCAACCCCGACCGCCAGAAGGCGATTGAGCCAGTCGTATTTGGGCGTCGCGGTCTCGAACACGGCCGAAATGCGAAAATAGTAGCTCGCGGGGTCGACTTCCTCGCCGCGGTCCAACCGCGCGAGCACCTCGGGGGACCCGTGCCGGATTCCCCGATAAGCCATGCCGATCATCGCGTCGTCGCTGGTCTTTAAGACGAGGCGCACGTCCAGCGTGACAGCGCCGTCGCCGCGGACCGTCTGCCAGTCGTTGCCGCTGTCGAGTACTTGGCCCGAAAGCCGCTCGCCCTCGAAGACGCCCCCTGTCACGGCGAAGATCCGGCGCACCATCCGGGGGTCGCGCCGATGGGCTGGGGGCGTGAGGCAAGCCGCATGGCGAAGAGTGGGCGGGCCTTCACTTCGCGCAGGATCGGGTGCAGGTCGCCAATAGTGTTTCCGGGCATCGGGATCGTCCCCATTCGTCTGGTCGCTGGGAAGCTCTCCATTACAGCGAACCTCCGCGGGCCTGAAGCCGCGTCGCGCGCGGGCTTGACGGGTCGGCGAGGAAACGCCTTTGCTGCCTTACAATTTCACGGAGGCCCGGCTTGCCGCAGCCCGCTCCCGACGCGTTGCTCGTTCGAGTCTACTATGAAGACACCGACTTCTCAGGCCGCGTCTATCACGCCTCCTATCTGCGGTTCCTCGAACGCGGCCGCACGGAGTGGCTGCGCGGGCGCGGATTAGCCCATCGCGAAATGGCCGAGGGCTCGGGCCTGGTCTTCGCCGTCCGCTCGCTCAAGATCGACTATCTGGCCCCCGCGCTCATGGACGATCTCCTGCGCGTCGAGACCTCGGTCGTCGCCGCGCGCGGAGCATCGATCGAATTTCGCCAGCTGATCCTGCGCGGCGACAAGGAGCTCGCCGCCGCAGCCGTTCGCGTCGCCGCGATTCAGGACGGACGCCCGGCGCGGATTCCCGCCGAGCTGCGCCGTCTGCTTCAAGCCCGCCCGTGAGCCGCAGGAGGCAGATTTCGGGGGACGACGGCCGAATTTGACGAGGCGGGGGTTTCCTTGAGCCAGCCAGCGTAGCATGACTTTCGGGCAATTCGACGGTCGTGGTTGTCGCGGGAAGGTCAGGAGTTCAGAAATGAAGTTCGCAACAACGCTTTGCGCCGCGATGCTGCTGAGCGTCGGCGCAGCGCAGGCCCAGGTAGAGCTCAGCACTTATGCTGACGCCAACGGCAATCTCGACGTTCAGAAGCTGACATGCGGCCAGTTGGCCGGGACCTTCCAGGAAGATGCCGACTTCATGACCGTCTGGTACAGCGGTTGGTATAACGGCCTGGCGAACTACAGCAAGCTGAAGGTCGATCGCGCCAAGGAGCTGGAGCATCGCGTCATTGTCTATTGCAAGGCCAATCCCGACAAGAAGGTCATCACCGCAATGGACATCCAGATCAAGCAGTTACGCAAGGAGCTCGGCATCAAGGTCAACGACGAGAAATAGATCGTCCCTGGTCTGATGACATCGACGCTCTCGATCGTCACGGTGTCGAATCCTAATCGTCTGTTTGTTTCAGAAAGAATGGACTGCAATGATCATCTTCAAGGCTAGAAACCCGGGCAAACTCCTTGCAGCGCTGGCTCGGACCGACGTGCGGATCGCCCTCGTCGCGACGGCGACGCTGGCGGCGTCATGTTCGGCCTCCCAGGCGCAGGTCGACCTGACGACCTATACTGACGCGAAAGGCTATCTCAATGTTCGCGGACTGACCTGCGCGCAGCTCGCCAATACCTATCAGGAGGACGCCAATTTCCTGGGCGCCTGGTACAGTGGCTGGTGGAACGGGCGCATGAAGAAGCACTCCATCAACGTCGCCCGCGCCAAGCAAGGCCTCCACGAGGTCATCGTCTATTGCAAAGCCAACCCCGACAAGAAGGTCGTCGACGCGGTCGACGCCTTTGTAAAAAAAGTACAGCAGGGCGGCCAATAGCGCGATAACGCGGCACGATGGTTTCGCGGATTCGCCGTCTCCCGGGTGGTCCGCTCGAAGCCTTGTTCAAATTGCCTTCGCCGATCGGTGTGATCGGGCGCGGGCATTCCTCTTCCCTAGCGGCCCGCGGGACGCATCCGCACCATTGTGGACCCGCGCACTATTGACAATGTCGGCCAATCGCCCTAGGTTTATTGATCGAAATTCGGCCGGACAACTCTTGCTACGAGTGGAAATGTTCGCTCGTTCTGATGAACTCCCTCGAAAAATCGAAACCTGTTTGCGGTGTCGATTGGCGGCGCCGCAACTGAATGCTCGCATCCGAAAGGGATCGTCATGGCGATTGGCACGGTAAAGTGGTTTAACCCGCAAAAAGGCTTCGGCTTCATCCAACCCGACGACGGCGGCAAGGACGCCTTCGTTCACATCAGCGCTGTCGAACGCGCGGGGATGAACGATTTGCGCGAAGGTCAGAAAATCAGCTTTGAGCTGGTGACGGACAAGCGCTCGGGCAAGATGTCTGCTGACAAGCTCCAGGCCGTCTGAGCGAAACGGCGAACCGCGCAGTCAGTCGACAGCGGACGTACCGGCGGCGGCGAAGGTTCTGAATTTTCACCGGACGGTGGGAAGGGGTCAGGAGATTTCCTGGCCCTTTTTTCTGTCCAGCCAGCGGGGTTCGCGACCATGACGCCCCAAAAGTTCGCCATCGGCCAACTCGTCGATTTTGACACCAGGATCGAGCCGACCCCCAGAACCAAAGGACCCTATCAGGTCTTGCGCGTGCTGCCGGCGGACGACGAGATGAAGCCGCGCGTTTATCGCATCAAAAGCCAAGCGGAACCGTTCGAGCGCAACGTCAACGAATACGAGATCGTCGCGGTCGGATAGTGGCCGGTTCATTTCCGTCCGGCAGGCCGGGGCGACAGGCGCCCTCCGCCCAGCGTCTCAATCCATCGATGGCGTTTGGGACTTGCGCCACACACACAATGACGGGCGCTTGACGCGTCCGACTCCTGCAAAGGCTCACTCCCTTGACGGAAGACACTTTTGGCGAACTCTCGCTCTCCGACGCCGAAGGCTGGCGGCGCAGGCTGAGTCTCTATCAACGGCCGAATGACTGGCGGAGCCTCTTTGAGCTCGTGGCGACGGTTCTGCTGCTCGGTCTTGCGTGGCTAGCGATGCTGACCGCGCTGCAGCTTCATCTCTACTGGCTCTACGGACTTCTTCTCCTTCCTGCGGCGGGATTTCTCATTCGGCTGTTCATGATCCAGCACGATTGTGGACACGGCGCTCTCTTCGGCAACGCGGCCGCCAACCGTTGGGTCGGTCGTGTGGCCGGGGTGTTTACGCTGACCCCCTACGATCATTGGCGCCGAACCCACGCCATTCATCATGCCACGTCAGGGAATCTCGATCGACGCGGGATCGGGGACATCAACACCTTGACCTGCAGCGAGTATTGCGCCCGGTCCGGTTGGGGTCGGCTCAGTTATCGGCTCTATCGACATCCGGCGATCATGTTCGGACTGGGGCCGGCCTATGTCTTTTTCCTTGAGAATCGACTGCCATTTGGCTCGATGCGCAGGGGATGGATGCCCTGGCTCAGCACGACATCGACCAATCTCGGGATTGCGGCCTGTGTTGGTCTGACGATCTGGGCGCTTGGCCTGCAAGCGCTGCTCATGACCTATGTCGCGACTGCGCTCATCGCGGCGTCGGCGGGCGTCTGGCTGTTTTTCGTTCAGCACCAGTTCGACCCGGCGCATTGGGTGCGGGACGAGCGGTGGAACGCCGCCCAGGCTGCGCTTGGCAGCTCGTACTATGCTCTGCCGGCTCCTTTGAGCTGGTTCACCGGCAATATCGGCGTCCACCACGTCCACCATCTCTCGAGCCGCATTCCATTTTATCGCCTGCCCGAGGTGCTCAGGGACTACCCCTCGCTTCGCGGACTCAATCGCGTCAATCTCGTCCAAAGCCTCGGCTGCCCGCGTCTGGCGCTCTGGGATGAAGCGCGTCAACGTCTTGTCTCCTTCAAGGACGTCGAGGCGACAGTAGGGGCCGGCCACGGGGCTCGCCGCGCGGGCAAATAGCGCCAAGCCCGGCCAAGTAAAACCAAGCAAAATTGCTTGGATTTGCTTGGTTTTGTTCGTCCGAATCCGGGCTTTTCAATGAGTTACGGCGGAAAAAATTAAAAAAACTCCCGGCTTTGCTTCCTCCTCACGGCCGACTCGCGAGCGCGCGTTCGATCGGGCGAGCAGATAAACCTATAGCACAGGATTCTGATTTTCGCAAGAAGTTTGCGCGATAAATCGAGCGGCCTCTCCTTGCGTTCTCGCTCCGACGCTTTCCCGCAACATCCGGTTTCCGCCGCCGACCCTTTCCTCGAGCCGCAAGGGTTGGCTGGGCGCGGCTCATCGTCCGTTGCAGGTCCGATATTTTCATCGAGGCTGCCCAAGCAGGGCGAAGACGACTGTACTATTGAGCCCGTCAGCCGCACTGGATTACATTGGCTATTGGTTTTGTCGCTGACCGCTTGTTGCGCGACGACTATGGTCCGCGGCCCTGTCGGATCGAGATATACGTTGCGGATATGATTCTTAGACTCCACAATCGAGACCGTCGGCGCAGCTGAAGCGGGCGTGTGATATTTTACAACAGCAAGATGATTTTTAAGGACGGAGCGGTTGCCGTAGCGCCCCGACAGTCAAATCGCGATGGGGCGCGTGGAGACGCATTTCGTGTGAGAAAACAGCGCTAAAATCTCTAAAACAGCAGCGTCAGGTCCCAGCGGAAGGTCGCTTTGCGGCGGCAGGAAATTGACATTCCGCTGCGTGATCTTTTTGCAACAAGGCGGAAAAAAAGCCAATTAGGGCCGATCTTATGGCGCAAAAGCGGCGGAAGACGCTTGATGTCCCAAGGGCAAGGCCGCATA
>CAVZNQ010000041.1:0-56145 GCA_963776665.1 uncultured Alphaproteobacteria bacterium
GAATTCACCATTCGGCAGGCGAAGGACCGGATGGCGGAAGCGGGCATACCTGTTCGCATGGACTGACCCGCCTCGGTGTACGCTTGGCGCCCGGCACGCTAAGGTTCGGGCCGCCTAAGGAGAGCCCCGCATGCCCGCCGCGCGCGATGACACGCACTTCGGCCGCCGCACCGTTCCTCTGGAAGAGAAGCAGGCCCTGGTGGACGACGTGTTCCACAAGGTCGCCGGACGTTATGACCTGATGAACGATCTGATGTCTTTCGGCCTCCACCGGGCCTGGAAGGACGCGCTCGTCGCCAAGGTTCGCCCGTCGCAGAGGCGGCCGTTCGCGCATGTCGACGTCGCAGGCGGCACCGGCGACGTCGCGACGCGGGTGGCGGATGCTGGCGGTCCGCTGACCAGCGTGACCCTCGTCGACGTCAACGCCGACATGCTGCGAGTAGCGGAGGAGCGCGCCGCCAAGCGCTCCTTCTTCTTCGAGCCGGCTCAGGTTCGTCGAAGGCAACGCGGAGAGCACTCCCTTTGCCCGATTCGCGCTTCGACGCCTACACGATCGCCTTCGAAATCCGCAACGTGCCGCGGATCGAAGCCGCCCTGAGCGAAGCCTATCGGGTGCTCAAGCGCGGCGGGCGTTTCCTTTGCCTCGAGTTCTCGCGCGTCGATTTACCCGGGGTCGAACGAATCTATGACGCCTATTCGTTCGCCGCGATCCCCGCTCTGGGCAAGGTCGTGGCCGGCGACGGCAGGCCTCCGCTATCTCGTGGAATCGATTCGCAAGTTTCCGTCTCCCGATGCGTTCGCCGGGATGATCGGAGAGGCCGGCTTCGCCCGCGTCGACTTCACGCGCCTGAGCGGAGGGATCGTCGCGATCCACTCGGGCTGGAAGCTCTGATTGTGGGGATCCTGTCGTCGCTCGGCCACGGCCCGCGGCTGGCGCGCGCGGCTTATGTGTTTGCCCGGGAAGGGGCGTTTATCGGCGTCGATCCGGCTCTGCTGCCGCCTATGCTGAGGCTGGCGCTCGCGTTCGCCAACTTGATTGCAAAGCGCGACGGCGATGGTTTGACTGGCCTTTCGCGGGCGATCGATCGATTGGGTCCGTCCTACGTCAAACTGGGCCAATTCCTTTCGACGCGGCCAGACATCGTCGGCGGCAAAGTCGCGGTGGAGCTCGAGCGGCTGCAGGACCGAGTCGCACCAATGAGCCGTGAGATGGCGGTCGCCATCATCGAGGCCTCGTTCGGGATGAAGATCGAAATCGCTGTTCGAAAGTTTCGGCGAGCCGGTCGCGGCGGCTTCAATCGCGCAGGTCCATCGTGCTGAAGCGAAAATCGACGACGGCGTCCGGCCAGTCGCGGTAAAAGTGCTGCGCGCCGGCACCGAACGTCGATTTGCGCGCGACCTCGCGGACATGTTCTTCGCCGCGCGTTTCGCCGAAAGCCTCACGCCGGAGTTTCGCCGCTTGCGACTTACCCAGGTGGTCGAGACCCTCGCCCGCTCGGTGCGCATGGAGATGGATTTCCGGCTCGAAGCCGCCGCGGCGTCGGAATTCGCTGAAAACTCCAGCAATGACCCGGAGGTTCGCGCGCCGGCGATCGACTGGAACCGCACCACCCGCGAAGTAATGACGATGGAATGGATCGACGGGAATCCCGCTGACCGATCCGCTCCGACTGGCTGACCTCGGATTTGATCCCCCCGCGCTGGCGCGCACCCTTATTCAGACCTTCCTGCGCACCGCGCTGCGCGACGGGTTCTTCCACGCCGATATGCATCAGGGGAATTTCTTCGTCGACAACGATGGTCGCATCGTCGCGGTCGATTTCGGCATCATGGGCCGGCTTGGGCGCAAGGAGCGCCGGTTCTTGGCGGAAGTCCTATACGGCTTCATTCGCCGGGACTACCTGCGGGTGGCCCAGGTCCATTTCGAGGCCGGATATGTGCCCCACACTTATCGGGTGGAAGATTTCGCCCAGGCGCTCCGCGCCATCGGCGAACCGATCCACTCCCGCACGGCCGATCAGATCTCGATGGCGAAGCTACTTACCCTTCTGTTCGAAATCACCGCCCTGTTCGACATGACCACCCGGGTCGAACTGGTCATGCTGCAGAAAACGATGGTCGTGGTCGAGGGAGTGGCGCGAAAGCTCGATCCTCAACTCAACATGTGGTCGACGGCCGAGCCGGTCGTGAGCGCCTGGATTGCCGAAAACCTCGGTCCCCTCGGCAGACTCGAGGACGCGAGCCGCGGGCTTTCGTCCCTCGCCGTCCTCTTCGCCAATGCTCCGCGGCATTTGGAGAAAATCGCGGCTCGGCTCGAAACGGACGCAACTTCCGCCGTCGCCGACGCGGAACATAGTTTGTCCCGATCCGTTGTGCACCTTGTGGCTTTCGCAATCTTCGCATCGGTTCTGGCGTTCATATGGTACCATTGGTGACCGCAGGTCGGATCTCCCTCTGGCCCTGGCGGCCGGCCGCCTTCCTTCTCGACACCCCTCGCCGCCGAAGGCGTCGCCCGACGCCTCCACGCCGGCGGAGCCGAGCGTCTCCAGCCGGGACGTGCAGTCGCGGATCGCCAACACCACAATTATGGTAATTGCAATTTTGTTAAGCGACGTGGCAATCCTCTGCTATCGTTAGTGGCACCAGAGAATCGCCGATTGAACCGCGGGGCCGGGGGGCGGAAGCGGACGAAAAGGCAGATGAACACTTCGCGCGCCGTCCCAAGGAATTCGGTAGCGTCGCTGGCGCAGCCCGGCGGCCGCGGACCCTCCTGAGCTGGGCAATCGCCAATGACCGCCATCCCCTTGTCGCGCCCCCGTATACTCCTGATCATTAGTGGAGGAATTGCGGCCTACAAGTCGCTCGAGTTGATCCGGCGGCTGAGGGACCGCAATGCGACGGTGCGCGTGGTTATGACCGCTGCGGCCCGGCAGTTCATCTCCCCTCTTTCGGCGGCGACGCTTAGCGGGCAGCCGGTCCGCGACGACCTGTTCAGCCTTACCGACGAGGCGGCGATTGGCCATATCGAATTGTCGCGGGCCGCCGACCTGATTGTCGTCGCGCCCGCGAGCGCGAATATTCTCGCCCGGATGGCGGCAGGCCTTGCCGACGACCTCGCGACCACCCTCCTGCTGGCGACCGACAAGCGCGTCCTCGCCGCCCCGGCGATGAACGTCAGAATGTGGCTGCATCCGGCGACTCGCCGCAACCTCGATCGCCTGAAGGAGGACGGCGTTCTGATGGTCGGCCCCGAATCGGGGTCGATGGCCTGCGGAGAATTCGGCCCGGGCCGGATGGCCGAGCCGGCGGCGATCCTCGAGGCGATCGAGCAGGCGCTCGCGGCTGGAACGGCGATCGGCGAAGCGCCCGAATCGCTCTTGACTGATTCGGGTCCGCTCAGCGGGCGGCACATCATCGTCACCTCAGGGCCGACTTATGAGCCGATCGACCCGGTCCGGTTCCTCGGAAATCGATCCTCAGGCCGACAGGGACATGCAATTGCGCAATCGGCGATTGGCGCCGGCGCAAGGGTGACGCTGATTACCGGGCCGGTCGGTCTGTCGGATCCTGTCGGGGCTGAGGTCATTCACGTTGGTTCGGCGCGGGAGATGCGCGAGGCGGTCGAGGCGGCGCTGCCCGCCGACGCGTTCATAGCGGCCGCGGCGGTGGCCGACTGGCGGACCGAGAGCGTCGCCCATCGGAAGATCAAAAAAGGCGCCGCCAAGTCTCCGACCCTCCGACTGGTCGAGAACCCCGATATACTTGCCGAAGTTGCGAAGAAGACCACAATGCGGCCCGCGGTTGTGATTGGCTTCGCCGCCGAAACCGAAAACGTTACGGCCAATGCGAAGGCGAAGTTACGGCGCAAGGGCTGCGATCTGATCATCGCCAATAGTGTCGCCGAAGGGACTTCGACATTCGGCGGCGAGACCAACCAGGTCGAAGTCATTGACGCGCGCAAGGCCGAAACCTGGCCGCCGATGACCAAGGCGGAGGTGGCCGACGGCATTGTTCGGCGCCTCGCGGCCGAACTGGCGAGACACCAATGATTCCGATTGTTTACAAGCGCTTCCCGCATGCCGAGGGGTTGCAATTGCCGGCGTATGAGAGTGAACATGCGTCGGGGATGGATCTCTTGGCCGCAGTGCCGGAGGGCGAAGGCGTTATCCTGCCCCCTGGGTCACGCGGGCTGATCGCGACGGGGTTGGCGATCGAGTTGCCGAAGGGATTTGAAGCTCAGGTCCGGCCCCGGTCAGGGCTGGCGCTGAACGATGGGGTGACGGTCCTCAACAGTCCGGGGACGATCGACGCTGATTATCGCGGCGAGATTGGCGTCATTCTCATCAATTTTGGAACTAAGCCCTTTGCTGTTCGGCGGGGTGCGCGCATTGCGCAGCTTGTCGTTTGTTCTGTGGAACGCGTCGCTCTGATTGCGAGCGAGCGGCTCACGTCGAGCGTCCGTGGCTCAAATGGATTCGGTTCCACCGGACGCTTATCGTAGGAGGAATGAAATGAACCTATTGTCGCGACGGAGCGTTCTCGCAATCGCCGCTGTTGTCGATGTCGCGTTGCACTCGCGATCGGCGCCGGTTGCGGCCAAGGCTTTGGCGGCGCGTCATAAATTGCCGCCCCGCCACCTGGAGACGCTGCTCCAGGGACTGGTCCACGCCAAAATCCTCAAGGGCGTGCGCGGGCCAAGGGGCGGCTACGAGCTCGCGCGCGAGCGTCGGCGTATCACGGTTGGCGAGATCGTGCGCACCGCGATGTCGCTCAGCACCGCCGATCCCGAAGATCTCGGCGCCAACTCGATCCTGCTTGAGCGCGTGATCGATCCGGCCGTGCGCAAGGCAGGCGAAACCTTCCTCGCCAATCTAGATTCGATCACCGTCGAACAGATGTGCGAGACGGCCGAAAAAGCCCATGTGCTCGACGACGAGAAGGCGGCCGGCGATTTTGCTATCTGATCCCGGTATTTTCTGCGTTCTATAGTTTTGCTCTGCATGAAATGTTATGGTCGGCCCGCGTCGCGAGGCGCGGGCCGGGCGAACATTTTGGAGTAGCGGTCAAATGACGGACGGAGGTCCCGCGCGGCGAACGCCAGGCCGCGGGAGAATTTTTGCATCCATCACCGACACGATCGGCGATACGCCTCTCGTCGGCATGAGCCGGATCGCCAAGGAGAAGGGGGTCGTCGCCCATCTCCTGGCCAAGCTCGAATTCTTCAATCCGATTTCGAGCGTCAAGGACCGGATCGGCGTCGCCATGATCGACGCCCTCGAGGCGCAGGGCAAGATATCGCCCGGACACGGCGTTCTGGTCGAGCCGACCTCCGGCAACACCGGCATCGCGCTCGCCTTCGTGGCGGCGGCGCGGGGCTACCGGCTGATCCTGGTGATGCCCGAAATCGATGTCGATCGAGCGCCGCAAGATGTTGGCCCTTCTCGGGGCCGAGCTCGTTCTCACGCCCGCCGCGCAGGGCATGAAAGGCGCGATCGCCAAGGCGAACGAGATCATCGGCGAGACGCCGGGCGCCGTCATGCCGCAGCAGTTCGAAAACCCGGCCAATCCCGAGATTCATCGCCGGACCACCGCCGAGGAGATCTGGAACGACACCCGGGGCGAGGTCGACATCGTCGTCTCCGGGGTCGGCACCGGCGGGACCATCACGGGGGTCGGCGAGGTTCTGAAGGACCGCAAGCCAAGCGTTCGCATGATCGCGGTCGAACCCGAAGACTCGCCGGTTCTTTCCGGCGGCGCTCCGGGTCCCCACAAGATCCAGGGGATCGGCGCCGGCTTCGTTCCAGCGATCCTCGATCGCAGCGTCATCGATGAGATTGTCACGGTCGGCAATCAGACCGCCTTCGACACCGCCCGCCTGGTGGCGCGGATCGAGGGCATCCCGGTCGGAATTTCCTCTGGCGCCGCCGTCGCCGCGGCGATCGACGTCGGCCGTCGGCCGGAAAACGCCGGCAAGAATATCGTGATCATCATTCCCTCGTTCGCCGAACGCTATCTGTCGACGGCGCTGTTCGAAGGGCTCTGATCGCGAGCGGCGCGGTCGCAACGAAACCCAAATCCACCGCAACGAAACCCAAATCCAGCGCAACAAAAACCAAGCCGAGCGCAACAAAATCCAAATCAGGCGCAACAAAAACCAAATAAAAAATCATTGTTTTTCAATAACTTAGACTGATTCAAGCGCTAGTCCCGGGCGCGCGCTTGCCAGGGCTTGGCCGCCAGCGCCTCCCTCAAGGCGGCCGACCCTGACAGGATAGCACAGGATTCCGTTTTAGGGAATATGGCGTCGCATTTTTTGTATATCACAATCACGCGGCGCCCGGCCGCCCGCGAGGCTTGCGCGCCGGTCAGTCCGGCGTAGGCGCGAACACCCGCAGACGGTGGCCGTCGGGATCGAGGCCGACAAAAGTGTAGCCGAAGTCCATCCGGGTCGGCTCGAGCGCGATCTCGACGCCGCGCTCGCGCCATTCGGCGAAGGTCGCGTCGACTTCCCCCGGGTTTTCCGCCGGAAACGCAATTTCGGCTCCGCCGGCCGAAGTTGCGGCCGGCTTGACGCCGTCGCGCCGCCATAAGCCCAGCATCAGGCCGGGGGCGGCGGGAAGCATCGCAAAGGTGGGAGAGGATTCGACCGCCGGCCGGCCGAGGATCGAGGCGTAGAAGGCCTCGCTCGCCGCGACGTTCTCGACATAGACCAGAATGAAACCAACATTGCGCATGGGATGAGCTCCGGGTTTGACCGGCTCAACCCTTATCGGGGCCCAGTGTCAGTTTCCGTCAGCAGCAGGCGCGCTGGGGCTAAGAAAATAGGGCTCGACGGTTCCGGTCATCTTGATGATCAGCGGCTGGCCCCGGCGGTCGAGCGCCTTGCCGGCCGCCGCGCGGATCCATCCCTCGCTGACGCTATATTCCTCGACGTCGCGCCGCTCGACGCCGCGGAACCGGACGCCGATGCCCCGCGCCAAAATCGCCTCGTCATAGAACGGGCTTGCCGGGTCGACGCTGAGCCGGTCGGGAGGAGTGTCGGTCATCGGGGGAGCGCCGCCAGGAAGATTTTTTAGAACGGCAGACCGCCGCCCGCTTGTCATTCCCGCGCAAGCGGGAATCCAGAGTCGCTTCGAGGCTCGGCTCGATGCCCGCTTCCGCAGGCATGACAGAAAGCGAGCGAGCGGACTGCCGGTCGCCCGAGAGGGCTATCAGCCGGCCAGCGCCTTGACCCGCTTGGTCAGGCGCGAGATCTTGCGCGAGGCGGCGTTCTTGTGGACGATGCCGTTCTGCGCCGCCCGCGCGAGCTTCGGTTCGGCCTGGCCCAGCGCCTCGGCTGCGGCCTTGGCGTCCTTGGAGGCGATCGCCTCCTCGACCTTGCGGACATAACTCCGCATCTCGCTCCGGCGCGACTTGTTGACCGCGGTGCGGCGGATCGTCTGGCGGGCCGCTTTCTGGGCCGACTTCGTATTGGCCATGAACTGGTTCTTCCCTCGGGGACTTAGGCTCAAAATCAAACAGGCCGGGTTTGAAGCCCAGCCTTTCGGAGCCGCGCTTATAGGCGCTTGGCGCTGAAAGCGTCAACCGGTTTCGCAGAGGGGCCGTGCCTCAGATTAACTTCCGCTTCGGGCGGGAAGCGGACAAGGCCAAAACGGCAGCAAGGCCCGGCGTCGACGTGAAGCGGACGTTGTTCGCGACGCCGGATTGCACGTTAGGCGGACGGATCTGATCGTCAGTGGGGACGTCGGAGTCGGGTGGGACTCCGGACCTCCGACGGTCGAACGCAAAACGGCCGGAATTCGGCCCAAAGCCGACGTCAAGGCGGACGCAGTGCCAAGTTTTGCTCCGAAGTGGTGTTGGCGCGCCCGACAGGATGAAACTCGGCACTCCTATGTCATTGCTTGCGCAAGAGAATCATAACCCGGTCTCAAACGATTGCCGAGCCGGTGCGTCAATCCTCTCCAGGGCCGGAGCACGCCTCTCGCACGCTTCGGACGTGTGACTTTGCCGCTATGGATCTGTGCTCGCTCGAAATCCTCGTTGCCGAGTGGTTGGCTGGGACTCGCGCCATCCGAAACGGGTGCTGGGGCGCGGTTCTGGGGGTCGACCGATCAGCAGCCGGTTCGAATTTATCGATGAAACACCTCTGGATATGCGAAGAGACCAGGTGCGCCGCCACAGTGCCAGAAGACGACAGTTTCACCGGGAGCGATGGCATCGTTCCGGACCAACGACAGAAGGCCTGCCATGGCCTTGCCGGTATAAACCGGGTCCAGCAGAATCCCCTCTGTGCGGGCTACTAACTCGACAGCTTCTGTCATTGCTGCGGTGGGTTGGCCGTATCCGGGGCCAACCTGGGAATCGTCGACGTCCAACGCAGCCATGGTTTCGCGTTGACGTCCTTCAAGAGCAAAAATCTCCTGAACCAAGCCGGAAACGATCGCGCGCGCTTGCTCCGCTGAGCGCGAGACGCTGATGCCATGCACGCGGCAGGGCAACCCCGCCTCCTCGACGCCTGCCAGAATGCCGGCCTGGGTGCCGCCGCTCCCCGTCGGCAGAACGATATGGTCGATACGGCAGCCTTCAGCGTGTGCCTGCACAACCAACTCGGCGAGCGCGTCGCGATAGCCGAGGCTGCCCAAGGCGTTCGAGCCGCCGATCGGGATGAAATACGGGCGCCGCCCCTGGCCTGTGAGCCTCGCCAACGTCGCCGCGATCACCGCACTGCTGTCCTCTTCCGGCGCCACGATACGAAGCTCCGCGCCGAAGATCTGGTCGAGCAGCACATTCCCGTTGATCCGGTAGGCCTCTCCACGGCTCCTGACCGCGTCGATTAAGAGCAGCACGCACCCAAGCCCGTTGCGCGCGGCTGCAGCTGCGGTCTGGCGAGCGTGATTGGATTGAATCGCCCCTACGGTCACCAGGACATCGGCGCCGTGATTCAATGCATCCGCAACCAGGTATTCGAGCTTGCGCGCCTTGTTGCCGCCACCGGCAAAGCCGGTGCAGTCGTCGCGCTTGATCCAGATCGATGGGATCTGACCATTTCGGCCAAGAGCCTGTGAGAGGCGCGGCATCTTTTCGAATGGCGTCGGCAGCATCGCAAGTCGGATCGTGTCGCGTCGGTTCATTCCAGCAAGCTCCAGCGCATGCCTCGTCGGCGGCATCGACGTCATAATACTGCTAGTTTGGGGATTGGCTGGGCACGCAAGTCCTCGTCCGGGATTTATCACGCGATGATCGCAGCATCCATCCAATGTAACGTTTGGAATACCGAAGAGGCCGCATCCAGTAAGCGTGCCACGATCACGGTTGGATGGAAAGTTTCTGCCGTGGGTCGACCCGATACGCAGGATGTACGTGGACCTAACCGACCAAAGGTAGACGATCCTCTGCAGCAATCGTTCAAAGTCCGCATTTCGCCAATGGGAGACTCACCCGTCGCCCAGCTTTGGTCCGGAGTGGTGAAGGCTTGGCGCGCCCGGCAGGATTCGAACCTGTGTGCCGCCACACCCGGACCTGTTGCTCGCGAGAGGTCTGCTTCGGCGCCGCTCCGGAAGTCGCTTCGCGCTACTCGAACAAGCCGTCGATTAGCGCCTCCTTCGCTTCGCAGGCGTGGCCCAGGCAGTCGGCGCCAAAGGCCGCTTCGAGCGTCGCGAGTAGGTTGTAATGGTTGTAAGGCGCGTCGATCTTCCGCGCCGGATTGTCCTTGCTCGTCACTACGATGAGCGGCGCCCGCCCACCGCCAAGCACCACGCCGTTGCGGCCGATCGGACTGCCTTTTAGGCCGCCTGCCGCCGCGTAATCATCCTCGTCCCAGACGAGGATGATTGCGGTGTCGTCCTTCCAGACAGGCGAGGAGCGGATCGCCCCGACCGTCTGCCGTAGATAATCGTCCCCGAGCCGGATCACGGAATGATCGAGCCCGGAGGCCGGATAACCGCAATTAGGCACGCCGATTGCGGCGGCGCTTTTCGAGGAAATCCCGTGCATGTCGTGACACTGATCCGGCGAAATCCAGGTGAAGCCTGCGAGATCGCCCTTGAGATCGGCGGCGAAGCCATCGTCGGGAAGAAGCTTCGCCATGCGGTCGGGATTGCTCGTGAAATCCGAGAAATAGACGAAAGGATTGTGCTTCTGGGCGTAAAGTTTGGCGACGACCTTTCCGTCGGCGTCGAGCGGCCAGTATTCGACCGTCTTCCTGTCCGCCGGCAGACCCTGCATATAGACCTTCCAGGTGACCTTGGCCGCGTCCAGCTGGTCGATCAGCGTCTCCCCGGGGAAAAGATGCGTCGTGTCGGCGGCCTTCCTTTCCTCCTCCTCGGTCAAGAGGTGGCCGGCCTCCGCGGATTCGTCCGCGTCGGGGACGAATTCCTCCGGCTTGCACTTGATGTCCGCGCCGGCCTTGCAGTCGTCGTGGATGCCCATCTCATCGCCCGCGATGAGCGCGAGATAGTTCGGCAAACTCGGATGGGTGACGCCATAATATTGCGTCGCGAAGCGCACGCCGGGCTGGGTGACGAGTTCGTTGAGAAACGGCGCGTCCTCCTTGTTGCCCAGCAGTGTGTCCGTCCCGTGGTTCTCCATCATGATGAGGATGAGATGCTTCGGCGCAGAGGCCGCGGCGGAGGGTGCGGGCGCGGCGGCGAGAAGCGCGGCGGCAAGCATGAGGGGGGCGATAAGGCGCGGGGTCATGGGAATGATCGATGCTCGTCGAAACATCCGAGGATGAAACACTCTACCGACGTCGGGCGACAGATCCATGACCCCCGCTGAGACCGCTTAGCAAGGAAGGGGTGAGCTATCGCGACGTGAGCTGGACGCCGTGGCCATGGGGACTGTCCGATGCGATAGCGTTGTCTCGGAAATCATTGCATCTGGTCGAGCGTGGTCCAGAACGCAGCCTTCAGTTTGAGCGCACCGATCATTTCTGGCAGAATGCAGGTCGGTCAAGGCTCAGATGACGTAGCCGATGGGCCAATTCCATCGTTTCTTAGGCTGTCCTTTGCGCCACATCCTTTGCTCTAAGAGCTAAGATCCGCGCTTCAAGTCTCTTGATAGTATTTTCGGGATCAATTAACTCATTTATTTCTCTAATAGTCGTAATCGACAACCATCCAACGATAAAAATAGACGTGAATACAGCAACATAAAATAACGCAGGCACCGCTTCAAAGCTATCTACACCAGAACTTGTGCCGGGAAGTTGGATTTCAGTTTTAAGCTGTTGTAGTGAATGTTTCATATCAAAATTAAGCACGCCAACCACAAAAACACCAGATAGCGCAACTAGCATACCAATACCAATTACGCTACGCACAACTCGTAACAATACTTCATTCAGGTCATAATTCCGAAGGTATTTGATCTTTTGTTCAAATCTAGATATCCGTTTCTCTCTGAATGTATTGGAGCGAGCCGCAATTTGATCAAGTACATGATCCCACGCCCGAGAAATTCCTTTCCATATTGGCACGGCTAGTGAGGCTAATATGAGCCCCACAATCAATTCTGCTATTGTAGGTCGATAGCCGAGAAAACTGGTTTGTAAATCCATCTGTCCGGCCCGTCCTATAAACGGAGGCGCCACCTCTTCCGATATCATAGCGCGTTATCGCGCGTCAAAATCGCGGCCACCAGGGATAATGAAGCGCGCCATGGGAGGGCGGGCGGCGTCAAGTGCGCGCTCGGTTGGTCCGCAGTCTGCTAGGTCTCTAGGCGAAGTGGGACTTGAATTGATTTGACCCTCCGCGCGCCGGCGAATGACCGCTATTTGCGCCAAGCAGACCTTTAGTGAAACCGCATTGCTTGTCCGCTTCCGGTCGGGAATGGAATTCAAACCGCGCCGCTAGTCGCAAAGGGCGGAGAAGAGATAACGCCCTTTGTGGTCATCGATATCGCTTCGCGGCGCGTTGGTGCTAGTCTTTGCTCATTCGCCTGCATCCGGGAGGGCTAGCGCCATGCTGTTCGCCGTCAGTGGTCTTATCGGATGCCCGATTGCGGCGAGCGACGGCCGGATTGGCGCGGTCAAGGACTTCCTGTTTGACGACCGAAGCTGGAAGATCCGCTGGGTGGAGGTCGACACCGGCGGCTGGCTGCCGGGCCGCAAGGTGTTGATTCATCCGTCGGCGGTCAGCCCGCTTTCTGTTCCGCCCAAGCCCCGGCTGCCTATGATGAGCCAGGGCGATTTGCTCGAGGTCGCCGTCAACCTGACGAGGCGCCAGATCGAGGAGAGTCCGGAGGCGCGAGAGGACGACCCGGTGAGCAAGGATATGGCCTCGCTGCTGTACGACTATTACGGCTGGGATCCCGATTGGGGCGCGACCAACAGCGGCGAAAGCGCCATCGTCGCCGAAGCCGCGGAACACCGGGCGGCGGGTATCGAGAGCGGTCCCGAAGGCGATCCGCATCTGCACAGCGCGGCCTCGGTCGCGGGGTATCACGTGCACGCTTCCGACGGCGAACTCGGCCATGTCGAAAATCTCCTCGCCGACGACGCCAGCTGGGACATTCGCTATCTCGTCATCGCCACCAGAAACTGGTGGCCCGGCAAGGTCGTTCGGCTGGCGCCCTACGCGGTGACCGACGTCGACTGGCTTGATCGTCAGGTCAGACTGAACGTGACGCGCGATCAGGTGAAGTCGGCCCCGGCCTGGGACCCGCTGGCGATGATGGATGAGGTTGGCGAGCAGCAGCTCCGCCGCCATTTCGGCTGGCCGGGCGACGGGGGCGCATGATCCTGGCCCCGCGCCGCCGGTGAGCGGCGACGATCTTGGACCCTCTCGCGAATCTCGCTGTCCCCTTCAGTCGTCCTGAAGGACCGCGCCGTTGATGGCGACGCGGGCCGTGCGTCTGCTCTCCGGGCAGGGGTGTGGGTTGCCGCGATTTTGCCAGACCACGACAACATCCGACTCGCCTGGGCCGTAGCCGATCTCGCTTTGATCGTAAGGGATTTCGGCGGCGAAGCGTCGTTCAAGGGCGGAGGACGCATCGAACACATCGGCCCAGATCGGGGTGTAGTAGACAATGTAGAGGTCGCGGCTGATCGCCTGCAACGATGACTCTATGCGAGAGAGGAGTCGTGCGGTCAGGGAACGGTGGAACGGGTTGTAAAGGAAGATCACGAGTTTCCCGCTCGGCAGCTCATACTCGAGCGCATCGCCGGTGACGACCGCTATCGGGATGCGGTCGGGGTGAGCGCGCGAAAAGACATCCGCGTTGCGACGGGCCACGCGCGCGAGCGTCGGAGAAAGTTCGACGCCGGTGATGGCGGCGAAGCGAAATTCCGTTGCGATAAGCAGCGGCCGGCCCTTGCCGCATCCAATGTCCACGAAATGGCAAAGTTCGGGATCCGGTATTGTGGCTAAGGCTTGCCGAATGATGCTGGGTTGAGCCGCGAGATATTCTGACGTTTGGTCATCAATCGGCTTGCCGGGCCTCAGCAGAAAGCTTGGCAGTTTGCCGCTCGTGCTGCACGCCATGAGCCCGGTCGTAAGGGTGTTGCCTGTTCCAACTGTGTCCGAGTGTTTGACGATCGTAATAGGCGATCACCGCTGGGGCCAGCGCCGGAATTTGCGCCGCGCGCCACAGCATCCGTCTCCCAATACCCCTAACGTCCAAGGACAAATCCTTTGGATTCCACATCACTGTTGCGTGTGAGCGTAATCGCCGATGATGATCATATCATGGCGCCGTCCAGGCTCCGGCCGGAGCGATAATCCCAGACTGACGACGAGCTGACCGGAACTCGCCGGATCAAAGAACGCGTTTTGAGCCGCGGCCCGTGACGGCAAGCTTCAGGCGCTATAAGAGCCCCTGCAAAGCTCAACCGTTTCGAAACTGGATTTGGCGACGTGAACGACGACGGCGTTGGGCAAGAGCTGTCGGAGCGGCTGCGCTCCTTGGCGAGCGGCGGCGATATCGGACCCTCTCGCGAATCTCGCTCTCCCCTTCAGTCGTCCTGAAGGACGGGGACGAGCGTCTTCATGGAGACGCGGGCCGTGCGTCTGCTCTCCGGGCAGGGGTGTGGGTTGCCGCGATTTTGCCAGACCACGACAACATCCGACTCGCCCGGACCGTAGCCGATTTCGCTTTGATCGTAAGGGATATCGGCGGCGAAGCGTCGTTCAAGGGCGGAGGACGCGTCGAACACATCGGCCCAGACCGGGGTGTAGTAGACGATGTAGAGGTCGCGGCTGATCGCCTGCAACGATGACTCTATGCGAGAGAGGAGTCGTGCGATCAGGGAACGTTGGAAGGTGTTGTAGAGGAAGATCACAAGTTTCCCGCTCGGCAACTCATACTCAAGCGCATCGCCGGTGACGACCGCTATCGGGGCGCGGTCGGGGTGAGCGCGCGAAAAGACATCCGCATTGCGACGGGCGACGCGCGCGAGCGTCGGAGAAAGTTCGACGCCGGTGATGGCGGCGAAGCCAAACTCCGTCGCCACCAGGAGCGGCCGGCCCTTGCCGCATCCAATGTCGACGAAATGGCAAAGCTGCGGATCCGGTATTGTGGCTAAGGCTTGCCGAATGATGCTGGGTTGAGCCGCGAGGTAGCCCGACGCCAGGTCATCGACCGGCTTGCCGGGCCTCAGCACAAAGCTTGGCAGTTTGCCGCTCGTCTGCACGCCATGGGCGCTGTCGTACGGGTGTTGCCTGTTCCAACTGTGTCCGAGTGTTTGACGATCGTAATAGGCGATCACCGCTGGGGCCAGCGCCGGAATTTGCGCCGCGCGCCACAGCATCCGTCTCCCAATACCCCTAACGTCCAAGGACAAATCCTTTGGTTTCCACCTCATTGCTGCGTGTGAAGGACCGTAATCGCCGATGATGATCATATCATGGCGCCGTCCAGGCTCCGGCCGGAGCGATAATCCCAGACTGACGACGAGCTGACCGGAACTCGCCGGATCAAAGAACGCGTTTGAGCCGCGGCCCGTGACGGCAAGCTTCAGGCGCTATAAGAGCCCCTGCAAAGCTCAACCCTTTCGAAACTGGATTTGGCGACGTGAACGACGACGGCGTTGGGCAAGAGCTGTCGGAGCGGCTGCGCTCCTTGGCGAGCGCGGCTCATCCAGCCCTCCGCGTGGCGTGCCGTCGGATTGCGCTTGGGGACGAGTTCGCGCTGACGCCGGCCGAGCTTCGTCCCATGGAGCGCGCCGTCGCCTCGGTGCGCCGCGCGAGCGGAGCGGCGAGGATTGCGGCCAAAGGGCTCCTGGCGGAGCTTGGCGCTCCCCCCGGGGTCGAGCTGCCCCGCTCGGCGTCTCGCGCGCCCCGGTGGCCGCCGGGCTTTGTCGGCTCGCTTGCCCATGACCGCGAATTTGCGGTCGCCGCCGTCGCGCCCGCGGCCTCGATCCTCGGCGTCGGCATCGACGTCGAGCCGCCGCTGCCGCTGCCCGAGGACTTGCTCGACATGATCGCCACTCCCAGCGAGCGCGCGGAGCTCAAGGGCGACCTGGTCTCCGCCCGGCTGCTCTTCTGCATGAAGGAAGCGGTCTACAAGGCGACAAATCCGATTGACGGCGTGTTTCTGGAACATCACGACGTTGAAGTCAGCCTGAAGGCCGCCGTCGCATCGACCAGCTCAGGGCGAAACCTGCGGATTCACGCTATTACACATCCGCGACTGGTTGGACTTGCGCTTTTGACATTATAGGCCTAGGGTTTTGGCGCGAGCTATTTTGCAGTGCGGTATTTTCGCAAGGGGCCATTCGGGTGCGCCTCGGCGTACCGGATATAGGCCTCGAATGCCGCGGCATCTGAGGGCCTCCGATGGGTATCATCGATCGTCAATCTGACGCAGCGTCAAGCGCCGCACGCGCGCCGGCCAGCCCAGATTCTGGCGCGCGGACTGGCGCGGACGAGGGGCTGACCCCCCAGGCGCCCGGAACCCCGCTGTTGCTCGACGAAGCCGAGCGGCATCGGGTTCTGGTCGAGTGGAACGCGACCGAAGCCCACTACCCGCAAGACAAGTGCGTGCACGAGTTCTTCGAGGCGCAGGCGGCCCGGACGCCGGAAGCGATCGCGGTCGTATAGCGGCGACGAGCGGTTGACCTACGCTGAACTCAACGCCAGGGCCAACCGCCTCGCCCATCATCTCAGAGCCCTGGGCGTGCGGCCGGACGACCGCGTGGCGATCTGCGTCGAGCGGAGCCTTGAAATGGTCGTCGGCGTTTTGGCCATTCTCAAGGCCGGCGGCGGCTATGTGCCGCTCGATCCGGGCTATCCGGTCGAACGGCTGGCCTTCATGCTCAAGGACAGCAAACCTACCGTCGTTTTGGACCACGGCGCGGCGCGGGCGGCGCTCGAGGCCGCCATGGCCGGGCTGACCGACCGGCCGCCGGTCGTCGATCTGGAGGGCGACCGGCCATGGAGCGATGGGCCCGCCTCCGATCCCCAGGCGTCGTCGGCCGGCCTTACTCCCCGCCATCTGGCCTATGTGATCTACACTTCAGGCTCAACCGGACTGCCGAAGGGCGTCATGGTCGAGCATCGGAACGTTGTCCGTCTGTTTACCGCAACAGAAGGCTGGTTTCACTTTGACGAGAACGATGTATGGACGCTCTTCCATTCGTTCGCCTTTGATTTCTCCGTTTGGGAAATCTGGGGCGCACTGTTTTATGGGGGCCGGCTGGTCGTGGTTCCCCGGCCAACGACGCGCTCGCGGCAAGATTTTTACCAATTGTTGCGCAAAGAGCGCGTGACGGTGCTGAATCAAACTCCCAGCGCTTTCTCTCAGGTCATAGCCGCCCAAGAAGACACCGACGATGGCCATAGCCTGCGGTACGTGATTTTTGGCGGGGAAGCGCTCAATGCAGGCGCTCTGAAATATTGGTTCCGGGACCTCCGCAACCAAAACACGCGCTTGATCAACATGTACGGGATTACGGAAACCACCGTCCATGTCACTTATTACCCATTGAGCCCCGCCGATAGCGAAACGCAGGGAAGCAGCCGGATCGGTCGGCCGATCCCCGACCTGACTTTCTACATTCTGGACGATCGTGGCGAACCGGTCCCCATCGGCGCGCCGGGCGAGATTCATGTTGGCGGGGCGGGGGTCGCGCGCGGCTACCTGAACCGTCCGGAACTGACGGCGGAGCGGTTCATCCCCAGTCCCTTCGTCGACGGCGACCGGCTCTACCGGTCTGGCGATCTTGGTCAGTATCGGCCCGACGGGACCATAGAATACCTGGGACGCAACGATTTCCAGGTGAAGATCCGGGGCTTCCGGATCGAGCTCGGCGAGATCGAGGCGCGGCTTGCCGAGCATCCCGCCGTGCGCGAAACGGTTGTGCTGGCGCGCGAGGACGCGCCTGACGGCAGGCGGCTCGTGGCTTATTACACGACGCGCCCGGGTGCGGCGGCCCCGGGGGCCCTCGCGCTGCGCGCCCATCTCGCGGCGAGCCTGCCCGAATACATGGTTCCGGCGGCCTATGTCGCCCTCGAGTCGATGCCGCTCAACGCCAACGGCAAGCTCGATCGCAAGACGTTGCCGGCGCCGAGCAGCGACGCCTTCGGGCTTCCCGACTACGAGCCGCCCCAGGGCAAGACCGAAGAGAAGCTGGCGCAGTTCTGGGCCGAGGCGCTCAAGCTCGACCGGGTCGGCCGCGAGGACAATTTCTTCGACCTTGGCGGCCATTCGCTGCTCGCAATGGATCTGGCGTCCAGGATAAACGCGAGTTTCAAGACCAGCCTGCCGCTGTCCACGGTATTCCATGCGCCGACGATCGCCACGCTGGCTGAAGTGCTCGAGCAACAGAGGACGCCGCCTCAGTGGTATTCGCTGGTTCCCAACCAACCGGAGGGCTCAAGACCCCCTCTGTTTTGCATAGAGGTCGTCGGCGGCGAATTCTTTAAGTACATTGGCGCCGACCAGCCGGTCTATAGCCTCCGATTTGGAATTGGATCTCCCCGCGGCAGCGTCCTCCGCCTGCCAAAGATTGAGGACCTGGCTGCTCACTACATCCGGGAGATCCAAATGGTTCAGCCAAAGGGTCCTTATTTCCTGGTCGGGTATTCGTGGGGCGGGCTCGTTGCGTATGAGATAGCCCAGCAATTGACCGCACAGGGGGAGGTTGTTGACCTTGTCACTATGGTGGATACTTTGTTTCCGAATTCGCCTCGAAAAACACCCGTGGAGCGATCGACCAGTCAGAAGTTCATTGAGAGAATGAAATACAAAGTAAAGACCAGGGTTACGATTGAAAATTCCAAGTCAAAACTAAAGAAAATGATTTACGGCTCGACCTATTACCGTCCCGACGCCTTCGATCTCGAGACGGTTCATACGGTGATGAGGTCGTACCATGCGCGCCCGTACTCGGGCAGGGTCTTTTTCTTCAACGCCACCGAGGACCTGGAGGGATGGAAGAGGCTTGTAGGGCCGGGATTGGAGGTTGAAGAAATTATCTGCGACCACCACGGACTCATGCGGGGTCAGGACGTAGCCAAGATCGCTCGCAAGATCAGAGCCTCCATGGACAAAGCCATAACTCGCGAACCGCGAACGGAAAAGGAGGTCCGCGAGCCCTCCAAGCAAGGAAACGGCGCCGACGCTCCGCCGCTGCCCTGAATGGACGAGGCTTCTTCATTCTCCTGAACGCGCGCGCCGGCTGCAACCTGCAGGCTGGGGCGGAGACGCCGCCCCAGAGGCCGGGCGCGACCGGGCGCTCGCTAGGTGCGGGAGAGCGGCGCGGTCGCCTGGCGGAATGCGAATTTCGCCGCCCGCTTGGCGGCGAAGGCCGCCCGCCCTTCGGCGAAATCGGGCCCCAGCGCGGCGGCCTCGGCGAGCGCGCGAAACCCCGGCGTTTCCTGGCTCATGCCGGCGGCGATCGCGTCGACGGCGCGCTTGCCGCCGCGGATCGAGACCTGGCTGAGTTCGGCCAGGCCCCGAGCATAGCCGAGCACAGTCTCTTCAATCGCGGTTTCGATCCTCCGGTCGATGAGCCCGATCGCCAGCGCCTCCTCGGTTTCGATCCGCCGCCCGGTAAACAGGAGATCCTTCGCCCGCGACGGACCGACGAGTTCGACCAGCCTGCATGTCTCGGCGTGTCCATAGATGAGGCCGAGCTTGGCGGGGGTGATCGCGAGGTGGGCGTCGGCGGCGCAGAACCGGAGATCGCAGGCGAGCGCGAGACCAAGGCCGCCCCCGACCGCGACGCCGCGGATCACGGCGATGGTCGGCCGGTCGAGATCCATCAGCGCCCGGAGGCCGTTCTGGACCGCATCGCCATAATCGCGCGCCGCCGCCGCGTCGCGGTAGACTTCGTCGAACTCGGAGATGTCGGCGCCGGCGCTGAAATGCGCCCCCTCGCCTTCGACGAGCGCCGCCAGAATGTCCTCGCGCGCCTCGATTGCGGCGCGGATCGCCGGCAGGGCTCGCCACATCGCCCGGGTTATCGCATTGCGGCGCTCCGGGCGGTTGAGAACGATGCGCGCCAACGGCGGCTCGAAGCGCAGCGAAATGTCGGTCATGGGGCCCTCGAGGCGCGCCGGGCAGGACGCCTTACGGGCTTCCTCTAGCACTTCGCGCGCCGCGACAAACAGGGATGAGCGCCGCGCGGGCGGCCGCTTGAGCTCGGCGCCCCGGCGTGGCCGGGCGCGCGGGAGAGCGGCCTTGATCGGCGCTTCCTTAAGAGCTATTTTGGCTGAATGAAAAAAGCCAGCATAACCGAGACCAAGAACAACCTCAGCGCCTTGATTGACGGACTCAAGGGCGGCTCGCCGGTGATGATTGTCGATCGCGGGCGTCCGGTTGCGCGCTTGGAGCCCGTCGCGGGGCGAGAGGAAGGCCGGCAAGACGGGCGGTTGTCGCGGCTGATCCGTGACGGCGTGCTTCGCCCGCGCCGGACCGGCCCGCCTGCCGCGCTTTTCAGCGCCTCTCCGCCGCGCGCCAATGCGTCGGCCGTCGAGTTGCTCATCGACGAGCGGCGGGAAGGACGGTGAAATTCTGGGACGCGTCGGCGATCGTGCCGCTGCTGGTGGCCGAGACCACCACGCGATCCTTGCAGGCGCTGGCAAGGCGCGATCCGGACATGCTGGCGTGGTGGGGATCGCAAGTGGAGTGTGCTTCGGCCGTGGCCCGCCTCGAGCGCGCCGCTCAGCTCGACAGGCGTGGCGCCGTGCTCGCTTTCGATCGGTTGAAGAAGATCGCCGACGGGTGGCACGAGATCGAACCCAGCGAGGTCGTGCGCGAGAACGCCGTCCGGTTTCTTCGCGTTCATCCGCTGCGGGCGGCCGATGCGCTTCAGCTTGCGGCCGCCTTCGTCGCCGCCGAACGCCGTCCCTCGTCGCTTGAGGTCGTCACGCTCGACGACCGTCTCGCTGATGCGGCGCGGAAGGAAGGTTTCGAGTTGATCGACGTTGTCGCTGAGTGAGCAAGTCGCAGCGTCCATCTGCGCCACATTGTCGCCAATCGCGCAAGTATGAACAGACAAGGCGAGCGGCATTCAGGGCGGGTGGATGATCGGAAGCGAAAACTCTGCCCCATCAATCCCCGCGATAGCGGCCTCCTCCCGTTTTCCGCGCTGGCTGGTTGCGATCGGACTTGGCGTTCCTTTCGCTTTGATCGCGCTCGCGGCTTCCCCGTTGGGGAACGATTTTCTCTACGTCGTGATTGGCATACCCGCTCTCTTGCTGACGTGGGCGTTGGCGGGCGTGGGAGCCCTGGTCGTAAGCGCGCGGTTCGCGAAACGACAGGAATGGAGGCGATGCGTAATCGCTTTGGTTCTGCCAATCGTCTTGCTCGTCGTCGCCCTCGACCCGGTCGGATTTGTAAGGTCATGCAACCATATTGGAGACCTGATCCATTTTATTGTCGGCAAGCCCTACTATGATCGGGCGGTCGCCGCCCTCCCGACCGACCAGGGCCCCCGTTTGGCGGTGTTCGACTGGGGCGGCATGGTCTCGGCTTCGTTTGGACTGGTTTACGATGAGACCGATCAAGTCTCATTGCCGCGGGCTCGCCAATCCGCCGACTGGCTGAAGCGGGCGAGCCACAGCGAACTCAGCTGCGAAGGCTATGGCGTTCAACCCCTTTGGGATCACTATTATCTGGCGAGCTTCCCTTGCTGATGGACTCATCCGCTCGCCGGGTTGGAGCAAACCCCGATCCTGTCGTAGCGTCTTGCCGGCGGCGACGGCGGCCGGGCCGGGGGACGAGGCGGGTATGACGGACGGCGAGACCTATCCGCGCGACATGGTGGGTTACGGGCGCACGCCCCCGTTCGCCGACTGGCCGAATAACGCCAGGATCGCCCTGCAGTTCGTCATCAACTACGAGGAGGGGGGCGAAAACAACATCCTGCACGGCGACGCCGCGTCCGAAGCGTTTCTGTCCGAGATCATCGGCGCCGCGCCCTGGCCGGGCATGCGCCACATGAACATGGAGTCGATCTACGAATACGGCTCCCGAGCCGGCTTTTGGCGCCTGCACCGCCTGTTCACCGAACGGGCAGTTCCTGTCACCGTCTACGCGGTCGCTACCGCGATGGCGCGCAATCGCGAGGCGGTTGCGGCGATGAACGAGGCGGGATGGGAGATCGCCACCCACGGCCTGAAATGGATCGACTATCGCGACATCCCGGCCGAGGTCGAGGCGGCCCACATCGCCGAGGCGGTGCGCATCCACGCCGAAGTCGCCGGGATCAGGCCGCTCGGCTTCTATCAGGGCCGAACGTCGGCCAACACGGTCAGGCTCTGCATGGAGGAGGGCGGGTTCCTCTATTGCGCCGACACCTACGCCGACGACCTGCCCTACTGGCTCGAGGGCCCGCGCGGGCCGCAGCTCATGATCCCCTACACGCTCGACTCAAACGACATGCGCTTCGCGACCGCGCAGGGCTTCAACACCGGCGAGCAGTTCTACGCCTATCTCAAGGACTCGTTCGACACCCTCTACGCCGAGGGCGACGTCGCGCCGAAGATGCTGTCGATCGGCCTCCACAACCGCCTCGTCGGCCGTCCCGGGCGCGCCCTCGCGCTGGCCCGGTTCGTCGACTATGCCTTAAGCCACGACCGCGTCTGGATTCCGACCCGGCTCGACATCGCGCGGCGCTGGATCCCGAGGCATCCGCCGCCGGGCGGCTGGAAGCCCTCGCGCCTCACCCGCACGCTGTTCGTCGAACGGTTCGGCGGCGTTTACGAGCATTCGCCCTGGGTCGCCGCTACGGCGTACGACGCGGGTCTGACGAGCGGCGCGGATACCGCCGAAGGCTTGGCGAAAGCCTTCGCCGCCGCGGCGGCGAAGGCGACGGCGGACGACAAGCGGGTTCTGATTCAGGCCCACCCGGATCTCGCCGGCAAGCTCGCGCTCGCGCGGACGCTGACGCCCGATTCGACCAGCGAGCAGTCGAGCGCCGGTCTCGACCGGCTCGCGCCGGAGGAATTGCGCCAGTTCGCCGCCCTCAATGACGCCTATCGCGCCCGCTTCGGCTTCCCCTTCATCATGGCGGTCAAGGGCAAGAACAAGGCCGACATTCTCGCCGCCTTCCAGCGCCGCCTCGCCAACGACGCCGACGCCGAGACGAGGACCGCGCTTACCGAAATCGACCGGATCGCGGCGATGCGCCTCAAGGACATCCTGGCTTGAGCGCCAACGCCCGCATCATTCGCGGCCGCGTCCTTTCGTTCCTGGACGATCCCGCCGTGGCCGGGCCGTCCGCTCATTCGCTGATCGACGACGGCGCCGTTCTCGTCTCCGGCGGACGGATCGAGGCCGTGGGCCCGGCCAAGGACATTCTCTCTCGTGCGCCGAAGGGCGCGCTGGTCGACGATCATGCGGGCTGCCTCATCATGCCCGGCTTCATCGACGCCCATGTCCACTATCCGCAGACCCAGGTGATCGGCTCCTACGGCGCGCAGCTGCTCGACTGGCTTCACAACTATACCTTCGTCGAGGAGCAGAAATTCGTCGATCCCGTCCATTGCGCCAAGGTTGCGGACTTCTTTCTCGACGAATTGTTCCGCTCCGGCACCACGACCGCGATGGTCTATTGCACGGTCCATCCGCAATCGGTCGACGCCTTCTTCGCCGTCGCAGAAGAGCGCGGCGCGCGCATGATCGCCGGCAAGGTGATGATGGACCGCGACGCGCCGCAAGCGCTCATGGACACCGCAGAGCAGGGATACGACGAGAGCAAGGCCCTGATCGAACGCTGGCGCGGTCGCGGCAGGCTCGGCTACGCCATCACCCCGCGGTTCGCGGTGACGTCGACGCAGGCGCAACTGGACGCCGCGGGCGCGCTCGCGCGCGAGTTTCCAGACTGCTATGTCCAGACCCATGCGGACGAAAACAAGGCCGAGATCGCCCGCGTGGCGGCGCTGTTTCCGGACGCCAAGAGCTATATCGACGTGTACGCGCGGGCGGGCCTGACCGGGCCCCGTTCGGTGTTCGGCCACTGCATACATTTGCAGGACGGCGAAGTCGCCGAGCTCGCCGCCAGCCGCTCGGTCGCCGCGTTCTGCCCGACCTCGAATCTCTTCCTCGGCTCGGGACTGTTCGACGAGGCGCGGCTTGCCGCCGCCGGGGTGAGGATCGCGCTCGCGACCGACGTCGGCGGAGGAACGAGCTATTCGATGCTGCACACCGCGGCCGAGGGCTACAAGGTCCTCCAGCTCAATCGCCAGTCATGGCCGGCCGTGCACGCCTTCTACCGAATGACGCTCGGCAACGCTCGGGCGCTAAGTCTGGACGATCGCATCGGCTCGGTCGAACCAGGCAAGGAGGCCGATCTGATCGCCCTCGATCCGCACGCGACGCCGGCGCTGGCGCACCGGATGGAGACCGCGGGCGGCGATCTTGAGGTCGAGCTGTTCGCGCTCATGATGATGGGCGACGATCGCGCGGTGCGGCAGACCTATGTCGCCGGCGAGCCGCGGAAATCCTGAGCCGACCGCGCTTCAGAGGGTGACGTCGCCGCCGCGCGAGCGCCAGCCGTTCATGCCCCCGGCATAGTGGCGCACGTCGTCGCGGCCGATCGCCCGCGCCTGGTTCAGCGCGTTTTTGGACCGTCCGCCGGCCTGACAGATCAGAACGACCGGTTTGCCTTGCGGCAATTCCTTCGGATCAAACTGCGAGAGCGGCAGATTGAGCGCGTTGGGAATATGACCGACAGCGAATTCGTGCGGCTCGCGCACGTCCACCACCGTCCAGGCGCCGGCGCCGACGGCCTCTTCAAGATCGTCAAAATCGACGCCGTCCGGGCCGGCCGCCGGTCCGGAGCGGGAAAATGGGTTGAACGACATCTTGTCTCTCCGAAGTCATGCGTCGTCGGCCTTTGGGGCCGCGAATTGCGCGCCGGCGTCAAGCCCCTGGCCGGCGATGACCGCGGCCGGCCCGCTCCCATATATCGCGCTATGCCGCGCTTTTCGAGGCGCGCGGCCGTTCGAACGCTCTCCGCCTCGCCGGTCTCGTGTCTATATATACATATATTGGAATATATTCATGCTGTACCCCCCAAAAAGGCCATCACGTTTTGGTTGGACACGCTTGACCGGGCGCGGCGAAGGCGACAACCTGACCTCCCATGCGCATTCCCCCGTTTTCGACGCCAGGGCGCTTCTGGCGCGGGAATCTTCATACTCATTCGACCCTTTCCGACGGCGCCCTGAAGCCCGACGACGTGATCGAGGCCTACAAGCGCACGGGCTACGATTTCCTCCAGTTGTCCGATCATTTTCTCGACCGCTTCGGTTGGCCGATCGCCGATACCCGCGAGTTGCGCTCGAAGGATTTCACCACGCTGATCGGGGCGGAGGTTCACGCGCTTGCGACCTCGGCGGGCGAATACTGGCACATTGTCGCGACCGGACTGCCGCTCGATTTTCCCCCGGCCGAGCCGGACGAGAGCGGGCCGATGCTGGCGGCGCGAGCGAGGGAAGCTGGCGCCTTCGTCACGATGGCTCATCCTTCGTGGTCGCAACTGACGATTGAGGACGGACGTTCGCTCGCGGCCGCGCACGCGGTCGAGGTCTATAATCACACCTGCGCGGTCCAGACCGATCGGGGCGACGGATTCTACCTCCTCGACCAACTGTGCAACGAGGACCGGCGCCTCACCGCGGTCGCCGGCGACGACGCGCATTTCCACAGCGGCGACCTCGACGCCTTCGGCGGCTTTGTGATGGTCAAATCGGCGTCGCTCGGCCCTGAGGCGCTGCTCGACGCGCTGAAGGCGGGCGAGTTCTATTCGAGCCAGGGTCCGCGCATCCACAATGTCGAGGTCAGCCGCAAGGACGTGCGGGTGGAATGCACTCCGGCCAACGCCGTCGCCATCGTCACCGGCGCTTCGGCGGCGGTGAGCCGCGTCGGGCGCGGCCTCACGGACGTGACGATCGAGTACGACGAAGCCAAGAAGTGGGCCTGGCGCGAGCTGCCGGCGATCAAATGGTTTCGCGTCGTCGTCATCGATGGTCCGAAGCGGGCGTGGACCAACCCGATCTGGGTCGACGCTTTCAACTGACGAGAGGCGGCCCAACGCCTGAAGCCGGGCGGACCGCGGCGGCCCCTCGCCCTTGCGCCCCGCGGCGCGCGCCCATACATGCGGCCCTTGCCGAACGGTTGAGGCGAAATCTTGAGGATCGAGCGCTGATGACTGACGAGACCGCCGCCCGCTCGCCCGGATGGCACGCGACGACCATCCTGATGGTGCGCAAGGGCGGCAAGGTCGTCATCGGCGGCGACGGCCAGGTCAGCATGGGCCAGACGGTCGTCAAGTCCAATGCCCGCAAGGTGCGCCGTCTCGCCAAGGGCGACGTGATCGCAGGCTTTGCCGGCGCGACCGCCGACGCGTTCACCCTGTTCGAACGGCTCGAGGCCAAGCTCGACCAGTATCCAGGCCAGCTCGCGCGCGCCTGCGTCGAACTGGCCAAGGACTGGCGCACCGACCGCTACCTGCGCCGGCTCGAGGCGATGCTCATCGTCGCCGACAAGGGAACGGGCTTTACACTGTCGGGCGCAGGCGACGTGCTCGAGCCCGAGGCGGACGAATTCGGCTCGGCGATGGCGATCGGCTCGGGCGGCAATTACGCGCTTGCCGCCGCCCGCGCGCTGATGCCGATGGCGCTCGACGCCGATGAGATCGTGCGCCGTTCGATGCGCATCGCCGCCGACATCTGCGTCTACACCAACGTCAATCTGATCGTCGAAAGCCTCTGAGCCCCATGTCGGATCTCTCGCCCCGCGAAATTGTCTCCGAACTCGACCGTTATATCGTCGGTCAGGCGGAGGCCAAGCGCGCCGTCGCGATCGCCTTGCGCAATCGGTGGCGGCGTCTGCGCCTGACGTCGCCGATGCGCGAGGAGGTGATGCCGAAAAACATCCTGATGATCGGGCCGACCGGCTGCGGCAAGACCGAGATCGCGCGGCGACTCGCCAAGCTCGCAGGGGCGCCGTTTCTTAAGGTCGAGGCGACCAAGTTCACCGAGGTCGGCTATGTCGGGCGCGACGTCGAGCAGATCGTCCGCGATCTGATCGAGGTTGCGATCGGCCTGGTCAAGAGTCGCAAGCGCAAGGATATCGAAGCCAAGGCGGAGCTGGCGGCAGAGGAGCGGGTGCTCGACGCGCTGGTCGGCTCGACCTCGTCCTCCGCCACCCGCGAGGCCTTCCGCCGCAAGCTGCATGCGGGCGAACTCAACGACAAGGAAATCGAAGTCGAATTGCCGCAGAGCGGCTCGGGCATGCCGATGTTCGAGCTGCCGAATATGCCCGGCGCCTCGATCGGCGCCATCAACATCGCCGACATCTTCGGCAAGGGGCAGCGGACCAAGGCCAAACGCATGACGGTTCAGGAAGCCCATGAGCCGCTGATCGCCGCCGAGGCCGAAAAGCTGCTCGATCAGGACGCGATCGTCCGCGACGCGGTGGCCGAGGTCGAGAGCAACGGCATCGTCTTCCTCGACGAGATCGACAAGATCTGCGCCCGCGAGGGACGGGGAGGCGCCGATGTGTCGCGCGAGGGCGTCCAGCGCGATCTCCTGCCGCTGATCGAGGGCACAACGGTCGCGACCAAGCACGGGACGATCAAGACCGACCACATACTGTTTGTCGCCTCCGGCGCCTTTCACATCGCGAGGCCTTCCGACCTGCTGCCCGAGCTGCAGGGCCGCCTGCCCATTCGCGTCGAGCTCAATTCGCTGACCGAGGAGGATTTCAAGCGCATCCTCACCGACACCGAGGCGAGTCTCATCAAGCAATATGTGGCGCTGATGCGGACCGAGGGCGTCGAGCTTGAGTTTTCCGAAGATTCTGTGGCGGCGATCGCGCGCATCGCCGCCAAGGTCAACGGGTCGGTCGAGAACATCGGCGCGCGCCGCCTGCAGACGGTGATGGAGCGGGTGCTCGACGAAGTCAGCTTCACCGCCGCCGACCGCAACGGGGAAGTCATCCGCATCGACGGCGCTTTCGTCGAGGATCACGTCGGCGACCTCGCCGGCAACGCGGATTTGAGCCGGTTCATCTTGTGACGGCGGCGACCGCTTCAACCCCGACGCAATATTCGCGCGGGAATGTATTCAACGTCGATGCTGACGCCGTCCCCGCTCAGAGGGTTCGCCGTGTAGACCGCGGAGACGGACAACTCCACCAGGCTCACGATCGTCAGGATGGCGATGGTGAGCGGCGCCTCTCCGTTCGGGGCCGCGCCCAGCAGCAACTCCGCAATTCGGCAGCAATCGTCCATCGTCGCCGCTAGCGGGGGAAGTTTGACGGTGTCGATCTGGCGCGCAAACGTCGCGGCGTCGACGACCTTGGGTTCGCGCCCAATGACGGCGCCCGAGTTGATCAAGGGCAGGACAAGCTTCCCAACTGTGGCGGTCACGAGATTGATATTTTGAATGTTGACCTCGGTTGAATAGACGCCCGGCCGAACGCCCGCGGCGCAACAACAGCCCCCCTCGGTCTGCCTGCCGCACACGACCTTCACGCTATACGCAAAGATCTCGGCTTGATCGGTCGCGGCTCCGAGCGCCTCGAAGAGGGGATGCGACGACCGGTCTGCGTTTGAGCCCGTTGGATTTCTTGCCATCTCGACCTCCCTGAAGATTTTCTTGGGATGAGCGGCGCTTGGGCGCTGAACAGTCTCGATCTGGCGTCGATACTGATTCGAGCGCTCGCTACGGCGTTTTCCGAAGCGCCGTCTCGGCGTCGAGCATAGCATCGCCGGAGAATGCGAGCCAATCGGTGGAGTTACCCATTTAACCGGCTTCGATGGCGTAAGCCATTTGCTTGCTTGCGCGAGGAGAAAGACGGAAGACATGCGGCAGCATCCCGGTCCAAGGAGCCCTTCATGCCGACCCCGCTCGTTCTGACCTTCGTCGGCGACGACCGGCCGGGACTGGTGAAAACAATCGCGGAGAAGGTCGCCGACTGCGGGGCCACCTGGCTCGAGAGCCGGTCGGTCCGGCTGGCGGGCAAATTCGCCGGGGTCGTGCTGATCAGCGTTCCGGACAAGCGTGTGCCGGAGCTGGAATTGTCTCTCGGCGCTCTCGCGCCCTCCGGCTTGCGCATCGCCGTCGAACGCGGCGCCGCGGCGGAGGCGGAGAAGCCGGCGCGGATCGTCAGTCTCGGCATCCTCGGCCGGGAGCGGCCGGGGATCGTGCGCGACGTGACGCAGGCGCTCGGTCGCCTCGGCGTCAACATCGAGGAATTCATGAGCGGCCTCGAGAGCGAGCCGTTCACCGGCGCCGAGATGTTTCGCGCCCATGCGCGCCTCAGCGTCCCGGAGGGACTCGCGCTCGACGACTTGCGCAAGGCGCTCGAGCGTCTGGCGGGCGAGATCATGGTCGATCTCGCCATGGGCGAGAGCGACCCGGGCGACTGACCGGCGCGCTTCTTTCGCCCTTGCGCGCCGTTCTCCCCATTGCCATAAGGGCCGCCCTCGCAAAACAAGGCCTCAAGCGGACGACAATGGCGAAGTTTCCCGAACGCGTGTTCTCAGGCGTTCAGCCGACGGGCAATCTGCACCTCGGCAACTATCTCGGCGCGATCAAGCGCTTCGTCGAGATGCAGAAGACGCATCCGTGCATCTATTGCGTCGTCGACCTGCACGCGATGACCTTGCCGCACGAGCCCGAGCAGCTTCAACGCACCACCCGCGAGGTGACAGCGGCCTTTCTTGCCTGCGGCATCGATCCGAAGGCCAATATCGTCTTCAACCAGAGCCGGGTGGCCGAACACGCCGAGCTTGCCTGGATCTTCGATTGCGTCGCGCGCCTCGGCTGGCTCAACCGGATGATCCAATTCAAGGAGAAGGCGGGCAAGGACCGGGAGAACGCCTCTGTCGGACTCTACAACTATCCCGTCCTGATGGCGGCGGATATTCTCGTCTATCGCGCCACCCACGTTCCGGTCGGCGACGACCAGAAGCAGCACCTCGAGCTCTCGCGCGACATCGCGCAGAAGTTCAACAACGATTTCGCCGCATCGATCAGCGCTCACGGCTACGGCGACGCCTACTTTCCCCTGCCCGAGCCCTTGATCCAGGGGCCGGCTACGCGGGTCATGAGCTTGCGCGACGGGACCAAGAAAATGTCGAAGTCGGACCCGTCCGAATTCGCCCATATCGCGCTCACCGACGACGCGGACGCCATCGCGCAGAAGATTCGCCGGGCGAAAACCGATCCTGAGCCGCTGCCCTCCGAGGTCGAGGGGCTGGCGCGTCGCCCCGAGGCCGACAATCTGGTCGGCATTTTTGCCGCGCTCAACGACGAGACGAAACAAGACGTCCTCGACCGCTTCGGCGCCGGCCAGTTCTCGGCGTTCAAGACGGCGCTCGCCGACCTTGCAATCGAGAGGCTCGCCCCGATTCGGGCGGAGATGCTTCGTCTCGCCGGCGACCCCGCCTTCACCGACGCCGTCCTCGCGCAGGGGGCGGAGAAGGCGCGTGCCATCGCGCGGCCGAACATGGATGCGATCAAGGACATCCTCGGACTCGTCCGCTAGCCCGAACCGGCGTCAAGAACGCAAATATATTTGTCCTTGCCTTAAGCCGCGACTGGGACGAACGGCGGCGAATCGGCATATCTTGCGCCCGATGGGCGAAGAGACCACGAGCTATAGCGTCCTGACCTGGCGCCGTTCTGCGCGCTCGTCTCGCTTCTGGTTAACGACTTTGCGGCAAACTTTTCGTAAGCCTAGTGAGAGCTGATTCGGACCTTCCTGGCGGAGGGAGACGGATCGGCGCTCGGCCCGAAGGGCGTCAGACGTCGCCGCCGGGTTCTCAAGGAGGCGGTTCGTTGCGGGGGTTCAGCGGGGCGGGGCGCCCCGGGATCGGCGGGCGGACGCGAAAGTTCGACCGCACGCGCGCGGCCAAGGCGGCGGCGGGCCTGACTCTTTACCTCCTTGCGGGGGCGCTTGCGTGCGCCCAGGACGTCTCGCAGCCGCTCGATGCGCCCGGCCGCCTGGCGTTCGACATGGCTTCAGCGCAGGCCAATGTCGCCGGGCTCGCGATCCTGACATTGATGCTGCTCGCGACCATCACTGCCGTCCTTCATTTGATCGGCCGCAGGATCTGGACTCGGCGCGTTCGCGAGCTCGAGACCGAACTCGCGCGGACCAACGCGAAGCTTGACCGGGCGTCGCTTATGCTGCGCAGCGAATCGCAAATTCTCGTTTCCTGGGAGCGCCCGGACGCCGAGCCGACGATCGAGGGCGATTTCGCCCTCATTACCAATTCGCCGCTGCCGTCGCGGGTCCTCGGATTCCGCGGTTGGCTCGAACCGGCCGAAGCGGCCAAGGTCGAGGAGGCGACGGGCCGGCTCCTCACCCGCGGAGAGGCTTTCGCCGCCGCCGTGGTTAGCCTGCGCGGGCGCCATCTCGAACTCGATGGGCGCCCGGTGTCCGGCAGCGCCGTGATGCGGATCCGCGACGTGTCCGGCGAGCGGCTTCAACTGGCCAAGCTGAGCAATCAATTCGCTCTCGCCGAGGGCGCTCTCGACGGGCTGCGACGCGCGCTCGAAGCCGCCGACATGCCGGCGTGGACGCGCGACGCCGCGGGCGCGGTCGTCTGGTGCAATATTCCCTACGCCCGCGCCGTCGACGCGCCCGACGACCAGGCGGCGATCGACAAGGGCGGCGAATTGTTCGATCCGGCCGTGCGCCGCGAGGCGGCGGCGGCGGTCAGGGAGACCGGCGCCTGGAGCCGCCGCGCGTCGGCGGTCGTCGGCGGCGAGCGCCGGACCTTCGACGCTGTCGAGGCGCGCACGCCCGTCGGATCCGCCGGCGTCGCCCGCGACATTTCCGAAATCGCCGCGCTGCGGGCGGAGATGGAGCGCAACGAGGACGACTATTCCCGCATGATCGATCGGCTGTCGACCGCGGTTGCGATCTTCGACAAGTCCAAGCGGCTGACTTTGTACAACGCCGCCTACCGGCAGATCTGGCCGCTCGAGCCGGCCTTCCTCGATCAGGGGCCGAGCGACGGCGAAATTCTCAATTCGCTCCGCGCCAAGCGGCAGCTGCCGGAGCAGGTCGACTTCCCCGCCTGGAAGACGCAGCAGTTGAACGCCTATCGCGCGATCGAGCCAAGCGAGACGGTCTGGCATCTGCCAGACGGCAGGACACTGCGGGTCGTAACCAGCCCCAATCCGAAAGGCGGCGTCACCTATCTCTACGACGACGCGACCCAGAGCTACGCGCTCGCCTCACAGGTCAACACGCTCACCCACGTACAGGGAGAGACGCTTGACGCGCTCAAGGAGGGCGTGGCGGCGTTCGGCGCCGACGGGCGCATGAAGCTGTTCAATCCGGCTTTCGCCGAGCTCTGGCGCTTCGACCCGGCCCTCCTGCGCGCCCGCCCGCACATCGACGAGATCGCACGCGGGTGCAAGCCCCTGTGCCGCAAGCCCGAGCTGTTCGACGACCTTACGGCGATGATCGTCGATCTTCCCGACCATCGCGAAAGCCGGACGGCGCGGATCGAGCGAACCGACGGGCTGATCCTCGACTGCGCCGCGCTGCCGTTGCCGGACGGGGCGACGCTGATGACGACGCTCGATGTGACCGCGGGCGTCAACGTCGAACGCGCGCTGACCGAGCGCAATCAGGCCCTCGTGGCGGCGGAAAAACTGAGAAACGATTTCGTCAACCACGTCTCCTATGAGCTGCGCACGCCGCTCACCAACATCATTGGCTTCACCCAGCTTTTGGCCGCCGGCGGCGTCGGCCCGCTCAACCCCAAGCAGGTCGAATATGCCGGGTTCATCACCAATTCATCGCACGCCCTGCTCGCCATTATCGATGACATTCTCGATCTGGCGTCAATGGACGCCGGGGCGCTCGAGCTGAGGCTCGAGGAGGTCGACGTCGCCGAGGCGATGAAGGCCGCGGCGGCGGGCGTCCAGGACCGGCTGAGCGAGGCGGCGATCGAATTGCGCATCGTGATGACCGACGGAGTCGGGTCGTTCAACGCCGATGGACGGCGGGTGCGCCAGATTCTGTTCAATCTGCTCTCCAACGCTATCAATTATTCGGAAGCCGGCCAGACGGTCACGCTGGCGGCGATGCGGCGCGGTTCGGAGATCGTGTTCAAGGTCAGCGACCGCGGACGCGGCATTCCCCCGGAGATGATCGATCGCGTCTTTGATCGCTTCGAGACCTTTCCCAATGGCTCGCGTCATCGCGGCCCTGGACTCGGCCTGTCGATCGTGAGAGCGATGGTCGAACTGCATCAGGGCCGGGTGCTGATCGACACCGCGCCCGGGGAGGGCACCACGGTCACCTGCATTTTTCCCGTGGACGCGACCGCGGAGCTGCCGGCAAGCCCGCAACTTGCGGCGCCCGCCGAGCAGCAGTCGGTGCTGTAGAAGGGCATGAACGGTCGCGCCGACCAGACCGCAGGAGCCGATGTTTGGAGCCTGGAGGCGCCGGACGAGGCGGCCACGATGGAGATCGCCGCGGCGCAGGCGGGCTGGCTCGAGTCCGGAGATTTCGTCGGCCTGACCGGGGATCTCGGCGCGGGCAAGACCACCTTCGCCCGCGGCCTGATCCGAACCCTGACGGGGGCGCGCGATCTCGAGGCGCCGAGCCCGACCTTCACCCTGATGCAGGTCTACGATACGCCGCGTGGCCCCGTGGTCCACGCCGACTTCTATCGGCTGCGCGGCCCTCGCGAACTCGACAATCTCGGCTGGGACGAAGCGATCGCCGACGCGATCGCCATCGTCGAATGGCCGGAGCGGGTCGCCGAAGCGCTGCCAGCCGACCGGCTTGAAGTCGATATTCGTTTCGACCCGGGCAAAGGTCCCGATTTTCGTCTGCTGACGCTGCGCGGCAAGGGCGCCGTGAGCCGCCGGCTGGCGCTGTCCCTTGGGGTTGCGAGGCTCCTGAAGCGCGCCGGCTGGAGCGGCGCAAGACGCGAATTCCTCCAAGGCGACGCCTCGATTCGCGCCTACGAGCGGCTCACGAGATTCACCGGCGCGACGGCGATTTTGATGATCTCGCCGCCTCGCCGCGACGGGCCGATCCTGCGCTACGGCAAGCCTTACGCGGCCATCGCCAAACTGTCGCCCGACATCCGCGCCTTCGTCGCCATGGCGGACGGCTTGCGCGGCCTCGGCTACTCCACGCCCGCCCTCATCGCCTTCAGCGTCGAGGAGGGCCTCGCGCTGATCGAGGACTTCGGCTCGGCCACCATCGCCGAGGGCGGCGTTCCCGACGGCGCGCGCTACGCGGACGCGATTGCGCTTCTCGTCGATCTGCACGGACGCGAATTGCCGGAGAGCCTGCCGGTCGGCGACGAATCCTACGCTATGCCGGTCTACGACATCGAGGCGATGCTGGTCGAGGTCGAGCTGGCGCTCGACTGGTATGCGCCTGCGGTCGCGCGGACGACGCCGCCGACGGGCGCACGGATGCAATTCCTGGCGATCTGGCGCGAGCTGCTTGGGCCGATCCTCGCTCAGCCGACGACCTGGACGCTGCGCGATTTTCATTCGCCCAACCTGCATTGGCTCGCCGAGCGGCAGGGGCTGAAAAGGATCGGCCTGATCGATTTTCAGGACGCGGTGCTGGGCCCGCCGGCCTATGACGTTGCTTCGCTCCTCCAGGACGCGCGCGTCGACGTGCCGGAGGATCTCGAGATGCGGCTGGCCGCCCTCTACATGCGGCGTAGGACGGCCGCCGATCCCGCTTTCAACGCCCAGAGCTTCGCCGCCGCCTACGCGGCGATGGGCGCGCAGCGAGCGACCAAGATCCTCGGCATCTTCGCCCGGCTCGACAAGCGGGACGGCAAGCCGGAGTACCTGCGCCACCTGCCGCGGATGGAGCGCTACCTGGCCCGCAATCTCGCTCATCCGTTGCTTCGGCCGCTTGCGCTCTGGTATCAGAACCACTTGCCGCGGGCGCTCGGCCAGCCGCCCGTCAAAACCGATCCCTGAAGTCAGATCGCCGAGGACCCGCCGATGACCCCGCCGGTTCCCAAGACGGCCATGGTGTTCGCCGCTGGCCTCGGGACGCGGATGCGGCCGATCACCGAGACGCTGCCGAAGCCGCTCGTCAAGGTCGGAGGACGAGCGCTCATCGATTACTCCCTCGACCGCCTGGCCGAGAACGGCGTCGAGCGGGCGATCGTCAACGTCCATTGGCTCGCCGATCAGATTGAGGCGCATCTCGCGGGACGCCGGGCGCCGCCGAAGATCACCATCTCCGACGAACGCGCGACGCTTCTCGATCAGGGAGGGGGGATCAAGCGCGCGCTGCCGCTGATCGGCGCCGAGCCGTTCTTAATCTGCAATACCGACGCATTCTGGATCGAGGGCCCGCGGTCGAATCTCGCCCGCCTCGCCGCGGCCTTCGATCCCGAGGCGATGGACATCCTGCTCCTGGTCGCGGCGAGCGCGGGGGCGGTGGGCGTCGACTGGCCCGGCGATTTCACCATGGACCACGACGGACGGCTTCAGCCGCGCGAGCCGCGCCGTGTCGCGCCCTTCGTCTACACCGGCGTCGGCATCGTCAAGCCTGAGCTGTTCGCGAGCGAGCCGGCGAAGGTTTTTCGTCTTGCGCCGTTCTTTCACGCCGCCGCCGCGAATGACCGCCTCTATGGCGTGCGCCTCGACGGCCTTTGGGTGCATGTCGGGCGGCCGGAGAGCATCGCCGAGGCGGAGCGGGCGATCGACAGGTCGATATTGTAGGCGCAGCGCGACCCCGCATTTCCCTTGCCCGTGGATTCGTCCTATGCGGGGTCGCGCGCCGGATTGATGGCGATCAGGCGGGTTAGGCGCCTGTTGTTTAGGGTTCTACGAGCATGAAACTGCCGAGTCAGACCGGCCCAATCCATTTCGTCGGCATCGGCGGCATCGGCATGTCGGGCATCGCGGAAGTGCTCATCAACCTCGGACACAAAGTTCAGGGCTCGGATCTCTCCGACAACGCCAACGTCAAGCGGCTGCGCGAGAAGGGGGCGACCGTCCATGTCGGCCACGACAAGGCCAATCTCGGAGCGGCCGCGGTGGTCGTCGTTTCGTCGGCCGTCAAGCGCGACAATCCCGAGGTCGTCGCGGCGCGGGCGCGGCGCATTCCCGTCGTGCGGCGGGCGGAGATGCTCGCCGAGCTGATGCGGCTCAAGCAGTGCGTGGCCGTCGCCGGCACGCATGGCAAGACGACGACGACGTCGCTGGTCGCGACGCTGCTCGACGCCGCGGGGCTTGATCCTACGGTGATCAACGGCGGCATCATCAACGCCTACGGGACCAATGCGCGGCTCGGGGCCGGCGACTGGATGGTGGTCGAGGCTGACGAAAGCGACGGCACCTTTCTCAAGCTCCCCGCCGATATCGCGGTGGTCACCAACATCGATCCCGAGCACCTCGACCACTTCGAGACCTTCGACGCCATCAAGGACGCGTTCCGGGCCCTGATCGACAACCTGCCGTTTTACGGCTTCGCCGTCATGTGCCTCGATCATCCGACCGTGCAGGAGCTGGTGGGGCGGATCGAGGACCGCCGGGTTCTGACCTACGGCGAGAATCCGCAGGCCGACGCGCGCCTTCTCGACGTCAACCTTGCCGGCGGAGTGACCCGATTTTCGGTGCTGATCCGCGAGCGGGCGAGCGGCCGCGCGACCTTCATCGATGACCTCGCGCTGCCGATGCCGGGCCGGCACAACGCCCTCAATGCGACGGCGGCGATTGCGGTCGCGCACGAGCTCGGAGCGCCGATCGAGGTGATTCGCAAAGCGATCGCGAGTTTCGGCGGCGTCAGGCGTCGTTTCACCCGCACCGGGACATGGAACGGCGTCGCCATCTACGACGACTACGGCCACCATCCGGTCGAGATCGCCGCGGTGCTGAAAGCCGCGCGGGACGCGACCGAGGGTAAGGTGATCGCCGTGGTCCAGCCGCATCGCTTCACCAGGCTCGCCTCCCTGTTCGACGCCTTCGCCACCTGCTTCAACGACGCCGACAGCGTGATCGTCGCCGACGTCTACCCGGCTGGCGAGGCGCCCATCGAAGGCGTCGACAAGAAGGCGCTCGCGACCGCGATCGCCGCCCACGGCCATCGGCACGCCATTGTGCTGCCCTCGCCGGACAAACTGGCGGGCATGGTGCGCTCGCTGGCCAAGCCGGGCGACTACGTGATTTGCCTCGGCGCCGGCTCGATCACCCAATGGGCCTATGCGCTCCCGGGCGAACTCGTCGCGCTCGACAAAGCCTGACGCGACCTGACGCCGATGGGCTTTCCCGACCTTGTCGAAGAGGTGAAGGCGCGGGCGCCGCGGCTTCGCGGGCGCCTCCTCGCCAATGCGCCGATCGCCGAGACCACCTGGTTTCGCGTTGGCGGCCCTGCCCAGGTTCTGTTCTCCCCGGCCGACGAGGACGATCTCGCCTATCTTCTGGCCAACCTGCCGCGCGAGACGCCGGTCACGACGATCGGCCTCGGCTCGAACCTCATCGTGCGCGACGGCGGCGTCGAGGGCGTCGTCATCCGGCTCGGCGGCCGGGCGTTCGGCGCAATCGAGATCGCCGATGGCTGTCGCTTGGTCGCCGGGGCGTCCGCGCCGGATCAATTCGTCGCCAAAGCCGCCGCGAAGGCTGGCGTCGACGGCCTGGCCTTCCTGCGTGGCGTGCCCGGGTCGATAGGCGGCGCGCTGGTCATGAACGCCGGCGCGCACGGCGGCGAGATCAGGGACGCGCTGATCGAGGCGCGCGGCGTCGACCGGACAGGCGCCCGGCGTGTGTTCTCGCGCGACGGCTTGGGCTTTTCCTATCGTCATAGCTCGGCGCCCGAGGGCGTGGTGTTCACCGCTGCGGCGTTTCAGGGCCGCCCGGGTGAGCCGGCCGCGATCGAAGCCGAGATGGAGCGCATCACCCGCGCCCGCGAAGCCTCGCAGCCGATCCGCGAGAAGACCGGCGGCTCGACGTTCAAGAATCCGCCCGGATTCAAGGCCTGGGAGCTGATCGACCAGGCGGGCTGCCGCGGCCTGCGCGTCGGGGACGCCGAGGTGTCGACCATGCACTGCAACTTTCTCATCAACCGCGGCCGGGCGACCGCCGCCGACCTCGAAGCGCTCGGCGAGGAGGTCAGACGCCGTGTCCTCGAGACGAGCGGCGTCGCGCTCGAATGGGAGATCAAGCGGATCGGCCGAGCGCCCGAGCGATGACTCTATCGGGCAGGACCGCTCTGCCCGTCTTCACGCGGATGCGCTCGCTGTTGGTTGCAATTGGCGTTGCGCCTCCTGCGCGGCCTTCAGATTCGCCTGCCTGAGCCGCTCGCCCTCCTCATCGAACAGGAACGTGAGGAAGACATAGCGCCGCCCGCGCGTCACCCGCGAAACCTGGTGCAGGATCGAGGCGGAGAACACGACCGCCGTTCCCGGGGCGGCCTTGAAGCCTCGCGGGCCGTATTCAGGAAACGAGATCTCCCCGCCGTCGAAATCGCCGTTGAGATTGATCGAGACGGCGAACCGCCGATGCGCCACCGATAGCCCCGTGTCGTCACGATGGGGACCGAAATGCCCGCCGGTTTCGGCGTCGTAGCGGGCGATGAGGTCGCGCTCGATGCGGGTGACAGCCATCTGGAACGCCTTGCGGATTTCCGGGCCGACCCGCCGCCCGATCCGGCTGCGGACGCCGGCGATCAAGCTCGGATCGGTCAAGAAAAAATCGCGCCTGCGCTTCCAGCCGTCATCGAAGCGCTCGACCGACCGTCCCTCCACATTCTGCATGAACCCGCTTTCCTTGCCGCCGCCGCGCTCGAAGCAGTCGACGAGATGGCGGCAAAGCTCGGGTTCGAGAACGTCGTCGAGCAGGAGAATCGGCGCGGGCGCGCGATCGTCGGCGGCCTGGCTCGGCGCCTCCGTGCGATCGAGGCGTCCCATTACCCGGTCGGGCTCGTTCAACGGCGCGACATCCACCACCCGCAGCGTCCGATCGAGGACGACCCAGGCGCGGGCAGTCCCGAAGGCGCCGGCGAGGCTCCCGTCGTCCCAGAGAAACCGGACCGCCGGAAATCGCGTCTCGAGCGCTTTCCGCGCCGTCGCGAAGGGTTCGGAGAGGACGGCGAAGAAGGCGGCCTTACCGCCGTCGACGAGGCTCCCACGGGCGGCCAACGCCTCCAGCGCAGCGTCCGTCTCGGGATCGTCGCCCGAACCGAGGAAGGCCAGCGCGACAGTCCGGCCGGGAAACGAATCGAAGGCAAGGCGATGGGGCCCCCGATTGAGGAGAAAGGCGCTGTCGCCGCGCTGTACTCCGGGCTTGAGGGCAAATTGGGCCGGTTCGCTCATCGGACTTCCGGTTGATCGGCAGGCGCGTCGACGCTTAGCGGGAAAAACTTAAGGCCTGGACACGATCGACGCGCGGCGCGCCGAGCTTTTCAGCCCGTCGGCTCGTGGGGGTTAACGTGTCGTTAAGCCGTTGGTCTTAATCGTGTCTTAACTCTGCGTCTTCGCGCAGCGTTAGGGAATTGGCAGGCGATGAAGCCACTCGCTGTCCTCAAAACTCGCCGGCCGAACGGGCGCGTCGCGTCCAGAAGCGGAGATCGCGTCCGCGCCCGCTCGCTCGAACAGGGGGCCGACGGCCGCGAATTCGATCCGGCTTCCCAAGCGTTCGGCGAGGGTGACGCAAAAGACGTCAACGGCGGGCTGCATCATGACCGCGCGGGAAATCTTAAACCGAATATTTACTATAAGGCCCAAGACTTTGCCGGGATGGTGGAGGACGGGACGTGCGATTGTTGAGCGCGATGCTCGGGTGGGGACAGGCGGCGCGGCCCAGTCTGGCCGGCGTCGCGATTGAAGGGCCGCCTCATCGGGTGTTGCTGCGCGGCGAGCGATCGGCGCGGGCGCCGGGGCGCTGGCGCATCCGACTGGACCGTCCCGCGCCGCGCAAGTTCGAGATCGCGCTCACCGTGGCGGTGCTTCTCGGCGCGGCCCTTTTCGGCGCCGAGCGCGGCGGGCAACTCGACGTGGTCACGGCGCAATATGGCGGCGTTGACGATTGGATGGCTCGCACACTCGGCCTTGGCATACGAGTGGTCACGGTTTCAGGCGCGACGCACATGAGCGAGCGCAGGATCCTCGCCATCGCTGGCGTCGACGGCAAGAAATCGCTCCTGTTCTTCGACGTCGCTCAAGCGCGGGCGCGACTAGAGGCCGATCCGCTGATCAAACAGGCAAGCGTGCGCAAACTCTACCCCAACCACATCGTGATCGAGATCGTCGAGCGCACGCCCTACGCCGTCTGGCAGAAGGACGGCGACGTCCGCGCGATCGCGGCCGACGGCGCGCCGATCGACGAGATCGGCGACGGCCGTTACGCCGACCTTCCCTTCGTCGTCGGCGAGGGCGCAAACGGGCGGGTGCGCGAGTTCGTCGGCCTCCTTGACGCGATGGACGAATTGAAGCCGCGCGTCGAAGCAGGCGTCCTGGTCGACCAGCGGCGGTGGAATCTGCGGCTGAAATCGGGCCTCGACGTCAAGCTGCCCGAATCGAATCCCGAAGCCGCCATCGCCGAGCTTCTCACCCTCCAGCGCCAATCCCGCATCCTGGATAAGGACGCGCTGTCGCTCGATTTCAGGGTTCCGGGTCGCGTGTTCGTACGCCTTTCCGAGGAGGCCGCCGCAACCTGGGCGGATAGCCACGCGCCCAAGAAGGGCGCCCAGCCATGAGCCAGCCGCTCGCGCCCCGCATGCGCCAGATCCCGGCGCGCAAGAGCGCCCTGTTGTCGGTGCTCGACGTCGGCGCTTCGAAGATCGTGTGCCTGATCGCCCGCCTGACGCCAATGGAGCCGTCAGAGGCGCTGCGCGGGCGCACCCACCGATGCAAGGTGCTGGGCGTCGGCCACCAGCGCTCGACCGGCGTCAAGGGTGGCGCAGTGGTCGATTTGCGGTCGGCGGAACATGCTGCGCGGATGGCCATCGACGCGGCCGAGCGCATGGCGGGCGTCGAGGTCGGCGGCGTCATCGTCAACATGTCGGGCGGCCGCCTGGCCTCGCGCCGTCGCGCCGCCGACGCAACGCTGCGCGGCAAGACCGTCGCCGAGCATGACGTCCAACGGGTTCTCGAGGCTGCGGCGCAGGCGAACGGAGAGCCCGGACGAACGACCCTGCATGCGCTGCCGACCGCCTTCCGGCTCGACGCCACGCGCGACATTCACGACCCCAAAGGCATGGTCGGGACCGAACTCGGGGTCGATCTTCATGTCGCGACGTGCGATTCAGCCGCGGCGCGCAACCTGATGCTGGTGATCGAGCGCTGCCATCTGCGGGTCGAGGCGATGGTGGCGACGCCTTACGCCGCGGGCCTCTCGACGCTGGTCGACGACGAGGCGGAACTCGGGGCCGCGGTGGTCGATTTCGGCGGCGGCTCGACCACGGTCGGCGTTTTCTCCGGGGGGCGGCTCATCCACGTCGACGCGGTCGCCCTTGGCGGCATCCATGTGACCCGCGACGTCGCGCGCGGCCTCAACGTCTCCATCAGCGACGCCGAACGCCTCAAGACGCTCTACGGCGCCTGCATGGCTTCGCCGTCCGACGACCGCGAAACAATCGCGGCCCACCGGCTTGGCGACGACACGGATCATCCGAGCCACTTGCCCAAGTCCGAGCTTACGCGAATCATCCGGCCGCGCGTGGAGGAGATCCTCGAGCTCGTGCGCGACCGGCTGCGCGCTTCCGGACACCTGGCCCAGGCCGGTCGCAGGCTGGTGATGACCGGGGGCGCGTGCCAGCTGACCGGAATGGCGGAGCTTGCGCGCTCTATCATCTCCAACCAGGCGCGGATCGGACGGCCGCTCGGGATCGAAGGGCTGCCGGAATCCGGCAAGAGCCCGGCTTTCGCCGCCGCCGTCGGCTTGATGGTTTATCCGCAAATGGCAGGCCTCGAATATTACGAAATCACACGCCAGATCTCGCGTCCCCATCAGGGCCAGGGCGGGTACGCGGCGCGGGTCGGACGTTGGCTCAAGGAGAGTTTTTAAGGCGCGTTAGAGGCGCTCGCCTGAGGCGAGGGCGCGAGGTGAAGGCAAACACGCATTCCAATCGGCGCCGGCGGGCGTCCAACGTAATGAGGCAAGCATGTCGATCAATCTGAAAGCCCCCGAACTCAGGGAACTGAAGCCACGCATCATGGTATGCGGCGTAGGGGGCGCCGGCGGCAACGCGGTCAACAACATGATCGTCTCCGGCTTGTCCGGCGTCGATTTCATCGTCGCCAACACCGACGCCCAGGCGCTGACGTCCTCGCGCGCCGAACGGATCATTCAGATGGGCCTGCAGGTGACGGAAGGGCTCGGCGCCGGGTCCAAGCCCGAAGTCGGCAAGGCCGCCGCCGAGGAGGCGCTCGAGGAGATTCGCGATCACCTTGCCGGCGCCCACATGGTGTTTGTCACCGCCGGCATGGGCGGCGGCACGGGCACCGGGGCCGCGCCGGTCATCGCCAGGGCCGCGCGCGAACTCGGGATTCTCACCGTCGGCGTCGTCACCAAGCCGTTTCATTTCGAGGGCGGACGCCGAATGCGGGTGGCGGAGAACGGCATCGCCGACCTGCAGAAGGCGGTCGACACGCTGATCATCATTCCCAATCAAAACCTGTTCCGCGTCGCCAACGAAAAGACCACCTTCGCCGACGCGTTCTCGATGGCCGATCAGGTTCTTTATTCCGGCGTCGCCTGCATCACCGATCTGATGGTGAAGGAGGGGCTCATCAACCTCGACTTCGCCGACGTGCGCTCGATCATGAGCGAAATGGGCAAGGCGATGATGGGCACCGGCGAAGCGGCGGGCGACAAGCGCGCTGTGCAAGCCGCCGAAGCGGCTATCGCCAATCCGCTGCTTGACGAGACCTCAATGCGCGGGGCTCGCGGACTTCTGATCTCGATCACCGGCGGCAACGATCTGACGCTCTACGAGGTCGACGAGGCGGCGAGCCGCATTCGCCAGGAGGTCGACGAGGAGGCCAACATAATTCTCGGCGCCACCTTCAACTCGGCGCTCGATGGCGTCGTGCGCGTGTCGGTCGTGGCGACGGGCATCGATCAGGCTGCAATTGCTCAGATCGAGCCGGTCAACTTCCAGCCGCGGATCGACGCGATGGCGCGCCCACGCGTGTTCTCGCCGCTGCGATCCGCTCTTTCGCCGGCGCAGGCCGACGCGGCTTCGGCGCCCGCCGCCTATGACGGCGCCGTCGAGCCGGCGGGGCCGCCGCTCGGCGCCTTCCCGGAACCCATCGAGCCTCACCACGAAATGGAAGATGAAGATTCGGAAGAGGCCGAATTCATTCCCCCCGCGGCGGAACAGCCCATGCCGCGCGCGACCCGGATGCCGCAGATCGAGGACCTGCCGCAGGTGGCGCAGAACCAGCTGCGGGCGATGCGCGAGTCCCAGGGAGCCGCTCCTGCGCCGGAAACGCGGCGCCGGTCGCTGTTGGAGAAACTGGCGGCGTTCGGCATCACCCGCCATGAGGACGAAGCGGTTTCAGCGCCGGCCGCCGCGGTCCCGGCGCCGGTGACGCAGCTGCACCGGCCCTACGTGACGGTGTCGACTCAGGCTGACCCTGGCCGGCCCCAGCCGCGCCAGCAGCCGTCGCGCCAGCAGGCCGGCGCGTCCGCCGCGCCTGTCAGGCCGGTTCCGCGTCCTCCGGTTTCAGAAGACGATCATCTCGATATCCCGGCGTTCCTGCGCCGGCAGCAGAACTGATTCGGCCGGCCGCGAAGCCTCGGCTTCCGGCCGACCCGTCCGAACGCGGCCCCGCGCGCGCGTTAAGAGGATATTAATTTCTATAAGTGATTGAAATATATAGAATAAATGTGTGACTATGGTTTGTAACTTTTGTTCACCAAAGGTGATTTGTCCCGTGAGACAAGGGGCCCTTAGTGTGGCGCTTTAGGAGCTGCCGCCAGACTTTTTGGCGGCGGCGGGCGGACGGCGACAGGCAGCTTCAGGTAGCGACGCGTTGCGGAGTCTGAGTGCTCCGCATCGTGGCCGACGCCCCGAATCGGGGCCGGGCGCAAGCTCGGGAACAGTAAAAGATGCGGTTTGGGTTCCAGACTACGCTGCGCGACCGTGTGGCGATCTGCGGCGTCGGAGTACACTCGGCGGCGCCTGCTCAAGTTATCCTTCATCCTGCCGGCGTCGATACCGGCGTCGTCTTCCTTCGTACCGGACTGCCGGGCGGACGCGAGCGTCTCCTCGAGGCCAAGCGGGCAAATGTGGCGCAAACCGCGCTCTGCACCATGCTCGGCGACCCCTCGGGCGCCAGCATCTGCACCGTCGAGCATCTTCTGGCGGCCCTCTCGGGTCTCCGAGTTCGACAACGTCCTGATCGAGATCGACGGGCCGGAGACGCCGATCATGGACGGCTCGGCGGCCGATTTCGTCGCCGCGATCAATTCGGTCGGCCTCACCCAGCAGGCCCGCCCGCGCCGCCATCTCAAGATCGTCAAGCCGGTTCGCGTCGATCACGACGGCGGCTTTGCCGAGTTTCTGCCGGCCGAACGTGGCTTCCGCCTCGACGTCGAGATCGACTTCGAATCGCCGGCGATCGGACGCCAGCGGCGCGTATTCGACCTCGATCCGTCGACGTTTCGCCGCGAGATCGCCCGCGCCCGGACCTTCGGCTTTGTCTGCGACGTGCAGAAATTGTGGCAGGCGGGCTACGCCCTCGGCTCCTCGCTTGAGAATTCGGTCGCGATCGACGGCGACGCGATCCTCAATCCGGAAGGGTTGCGCTACGCCGACGAGTTCGTGCGCCACAAAGCGCTCGATGCGGTCGGCGATCTGTCTCTCGCCGGGGCGCCGATCATCGGACTCTACCGGACCTATCGCCCGGGACACAAACTCAACGCGCTCGCGCTCGAGGCGTTGTTTGAACGCCGCTGGGCTTATGAGATCCTCGAAGCGCCGTCTCCGCGGGTCGCGATCATGGCGCGTGGAGCGGCCGCGCAAGTGCCCGCGGCCGCCTTCGCCGCCCCCGATTGATTTTTCCGACAGCTCGACGGCGCGGGGACGCTCACCGCGCTTCCAGGCCTCCGCCCGCACTTCTCCGAATATGTGGCGCGCGCGTTGCGAGTGCGGTAAATGAGCCGCGTCGCCTCCGTGCGGCGGCGACGACTCGCCCCTGCAACACATCGAGTCTTTGAAGCATGAATGACGTCGAATTTGGCCCTGTCCCGCCCAAGGCGGGAAAGCGGCCGGCGCGCCGGTGGGCAGCCGGCGCCGTCCTCATCGCAATCGCGGTCGCCAGCTCCTCCTGCTCCATGATCGACCAGTTCAACCCGTTCGGGAGCGAAAAATACAAGATGGAGATCACGCCGGACACCCCGGCGAGCAAGACCTACGATCAGGGACTGCAGAAACTGGCCAATGGCTCGCCCGGGGAGGCGTCGAAAAAATTCACTGAGCTGGGCAAGCAGTACCCAAGCTCGGACTGGGCCCAGAAGGGTCAATTGATGACGACCTATGCCAATTATCAGGCCGGCGACTATACCAGCGCCGTGACCTCGGCCGAGCGCTATCTCAAGGATTATCCGAACTCCCCCGACGCGCCCTATGTTTTGTACCTGCAGGCGAATGCCTATTACATGCAGATTCCGGACATCTCGCGCGATCAGGAGAACGCGCAGAAGGCGCTTACCGCGTTCCAGGCTGTGGTGCAGAAATATCCGAAATCGGAGTATGTGGAAGACTCGAAGTACAAGATCGGCGTCACCGAGGATCAGCTCGCCGGCAAGGAAATGTCGATCGGCCGGTTCTATCTCAATCGGCGCAACTACACCGCCGCCATCAACCGCTTTCGAAACGTGCTTCAGTATTACCAGACGACCCGGCACGCCGAAGAAGCGCTGTATCGTCTGGTGGAGGCCTACCTTGGCTTGGGCATTACCGACGAAGCCCAGACCGCGGCCGCTGTGCTTGGGCACAATTTCCCCGACAGTCAGTGGTACCAGGATGCCTATAACTTATTGAAGGGGAAGGGGCTCTCGCCGCACGAATATGGCAAATCCTGGATCTCGAAAATCTGGCACACGGTCGTTCCGTCCTGATTGGACTCATCCATGCTTTCGCGCCTCTCCATTCGCGACGTGGTGCTGATCGACCAGTTGGACCTCGAGTTCTCGCCGGGGTTGACGATCCTGACCGGCGAGACGGGCGCGGGGAAGTCGATTCTTCTCGATGCGCTGGCGCTGGCGCTCGGCGCGCGCGGCGACGGCGGCCTCGTGCGCCACGGCCAGGCGCAGGGCCAGGTGACGGCGACCTTCGACCTGCCGGAGGGCCACGCCGCCCACGCGCTGCTCGAAGGGCAGGACATCGAGATCGGCGACGAACTGATCCTGCGCCGGGTCCAGTTAGCCGACGGACGCACGCGCGCCTACGTCAATGACCAGAGCGTCAGCGCCCAGGCGCTGCGCGCGCTGGCCTCGGCGCTGGTCGAGATCCACGGACAGCACGATGAGCGGGCGCTCACCGACCAGTCGACCCATCGCGCCCTCGTCGACGCCTACGGCGGCCTAGAGCCCATGGCGGCGGCGACTGAGCGCGCCTGTGCGGCTCTGCGCGAGGCCGAGGGCGCGCTGGAGATCGAGCGCGCGAGGGTGGCGGCTGCGGAAGCGGAGGCGGGGTTTGCCGCCCATGCCCACGAGGAGATCACCCGTCTCGCGGTTCAGCCGGACGAAGAAGCGACGCTGGCGGCGCGTCGGCAGGCGATGATGCAGGGCGAGAAGGTCGCCGCCGATATTCGCGACGCGCGCGACCATCTGACCGGCGAAGCCGCCATCCTGCCGCTGCTCAATTCCGTCTCGCGCCGGTTGCTGCGCCGGTTGCCCCAGGCGCCCGGGCTGATCGAGCCGAGCGTGAAGGCGCTCGATGAAGCGATTGAAGCGCTCGAGCGCGCCAATCGCGCGGTCGAGGACGCGATCGGCGCCAGCGCCTTCGATCCACAGGAGCTCGAACGCTGCGAGGAGCGCCTGTTTGCGCTGAGGGCGATGGGCCGCAAGCACAACACGACGATCGAAAGCCTCCCCGCCCTGGCGGAAAAATTCGCCGACGAGCTTGCGGCGCTTGCCGCCGGCCGCAGCGAGGTCGGCCGCCTCGAGGCCCAGGTGAAAAGCGCTGGCAAGGCCTATCGCGCCGCGGCGGCCGCGCTCAGCGCCGCGCGCGAGGGGAGCGCGCGCGAACTGGAGAAAGCCGTGAGCGCCGAGTTGGGGCCGCTCAAGCTCGAGCGGGCGGAATTCAGCGTCGACTTGAGGCGGGACCAGGCGATTGTCGCGCCGAGCGGTTACGATCGCGCGGAGTTCTTTGTCCGCACCAACCCCGGTTCGCGGCCGGGCCCGCTAATGAAAGTGGCGTCGGGCGGCGAACTGGCGAGGTTCCTGCTCGCAATCAAGGTCCGTCTGGCCGAGCGCGGCTCCGCGCCGACCCTCGTGTTCGACGAAATCGACACTGGCGTCGGCGGCGCCGTCGCCGACGCCATGGGCCAGCGCCTCGCGAGGCTTTCGGCGCGGGCGCAGGTGCTGGCGGTGACCCACGCGCCGCAAGTGGCCGCGCGGGCGCAGAACCACTATCGAATCGTCAAAAGCGACGTCGGCGCCGGCGAGCGGGTGGCGACCCGCGTGTCGCGCCTCAGTGCGATCGAGCGGCGGGAAGAAATCGCCCGCATGCTCGCCGGGGCGGAAATCACCCGCGAGGCGCGGGCCGCCGCCGAGAGCCTGATCGAAAAGGCGGAATGACGAGCGGAAAGGTGGCTCGCGGCTCAGGAATTGGCTTGCCCGGCCGCCCCCCTTGGCCCTATCAAGCCGTTTCGCCCGTGCGTCAAGGAGGGCTTTTTGCAACTGGCGAGGACCCGGCATGGCCCCGGATGAACAGCGGCCTTCAACCCAGGACCGCCGGCGGGCCCGCCTCGCCGCGTCGCTGAGGGAGAATCTGAAGCGGCGCAAGGCGCAGAGCCGCGCGCGGGCGGCGGACGCCGAGCCGTCAAACGGGCCGATGGAGCGGACCCCGGGCGATCCCAGGCTCTGACGGCGGGGTAGCCAGGCGGGCTACGGTCCTGATTGGATTTGGGCTAGAGGGACAAGGGGATGGATCGCATACAAATTCGCGGCGGCGCGGCGCTGAATGGCGTGATCCCGATTTCAGGCGCGAAAAACGCCGCGCTGCCGCTGATGATCGCGTCGCTGCTGACAGATCAGACGCTGACCTTGGAAAACCTGCCCCGCCTCGCCGACGTCGCCCAATTGGCGCACATCCTCGGCAATCATGGGGTAGACTACTCCGTCGACGGCAAGCGGATGGGCGAGGACGCGGGGTCCGGCCAGACCGCGCATTTGCGCGCGCGCACCATCGTCGACACGGCGGCGCCGTATGAACTGGTGGCGAAGATGCGCGCCAGCTTCTGGGTGATCGCGCCGCTCGTCGCCCGAATGGGAGCGGCGCGCGTGTCGCTGCCGGGCGGCTGCGCCATCGGCACCCGGCCGGTCGACCTGTTGCTGATGGCGCTTGAGAAGCTCGGCGCGCGGATTGACATCGACGGCGGCTATGCCGTCGCCAGGGCGCCCAACGGCCTCATCGGGGCGGAGATCGAATTTCCCAAGGTGACGGTTGGGGGAACCCATGTCGCGATGATGGCGGCCTCGACTGCGCATGGGGCGACGCAGATCCGCAACGCCGCCCGCGAGCCGGAGGTCGCGGACCTCGCCGCCTGCCTCAACAAGATGGGCGCGCGCATTCGCGGCGCGGGCTCGTCGACGATCGAAATCGAGGGCGTGGCCCGCCTCAATGGCGCCCACCATCGCGTTCTGCCCGACCGGATCGAAGCGGGAACCTACGCGACGGCGGTGGCGATGACCGGGGGCGACCTGACGCTCGAGGGCGTGGGCGAGGATCTGCTGGAGGAGGCGCTCGAAGCGCTGACGGCGGCGGGCGCGACCGTGACCAGCGACAATCGCGGCGTCCGCGTCAGGCGCAACGGCGCCGGGATCAAGGCGGTCGACATCGCCACCGCGCCGTTTCCCGGCTTCCCGACCGATCTGCAGGCGCAATTCATGGCGCTGATGACGCGCGCGCGCGGCGTCTCGCGCATCAAGGAGACGATTTTCGAGAACCGCTTCATGCACGTGCAAGAGCTCGCGCGCCTCGGCGCGAGCATCAAGCTCGAAGGCGACACCGCCATCGTCAGCGGGGTCAAGCGCCTGCGCGGCGCGCCGGTGATGGCGACCGACCTGCGCGCTTCCGTCTCGCTGGTCATTGCCGCGCTCGCGGCCGAGGGAGAGACGATCGTCAATCGCGTCTATCACCTCGATCGCGGCTTCGAGCGGCTGGAAGAGAAGCTTGGCGCCTGCGGCGCCGACATCGTGCGCGTCGCAGGTTAGGACGATGTCGGCTCGCACCGCGGCGCTGAGGCTGATCGCGTTCGACCGGGAGGGCCTTGGCGTCATTTCCGCGCATGTGCAGAACACGTGCGTCGCGCGCTCCGACATGGCCTGGCTGCCGCGGCAGCGCCGGTTCGTCGTCGCCGGGATGCGCTACGACTGGGTCGGGGCGAAGACCGGCCCGGCGGAACGGGTCGCCAGCGTGCTCAGGTTCGATCGCGTCCTCAAGGTCTCCCATCTCGGCCTCAGGCGCATGGAGCCCGAGGCGACGCTCAATCTGCTCGCGGTTACGTTCGAAAAGACCGATCCGCCGGCCGGCATGATCATCCTCGCCTTTGCCGACGGCGCGCTGGTGCGCCTCGAGGTCGAATGCGTCGAGGTCGAGCTCCGCGACATGGGGCTGCGCCGCCCCGCCCAGGCTTGCCCGGGCCACGCATTGACCGAGACCGAGTCCGAGACGTCGGCCTCCTGACAAGGGCCGACGTTGGAGAGTTCCCTTTAGCCATGGCGATCGCGCTCGATATGCAGTCGGCGGATTTCGAGCAGCGCTTCGCGGCGCTGCTGGCCGCCAAGCGCGAGTCGTCGACCGACGTCGACGCAGCGGTCGCCGTCATCATCGCCGACGTTCGCGCGCGCGGCGATGAGGCGCTCGCCGACTTGTCGCTCCGGTTCGATCGCGTCGACGTGGCCAAACTCGGGCTCAGGATCGGCGCCGCCGAGGTCGAGGGGGCGACCGCAGCCTGCGAGAAAACCGCGATCGAAGCGCTGAAGCTCGCGCACGACCGGGTGACGGATTTTCACCGCCGCCAGAAGCCCGCCGACCTTCGCTTCACCGATCCGCTCGGGGTCGAGCTGGGCTGGCGCTGGCGGCCGATCGACGCGGTCGGGCTCTATGTGCCCGGCGGGGCGGCGAGCTACCCGTCCTCGGTGATCATGAACGCCGTGCCGGCAAAGGTCGCGGGCTGCCGCCGGCTTGCCATGGTCGTTCCGACGCCGGACGGCCGCATCAATCCTCTGGTGCTGGCTGCGGCGCGCATCGCCGGCGTCGATGAGATCTATCGGGTCGGCGGCGCGCAGGCGATTGCGGCGCTCGCGTATGGCACCCGGACGATCGCGCCAGTCGACAAGATCGTCGGCCCAGGCAACGCCTATGTCGCGGCGGCCAAGCGGCGGGTGTTCGGCGTCGTCGGCATCGACATGATCGCCGGGCCGTCGGAAGTCGTGATTCTCGCCGATCGCGGCGCCGATCCGCGCTTTGTCGCCGCCGATCTCCTGGCTCAGGCCGAGCATGATGAGGCCGCGCAGTCGATCCTCTTCACCGAAGATGCGAACCTGGCGCGCGCGGTCGAGGCCGAAGTCGACCGCCAGCTCGCCGATCTGCCGCGGGCCAGGATCGCTGGCGCGAGCTGGCGCGACAATGGCGCGGTCATCCTTTGCCCGTCGTTGGAGTCCGCGCTGCCCCTCATCGACCGCCTCGCGCCGGAGCACCTCGAGATCATGGCGGAAGACCCCGAGGCGCTCGCCGGCAAAATCGCCAATGCGGGCGCAATCTTCCTTGGGCCCAATACGCCCGAGGCGATCGGCGACTATGTCGGCGGGTCGAACCATGTCCTGCCGACCGCCCGCTCGGCGCGCTTCTCGTCGGGCCTCGGCGTTCTCGACTTCATGAAGCGCACCTCGGTGCTCAAGTGCGACGCCGGCTCGCTCGACGCTCTCGGCCCGGCGGCGATCGCGCTCGGCGAGGCGGAAGGGCTCGAGGCGCACGCCCGCTCGGTCGCGCTCAGGCTTCGCGCGAATCGGCCATGAGCCGCAAACCGGCCAGGAGCCGAAATCGCCTCGCCGAGGTCGTGCTCGACGAAAAGACGATCCCGCGCGGCGCGGCCGATGTCGATCACGAGCGGGCGGTGGCGATCTTCGACCTCATTGAGGAGAACGCATTCGCCGTTCCCGGGCGCGACGGGGGCCCATACGCGCTCTTGATCTCGCAGGAGGAATCGAAGCTGACCTTCGACGTCAGGACTGCGGGCGGCGAGCTTGCGGCCTCGATTGTCGTGTCGATGACCCCGTTCCGGCCGCTGCTCAAGGACTACTTTCTCATCTGCGAGACGTACTATTCCGCGATCCGCACCGCGAGCCCGCGCCAGATCGAGGCGATCGACCGTGAGCGCACGACGCTCCACAACGAGGGCGCCGATCTCATGGCCCAGCGCCTCGCCGGCAAGATCGAGATCGACCAGGCCACCGCCCGACGCCTGTTCGCGCTCGTTTCCGCGCTGCGCTGGCGGGTGTGAGCTTTGCGCGCGCCGCCAGAGGCCGGTCTCGTCCTCCCTTGCGAAGCCGGGGAAGGCGATTGTCTGAAGGACGACGGAGGGGGCGCTCCGTCGCCGCTGACCGAAAGGGGTGCATCATAGGCTCAGCCGCCGACGCCAGGCGCGACTTCATCCTCGCCAACACCCGCCTCATCGCGCCGCCGCTGACGCCTGAGATCAGGCTTTGGCTCGCGGACGAAGCCGTGCCGCTGTGGAAGAAAACGGAGGAGGAACTCGGGGCGATCGGGCTGCCGCCCCCCTTCTGGGCCTTCGCCTGGGCGGGCGGCCAGGCGCTCGCGCGCTACGTGCTCGACAACCCGGTCCTGGTTGCGGGCAGGCGCGCGCTCGATTTCGCCTCCGGTTCCGGGCTTGTCGCGATCGCCGCCGCGCTCAGCGGAGCAGCGGCGGTCGAGGCCAGCGACATTGATGCTTTCGCCGTCGCTGCAATCGAAGCCAACGCCGCCGAGAACCGGGCGTCGGTCGCGCCCCGGCTCGAAAACCTTATCGGCGCAGACGAGGGCTGGGAGGTCGTCCTGGCGGGGGACATGGCATACGAGAAAGACCTCGCCGAAGCCGCGATGGACTGGCTGGAGAGGCTCGCGCGCCGCGGCGCGGCGGTCCTTATCGGCGATCCCCGCCGCGCCTATCTTCCGCGGGAGCGGCTCGACTGCGTGATCGAGTATGGGGTTCCGGTGACGCGCGAGCTCGAGGATTCAGAGATCAAGCGGACCGGCGTGTTCCGCTTCCGGTGACGGCGGTCGCGCTGGGCGTTCCCTTGCGACTGTGTTATGTCGGGCGCCCAAACATTGTCATCGATCATTCGCAGACCGTCTGATATTTTGCCGCCCATGACCCAGGATCGCGATTCAAACTTGGAACAGTCTGCAGACGACCCGGTGACGTCGGATATCGTCTATCCGTCCGCGATACCCTTCGTGATCGTTCATCTGGCGTGCTTCGCGGCGATCTGGACCGGCGTGACCGTGGAGGCGCTGGCGATCGGGGTCGGTCTCTACTGGCTGCGGATTTTCGCCATCGGAGCCGGCTATCACCGCTACTTTTCCCATCGCGCCTATGAAACAAGCCGCGTCTTTCAGTTCGTTCTGGCGGCGGTGGCGCAGACGACGGCGCAGAAGAGCGTGTTGTGGTGGGCGGCCAACCATCGCGACCATCATCTCCATTCCGATACCGAGCTTGACGTCCATTCGCCGCGTCATTTCGGATTCGTCTACAGCCATCTCGGCTGGATTTTCGCCCGCCGCCACGAGACGACAAATTTCGCCAGGGTGGCCGATCTCGCCCAATATCCCGAGCTGATGTGGCTCCATCGCCACGAACTGGCGCCTCCGTTTGCACTGGCGCTTGCCTGTTTCGCCGCGGCCGGCTGGCCGGGACTGATCGTCGGCTTCTTCTGGAGCACCGTTGCCGTTTATCACGCCACATTCAGCATCAACTCGCTCGCGCATGTCGTTGGGCGCCGGCGCTACGTCACCGGGGACGACTCCCGCAACAACTGGTTGCTTGCGATCTTCACGATGGGCGAGGGCTGGCACAACAATCATCATGCGTTCCAGAGCAGCGCGCGCCAGGGGTTCCGCTGGTGGGAATATGATCCGACCTTCTATCTCCTGAAGCTGCTCGAACGCCTCGGAGTGGTATGGAACTTGAAGCGCCCGACGCTTGAGGTCGTCCAGAACCAGCATCGGCTTGGGAGCCGCGTCATCCGCCGCGCCGCCTCGCAGGTTGCCGAAAGCTTCAACGCCGAGCGCATCGCGGCGGCGGTCGCGGCGGCGCTGGGGACCGGCGGCTTGGCCGATCTCCGTGCGCGCCTTTGCCAGGCGCAGCCGTTCGCCGCCATGGAAGTCTTCAGCGAATTGAACCTGCCTCACATCCCGAGCAAGGCCGAGATCGTGCGCCGCGCCAGGTCGCTGCTCGCCAACTCGCCCTCGATGGAGGACATCGCCGCAAAGGCGCATGAGCTTCTTCTGGAGGCGATCGGGACCCGGCTGGCGACGCTGGCGGCGCAGGCGGCCAACTGAAGCCGCACCCGAGCGTGATCGTTTAGGGGCGACGCAGGCGTATTGCGCCCGTCATTTGCCCTTCGCGGGGTCCGGCCCGGTCTCTTGCGATTTGACGACCCCGCCGTCCAGCCACACGGTCGCGTTTTTCGGATCGAACACGACCGCTCCGAAGAGCTGCAGAAACGAGGCCCCGAGCTGGGCGGCGGGCTCGGCCATCTCCGCGATCCCGCCGCAGCCGTTGGCCTGCTTCAGGATCAAATGGAAGTCGTCGACGCTTAGGATCGGCTTCCCGTTCTCGGTCTCGATTCCGAGCGAACGATCCCTGACCCGGTAGACCGGACGGCGCTCGCGTCCTTCGCAGGTCCAGACATCGATTTCCGCCGCTTTATCGAGTTCGATCCCACTTTCGACGAGCCGCTCGAACAGGGCCTGGTTGATGTCGACCGAGCGGGCGTAGGCCAAGTCGTCGTAGCCGGTGTCGATCTGCGCGAAGGCGCGGACTTCGCCGAGGCGCAAGAACACCACCGGCACATTGGGCCGGCCCGGGTCGATCTTCGATGGGATCGGAAGCAAAGAAGCCGGCCTGGTCGACCGGCGTGAGGCCGCGCGCCGTCAGCTCGCGCGGCCGGCAGGGCTCGGCGCCCAAAACCACCGCGCTCGGAGTGATCTCGACGGTAAGCCTGGACAGAAGATCGGCGCCGATGACGCCGAGCTGTCCCTGCTTGGGCTGAAGCAGCAGGTCATAACGCGCGAGATGAAAAACGGCCTCCTCGATCCCCGGCAGTGAAATCGCCGCTTTTCGGACTGTACCTTCCGGGCCGGGGAACGCGTCGGTCGACAGAGAGCTTCGCGTGGCGCCGTAGTCGAGGAGGAACGGGCCGGTCTTCCCGTCGGCAGTGAGTTCGACGTAGGGCGACGCGCCTCTCGGGAGGGCGATCCGCGCGGCGCGGCGTCCGCCGCACAGAGCCTTCTGGTTCTGGTCTCCGATATCCATGGCGACGCCGAATATAAGAACAGCGATCGACCGCGAGCGAGAGCGAGACGGTCCTTAAGCTCGCCGTGAGCGCGGTTGGGATCGGGATTGCCAATGGGCGCAGGTCCGGTTGGGCGGGTCTCGGTCGGGAACCGCGGTGATTCCCCCAATCGTTCTAAAGCCCATGGTTGTGATATGGGCGTTTCAAAAGAGGATGGCGCAGTCGGAGGCTTCGCGGCCGATCTGGTCTCTTAGCAAATTCCCCCGTGAGCGAAAGGCGTCCCGCCCATGCAGTCTTCCGGCTCCCCGATCAACTACCGGCTTGGAAGCCTCTATTCGGTCATCACCGCGTTCCTGTACGCGACGCAGGAGCCGTTTTCGTTTCCGGCGGCCAAGCATCTCAATACGCTTCAGTTCGTGTTCCTCACCCAGTTCGCTCTGCTCGTGTCGATTCCGCTGTTGACCGCTCCCCCGGCCAGTCGGCGCGACTTCGTCGCCCTGTTCCGAAAGCCCGCCAACTACGGCTATCTGGCGGTCATCTTTGCGATCGGCATGAGCGGCCTCCTGCTCTACAACTTCGGCCTCAGCAACGCCCATCCGATCATCATTTCGGCGATCTTGAACCTGTCGCCGTTCTGGGCCGCGCTGGTCGCCCTGCTGATTGTCGGAGTTCCGATTCCGATCTCGAAGGCGACCTTTTTCGGCTGCTTCGCCGGGGCCTTCATCGGCGCGATGGCGGTCGCCTGGAGCCAGCTCGGCGACGCCGGCATGTCGACGGTCAGCGAACTGGCGGACAATTTTCGTCCACGGCAGCTGGGTCTACGCCATTCCCGTTCCGCTCTGTTCCGCCCTTGGGGGAACGCTGGTCGGCAAATGGTTCGGCGGCTATGACGAGTCGGCGGCGATCGCGGCCAATTTCCTCACCGCGAACGTCATCCTGATTCCCGGCTGCCTCGCCATTCTCTATTGGCGAGGCGAGCTGCAACTCGATCAGCTGCTGCCGATCCTGCTGATGATCTTCGGCACCATCGTTGCCGCGTCGCTCGGCCGCGTCATGTATCAGATCGCGCTGACCGTGACCGGCGGCGACAACGGCTTCGTCACCATGTTCCTGAACCTGGTTCCGGCGCTGACCGCGCTGATCTCGCTCGTGCTGTCGCGGTGGATAGCCGATCTGCATTTTGTCATCGACATGACGTTCTTTCTTGGCTCGGCGCTCATCGCCGCGTCACTGATTTTGTTCTCGCTTAAGTCCTGGCGTCAGCCGGCCAGAGGCTCGTAGCGAGGCGCGAATCGCCGCCATCCTCGATGCCGCCCGAGACGATCTTGCATCGGCGCGCGAACGGCCGTGGAACAACCCTCCGCCCCCAGAGTTCTAGACTCAACGCGGAGAACACCAATGGTTGCTTTGTTTCCAACACCCCTGTTCGCGGCTGGCGAGATTCTTCTGGGCTTATCGCTCACGGTATTCGTCGGGTCGCTGATTGCGACCCTGGGCGATCGCGTTCGGGCGCGGAGGCGGTAAAGCGAGCTCCGGAAGTCGGTCATGGGGGCCAATGGCGCGCGAAACGCGGCGTTTTTGGCAAAAGACGAGCTTTGCGAGCGGCGGCGCCGCCTCTGTCTATTGGAGTCGAGTCGATGAACGCGCCTGTCACAAATCTGCCCGCCGACACCGTCCTCGCCGCCCTGGCGAACCAATCTGCGCAAGCCTGGAACCGGGCTTACGAGCTCGAGGACAAACGCCGGGAAGGCGAATGGGCGAAATATCTCGCCGCCGTGGCGGAGGCCGAAGCGGTCGATGAAGCGCTGGCGCGTGTTGCGGCAGAGAGCCCGATCGGCGTCCGCATCAAATATGTCATGGCCATGAGCAGGCTTCCCGAACACGGCGGGCGTCTCGCAGCGCGCCGCTCGGCGGACAGAGCGGGCCTCGTCGCCTCGCTCGAGCGCGACAAGGCCGCGATGACCGTCACCTATTTGCCGAAGATCGCCTACGCCTGAGAGCGGAGAATGGTGCTGCAAGAGAGGATTGAACTCTCGACCTCTCCCTT
>CAVZNQ010000042.1:0-103427 GCA_963776665.1 uncultured Alphaproteobacteria bacterium
GGTATTGCGGGCGATCACGAAGCTATTGTGGATGCGCGACACTGCGGAATATAGGCTGACCATTACAAGTATAGCAGCATCGTAGTAGACGCTCATATTCAAAAGTCCGAAGTTTGCGGGCCATTCTTTCACGAGCAAGCTGGTAGTGTTCAAGGTCTCTGTTACCAGATTTGCCTCGATGTGCGGGCGTCTGTGGCATCGAAAGAAGACATACATTGTCACTTACGGATACAAGCTAATAAGACCGACATGGGAGATTGCAATGCCAAAGCCGCGGGTTGTCGTGAGCATAAACGACGTGGGAAATTACCTCGGCCTAACAGAAATTCTGGATGACGAGACGTTCCAAAGCAACTGGTCGCATCCCGATGTTCCGCTCCTGATCTTCGCCGATTCTGGACTTGGCGGCGCGCGGGTCAATTTTCATGGCGGCCCGATCGGCAGTGGTTTGCCGATTGAAGCTCTGTTCTGGGGTGACTGGTGGCTCTCGCCGGAGGGAGTGGACCGTCAAGCGTTCATCATTGGTCGAATCCAGGCGGTGATAGCCAGTCCATATTTTTCCGAGTTGGCTCAGTATGGAATACGGCCGCCGCATTGGCGCGGGGCAAAGGTCGTCACACGCCCGTCTGCCCTGCGAGCTTCAATTCAAACGACGATACACAGGCAGTCCCCGATCTCATTGATGATTTGATTGATGATGACGTATTTCCCGATCCCGATGATGAACAAATTGCCAATCGCAAGTGGAAGAACTACTTCTCGACCGTTCCTCTATCGAGCGCGCAACGCCATCGAGCGCATGTTCTGCCGCCTGAAAGACTTCAGGCGGGTGGCAACGCGCTATGACCGAAACGCCGCCAATTTCCTCGCCGCAGTCTGCATCGCCGCAACCGTCAGCTACTGGTTATGAGTCCGGACCCGAGCGTGGAGCGTCCTGCTTTCCTTCCGCACGGATATGAACCCCGAAGAACGTCGAGCACGAGTCGCGTGTGGGATGTACTATTGGCACCGCAGACAAATCTGTTCGGGATAGCGCTGGGATAACAGCGGCGCGGAGCCTTCGCCAGCCGGAAGCGGCTCCTTCACAATTTCGTGAGTGGACCGCCTGGTGTCTTGGCTAGCCCAGCAACCCGGTCATCGGTAAGATGCGCTGGTCGTCGCTGCCCGAGGGAAACTCTAAAAGGCCGTTCTCCGCCGTGCCGCAGATGCGCGGGATCAAATCGCCGCCGATCGTGGCGCGGCATCGGAGGAGCCAATGAACGCCCTAAAAGTCGTCGCGTTAGTCTTTGCCGCGCTTTCTTTTCTGTCTGGGGTTGCAGCAGCCTGGTATTGGTGGGCGTCGGCCGCAACAAGCCAAACTGTGAGAGACGATCTTCCGGTTGGAGACGCGCACCGAGACCCCAACGTCTTGATGGCGTACCTTCTTCATATTTACAGTAATCTTTTCTATATTAGCGACGCATCAAGGAATAGCGCAGAACTCAATCGAATGGCCGCTGTTTTAACAGGAGCATCCGCGTTTTGCGCGGCAATTTCGACCGCGCTTGATCACTGGCCATCAAACTAGGACACGACCCAAAGGCCGCCGTGGCCGCCGAATGAACCTCGCGCCCGGGCGGGTCGATCTGCAGGGCGGCTCCGCCGGAGCAATAGGCCCTACCCGCGCGACCGTTCCATCATGCGATGATAGAGGGTCACCGGCCACGCAGCGGCCACCGGCAACTCCTGCACGATTTTTCCGACAAATTCGGATGCGGTGCCGGTGTTCCATTGTCCCTGGACCGTCGGCGCCAGAACGACGCCGATTCCAACCAGATAGACAATCACCAACAGGGTAAGTATCCCGCCCATCGGGCCCTCCTCTGCATTGCGCGACGACGCGCCAGTTAACGACCAATTGCCCGGTTCGGCAAACGGCGCCGAGCCGCCCCTTCCCCGCCGGACGAACCTCGCGCCCGTCCGGCTCGCGCACGCGCATGATGACGCGGACCACGGCACTCGATTTGCATGGGCACAGCCGTGCTGCCCCCTGAGCACGCGGTTGCAGGCGGGGTTGGCTAGCGCATGGTCAGCCCCGCCTCCCAAATGGCCAGCAGCGCCTAAACTTGTGCATCGGAGAGTTGAGCGCTGCCGCGCCCATGCTTGTCATGGAACGCAGACGCCGCCCGAAGGTTATCCCGGCATGCACGTCAGACTTGGGGTTACTACCTGGTGGGATTGGGCTATCGGTCCCATTGTACGGCTTTGGCGTCGTCGCGCTCGCCGACGAGCCCTGCGTCGCCGGGGCTACAAGTGAAGCTGTGGTTTAGTTGATCAATAGCGCGCCTTGGCGCTTCCCCTTCGCCAGCCGGATGCTGCCCGTTCATACTATCGTGAGTTGACCGCCAGGCGGGATCGCGATCCGAATATGCGGCCCTTTCATCCCTCACGCGAGCTCTGTGGCTAGGTCTCCCAAGCCCCGAAGTCGAGTTTGACCAGGGGAGTTGGATCTTGCGCTGCGATCTCTGGGAATTCGCTCGCCCTTCCCCACCATTCATTGATCATAAACCTAGCTGACGCCCCGAACCTCAACCAATACCCGTCTGGAACTTTTTGGTCTGTGTTGGCTGAGAGTTTGTCCGAGAACATTATGCGCGATTGCATAGTTTTCGCAGCATGAGGCGGATGGAGGCCAGGCGCAGAAAGGCGAGCGCCCTGTTGTTGAGGCATTCCCAGTCCTTGGCCAGTCGTCGGCAGCGGCCGAGCCAAGCGAAGGTGCGTTCGACGATCCAGCGCTTGGGCAGCGCGACGAAGCCTGTGGTTTGATCCGATCGCTTGACGATCTCGACGGTGACGCGCGCCAGAATCCGTTTCACCCCGCTCTGGAACTCCGGTCCCTGGTAGCCGCCGTCGGCATAGAGCTTGATCAGGAACGGAAAGGCGCCGAACGAGCTGGCCATCAGCAGCGCGCCGCCGTCGCGATCCTGGATGTCGGCGGAGTGCACGATGGCGTGCATCAGCAGGCCCTGCGTATCGACGAGGATGTGCCGCTTCTTACCCTTGATCTTCTTGCCTGCATCGTAGCCCGTCGGATCAATCGCAGGCCCCCTTTTTCGCGCTCTTGACGCTCTGGCTGTCGATGATCGCCGCGGTCGGGCTTGCCTCGCGCGAGGCGGCTTGGCGACAGAGCGCATAAAGCGCGTCGTGAATGCGGTCGAGCGTGCCGTCCCAGCTCCCAGATCGAAATAATCATAAAGCGTCGAGCGCGGAGGCAGGTCCTTGGGGATCGCCCGCCACTGACAGCCGGTGCTCAGGATATACATCAGGCCGTTGACGACATCGCGCACCACCACATGGCGCCGGTTACCACCGCGTTTGGCCGGCGGAATGACCGGCTCAACAAGCGCCCATTCCTCGTCTGTCAGATTGCTCGGATAGCGCAATCGGCTCCGGTCATAGCGTCCGCGATTCTTGCTCGTCCACATCGGCGACCCCCCCCAAATCGAATCAGGCCGCTTCCCTTGAATCACAAATGATTCCGACGATTCAATATGTTCTCGGACGGGCTCTGACATCAACGCGCCACAGTGATCGAGCAGCGATTTTTGCTGAGAGTATCCTAATAAGACGACAACAGACTTCGACAAACAACCTCAGCCGATACTTCGAAGAGCTTGAAATTATCTGAGTGACGCGCTACATCTCAACTATGAAAGCGAATCGTCGCCCCAACAACAGACCGGCAGATCCTGAGCAGCCGATCCGGCTAGCCTCGGGCTTCGCCGCAAGCGAGGCCGATCGCGGGCTTTTCGAGCGGCTGAACAGTGACCGATGGCGCTCGGTCGCGGAGTCAGGCGGTCCGGGCGCGGCAAATGAGGCCGACGATCCGCCCTTCGCGTAATCCCATGCTGGGGGTTCCGATCTTAACCAATGCCTTGGCGGCGGCTCGGCGAGTCCCTTGATGATGGCCGACGGCTTCACTGCCTCAGCAGAGCATCTTAGCGCCCCTTCGGGTGCTATTCCCCAGCCGCCTCAGGACGCTCTGGAGCCACTAGAACACAGAACCTCTGCCCGCCGGATGCGGCTACATCGCGCCCGGCGCGAAAAGGGGCTGCGGTGTCTCACCGTCGAACTCCGCGAACGGGAAATCGAAGCCCTTGTCGCCAGAAATTGCTTCTCTGCGGATCGCGACGCGACAACACGGCCATTCGCAACGCGCTCTACGCCTATCTTGACGGATCCCTGGGCAGGTCATTGTGACGCGTCACGAGAAATCACCAGCCTTCACGATCGAGAAGCTGGCCAGCGATTGTCTGGACGTTCGCGAATTGCGGCGCAAGGGATTGTTCGGCGGCGATTGGGTCACGTTCCGGCCGATGCTGAGATGGCCCAAGATCGCACAGGTCCGAGCGGCCCGATACGCAATCCTGCTTGACCTCCGAGGCCACGCGATCCCACAGCGCATTCGGGTCTCGTGGACAAAGGTGCATTTCGGTGGTGACCGGCCCTGGCTCCATTGTCCCCACTGCGAAAAGAGAGTCGCCAAGCTCTACAAAGGGCTGAGCGGCTATTTCTGCCGGGCCTGTGTCGGCAATCCGATTTATGCCAGCCAAGCCCTCAGCGCTCAAGCTCGGCCGCATTTCCAAGCATGTAAGCTCCGACTGCGTCTGGGCGGCATCGCGTCTCTCGCCGCGCCCCTTCCTGAGCGGCCGCGTGGCATGCATCGGGCCACATATCGCCGACTGAAGGATCGATTGCTGAAGCTTGAGGGCAACCTCTCTCCCCGCGCAAAGTACAAGCCGCCTGACTACCCGAACCTGGTGGCCTATTTCCCGTAGCAGACTGCCCAGACAGCGGCCGTGAGCGGTTCGGCTTACTGGAAGAAAGTGCTAGGCGCGCTGAAAGCCGGCCAATGGACGTCGGCTAACCTACCGCAGGGCAACAACTGTCGCGTGGATTTGCGCGGGAAATACGCCGATGGTCAGTCGGCGGATGTTTCCAATGTTGAAGTTTGTTCGGATAAGACGGTCAACCTGACCAACTGACGAACCCTCGACCTGGGCGATAATGCTGCTCGGCCTCGCGGGGCTCGGCTTCGTGGGCTATCGCCAGCGGCAGACGTTCAAGGGCGCAGCCCAGCATCTGACGACGGCCGCAAACGAAAGCGGCCGCCGAGCCCCCTCGACAGCCGACTTATGTGCACCATGGAGCGCGCTCAGACTTAGGCCCCAGGGCGGTCCTGCGCTGAAGGTGTTACTCCCGGTAGTTGGGATCGAATTGCGGCGCCGCTGACTGGGAGTAAAGGTAAGAATCAAGATGCTTCTGAACCGCGAAGCTCGCACCGGGACGGTCAAACGCCATGACGATATTGATTCTTTCTCCGCTTTCCACTCGGCGCACGCTGTGCAGGCACTGATCGCCTCGCATGACGATCATCATGCCAGTGCGCGGTGCGACGCACATCTTCTTCCCGAATAACCGCAAGAGGAAAGGCTGCCGCGAGATCTTGTCGAGCCAACGCTGCGCGATCGTGTCCTTGTATCTCCCCAGGTAAATGCGACAGCCGGGATACATCTCGGTTTCACCGCCGGAAACTTGGTTGAGGTAAAGAATGCCCGTTACCGCGTTTCGGTCGTAATGCCAGCGGTACTCGCCACCAAGGCCGCAGGCACAAGGGTAGGAATGAAATGTATTATCCGACCAAGCATGGGCTGGCGATTGCGCGCCGCGCACCGGAAATGTCTGCGGATGAAATAGATAATCTCCCTGCCTCGGCAAAAGTCCAGTTTCAAACTCCCACCGATGATCCGGTTCTTCTGGAATCCCGAGTCAGCCTTCTCCGGCGGAACGAGGATCACGCCGATATCAGCACCGTCTCAGATCGCCGCAATGGGAATCTTCTTCGCCCTCCATGCGATTGTTAGCAATCTTGGAGTTTGCACGTATGATTTTAGGCCCGTGGAACTGGCAGGTGCGCTGCTGATGGTCGGAGCGGCGAGCGCGGCATTCGCGAGCGATCCGCCGTTTCTAGGGATTGGGCGCGCGGCGATGGCAAGACTGATATCCGAGTTGAACGCTGCGGCGGGGAGGTTTGCGCTCTCAACACCTCTCTCAACATCACGCCGCCGGCGCGGCGGGTTGGTCAGGGAACGCCTTCGATCCACAGCGCAATCAAACCTATACGTTGAACGTCCATGTCGCCAATGACCGCATGACCACCGATGGATGCGTAGTGGGCGGCCTCATGTGCAGGAGCATGAGTTGGGCGCGCCTGAAATGAGTAAGCTAGCATTTCGGACGCCCTTGAAGGAACAGACGGTCGCCTATGAAGCTCGGAATGATCGTCGCCAGCACGCGTCCGGGATCGGCCATCTGATCGGGCAGTGGGCGCACGAGCGCGCTGTCGAGCATGGCAAGTTCGACATCGACCTCCTCGATCTCGCGAAGTTCCACCTGCCGCTATACGACGAGCCGAAGCATCCTTCGCTTCAGCAATATGAGCACGATCATACGAAGCGATGGGCGGCGAGCGTCGCTGCGGCCGATGCGTTCGTGATCGTCACCCCGGAATACAATTACGGGCCGCCGCCCTCGCTCATCAACGCATTTGATTACGTCTACAAGGAGTGGAACTATAAACCAGCCGGTTTCGTCAGCTACGGCGGGGTCTCTGGAGGGCTTCGCGCTGTCCAGATGGAGAAGCAGACCCTCACGACGTTGAAAGTCGTGCCGATCGTCGAGGCGGTCGTCATCCCCATGGTGGCGCAATCGATCGCCGACGGGCGGTTCAACGGCAACGAGCTGCAAACACAGGCCGCGAAGGTCATGCTGGACGAGCTCCTGCGCTGGGCGGTCGCGCTTAAGACGCTGCGGGGGTGACGCGGATCAGCATGCTACTGGCGGGAGGCTGAGCGGCCGCATCGATTGCAGCCCTCTCGAAAGGCGGGTCCCGCTTTTTCTCGGTTTTTTTAACTGGGCCAGGGATGTAAACGCCAGCCTGAAAAGGAAGGGTCCAGCCCGAGAGCTACGCGGGAAAGTCGGTGACGGCGTGAATCAAGCGGCGGATTTGATTTCGGCGACAGCTTCGATTCCGTCTTTGAACTTTATACCGTTTGGCCTTGAGGGCGCGGCCGGCTCGGAGGAAAGGATTGATCATGTTGCCATGGTTGCGCCGCTGGCGCGAGCAGGATGATCGAAGCCTCGTTGCCAATATCTGCGCCGCAGCAACCCTTGGGGCAATGCTCACCGTTGCCGGCTGTTCCGTAGAGCCCGAGCCACGCGTGGTCTATACCCGTTCCGCCACCACCCTTGCGAAGGTTCAACTCGATCCAGTCGCCGCTACCGCCAAGCTCAATGCCTATCGCGCTGAGAAAGGCCTGAATCCTCTCCGGCTCGACCCGACCCTGACTGCGGTGGCTGAGCGCCAAGCGCAGGCAATGGCGAAGAGCGGGGTGATGTCCCACGACGTAGACGGGTCGCTTTCAGCTCGCCTCGCAGCGAGCGGAATTAACGCCCAGATCGGGGAAAACCTCGGCGCTGGCTACATGAGCTTCGACGACGTCATGGCCGGCTGGCGCTCCTCGGCTGGCCATGACGCCAATCTGCTCATGTCTGGCGCCACCCGATTTGGCGTTGCGCTCGCGAAGAACCGGAGCGACGCCTATGGAGCCTATTGGGCGATGGAAGTGGGCGCCGAACAGCGCTCAGGCGGCGCGCCAGAAGTGGTGTGGCTTTTTCCGCTTCCCGTCGTGTTGATCAAGTCCCAGTAGAGCGTGGGGGGCAGTTCCGGCTCGCGCCCGCCCCTGCTAAAGTTCCACGCGAAGGGCCACAATCCTCGCCGCGCCTCCGAGACCTTGGCGCGAAATCTCGCCCATCCCTAAAAGAGCCCGTGCCACTCGGCCCAGGCGACCGCCAGGAATACGGCGACGACGAGGACGATGCGGAGCAAAAGCCTGATAGCTCGCATTGCATGGCTGCTCACTATCGTGAGGGCGTCAGGACTGCCCTTACCGCATCATGATCGCCGCGACCACCAGCGCGGCCGGCCGCCTCCAAGCAGCGGCAGAGTGGTCTATGTCGTTTTTGCAATGAGCGTCGTTGAACTTCTCGCTTGCGTATGGAACGTCGGTTGTTGGAGGCCGTCACCGCTCACCCGCCAGTGTGTGGGTTCGCTGGCGCTGGCCCTGCCCGTCGCGGCTCTCGGCTTCCTCTTCCCCGTGCAGGCCAAGGCCGAGCCCGGCTCAATGACCTTTCGAGTTGCGCCGCTGGAAATGGAGCAATGCGGCGCGCGTTGCCCGCATGTGATCATCGCCGATGGTCTCATCGAGACGGGCACGCCGCTGGCATTCGTCGATTTCCTCAGGGCCGAAAGCTCGGATGCCGACCTACGGCACATCGTGTACCTCAATTCGCGCGGCGGCAACGTCGTCGCCTCCATGGATTTTGGCCGTATCCTGCGCGAACTAAGGATGGCCGCCGTGGTGGGCCGGTTCGAAGACGACGGCGCAGGGTATTATGTTGGCGAGTGCGTATCGGCCTGCGTCTACGCAATGATGGGTGCGGTAAAGCGCGTCGCGCCCCCTGGAAGCGAAGTTGCCTTGCATCGGATGTCGGTCGTCGAGACGGAGAGCGGACTTTCGGGAGACGCGACACGCGTCGCACGAAGCTACGCTGACCCGCCGATGGTCGGCGTACTCAAGCGCTATGCGCAGCGGATGGGGGTGAGCCCCGCGCTGGTTGGTGCGGCGGAATCGCTCCCCCCTGATACTGTGCACGTGCTCACGCGCGAGGAAATGCACCGCTGGTCATTCGCGACTGGCCAGCTCTGAAAATCGAGTTCTCCTCGCAATCGGACGCTCGGCGCCCGCGCCCTTGCGCGCCGTCGATGACGAAGAGCGCCCAGACGTAGCCCGTCTGGTGGTTGGCGCAGGCGAAGCCCTGCACGCCCTCGTCATCCTCGGAGACGAGAAAGATCGCTTCGTTCAGGTACCATGCGACCTCCGCGTCGATGACGAGCGAGGGGTCGATCCGCCGCTGCGCCATGGCGTGCGCCAGCACCTTGTCGCCGGTATCGAGGCCCTTGGCCGTCATAACGTGAAGGGCAAGCTCCTTGGTCGTCTGAGGGCCATTGGGACCAGCCGTCGTCCCGCCGACGGGCGACAATGGTTTCGGCGATTTTTCTCGTTCGCACCACTATTGCGGGGCTTGGAGGCGAGATCTCCCGGGATTGGCAGCCGGAAGGCCTCGTCATTCGGCTCTCCATGCCGCGAGCACGTCTGACCGTTTGATGGCGCGTGTCCCCGCGGGCGCATGCCGACGAGGGTTGCGGCCTCTTTGGGATTGATGCGCGGCATAAGCCTGTGGGCCAGAGGCGGGCACGATGGGCAGGTTCAGCCAATCAAGCGCCGATATTCGGACTCGGGAGTGCCGTAAGCTTCGCCAGCGAAGCGCGTCAGTCCCTCGCGATCGTCAATCGTGATTTCCCCTCGCCGATACGAAATCAGTCCTCGTTGCCGCAGCGCCTTGAACGTTTCCGTCACGCCTGCGCGGCGCATGCCAAGCTTGTCCGACAGAACCTCGTGCGTGCTCGGCAGTGTGCAGTCTGGGATACGGTCCTGCGCCATGAGGAGCCAACGGGCAACCCGCACGTCTATTTTGCATTGCGCGTTGCAGATCGCGGTGTCGGTTGTTTGCACGCCGAACGCCTGAACGAACCTCAACAAGGAATCCCGAAGGGACATGCTCGCCTGTATCGCTTGGCGCAACGCGCTCGCCGGAATTCGCAGACCCTTTCCCGGCGCCCGGACATAGATGGCGTGGGGAGAGCGGTGGTCGCCGAGCACGATAGGCAGCCCGGTCATCCCTTCGCGGCCAATCAATCCGACCTCGACTTCCTTGCCGCTGCGTTGAACGGCGACGACAGATGCGAACCCTGTCTCAGGAAAACAGACGTCCTCGATGCTCTGGTTCGGCCTTTCCAGTATCTTCCCTGTCCCGAGGGTCACAGATTCGAGATGCGGCGCGACCAAATCGAAGTCGTGCCTCGAAAGGGAGGAAAGCAATCTATTGCTTCTATTGGGCATCGAGCGCTCCCTCGCACGCGCCAGTACGCCCACAAAAAAGCCCGCGCTAGGGCCTCACCAACGCGGGGCAAATTGCACGCCCCGTCTTGCTCGGAATGAGGCGCTCAAACATCAAACACGACCGGCGCCTGATTGTTCCCTCCCCAGACGACGGCGGCCGAGTCGCCCCGACGGCCGGTCCATAGCGCGACCAATTGTTATCCTCTCTTGCAGCACCATTCAATTTCAACGGGTTAAGCGAACGTATCGAATCCTACCATTAGCTACCAGTGCATCCGGCGGAGCACTCGATTCCTGAACCGAGATGCTCAACCCGGTGAAGAGCCGTCCGCAACAGTCGCTTACGGCGCAGGCCGCCGCGCCGAATTATCGACGCGTCACTGAATGGCCGGCTCCCCTGAATTCGGGCACCGAACCCGGCTGCACGACGAGCGGTGCCGCCTGCACGCGCAGCTGGTAGATCACCGGCGTCAGGCTGAAGGTGGCTAGGGCGCGATAGAGCCGCGCGAGAGACTCGGCGTGTTCGCGGAATTCGAAACGCCGCGAGCGGCAAATCGAGGGATCGAGGCTGCAAAGGCGCAGCCCTCCCGCCGAATGAACCTCGCGCCCGTCCGAGTTGAGCACGCGCATTGTGACGCGGACCACGGCACTCGATTTGCATGGCACAGCTGTGCTGCCCCCTGAGCGCGCGGTTGCAGGCGGGGTTGGCTAGCGCATGGTCAGCCCCGCCTCCCAAGTTGCCAGCAGCGCCTAAACTTGTGCATCGGAGAGTTGAGCGCTGCCGCGCCCATGCTTGTCATGGAACGCAGACGCCGCCCGAAAAGAACGAAATTATCGTCTAAGCGCGTCCTGTGTGATGAGCGTCACAGAAAGTTGCTATCCGACCAGGTAGAAACCCAATCGATGAAAATAGAGATCGGAACACCTCCGGTTGAACAAGGGGTAACTCATATGACCTTCACATCCATTCTTCTTTCGTCGGTCGTTCTCATCTCTTTGATTTAACCGAATTTTGCGGCGGCCAGCCACGCCGGTCACCTGGCCTCGGTCTCAACCTACAAACCGATGGCCGGCTTCAATCACGTCGTCGGACCGACGCGCTTCGTCGGCTATTTCCTGCAACGGCCTGGCCTTTGTGAGGTCACGGTGTTCACGGCTGGGGCGGACGACGAGGCCTTGGTTTCCCCACCTGAGATCGACATCGCCGCAGCCGAGCGGAGCGAACTTCCTGCGGGCGACGGTTCGGCGCTCGCCATCGCTTGCACGGCGGACGCCGACGCCATCAAGATCGCTCCGCAATATCAGAAGAAATTAGTCATCGCGCACTGAACGCCGGTCATCGGGCCTCGGGCGCGCCGCCGCCCCGAGACAGCGCGCCTAAGCCATCAGCTGCTGGCCAAATTGCGGCGCGGCGAGGGCAGGCCAGGAGGGCCGCCCACGGCCCCGGAGGGGCAGGCCATGGTCACAATGGCCCTGGCGACGAACTTGGCCGCCTGTTAACATCGTGACGGTTTAGTGCCGGGAAATGTGACGTGCGGGTGACGTTAGACCAGGCGATCGAGATCCACGCCAAGGCCTTGAAATACAGGTTCGGCAAACGCGCACCCGCATTGGCCAACGAGAAGGCGGATCACTGCCTGGCTTCCGGTGAATTGGGAGGGCCATGGCGTTTGGCGGAGGGTCGCCGCTGCGGCGGAGGCGCTGCGGCGTAAAGAACCCCGCGACGCCATCTCCTAAAAAATACCCCGCGTGTGACTGCGGGGCAAAAGTCAATTGATGACGGAAGTGTCACAACTGCCGACGACGCGTCAGGCGCGCGCATTGGTCGGCGGCAGCCCGCCCTACATGCCGTCCTTTTATGACAGGATGGCAACGGCGCGAATGCCTCACGCTATTTCTTGGTCTCCTAGAAGACCACCCACTCGCCCCTCAGCCAGTATCCCCGGCCCGGATGTTCCCTCCAGCCGTAGTGCTGGCCGTCTTTCCAGCTCCAGTCGTAAGGGTGAACGTCCACCTGCACACCCTGAGGATAGTCGTATCGCTGGAGAGAATGCCAGCATTCTCCCGAATCATCGCAGACGATCACCGAGGTAGGGTCGTACCCCTCGATAGGCGCTGGCGTGGTCCCCTTCGGCGCGCCCGCGAGCGTTTCCTGGGCCGAGATGAGCGTCGCAGCCGCTAAGGCGGGGAGCGTCGCCATCGACAGGACTGATATCAGGATGTTCATCTAGAACTCTTTGGGAGTGGGCAGCCTCGGGCTGCGCCTGACAACCCAACACCACCGGCGGCGGGTTGTTCCCTTCAAACGGAAAGGCGGACAGAAGCCCGCCCGCCGGGTCCCTATTCCTGTGAAACTCGCCCCCGTCGGAGTGCCTCGATCCGACGGGAGCCGCTGCGGCTGGTGCAGGCCGCAGCGGAGGCGGAAGTCAGGCGCCTTCCTCTAGTTCCACCGCCGATCCGGCGACGATGAGCCGCGTCAATGCGCATTCGACGACCCACCTGAAATGCCCGAACGTCTTCTCGGCCGAATTCAGGCGGTCGAAGAGGTCTGTCATGGGCGCATCGTCCAACTTGCGGACGATCTCTTTCACCTCCTCTTTGGTCTTCCCGATGGTCAGCCACGCGACGCGCAACGAGATGGCATGGCTCATCGCCATCGCGCACCACTCGTCATAGGTGGGCATCTCATCGATCGTCAGCGGCTCGAAATTCATCGCCGCCCATTGTTCAGCGGTAGCGATCTTTTCGCTCTCGGCTGATGCGTCGGGTTTCGCGGCCGCGCCCGTGAGCCCGAGCGCTGAAAAGCTGGCCAAGGCGCCAAGGGCGGCGCGGCGGGTTGAGGCGGTCATGCGTCCCTCCCGATGCCGAAGTTCAAGAGGTCGGCCTTAATCGCACCGAGCCCAAGTAGCAGGACGAGAGTCTCTTGCCTCCCCGGTCACCCGCTCGTCGGTGAGTTCGGCTTCGAAGACCTCAAACTTTGAGCCAGACGTCCTCCGTACAGACAGCCGGCAAGGAGAATAGCTCGCGCAGAGCCGTCCTATCGGCACTAAACAGAGCCGTCACCGCCTTTTCGTCTTCGGGAAATTCGTCTCCGCCTTTGACCGGTTTGGTCGAGCTGTTGCGCGATGCCGACATGGACTCCTTCCGAACGAAGTTGCTGGCCGAACACAAGCGAAGGATGGACGCATTGTCAGATCGAAGAGAGCTGTACCGCAGCCCAAACGGCGATACCTGGTTTCTTGGTCGGGAGCCGGCCAACGGTCACGCGTTCGTCATCCACCAACCCAACGCGCCTTCTGGAGGCCGTTTGTCACACATTGAAGTGGGGGCGCTTTCCTGAGAGAGGGGGCGGGGGCGGAGCAGCAGGCTCTGTTGCGGCTAATTGGAACATTGGTGGATGTTCCTCCCTATGCCGACCGCAGCCCGGCGTGAGGCTGAGGCAGGGCGCGCCCAAAGCAAATGAAAAGTTCGGCGACCGAAAAGAAGAAGACGACCGAGACGGCTGAGGTGCTCGCAGCCAGCGGCCTGGAAACTTACATTCGGAGCGACGATGGCGCGGTGATGGTCGAGATAGCGCCATACTACTCTTTGAACGCAGAGCTTCTCGCGCTTGCGTCCGGACGCGGTCGGTGATCTGAGATGCCCCTCCGTTTGACCGTCGCGTCTCGCTCGTCCGGCCCGCGCGTGAGTCTGAGCCGCGGCGGATCATGACCAGAGGCGAGCTATTTCGGTGAGGAATCCGCATCAGCGCCCGAGGGAAGGCCGCGAATGGCGGAGGACCTTGTTGCTAGCTGGAATAGCCGTCGGTCTACTGGTGTTGGTCGCGGCTAAGGTGTTCGCTGATTACTTCTGAGTACGGATGCGGAGAGTGAACCGTGGTGATCTCGCCAGCTCAGTCTCTCGCCGCACGCGGCCTCTTAAACTTGTCTCAGGTCAAATTGGCGAGGCTCGCCAATGTCAGCGGAAGTATGCTTCGCGATTTCGAGAAGGGCCGCCGTATGCCGACAATCGATGATCTCGAGGCGATTCGCCGCGCCCTCGAGGCCAAAGGCGCCCGAATTTACGAACGGAGATGAGCCGGGGATTCGTCTGCGGAAGGAGCCGACCAAGTGAGCGACAAACCCAAACGAGCCATTGTCTATCGCGTGGTCGCGATATCGGACGGGACCTATACAGTTGAAGCGGCCGATGGCACGGGTGACATCGCCAAAACGAGGGGGTTTCTCAATAGAACCGCAGCCGACGCCTGGATTGCGGAGCAGAAACGAGCACGTGAGGGCAAGCCGGAATAATCGCATATGCCGCTTAGTTTCTTCCGCCCCCGGATCGTCCCCGGCTCGCGCGTTTTAGTCTGGGCAATCGTGGCTGCGTTGCATTGATCCGGCTCACGATCACGCCGGCCGCCTATGCCGTGGTCGCCGCGACGCACCCCGCGAGCGCCCGCCTCAAGCGCAGTAGCGCGCCTAACGGCGAATTTTACGTATGGCTCGAGCCGCAATATGTCGATCGGCTCCGTGCCATGCGGAAGCCGGATGAGAGCTACAGCGATGTCATCCTCAGGATGGCGGAGGCGAGCGAAGGCGGGGAATAGCCGCGCGGCTATTGCGGCCTCGAGGCAGCAACCGACGCACCTTGACGAAGGCTCAGTTGTCTTTGCGCCTCGTCAAAGCTCGCGTGTATCTCGCGGGCGACCTGCTCATAGAGCAATCTGTGTTTGCGAGAACGCATTTGCACAGAAAGCTCAGCCAGATATGAGGCTTCAGCGTGCGCGCGAAGACCAAACCGTTTTATCAGGTCCGTCGCAGTTGCTGTGACCTCATCTCTCCGCGGGTCAAAGAATGGCAATCGCATCGGGAGGCCCAAAACCGGACGGGGCATGTCCTCGATCACAGTCTGCCAACCCTCATCGGCTTCAACGGGAACAGACGTCGGACGTCCTGTGGATTGCGTGGACAACTGGTCCTTGGCGGTGTCCTCCCGATGAATCCTGCGCCCGGCGCGCGTTTTTTCCGCCTCTCGGCCGCAGGCGGGGTCCGAAGACCGGTCCTGGCCGTTTGGCAAAAACGGACGCGAGCTCAAGGTGCGGCCGGTAGGCGCGCGAAGGCACATGAGGGAATTAATTGAACTTTTGCGCCAGGGTGGAGTTTCGCCCTTATGGGAGAACCTGGAAGGCCAAGTGCTGCAGTTCTGATTGTCGAGGACGAGCCTCTAATCCGAATGGGCGCGGTTTCTCTAATCGAGGACGCTGGCTTCGAGGTGTATGAGGCGGGAGCGCCGACGCAGCGATTGCTTTGCTCGAACGGCACAAGGAAATTCGCCTTATCTTCACCGATGTCGATATGCCGGGCTCGATGGATGGGCTTAAACTCGCCCACTATGTCCGCGGCCGATGGCCACCGGTTAAAATAATTGTCACTTCGGGGCACGTAAACGTCACCGAGGAAAGCTTGCCGGCTGGCGCACTCTTCCTCCCAAAACCATATGACCCGCTGAGATAACACACAGAGTAAGAGAGATGCTGGCTGCCTAGTCTCAACCTTGATGGTTGCGTAGCTCGGACTGCCGCCGAGTCATAGCAGAGCCGCTCGTTTATTGTAGTGAGCAGGTCCCGGTTCCTGAGACAGCCGGTTAAGGTGGATCCGACGATGAGAAGGACGGACCATCATGAAGACGCGCAGACGTTTTACGGCTGAGTTCAAAGCGAAGGTCGCACTGGAGGCGATGCAGGGTCATCGAACGATCACGGACCTTGCGAGCAGGCACGAGTTGCATCCCAATCTGATCATGCAATGGAAGCGGCAGGCGATCGAGAAGCTGGCCAAAGTCTTCGATGACAAAGCGCCTGAGATTCAGGCAGGCCGGGATGCCGAGATGACGAAGCTGCACGCCAAGATCGGCCAGCTTGTCGTGGAACGCGATTTTTTGGCGAAAGCCTTCGATCGTTGAGCCTTGATCGGAGGAGGACCATGATCGACCCCGATCATCCACGGCTCTCGATTGTCCGCCAGTGCGAACTGGCGTCAGTCTCGCGGGCGTCGTTCTATCGGGAGCCGGCCGGCGAGCGCGAGGAGAACCTCGTTCTCATGCGGCTCATCGACGAGGCATTTCTCGACTGCCCGTTTTACGGCGCGCGCCAGATGATGCGACATCTGCGCCGCCTCGGCTGGAAGGCCGGTCACAAACGAGTCCGCCGACTGATGCGCAAGATCGGCCTCGCCCCGATCTATCAAGCGCCAAAAACCAGCGCGCCGCATCCACGACACAAGGTCTACCCGTATCTGTTGCGGCATCTGACCATCGGGCGGCCCAACCAGGTCTGGTGCGCCGATGTCACCTACATCCCGATGCGGCGGGGCTTCCTTTACCTTGTCGCCATCATGGATTGGGCGACGCGAAAGGTTCTGGCGTGGCGTCTGTCGAACACGATGGAAGCCGACTTCTGCGTCGCGGCGCTTGAGGAAGCCCTCGCCAGATACGCAACGCCGGAAATCTTCAACACGGATCAGGGGGCGCAGTTCACCAGCTTCGCATTCACGACGACGCTCAGGGATGCCGAGGTCCGGATCTCGATGGACGGGCGCGGACGCTGGATGGACAACGTCTTCATCGAACGGCTGTGGCGCTCGCTCAAATACGAATGCGTGTTCCTGAACGCGTTCGAGACCGGCGGCGCGGCGCGGGACGGGATCGGCCGATGGTTCGACTACTACAATCGGCGAAGACCACACTCGGCGTTGGGCGACAGGACGCCCGACGAGGCCTATGCTATCGAAATCGACCTGGAGAATTTGGCGGCGTAACCACCAATCCGATCCACCTTAGCCAACCCGCCAAACTGTCTCAGATAACGGCGCCAGCTCTGTCCCAGACCTTGTCCCGGTCCTCGTCGAAGATCAGCGTGGGATCGGCCTCCGCAAGTCCCCAAGCGCGCAGTTCGATCTCGCGTTCGAGTTGGTCGGGTCCCCAGCCGGCGTAGCCGAAGGCCACGAGGATTTTGGCCGGTCCTTTCTTGGCACCGATGTCCCGCAATACATCAAGGCTCGACGTCATCGAAACACGATCATTTACGGTCACGGTCTCCGGGCGATGGTAGTCGGCGCTGTGCACGACGAAGCCTACTTCCGGCTGGACCGGGCCGCCTGAGAACACGCGCACGTCGCCGCTAGCGTCGCCGCCCTTTTGGCCAACCGCCTCTAAGACGCTTGCGATCGAGGTCTCCCCGATCGGCTTGTTGATGACGATCCCGACGGCGCCGTCCGGGTCGTGCTTGACGATCAAAATGACTGTGCGCTCGAAATGCGGGTCACCCATCGAAGGCGCGGCGACCAGCAACTGACCCTGCCAACGAAGGTCGAGCCGGCGCTTCATCCGGATTCGCAGGCAACGCCGCGCATAGGAGCGCCGTCTGTAGGACGTACGCGAAAATCACGCCGAGAAGACGCCACCCAATCGCGGACATGGCTCGCTCGCGTTCATGGGGCGGACCGAAGCTAGCACGCGCGCAAGGTTCTCGGACGGAGTTGGTGGGCGCCCTTTCGACCGCGAAGCGTCGGGTAAGTCCGCAGTCGCGGCGCCCAATTTGCCGCGAGCGAACCGCTATCCGGCATAGGCGCAGCGGAGGCAATCATCGGAAACTACTCACGCGAAAAAGCCCCGCGCTAAAGAGAACACTAGCGCGGGGCAGAACTGGCGCCCGGAGTAACCGAACACCACCAGCGCCTGATTGTTCCGGTCAAACAAAACGGCCGCCGTGTCGCCCGTGCTCGCCGAAATGAACCTCGAGCCCGACGTCGCGCTGGGGAAATCGTCGCGGCAAGATCCTACTTCTGGTATGATTCCCGAGCGCCGGGCGCGCTTGCGAGCAAGAAGGGGTAGGTATGCGCCGATACTTGGATAGCATCACCGCGTTCGGCATCGGCTTGGCGTGGCTGCTCGGCGACACTGAGACGTCCCCAGCGCAGGACAATTCGGTCACAGCGATCGACATCGCGCTAGAGCCCGATGCAACGATGGTTCAGCATGCGCGCGCTGACAACGCCCGCCTCCTCAAGGACTTCCCGGAGGGCTTTGCTCTGGACGCGACGCACCATCCGCATATCACGATGCTCCAGCAGTTCGTCCGCACAGCTGACCTCGACAAGGTCTACAGCGGCGCCAAACAAGTTCTGATCAAAGAAGATGTTGCAGACTGGAAACTCAAGGCGTTCAAGTACTATTACATCCCCGCGCCGCCGAACGGTATTGCAGGCATTGTGGTGGAGCCGACCGAAGATTTGATCCGGCTGCAGCAGGAGTTGCTCGACGCGGTTGCTCCCTTCACGGAAAAGACCGGAACGCCTGCAGCTTTCGCGAGCACTGAGGGCGGAAGGGACATCCAACCGGGTTTGATCGACTACGTAGCGAATTTCGTGACGGTCGCAGCCGGCAAGAAGTTCAATCCGCACGTCACGATTGGCGTCGCCCCTCAGACCTATCTCGACAAGATGTTCGCCGAGCCGTTCGAGGCGTTCACGTTTGCGCCGGTCGGCGCGGTGGTCTACCAGCTCGGCACTTTTGGCACGGCTCGCAAGGAACTTCAGACGTTCCCGCTAACGCGCTGATCGTATCGGGGACAAACTCAAGGCCCGGTGGGCCTAAAGGCGAGGAGCGCCCGTCCGCGTCGAGCACGCGCATGGTGAGGGCGCCAGGGCGCCGCCTATCCCCGCGCCCGGATGTTCTGGCGAACTTCGTGGTAGCGCGAAGTAGTGCCTGACGCGAAACAATTCTTGGGCGGCGGAACACGACTATTTCACGCTGTTCGCGCTGTCCTTGATAGAGCGCTACATTTGCTTTTGTCGTCGTCGCGCTTAAAACCGTTGGGTCCGAATTGTCGATGCCGCGATGGCCCAACGAGAAACGTTTGGCAACGTCGGCATCTAGGGTCCAAGTGCTCCTGATCGGCTGATCTCGGTCTTGGCCGCGATAGAGCACGAAGCGCTCCGGAAGGGCATCATGACGGGCTCGATCCTCCGGCGACATGCAGTCGGGCGTCCAGGCCGCCTTTCGCCTGCGAATGAGCCTGCCGAATTCATGCGGCACTGCGTCAAAGCCATTCCACTGATTTGCAAGAGTGGGCCAGAACAGCTCATCGGGGCAAATGTGGTCGAAAATGAATGCGACGACGAGAGGCCTCACGGTGGAACCGTAGAGTGTAAGAACCACGTCAATGGTTTTGAGGGAGGGGTCCGCGATGAGCGATCTCCAAGACGCCTCGTGCCGCTCCTTTTCCCTCTTGTGCCCCTTCTCAAGCTCCTTACGCCATTCGACAGGCAGTCCGGAGTCCATCTCAGCTCTCGCGACAGGGTAGAATTCGGTTCTTTGTCGCCATTTGGCTTCGATGCCGGGCAGCAATTTTAGGACAAGATCGGTTTTCATGATGGCTAGCGTGCGCTATCACGTGTTGATCATGCAAGACCGTAGTTTCACTCATTGACAGATTAAAGACCGGCCGCCGAGTCGCCCCGACGGCCGCGGAATCGTGGTTGTGGCAATTGCGCCACGGTCGGTTGCAAACAGCAAAGTTCGAGCGGCTGAATGTGGCACTATCTTGGCAAACTTAGTAAGATAATGCGGCCACAGGTTCGCGCCCGTGAAGGGGTAGCGAGCGCAGACCCGGCGGACGGTGGGGGGACATGCGCGTCAAACCCTCCACTGTCCGCCGGATCCCTACCCCCAATCGCGAAAACTACCCGCAATAAAGGCGACCACGCAAGCTTTTTGCGTCGGGGGACAGAATAGCGTGAGCATCGCTAAGATAATGTAAATTTCCATGCGGCCAACATGATCGAAAGTTGGGCGCCTCCATTCATCAAGTGAAGCACTTGGTCGGAATTTATTAATTTATTAGGGTCCGGACCCATAAAAGTGGTTGGCATGATGTCCGGCTTGTGATTCACGGCTTCCGAAAGGAAGCGCTGATAAATCGGGACTTTTTTTGTAAGCCTCCGGGCGAGGGCCGCCTGGACGGTTGGCGAGAGGGAGCGATAGTGCGCTAAGAGTGGCACGAGGATAGTGCCCATCAGTGATCATGGGCATTATCGATGAAGTTGGACGCCGCGGATCAAGCGCTGAACCCGAGAGAGACGCGTCGACGGCGTTTTTGGTCTGAGGATGAGAAGCGGCGGATGGTCGCCGAGAGTCTGGCGCCGGGCGCGTCCGTGTCGAAGGTGGCGCAGCGCTCCGGGGTGAACGCGAACCTTCTGTTCACTTGGCGACGACAAGGCGCAGCGGGCGTTTTGCAGACGACCGCGAAAGCGATTGAGCTTTTGCCGGTGAAGGTCGCGGACGAACCAACGACGCCGTCTGGACGAACTCCGGCAGCGCCTGCCGGCCGAATGGAGATCGCGCTCGTCGGCGGCGAGCGGATTGTCGTCGGCGCGGACGTGGACGCAGCCGCCCTCGCGCGCGTGGTCAACGCGCTGTGGCGGCGATGATCCCGATCCCGAGTGGCGTTCGGGTGTGGCTGGCGACGGGGCACACCGACAAGTTGGGGCGGCGTTGTTCTGGGCCATCAGGGGTTTCCGCTCTTAAGGGCCGCGTGTTGATAGTGCCCGATCGGGAGAAGCGGCCTACGATGGCCACAGACGACCATGAGACCGATAGCGTTGATGGCAGCATCCTGACGCTAATTCCAAGAACCTGTAGGGGAAAAGGAACGACGCTGACATCTGTGCGTTCCAGTCATAGCGCAAGGCGGCAGTTGGATGGTTCGCCGCAGTGGAGACCTACGGTGGCCGGGCGGAAACGCTGTCTGGCGCAAAGAAGGGTGGCGATCATGGACGATCCTGGTAGCGATCATGACATCCGGACCAAGATGGCGGACGCGCAAGGGTTTTTAGAAGCGCTGGAGGGTGGCAACTCACACATCGGCACCCCTTTCGAGGGGCGCACCGAGGCTAAGATTCAGGAACTGCGACGCCAGATCGCTATGTACCAATCAGTAATTGCTGAGCGCCAAGCCAACCGGTCTTAAACGCGAGCACGCGGCTGACGTGAGCGGGCCCTGTCAGGTTGCCGAAGGAGACACCCATGGATATGACAATTCTTCTCATCATCGTCGTTATCGTGCTTTTGCTGGGCGGCGGCGGCTTCTATGGACGGGGACGCTGGTGGTGAGCACCTGCTCGACGGCCTTAAGAAGCGAACCGTTCGGCAAGTTGGCTGAGTGGCTCGTCCTGCACAGCGCGCTGTGACTCTATCTTAGCCAAGATATCGGAGCCCTTGAAGGAAGATACGGTCGGCATGAAGCTCGAAATCATCGTCGCCAGCACGCGTCCGTCTCGGGTCGGCCATCTAATCGGGCAGTGGGTTCACGAGCGCGCCGTCGAGCATGGCAAGTTCGACATCGACCTCCTCGATCTCGCGAAGTTCCACCTGCCGCTATACGACGAGCCGAAGCATCCTTCGCTTCAGCAATATGAGCACGATCATACGAAGCGATGGGCGGCGAGCGTCACTTCGGCCGATGCGTTCGTCATCGTCACCCCGGAATACAATTATGGGCCTCCGCCCTCGCTCATTAACGCATTTGATTATGTTTATAAGGAGTGGAACTATAAACCAGCCGGTTTCGTCAGCTACGGGGAAGTCTCTGGCGGGCTTCGCGCCGTCCAGATGGAGAAGAGACCCTCACCACGTTGAAAGTCGTGCCAATCGTCGAGGCGGTCGTCATCCCATGGTGGCGCAATCGATCGCCGACGGGCGGTTCAAAGGCAACAGGCTGCAAACACAGGCCGCGAAGGCCATGCTGGACGAACTCCTGCGCTGGGCGGTAGCACTGAAGACGCTGCGAGGGTGACGTCTGGCTCATCGTCTCGACCTCCTTAGGGCCAAAGGGCTTTTGGCCTCCATGGCGGCGATCTTGGCCGACAGCAATTCGTTGTCCATGGTGATCTCGCCCACCTTGGATTTCAGTCGGGCGATTTCATCCTCGCGATCGTCGCGCTCGCGTTCCTTCAGGGCTGACGCCGCGCCGGCGAGCCCTCGCTCCCGCCATTCGGTCAGCTTGGCCACGGAGACATTCGCTTCCCGGGCGACGACATCCAACGGTTCGCCTCGCAACAAACGCGCCACCACCGCCATCTTGCGTTGGACCGAATAGCGCTTCGGTCCTGCATCGACGCCCGAGGGGGCGCCTGCGCCAGCTATCGGGGAGCGCTCCGGCGCGCCCTCGGGCCTAAGCCCTCCATCAATCCCATTTCGAAACCTCCGGTTGCGGTTCAATTACCGCAGCCAGATGTCTCAGCTAACCGTGACGCACCCCAGCCCCCGGTCAAAACCTCTTGAAAGAAGGATTTGTCTACACAAACCGGATTCCGTAAAAGCGACGGTAGACGCTTGGGCGCGGACTGTCGAATTGGAGTGAAATTGTCCGCTTCTGCGATCAATTAATATGAGACCACCTGTCCTATCGGCTTTTTAAAACGCGGATTCTTCGGACGCGGGTCCATCATGATCTCTCAAAAAGTCCCGAGGATTTCATTTTGGCTGCGGCGCGGGAGCATCGCCTGAAGTCTCTGGCGGCGGCACCACGTTCGAATCACCCGTCTTGGGCGCCGGCTTCTCGACGGCCGGATCCACCTCTTTCGGATGGATGACGCCATTCGACTGGCTCAGATTTTCGCTCAGATTCTGGGCTGGCGCAGTCGCCTTGGCACCGGGCGTAGTCTCTCCTGGAACCGAGTCGCGCGGCGACTTTGGAGTTGGTGCCGGGTTGGGCGCCTGGGCGAATGCCGAACCGGCGACGAGGGTGACGCCGGCGACCAATAGGCGAAGTCGTGAGCCGATGATCCTCATGTGTTCTTTAAACGCGTTGATGTACGGACCGTTCCCAGGGGCTTAGCCCGGAGCCCGCCTCGGCGCGGGCTATGCTTTCACGCTTCGACGAGAAAGCGGCGCACTATGAGTCGCGAGTTGCAAAGGAAGCCGCGCCGTAACGGAAAATTTGCGGTCCTCGCGTACATCCGCCCTATGAACCGACCCCTGCCGCTGATCGCCGGACTTCTTGGCGTCCTGTTCCTTGCCATCGCCGTCATGTACTGGTTCGTTCCAGTGGGTAGCCTTCCCTCGTTTTTCCCGGGGTTCAAGGCGGGTTCCGCTCACATCGCTGGCAAGCACGCGATTGGTTCGCTCATCATAGCGCTCGTCCTGTTCACCTTCGCTTGGCTCCAAATCAGGCGCAGAGGGCCAGGCTTTCGGATCTAGCCTCCCCGAGGCGACGCCACCACAGATGTCAGCGAGAGAAATTTTACCCGAGGACGCGCGCGTGTGGGTGGTCAGCCGCCATCGGCAACGCGAGTCCAGCTCGACCAGGAAGCCACGGGAGAAATAACGCGCGGACGTGTATGCGTCGGGTGGTGGGTGCGCGTGGCGCGACCCTTTTCAAACGATCCGGTGTGTTTCATCCTCACGGCCAACGGCTATTTGCGGGGAGGTGGCATGAGATCCGTCTTAAACGTGTTATTTTTTATTCCGCTTGTTACATTTGTGGCGATCATGGCCAAAAAGGCCACCAAGTCCAGGACATTCGCGATCACGCTAACTGTGCTCGGGCCCTCATGCTCCTTTGGGCGGGCTGGATGATGGGGAACGAACCGCCATATCCTCAGTTCGCACTTGTTGCCGGGACCATCGCCATGATGGAGGGCATGAGGGCGTTGGGAATTGGCCGGGACGAGCAATCTTAGGGGTATAGGTCCTGGTAGCTCACCGATAGCTTGCAGGCCTGAAAATGTCTCCGGGACTGGGCGCTAAGACGCCTGACGACGGGCGAGGGCCCACCTTCCTATCCTGAGGCTGGGCGTCGGACGAACAATTCAACTGCCCGGAGCCCTTCGCCCATGCCGCCATCGGCGCGGCGTGGCGCGTCAATCACGTCTGGATCAGGATGGCGTCGGTCTCGACCGCGAGCACGACCCCGCCGACCGGAAGCCGCCAGCGCATCTATCGGCGAAGCGGGTGACGGGGCAAGGGCGTCCTCAATCGCCGGCTGCGTCGCGTCGAGTGACCCCACTCGTCGAGGCTCATGTAGGCGACGCGCTCGCCATCCTTGAACAGCTCTACCCACCACCCGTGGTCCGGCTCCGATGACCGTCTGTGGCCATAGGCCGCTTTTGACTCTACTTTGGCGAGGCTATCACGCCGCATCTGAAGCCCCAGTGAAGCCCGGTGACGAACGAGCCTCCATACAGAATGGGTTGCAGCCGGCTAAGTCTTTGATTGCGATGGTGGGCGCACAAGGGCTCGAACCTTGGACCCGCTGATTAAGAGTCAGCTGCTCTACCAACTGAGCTATGCGCCCATCGCGACTGCCAGGCGGTTCCGCTCGGCAAGGGGCGGCGTTTAGCAAAGGCGCGGGGGGCTGTCCAGCGGAAACGGAGCGGCCGCCCAATCCGTCGCCCGTACGGCCGAGCCACCGCCGCTGGCTGCGTCAGTTCTTGGCCTTGTCGACGAGCTTGTTCTTGCCGATCCACGGCATCATGGCGCGCAGTTTCTCGCCGACCTCCTCGATCGGATGGGCGTTGGCGCGGGCGCGCATCGCCTTGAACGAGGTCTGGTTGACCCGGTTCTCGAGCATCCAGTCGCGGGTGAATTTGCCGGACTGGATATCGTCGAGGACGCGCTTCATCTCGGCCTTGGTCGAGCCGGTGATGATGCGGGGACCCGAGACATATTCGCCGTACTCGGCGGTGTTGGAGATCGAGTAGTTCATGTTGGCGATGCCGCCTTCGTAGATGAGGTCGACGATCAGCTTCACTTCGTGCAGGCACTCGAAATAGGCCATTTCCGGTGCGTAGCCAGCCTCGACCAGGGTCTCGTAGCCGCCACGGATGAGTTCGACTAGGCCTCCGCAAAGCACCACCTGCTCGCCGAAGAGGTCGGTCTCGCATTCCTCGCGGAAGCTTGTCTCGATCACCCCGGCGCGCCCGCCCCCGATCGCGGACGCATAGGAGAGGCCGAGATCGTGAGCGTTGCCGCTCGCGTTCTGATGGATGGCGATCAGGCAGGGCACGCCGCCGCCGCGCTTGTACTCGGAGCGAACGGTGTGGCCCGGACCTTTCGGGGCGACCATCAGCACGTCGAGATCGGCCCGGGGCTCGATCAGATTGAAGTGGACGTTGAGTCCATGGGCGAACATCAACGCTGCGCCCTTCTTCATGCTGGGCGCAAGCTCGTTGCGATAGATTTCGGCCTGCAATTCGTCCGGGGTCAGCATCATCACGATGTCCGCCCACTTGGCCGCCTCAGCGACCTTCATCACCTTGACGCCCTCGGCTTCCGCCTTCTTGGCCGAGGCCGAGTCGGGCCTGAGCGCGACCGCGATATCCTTGACACCGCTGTCGCGCATGTTGAGCAGATGCGCGTGGCCCTGGCTGCCGTAGCCGACGACCGCCACCTTCTTGCCCTTGATCAGATTGAGATCGGAGTCCCGGTCGTAATAAACGCGCATGTCTTGTCCTGGTGTCTCGCGCGCCAAACGCGGCTTCGCGCTCAAAGGAGAGGGCCCGGCGTCGGGGTCTCCCGCGCCGGTGGTCCGGGTTTCTAGTGAAACCGGGCGATGCGATCAAGCAGGTCCCGGGACCCGGCGTCGTGTCGGTTGGCCTTATTGCGGGCGGCGCCTTACTATTGGCTCGGACGCGCGAAACGTCCGCGCCTTGGCCAGGAGGGGTTTTTCCATGCGCCTGCTTCAACGATTGCGATCGTTCGCCGTTCTGGCGCTGATCGCAGTTTCGGTTTCAGCTTGCGGCTACAACGTCATCCCGACCAAGCAAGAGGCCGCCAACGCGGCGTGGGCGGAAGTCCAGAACCAGTACCAGCGCCGCGCCGACCTCGTTCCCAACCTGGTCGCGACCGTTCAGGGCTACGCCAAGCAGGAGAAGGATGTCTTTGTCCAGGTGACCGAGGCGCGCGCCAAGGCGACGTCGATTCACCTTAACGCCGACGACCTGACCGACCCGGCAAAAGTCAAAGAGCTGCAGGATGCGCAAAACGCCCTGTCGGGCGCCCTCGGGCGTCTGCTTGCGGTCAGCGAGAACTACCCTGACCTCAAATCGAACCAGAACTTCCTGGCGCTGCAATCCCAGCTCGAGGGGACCGAGAACCGGATCGCCGTCGCCCGCCGCGACTACATCGCCTCGGTGCAGGACTTCAACACCACGCTCAGAACCTTCCCGAGCGTGCTGTGGGCGCAGACGGTGTTCCGCTCGATCAAGCCGCTGGTGCCGTTCACCGCCGACTCCGAAGCCCAAGCCGCGCCGAAGGTGAAGTTCTAGTCCTCGAACCGGGAGCGTCCGGATGCCTCGCCTGTGGCCGCGGGCCCTGATCGGCGCCCTCATCGCGGCGCTGTGGGTTGGCGCGGCGCTGGCGGCGGCGAGCTTCCCGCCGCTTAGCGGACGGGTGGTCGATCAGGCGAACATCCTGTCGCCCGTCACAGCCGCCGACCTTGAGCGCAAACTCGCCGATCTCGAGCAGAAGTCCGGCATTCAGTTGGTCGTGGCGACCGTGTCCTCGCTCGACGGCGAGGAGATCGAGCCCTACGCCAATGAGCTCTTCCGCGCCTGGAAACTGGGCGAGACGAAGAATAACAACGGCGTTCTCCTCCTGATCGCGCCAAAAGAGCGAAGGGTGCGCATCGAGGTCGGCTATGGCCTCGAGGGCACGCTGACCGACGCCGTCTCCAGCATCATCATCGCCAACGCCGTCGCCCCTCGATTCAAAGCCGGCGATTTCAACGGCGGCGTGACGCGCGGCGTCGACGATATCATCACCGCGCTCACCACCAACTCGGCCGAATGGAAGCCGAAGCCGACCGATATGCGCCCGGAGCGCGAGGCCTCGCTCCTCGATACGCTCGCGCCGTTCCTCATTTTCCTGTTCATCATGTTCGTGATCTCGCGCATCTCCCGGCGAGGAGGCGGCGGCAACGTCATCTTCATTCCAATGGGGACGGGCGGAGGTTTTGGCCGCGGCGGATTCGGCGGCGGCTTTGGAGGAGGCGGCGGTTTTGGCGGCGGCTTTTCCGGCGGCGGCGGCTCGTCGGGCGGCGGCGGCGCCTCGGGAGGGTGGTGATGATTCTCGACCCGGCCGAGGCGGCGAGCGTCGAGGCGGCGTTCGATGCGGCGCAGGTCAAGACGCGCGCGCCGCTCGCCTGCGTGCTCGCAGGCGCTTCCGCCTCCCGCGACCCCGAGTTTCTGCTCGGCGCGTGTATCCTCGCGCTCGCGACGCCGCTGCCGCTCCTGCTGTTCACTGAGCTTTCCGCCCACCGTATTTACGTCGCACAGCTGCTGGTCGCCATTCTGGCCGCGGTCCTGGGTTCCCTGCCCCCGGTCCGGCGCTGGCTCGTTCCGAAGCCCTGGGCGCGCTCGGCTTGCCACCGGGCGGCGCTGGCGCAATTTGTCCTGCGCGGGATCGACCGCTCGCATTGCGGCGCGCTCGTCTATGTGTCGTTGGCCGAGCATTACATCCGTATCGTTCCGGCCGACGACGCGGCGCGACTCGTCCCCCACGCGCTATGGCAGACCGCGGTCGACGAAGCGCTGGGACCTCTTGCCGCCGGAGCGACGGAAGCGGCTCTGACCGGGCTCGCCCAGCGCTGCGGCGATCTTCTCGCTGGACCCTTCCCGCCGGGCGAGCCGGCGGACCCGAAACGACAACGGTTCCACATCGTCTGAGCGTCGAGATCGATGCGCGCGGGATCCGCCCGGCCGCGTCCAGACCGGCGTAAACCATGCCTGCGGCTTGAGATTGCGGACGTTCTCCTCTAGGAACAGGCTTGTTTTAGAAGCTTGCAGGAAACGCAATGATCCCAGTTCGCGTGGGCGGAATTGGACAGCGGGCCGTCATCGGCCTAGTCGCCATACTCGCGATCGGCGCCGTTTCGGCCCAGGCGGCGACGCCCTATCTCGTCACCGACGCCGACAGCGGGCAGGTGCTGATCGAAAACGAGGCGACGGCTCAGTGGTATCCAGCGTCGCTGACCAAGCTAATGACGGTCTATGTGGCGCTGGACGCGGTGCGGGGCGGCAAGCTCACCCTCGACACGCCCCTCGTGATGTCGGCGCACGCCGCACGAATGCCGCCGTCGAAAATGGGGTTCCGGCCCGGCACCGAAGTGACGCTCGACAATGCGCTCAAGATGCTGATGGTCAAGTCGCCCAACGACGTCGCGGTGATGGTCGCCGAGGGCGTTTCGGGCTCGGTCGAAGCGTTCGCCGACGACATGAATGCAGCGGGGCAGCGCCTGGGCCTGCATGAATCGCATTTCGTCAATCCCAACGGCCTGCATGACCCCGCCCACGTGTCGTCGGCCCGCGATATGGCGATGATCGCGCGCGCGCTGTTGCGGGAGTTTCCCGACCATGCCGACCTCTTCAGCATCGGCGCGCTTCAGCTCGGCAATCAGTACATCGCCAACCATAACGGCCTGCTTGGCCGCTATCCCGGGGCCGACGGGATGAAGACCGGCTTCACCTGCCCGGCCGGTTTCAACGTGGTGGCGAGCGCCAACCACTCCGGACGGCGTTTGATCGTGGTCGTGCTTGGCGCGCCGACGGCAAGATCGCGCAACCAGGAGGCGGCCGACCTTTTCGATCGCGGCTTCGCCATGAGCGGGGGTAACGGCTCCCTGGAATCGCTGCCCTCGTCGGGCGAAGGGGCGACGAACATGCGCGCGGACGTCTGCCTGCATCGCAACGCCGCCGCGATCGCCGCCGCCGAGGAGGACGGCGCCGCCGAATCCGCCCAGGCGGCGATGCCCGCGGGCCGGGGGGGCGCGATCCCCAACCCGTTCGCGGCGCTGCTTACCCCCGTGCACACCGAGCTGTCGAACGAAAGAATCCGTTTCGATCCGGTTCGCGTCTTTCTCGGCCCGGCCCCCGGCTGGAAAGGTCCGGCGCTGGGCGCCCGTCCGACGGGTGCGGCGACCGCGTCCGACAATGCTCAAGGGGCCGACGCCAACCCGCCGGCCGCGCCCCATCACGCCAGGCAGAAGTCGAGACGAAAGCTCGCCTCCCATCCCGCCTCGGCGACCAAGACCCAGAAAATGGTTGCGGCGAAAGCCGTCAAGCCGAAGACCGATGCCGGCGAAGGCGATAAGTAAAATCTTCGAATGTGTTTAGTGTGAGAGCCGGGCCCGAACAATCGAGTCGGGAGCAGTCGAATTATAGCGCGCAAAAGCGGAAGATTTTTTTACATCGTGCCTTAGTTTGGCCAGTTTGTGGTCAAGCGCGCGCCGCAACGCCGGGCCATATTCAGGAAGTGCCGCGTGGGATCGGTCTGCGGTTAGCTCGGTTTTCTTGCCCCCCAGCCCCCGAGCGCCAAGACGGGCCGAAGGCATTCCACGAAGGCTAGCGGATCGGCGGGCCCCCTCCTAGCCGATCCGCTTTTTTTTGCCCACGGCGGAATAACGATCTCCGTCAGTCAAACCTGACCCCCTCGTAAGCCCAGCGCTTCAGCAGGTGATGCGCGATCGCTACCGGCATCGGCGAGGCGAGGCGATCGGGGTGACGCTTCTCGAGGAGCGCGACCGCCTCGTCGCGGCTGAACCAGCGGGCGTCCTCCAGTTCCACCCGATCGATCTTGACTTCCCGGCCCTGGGCCTTGGCAAAGCAACCGATCATCAACGAGGCCGGAAACGGCCATGGCTGCGAAGTATAATACTGGACCGCGCCACAGACGACGCCGGCCTCCTCGCTGATCTCGCGCCTGACCGCCGCCTCGATCGTCTCTCCCGGCTCGACGAATCCGGCCAGCGCCGAATACATGCCCTTCGGGAACCTGGGCTGACGACCCAGCAGACAGACATCGTCGTCGATCGCCAGCATGATGACCACTGGATCGGTGCGCGGGAAATGGGTGGCTTTGCAGATTTTGCAGTCTCGCCGCCAGCCGGCCACCGCGACCTCGGTGGGCGCGCCGCAGTTGGCGCAGAAGCGGTGATGCGCGTGCCAATGCATGAGCGCCTTGGCCGCGGCCAGCATCGCCGCCTGATCGTGCGGCACGAGGCCGCCGACCGCGATCGAACGAAGGTCGATGAGCTTCAGGTCCTCGCGGTTCGGAACGACGAGGTTTCGCCGATCGAGAAAGTCGTCGCTCGAGTCCGAGCGCAGTTCGACCGCCTCGTCCGCCAGCATGGCGACGAAGATTGGCGCGCCGTTTGGCAAAAGTCCCAACAACGCTTCGACCTGAGCGCCTCCGAGCGCCTCGATCTGATTGATTGACAGCAGCGCGTCGAGTCCGTTCGCTGTGTTCAGCAACACCGGCATGTCGCGCGCGACGAGGAGCGCGCGTGCGTCTTCGCGGGCGCGCAGGCGGGAGACTTCGACTGGATCCTCGCGCCGATAGGATCCGCGGTCGAACCAATCGACGACAAAGCCGAGGCCTTCGAGAGCAGCCAATCCTTGATCTCCTTCAGCCGCGCTCTAGCCGGCGGATTGGCGTGGATGCAGCGCGACGAGGCCGAAAGCTCAAGGATAGCGCGCCTTGAGGTTGGAAATGCGCTCGGCGTCGTAGTCGATAATGCAGCGAAGCCGCGGATCGCCGCCCTTGGCGTCCATGCCCGCCTCGAACGGCGCGACGTCCTGGCATTCCGAATCACGCCAGGCGACCCATTGCGCCTGGGCGTCAGCGAACGAGCGGCGCCAACGCCCCTTCTGCGACGACATTAGGCCCTGACGGGTGTCGATCGATTTGATCGCCGCCTCGACCGCCGCCGCAAGTTGCCTGTCCGACTTGTCGGCGTTGGTCCTCAGGCACTCGGCAAGTTCGCGCGCGCCGATCTTGGCGGCGTCGCAGAACGATTGCGACGGGCGCGCCTCATCGGCTCGCGCCAACGGGGACAGGGCGATCACGGCGGCGGCAAGCACGAGGGGTCGCATGATCAAGTTCGTCACCCGAAATAGGAGGAGCGTCACTGGCTCGCCTTCGCGCGCGCCGGACGGCTGAGAAAGTCACCCATGCGCTCAAGCGCGCGTTCGATGTTTTCCAGCGAGTTGGCGTAGGAGAGCCGCAGGTAGCCCTCGCCATGGACGCCGAAATCAGGGCCTCCGATCACCGCTACACCCGCGTCGTGCAGCAGGGCCGACGCGAGCGGCTTTGCCTTCCAGCCGGTGCGGGAAACATTCGGGAAGGCATAAAAGGCCCCCTTGGGCGTCGCCGCGCGAACGCCGGGGAGCCGATTAAGTCCCAGGGTCACCGCCTTTCGCCGCCGGTCGAACTCGGTCCGCATGGCGTCGACCGAATCCTGCGGGCCCTTCAGCGCCGCGATCCCGGCGAATTGCGCCGACGCATTGACGCAGGAATAGGAATTGACCGCCAGCTTCCGCGCAATGTCGCGCCAGGGCTTGGGCCACACGGAATAGCCGAGCCGCCAGCCCGTCATGGCGTAGGTCTTCGACCACCCGTCGAGCAGGATCAGGCGGTCTCGGATCTCCTGGTAGGCCAGGAGCGAGCGGTGGGCGAGGCCGTCGTAGGTCAGTTGCCCGTAGATCTCGTCCGAGAGGATCGCCGCCTTCGGCCATCGCGCGAGCCCGGCGACGAGCTTGTCGATCTCCTCGCGCGGCGTCACGCCGCCGGTCGGGTTGGCGGGCGAGTTGAGGATGACGAGGCGCGTCTCGGGCGTCATCAGCTTCAGCGCCTCCTCGGCCGAGAAGGCGAAGCCGTTCGCTTCCCGCATCGGCGTAGGGATCGGCCGCGCGCCGGCGAATTCGATCATCGACCGGTAGATCGGGAAGCCGGGATCGGGATAGAGGATGTCGGCGCCCTTTTCGCCGAACATCATGATCGCCATGAACATCGTCACCTTGCCGCCCGGGACGATGAGCACGTCGTCGGGCGAGACTTCGACCCTGAGGCGGCGGTCAAGGTCCTCCGCCACCGCCTCGCGCAAGGGCGCGATTCCCGTGGCGTCGGTGTAGCCGTGTTCGCCGTCGCGCAGCGCCTTGACGGCGGCCTCGACGATATGCGGCGGCGTTTTGAAATCGGGCTGGCCGATTCCGAGATTGATGATGTCGCGCCCCTGGCGCGTGAGTTCGGCCGCCCGCGCCAGCACGGCGAAAGCGTTTTCCTCCCCGATCCGCTCGAAGGCGGGATTGATTGCAATCAAGGCGGCTGGCTCCGGTAAGGCTGCCCCTTTTGGCAAAGCCGCGCGCGGGGGGCAAGCGAAAGGACTCAGGAGAGCAGCGATCGGCTGCGGAATCTGGGCTGCGACGATCGCAACTCACCCCGTTGCCGCAAGCGCCTTCTCCATCACCCTTCTCAGCCGCGCCGCAAAGGCCGGCGGGTCCTCGACGCCGGCCCCTTCCATTAGCCGCGCCTCGTCGAGCACGAGCCACGCCGCGTCCTCGATCAGCGGTTTGTCCCTGCCCTCCTTGAAGCGCTCGGCGAGCGCCTTGGTCAGCGCGTGCGTGGGATTGACCTCGAGGATCGGCTTCGCCCGCTCCGCGATCCGCCCATGCGCGGCAAGCATCTTCTCGAGCTGGCGGTCGGGGCCGAATTCGGGCGCGATCAGGCAGGCGACGCTGTCGGTCAGGCGGTCGGAGGCGCGAACGTCGGCGACTTCGTCGCCCAGCGTTTGCTTGAAGAACGCGAACAGGGTCGCGACCTCGCCGGTCGCCTCGGCCGGGGCGTTCGCCCCCTCGATGAGGGCGATCGACTTGATGTCTGCCGCGCCCTGGCTCACCGACTTGAACGGCTTGCCGTCGAATCCCGCCGCCGTCGAAACCCAGAACGCGTCGACCGGGTCGGCGAGCAGCAGCACTTCGACGCCGCGCGCCTTGAACCCTTCGAGCTGCGGACTCGCCGCCAGGCGCTTGGCGTCGTCGCCGGTCAGGTAATAGATCGCCGTCTGGTTCTCACGCAGCGCGCCGACATATTGCGCCAGCGTCCTGTCACCCGTCGGATTGGCGGTGGACGCGAAGCGGGCGACCTTGAACAGACCATCGCGACGCTCGGGGTCCTCGTAGAGCCCCTCCTTGATGACCGGGCCGAAATGCTCCCAGACCTTGGCGAACTTTTCGGGCTCGGCCTCGGCGAGTTTGCCGAGCTCCTGCACGACGCGGTTGGTCACGCCCTTGCGGATCGCGGCGAAGACGTCGCTCTTCTGGATGAGTTCGCGCGAGACGTTGAGCGGCAGGTCGGCGCTATCGACGACAAGGCGCACGAAGCGAAGCCAGCCGGGAAGGAGGTCGGCGTCCTCGGAAATGAGAACGCGCCGGACATAGAGCTTGTTGCGCCCCTTTCGCGCGGGGTCGAAGAGGTCGAACGGCCGCGAGCCGGGGATGAAGGCGAGCACGGTATATTCGTGCCTCCCTTCCGCGCGCCAGTGCAGGGTCAGCGCCGGCTCGTCGAACTGGCCCGACAGGCCGTGGTAGAATTCGGTATATTCCTCGGAGGTAACGTCGGACTTGGGCTTTGCCCAGATTGCCGCGCCGTCGCCGATGCGGCGCTTCTCGGCGCCGAGTTTCTCGACGAGGTCGATAGGCACGGCGACCGCCCCCGAGTGTTCGCGCACGATGCGCTCAAGCGTCCTGGGCTGCAGAAATTCCTGCGCTTCGTCGTTGAGGTGCAGGGTCACGCTCGTGCCGCGCTTCGGCGCGTTCTCGAGCGGGAGCGGGGCTATAGTGAACGCGCCCTTGCCGTCCGAAGACCAGCGCCACGCCTCGCCGCTTCCTGCGCGGCGGGTGTCGACCGTGACTTCGTCCGCGACCATGAACGACGAGTAAAAGCCGATGCCGAACTGGCCGATGAGGGCGGCGGCTTCCTTGCTCGCGTCCTCGGCGGCAAGCTTGTCCAGGAAAGCCTTGGTGCCGGAGCGGGCGATGGTGCCGAGGCCTTGGGTCAAGTCCTCGCGGGTCATGCCGACGCCGTTATCCGAGAAGGTGAGCGTCTTGGCGTCGGGATTGATCGTAATCTCGATCGCGAACGGAGCGCCGTCCTCGATCAATTCGGGTTTGGCGATAGCCTCGTAGCGCAGCTTCTCGCAGGCGTCGGCGGCGTTGGACACGAGCTCGCGGACGAAAATCGCGCGGTCGGAATAGACCGAATGGACCATGAGATGCAGCAGGCGCGAAACATCGGCCTCGAAGCTCTGGGTCTTTGCTTCACTGGTCGGGGTCTGGGCGTCGGCGGTCAAGGACGAACCTCATGAATGGGACGGAAACCGCGCCGAAGCGGCGCGAGGCTGATATTGGCCGCTTCCGGTTCGGGTCAAGCCCAGGCGGCCGATTTCGAGTCGGCGCCGCCTACCGGAACCGCAAATTCGCCCGCGAAAGCTCGGCGACGGAGCGACAGCCCATGAGCCTCATGTCCCGCTCGATCTCCCGCCTGAGGAGGCCGAGCGCGCGCTCGACGCCGGGCCGGCCGGCCGCCGCGAGCGGAAAGAGATAGTAGCGGCCAAGTCCGACCGCCTTCGCGCCCATCGACAGCGCCTTGACGACATGCGTGCCGCGCTGGATCCCGCCGTCCATCATCACGTCGATACGGTCCCCCACCGCATCGACGATCTCGGCCAGCTGGTCGAAAGCGGCGCGCGAGCCGTCAAGCTGGCGCCCGCCGTGATTTGAGAGCACGATGCCGTTGCAGCCGATCTCGACGGCGCGCCTGGCGTCGGCGACCGTCATGATCCCCTTTAGGCAAAATGGGCCGTTCCAAAGCTTCACCATCTCCGCGACGTCCGCCCAATTCATTGACGGGTCGAGCATTTCGGTGAAGTAGCGGCCGATCGACAGCGCCCCGCCGCCCATATTCACATGCTCGTCGAGCTGCGGCAGCCGGAATTTTTCGTGAGTGAAATAGTCGATCGCCCATTTCGGCTTGATCGCGAATTGCGCGGCGCCGCCAAGCGTCAGGCGGAACGGGATCGAGAAGCCGGTGCGCAGGTCGCGCTCACGGTTGCCGCCGGTGATGCTGTCGACGGTCAGCATCATCACATTCACGCCGGCGGACTTCGCCCGCTCCAGCATCGCGCGGTTCAAGCCCCGGTCCTTGTGGAAGTAGAACTGGTAGACTTGCGGCGCGGAATGGGCCTTGCGCAATTCCTCGAGGCTGACCGTCCCGAGCGAGGAGACCCCGAACATGGTGCCAATCCCCGCCGAGGCTGCCGCCACCGCCCTCTCGCCCTCGTGGTGGAAGAGCCGCTGCAAGGCGGTCGGCGAGCAGTAGAACGGGACCGCCAGCTTCTGGCCCATGACGGTGACGGAGAGATCGACCGCCTCGACGCCGCGCAAAACGGACGGCACAAGGTCGCATTGTTCGAAGCTGGCGGTATTTCGCCGATAGGTCGTCTCGTCGTCAGCCGCGCCGTCGATATAGTCGAAGATCGGTCGCGGCAGCCGCCGCCGCGCCAGGCGGCGGAAATCATGAAAGTTGTGGCAATGACTAAGGCGCATTGGCCCCGCATTTCTGGGCGCCGACAAGCGCGGCGGATTCAGCTCTCCGACGTCGTCAGCGCGAGCGCGTGCAGTTCGCCGCCCATCTTCCCTTTGAGCGCGGCGTAGACCATCTGGTGCTGCTTCACCTTGTTGACGCCCCGGAAGGCGGCGGAGACGACGCTGGCCGAATAATGGTTGCCGTCGCCCGCCAGGTCCTTCACCTCGACGCGGGCGTCGGGGAACGCCTCGTGGATCAATTGCTCAATCTCGGTTTGGGACATTGCCATGGCGATTGCGCTCCTTGATGGCCTCGACCGCGCGGTCTTCGTCCTCAGCCTCCGCCTCGAGCCGGGCGACGATGTCCTCGGCCGCTTCGGTTGCGGCGATTGTGACGCCGTCGGTCATGAGAATCATGCAGTCCGAGCTGTCGGAGGCGTTGACCGCGAGCACGTGCTCGGGCCTCAGATAGGCGAAGCCTGCCTTAGTCTTCACGACGACGAACGGAATCATGCGTTTTTCCCCTAATACCGATCCATAAAGTCCGGAAGCCAATTTTCATAGGCTTCCCTGAGCGCAGCGAGGGCAATCGTCGTAGCGCCGAGTCTCAGCGTCTCGCCGCCTGTGACGCCGATGCGCGAGAACGGGACGGCGAGTCGCCTAGCCTCCTCGGCGATGGCTTCCGTCTTGCCTGGCGGCGCAGCCAAAACGTAACGGCCCTGATCCTCACCGAACAGAAACGCGTGCTCGGGGTCCTCCGTCGCAATCGTCGCGCCCATTGCTCCGGCCATAGCCATTTCGGCCAGCGCCACCGCGAGGCCGCCGTCGGAGACGTCATGGACGGCGGTGACCCGCTGCGCCCGAATGAGCGAAGCGACGAATTCGCCGTTGCGGCGCTCGGCCTTAAGATCGACCGGAGGCGGCGCCCCCTCCTCCCGCCCCGCGACCGTCATCAGCCATGCGGAGCGGCCGAGCCAGCCCGGCGCCCCGCCGATTAGGAGAATATCGTCGCCCGCCGCCTTGAACGCGAGCGTCGCCGACCTGCCGACGTCGTCGACGAGGCCGACGCCGCCGATCGCGGGCGTCGGCGGTATCCCTTCCCCCATCGTCTCGTTGTAGAGCGAAACGTTGCCCGAAACGACCGGAAAATCGAGCGCCCGCGCCGCCTCGCCAATGCCCTCGATGCAGCCGACCAGTTCTCCCATCGTCTGGGCGCGCTCCGGATTGCCGAAATTGAGATTGTCGGTCAGCGCCAGCGGCCGCGCGCCGACCGCGATGAGATTCCGCCACGCCTCCGCCACCGCCTGTTTTCCGCCTTCGCGCGGATCGGCGACGCAATAGCGTTCGGTGCAGTCCGTGGTCAGCGCCAGGCCCTTCGGCCCATCGCCCAGTCTGACCACCGCGGCGTCCCCTCCCGGGCCCTGGACGGTGTTGCCGAGGATGAGCGTGTCGTATTGCTCGGCGATCCAGCGTCTGGAGCTGAGATCGGGCGAGCCCAGGAGCTTGATCAGCGCCGCGCCGGTCGGCATCGGGGCCTTGATCGCGGCGGGGTCGAGAACCGGCGCCAGCGGCGCTTCCGTCCACGGGCGGTCATAGAGAGGGGCTTCGGCTCCGAGCTCCTTGATCGGCAGGTCCGCCTTGACTTCGCCCTCCCGCCTGACGACGAAGCGCATCGAATCGGTCGTCCTGCCGATGACGGCGAAGTCGAGCCCCCACTTGCGGAAAATGGCCTCGGCCGCTCTTTCCTTCTCGGGCTTGAGCACCATCAGCATCCGCTCCTGGCTCTCGGAGAGCATGATCTCGTAGGCGCTCATGCCCGTTTCGCGGCAAGGGACATGGTCGAGGTCGAGCTCGACGCCGAGATCGCCCTTGGCCCCCATTTCGGCCGCCGACGATGTGAGGCCGGCCGCGCCCATGTCCTGGATCGCGACTACCGCCCCCGACGCCATCAGTTCGAGACAGGCTTCGAGAAGCAGCTTCTCGGAGAACGGATCGCCGACCTGGACGGTCGGGCGGCGCTCCTCGGCGTCGGCCTCGAAGGCCGCGGACGCCATGCTCGCGCCGTGGATACCGTCGCGCCCGGTCTTCGAGCCGAGATAGACGATCGGATTGCCGACCCCTGTGGCCTTCGAGGTGAAGATCGCGTCGCGCCTGGCGACGCCGACCGCCATAGCATTGACGAGGATGTTGCCGTCATAGCGCCGATGGAAGCCGGTCGAGCCGCCGACGGTCGGCACGCCGAACGAATTGCCGTAGCCGCCGATCCCGGCGACGACGCCGGCCACGAGGCGCCGGGTCTTGGCGTGATCGGGCGCGCCGAAGCGGAGGAAGTTGAGACAGGCGACGGGCCGGGCGCCCATGGTGAAGACGTCGCGCAGGATGCCCCCGACGCCCGTCGCCGCGCCCTGATAGGGCTCGATGAACGAGGGATGGTTGTGGCTCTCCATCTTGAACACGCAAACGTCGCCATCGCCGATGTCGACGACGCCCGCGTTCTCGCCCGGTCCGTGGACGACGTGAGGGCCCGTGGTCGGCAGCTTGCGCAAATGGAGCCGCGAGGACTTGTACGAGCAGTGCTCGTTCCACATCGCCGAGACGATGCCGAGTTCGGTGAAGGTGGGCGTGCGGCCGATGAGCGCGACGAAGCGCGCATATTCGTCGGGCTTGAGGCCATGCGCGACGGCGAGCGCCTCGTCGACCTTGGGTTCTGCGGCGCTCAACGGCTCAGGCTCGCTCTCAAACGCGGAAACGACGCCCGCCCAATAGCCTTGAGCGGCGGCGACCTCAAGCGGGCCGCTAAATTAAGACGATAGCCAACCCACGCTAGGCTAAAAACGAGCCTTGTTGTCTCTAGGGAAAGAACCACTGTAGGTTTCGGCGCCCGATGTTTGGAGTCAAACAACCAGGGAGAGACCGATGCAACGCCGCGATCTCAACGCTCCCGACGCGTACCTTCCCGTAGCCGCCTACACCAGGCGATCGAAGTCTCAGGCGCTACCCGTACCCTTTATATTAGTGGCCAGGTTGGCCAGAGGATGGATGGACACGATGCCCGACGAACGTCGAGCAGAGCCGCCTCGCGGCGGAGATCTCGAAGCCGCAGCGACGAGCGGCTTCACACGATACTGGGTCCCACGCATCTTCTCAGCAGCCCGAATGATCCGTGGCTCCGCCGCGACATTGCGATGATGAACTGGACGGCCGACCAGATTGCCCGGACTGGCACGAAACTAGATCTTATCTATTCCCTCGCGGTTCCGATGACCCTCATGCGTAATAGCGTTGAGCGTCGCGCCGTTATTGCGGGGCTTGCCGACGCACCTTGCGCGGCGATCTGGCTGAAAGTGGAAAATTTTGGCGACGACGCGACTGGGGAAAAAGTGGCGGCGTACTCAAGGCTGCCGGGATGACCATGGACGAGGTCTGCCGTCAAGGGGACCATATAGGCGGCCTGCCGGGGCTGAGGCACTGGCAGCAGGCGCGTAGGCGATCGCACAGGCGTCGCGAGCAGCAGACCTCATCGTCGGTGGGCTCGCCCCGGCGTGGAAGATCGAAGTCGAGGGTGTCGCCGTCGCTTGAGCGGCCAGAAGGGACTCCGCTGGGCATCGACATCATCGGCCGGTTGCTAACGCGACCGATCCCCCATGAGTCGCAGGCGCTCGTAATGACCGATACCCCTCTATCCAAGCGCTATCGCGCCTACATCGCCTGCCTGAACCGGCAGGATTGGGCGAGCCTGCAAGAGTTCGTCCACGACGACGTGCGCCATAACGGCCGGCCGTTCGGCCTCGCCGGATATCGCGCTATGCTCGTGCGCGAGTTGGAGGAGATCCCGGACCTCCAGTTCAACATCGAAATGCTGGTCACCGAACCGGCCTTTCGTCGCCAGCCGGCTGAGGTTCGATTGCACGCCGAAGGGTGTGTTCCTCGGTCTGCCCGTCAACGGCAAGCGGGTCGTCTTCGCGGAGAACGTCTTCTACAAATTCCGGCGTGGGAAAGGAAAGACAGCGATGCTCGAGCGCGATTTCGAGGAGATCCCGGACCTTCAATTCAACATCGAAATGCTGGTCACCGAACCGCCTTTCGTCGCCAGCCTGCTGAGGTTCGATTGCACGCCGAAGGGTGTGTTCCTCGGCCTGCCGGTCAACGGCAAGCGGGTCGCCTTCGCGGAGAACGTCTTTTATCGGTTCAGGAGCGGCAAGATCGAAGAGGTCTGGTCGGTCATCGACAAGGCGACGATCGAAGCTCAGCTTTGAGGCGGACGCGACCAGGGAAGCGCCGTCCTTCACCTTCGCCCGAACAGCCGCTCGATGTCGGCGAGCTTGAGCTCGACGTAGGTCGGGCGGCCGTGGTTGCATTGGCCGGCGCCGGGCGTCTGCTCCATCTCGCGCAAGAGCGCGTTCATTTCGTCGGGCTTGAGCGCCCGCCCCGAGCGCACCGAATGGCGGCAGGCGAACGTCCCGAGCCAGCGGTCGAGCCGGCGGGCGAGGCTCTGCGCGCCGTCGTCGGCCGCAAGGTCGGCGGCAAGGTCGCGCACGAGGCCGGCGAGGTCGCCCTGGGCGATCGCCGCGGGCGCTTCGCGCACCATGACCGCGCCGGGGCCGAAGCCCTCGACGATGAGGCCGAGGCCGGCGAGCTCATGCGAATGCGCCTCGATAAGCGCCGCCGCGTCAGGGTCGAGATCGACCACCATGGGCGTGAGCAGCGTCTGCCGCTCGATCGCGCCGCCCTCGCGCTCGCGCTTGAGCTTCTCGTAGACGATGCGCTCATGCGCCGCGTGCTGGTCGACGATGACGACGCCGTCGGCGGTCTGGGCGATGATGTAATTCTCATGCACCTGCGCCCGCGCCGCGCCGAGCGGCGCCATGAGGTCGCGCTCGTTCGCCGGCGCGGCCGGGGCCGGCGCCGAGGGCGCGAACTCGGAGAACGCCGCCTGCGCCGGCTCGGCGAGCCGCGGCGCCGCGGGCGAAGCCCGCCAGTCCCAGCGGGCCAGGGTCGAGACTCCGCGGTGGGGGCGCATGGCGAGGATCGTCGCCGTCCCGCCGGTGGACGCGGCCCGATGCAGGGCCTCGTTCAGGCGCTGCTTGATCGTCCCCACGATGAGGCTCCTGACGAGGCCGGCGTCGCGAAAGCGCACTTCGCTCTTCGCCGGGTGGACGTTGACGTCGACCTCGCTCGGCTCGCACTCGACGAACAGCGCCGCGACGGCGTGCCGGTCGGGAGGCAGGAAATCGAGATAGGCGCCACGCAGCGCGCCGGCCAACGTCTTGTCGCGGACCGCCCGCCCATTGACGAACAGGAACTGCTGCGACGCGTTCGGCCGGCTGAAGGTCGGAAGACCCACCCGGCCGGAAAGCCGCGCGCTTTCGCGTCCCGAATCGAGCCCGACCGAATTTGCCGCGAAGTCGTCGCCAAGCGCCTGGCGCAGCCGCTCGGTGAAGCCCGTTTCGCCCTGGCGCGCGGCCGGCCAGTCGAAGGACGAGCCGATGTCGGTTGTGAACGAAAAGCGCACGTGCGGCGCCGCCATGGCGAGGCGCTTCACCGCATCGGCCGCGGCGAGCGCCTCAGCCCGATCGGACTTGAGGAACTTGAGCCTGGCCGGGGTGGCGGCGAAGAGATCGCGCGCCTCGACCCGCGCGCCGACCGGCGCGGCGCAGGGCTCGATCGCGCTTTTGATTCCGTCCTCGACAACGAGCCTCAAGCCGGTCGGCGCGCCAGCCGCTCGGGTGCGGATTTCGAGCCGCGACACCGAGGCGATCGAGGGCAGCGCCTCGCCGCGGAAGCCGAAGGTTGCGATCGCGGTCAGATCGCCGTCGGGAATTTTCGACGTCGCGTGCCGCTCGACGGAGAGCGCGAGATCGGCAGCGTCCATCCCGCGCCCGTCGTCGACGACCCGGATCAGCCGTCGCCCGCCGGCTTCGATCGCGACCTCGATCGCTTTCGCCCCGGCGTCGAGCGCATTCTCGACAAGTTCCTTGATCGCCGCCGCCGGCCGCTCGATCACCTCGCCCGCGGCGATGCGGTCGATGACAAGCGGATCGAGACGGCGAATCGGCATGGGGCGAGGGACCTCGGGCGCACTATCGCATTGGATGAGGAGCGAGGGGAAGGCGGGTCAGACGCCCTCTCCCGCTCCGAGAGAAAGTCGTCGCGGTGAGGGCTCGCGCGCCGCAAGGCGGGCCTACTCGGCGAACCCCTCATCCGGCGCTCCGCGCCACCTTCTCCCGAAGGGAGAAGCAAGAGTTAGAACCCCTCCGGCCGTCCCACCACCGTCGTCAGGAGCGAGCCGTCGCCGAAGGCGCGGTGGGCGGCGCGCTTGACGCTCTTGATCGTCACGCCCCCGATCTCGCGGTTGCGCTCGACGAGCCAGTCCGGCGACCGGCGCTCGAGCTGGATGTGGATGAGCTGGGAGGCGATCTTGGCCGAAGTGTCGAAGCGCAAAGGATAGGAGCCGATGAGATAGGTCTTGCCCTTCTCGAGTTCCTCTTGGTTGAGGCCGTTCAGCGCCACGTCGCGGATTTCCGCCGAAGCGACGTCGAACAATTCGCGCGCCCGCTCGTTCTTGGTCGTGGTGCCGCCGTAGAAATAGGTGCCGTGCTCGAGCGCGTAGAAGGTCCCGAACACGGTATAGGCGAGGCCGCGCTTCTCGCGCACTTCGCGAAAGAGCCGCGAGGTCATCGAGCCCGAGCCGCCGAGGATATGGGCGGCGACGATGCTGGCGATATAGTCGGGGTCGTCGCGTCTGAGCGCCGGCCGGCCGAAGCGGATGGTCGATTGCGGCACGTCGAGGTCGATGAGGTCGACCCCGCCCAGACCCTTGAACGCCGCGTCGGCGACGGGTTTCAAGTCCGCCTTGGCCGGCAGGTCGGCGAACGCCTTGTCGACCAGCGCCGCCGCGTCTTTTTCGTCGATCGCGCCGACGACGGCGATCATCAACCGGTCGCGGGCGATCCCGCGCCTGGCGGCCTCGACGAGATCGGCCCGCTCGATCCGAGCTAGCGTCTCGAGCGAGCCGTCGGCCGGCTGGCCGTAGGGATGATCGGGAAAGGCTTTCGCCTTCCAGTTGCGGTTGGCGAGGGTGCCGGGATCGTTGGCGACGTGACGCAGGCGGGCGTTCATGTGGTCGCGCACGCGCTCGAACGGCTCCTCGTCGAACCGCGGCGCATTGAGGGCGAGCCGCAGAAGCTCACCGGCGCGATCGAGGTTCTTGGTCAGCGTTCGCATGCGCCCGCTCCAATGGTCGCGGTCGCAGTGGAAGCTCATCTCGACCGCCTTCTCGTCCAGCGCCCGATGGAAGGCTTGCGAATCGAGGTCGCCCGCGCCCTCGTCGAGGAGCCCGGTCGTTAGCGACCCGAGGCCGGCCTTTTCGGCCGGGTCCTGGGCCGCGCCCCCGCGCATGGCGAATTCGAGCGACACCAGCGGCACCGCGTAGGAGCGGACCAGCCACAGGTTGAGGCCGCGCGGGGTCGTGACGACGTCGACGTTGACGGCGGAGTGGGAAGGGGAAAGGGCGATGTGTTTTTGCATGGGCGCTTCCACGTTTTCATTTTGTTGGCCCGAGCGCTTTTTCGACGCGGCGAGCAGGCGAACCGTCTCGAGCTCCCTATGCGGCCTCGCTCTCGAGCGGCAGCAGATGGCCGGTGACGGCAGGCTTGTGATCGAGCCAATGGCGCGCCGCCTCGACGACCGCCTCCGCGCCGACCGCCTCGATTCTCGCCGGCCATTCCTCGACGTCGCGGAGCGTCTGCCCGATCGCCAGCGACGAGCCATACCAGCGCGCGAGGTCCGACTGGCTGTCGCGCGCGTAAGTCGCGTCGGCCACAAGGCGGGTCTTGGCCCGCTCGAGGTCGCCCGAGTCGACGCCCAGATCAAGGAACTTCGCCAGCGCACGGTCGAACGCCTTGTCGAGCGCTTCCAGCGTGACGCCGGGCGCGGGGGTCATATTGACGATGAACCGGCTCTGGTCGAGCGCGGTGCCGTGGTAATAGGCCCAGGCCGAGACCGCGAGTTTCTCCTCTATCACCAGCATGCGATAGAGCACGCTGGTCTGGCCGCCGCCGAGAAGATGGCCGAGCACTTCGAGCGCTTCGGCCTCGCCGTCCTTTGCGGTGCGGGCGGAGGGCGCGAGATAATGCCGCTGCCAGCCCGGCTGCTCGACCTTGTCGTCGGCGACCTTGACCAGTCGGCTCGCGACGGTCGGCGGCTCCATGGGCCTCACCCGCTCGGGCTTCGCCCCCCGCGGCTTGATCTTGCCGTAGGTCTCCTCCGCCAGCGCCAGCGCCTCTTCGGGCTCGACGTCGCCCGCCACCACCAGGATGGCGTTTTCGGGGGTATAGAAGCGTTTGTAATAGGCGAGCGCGTCCTCGCGCCTGAGGCCCTCGATCTCGTGTCCCCAGCCGATGACCGGAATGCCGTAAGGGTGGTGGGTGAAGAGGGTCGCCTGAACAGCTTCGCCGAGCTGCGCGCCCGGGTCGGTGTCGCAATGCATGCGCCGCTCTTCGAGCACCACGTCGCGCTCGGGCGCGACGATGTCGTCGGTGAGGATGAGCCCGGTCATCCGGTCGGCCTCGAACGCCATGCAGGCTTTCAGGTGCTGCTTTGCGATCTGCTGGAAATAGGCGGTGAAATCGTTGCCGGTGAAGGCGTTCTCCTGGCCGCCGACCTCGGAGACAAATTCCGAGAACTCGCCCTTGGGATGGCGCTTGGTGCCTTTGAACATCAGATGCTCGAGGAAATGGGCGATGCCTGACTTTCCCGGCGGATCGTCGGCCGCGCCGTTGCGGTACCAGACCATGTGGGTGACGACGGGGGCGCGATGGTCGGGAATGACGATGACGTCGAGGCCGTTGCCGAGAATGAAATGCGCGACCTTGGCCGCTGGCTGAACATGAGACGTCATCCGCGTTCCGTTTTTCGTTGATTGGACCTTCGCCGGCGATGGGGCTGCGAGACGGCCCAATCGTGACGATCCTGCGACATATAAGGCGCCGCCGCGCGGCTTGCGAGTCGGGGATTGGCGGAGGGCTAACCGGGCGGGCGTCAAAGAAACGGATTGACGATCGTGCAGTCCCCAAACCGCCGGCCGTGCTGGAAATCCTCGCTGTAGAGCGTTTCGCAGCCCGCCTCGATCGCGGCGGCGAGGATGAGCGCGTCGTAAAAGGCCAGCGAATGGTCGCGCGCGAGCACGACCGCCGCGGCGTGGGTGGCGGATGTTATGGGGACGATATTGCGGAGCCAATCGCGAATAACCGCGAGCGCCGCCTCGATGTCCGGCCACGAGCGCCGACGCTTCTTGTGCGCGACATGCGTGAACTCGTTCAGCACCTGGGCGCTGATCACGCCGCCCTGCGCGAGGACCTCCAGGGCGCGCTCGCGCTTCTCTACGTCCAGAAATGCGTAAACGATGACATTCGAATCGAAGAACGGGCTCAACGCTTGTTCGCTTCGTCACGATCGAACTTGTAGCCCTCCGGCGCGGGCCAGCTGAACTGCTCCATCGCTTTCAGAAACTCCGCGCGGCGGTCACGCTTCTCGACCACGATCTCCTTCTTGTTCGCCGAGACGACCTCAAGCTCGTCGCCGGGCGCGAGATGGAGCGCATCGACAAGAGCCTTTGGCAGTCTCACCGCGAGACTGTTTCCCCATTTCGCTACGTGCATGATATCCTCAATTGATATACTTTAGGTCTTGTATATCATTTCCCGGCCGGCCCCGTCAACGCCGTTTGCGCGAGGCTCACTCGTCGAGGCCCTCGGCCCGGCGCCAGTCGATCAGCAGGGCGCGGCGCGGCTTCGGCAAGCGCTCCTCGAGCACCTCTATCTTTTCCATTCGGTCGAGGCGGAAATGGCGGAAAGCGGCCCTCGTCTCGCACCAGGCGGCGAGCATCCGGGCGCGGTCGAAAAAGCCCAGCGCGACCGGCCAGATGACGCGCGCCGAGGAGCGCCCGTGCTTGTCGATATAGGCGAGCTTGACCTTGCGCCCGGCCCCCAGCGCCTCGCGGATCATGGGCAGGCTCGCGCCTTCCCGCTCGCCGGTGGCGCTTGCGCCGGCGAGCATGGTCGGCCAGTCGAGCGCCTCCGCCCGCTCCGGCGGCAGGACCGCGGCGATCTTGGCCAAGGCTCCGCGCGCCGCTTTGGTCAGCCCCGCGTCGGCGCGGCCCTCGACCCATTGGGCGCCGAGCGCCAGCGCCTCGACCTCCGCCAGGCTGAACATGAGGGGCGGCAGGGTGAAGCCCGGCCTCAGCACGTAGCCGAATCCCGCCTCGCCCTCGATCCGCGCCCCCTGCGCCTTGAGCGCCTCGATGTCTCGGTAGAGCGTGCGTAGCGACACCCCGAGTTCCTCCGCCAGCGCCTGGCCGGCGACCGGCCGTCGGCGGAGGCGAAGGCTTTGCATGAGTTCGAGCAGCCGTTCGGCGCGCGACATCGCTCAATCCCGCCGCTTCAGGGCGCTTTCACGCAAGCCTCGACCGGGAACAGGCACTCCTGGCCGAGCGGCAGCGTCAGGCCGTCGGGGCCGGCATAGCCGACCTGGCTGACGCGGCCGTTGGTCATGACCAGTCTGACGTCGCAGGATCCGCCGCCCCCGAACGGCGGCAGGTTGGTGTTGAGGAGGAGCGCCCATTGCGGTCCATAGCCGCGCATTTGCCCGCCGAAGTAGGTCCAGATTTCGGTCGCCTCTCCGACCTGCGCGCGATGCGCCGGAGGGCCGAGACAGGCGCGGATCTCGCGCGCCTTGAGCCCGATCATCGACTGCTGCGCGGCTTGGTCCACTTCGAGCGGCTGGCATCCGCCGAGCAACAGCGCGCCGAAGAGGCCAAGCGTCGCGGCCGATTTGCTCACACCTCTCCCCCGGATGTTGGCGCCGCTCGACGTTCGCCGAATCGCGACGGTTTGACAACAATGGGCGTGGATCACTTCGCCTGGAAGATCGCGATCCGCGTATCGCCATAGGTTCGTTCGTCGACGCTCGCGAGGCCGGGGGGAGCCGCGACTTCGGCCCTGGCTGCTTCCTCCACGACGCAGAGCGCGTCCGGCTCGAGCCAGCCTCCCTCGATCAGCGAAGCGAGCGCTGGGGCGGCGAGACCCTGTCCGTAAGGCGGGTCGAGAAACGCCAGCGCGAACGGCCCTCCGGCCGGGGCCGAACCCAGCCTCGTCGCGTCGGCGCGCCAGATCCGGGTCACCCCGCCGAGCCCGAAAGCCTCGACATTGGCGCGAAGAACCGCCCGCGCCTCGGCGGCGTTGTCGACCAGGAGCGCGAAGCGGGCGCCGCGCGACAGCGCCTCGATCGCGAGCGCCCCCGATCCGGCAAAGAGGTCAAGCACCCGCGCGCCATCGATATGGCCGGGAAATCGATGCTCGAGAATGTCGAAGATCGATTCGCGCAGCCGCTCGGAGGTCGGGCGAATGGCGCGCGACGCCGGCGCGGTGAGCGTCCGGCCCTTGAGCCGCCCGCTGACGATCCTCATCGGTCACGGCTTTCGCGGCGGGCGGCGCGGGCCGCCTCGGCCTTTCGGCGGGCCCTTACCGGGCGGACCGTGGGATCGCCCCGGCGAGGAGCGCGCCCGCGGCGCGCCGCCCCCGCCGCTCCGTTCGCCGCCGTGCCCCCGCGGACGGTCCGACCCACGCTCGCCTTTGTGCCGATCCGGGGGACGGTCGAAACGGCGCGCCGGAGGAGCGCCGTCGCGCGCCTCAGTGCGCGTTCCGCGCGGCTTGAATTCCGGGCGCGGTCCGCGGTCCCTGGCGTCCGCGCGCGGCGGCCGGCTCTCGCCGCTGCGCTCAGGCTTCCGGCCTTGCGGCCGATCGAAGGCGCGCTCGCGCGAGCCGCCCTCGCGCCTCCCCACGCTTTCGCCGCGCGGCTCTGAATTCGGAGCGCGGTCCGCGGTCCCTGGCGTCCGCGCGCGGCGGCCGGCTCTCACCGCTGCGCTCAGGCTTCCGGCCTTGCGGCCGATCGAAGGCGCGCTCGCGCGAGCCGCCCTCGCGCTTCCCCGCGCTTTCCCCGCGCGGCCTGAATTCCGCCCTGCCGCCGCCATGCGCGTTCTCCGAACGCGGCGCCCGCTCGCGCCCCTGAGGCCCTCGCTTGCCGGCTTTGCGATCTCCCGCGCCCGGCCGTCGCGTTTCGGCGGCGGCGCGCCTGCGCGCTTCCTCGCCGGTCGGCGAAATGCGCTCGACCGCGATTGTCCGCCCCTTGCGGTCGTGGGTGGCGCTGCGCTCGACGCGCTTACGCGTCGCCGCTGCGTCGGCGGCGATTTCCGCCCGCAGGCGCGACACATGCTTGCGGCGGCGCTCGGGGGTCGACTGCGCCGGCGGCGGGCGCCGCGCCGCGGCCTCGGGGTCGAAGCGCCGCTCCCGTTCCCCGCCGCGCCCGCGCTGCTCTTTCCGGTCGGGCTTCCGACTTTCGGAGCGTTCGCGGGCCGCGCTCGGCTCTGCGGGCGTCGGCGAAACTTCGCGGGCGATCAGCGGCGCGTCGAAATCAGCCTGGGCTTCCTTCGCAAGCTTGGCGCCCAGCTGGTCGCGCAACACCCGGGTGCGCACTTCCGCCGCCTCGCCCTCGGCAAGATCGCCGAGCTCGAAGGGACCGAAGGAGACCCGGATCAGGCGGTTGACCGCAAGCCCGAGGTGCTCCAGCACCTTCTTGATCTCGCGGTTTTTTCCCTCCCGGAGTCCGAGCGTGATCCAGACGTTCGAGCCCTGCTCGCGATCGAGCTTGGCTTCGATGCCCAGATAGTCGACGCCGTCGACAACGATCCCCCCGCTTAACCGGTCGAGCGCCGCCTGATCGATGTTCCCGTGCGCGCGCACCCGATAGCGGCGCAGCCAGCCGGTCGACGGCAGCTCGAGCACCCGCGCCAGCCCGCCGTCGTTGGTGAGCAGCATGAGCCCCTCGGTGTTGATGTCGAGCCGGCCGACCGCGACCACCCGCGGCAGCTCCGGCGGCAGCGCGTCGAAAACGGTCCGCCGCCCCTCCGGATCGCGCGCGGTGGTGACGAATCCTCGGGGTTTGTGAAACAGAAAGAGCCGGGTGCGTTCAGCCGCGCCGAGCCGCTCCCCGTCGACGCGCACGTCGTCGGCGTCGCTGACGTTGAAGGCGGGGCTCGCGAGCACCTCGCCGTTGACGCTCACCCGCCCCGCGGCGATCCAGGCTTCGGCCTCGCGGCGGGAGCAGAGGCCGGCGCGCGCCATGACCTTGGCGATCCGTTGGCCCTCGCGGACTTGAGAAGCTTCGGCCTTCGTATCGTCGCTCATGCTCGCTTCATTCCGCCGCCGTCCCGCGCCCGCGTTGCCATCGGCGGCCGCTTGTCCTAAGCCCGAACGCGCCGCGCCGCCATCCGAAAAACGCTTCGGTCCGCAGATCAGGGCGAAGCCGGCGCAGGGCGCTGCCATGTCGAGCGATGCGGGGAAGGGCGGCGATCCGATGAGCCTCGCCTTCGCCGAGGCGCGGGCGGCGGAACTGCGCGCCGAGGCGCCGATCGGCGCTGCGCTGGTTCGAGGCGAGGCCGTTATCGCCAGCGCCGGGAACCGCACCCGCGAGCTCGCCGACCCGACCGCGCACGCCGAAATGCTCGTCATCCGCGAGGCGGCCGCGAAACTCGGCTCCGAGCGGCTCGCCGGCTGCGATCTCTACGTGACGCTCGAGCCGTGCGCGATGTGCGCGGGCGCGATCTCACATGCTCGCCTGCGCCGCCTCTACTACGCCGCGCCGGACCCCAAGGGCGGCGCCGTCGATCATGGGGTGCGCTTCTTTCGTCAGCCGACCTGCCACCACGCGCCCGAAGTCTACGGCGGCCTGCGCGAGGGCGAGGCGGCGGCGATGCTGCGGCGGTTCTTCGCGGCAAGGCGCTGAGGGGCTTTCCATCGCCGCGCATCGACGCTGGCGAGGGAAGGCGCCGGTTGCCAAGACCTCGGGCGGCGTGAGAGCATTGGGCTCGAGCGATTTTTTCTGCGTTCCTTAAGGGAGGAAGCATGTCCAGTCCGCCGTTTCGCGCCGACCATGTCGGGAGCTATCTGCGCCCGGAGCGGCTGCGATCGGCGCGCGAACGCTTCGCCGCCGGCCATCTTCCGGCGCAGGAACTGCACGCCATCGAGGACGAGTGCATCCGTGATGTCGTGCATGCCCAGGAGAATGTGGGCTTGAAGGGAGTGACCGACGGCGAGTTTCGCCGCACCTTCTTTCACGTCGATTTTCTGGAGCGGCTGCACGGGATCGAGGTCCGTTACGGCGAGTTCGCGTCGCATTTCAAGAAAAGCGACGGCACGAAGGTTGGTTTCGCGCCGCCGACCATGCATGTCGACAGCAAGGTGAATTGGGCCGGGCCAATTCAGGGGCCGGACTTCGATTTCCTGAAGTCGGCCACGACCCGCACGCCCAAAGTGTGCATTCCGGCGCCGTCGATGCTGCATTTCCGCGGCGGGCGCGAGGCGATCAGCGAGACAGTCTATCCGAACCTTGAGGCTTTCTACGCCGATCTGACCGCGGCCTACCGCGCCGAGGTCGCCGATCTTGCGGCGCGCGGCCTCCGCTACCTCCAGTTCGACGACACCAATCTCGCCTATCTCTGCGATCCCGAGATTCGCGCCCGGACCAAGGCGCGCGGCGACGACCCGGATGCGCTGACCCGCCTCTACTGCCGGCTGATCAACGATTCGATCCGCGACCGGCCGAAGGACATGACGGTCTGCGTTCATCTCTGCCGCGGCAATTTCAAGAGCGCGTGGGTCGCGCAGGGCGGCTATGAGCCGGTCGCCGAGATCCTTCTCAACGAGATGAAGATCGACGGCTTCTTCCTCGAATATGACGACGAGCGCTCCGGCGACTTCGCGCCGCTGCGGTTTGCGCCGAAAAGCGCGAGCATCGTGCTCGGCCTCATGAGCTCGAAGCGGGCGCAGGCCGAGTCGAAGGACGAGGTGAAGCGCCGCATCGACGAGGCGGCGAAATACGTGCCCCTCGACCAGTGCGCGCTCTCCCATCAGTGCGGCTTCTCCTCGACCGCGCACGGCAACGATCTCACGGAGGCCGATCAGTGGATCAAGCTCGCGCGGCTGGTCGAAATCGCCGAAGAGGTCTGGGGCAAGGCCTGATCGTCGCTTTGTCTCCCGTTTGGCGGCGTCGGCAAATCCGGCCACGGCCGCGAGAAGGGTTTCGAAGCGCTCTACGGCTTCTCGGCCCTGAAGACCGTGGCCGCGTGGCACGGGTGAAGCGGATCCTCTTGGTCTGCGTGGCCGCGTTGGTGGCGGCGGGCTGCGCGACCCCGCCGGTGGTCAAGCGCGATTATCTCGATCAGTCGGCGTGGCGGGGGGCCGCCCTGACCATTCCCGGCCGGCAGATGGTGGTCGACGCCGCCGCCGGCGCGGCTCCGCAGACAGTCACCCTGATCGACGTCAACGCGCGCGCCGAGGTCGGCGGCAATCCCGAACAGCGCGCCCGCATTCTCGATCGCCGCGTCGAGACCGTGCGTACGGAACTCAGGCGCAACGGGATCGCGCCCGCCAGCATCGCCGAGTGGCCGGGCGCCGGCCCGGACGGCCTCCAGACCTATCCGCCCGCCGATTTGCAAACCAAGCCGATGGTCGTCATCGCCCACTATTGAGCGCGGTCATGCGTGGAGCGTTTGCGTATGGTAGAGGGAATTGCGCTATCGCGCGCCCACGAGCCCTCATCCTGAGGAGCGCCGAAGGCGCGTCTCGAAGGATGGTCCAGAAGACCGCGCGCTTGTTTGGCGCGTGCTGGAGCGTCCTTCGAGACGCCCGTTTGGGGCTCCTCAGGACGAGGTCGGCGGGTTGACATATTCAGCGGGGAGCCGCCGTGAACCCGATCGTCGTTGTCCTGAACGGACCCAATCTCAACCTGCTCGGCAAGCGCGAGCCCGAAATCTACGGCCGCGAGACCCTCGCTGACGTCGAGGCGGATTGCCGGCGCATCGGCAAGGAGCTTGGGCTCGCGATCGAGTTCCATCAGAGCAACCGCGAATACGAGATCATCGAATGGATTCACGGCGCCCGCGAGCGCGCCGCGGGCATCGTTATCAATCCCGCCGCGTTCACCCACACCTCGGTCGCCATCCTCGACGCGCTCAACGCCTTCGCCGGACCGATCATCGAGGTGCACATCTCCAATGTGCACAAGCGCGAGGCTTTCCGGCATCATTCGTTTGTTTCGGCCGTCGCCTCGGGCGTCATCGTCGGCTGCGGGACGCAAGGCTATGGGTTCGCGCTCCAGCGGCTCGCGAAACTGATCGCCGCCAAGCCGGCGCGAGCCTCCAAGGCCTCGTCCTGAGTCCCAGCGAAGCTGGCGTCTCGAAGGACGATCGGGTAGCCGCCAACCGGGAGCGCAGACTTGAGCATCCTTCGAGACGCGCCTTCGGCGCTCCTCAGGATGAGGCCTCTGCCTGCCAGCTCCCCCAGCGGGCACAGCTAGTTCACGATCGCCAGCGCGAAGCCGTCCCAACCCTTGGCGCCGACGGTCTGGATCGCGGTGGCGCTCAGTCGCGGCTCGCGCGCGATCATCTCGAACATCCGCCGGACGCCGACGACATCCGAATCGGCGCTCCTCGCGTCGACGACCTCGCCGTCGCGCACCACGTTGTCGACCACGATCGCGGTTCCCCGGCGGGAAAGCCGGAGCGCCCATTCGAGATAGGCGGCGTTGTTCTCCTTGTCGGCGTCGATGAACACGAAATCGAACGGGCCGAGCCCCTCGGCCTCGATTTTCGGCAACGTTTCCAGCGCGGCGCCCGTCCTGATCTCGACCTTGCCGCCCAAGCCCGCGTGCGCGACGTTCCGGCGGGCCACTTCGGCGTGCCTGGCGCTCCATTCGAGGGTGATGAGCCGGCCGTCGTCGGGAAGCGCGCTCGCAAGCCAGATGGTCGAATAGCCGCCGAGCGTGCCGATCTCGAGCGCCTTCCGCGCCCCCATCATGCGCGCCATGAGATGGATGAGCTTGCCCTGCGGCGCCGATACGTCGATCGACGGCAGGCCGGCCGCGGCATTGGCTTTCAGCGCGGCTTCGAGGGCGCTATCCCGGCCGACGATCGTCTCGCTGACATAGGCGTCAACGGCTTGCCAGAGATCCCGGTTCACGGCCATTGGCTCCCTCCCACGCGCCGCCGGGTCATTCCTCTTTTCCCGCCACGCCCGCTTCGGCGAAGGTCGCCATGCCGTTGTGGCAGTTGACGGCGGCCTTGACGATTCCGACCGCCAGCGCTGCGCCGGAGCCCTCGCCGAGCCGCATCCCAAGATCGAGCAGCGGCACCTTGCCGATCAGCTTCAGCGCGTGCCGGTGCGCGCGCTCGGCAGACACATGGGCGGCGAGGCAATGGTCGAGCGCGGAATCGTCGAGAGCAAGCAAGACCGCGGCGGCCGAGCACACCACGAAGCCGTCGAGCAGGACCGGCGTACGGCGCAGGCGCGCGGCGAGGATCGCGCCTGCGATCGCGGCGATTTCGCGCCCGCCAAGGCGGGCCAGAATCTCCAACGGATCGTTGACATGCTGCTTATGGCGCGCGACCGCGGCCCGCACCGCGTCGGCCTTGCGCCTGAGGCCCTCATCGTCAACGCCGGTCCCGCGCCCGACCCATTCCTCGGCCTCGCCGCCATGGAGCGCGTGATAGACCGCCGCCGCCGCCGTCGTGTTGCCGATGCCCATCTCGCCGAGGACGAGGAGGTCCGGCTCGGAGGCGAGCGCCTCCATGCCGAAGGCCATCGTCCCCGCGCAGGCCTTCTCGTCGAGCGCCGGCTCCTGGGTGATGTCGCCGGTCGGCTTGTCAAGCGCCAGTTCGTAGACCTTGAGCGAAAGGTCGAAGGTCTTGCAGATCTGGTTGATCGCCGCGCCGCCGGCGGTGAAATTCGCCACCATCGCCTGGGTGACCGAGGCCGGAAACGCCGACACCCCCTGGGCGACGACGCCATGGTTGCCGGCGTAGACCGCAACCAGCGGATTGTCGACATGCGGCCGCGCCGATCCCTGCCAGGCGGCCATCCATTCGGCGATCTCCTCGAGGCGGCCGAGCGCGCCCGCGGGCTTGGTCAGTTGCGCGTCGCGCTCGCGCGCCGCCGCCCGCGCCGCATCGTCTGCTTTGGGCATCCTGGCGAGCAGCGCGCGGATGTCGTCGAAGGGGCGGGCGGAGGGGGGCATGAATTCGGCCTCGAACGCAGGATGGCGCGCCCCTATAGGCGAAAACCGGTCCGAGGGAAAAGGTCCCGCCAACGTCGCCAACAGCGCCCAAACGCCAATCTTTAAACCTTGACAGAACTGTCAATTCCAAGGGAAACTGAGCGTGTCGAAAAGGGCGTCTATCCGCTCAAGGAAAGGGATCGGACATGGTGCAGCAACGTGTCATTCGCAAAGCTATCAACGTCAGCGTTATCGGTCTGTTCGGGTTCGGCCTCCTTGCGGTGGATGCCGCTCCTTCCTTCGCCGGCAATTGCGGTGGCCATTGTCAGGTTATGAAGAGATGCGGCGAGTTGGTAAAGGAAAAGGGCCTCAAAGGCGCCGCCTACCATAGCGAATTTAACAAGTGCATGACCGACCAGGCGAACTACAAGTAGCCATTGCCGCTCGATGCGTCGGGGTCGTCGGCGGCTAGCCGGCGACCCTGCAACCGGTGACTGTGCCGACATGGCGCGCCGACGCGAAACCAGCCAGCGCCGAATATCGTTTTTCCGCAGACAAGCAAATTCTTGCCAGATGACCGAGCATATGATTTAGTTTTTTCAGAAGGAGGGGAGAGCGGCGGCGTTGGAGCGGGGAAAGAGCTCATCCAGGGGCGCGCCCACGCCTCAAACGAGCTAACCCATTGAAGGACATGATAATTCTATTTTGATTTTGTTGCGCCGGATTTGGTATTTGTTGCGGCCGGCTTGGTTTTTGTTGCGCCGGATTTTGATTTTGTTGCTCGCGGCTTGGATTCGGTTGCGGCTTCCGGCCGCCTACTCAGCCGCCTCCCGCATCGCGCTGAAGCGCGTCAGCAGCGCCCGCAACGGGGCGGGTTTGATCGGCTTGTTCATCACGACCGCGTCCTCGCGCGCCGCCGCGTCGCGGACCTCGGGGCTGCGGTCGGCGGTGGCGAGGATGGCCGGGATATTGCGGCCGAACTGCTCGCGCAGCGCCCGGATCGCGGCGACGCCGTCGCCCGAATCGAGATGGTAGTCGGCGATGATGACTTCAGGTTCGCCGAATTCGGCGAGCGCCGCGCTCGCCTCGGCGAGGCCGTGGGCGGTCGCGACCGCACAGCCCCACCGACCGAGGAGAACCCGCATGCCTTCCAAGACCCGCGGCTCGTTGTCGATCGCCAGCACCTTGAGCCCGCTCAGCGGCTCGCCCGCCGCGATCGGCTCGGGCGCGCCGGGCTTCGCGCGCGGCTTGGGCGCCGCGCGTCCGAGCGGCGCGGTGACGAAGAACACCGAGCCCTTGCCGGCGCGCGAGCGCAGGCCCACCGGGTGCTCGAGCACCCGCCCCAGACGCTCGACGATCGACAGGCCGAGGCCCAGGCCGCGCGCGACCCGCGCCCCCTGATCGAGCCGCCGGAACTCGACGAACACCGCGCGCTCATGTTCGGGCGGAATGCCGATGCCGGTGTCCCAGACCTCGATCCGGACGGCGCGGCGAACGCGCCGGCAGCCGACCAGCACCCGCCCGCCCAGCGTATATTTGAGCGCGTTCGAAATCAGATTCTGCAACAGGCGGCGCATCAGCCGGCGATCGGTGCGCACGACGAGGCTGGTCGGGACGAAGATGAGCTCGAGCCCCTTCGCCCGGGCGAGCGCGGCAAACTCGATTTCGAGCATCCCCATCAGGTCGGCGACCGGAACGTCGGAGATTTCCGGCCGGGTCGCGCCCGCGTCGAGCCGCGAAATATCAAGGAGCGCGCCGAGAATCTCCTCGACCGCCTCGAGCGCGACATCGACATTGCGCGCAAGGTCCGCCCGCTCCTCGGCGCCGATCCGGCTCGCCCCCTCGGAGAGCGAGCTCGCATAGAGGCGCGCAGCATTGAGCGGCTGCAGAATGTCGTGGCTGGCCGCGGCGAGGAAGCGCGTCTTGGAGAGGTTGGCTGCGTCCGCCTCGTTCTTCGCCCGCTCGAGCTCGGCGTTGAGACGCTGCAATTCCGCCGTGCGCTCGTCGACCCGGCGTTCGAGCATTTCATTGGCGGCCTCGAGCGCCTCCTCGACCTGAACGGTCTGGGTCACATCGGTGTAGGTGGTCACGATCCCGCCGTCCGGCAGCCGCGCCGAGCGGACCTCGATGACGCGGTGGGTCGAGAACAGGCGTAGCCGGTTCGGCTGGTCGTCATAGAGCAGGCTTGCGACCCGGTCGGCGACGAAGTCCTCCGAATCGCCCGGCCCGTAGGCGCCGCGGCCGGCGTTGAAGCGCACGATCTCGTCGAGCCCGACGCCGAGACGCAGCATGCCGGGCGGCAGATCGAAGAGGTCGGCGAATTCGCGGTTCCAGGCGGTCAGCGCCAGATTGGCGTCAAACACGGTGACGCCCTGCCGCGCGTGGTCGAGCGCATGCTGCAACTGATCGCGGCTCGACTGGATTGCCGCCGAAGCTTCGTCGATGAGCTTGAGCGCCGATTGACCGGACACCGTCCGGGGCCGCAAGAGCAGCGACAGCACCTGGCGCGAAGTCGAGGCGCCGATCGCCGGCGAGAGCAGGAATTCAGCGTGGCGAATCAATTGCGCGCTGGCCTCGGCGGCCGGGTCGTAAACGAGACCGCGCTCGCGCATGAAGGTCCCGAAGGCGCGGCGCGCCCGCCCCGCCCCGAGATAGCGGGCGACGGCCGCCTCGAGTTCGCCTCCGGTCGTCGAGGAGCGCCAGAGGCGGAACGCCTGCGGCTTGCCGCCGTCGCCCACGCCGGCGAACGCGCTCGCCTGGGCGCGTTCGAGCGCGCTCGGCTGGCGGGTGAGCGAAAAGGCGACGAAGGCTACGACATTCGCCGCGAGCGACAGGACCACACCCCCCACCAGCGCGTTGGGCGCGAAGGAGACGAGCGTGACCGGGCTCAGCCAGGCGATCGCGAGCGGACCGTGCGCCAGAAAGCCCGACAGCGCCGTATCCGGCCGGATCGAAGGCAGCAGCAAAAGGTAGAACCAGGTGAGCGCGCCCACGGTCATGCCGGCGATCGCGCCCCGCGCCGTCCCGCGGCGCCAGAAGAGGCCGCCGAGAAAGGCCGGCGCGATCTGCGCCACCGCCGCGAACGACAGGAGGCCGATCGACACCAGACCCGCTTCGCCGGCCATGCGCTCGTAAGCGAAGCCGAGCGCGAGGACGCCAACAATCGCGACCCGGCGTACCCATAGCACCAGCGCGCCGATGTCGCCCTCGACCGCGCGCCCCTGCGCCCCCCGGCGCCGGAGCACGAGCGGCATCACCAGATCGTTGGAAATGGTGATGGCGAGCGCGACGCTTTCCACCACCACCATTCCGGTCGCCGCCGAGAGGCCGCCCACCATCGTCAAGAGCGCGAGCCCATGCGCGCCGGCGCTGAGCGGCAGCGCCAGAACCGTCAAATCGCGATTGATCGATCCGTCCGGGAAAGCCGCGAGGCCGGCGATGGCGAGCGGCGCGACAAAAAGATTGATCAGCACGAGATAGGCCGGAAACAGCCAGGCCGCGGTGCGGATGCCGCGCTGGCTGTGGTTCTCGACCACCGCGACATGGAACTGGCGCGGCAACAGCACGATGGCGAAAGCCGAAAGGAGCGTCGTCACCACCCACACGGCGGGATCGGGAGGGGTCTGGATGACTGCGGCGATCTTGGGATTGGACTGCGCAATCTCGGTCAGAGCGACGATCCCACCGTTGAGCTTCCAGACGACGAAGGCGCCGACGGCGAGAAATGCGACCAGTTTGACGATCGATTCGACGGCGATAGCGAGAATGAGACCGTCCTGATGCTCCTTGGGGTTGATGCGCCGGGTGCCGAACGCGATCGCGAAAGCCGCGAGAATCAGGGACACTGCAAGATAAAACGAGGTCGAGGGCGTATCTGGCCGAAGCCCGCCGCGGTCGAACGAATCGACGACCATCAATACGGTCGGCGCGACCGCCTTGAGCTGGAGCGCGACATAGGGCGCCGACCCGATGAGCGCGATCAGCGCGGCGACTGCGGCGACCGGCTGGGATTTTCCGTACCGCGCCGACACGAAATCGGCGACCGTGGTGACGTTCTGCGCCTGGGCGAGATTGGCGATGCGGGCGATGAACGGCGCTCCGAGGCCGATCACAAGAATGGGCCCGATGTAAATAGGCAGAAAATCGAGCCCGTGCTCGGAAGCCAGTCCGACCGACCCGTAGTAGGTCCAGGACGTGCAATAGACGGCGAGACTGAGCGCGTAGACGACCGCCCGCGAGCGGCCCGAAGCCAAACGCCGTCCCCCGCGGTCGCCCCACCAGGCGATGAGAAACAGCAGGAAGACGTAGCCGATGGCGGTTAAGAATACCGTTGTGCCGTTCATTCGAGGCGCGCACTCGCCGTTCGGTCAGCGAACGCGCATGTTAGTCTATGGCGGGGTTTTGCGGAATTCGCCGCTTTTCGCGCCCGCCCGCTTGCCGGGCCGGAGCGTTCCGGGAGCGCAGGTCGCGCGACGACCGGAGACGGGAGCAGCAGGATGAATGAGAGTGAGATTCGAGAGGCGCTCGATCGTCACTGGGCCGCCTCGGACGCGAATGATTTCGACGTCGAGCACGAGATATACCGGGAGGACGCGGTGCTCGAGTACCCGCAGTCGGGCGAGCGCATCAGGGGCCGGCGCAATATCCAGGCCTCCCGCTTCGCGCAGCCGAACGCCAAGCGCTTCAAGGTGCGCCGAATCGTCGGCGCGGGCGACCTCTGGGTCACCGAGTTCATTCTCGCTTACGACGGCCGCCCGTCCTATGCGGTGAGCGTCATGGAGTTCCTGGACGGCAAGGTCGCCCGCGAGACGCAGTACTTTGCCGACCCGTTCGAGCCGGGACCTTCCCGCGCGCATCTGGTCGAGCGGATGGAATGAAATCGGCGCACGAGGCGCGCGTCCGCGTGCTGGACCGGGCGGACATGCCCGTCGATACGCTCGAGCTCGCTCGATTTCTCCTCGGCAAAATGCTCACGCGGAGGCTGGACGAAGGGGTCGCGGGCGGCCGCATCGTCGAGACCGAGGCGTATGTCATCGACGATCCCGCGGGCCACGCCTACCGCGGCATGACCCCGCGCAATCGCTCGCTGTTCCTCGAGCGCGGCCACGCCTACGTCTATCTCGCCTATGGCGTCTCGTTCATGCTGAACGTCTCGGGCGAGACTTCAGGCGTCGGCGCCGGCGTTCTGATCAGGGCGATCGAGCCGACCGTCGGCGTCGCGATCATGCAGCAGAATCGCCGCGTCGAGCGCCTGCAGGATCTGGCGCGGGGTCCGGGACGGCTTTGCCAGGCCTTGCGAATCGACCGCCGGCTGGACGGACTTGACCTCTGCCGCACGGGTCCGTTGTGGCTCGGCTCGGACGGCGACGCCCCGAAAGAGATCGGAGCGAGCAAGCGGATCGGCATCACCCGCGCAGCCGACAACCTGCTGCGCTTCTACGTGCGGGGCAGCCGGTTCGTGAGCGGTCCGCGGGCGCTCAACTCATGAGCGGGCCTGCGCAGGTCGATCGGCGTCCCGCCTCGACCTCAGCGCCACGGATGCGCGGCGGCGGACTTCTTTTCGTGCGCGTCGATCGCGTCGGCCTCGACGAGCGTCAGGCCGATGTGGTCGAGGCCTTCGACCAGGCATTGCTTGCGGAACTCGTCGAGCTCGAACTTGACCACGCCGCCGTCGGGACCGCGGATTTCCAGCGCGGGCAGGTCGATGGTCAGGGTCGCGTTGGCGCCGCGTTCGGCGTCGTCCACGAGCTTGGCGTGGTCTTCGCGCGAGACCTTGATCGGCAGGATGCCGTTCTTGAAGCAGTTGTTATAGAAGATGTCGGCGAAGTCGGTCGCGATGATGCAGCGGATGCCGAAGTCGAGCAGCGCCCAGGGGGCATGCTCGCGCGAGGAGCCGCAGCCGAAATTGTGGCCCGCGACGATGATCGACGCCTTGCGATAGGCGGGTTTGTTGAGAACGAAGTCGGGGTGCTCGGATCCGTCCTCGCGATAGCGCATCTCCGCAAACAGGCCAGCGCCGAGTCCGGTGCGTTTGATCGTCTTCAGATATTGCTTGGGAATGATCATGTCGGTGTCGATGTTGTCGATCACCAGCGGCGCGGCCACTCCCGTCAATGTAGTAAACTTGTCCATCCGTTCCAGGCTCTTCGCTTTGGGCGCTTTGAGCGCCGCGGCCGGCTTTATCCTTCTTCAGGGAGCGCGGCGCAATGGGCAGGGAGGCCTTGAGGGTCGCTACAGATACCGCTCCAGGTCCTTCGCCGCTTCCTCGGTCGGACGTTCGACATTGAACGCTTCGACGAACGCGCCGTTCTTGTCCATGAGATAGACGATCGAGCTGTGGTCCATCGAATAGTCGCCGTCGGCCTGCGGCGGCCCCTTGCGGGCGAATACCCTGAAGGTCTTTTCCGCCGCCTCGATTGCCTGCGGGCTGCCGGAAAGCCCAATGATCGCCGGATTGAAGCTGCTGACGTAGTCCTGCATGATCTTGGGCGTGTCGCGCTCCGGATCGACGGTGATAAACAGGGCAGGAATGGTCTTGTCGCCCATCTGATTCAAAACATCGGAGATGCGCGCGAGCTCGGTTGGACAGACGTCCGGGCAGTGGGTGTAACCGAAATAGACCAGGAACGGCCGGCCGCGAAGCGTCTCGTCGCTGACCGTCTTGCCGTCGCCGGCCTTTAGCGAGAAGGCGCCGCCGATCAGGGCGGCGCGCGGCCTTTCAGACCCGCTCATGACTATGAATGCGGCGACGCCGAGGACGGCAATGGCCATCAGCGTCGCGATGGCGCGAAGCGCGAAAGCCCGCGATCGCGGCGCGTCTTCGGGTTCGATTGCCGGCATCTGGCCTCCGTTCGGCGTCGATCGAGCGCTTACATAGGCCTCAAACTGGGCGATCTCCAGACGTTCGCGGAGGGGAAGCCGATAGAAGCTCGCTATTGACCTTGGCTTTGCCTGGCGCCACGAAAAGGATCTGGATAAGCCGCCATGGTGTTCCGTCAACTTGAATATCTCGCAGCGCTGGCGCGCGAGAAGCATTTCGGCCGCGCCGCGGAGGCCTGCCATGTGTCGCAGCCGACCCTATCGGCGGCGATCCGGCTGCTCGAAGACGATCTCGGGGCGCCGATCGTCGAGCGCGGCCATCGCTATGTCGGCCTGACGCCCCAGGGACAGGTGGCCCTTGATCACGCCCATCGGGTTCTCGCCGAAATCGAGAATTTGCGCCACGAACTCCACGAGATCGACAAGGGCCTCACCGGCCGCCTCCGGATCGGGGCGATTCCGACCGCGCTGCCGATCGTTTCTCAGCTCACCGGTCCATTCTACCAGCGTTTTCCTGGCGTTACGGTCGCCGTCTTTTCCATGAACAGTCAGGAAATCGATCGCGGGATCGAGGATTTCGAACTCGATGCCGGCCTCACCTATCTGGACGCCGAACCGATCGGCCACGTCAAAACGAGGCCGATTTGCGTCGAGGAATATCTCTTCCTCACTCCGGCGGACCGGCCCGCTCGCGGGCCGGTCGCAGGTCGCCTGGCGCGAAGCCGCCGAGGCGCCTCTGTGCCTGCTGACCCCCGACATGCAGAACCGGCGCATCATCGACGGCGTATTCCGGTCGGTCGGGGCGAAGCCGGTCCCGGCGGTGGAGACCAACTCAATCTTCAACCTTGTGTCCCACGTCAGCGCCGGCCAATGGTCGGCGATTGTGCCCCGCCAGCTGTTGCGTTTCTTCGGCGTGCCGTCAGGCACGCAGGCCATCGAACTCGTCGAGCCGGTCACGCAACGCACCATCGGCCTCGTTATGAGCGACCGGGAGCCGCCCTCGCCGCTCGCGCGCAACCTGTTTGCGATGAAATTGCCCGTCGACGTCGCGGCGCTGATCCAGCCGCCGGAGCGGTTTGGAGCCGATGAAGGCAAAGCAGCTCGATAGAGGTTGCCTATCGGCCCTTCCAAACGTTTAATTTGAACCTAGCTTTGCCCGGGCGCATGATTTGATCGAGTTCGGGAGGAATATCTTGTCTGGCCGAGCGGCTTTTGATGTTGATCTGGCCCAAGCGCTTATCGACCGCAAGCGGACGCTGCCGGGCGCGACCCTGCCGATCCTGCATGATTTGCTGGAGCAATTCGGGTATATCGACGACGCCGCCATCCCGCTGATCGCGGACGCGCTCAACATCTCGAGGGCCGAAACGCTCGGCGTCGTCAGCTTCTACCACGATTTCCGCCGTTCGCCGGTCGATGGCCGGGTCCTGAAGCTTTGCCGCGCCGAATCCTGTCAGGCCATGGGATGCGAAGATCTCGTGTCCCACCTCGCCGTCCGCCACGGCCTCACGGTCGACGGCGCGGACGAAGGTTCGGGGATTCACGTCGAATCGATCTACTGCCTCGGCAACTGCGCTCTCTCTCCCGCCGCGCTCCTCGACGGTGAACCGGTCGGCCGTCTCGACCGCGATCGCCTCGACGCGATTGTCGCCGGCGCCGGGCGGAAGTCGCAATGAGCGCGCGCGTCTTCGTCCCCGCCGATTCTTCGGCACTGTCGGTCGGCGCGGACGCCGTCGCGGGCGCGATCTTCGACGAGGCACGCCGCCGCGGCGTCGACATTACGATTGTGCGCACCGGATCGCGCGGCCTCTTTTGGCTCGAGCCGCTGATCGAGGTCGAAACCGCCGCCGGCCGCGTTGGTTATGGACCCGTGGCGCCGGACGAGGTCGTGCAGCTGTTCGAGTCCGGCTTCCTCAGCGGCGGCTCTCATCCCAAGGCGCTCGGGCGCGTCGATGACATCCCCTATCTCGCGCGCCAGCAGCGGCTAATTTTCGCCCGCTGCGGGCTCACCGATCCGTTGTCGATCGACGATTTCCGGCGTCATGGGGGGCTTCGCGGCCTCGAGCGCGCGTTGAGCCTCGGCGCCAAAGCGACGATCGAGGAGATTCTGGCCTCGGGACTGCGCGGGCGCGGCGGCGCGGGCTTTCCCACGGGCGTCAAATGGCGAACGACGGCCGGGATCGACGCCGAGCAAAAATACGTCGTCTGCAACGCCGACGAGGGCGATAGCGGCACCTTCGCCGACCGGATGCTGATGGAGGGTGACCCGTTCCTCTTGATCGAGGGCATGGCCATCGCCGCGCTCTCGGTCGGCGCGTCGAGGGGCTATGTCTACATCCGCTCCGAATATCCGCATGCCTTCGCGGTCTTTTCGCGTGCGATCGAGCGGGCGCGGGCGGCGGGACTTCTCGGCCCGAGCGTGCTCGGCTCCGGCCGCGCCTTCGATCTCGAGGCGAGGCTGGGCGCTGGCGCCTATATCTGCGGCGAGGAGACGTCGCTCCTGGAAAGCCTGGAGGGAAAGCGGGGCCAGATTCGCGTCAAGCCGCCGTTGCCGGCGATCGTGGGCCTGTTCGGCAAGCCGACCGTCGTCAACAACGTATTGAGCTTCGCTTCTGCGCCGTGGATCCTCGAGCACGGGGCCAAGGCCTATGCGGAATACGGCGCCGGCCGGTCGCTGGGATCGCAGCCGTTCCAGCTTGCCGGCAACGTCCGCCATGGCGGGCTCGTCGAACTCGCCTTCGGCGCCACCTTGCGCGATCTCATCGAAGGCTTCGGCGGCGGCACGCGCACCGGCCGGCCGATCCGTGCGGTTCAGGTCGGCGGACCGCTCGGCGCCTATTTTCCCGCTTCGCTTCTCGACACGCCGCTCGACTACGAGTCGATGGCGGCCGCTAAGGGCATGCTGGGCCATGGCGGGATCGTGGTCTTCGACGACAGCGTCGATATGGCGCGCCAGGCCCGCTTCGCCTTCGATTTCTGCGCCAAGGAGAGCTGTGGCAAGTGCACGCCGTGCCGGATCGGCTCGACGCGCGGCGTGGAGACGGTCGACAAGATCATCGCCGGCCATGACCGCGAGCGGAACGTCCAGCTTCTGCGCGATCTTTGCGAAGTGATGACCGACGGCTCGCTTTGCGCGCTCGGGGGGCTGACCCCACTACCCGTTGTCAGCGCGCTCGATCATTTCAGCGAGGATTTCGCCAGGGCGCCGGCGCGCGCGGCGGCGGAATAGGAGACCAAGTATGGCGCTGTTGCAGGAACTGGATACCGGCACGCCGATCCGCACCGGCGAGCCGAGCGTCACGCTTACGATCGATGGGCGCAAGGTCAGCGTCCCTCCGGGGACGTCGGTGATGGCCGCCGCCGCCCTGATCGACAATCCGATCCCCAAACTGTGCGCGACCGACAATCTCGAGGCCTTCGGCTCGTGCCGCCTGTGCCTCGTCGAGATCGAGGGTCGGAAGGGGACTCCGGCCTCGTGCTCGACTCCGGCCGAGCAGGGCATGATCGTCCGCACGAAGACGCCGCGGCTCGAGCGGCTGCGGCGCGGGGTGATGGAGCTTTACATTTCCGACCATCCGCTCGACTGCCTCACCTGCAGCGCCAACGGCGACTGCGAGTTGCAGACGCAGGCCGGGATCGTCGGCTTGCGCGATGTGCGCTACGGCTACGACGGCGCCAAGCACATGCAGGGGCCGATCGACGCCTCCAATCCCTACTTCTCCTTCGAATCGTCGAAGTGCATCGTCTGCTCGCGCTGCGTGCGCGCCTGCGAGGAGGTCCAGGGCACCTTCGCGCTGACCATCCTCGGACGGGGCCTCGGTTCGAAAGTTGCGACTGGGGGCGTCGATTTCCTGACGTCCGAATGCGTCTCCTGCGGAGCCTGCGTGCAGGCTTGCCCCACTGCGACCCTCAACGAGAAGCCGGTCATCGAACACGGAACGCCGGAGCGCTCGGTGGTGACGACCTGCGCCTATTGCGGCGTCGGCTGCTCCTTCAAGGCGGAGCTCAAGGGCGACGAAGTCTTGAGGATGGTCCCCTACAAAGCCGGCAAGGCCAACGAAGGCCATTCGTGCATCAAGGGCCGCTTCTCCTACGGTTATGCCACCCACGAGGACCGCATCGTGAAGCCAATGATCCGGAAACGGATCGAGGATCATTGGCGGGAAGTCTCATGGGAAGAAGCGATCGCCTACGCGGCGAGCGAGTTCAAGCGCATCCAGGAGGAATACGGCCGTGACTCGGTCGGCGCGATTTCCTCGTCGCGCTGCACCAACGAAGAGGTCTTTCTGGTTCAGAAAATGGTGCGCGCCGGCTTCGGCAACAACAATATCGACACTTGCGCCCGCGTCTGCCATTCGCCGACAGGCTTCGGTCTTTCGAAGACCTACGGCACGTCCGCGGGCACGCAGGATTTCAAGTCGGTCGAAGAGTCGGACGTCGTGGTGGTCATCGGCGCCAATCCGACCGACGCCCATCCTGTCTTCGCCTCGCGTCTGAAGAAGCGGCTGCGCGCCGGCGCCCGCCTCATCGTCATCGACCCGCGACGCATCGATCTGGTCAGGAGCGCGCATGTCAAAGCCGATCATCATCTCGCGCTCAAGCCTGGAACCAATGTCGCGATCCTGACCGCGATGGCGCATGTCATCGTCACCGAGGGCCTCGTCAATCAGGCTTTTGTTGGCGATCGTTGCGACCTCGGCAATTTCGAGTCCTGGGCGCGCTTTGTCGCCGAGGATCGTCATTCGCCGGAGGCGACAGCTGACGCCACCGGCGTCGATGCGCAGGAAGTGCGAGCGGCCGCGCGCCTCTACGCGACAGGCGGCAATGGGGCGATCTATTACGGCCTCGGCGTCACCGAACACAGCCAGGGTTCGACGACCGTGATGGCGATCGCCAATCTCGCCATGGCGACGGGCAACATCGGGCGCGAGGGCGTCGGCGTCAATCCGCTGCGCGGTCAGAACAATGTGCAGGGCTCATGCGACATGGGCTCGTTCCCGCACGAGTTCTCCGGCTACCGCCACGTTTCGAACGACGACGCCCGCGAGACATTCGAGCGATTGTGGGGTGTGCCGCTAACCAAGGAGCCCGGCCTTCGAATCCCGAACATGATGGACGAAGCCGTCGATGGGGCGTTCAAGGGTCTCTATGTCCAGGGAGAGGATATCGCGCAGTCCGACCCCGATACCAGCCATATCACAGCGGGCCTGAAGGCGATGGAATGCGTCGTCGTGCAGGATCTCTTCCTCAATGAAACAGCCCGCTATGCACATGTGTTTTTGCCGGGCGCGTCGTTCCTGGAAAAGGACGGCACGTTCACCAACGCCGAACGCCGGATCAGCCGCGTCCGCCGGGCAATTCCTCCGCTTGCCGGAATGGCCGATTGGGAAACGACGATGGCGCTCGCCAATGCCCTTGGCGTTGCGATGCACTACAATCATCCGAGCGAGATCATGGACGAGGTCGCCGCGACGACGCCGACCTTCAAGGGCGTCTCCTACGCTCGCCTGGACGAACTCGGCTCCATCCAATGGCCGTGCAACGACGCGGCGCCGACCGGCACGCCAGTCATGCATGTCGATCGCTTCGTGCGCGGCAAGGGCCAGTTCATGCTGACCGAATATGTAGCGACCGACGAGCGCGCCGGACCGCGATTCCCGCTCCTGCTGACGACGGGCCGCATTCTGTCGCAGTATAACGTGGGCGCCCAGACGCGCCGGACCGCGAGCAGTGTCTGGCACGGCGAGGATCTGCTCGAAATCCATCCGTTCGACGCGGAGCATCGCGGGATTCGCGACGGCGAGCTTGTCTCGTTGCAGAGCCGAAGCGGCGAGATCGCGCTCCACGCCAGGATCAGCGACCGCATGCAGCCCGGCGTGGTCTATACGACCTTTCACCATGCAGTCACTTGCGCCAACGTCGTCACTTCCGACTTCTCCGACTGGGCGACCAATTGTCCGGAATATAAGGTGACGGCGGTGCAGGTTCGGCGCACCAACCGTCTCTCCGATTGGCAATTGCTTGACCACGAGGAGGCGGTCTCGCTTCGCCGCATCCATAAGGCGCCCGCCGATGCGGCCGAGTGAGGGCGCGGGCTCGATCGACGTTCCGGTCCGCGTCTTTTCCTACGACAGCGGCGTTGGCGGAAAGGAGTTCACGCGCGCCATCGCCGTCGAAGCTCCGGTCCAGATCGTTCTCGGCGGCGCCCCCTTCGCCGTCATGATGGCGACCCCGCAGGATCTTGAGGATTTCGCCGCGGGTTTTGTCCTGACCGAGCAGATCGCCGAGAGCGTCGCCGACATCCGGGGAATTGAGGTTGAGGCCGTCGAGGACGGCTGGAAGCTCAAGATCGCGCTGACCAGCGAGCGACTGCAGGCCCATATGGCGCGCGCCCGGGCGATGAGCGGCCGCACCGGCTGCGGCCTGTGCGGCATCGAGGATTTTTCCCAGATGCCTTCGCCCCGGCCGCCGCTCGATCGGCCGGCTCCGATCGAGCCGGCGGCCATCCGCGCTGCGATTGGCGAACTCGAGGCCCGCCAGCCCCTCAATCGCGCGACCCGCGCCGTCCATGCCGCGGCGTGGTGCGGGCGGGACGGCAGGATTCTGTTGTCGCGCGAGGACGTCGGACGGCACAATGCGCTCGACAAGGCGATCGGTGCGCTGGCGCGGGCCCGCGCTGCGCCGGACAGCGGCTTCTTCGTCATCACAAGCCGCTGTTCGTTCGAGATGGTCGCCAAGGCGGCCATCTTCGGGGCGGGGACCCTGGTGTCGGTTTCGGCCCCGACGTCGCTTGCGCTGGAGCGGGCGCGGCGGTTCGGCGTTCGCCTGATCGCGGTCGCCCGCGGCGACCAGGCGCTGTCCTTCGACGGCGGCACGGACGAGGCAAGCGGGGGATTGGCGGCGTGACGAGCGGCAAGATCGACAAACTCGTGCGCATGGCCAATCAGATCGCGGATTTCTACGCCGCCATGCCCGAGCGGGAAGCGGTCGCGGGCGCAGCCTCGCATCTCACCCTCTACTGGACGCCGAAGATGATTCGCGAGATCATCGCCTTCGCCGATGAAGGCCATGCCGGCCTCAATACGATCGCGGCGCGCGCGGTCGAATCGTTGAAACAGAAGGCGACGGCCGCCTAGGACTTTTCCGGGCCTCATGCCTCGCTGGCCGCGCCCACCCAATCTGCTGCGGCTCTTCGTCGGCCAGCACATCGTCAATGGCGTGAGCGTCGGCCTGGGGGTGGTCGCGGTCGCTCTTGTCGCCTCGGCGATTTTCGGCTTCGCCGCCGGCCAGCCGGCGACGCTCGGCGCCATATCGGCCAGCATCTCCGACCTGCCGGCGCCGTGGCGCGAAAAGGCGAAGACGCTGGGCTTCGGCTTCGCGCTCGCGCTGCTCTCGACCGTGGCGATCCAGCTCGCGCTGCCGTGGCCGGTCGCCGCCCTGATCATGATCGGCGTCGTCAGCTTTGTCGGCGGTCTCGTCACCGGGCTCGGCCGATGGGCGGTGGCGGTAGGCATGCAGGCGGTCATCCCGATGGTCTTCATTCTCGGGTTCCCGCCCGAGACCTTCCCGGCCGCCGTCCGCATTGAGACGCTGTTCGCCTGCGGGGGCGTCGCCTATATCGCGTTTGCGCTAATGGCGACGGTCTTTACCGACGCCAGCGCCCGCCGGCTGGTCACGAGCGAATCGATCCGCGAATTCTCGCTCTACATGCGCGCCGTCGCGGGCATTTTTGATCCGGACCAGGAACTAACGGCGGCCTACGGCGCGACGATCCGCGAGCAGTCGGCGCTGTCGGAGCAATTGCAGTCGGCGCGCGCGGTCCTGCTCGACCGGCCGGGAGAAAAGGGCGAGCGCATGCGGCTCGCAGCGTCGATCGGCATCCTGCTCGACGCGCTCGATGCGCTGGTCGCCGCCCAATGCGACGTCGAGCTTCTCCGGAAGACGCCGGCGGCCGCGACGGCGCTGGCGCGAATCGGCGACGCGCTGCGGGTCGGCTCGCTCGATCTCGAGCACTTGAGCCTGGAGCTCCTGACCACCGGCCACCCGATTCTGCCGCCTGACCATCAGCTCGCCATCGAGGCGCTCAAGCGCGAGGCGGCGCGGGTCGAGGGCGAGGCGATGGACCCGAAAGCGCGCGCGGCCCTCGACGCGACCGCCTGGCGACTCGTCCTGTCGCTCAGCCACGTCCGGCGCCTGGAGCAGGCCTTGTCGTACGACGCGACGGCTCGGGCCGCGATCGGCGATGTCAACCTCGCCGCGTTCATCCCGAAACGGCGGTATGCGCCGAGCGTCCTTGCGCCGCAGCTCAGCCTCGAATCGCCGGTGCTCAGGTTCGCCGTCCGCCTGGCGCTGGCGATGATGGCCGGCGCTGTGGTCGCGCAATCGCTCGGCGACGAGCGGCACGGCAACTGGGTCCTGCTCACCATCGCGGTGGTGATGCGGGCGGGCCACGGGCTCACCAAGCAGCGGCGCGACGACCGCGTCATCGGCACGCTGATCGGCTGCGTGGTTGCGGCGGGCTCCGTCGCATACTTCCCGGCCGGCGCCCTGGTCGCCGTCCAGGGCCTCGCTGTCGCCGTGACCCACAGCTTTGCGCGGCTCAACTACCGCCTTTCTTCGTCCGGCGCTTCGGTGACCGCGCTCGTGTCGCTGCACCTGGTCCAGCCGTGGGTCTCGGCGCCGATCCTGGTCAGGCTTGCCGACACGCTGATCGGCGCGGCGATCGCGCATCTCTTCAACTATCTTTGGCCACGCTGGGAATCTTCGGAGGCGCCGGGGCTTGCGAGCCGCCTCCAGGCCCAGCTTTCCGCCTTCGCCGGCGCCGCGCTCAGAACGGACGTCAGCGCTCATGACTACCGGCTGGCGCGCAAGAACGTGATCGAGGCGATCGCCGCGCTGTCCGATTCGGCTGGGCGAATGAGCATCGAGCCGATGGCGGCCCGCAGGGGTCTCGACGAGATGGCGAACCTGCTGATCGCCGCCTATAGCCTGGTGGCCGAGCTTTCGGCGGCCCGTCTCGCGGTCCAGACCGGCGCGCCGCCGCCCGACCCGGCGATCCGCGAGCGCGTTCAGGCCCTCCTCGCCGGACAATCCGACGCAGCCGCCTCCGACGCCCCGCCCGGCCGGCTGGCCGCCGCCGCGCTCGCCGTCACCTCGGCCGTCCGCACTTACGAGCGCGCGGCGAAAAGCGAGAGCCAGTAGCGACGACGCCTAGCAGAACCGACCGAAAGTCATCTCTGCTTCGATTCGGTTCCCTGAAGAGCGCTCAACTCATCCTCAAGCCGCGAATCGACGCTTTTCGCTTCCGCCTTGATCCAGTCGATCACCAACTGGACGTCGCCGCGCGGCGCCGCGTCCGCCTGGACCAGCCAATAGGCGTATCCGTGCGCCTGGTCCGCGCCCGCGCCCCCGACCGCGACCAGCCGGCCTTGCGACAGCAACGGCTCGATCAGGGCGAGGCGTCCGAGCGCAATCCCCTGGCCCTCGAGCGCCGCCCGGATCGCCTGGTCATATTGGTTGTAGCGCAGGACGCCCCTGGGCCGGACGGCGCTGAGGCCCATGGAGAGGAGCCGGTCGGCCCATTGCAGCCACGGGCGATTCGAATCGTCGTATTCGATGAGCACGTGGGCGGCGATCAACTCCGGGTCGAGGCGGCTCACGCCGAGCCCGGGATGGGCGACGGGCGCGACCGCTTCGCCGAACAGGCGCTGCGATCCCGGCGGCGCGCTCGAGGCGGGGCAATAGCGGATCGCGACATCGGCGCCTCCGGTTCTTAGATCGACCACTTTGTTGTTCGCCGCCACCCGCACGTCGATCTCCGGATGGCGCTGCTGGAATCCACCGAGACGCGGCATGATCCACAAGCCCGTGACGCCGATGGTCGCGGTGATCGTCACCGGCTGGCGGTCGCGCCCGGCGGCGAGCGCATTGACGCCATCCTGAAGCTGTTGAAGGGCGCTGTCCGCGACCCGGAAGAAGCGTTCGCCTTCCGCGGTGAAGCTGAGCGAACGATAGCCGCGGTTGAGCAATTGAACGTCGAGCGCCTCCTCGAGGGCGATGATCTGGCGGCTGACAGCGGATTGGGTGAGGAAAAGATCCTGCGCGGCGAGCGTAATGCTCATGCGCCGCCCCACGGCGACAAAACCGCGAACGAGATCGAGCGACGGCAGCCGAACGGGAAAGCTTCGCATGTACCTGCCTCATGCGATCGAACCTTACCTTCTCCCACCCCGCTACCCCTTGTCAAACTGGATCGCAGCTTTCCGGACAGAGCAATTCCTCGCGCGGCCGCGCCATCGCATTCCAAATGCGCATGCGATTGATGCCGAGAAGTCGTTTGACGGGCGACCGCGGCCGACCCTACGAACGTCTCGTCAAAGTCCCATCAGGAGGCTTTCATGCGCATCGCATTGCCGCATTTCGCGTTCGAAATGTCGCCGCCGCGGCTCGTCCATTGGCGAAGCGAACTGCAGTCGTGGCGCCGGCGGGCGCGGGAGCGCGACGAGCTCGCTCGGATGTCAGACGGCGAACTCCACGACATCGGCGTCACCTCCGCCGAGCGCTGGACGGAAATCAACAAGCCGTGCTGGCGCGGCTGACGCCCTCGGTAACCCATCGCTCAAAGTCCGCCGGGATCACGTTGCCCCCGCAGATGATTGTTGCGACCCGCTTGCCCGAATAGCGGGACGGATCCTCCAGGATCGCCGCAACGCCCAGCGCGGCTGACGGCTCTACGATAAGTCCGGCGCGGCGATAAAGTATTCGCATTCCGGCAATGATGCTGTCTTCCTCGACCAGCGCGACGTGATCAGCTACGACCAGCAGGTCGTCGAGAACAGCGGGGATTGGAAAGCGCCCTGCAACGCCGTCCGCGATTGTATCGGTGCGGTCCGTCTCGACGATGGACCCTGCCCGCCATGACAATGCCATCGCTGGCGCTCCCCTAGGCTGCACTCCCACGATTTCGACCCGTGGAGCGAGGCGCTTGAAGACATATCCTACGCCGGTGGCCAACGCGCCGCCTCCGAGCGCGACGAGCACAGCGTCGATAGGCCCCACGCCTTCAAGGAGCTCGAGCCCGATGGTGCCAGCTCCTTCGCAGGTGTCGATGTTCTCACTGTCTTCGACCAGAAATGCGCCTTCGCTGTCTGCGATCTGCCGAGCCAGACGGCGAGCCGCCTCGATGTCCCCATCGACGATTCGCACCGTCGCTCCCAGCGCGCGGATTCTTTCCAGCTTGTATGGATTCGCGCCGCTGCCGGCAACGACGGTTGTCGAAATCCCTCGGCTTCGTCCGCTATAGGCCAAAGCCTGTCCGAGATTGCCGGCGCTCGCGCAGACCGCCGCCTTGGCGCCCGAGTCGGCCAGACGCGCCATGACCGTCTCCGTCCCACGACCCTTGAAACAGCGTATGGGATTGGCGGTTTCAAGCTTCAAAATGAGTTCGCAGCCAAGCGCCTCGCCAAGGGGTGGGCAAACGTATTGAGGCGTGTTTCGAAAGACTGGCGCGATGCGGGAAACAGCCGATCGAATTCTGTCCAAGTCGAGCCGGACCGGAGCCCGAGGGCCGGCGCGAGCAGAACGTTTCTCGGAGCACACTACGACGATCCCAGGGACACGATTCGTTGCTGTGCTTATAGCCGCTTTTCGAACCAGTGATCGGCGTAAGGGTTGTCGTTGAAGCGCGCTATTTCCCTGAACCCTTCTTTCCGGTAGAGCGCATGGGCCTCGGTTAGCGCCCGGTTGGTGTCGAGGCGAAGCGTGCTCAGGCCCATCTCGCGCGCCGCCGCTTCGAGCGTTCGGAGCACCCGGCGGGCGACGCCGATGCCGCGGGCGGAGGGCGCGGTCCAGACCCGCTTGATCTCTCCGGTCGTCTTGTCCGAGCGCTTCAGGCCGCCGCAGCCGGCCGGATCGCCATCGAGCCTTGCGATCACGAACAGCCCCGATGGCGGGGCCATGTCGTCGGCGCCGGCGGAATCGTGCCTGGCGACGTCGAACCCGCCCTCGAAGCGAGCCGCGAGCTCGCCAAAGTAGGCGCCGAGGCACCGTCGCGCGTCGGCGCTGTTCGGAGCTTCCGCCACGACCTCGACCGAGGCCGCGCGGATCAGCCGCTCGACCTCTCCCATCGCCGTCGTCAGGCGCCCGCGTTCGGCCTCGTCGAGGGCCTCGAGCATCGATGCCGCCAGCCGGTCCGAGAGGCGGTCATAAGCCGCGCGCTCCGCATTTCCCTTGCGGGTGAGGGTCGCCCGGCGCCGGCGGCCGTCCGCGCCGCCCTTCGTGACCGCGATCAAGCCCTGCGCCTTCAAGGACTGCACCAGCCGGCTGAGATAACCCGAATCGAGGCCGAGCCTCGCGCGGAGCGTGCGGAGATCGGCGCCGTCGCCGCCGATCTCGAACAGGAGCCGCGCCTCCGCGAGCGGCCGGCCTCGGCGCAGGTAGTTCATCTCGAGCGCGCCGACGCGCCGGGTGACCAGACGGTTGAAGCGGCGAATCTGCCTGATCTGGCTCTCATCCATTTCTCTGACTTTAGTCAGGCATCGGCCGTTTTCAAGCCTCGCGTGAATCTTCCCCCAGCGTGACGAGGGAGAACAGGCACGGCTCTCTTCGCGGACGATTTGGGCGCGATGGAATCGATTGCGGCGACGTCGCAAAAAGCGTTAGACTAAGCGCCAGCGCAAGTGGCGCGCCGTCGCCGCAAATGCATTCGCATTTGGCGAGGCTCGCGCCCGCAAAAAAGCGTCGATGCCGGCGCGTCGCGCGGAACACGGCGACGCGCCACAACGTTGAGGGCTGAGTCGGGGCTCCTAGGTTAGGAGACTATGATGCCAAACTTCGAATATAGACTCGCTTCCGGGCACTCGGTTCGCTATCTCGACGTCGGGCCCATGATCAGCGCGCTTCGCTTCCAGCCGTCCGATTTCGAATTTTCTCATGGCTGGCTGAACCATGTGCCAAGCCGCCATCGCTTCCACTTCGACCGCGGCGGGCGGGTGACGATCGACGCGCTTTGCGGCTGCGCCGCGCTGTCGGTCAGGCCCGAGCAGGCCGACGAACTCCATACGATGTTCAAGACCTGGCGCCATGCCTACTGGGTCCCGCTGGAGACCAACCGCGAGTTTGCGTCGCACTTCCGCGCCCCGAATGGCTGGGTCCAATTGTTCCGCGACATTCGCATGGCCTGGCGGCGCTTTCGCCGCGAAGTCGAACCGGCGACCATCCCCGTTGAGGCGGTGTCGGCGACGCCGGCGGAATAGGCCCGCCTCGTCAGCCGAAGCCGCGCCGCCCGCCCGCGGCGCGGCGCGCCGGTTCGTCGATCGGATCCCAACGCTGCGCGAGGGGTCGCGCAGTTTTTTCGACAATCTCTTTCGGAAAATCATTATTCGTGCTATGGTGCGTTTCGCCATCCCTACGGGGATCGATTGTCAGCAAGATGTGGAGTCGCCGAAGGTCGGCGCGTATTGTACGCCGCCAACATGAATTTGATCGGCCTTTCGGCCGAGAAAGAAAAAATGGCTAGGGGGTCAGCGCAACTCATTGAAAAGGCTCGATTCGGACAAGCAGAATCAAGGAAATCAAACCGTATTCGTTGGATTTCCTTTGCTGGATTTGGCTAGGCTTGGCCGGATTTGGCTCAGTTTGGGATTGGTTTGGAAAGACTTCGCGGCGCCGCCCTCAAACGATGCCCGACGATGAACCCGCGACCGCCGGCCGCTCCTTCGCCTTGACCTTGCGATAGTTCGAAGCCCGATACACGGCGATCGGGTCGATCGCGCCGCCATTGCGCAACCGCGCCTCGGCCAGGATCGGCGAGACGTCGGTGACGAAGCCGGCCTTCAGAATGCGGTGGGCGAGCATGACGTCGTTCGCGCCTTGCGCGCCGGCAAGCGCTTCGCGGTCGACGACAAGCGCTTGCGCATAAGCGCGCTGCGTCTCCATCGCCGACGCCATTAGGCTCTCGATCGGATCGGTGACGTTGTGCGACTGGTCGAGCATATAGGCGGGATCAAAGCCCGCCGCGCCCCGCGCGCTCGCATCGACAAGTTCGTTGAAGACGAGGAACAGGCGGAACGGATCGATCGATCCGGCGTCGAGGTCGTCGTCGCCATATTTGGAATCGTTGAAGTGGAACCCGGCCAGCCGGCCGGCGCGGATGAGCCGGGACACGATCTGCTCGATGTTGACGTTCGGCGCATGGTGTCCGAGGTCGACCAGGCAATGGGCCTTGGGCCCCAGCGCCTGCGCCGCCATGAGGCTGGTTCCCCAGTCTGAGATCACCGTCGAATAGAACGCGGGCTCGTAAAGCTTGTGCTCGAGGAACACGCGCCAGCCGCCGGGCAGGCGCGCGTAAATCTCACCCATTGATTCGAGGTACCAGTCGAACGCGCGATTGAGGTTCGATTGCCCGGGAAAATTCGAACCGTCGGCGATCCACACCGTCAGCGCCTTTGACCCCAGTTTCTGGCCGATTTCAATGCATTCGACATTGTGAGCGACCGCCTGACCGCGCACGGCCTTCTCGCTGTGGCTGAGCGAACCGAACTTGTACGAGAGCTTCTGATCCGGCGCATCCTGAAAGGTGTTCGAGTTGACGGCGTCGAAGCCGACGCCGAGCGCCGCGGCGCGTTCGGCAAGCTCCTTGTAGTCGTCGACCTTGTCCCAGGGGAAATGCGGCGAGCAGGTCGGCGTCGCACGCGTGAGCTGATGGATCGTCGCGCAGTCCTCGAGCTTGTCGACAATGCCGCGCGGTTCGCCGGGCCCCGGAAAGCGGGCGAAGCGCGTCCCGCCTGTGCCCACGCCCCAGGTCGGCACGGCTACGGCGAACGTCGCTACCTTGCGCGTGATCGCCTCGATATCGACGCGAGCGCGCTCAAAGCGCTGGCCAAGCGCCGCGTAGTCCTCGGCCTGCCCGGCGGCCAGGGTCTTGTTCTCCTCCTCGATCAGGGACGCTGGGATTCGATAAGCCATTGCCGCTCCCTCCCTTTCGCCTCGTCAGCGGGTGAAGCTGACGGCGTTTCCGGCGTCGACGTTGAGGATGTTGCCGGTGCTTTTCGCCGAGAGATCGGACGCGAAGTAGTAGACCGCCTCGGCGATGTCCTCGGGGAAGACAGAGCGTTTGAGCAGCGAACGCTGGCGGTAAACCTCCTCCAGATCGGACTCGGCAACCTTGTTCGACGCGGCGCGCTGCGCCCGCCACTCCCCCTGCCAGATCTTCGAGCCGCGCAGAACCGCGTCGGGATTCACGGTATTGGCGCGGATGCCGTAGGGCGCGCCTTCGAGCGCAAGGCAGCGCGCGAGATGAACCTCCGCCGCCTTAGCGGCGCAATAGGCCGAGGCGCCGGCGGAGGCCGCAAGCGCGTTCTTCGAGGCGATGAAAACGATACTGCCGCCGAGCCCCTGATCCTTCATGATCCGGTAGCCGGCGCGCGCCGAGAGAAAATAACCGGTCGCGAGGATCGAAATGTTGCGGTCCCAAAGCTCGAGGGAAGTGTCCTCGAACGCGGCTGCGGAGGCGATGCCAGCATTGGCGACGACGATGTCGACGCCGCCATAGGCGAGAACGGCTTCGCGGAACGCGGCGTCGGTCGCGGATTCGCTGGTCACGTCCACATGAACGCCGTGGACTACGTCCTTGCCGAACCGTTTGCCGAACTCGCCTACCGTCGCCTCAAGGCTCTGCGCGTCGATGTCGGCGAGCACAACGCAGGCGCCCTCGGCCGTGAGGCGGGCCGCGATCGCCTGTCCGATGCCCCCCGCGCCGCCGGTCACGAGCGCCACTTGGCCGGCGAGGGACTTGGGCTTGGGCATGCGCTGGAGCTTCGCTTCCTCGAGGCGCCAATATTCGATGTTGAACGCCTCCTGCTCGGCGAGCCCGACATAGCGGCTGACCGCCGAAGCGCCACGCATCACGTTGATCGCGTTGAGATAGAATTCCGCGGCGATGCGCGCGGTCGATTTGTCCTTCGCGAACGACAGCATGCCGACGCCCGGGACGAGATAGATCACCGGGTTCGGATCGCGCATCGCCGGGGAATCGGGGTGCTTGCATCGCTTGTAGTAGGCCGCGTAGTCGGCGCGATAGTCGGCGAGCGTCCCCTCAAGCGAGCCGACCACGACGTCGAGATTGCGCGAAGCCGGATCGAACCCGAGCACGAGGGGCCGGATCTTGGTGCGCAGGAAATGGTCGGGGCAGGAGGTCCCGAGCGCCGCGAGCGGCTTGAGTTCGCGCGAATTGACGAACTCCATGACCGCCGGGGCGTCGGTGAAATGTCCGACCTTGCGGTCGCCGGCGGAAATGAGCTTGCGAATGGCCGGCAGGAGCTTCGCGGCGACGTCGCGCCGCTCCATACGCGGGAGAGCCTCGACGCGCGAACCGCCAAAGGCCTCGCCGCGCCCATTCTCGCCGAGCCAGCGGGCAGCCTTGTTGATCATCTCGAGCGTGGTCTGGTAGCAGGCCTTGGCGGTCGGGCCCCAGGTGAATAGGCCGTGCCCACCGAGGACGACGCCCCGCATCTTTGGATTGGCTTCGGCCATCGAGCCGAGCTTGAGCCCGAGGTCGAAACCCGGCCGCTGCCAGGGCAGGAAACCAAGCTCCCCGCGATAGATCTCGCGCGTCAGCGCCTCGGCGTTCTCGCTCGCCGCAATCGCGATGACCGCGTCGGCATGAACATGGTCGACATGCGCGTGAGGGACGAAGCCGTGCAGCGGCGTGTCGATCGAGGTCGCGCGCGGGTTGAGGTTGAAGGTGCAATGGTCAAACAGCGCGACCATCTCGTCCTCGTGCGCGATGCCGCGATAGCGCGACTTGAGGCCGAGAAGCTTGTCGAGATAGAGCGTCGCGAAGCCATCGAGCTTCATCGACCCGATGTCGCCGCCGGAGCCCTTGACCCAGAGAACCGTCGCCGGCGCTCCCGTAAGCGGATCGGTCGCCGCCACCTTGGCCGAGGTGTTGCCGCCGCCAAAATTGGTGATGCGTAGATCGCTGCCGAGCAGGTTCGAGCGGTAGAGCAGCAGACCCGGCTCGTCGAGGGATTGCGCACGCTCGTCGTCCCAAAGATCGGGCAAGGGAGCGTCAAAACGAGGATTTTCGCCACCCATGGTCGTTCCTCCGAAGACGTGTGATTTTCGCCAATCGATAGCCAATCGATCGCCTCGCGTCAATGTTCTTGCATGTTTTGCGCTGTGATGATCGATCCTGCCCAGGGAGATGAGCGAACCTGAGCAGACATGATTGACACTGTCCAGGCCCTGTGGCACTGAGGCGACAACGACCTGATAAACGGGGAAACGGCCAGGGCCATGCGCGAGAGACAGCGCGTCGAGATTGTCCGCAATCTGCTCGCTGCGCAGGGATTCCTCTCCATCCCCGATCTAATGGCTGCGACGGGCGTTTCTGCGGCCTCGGCCCGACGCGATGCCGGGCGCCTGGCTGAAGCGGGCTTCGGCGAGCGCGTCTACGGCGGCATCCAGGCGATCGGCGGCGCCTTCTCGCGGCGGATGTCGCAGCCGCCGCTCGAGACCCAAGCCTTTGACGTCAGCCGGATGGTCAACATCGACGCCAAGCGCGCAATCGCGCGCCGGGCGCTCGAAATGTGCGTCGACGGCGACGCCATCATCGTCAACGGAGGCACGACCACCTTTCAGATGGCGGAATTCCTGCGCGACCGGCGCCTGAAGATTCTCACCAATTCCTATCCGCTCGCCGAGTTTCTCATTCATCAGACCCAGAACCGCGTCGCGCTGCCGGGCGGGGAGGTCTATCGCGAGCAGAAGCTCATCGTCGCGCCTTTTGACGACGACGCGATCCAGCACTATTCGGCCCGCATCATGTTCATGAGTGCGATCTCGATCGGCCCGCTCGGCGTGATCGAGGGCGACCCGCTCATCGCCCGCGCGGAAGCCAAACTTCTCAGGCGCGCGGACAAGCTGGTCGTGCTCGCTGACGGCTCGAAATTCGCGCAGCGGGGAAGCCTTGTGGTTTGCCCCCTGTCTCGCATTCATGCGCTCATCACCGATCCGGCAGCGCCGCCCGAGGCGCTCGCGATGCTGCGTGAGGCAGGGGTGGAGACGATCGTCGTCGATTCCGAGCCCCGCGCGACGGAAGCGGCGTGAGCGCGCGCCCCGCATCCGAAACGGCGTCCGGTCCGGCTCCGCTGCTCGAGGTGCGCGATATCGAGAAGACATTTCCCGGGGTCCGGGCGCTTTCGGGAGTGTCGTTCGAAGTCCGGGCTGGCGAGGTTCATGCGCTCCTCGGAGAAAATGGCGCGGGCAAATCGACGCTAATCAAGATAATTTCCGGGGTCTACGAACCCGACCGAGGCTCGATCTTGATCGGCGGGCGGGAGACTCGCTTCGCCTCCCCGGAGGACGCCAAGCGCGCGGGCGTCGCGACGATCTATCAGGAGCTGCTACTATTCCCCGAGCTGACGGTTGCGGAGAACATTTTCCTCGGCCATGCGCCACGCGCAGGAATGGGCCGTATCGACTGGCGCGCCATGCGCGACAGGGCGGAGGCGCTCCTCGCCTCGCTGGAGATTGACGATCTCGCGGCGAACCAGATCGTCGGCGCGCTCTCCGTTGGCAATCGCCAGCGGGTCGAGATCCTACGCGCGCTGTCTCACGATGCACGAATCCTCATCATGGACGAGCCGACCGCGGCGCTGACGGAGAGCGACGTGACGCGGCTCTTCGACATCGTTCGCCGTCTCAGGGCTCGCGGCGTCGGAATCGTCTATATCAGTCACCGTCTCGACGAGATTTTCACCATAGGCGACCGCGTTACCGTGCTTCGCGACGGCGCTTACGTCGGGGCGCGCAATGTGGCCGACACGAATGCCTCTGATCTCGTGCAGATGATGGTCGGAAGGCGGATCGACAACCTCTTTCCGAAGACCACGGTCCCCATCGGCGCCCCCGTGCTGCAGGCGCGCGATATCGTGCGTCATCCGATGACCAAGAGCGTCAGCCTGACAGTGCGAGCAGGCGAGATCGTCGGGCTGGCCGGCCTAGTCGGTTCGGGGCGCAGCGAACTCGCCCAGACGCTGTTCGGAATCACGCCGGCGGAGTCGGGCGAGATCCGCCTTATGGGCGAGGGCGTCAAGATCAGCTCGGCTGAGAGCGCGCGCTCGAAGGGGATCGCCTATGTCCCGGAAGACCGCGGAGTTCAAGGCCTTGTGCGGCCAATGAGCGTCCTGCACAATTTTTCGCTGGCGGCGCTCGGCGGGCTGTCCCGTGCGGGCTTCATCGACCGTGGCGCGGAGCGGCGAATGGCGGAGGAGGGCGTCCGGCGCTTCAGGGTCAAGACGAGTTCTGTCGGAGAAATCGCAGGGCGCCTCTCTGGGGGCAATCAGCAGAAGATCGTGCTCGGCAAATGGCTCGCCAACAATCCGAAACTGCTCATTCTCGACGAGCCGACGCGCGGCATCGACGTCGGCGCCAAGGCCGAAATCCATCGCCTGATGACCGAACTCGCTGGCGAGGGCGTCGCAATCCTGATGATCTCGAGCGAATTGCCGGAAGTGCTAGGCATGAGCGATCGGGTGCTGGTCATGCGCGAGGGACGGATTGTCGCCGAGTTTGATCGGGCGCATGCGACCTCCGAGACGGTCGGGGCGGCGATGATGGGAGAGGCGGCGAGCGTGGAGAGGGCGGCATGAGCGCCTCCGCGATCGCCGGCACGGCGCGCGTGCAGAGCGGCGGCCTGAGGCGTATTGCCTCCCAGGAAGCCCTGCTCGCGCTCGCGGTGATCGGCCTGGCCGTCGTCGTCGGCTTCATCAATCCGCGGTTTCTGGCGACCCGCAATCTCTCCGACCTTCTGCTCGGCAACGCCTATATCGCCATCGCCGCGATAGGCATGTCGATGGTGATCATATCCGGCAACATTGATATTTCGGTCGGCGCGCTGATCGGCGTACTGGCGACGATCAGCGGCTCGCTCGCGGTGGCGGGCGCGCCAATTCTCGTGAGCTGGCTCGTCCCCCTCGTCCTCGGCGTCGTGGTGATGGCGGCTCAGGGCGCGGTCGTCGCCTATTTGCGCATTCCGGCCATCGTCGTGACGCTCGGCATGCTCTCGATCCTTAAGGGCGGCCTCATCAGCGTCACCGGTGGAAAATGGATCACCGATCTGCCGCAGAACTTCCATCTTGCCGATCTCGCCGTCCTCAGCGTTCCTATGCCGGTCGTCATCATGGTTCTGGCGACCGCACTTGCCGCGGCGTGGATGCGCTACAGCTCCAGCGGCCGCGCAATCTACGCGACGGGAGGGAACGCGGAAGCGGCGCGCCTCTGCGGCGTAAACCCCCGGCGGACGGTCGTCATGGTCTTCGCGCTGCACGGGTTTTTCGCCGGCATCGCGACCCTCGTCTATGCGACCCAATTGCGGGTGATCCAGTCGACCACGCCTCCGGGCCTCGAGTTGACGGTCATCACCGCGGCTGTCGTCGGCGGGGTCAGCATTCTTGGCGGCGTCGGCACCGTCATCGGGTCGACCCTCGCCGCGATCCTGATCGCCGAAATCACGAGCGCGCTCGTCTTCATCAACGTCTCTCCGTACTGGACCGACGCCCTTCGTGGCGGCCTCATCCTCGCGACGGTCATCGCCGACATCCTGCGTCGTCAGCGCCGCGCCGCCAGGGGATGGTCGAAATGAGCCTTGCGAGCGAAGCGCCCGCCCGCGGGATACCATGGTGGCTGAAGCGTCACGAGACGCTGCTCGCGATCATCCTCGGGATCGCGTTAGTCGGTCTGGGCGCTGCCAACGGGCGTTTTCTGACCGTCGACAACCTCCTGAATCAAGGCCGGCTGATGACCGAGATCGGCCTGATCGCGCTGCCGATGACTTTCATCATCATCACCGGCGGAATTGATCTTTCGGTCGGCGCGGTGGTGGGCCTCTGTGCGATCATGCTCGGCTATTCGTGGAAGAATTTCGGCTTTCCCCTACCGGTCGCGATCGCCTTCGCGCTCGCGGTCGGCGGCTTCGCCGGTTTCGTCAATGGGCTCGTCATTACACGGATCAAGGTGCCGCCGCTCATCATGACGATCGCCACGCTCGCGCTCTATCGCGGCCTCGCCGAAGGGATCAGCCAGGCCCATTCGGTTCGCGGCTATCCCGAATGGTTCTATGTCCTCGGCCAGGGTGACCTCTTTGGGGTGCCGACGCAGCTCGCTATTCTCGTGATCCTTATCGTGATTGCCGGCGTCGCGCTCGACCGGACGACCTTCGGCCGCACCCTCTACGCGATCGGCGCCAACGAGACGGCCGCGCGCTTTTCCGCGTTGTCGGTCGATCGGGCCAAGCTCATCGTCTACACCTTGTCGGGCCTGGCTTCGGGCCTCGCCGCCATCGTGCTCGTCTCCCGCGTGACGACGACGCGCATGGACATGGGGATGGGATATGAGCTCGACGTCATCGCCGCGGTCGTTCTTGGGGGAACCAGCATCTTCGGCGGCTCTGGCACAATCTGGGGCACGGCGATCGGCCTGGTGATGATACAGCTTCTCAAAAACGGTCTGGCATTGACGGGCGTCAAGGGCGACGCAACAATCGTCGTTATCGGCGTGGCGCTCATTCTTTCAGTGCTTATCGCCAGCTCGCTACAACGCCGCAGCGACTGAGAAGAAACAGAAGGTTGGCCGCGATGTGGCGGCGAAGCAGGGAAGGAAAGCGACGATGAAACTGAGATATTTGCTTTCGACGGCGGCGGCGATGGTCGCCATCGGGTTCGCGACCAGCGGCGCTAACGCCGCGGGCAAATGGGATGGGGGCGACGATCTGCCGACCAATCCGCTCGCCTGCGAAGCGGGCGGCGCCGGCGCCGTTGCGGCGAAGCCGTTTGACGGCGGCACGGCGACGAACCCGCCGGACCGGGCCGGCAAGGCGATCACCATCGTCGACGTGCCGAAACTGATCGGTATCGGTTATTTCAACGCCACCTCGAAAGGTATCCAGGACGCGGCCAAAGAGCTCGGAAACGTCAAGGCCAAGACCGACGGTCCGACCGAGGCCAAGATCGACGAACAGATCAAGTTCATCGACAATTACATCACGAGCGGCGTCGACGGCATTTTGTTCGCCGCCAACGATCCGGTCGCGATCGCGCCGGTATTGAAGAAGGCGCTGTCGAAAGGCATTCATGTCGTCGGTTATGACGCCAACTCGACGCCGGACGCGCGCGAATGGTTCGTCAACCAGGCTGAGTTCAATGGCATCGCCAAGGCGATGATCGATTCGATGGCCAAGGAGGCGGGCGAGGACGCGAGCTTCGCCATCGTCACCTCCACCTTTACCACGCCGAACCAGGCGCGTTGGATCAACGAGATGAGCGCCTACGCGGCCAAGTGCCATCCCAAGATGACCTGGCTCGAGACGGTCGAGGCGCAGGAGGACAACAACCTCTCGTTCAACCAGGCGACGACGCTCATCAACAAACACGGGGACAAGCTGAAGGGCATCTTTGGCATGACGTCGGTTGCGACCCCGGCTTCGGCCGAAGCGGTGACCAAGGCCGGTCAGTGCGGCAAGATCGCGGTCGTCGGCCTCGCGACTCCGAATGCAATGAAGCCGTACGTCAATTCGGGCTGCGTCAAGTCGGTGGTTTTGTGGAATCCGGTCGACCTCGGCTATGCGGCCACCTTTGTCATTCGCGCGGTCGCGGACGGCAAGCTGAAACCCGGCGCGACTTCGGTCGATGCGGGCAAACTCGGCAAGCTCAACGTCGTCAACGGCAGCGAGATCTTGCTCGGCGCGCCGTATATCTTCGACAAGGAAAACATCGGCAAGTTCGACTTCTGACGCCACCGCCTCTCCCTGCAACGCGCGCGGGGGGAGGCTACTTCCTTCTCCGCGGCGTAGGCCGCGCTGAGGAGCGTGAGCGCGAGGCCCCAATGCAGCGCTATGCCTTCAAAATGTTCCTCAATCCCGGCGAGGCGCACGAATACCGCTCACGGCATGATGCAATCTGGCCGGAGTTGCAGGCGCTGCTGGGTGAATCGGGCGTCAGGAACTACTCGATCTTTCTCGACCCCGACACCAACACCCTTTTCGCCTATCTCGAGCGTACCGACGATCACCGGATGGACGAGGTGACGAAGCATCCGGTGATGCGGCGATGGTGGGCGCATATGAAGGAGATCATGGCCGCTAACCCGGACGGGAGCCCGGTAACAACGCCCCTGGTCGAGATGTTCCATCTGGAATGAACGAGGCGCGGGCATGACCGGCTGCGTCGCGGTATTCGACCTCGGCAAGACCAACATCAAGGTCGTTGTGTTCGATTCGTCGGGCAACGCGCTCGCAGAGCGCGCCCGCGCCAACGCGCCGCTCCCCGCCGACGGGCAGTGTCCCTATCTGAGCCTCGACGCGGAAGGCGCGTGGGTGTTCCTTATCGGAGCGCTCAAGGACGTCGGCGCTCGTTTTCCGATTGAGGCGATTTCGATTGCAACCCACGGCGCCGCGGGCGCTCTCGTGACCGACGACGGCCTCGCCCTGCCGCCGATGGATTACGAGTTCGGCGGATATGGCGTCATCGACGCCGATTACGAAGCGGCGCGGCCGCCCTTCGAGGAGACGCTGTCGCCGAGCGTGCCGCGAGGACTCAATCTCGGCCGCCAAGTCTTCTATCTCGAGCGCCAGTTCCCGGTGGAGTTTGCCGGAGCGCGCGCCTTCCTCGCCTATCCGCAATACTTCGCCTGGCGCCTGAGCGGATTCATGGCGTCCGAAGTGACCTCGCTCGGAGCGCACACCGATCTCTGGCGCCCGTCCGAGGGCGCACTCTCGAGCATGGTCGACAGACGCGGCTGGCGGCGGCTCTTCCCACCGATGCGCAACGCCTGGGACACGCTCGGAACGGTCAAGCCCGAAGTCGTCGCGGCTACGGGTATCGCGCCAGAGGTCCGCGTCGTCTGTGGCGCCCACGATTCGAACGCCTCGCTCGTGCCGCATCTTGTATCGCGGCGCGTTCCGTTCACGGTGATCTCGACCGGGACCTGGGTCATCATCATGGCCGTTGGCGGAAAAGCGCGGCTCGACCCGAAGGCTGACATGCTGGCCAATGTCGACGTGCGCGGAGACCCGGTGCCGACCGCGCGCTTCATGGGCGGACGCGAATTCGCGGTCCTCGCTGGCGAAGCGCCGGCCGACGCAGAAGAATCCGACGTCGCCCGCGTGGTCGCCTCGGGCGCACTCGCTCTTCCAGCCTTCTCCGATCAGGGCGGCCCGTTCGCAGGGCGTATTGGCCGGATCGAGGGCCAAGCCCCCGCGACGCCCAAGGCGCGCGCAGCGCTCGCAACCCTTTACGTCGCGCTGATGACGGCGCAACAGCTTCGGCGCCTGGAAGCGCCGGGCGATCTTATCGTCGAGGGCGGCTTCACCCGTTCGCCGGCCTTCGCAGCCGTTCTCGCGCTTCTGATGCCCGGCCAGCGAATCCTGGTCGCTCCGAAGAGCGCCGGCGCCGCGGCAGGCGCCGCTCTGCTCGCGCATTGGGGCGAACGCCGCGACCCGCCCAGCCTTGACCCAGCTTGCGCTTGGACCGTTCCGGACCTCGACGCCTACAGGCGACGATGGGAGGCGGCGGTTCAGGCCGATCTGCCTTGATAGGCCGATGGACGGAGCCGAGGCCCTCGCGCCCATAGCGTCGCTGGCCTATGATCGTGCGCACGGAGGAGGAACCCAATGGAAGCAATTCCGACGTCGGACATCGCATCGGCTCTCGCCGCAAAGGCGACAAGCGACCGGCCGCCGATACCTTTCGACGTGGGCCGGCTGGATGCGCTGATGGACCAGGCTGGGATCGACGCCCTGATCGTCACCTCCAAGCACAACATACAATATCTTCTCGGCGGCTACCGGTTTTTCTTCTTTGATCATTTCGACGCGATCGGCGTCAGCCGTTATCTGCCGGTCCTTGTCTATGTGAAGGGCGATCCGGAAAGGGCGGCCTACATCGGACATCCGATGGAGAGTTACGAGCGTGAGCTAAATCGGTTCTGGGTTCCGACGTTCAGCGGTTCCGCCCGCATGAGCACGGACGGGATCCAGGCCGCAATCGAGAAGCTGAAGACTCTCGCCCCGAAAGCAAAAAGGATCGGAATCGAGCGCTCCTTCCTGCCGGCCGACGCCGAAAGCGCGCTGCGCCTGGGAATGCCCAACGCCCAATTCGTCGAGGCGCAGCTTCCGCTCGAACGCCTTCGCGCCGTCAAGACGCGGCAGGAACTGGAACTCTTGCGAAAGGCGAGCGATCTTGTTGTCGATTCGATGCTCGCGGTAATCGCCGGCGCGCAACCCGGCATGAGCAAGAACGAATTGGTCGAAGCGCTCCGTCGCGAAGAGGTCAATCGCGGCCTAGCGTTCGAATATTGCCTGATCACCGCGGGAACCAGCCTGAACCGGGCGCCGTCCGACCAGGTGCTGCGCGAGGGCGACATTCTCTCGCTGGACTCCGGCGGCAACTACAAGGGCTATATCGGCGACCTTTGCCGGATGGGTGTTTTTGGCGAGCCGGACGCCGAGCTCGAAGACCTGCTGGCTGAGGTCGATGCGATCCAGCAGGCCGCGAGACGGCCAATTCGAAGAGGCGCGCGCGGCGGCGACGTCTTCGCCGCGGCCGAGGCGCTGACGCGCGGCTCCCCACATGGCAATTCGCTCGAATTCGTCGCCCATGGAATGGGCCTCATTAGCCACGAAGCGCCGCGGCTTACCGACCGTGGCCCGGTGCCGTATTCAGCCTACGACGCCGACCTGCCGCTGCAGACGGGAATGGTTCTATCGATAGAGACGACGATCCTTCATCCACGCCGCGGCTTCATCAAGCTCGAGGACACGGTCGCGGTCACCGAAAGCGGTTGTGAAGGCTTCGGCGATCGCGGCCGCGGGTGGAACCGGTGTGGCGTGGGCGCCGGCTAGGGTCAAAATCCGCCTCTTGGCGGTCTGACCGGAATGAACCGCAAGCGTCGATCGCGCATGCTCAAGGTGCTCACGGCGCTGGCGCTTGGCCTGTCGATCGCCGGGTGTGCGCTGGCCGGGCCGCCTTATCCTAATGTCGTCCCGATCGATAAGACCGGCAATTTCGGCGCTCGTTAAGGCCCGCGCCGTTTCGTCGCCGGCAAGGGCAGGGCGTATTGCGGACTTCGCCACTGACCGCTAACAGGGTGGCGCGGGGCGTTGGAGCGGGGAGGAGCCGGTGCTATTCGCTGTCAGGAATTGGGCGGCGCTTGCGAGCGTCGCATTGACTGGGTCGGTGGCGGTGGCGCAGACGCTACCCACGCACCGCATACCGGCGGCGCTGGCGGTCGAAGCCGCCAGCGAAACGGTCGCGGCCTGCGCCAAGCAGGGCTATCACGAGACGGCTCAGGTGGTCGACGCTGACGGCGTGATCATCGCCACCGTCCGCGGCGACGGCGTGGGCGCCCATTCGCTCGATAGCGCCCTCGACAAGGCCTATACCGCCGCGTCGTTCAAGAACGACACTCTTGCGCTCTCCGAGCGGGCCAAGGGTGAAGATTCGATCGCACCCCTAGCGAAGTTGCCGCATGTCATGTTCTTTGGCGGCGGCGTGCCGATCAAGCTCGGCGACGAGACGATTGGCGCGATCGGCGCCGCCGGCGCTCCGGGCGCCAAGCTGGATGACGCCTGCGCCCGAGCCGGCCTCGACAAAATCAAAGATCGCCTGCAGTAGGCGGAGGCCCTGGGCTGGCCGCCTCGGTCAAATGTTTGGAGGTTGCGAAGGGAATCGCGGTCGCGGTTCACGGTCGATCCCGTCCCCGGCCCAGTCGCGGCCGCCCTGACGAGACCGGGTAAGCCGGTCACATGGACGCTGGCCAGTTCTCGGCCTTTGCGAGCGGTCATGCCGCCCGTCAAGCGTGGAATTCAACCTTTTGGTTCGCGCCGAGATTCACTCGCCCGCCCGAGACGGTCGCTGCAGCCAATTTGACGGCAGTGACGACCAGCCCCGCCCCTTCCCAAAACTCGGCGCTCTCCGGCGCCACGCGCAGAAGTCTTATCCGCGGATCAGTCGCGTCCGGCCAAAACGCCTTGTCGTAGACCGACCACATTTTTTTGATCCGACTGCGGTCGTCGATAATCTCGCCGCGACCGGTAATCGAAAGATACCTTTGGCTCCTGGGATCGGCCAGGGTTAGGCAGACGATGCTGTTGCGCTCTATTTCCTCGGCTTTGCCAGAGTCGACATCGGTCAGAAAATAGATTGCGCCTTCCTCTTGAGCTGGGCGGGGAGCCATCGGTCGAGCCCTCATGTTTCGGCCTTGACCATCATGCGTGACCACCATGGCGACAGGAATGTCTTTCACCAGAGTCCAAACGCGTTCCATGTCTGCTGCCGATTCGGACATGATGCTCATTCCCTTCTTCGGTATCACGTGTTCGCGGAAGCCGCCTCAGACGTTCACCCTTCTCAGGCGTCGACCAGGCTTTCTTCGATCTCCTCCGTTACCACGGCGAATTGCTTAAGCGCATGCGAACCGAAAGTTGTGATCATCGGGATGTCTGCCGCGTCACGTCCTCGCGAGATCAAGATGCGGCCTATCCGCGGCCGATTGTGCCGCGGGTCGAAGGTAAACCAGCGATCGCCGAGAAAGGCTTCGAACCAGGCGTTGAAATCCATCGGCGCGGGGTCGGGCGCAACCCCGATGTCACCCAAATAACCGTTGCAGTAGCGCGCCGGAATATTGAGACAGCGACACAAGGCGATCGCCAGATGGGTGAAGTCGCGGCATACGCCGACGCGCTCCGCCATAGCCTCCCTTGCGGTCCGGGTCGGGCGCGCCTCGGGATAGCTGAATCTGACGTGTTGATGGACGAAATCGCAGACCGCCTGCGCGCGGGCCCAACCGCTGCTGATGGCGCCGAATTTCGTCCACGCAAAATCGGACAGGAGGTCGGTCTCGCAATATCGGCTTGGCCGAAGAAAGGGCAGCGTCTCGGGCGGAAGATCAGACGCCGCGACGAGTTCGGCAGCCCGATCGGCCTCATCTTGGCAACCGTCGCAGCGAAAGGCGCCATCAAGACGCAGAGACACGAAGCCAGCCGGAGCGGTCAAACGTCTCACGACATTTCCGCTGTCATCGATAAAGCGGTCGGCGACGATGCCCGGGGTGAGTTTGAGTTCCGCCTCCTCGGCGATCCGATCGCGAACTTCGGAATGAAGATCCATCATAGTGAGAATTGTCGACGGCTGTGCAAGCTCAAGCGCGATATTGAAACCGTAGCGAATCAGCATGTAGGAATTGTCCTTAGGCGTGAGCCGGCGCATTTGCACCCGTGTCCGCCAAACTGCGCTATAGGGGCGTTTGTTCCCCGGGTCGGCCGCCGCGCGTACGGGCGCTCACAATCCATCGCTCGTGCGCGTAGCCGCAAGAACGGATCCAGCATCCGCCGGCTGCGCCATTTGATCTGCCTGACGATCCACGCGGTCTTGGACATGCGGGCTGTCGCGGCGCAGTTCTTCCAGAAGCTGGATGACCTTGGCGATCTTGTGCTCGCTAAGGATTGCGAGCTCCAAAGTCAGTGTATCGCGATGGGCATTGAGTTCATCTTCGTGCTTTTGGGCGACCAGCACGAGCATAACGACAAACAAGGAGAACAGACTTGCCGCGCCCTGCAGCCAAACGAAGGCTGGGGCGTCAATGGCTCGCAAGCCAAGCGCGCTCACGATCAAATTTGCGCCGATCCACCCGACGACCCCGACTCCGACGAGCACGATAAAGACGGGCTTGGCCATGAACGCAGTAATGCGGTTCACCGCGCGTTGGGGCGCTCTGGTCCTGCCGTGGTGTTCGGAATGCAGCCGCGCGACCGAACGCACGGCTTCGTCGATATGGTCTGGGACTTCTGGCGCGGAGAAGAGGTGATCCGTCATCCGCCGCTCGCTACATGGGATCGCGCGAGTCCGGCGAGGCCACAGCGCGGCCCCGCCAGCAGCGCACTACTTCTGCATTTGGCTCTCGCCGTGCGCCTTCTCGGAATGCTCGTGGGCCGCCTTCGAATGGCCGTAGGCTTTCGCCGATTCTTCACGCCCCTTGGCGTGATCGCCTTTGCCGTGGTGTTCAGCAGCCATCTTGTGGCTCTGGGCCGCGGTCTCGTGGTGCTGGGCTGCGTTGTCGTGGGCGTTTTTGGCCATGGTTGTCCTCCTTTGATCGCGTTGCGACACTGATGAACGTTTGGCCGCGGGCAATCGTTCCCGCGGTCGCTAGCGGCGGCACGGCGCCCCGTCGACCGATTATTGGGCCGCCGATGGAACGACCCACGGGGCTGCCGCGTTGGGGCGTCAGCAACGAACGTAAGGAGGACATCATGTTTGGATGGGCGATCACCTTTCTTGTCATTGCCCTGATCGCGGGGCTGCTCGGATTCGGCGTCGTGGCCGGAACTGCGTTCGCCGCCGCGAAGATCGTTTTTGTCGTCGCCTTGATCGCGTTCCTCATTTCGGGCGTGCTTGGCATCAGCGGACGCGGCGTGCCCTAGAAGTGAAGCCAGCCCGCCGTCGACAGTCGTTGAAACTAAGCCGCGATAGAAATTGCTTCCTGGAGGCGGAACCAGACGGTGTATGGCGCGTGCGCCCGCGAGGGTGTTGTCCATGATCGTGGCCCGTACAACCGAACCCCAGGCGGCCAATGTCGCCGCGCGCGATCCGAAGGCCGCAGAGGCAATCGGACGGGCCCTTAAGGCTCATTACGCCGAGCTCGTTGACGCGCCGCTGCCGGAGAAATTCTTGGAACTGCTGGCTCGCTTCGAGGCGAGAGATCGCGTTCCTGAACTGAATGGGCCCGGCGATGCCATCGGTTAGCTTCAGAAACGAGCTGCTGGCGGAGATCAAAAACCTGCGCGCGTTCGCGATCTCTCTTTCCGGCTCCGTTTCGGTCGCCGACGATCTGGTCCAGGAAGCGCTGCTCCGCGCCTGGAGCAAGTCGGACCGGTTCCAGCCCGGAACCAATCTGAGGGCGTGGCTCTTCACCATCTTGCGCAACATCTACTATTCCAACTACCGGAAACGCGCTCGCGAAGTGCAGGACAGCGATGGCGTTTATGCGCGCCGCCTTACTGTTCCCGGCGATCAGGAGAGCCATCTCGATCTCGAGGATTTTCGCAGGGCCATGACGAAGCTCCCGGCGGAGCAACGTGAGGTGCTGACGCTGATCGGCGCAAACGGCCTATCCTACGAGGAAGCCGCCGCGATCTGCGAGGTGGAGATCGGAACAATCAAGAGCCGGCTTAGCCGCGCTCGCTCGAAGTTAGTGGAGTTGTTGGGCCTGGACGAAACGACCGATTCGCCAGTCGTGCGCAAGGTCCGCCGCGCCGGATAGCACCACGAGCAAGGATCAACGCCTCAAGGCAGTTGTCACAGCGGACACCAGCGCATGTGTCGACGCTGGCTTCTCGACGATCGAGCTATCCCTCCATTCAGCCAGGCTCGGTTCGTGACGGGACATTCCCGTATAGAGGACGAACGGGACGCCGCGACTGATCAGCTGCCGCGCGACCGGCGACACCGTTTCGGATCCAAGACCAAAATCGAGAACCGCCACGGCGAAATCACCCGCGTCTGCCCGCAGCATTGCCTCGTCCAGAGTCCGGCAGAGATCAACGACCACCGCCCCGGCCCCGACTAGGGTCGCCTCCAGATCCATGGCCAGCAGCGGATCGTCTTCGACGACCAGCACTTTGACGCCGTTCAATGGAAAGTGGCAGTTCTTCGAATGCATGATCGCCCTGCGCCCCACTTTCGGCAGAGACAAGCTCTCTGCGTCCACGAACACTACCTGAACCCAACATCCTCCACGGGCAGTTGTTCCGCAGGAAGAGGCCGCCGATCGCAACTGTTTGGTAGTCGAATGTTCCTCAAGACGCTGCTGGCTCGCGCGGCCGAGGGGTCTCATCGGAGCTGGTAACGCTCTGTTTTGGTCTGCGGTCATTGAACTAAAATCAGCCAACGAACTAGACGAGGCGGATGCGAGGAACCTTCCGCCCAGGTCAAGGGTTTGACGGAGAGCATTGCATTGCGCAGCAGGAGAGCCAAATGCCACGCGGCGACAAGTCGAAATACACCGTCGAGCAAGAACGCAAGGCGGCGCACATCGAGCAGAGCTACGAGAGCCGCGGCGTTCCTGAGAAAGAGGCGGAACGTCGCGCCTGGGCCACGGTGAATAAGGACGATGGAGGCGGAAAGGCGCGCCGGTGGTTCGGGCCGAGGCAAGTCGACGGGTCATCCCGCCGCTCACAAGGGCGGCAGGATTGGCGGCGCTGCGTCGGCCGCACGATCGTCAGCGAGCCGATCCGCCTCCGCTAAAAAGGCCGCCGCGACGCGCGGCCGCAACAGCGCGCGCTCCGCGCCCGATCGTCCGGGGCGGCCATGACTGATCGCAACGATCGCATCCGCGAGCTCGCCTATTTTCTGTGGCTCGAGGAAGGTTGTCTCGAGGGCCAGGCCGAGCGCCACTGGTCCGCCGCGGAAGCCCTCCTCACGTCCGACGAGTTCGAGCGTAAGGAGATCGAGGGCGAACCACCGGGCGATGATTCAGCGCAGGATTCCCCGACTACGTCTGGTCTTGAGGGCTTGGGCGCTGGGTCGCAGACTCCGCGGCGGAGAGGCAGCGCTCCCGTTTAGCGCCTTTGCCTGCGCTACCCAGCCTCGAGTTGCCTTCGGGTTTCGCCCTTGGCGGTCCGCATCGCTTGTGGATGCGTCGCCAATTGGGCGTGCGCCCGTCTGTCGCGGGTGAGGTGGCCGTCGGGCTCTGCTCCGCGGAAAGTTCCGTCATTTCGATGCCGTCCGGCGGAACGCTTGGCTCCGACGCACGTTTGTCTTTTGGCCGGCGTAGACGCCGACAAACGGAGGACATTCATCATGGGCTTGGGAAGAGGAATGCTGCTTTGGCTGATCGGAATTCCAATCCCGATCATCGTCCTGATCGCGCTTCTGTGGCATCATTGATCAGCATCCGAGCATTGGCGCGCGTCTGACCCGCAGCGCAGAGCACGCGCTGCGGGTTTCGGCTGATTGTTTTCAGGCTCGAGCCCTTACGATTCTCGATCGGGTGAAGGAGAAAGTCCGACGGCGAGGCTTTGATTCGGACGGACTGGCGCAGTCGCCCGCGGCGACGTAGATTGCATGCAAGAACCCCGGGATCCCCGCAAGCGCATGCCGCATACCGATCCGATGACGTCCTCCGATAGGCCGACTCGACCTGTGGTCGAAGGCAAATCCGCGGGCGAAGCGTCGGACTCGACGGTTCGCGCGCTGAACGAGCGCGTCCGGCAGCAGGAAATCCTGGCCGAGCTCGGGGTCGGCGCTTTGCAGGGAGCGGGGTTAGAACAATTGCTTGCGGACACGGCGAGGCTGACCGCGGAGGGCCTGGGCACTGAATTTTGCAAAGTGCTCGAATATATTCCCGCTGAAAACTGCTTTCTGGTCAGAGCTGGGGTCGGTTGGGAACCGGGCATCGTGGGCGTGGCCACCGTTGGGGCGGATATCGCTTCGCCCGCCGGTTTCGCGTTGAAGACCGGGCGGCCGGTGATCTCCAATCATCTCGCGAGTGAGGAGCGTTTCAGAACGCCCGAGATTCTTGCCAGGCATGGCGTTCATCGCGCCATGAACGTCATTTTGCAAGGCGACGGGCGGCCGTTCGGCGTGCTCGAGGTCGATAGCCGCTCGGAAGACCGGTTCGTCGAGCATGATCTCGCCTTCCTGCAGGGCGCAGCCAACATCCTGGGGATGGCTATCGAGCGCGAACGGAACGAGCGGCGGCTAAAGGCCGCACTGGAGCGCCATCAGTTTCTGATCAAGGAAATGAACCATCGGGTGAAGAACAGCCTGGCGCTGGTCGTCAGCATGCTGCGTCTCCAAGCGCGCGAGAATAGCGAGCCGGAGTTCGCCCAATACCTCGAGGACGCGACGCTCCGGATCGGGGCGATCGCCCGCGTGCACGAGCAATTGTATCAGTCGTCGGACATCGAGCGCTTCGATGTCGGACGATACATCGAAGCCATTTGTAAGGACATTGCCGCCAGCTTTCCGCAATGCGAGGTCCTCGTCGAGGCGCAGCCCGGGATCATCATTTCGACCGATCGGGCGGTTTCATCGGCGCTCATCGTCAATGAACTCGTCTCGAACTCCGCAAAGCACGCGTACCGGGGGGAGGGCCCGGGCCGCATTTGGGTCAGCGTGTCTGCAACCTCGGATGGCAACCTTTCGATCTCGGTTCGCGACGAAGGGGAAGGCCTTCCCGAGGACTTCCAAATCGGTAGCGGGAAGGGAATGGGGAGTCGAATGGTCCGCGCCCTTGCCGAGCAGCTGGAGGCATCATTAGCGGTCGTCCCGCATCATCCCGGAACCGAGTTCATTTTCACGGCGCCGCTCGCCCTCTAGACGCTCGAACTTTTTCGCCGGGTTCAAGCGATAGAGATTCGCGGACGATACCCGCTTCAGCTTTTGCCATCGTCGAGCCGGTTGAGCAGCTGCAAAAGTCGATCGGGAATAGGTTCGGCAGCCGCCTCGTCATAGATGGCCTTCAGCTGGCCGGCGATGTATTGATCGACTCCCTCTTGAGCGAGCAGCTCCGCTGCGTTCGACGCATCGGCCTTCGCCGGCTTCTTCTGCGGTGTTCGAGGAGCTTTTCTCGGCATTCATGAGTCTCCGCCGCGCCTCAGCCCGAGAGCGCTCTAGAGCGAGTCTCAGCGGTTCCGGCCTTCACTATCTCCATTAGCGGCGCAATCAACCGCCATGTCACGCCTTCGGGGTCAAAACTTAGGGTCGAAGACGCGTTGAGGCCAGCGGCGGTGAGACGTTCGAGCACAATGCTTCCGAACCCCGAGATCCGCCTCGGATTCACCAAAGGTCCGCCGCGTTCGCGCCACGTCACTTCGAAGCCGGGCTCTGCGCCGGTCTCGTCGATCCCCCAGACGAGAGACACTTTGCCGTGATCGTTGGTGAGCGCGCCATGCTGGAGAGCATTGCTCCAAAGCTCGTGCAGCGCGAGCCCGAGCGTCTGAGTCGCATTGGGGCTTAAAAGAACCAGCGGCCCCTCGCTCGCAAATCGTCTTTCTCGTCCGCCCGAAGGAAACGTCACCTGCACCCGCACCAGCGCCTCGAGCGGCACGCCACGCCAATTCCGTTCTGTCAACAAATCCTGGCTGGCCGCCAGTCCACGCAGCCGGTCGGAATATCTTTCCTCAAACTCGCGGATTGACGTCGCAGTCGAGACGCCACAGCGCGCAATCGCCTGCGCGACGGCGAGCAGATTGCGCGAGCGATGATTGACCTCCGCCATGAGGTCCCTAATATTCTCTTCGCGCTGCTTTTGATCATCAATGTCGGTAGTCGTGCCGTACCACCTTACGACCCGGCCCCGCGCATCAAGCAGCGGCGATGCGCGGCTCAGGTGCCATGCGTATCCTTTGCCGACCGCAAACAGGCGGTGCTCCATTTCATAGGGAACGCCGGCCTCGCTCGCGCGAAGCCATGCCTCTGCTGTAGCGCGCCGATCGTCGGGATGGATGATTCCTTCCCAATCCGTCCGGCCGATGGCTCCATACTTTTCGCGGCGGGCGCTCGTGTAGTCGATCCGGCCGTCGGGGCGGGCCGTCCAAACAAGCTGGGGCAGGCTGTCGGCCAGAAGCCGAAAATGTTCTTCGCTCGTTCGCAATTCCTGCTCGACGCGACGCTGTTGGTCTGCTCGCAGGGAAAGAAGCTCGGAAGCTCTGGCCAAGGTATCGCCGAGGCTGTCGAACTCACGAACGCCCGTCGGATCCGCCGCGATCGGCCCACCAGTGAGTACATTCTCGGTCTTCGATTCCAGTTCGCGCATCTTTCGCGCGAGGGTGCGGCTGTTCAGATAAGACAAAAGGAGGCTGCCTGCGATTGCCAGGGCCGCCAAGATCGACGTCAGGACAAGCGCGCTTGGTCCTAATCCGAGCTCGCTCGCTCCCGCGGCGACCCCGACGGTCCAACCACCGGCCGCAGGCGCGTAGGCAGAGACGATCTTTTGTCCGGAGACAGAAGTGTGGCTGACGGTCGAAGATGGCGGGTTTCGTGTCGCATCGCGAAACTCCTGGCTCGCGAGCGTCCCCACGATGCCAGGCTTGTTCGGCAGACGCGCGACGAAAGCGCCCTGGCGATCGACAATACCGGACAGCCAGCCCGCCGGTAGATTCTGGCGCTGCAAGAGGCGGTCGAATTGTTCAAGCGAAAGAATCAGGGCGATTTCGTAGGTGGGTTCGCCATCGACCAGGACCGGAGTTTCGAGCGAGGCGTGTCCCTGGGGCGGATCCGTGCTGACGTCGGAAAGAAAGGCGGACCGCGATTCAACCGCCCGTCTGACCAGCGCCGCGCGGTTGCGCAGCAGAGGCGAATCCGAAGCCAGCGCGGGGCTGCTCAATACTGGACGACCATCCGCGGTCGAGACGATGAGCGACACTCCGGGCGCTTGGGCCAGGATATCGCTTGCTTGATCTGCGAAGCCGGCCAGGTCGTCGTGCTGAAGGAGGCTCGAATGAGAGAGCGCCGCCGACAACAGGAAATACCCATTGATTTCGTGCGCCAGATCGTCGGCCAGCCCGGACGCGTTGTCCATCAGCGCTTTCCGGGTCGCTTCGCGATCGCTGTAGGCGATCCACCCCACCATCATCAACGCGAAGACGACCAGAGGCAGGACGACGACAAGCGTCAGAATGCCCAGACGCCAGCTCAGCGAACGGGACTTGGCCATGGCCTCTGTTTTCTCAGCCAAAACCTTCGGAAAGGTGAACAACTCCCCCTTCGGAAGGCGTCCCAGGATCTCGATCAACCTGTCGCCGCTTTCGCCATTGTCCTTTGCGACTTGCGATCGAAGAAGAGGGCCTGACTGACCACCGCCTTAACCGAGTCGGCGCCGAACGGCTTGGCGATCAGGAATGCGGGCTCGGGCGCCTTGCCGGTAAGAAAGCGCTCGGGAAACGCGGTGATGAAAATCACAGGGACCTCATGCAATCCCAGGATTTCATTGACCGCGTCGAGCCCCGAGCTGCCATCCGCAAGTTGAATGTCAGCGAGGATAAGTCCTGGACGGCGCTTGAGCGCGGCGCGCACCGCCTCCGTGTGGGTTCTGGCGATTGTCGTGACGTCGTGCCCTAATTGCTCGACCAGCGTCTGGATGTCGAGGGCGATGAGAGGTTCGTCCTCTATGATCAACACCGAGGTACGGATCTGGTCGGAAATTTCGCGTCCGGCGCGTCCGACAAGCTCAACCGCCTCGGCTTCTGAACAGTCGAGCGTTTGGGCGATCTCGCCCGGACTGAAAGACTCGACCGCGCTCAAAAGGAAAGCGATCCGCGGTTCAATCGAGATGGCGGCGAGATTTCGGTTCGCCGAAGCTTCATCGCCGAACGTAGCAGCCTCGACGTGAGCGTTGGCGGGCACGTTGCGCCAACCCCGCAGAAACAATTTGTATAGCGCGACTTTCGGATCGAGTTCAGCTTCCAGACAATCGGGGTCAGCCAGAATCGCCTCGAGCGTCGCTGCGACATAGGCGTCGCCGCTGGCCTGGGTTCCGCTCAGCGCGCGCGCGAACCGGCGCAAGAAGGCTATATGCGGCGCGACGGCGTCAGAGATCGACATGAGGTTCCTCCTGGTAGTCGGACGATTCCCAGATGACTCACGGAATCAGGTCACGTGTGCAATCGCGCCCGACACCCGCATCCGTGAAGGAACCCGAAATAGGACCCTCCGCAATGTCCGTAGTCGCGGGTAAAAGCTCCGCGCCGCGATGATCATCACAGAATCGAGTTCACAACCATGCGAAACTGCCGGCCCTCGATTTTGTTCCAGGGACGTGGAAGAAAATCTTGGCCGGCGAACTGCCCTCGAGCCTGCCCGGACGGTGTCGCCGGTCCACCGTTCCGGTTTTACAGAAGGTGGCCAAGGGCAGCGCGTGCGGCCTAAAGCTACTCATTGCGGGCCGAGGGCCTCCCGATCCGGCAAATGCGCCTCGATTTACCACAAAACATCGATCAACAGAGAGAATCTGTCGTGCCCGGAGAGGCTTGAACTCCCAACCCTCGGTTTCGAAGACCTGTGCTGACTAGGTCCGCTATCTTACGCTGGAATCCGCTGCGCCCCGCAAGCGCGGCAAAATAAGGTCGATGCGAGCATTGCATATTCCGCAGGCTTCCGCTATCCCGCGTTAGGGGACGCACCTCGTGTCCGGTCAATGTCCGGTTTGCGGCAATGAGAACAATTCGCGAAGGCCCGACGAAAATCACTCGATCCACTATCGACGCGGCATGGCGGCGGCGCGGAGCCGGCCTTCGGACAGTTATCGGCGATTTCGAATGTCGCGGGCTTGCGCTGATCGTCAACGCCACGAGCATGTCGTGGGTTTACTCCTACAAGCCTCGCGGCGTCGAGCCGTCGACGGGGAAGCGCTTCGCCACGAAGTCGCTCACGATCGGCAATCCAGAGACGCACAGCCCGGACCATGCACGGACCGCCGCCAATGAATTGAAGGGCAGGGCTAAGGCGGGCTTCGATCCGGCCGCGGACCGCAAGGCCGGGATTGACGAGGCCGCCGATCGGCGCGGCCGCACCGTAGACCGGCTCGTCGCGGAGCGCGCTTTCCTACCGCGCCCGCGATCTCGAATACGCCGCGCCATTGACCTCGCGCAAGGGCGACGATGCGTCGGCGCGGTCGAGGGCCATCGGATGGCTCAAGGAGTTCGTGCGACGGTTGTCCGGGCAGGACAACTTCGAACACGTGGCGACCTTGTGCGACGCCGTTCTCAACACAGGCGACGCGATCAGTCTGGACTCGGTGAAGCGAGCCGTCGCTCCGAGAGAGTGGTTAGAGCGTCCTGCTTTTGGGTCTACGCATATCCTGCGTTCTTGAGGTATGCGGCGCATTCGGCTGGTTGGTATTGGGCAAGGATTTCGGCGCTGGCGTCTGAGATGGCTTCGTAGGTTCGCGCTCCGACTTTTCGCAGCAGGGTTTTCAACTGGCGAAGACCTGCTCGATTGGGTGGAGGTCAGGGCAGTATTTCGGCAGAAACACTAGCCGCGCGCCGACATCGCGGATCGCTCTTCGCATGGCCTTTCCCTTGTGTGAGCTGAGGTTGTCGAGGATCACGACGTCGCCTGGCTTGAGGGTGGGGACAAGAAACTGCTCGACATAGGCGCGAAAGCGCTCGCCGTTGATGGGACCGTCGAACAGGCAGGCGCATCAATGATCCTGGCGAAGAGCGGCGAGGAATGTTGCCGTCTTCCAGCGTCCCTGCGGAACCTTGTCGATGAGGCGCTCTCCTTCGGCGCCCAGCCGCGAAGCCTTGTCATGTTGGTTTTCGTCCAGGTCTCATCGAGGAAGATGAGACGCCTGGGGTCGATGAGCCCCTGATAGCTCCGCCAGCGCGCTTGGGGCCGGATCAACGGCCGCGACCGCCGCCGGTATGCGAGGCTGTGGGGCGTCGATCTCGATCGACCGCGCGAAGAGTTGCCCGAAGGGGTCCTCATGAGCGGCGAGGAAGAGTTCAGCCTCGACATCAAGCTGATGTGTTTCGATCGTTACAAGACGGAAGACGCCATGCGCGATCAGGGCATGAGCTGGGGTGAGGCGCACGTTGACGAGGAAGAGTTCGCCGAGGCGTGGCGGCCGACGACTTTGAGTCGAGATGCTCGACGAGATCATCGCCGAGCGGATCGCCGCTCTAGCTCGTGATCCGGCGTCGCGAGGAAGATGAGCCGAAGCGGAACCCTTCGAAGCCCGCGATCCCGATTCCGATCCGGAGCCCCATCAATGATTTAGAAATTTCGCCAAGCTCAACGGCGGCTCGCCGCGTTTCCTTCGTTCCCGGTTCAATTCGGTGAGCGCCCGTTTCTGCGCCAGCAGCTCGCGGACCTCGTCGTCCTGTTCAAGCTTGCGGGCGTTGTCACGCATCTGCTCCAGCGTCTCTATCGGCAGCTTGGCCAGGCCACCGGTATGGTCGTCCGACTCGGGCTGCTTGACGGTGAGCGCGTCGCCCCAAACGTTCGGGTAGTGCGCCTTGAGCAGCCGCGCCAGGGTGTCGCACTGCAACTTGATCCTGGCCACCGCGGTCGGGTCGGGAACGTATCCGTTAGCCTTGACGATCCGGTCCTTGGAGTTGTCGCGCGCTCGGATGAGAAGCTCGTCCTCCCAGGAAGAGAGCCGGACCCGCTCGGCCTCGCGCACCGCCTGGGCGAACCCTGGCCGCTCGCGAATCGATTCCCGCACGATCTTCAAGATCGGAACGTCTTCGAGGGTCCGGCAGATATCCTTGAGCACGCCGCCCTCGGCGATCGCGTCGCAAATCGTTTGGCCGATCGCTGGGCTCCACGACATCGTCGCTTTCATCGCCGCCACCCGTTTCAAGCGGGCGGCCTCGGCCTCTTCCGCCGCTTGGCGCTCGCGGATTTGGCGTTCAAGTTTGCTGATCGTGTCTTCGGCCATGAGGGCGCCATTTGAACAACGACTAGGAAAACTTATCCGAAACAAGTTCGGACATCTAGACGGAAGGGGTAGCCTGCGCCTCCCCCGACGTGAAGGCGCCGACTCAGACGCTCATCTGAGTCGGCGCGGTCATTCGTTTATTCGAGAGCAATGCCGTGGAACAGGCCTCGATTAAGCGAAAAACGGGAGATGCGCAAGTCTGTTTTGCGTTTGTCCCAAGGACAAATCGAGGCGGCGCATGGCGGAACAACCCGACTCTTTCGATCCCGAGGCGCTCGGCGTTGCCGATTTAGGCGGGTTTGTCGATTCCGTTCCGAAGCGGACAGGTAAGAAGAAGTTTAAAGCTTTGGCGGAAGAGAGGGCCGAGCGCAAAGCCGCTAAGGCGGCCAAGGACAACGCGCCGTCGCCGACGCCGCATGCGATCACAGCGGCGCTGATTCTCGATCCTCAAGTCCGCGAGATCGAAGGGCGCCGGCTTCACGCCGAGCTGGGCCGGCGCAAAGCGGCGCTGATCGTCGAGCGGCAAGCAATCTCTGAACGCGGCCCGAGCAATCCGGAACGCACCGCCGAGATCGAGGCGCGGTTCGCCGATAACCCGCAATCGTGGGAATGCAAGCAAGCCTGCAACCAGATTGGCGCGGATTACGTCTTCGAGCTTGAGCGCCGAACGATCGAAATCGATGCTCTCGACGCCGAGCAAATCGAAATTTCCCACGCCTACGCCCGCCCCGAACTCAAGGCCGGCTATGCGGCGATGTCGGCCTGGATCGAAGCGGCTTCTGCCGCGGCCGCGCAGCGCAAGGCCGAGGCCGAGGCGGCCGCATGGAACGAGAACGACCCGCCGCCAAGGGAAGCGCGCCCCATGCGCCGCCAGCAAGCGCGGATTTTCATCACGCCGCGACAGCCGGCGCCCGAGGTCGTGGAAGCGGCAGCGCCGGCAGAGGCGGGTGAGGCGGCAGCATTCGAAACGCCGTCTTGGATCGATGAGGGCGAACGCGAGCCGGTCATTTGGGATGAGCCCGAAACCGCCGCTCAAGAAACGCCGCAGGAGCCCCAGGGCGGCCAAGTCGAGACCAAGACGGACGATGAGGCCCTGTTGGCGGAGGGACCGCCCCAAGGCCCGCCTGAGGCTCCCCCGGAGACGCCCCCGGAGCCGGAGCCCGAGGAACCCCAGCCCGAGGCCGAGGCGGAAGCCGAACCCGAGCCCGATTCGGAGACGTGGCCAAAACTCACTTTTAGCGCCGCTGCGAACATCCTCGATCGGCTTAACAAGGCGAAACGCGCCGCGAGCGCCAAAGACGCCCCGACGTTCAAGGCGACTCTGCATGAGATCGAGACGCTCAACGCCGCGGCGACGGTGTGGGAGCTGGCGGAATGGCCGGACAACCCGTCGCGACTGAATCGAGCGCACACGGCGCAGACCCATTTTCGGTCGACGTTCGAAGACCTCCTAGGGAAGGACGCGCCGGCTTACGAACGTTCGTTGAAGAAACTGGCGAAGGCGCTTCACCTTCGCTTCGAAGCCGAGACGATGCTCAAGCCGGAGAGCGCCGGCGATCTCGGCAGCGCGCTCACGCGCATGAGCAAGACGCATGCGGTGGCGATGATCCGCAACAAGACGCGGGTGATCCGCATCGATCCGCCGCCGCCGCGCTCGATCGGCAACCCTGGCCCGCCGATCTTGCGCGCGTTCAGCAAGCAGGACTTCCTCGACCTCTACGCCAACGAACGATACCCGGTCGGCGACGAGCAGGTGAGCGTCGCCAAGATCTGGTTTCATGGGGGCGGGCGGCGCACTTACAAGGACGGAGTCGAGTTCGACCCGTCGCATATCGGCACGCGCGAGGGCGCGACGGCGATCAATCTTTATTGGGGTCTCGCCTATGAGCCGGCGCCGGCGGACCCCTCGATCGATCCGTTCGCCGGAGTCGGCTGGTCGATCTTGCGCGCCCACATGGTCGACAACATGGCCCCGAACGACTTCGACGGGTTCAAGTACGCCCTTTGCTGGTACGCCGACATCGTGCAGAACCCGGCGAACAAGAAAGGCACGGCGTTGGTGTTTCGCGGCGGCCAGGGGGTCGGCAAGTCGACGATCGTGGAAATGTTCGGTCGCCTGTTCGGCCCGCATGATCACTACGTGTCGAAGACCGACGGCGTCGCCGGCAAATTCAACGAGGCGCTGCTCGCCCGCTTGCATGTGGCGATCGAAGAGGCGGTGTGGGCCGGCGATCGCGTCGCCGAAGGGGTGATGAAGGACCTGAAGACGAGCTTGCGGATCAACATCAACCCTAAAGGGATCGCCGAGTTCAGCGCCGCCAATCACTGCCGGTTCGTCATCCTCGGCAACCCGAAATGGCTGATCGCCGCGCCGGAGGACGATCGCCGCGACACGGTGTACCAGTTCGCTGACGGCAACAAGGGCAAGACCAAAACGTTCGCCGCGATGTGGGCGGAGATGGAGGGCGGCGGCTTCAGGGCGCTGCTGCGCGACCTCAAGGCGATCAATCTCAAGACAGTGACGATCAAGGGCGCTCCGCTCGACCTGCGCGAGCCCTACGCCACGGCGGCGCTGATCGAGCAAAAGGAACGCTCGATGGAGACCGAGCAGGCGTGGCTCAAGGACTTGCTGCGCCAGGGCGAGATCAGACACCCCTACGAGATGCTGGAAACCGAACCGGGCCTGCGCGGCGGGCCGCTGGTTCCGCTCGACGCGCTGATGGTCAACTATCAGGCTTACGCCCGAGACATCGGCGACAGAGGGCGAAAGTCCGATGAAAGCATGATCGGTAAGCTCTTGGTCGAGATTTTCGGCGACGCCCTGGGGCCGCGGATCAGAATCACAGCGAACAAGTTCACATGGAACAATGACGGCTCGTCCTATGCGTCGCCGGCGAGACCGCGGTGCCGGCGGTTTCCGAGCTTGGAAGAGGCGCGGCGACGATTTTTGCGTTTCTTCAAATCCGAAGGCTATGCCGATTGGTTCGACGACGAAACCGTTGACGGAAGCGGCGTAAAAGCCGTCGCAGAGTGGACTGTTCGTCACGAACAACGGATTTAGCGGTTATACAGAAACCGAGTAGTGGAACTGTCCCAGGTTTTGAAAACGACCTGGGCGGGCGGCGTTTTTCGACTTTTCAATGGGTTAGAGGGCTGTCCCAGGCCGCGCAAAATCGGCCAAAATCGTATATATTCTGAACACATATTTTTTGCGTCCCAAACGCTGCCAAACTTCGAGGGAAAGACCTGGGACACCTGGGACACCTGGGACAGCGCTCAATGATCCCAGGCGCTTACTATAGTGTCCCAGGTTTCCTTTAGAGGAAAAGACCTGGGACACCTGGGACAGCGTTCCGGAAAAACCGACACCCCCGGTTTTTCGCACGAAAGCAATGTTTTTTAAGATCACGGGTCTTGGCCGCGGTCTCTCAACGCCCTGGCGAGTTCAGCGCCCGCCGGACCCAAAGAAACATTGCTTTTGCTATGAAAACCGGGGGTGACGAGGGTCTCGGACCGCTTGTCTCGAATTGCGTTCAGGCGTACCATTGGCGGGCGGTACAGCGTTTCGCACCCCCGGTTCGCGATGACCGCCGAAAGCAATGCCCTC
>CAVZNQ010000043.1:0-30825 GCA_963776665.1 uncultured Alphaproteobacteria bacterium
TGGCTGCCCTCCTTGGGCATGTCGGCGGGCGCGAGATTGACCGTGATGCGCTTCGCGGGAAGCGCCAGGCCCGAGGCGACCAGCGCCGAGCGCACTCGCTCTCGCGATTCGGCCACCGCCTTGTCGCCGAGGCCGACGATGGTGAAGGCGACCGCGCCGCCGGCGATATGCACCTGGACGTCGACCGGCCGGGTCTCCACGCCCTCAAAAGCCACCGTCGATACGCGCGCCACCATACCCGGCCCCCCGCATGGGCTCGATGATTGGGAGAACATTTGCAGAACATTGGCCGTGACGCAAGCAGAATTTCGGCCGCTGTCGGAAGGCATAAGGCACATTGCAAATTCGCATTCTTCGCCGTGACGGCTTCAAGTTCGCCCGCAACCGGCGCCGCGCCCGGCTCCCGCGACGCCTATTCTCGTCGGGGACGCAGGCGCCGATTTCTGTTAGCGGCTGGAGAGCGTACGTCCCGAGCCCAGCGACGAGGAAACGATGGCGCGCTTGCTCTCGATCAATGTCGGGCTTCCGCGCGACATCCGGTGGCAGAACAAGACTGTCCACACGGGTGTCTGGAAAACGCCGCTGCAAGGCCGTCGAATGGTGCGGCGGCTCAACATCGACGGGGACGGCCAGGGCGATCTGCAAGGACATGGCGGCGAGCATCGCGCGGTGCTGGTCTATCAGATCGATTCGTACCGCTATTGGCAGGCTCAGCTTGGCCGCAATGACTTCGCTTACGGGCAGTTCGGCGAGAACTTCACGGTTGACGGCTTGCCGGACACGGAGGTCTGCATCGGCGACCGTTACCGTATCGGAAATGCGCTATTCGAGGTGACGCAGCCGCGCGTCACCTGCTACCGTGTCGGCATCCGGATGAACGAGCCGCAAATGGCGGCGCTCCTCGTGGCGCATCGCCGACCGGGCTTTTACTTTCGCGTCCTCGAGGAAGGCGAAGTCGAAGCCGGCGAGGAGATCGTGAAGGTCTCAGCCGATCCCCTGCGCATGACTGTCGCCGAGGCTGATGGGCTCCTGTACTTGCCCGGGCACGACAGAAATGGGCTGGAGCGGGCGCTGCGCATCCCGGCGTTGAGCGCTGGCTGGCGCTCTTCCTTTGAGTCATTGCTCGAAGGTCAAAGGAAAGGGGCGCCCGGCAATCCCGGTCTGGCGCCCGCGTCCGGGCCGGCGCCGGCATGGACCGGATTCCGGCCGCTGCGGGTCGCCGACAAACGACGCGAGAGCAGCAACGTGACTTCGCTCGCGCTCGAACCAGGCGACGGTCGTCCGCTCGCCGCAGCGACGCCGGGGCAGTTCATCGTGGTGCGCGTGAAGCCCGCGCCTGAGGCGCCAGCCTTGCTGCGCAGCTATTCGCTGTGCGACGAACCCAGCGAGGATCGCTGGCGGATCAGCATCAAGCGGGAGCCGGAAGGCGCGGTCGGAGCCTACGTGGAGGCCCGGCTCAAGGTCGGCGACGTCATTGACGCCAGCGCTCCGCGCGGCGCCTTCACACTCGAGCAGGGCGATGGACCCGTGGCCCTGCTGAGCGCCGGAATCGGGGCCACTCCGGTGCTCGCCATGCTGCACGCGTTGGCCTTGAGCGGCTCGCGGAGGGAGGTCTGGTGGTTGTACGGCGCCCGCGACAGCAGCGAGCACGCGTTCGCCGGGGAAGTGCGGACGCTTCTCAAGCTCTTGCCCAGTAGCCACAGCCATATCCGTTACAGCCGGCCCCGCCCGACAGATCGGCCGGCGGTCGATTTCGACGCCGCCGGGCGATTCGACGTGCATGTCTTGCAGGAGCTGGGCGTGCCCCGGGAGGCGGATTTCTACCTCTGCGGACCGGCCGCGTTCATGACCAGCCTGACGGTCGAACTGGCCGACTGGGGCGTCCCGGCCGGGCGGGTGCACAGCGAGAATTTCGGCTCCGGTCCGGCGCTGACCCCTGGCGTCGCCGCCGCTCCGTCGCAGCGGCCGCATGCGCCCGATCGGCCGCCCGGCGCCGGGCCGATGGTGTCCTTCGCGAGGAGCAATCTGGCCCTGCCCTGGGATTCCGGCTTCCAGAGCCTCCTCGAGCTGGCCGAGGCCTGCGATGTGCCGGTGCGGTGGGCGTGTCGCACTGGGGTCTGCCACAATTGCGAGAGCGGGCTGATCGCGGGCTCGGTCGATTATCTCCCCGACCCGATCGAGCCGCCGGGGGATGGCAATCTCCTGATCTGCTGCAGCCGGCCGGTCTCGGACATTGTCCTCGATCTCTAACGGCCGCGCGGACCCTGACTGACGAAGGCCGGGACGCGCGCAATCCATCGGTTTGGTTTCCTTGGCTCGTGGCTTTTCACGCCGAAGACCGCCGTTCATGGGTGTTGGGCTGGTTTGGTTTCTATCTCGTCCAAATCGCGACTTTTCAATGGGTTGCGCGGATCAGATCGACGGAGATCTGAGGACAGTTCAAGCTGATCCTCATCAAGGTATTGTCGTCCGGAGCGCCTAGCCTCGCTCGCTGCGCGGCCGAATTCGGCTTGATGCCGACGACGCGACCTTCGTCGTCTGTCGCCAGCGCGCCTTTCGACTGATCCAGGATGACCAATTCGTTGCCGAAGGGATCGCGGACACGCGCGCATCGCCCTATCGCGATGTCGAACGGATCCTCCACAGCCTCGCCGCCCGCGCTCACGAAGGCGGCAAACGCCTTGTCAACATCTTCAACCAAAACATCGGTTTCGGGACCGACGTTTAAGTGCGCTACGAGCTCGGCGTCCGTCTCCGGAAGGGCAAACCCGACCGCTTCGTCGCTTCGCCACAGGACTCGATGCCCGAGGCGATCGCGGTAGAACGATATCGCCGCGTCAAGATTGGCGACGCGAAGCAGAAGGTTGTCGAGCTTTCGGAACAAAGGTCGGTCGGCGCTCACGCGCAAATCATCCTCGATCGGATTTCGTCGGCCCGATGTTAGGATCGGCGGATCCGAAACGCTACGCTCACCGTCTCGCCGCCGCGAGGATCGGCCCTGCCCCGCTCGCCTGCACGATCGCCGCCTCGGCGAGGCCGGGATCGGCCCCGGCAGGCGCGGAAAAGGTCGCCGCCTCGCCGCGCCATTTGCCGAGAAGGACCATTTCGCGCACGACGTCCTTATAGGGCAGCGTGCGGCCGGCGTTCTCGCCGCGCGGGATCGTGACCTCTACCGTGCGGGGAATATAGCGCGCGAGCCACACATCGGCTCCCCCCGAAGGCGCAGCCCCTGCCCCGACCGTGACCGCGCCCCCGGAAAAGCCGACGTTCGGGCCGCCCGCTCCGCGATCGCCGCGGCTCATCAGGCCGGCAAGCGCGCCCGGCTCCAGCGCGTCGCCCTCGGCGCGCCCGTTGACGACCACCTGGGGCGTGTAGACGCCATCGCGGGCAAACGCCCGCGCGTAGGCGTATTGGCGCTCTGTCCAGGCGTGCTTCGAGAAGGTGTCCTTCCAGCCGAGCCGATCCCAATAGTCGACGGCGAAGGAGAGCGCGAGCACGTCCGGGCGATCGCTGACCGCCGAGACGTTCGCGGCCGCCGGCGGGCACGAGGAGCAGCCCTGGCTCTGGAACAGTTCGACCACGACCGGATGCGCCGCGTCCGCGGCAAGCGCCGGCCGCAACGGAGGCGAGCATCGCCAGCGCCGCGACGCAAACTCCCATTTTCAACCAGCGAGCCATGGGTATCCTCCTCGTGGGAGCGTCGGCGCTCGCGATGCGCCGCTCGACCGCATTCGCCGCCGCGCGGGATTTGTTACCGACAAGCCTTAAGCCCGCGATGGCGGCCGGCGACCGCGCGGGCTAAGGGGGAGCCGATGGCCCGAACCGATTTCCGCACCCCCCGGCTTTACGTCGAGGCGCCGCTCGCCGAGGGCGCCGAGGTCAAGCTCGACCCGCAGCAGACGAACTATCTCGTCAACGTGCTGCGGCTCGGCGCGGGAGCGCGCGTGCTGTTGTTCAACGGTCGCGACGGCGAATTCGCAAGCGCGCTCGCGGCGAATTCGCGCAAAAGCGCGTCCCTCGTCGTCGGCTCGCAGACGCGTCCCCAGGAATTGCCCCCGGACGTCGACTACCTGTTTGCGCCCCTCAAGCACGCCCGTCTCGACTACATGGCGCAGAAGGCGATCGAGATGGGCGCGCGGCGGCTCGCGCCCCTCCTGACCCGCCGCGCCCAGGCCGCGCGCGTGAACCTCGACCGCTTGCGCGCCAACGCGATCGAGGCCTGCGAGCAATGCGGCGTGATCTGGACGCCCGAGGTCGCCGAGCCCGAGACGCTGGATGAGACGCTGGCGCATTGGCCCCGGGAGCGACTCCTCGTGTTCTGCGACGAGGAGGCGCCGCAGCGAAGTCCGCTCGACGCCCTCGCGCAGGCGAGCGCTGCGAATGGCGTCTCGCTTCTTGTCGGCCCCGAAGGCGGCTTTGACGACGACGAACGCGCAGCGATCCTCGCCGGTCCGCGCGTATTGCGCCTGAGCCTCGGCCCGCGAATCCTGCGCGCCGACACGGCGGCGGTGGCCGCGCTGGCGCTGATCCAGGCCACGCTCGGCGATTGGCCGAAGCCACGCCGAGGCGACCCGTTCTAGTTTCCGGCGGACAAGAGTCGGACCGGCCATTTTGCCGCCACGATCTGGCTTCATCTCCGGCTGGCGATGAATCGCCATCATTTTGGGAGGCGGCAAGGCGTCACGGGGGCGAGGCGCCTGGCCTGGGGACCGCTGCTCGCCTTCCTCATCGCGGGCCCGGCTGCGGCTGGAGAGGTCGGCCGCTCGACCCTCGCGGCAGGCGTCGCCCATCCCGCGCGCTGCGACGGCGCGAACGGCGATTGCCGGCGCATCAGCGGCTATGTCACGGCCGGCAATGGGTTTCAGCCAGCGGCGCAGACGGGCGCTCTTCCCACTCCGTTCGGCCCGCTCGACGCACCGGAATTTGTCGGCGCCGTGCGCGCCGCTGGCGCAGCGCTGATCGCAGCGCCCGCCGCGGGCCTAGACCGCATTTTCGCCGCCCCGCGCCCCGGCGGCGAAGCGCGCTGAAAAATGCGCTGTCCGGGCTAGAACGCCGCCTCGTCGAACGCCGGGTCGACGGAGCGGCCCCACGGGCCTTCGTAGCGCTGGATCCAATGCCGCGCGACCTCGCGGCCGCTCTCGGCGATCGCCTCGAGGGGACGTAGCAGGATCGTCTCGTCCTCGCCCCTGGCGTTGAAGCGGGCGCGCCGCTTGAGCCCGTCGCGCGCGATGGCGAGCATGTCGAGCGCAACCCGGCGAAGATCGCGGCCGCGGATTTCGGCGGCGAGGCCGAGTAGCGGCGCGTCGTCGCGCAGTTTCTGCCGGTCCTCCGCTTTCCAACCCCGGATCAGGGCCTCTCCCGTGCGCAACGCTTCGGGATCGTAATAGAGTCCGGCCATCAGCGCCGCGAGCGCAACGATGCGCTCGGGCGGGCCGACGTCGGCGCCGCGCATCTCAAGATAGCGCTTGAGCCGCACTTCCGGGAAAATCGACGACAGGTGGTTCGCCCAATCGGCCATTGTGGCGCGTTCGCCCGGGGCCTCTCTGAGCCGGCCGGCGAGCAGGTCGCGAAAGCTTGCGCCCGCCACATCCTGATAATGGTCGCCCCGCTTCACGAAATACATCGGCACGTCGAGCGCATAGTCGACGTAGCGCTCGAAGCCCATGCCGGGCTCGAACACGAACGGGAGCGTGCCGGTGCGGGCGGCGTCGGTATGTCGCCAAATCTCCGAGCGCGCGGAGAGGAGCCCGTTGAGCTTGCCGTCGGTGAACGGCGAATTGGCGAAGAGAGCGGTGATCGCCGGCTGCAGCGCCAGGCCGACGCGCATCTTGGCCACCATGTCCCGTTCGCTCATGAAATCGAGATTGGCCTGGACGGTCGCGGTGCGAAACATCATGTCGAGGCCGCGGGACCCGACCTTGGGCATGTAGCGGGCCATGATCGCATAGCGGTGCTTGGGCATGACCGGCGTTTCGGCGAGCGACCATCTGGGGCTCATGCCGAGCGCAAGAAAGCCGATTCCGAGCGGGTCGGCGACGGAGCGGGTGACGGCCAGATGGCGATCGAGCTCCTCGGCGGTCGCGTGCGCGTCGTCGAGCGGCGCGCCGGAGAGTTCGAACTGTCCCCCCGGCTCGAGCGAAATGGCCCCGCCGCCGTTCGGGTCATAGAGGCCGATCAGATTGCCGTCATCCTCAATCGGGTCCCAGCCGAGCCGCTTGCGCATGCCCTCGAGCAGCGTGCGGATGCCCTCGTCGCCGCCATAGGGCACCGGCGAACGATCAGCGCGGTAGAATGGTATCTTCTCGTGCTCCGTGCCTATGCGCAACGGACCCGCAGGCTTACAGCCCGCTTCGAGCCAGGCGACCAAGGCGTCGCGCGACTCGACAACCTCACTATCGACGATGTCGCGAGCCATACAGGCGTTCATCCCCAGCGGCCGGCGAACCGGCGACCCGGCTAGATAGTCGCGCCGCCCGCGACAATGCAATGAAAGGGCGTCCGGGCGGCCCGCCGGCGTCATGGCGTTCGCGCTCCCCGGTGCTCGATCGCCGCCCGAGGCGCCGCCGTCGCGCGATCGCCGGCGTCGATCGCCTTCGCCAGCCGCCACGTCGCCGCATAGGCGGTCGCGACGGCCATGAGGCCGAATACGGCTGAGCCGAGGGCGAAGCCCATGAGGCCGCCCTGCACTCCCCCATAGTGCGCCCCAAAGGTCACGAACGGAATTGTCCCGAGCGTCGCCCGCGCCCAGTTGAACGCCATCGAGAGCAGCGGAAAACCGAGATTGTTGAACGCGGCGTTGGCCACGAAGAGGCACGCCAGGAAGAGCCAGGCGGAAACCCCGTATCGGCAGTAGAAGGCGACATATTGCGCGGCGTCCCCCTTGGCCTCGAAGGCGGCGATGAGCGCCGGCGCCGCCAGCGCCAGCGCCGCCCAGGCAAGGAGCACGTAGCCGATCGACAGCATGAAGGAATCGGTCAGCGCCCGCTGCACCCTGCCCATCATTTTCGCGCCGACGTTCTGGCCGATGATCGGACCGATCGACCCGCTAAGGGCGAAGATGGCCCCGAACGCGACCGGAGTGACGCGATCGATGATCGCCGACGCGGCGATCGCCGCCTCGCCAAAATCGGAGAACACTCTCAGCGTATAGGCCGAGCTCACCGGGGCCGCCATGTTAGCCATGATCGCCGGGAACCCGATCGCCATGATCGGGCCGAAGTCGCCGCGCGCGGCGTTGAGCTTCGGCCAGGCGACCAGATCATGCACCCCGATCGCGCCGCGCCAGCCGACCGCGAGCAGGATCAGGCGGGAGAGAACTGTCGCCCAGGCCGCGCCATAGACGCCGAGACCAAAGCCGAAGATCAGCAGCGGATCGAGAAAAGCGGTGGCGATCCCGGCCGAGAGCGTCACGTACATCGCGCGACGCGCGTCGCCGACCGCGCGCAAGACGCCCGCAAACGCCATGCCGACGGCGAGCGGCACGTTGGCTGGAATGCTGATCGCGATGAATTTCGAGGCGACCTCGGCCGGTTCGCCGCGCGCGTGCAGGAGCGTAGCGAGCGCCCAGTCGCGAAAGACGAACATCGTCGCCGCCATCGCGGCCGAGAAGATCGCTGTGATGACGAGCGCAGAGGCCGCTAGCCGGCGGGCGCGCGGCCGGTCGCCTGCGCCTAGGGCGCGCGCCACCGTCGCCGAGGCGGCGATGGTGAGGCCGATATTGATCGACATGGCGAAGAACGTCGTCAAGCCGACATAGCCGACGGCGGCCTTGAACGCCTGGTCGCCAAGCTTGGACACCCAGAACAGCGACAAAAGATCGACGACGAACACCGCCATCAGGCCGACGGCGCCGGTCGCGGTCATCACCGCGACGTGGCGCATCAACGACCCGTGCGTGAACACGGGCCGCCTATCGCGTGCGGCTTCAACGGCGTTCAACTTCGCCAATCCCGATCACGAGGGAACGCGGTCTTAGACGGTGGCGCAGGCGGAGGCCAGTGCTTCGGGCGGAAGCTTCCGTTCAAATCCCCAGCGCGACGATGAGCGGCCAGACCGTGAGGTAGATGAGAATGAGCGAGCCGATGGTCCACAGCGTCGCCCGCATGTCGTGCGTCTGCGCGGTGAAATAGGCGGCGAAATGCGCGAGCCTCGAGACGACGTAGCCGTAAAGCAGCAGGCGCGCGACGGTCAGCGACGGCTCGGTCAGGATGTAGAGGAAGCCGGCAACGAGGAAGAACGGAACGTTCTCGAGATCGTTGAGCTGAATTCTGCGGATGCGGTCCACCGCCTCGTTACGTTCGAGCTGTCTGGGGTCGGGGCTTGGGTTGAGCGGCGTCTTTCGCAAATCCTCCGGCGACCGGTAACCGCCGCTCACCTGCATCATCCGCACGACCGTGAGCCAGGACATCGCCACGACCTTGAGGATCATCAGCGTCGCCGCGATGACGTAAGTCGCGAATAGCGGGTTTTGCAGGCTGATCTTGTCCATATCCCGTTCCGTCCTTATGGGCGGCGTTGCGACAACGCCTTGCCGCCGCGCGCCAGCGCATCAATCATTTCATTTGACCGCTGCAGCTGCGCGCGCCCTATCAGACCGCGGCCGAATCGTCGACATGAGGCGGCCAACGAGGAGAGGCCCATGCGCATTGGTCAGTCTGCCATCGCCGCCACGCTTTCAATCTTGGCTCTTGCTTCGAACGCACCGGGCGCGCTCGCACAGCAGGCCGAAGCGATGAAATATTGCAAGGCCGACGTCGCGCGCCTTTGTCCTGGCGTGGAGATGGGAGGCGGACGCATCATCGCCTGCCTGAAAGAGCACAAGATGGAAGTCAGCGTCGGCTGCGCCAAGTTCTTGCAGGCGATGAAAGCCAAGATGGGCCAATGAAGGGCCGCCCGGCGGCCTGAGCGGGCCGGCTTTCTCAGAACCGCTCGCCGACCATTTCCTCGCTCTTCGCCCACAAGGCCTTGGCGCGCTCGGGATCGAGCGCGTAAGGCTTGACCCCTGCGCGCTTGGCGGCGTCGGGCTCGATTTGCGCTACATGGCAATCCTCGCAATAGCGCCCTCCGACTTCGCCGGCCGTCGCGACCACGCCTGCCCAGACGGACGTCGCGGCCCCTTGCGGGATGGTCTTGAAGCGGAAGTCCGGTTCGCCCGCGGCGCGGTTGGCCGCATTGATCCGCTCGATCAGCGCCTGCCCGGCCTCTGGCGTCAAATGACGCGACAGCTCAGTCTGGATCCCCCCGGGGTGCACGGCGGTCGCGGCAACGCCGCTCGCCTTGTGGCGACGGTCGAACTCGACGGCGAACAGGACATTGGCAGTCTTCGACCGGCCATAGCCAATCCACGGGTCGTAGGGCTTGCGGTCGAAATTCGGATCGTCGAGGTCGACATCGGAGTAGCGATGGCCGGCTGAGGACAGGTTGACCAGCCGCGATCCCGGATTCATCAGCGCCGCGATCCGGTTGACCAGCACGAAATGGCCGAGGTGATTGGTCCCGAACTGGGTCTCGAACCCGTCTGCGGTCCTGCCGAACGGGCAGGCCATGACGCCGGCGTTGGCGATGACGAGGTCGAACCGCCCGCCCTCGGCGATGAGAGCATCGGCGCAGGCGCGCACGCTGGCGAGCGAGGCGAGATCGAGTTCGACAAGCTCGAGCCCGCCGCCATTCGCGGCGTCGGCGCGGACTTGACCGGTCGCGGCTCTCGCCTTGGCGAGATCGCGCGCGGCCCCGACCACCGCCGCGCCGTGCGCGGCCAGCGCGCGGGCCGTCTCGACGCCGAGTCCGGCCGAGACGCCGGTCACCAGCACCCGCTTGCCGTTCAGGCTTACGCCTTCGAGGACTTCATCTGTCGTCGATGTCGCGCCAAAAGTCTTCGCCATGATCGTCTCTCCGGGGACAAAATAGACGTCGCCTCCTCAGTTCCCGCTCATTGCAGGACGATTGCCAACGCTGCGCGAGAACGATAAACGGAGGTAGTCTCCGGTTCATATACGGAGGAACACTCCGTTTAGCAACTGGGAGCGGAAAAGTGAGCGTCCGCGGCAAAAAGCGAGCTGAGGGCGCCGAAATCGGGCGGGTTGAAGGAGAGCGGGTTCGCAAGCCGCGCGCCGACGCGCTGCGTAACCGCGACCTTTTGCTGGAGGCGGCCAAGGCGTCGTTCGCCGGTAGCGGAGCCGAGGTCAGCCTGGACGAGATCGCGCGGCGGGCCGGGGTCGGGATCGGCACCCTCTACCGGCATTTTCCCACCCGCGATGCGATTGTCGAGGCGGTCTATCGCCGCGAGGTCGAGCAATTGGCTGATGCGGCAAACCGGCTTGCCGCGACCTTGCCGCCGGGCGAGGCGCTGCACGCCTGGATGCGCCTGTTCGTCGACTATATCGCGACCAAAAAAGTCATCGCCCCGGCCCTCAAGGCGATGGTCGGCGGAGCGTCGGAACTCTATGCTTCCTCGGGCGCGCGGATCAACGGCGCGATGGCGAGGATGGTGGAGCGGGCCAGAAGCGCCGGCGAGATTCGCGCCGATTCCGATCCCGCCGATCTCCTGCGCGCGCTTGCCGGCTTCACCCATTTCAATACCGGCGCCGACTGGGAGGCGAGCGCCCGGCGCCTGATCGATATCCTCATGGACGGACTGCGCGCGCAACCTAAGGCCTGAGGAGCGTTCGCCCCGACGCCGCGATCCATCTCCGCGCTTGACTTGGCGCCCCCGCCCTCGCAAACACATTGCGCGTCGGGTTCCGGAGCTTCGTGCAATGACCGCTGCGCCGACCCGTCCTCCCCTTCGCGTGGTCCTTTGCGCGCCGCGCGGCTTTTGCGCCGGCGTGGTGCGGGCGATCGACGTGGTCGAGCGGGCGCTCGAGATCTACGGTCCGCCGGTCTATGTGCGCCATGAGATCGTGCACAACAGAACCGTCGTCGACGCGCTCAAGGCCAAGGGCGTCATCTTCATCGAGGACCTCGACGAGGCGCCCCCGGGCCAGCATCCGGTGATCTTCTCCGCCCATGGGGTCGCCAAGGGGGTGCTGGAGGAAGCGAGAACGCGCAACCTCTTCACTATCGACGCCACATGCCCGCTGGTGACCAAGGTGCATCGCGAGGCGCAGGCGCATTTCAAGCGCGGGCGGAGCATCATTCTCATCGGACATGAGCGGCATCCCGAGGTGACCGGAACGATCGGACAATTGCCTCCCGGCGCGGTGACGCTGGTGAGCACGATCGAAGACGTCGAAGGACTTGCGCCGGCCGACGGCGAGATCGCCTATGTGACCCAGACAACGCTCTCGGTCGACGACACGCGCGAAATCGTGGCCGCGCTCGTGCGGCGATTTCCGGCGATCCACGCCCCGCCGGTCGAGGACATCTGCTATGCAACCAGCAACCGCCAGGAGGCGGTAAAGGCGGCCGCGCGCGCGGTCGAGGCGGTCATCGTCGTCGGGGCCGCCAATTCCTCCAATTCGCTGCGCCTGCGCGAGGTCGCGGAGCGCGAGGGCTGCGCGGCGCAGCTCGTCGCCGATGCGGGCGCGATCGACTGGGGCGCGCTCGAAGGCGTGCGTTCGGTCGCCGTGACCGCCGGAGCTTCAGCCCCCGAGGCCCTGGTCGAGCGCGTCGTCGAAGCGCTCGGCGAGCGCTTTACGATCGCGCTCGAAACGCTCAGAACGGCCAGCGAATCCGCGACCTTTCCCCTGCCGCGGGCGCTGCGAGAGGCGGTATGACGTCCGAAGCCGCTCTTGCGCGATGCTCCGATCTCTGCTGATGGTGCCCCCGCGCGTGGGGCGGGGAACGCATCAGGCCTGATCGTTGACAACGATGGGTTGGAGCGGCCAGTTTTTTCCCTAAGCGAAAGGTTCTCTTCAAGCATGAATTCTGCCGGTTCGCCCGGGGCGGCGCCTCTCGCTGACGCGAGCGCCGCCGACGCCCCCGCTATCCTTTTTGCGCGCCCGGCGCTCACCGGGCCGCTGGGGCCAGCGAGAGCCTGACGATGAGACGCCTGGCCATCGCCGCCCTCGTCGCCGCTGCTCTGGTCGGGGCGGGCGCGGCGGTCGCTTCCGCTCTGTTCCGCGCCTATCCTGTGCGGATGTCGTTGTTCGTCATCATGACGCGCAACTACATTCGCTCCTGGGCGGCGCCGGAAGGCACGACGACGACCGAGCTGAACCCGGCGTTCAAGGGCGCAGCCGCCGCGGCGCCCTCGCCTCTCCCCGCAACGGCAAGCGTGGCCGACGGGGATTGGCCGAGCTACAACCGGACGCTCACCTCCGAGCGCTATGCGCCGCTGGCCGAAATCAACACCAAAAACGTCAGCAGGCTGAAGGTGCTCTGCACCTATGACACGGGACAGTACACGAGCTTCGAGTCCGGCCTGATCGTGGTCAATGGCGCGCTGATCGGCACCACCATAACCGACATTTTCTCGATCGACCCGGCGACTTGCGCTGAGAACTGGCGGACGCGCGAGGACGAGTCGCCCTCCATTCTGTCGGCGATGCGAGGAGCGGCCTACCTGGATGGCATGCTCTTCCGCGGCTCCCAAGAGGGGCGGGTGCTGGCCTATGACTTCAAGACCGGCAAGCGAATCTGGCAGACGACCATCGTGGACGACGAAAAGGGCGAGTTTGTCCCCGGATCTCCGATCGCCTGGAACGGACTGGTCTTCATCGGCAACGCGGGAGGGTACGCCAAGGGCGGCAAGGGCCACATGTTTGCGCTCGACGCGAAGACGGGCAAAATCGTGTGGGAGTTCTTCCTCGTGCCGAAGACCGAGGGCGATACGGCCCGCGGACCGCTCGGCGACTCGCCGCTCGACACATCGACATGGGGCGATGCGGGCAAGGAGGCCGGATTTCCGATCAGCGGCGGGGCAAGCTGGTCGTCGGTCACGCTCGATGCGGACGCCCAAGAATTGTACGTTCCGGTTGGCAATCCCTCGCCCGCCTACGCGATCGGCGTGCGCGAGGGCGAGAACCTGTTCACCGGCTCGGTCGTCGTGCTCGACGCCATGACGGGCGCCTACAAGCGCCATTTCAAGCTCGTGAAGCGGGACTGGCACGACTGGGACGTGGCCAGCGCGCCCGCTCTGATCCGCACGCAAGGCGGCAAGAGGCTGCTTTCGGAGGCGCCCAAGGACGGGTTTCTCTACGGGATCGACCTCGCCGACAACGCTCTCCTCTATCGCACGCCGGTCACCAGGATCGAAAATGCCGACACGCCGTTTTCGGTCGACCACTATGTCCGCTTTTGCCCCGGCGTGGCTGGCGGAGCAGAGTGGAACGGCGCGGCCTATGATCCGCAGACCAACCTCGTCCTCACCGGCGAGACCGAATGGTGCGCGACAGTAAGGCTGCAGACAGTGGAAGAGCTTCGGGATACGCCCATCGGCGCGCCCTGGTTCGGGATGGAGACCAGAAACCCGTTCAACCGGTTGGGTAAACTGGATGAAGTACGAAATTCGTGGGGCAGCTGGAGAAACCCATTTCACATCCTGGGCAGACAGGAAGACGCTCGAGGAACGTGGGCTGGCTGGGTATACGCCGTCGACGCGGACACGGGCGTCTGGAAGTGGAGGCTCAAATCCAATTACCCGGTCGTGGGCGGCATGACCCCGACCGCCGGAGGCCTGGCGTTGTTCGGCGATGTCGGCGGCAACTTCTATGCCCTCGACGCCGCGACCGGGGAGAAGCTGTGGGGTCAGAAGATCGGCGGCGCGATCGGCGGCGGCGTCATCGCCTACAACGCCGGGGGCGGAGAGAAAATCGCGGTGGCGACCGGTCTTACCGGCGTCAGCTGGCCAGCCGAGATCGTGACCGGCAAGATCGTCGTACTCGGCCTCGACGGCGAGCCCGCGAAGCTATGAGGCGCTGCGGCTAGAATTGCCAGTACAGGAACTCGCTTGGGCCGCCGGTGTAGAAGATGGCCACCGCGGCGAGGACCGATATCGCCACCGCCCAGGGCAGCGAGGGACCCCAGGCCGGGATTCGAAACCCTCCGAGCGCCGGAGTCGCCGGCTTCGGCTTCACACCAAGCGCCGGCTCATAGCGGGCCAGCATCTCGAGGGTGTTTGGACAGACGAGAGCGATAAACAGCAGGATAGCGAGCCAGATCGCCGCCTGCTTGATATCCGTGCCATAGGTCGTCGCGATCGCCGCGGCGTCGTGCGGCAGCGCGAACCCGTTGACGCCGACGAGGCCTTTGACCAGATCGACCGCCGATCTCACCGTAGTCGCGCGAAAAAAGATGATCGCCGTCGTGGCCCCGACGAAGGTCAGCGCCCAACCCACGGGCTTCATGACTCGGGCATACGCCGCCCGGTCCCGCCACCGATGCGCGGCATAGACCCTCCAGCCATGGTTGATGACGAAATACACGCCGTGGATGAGGCCGAAGAGGACGAACCCATAACCGGCCCCGTGCCAAAGCCCGGATATGAACATGGTCGCAAGCAGCGGAACGGCCAAAAGCGACACGAAGGCGCCGAACGTCGGATTGCGCCCGCCGAATCCGGGCAGCCCCTTCGCCGCCCGCCGCCTCGTCAGCGCCAGCACCATCGGATTGTAGAGATACGCGGTCAGAAAGCGGGTCAAGGTCATGTGCCAGCGCAGCCAGAAGTCGATGATGCTCGATGCTTTGAGCGGCGAATTGAAGTTCGGCGGCAGCTTGATTCCGAAGAACCGGCCGAGTCCCAGCGCCATGTCAGTATAGCCCGAAAAGTCGAAGTAGATCTGCAGGATAAATCCGACCGCCGCGATCCAGGCCAGCAGGAGCGGCGTTTTGCCCCCGGCGGCGGAATGCTCGTAGATGGGCGTGATCAGGGGCGCGATATTGTCGGCGAGCACCCCTTTCTTGAACAGGCCGAAAAACAACAGCGTAAGACCGACGGCGAAGTTCTCCTTGTCGAAACGGCAGGTCGCCGTCGCAAACTGCGGCATCATTTCGCGGTAGTGGACAATCGGCCCGGCAATGAGCTGCGGAAAGAACAGCACGAATGTGCAATATTCGCGGAACGTGAACGTCTTTGACCCGTCCGGCCTGGACGTCGATCAGGAAGGCGATCTTCTGAAAGGTGATGAACGAGATGCCAAGCGGCAGAATGATGTGCAGCAGAATGAAATTGGCGCCGAAGACATCGTTGATCGTTCCGGAGACGAAGTCGGCATACTTGAAGAAGCCGAGGAAAACGACATTGAACAGGATGCCGATGAGCAGCGTCGCCTGCGACAGACGGGGCGCATCGCCCCTCTGACTGAGCCGCAACAGGAACGTCGCCAGGGCGTAATTGACGATGATTGAAGGCCCGATGATGAGGATGTTGAGCGGCCGCCACCAGCCGTAAAACACCAGCGACGCCAGAATGAGCCAAAGGATCGCCCCTTGGCGCGAGACGCGGCCAAGAAGATAGAATCCGAGCAGGGTCGCCGGCAGAAATATGAACAGGAATTCGTGCGAATTGAAAAGCATTTCCTATCCTGCCGAACCTGTCTGAATGGGGCCGGCCCGCGCGCTCACGGTTTCGGCCCTGCGCGGCCATGACTGCGTCTCGCGCACGAACGGCAGGACCCGACCGGCCGGGGAAGGCAGGCTTCCTCCGATGACCGAGGCGGTTTGATCGGTGCGCAGACGAGGCAGGCGATCGATCGTGACGTGAAGGTCAGGCCACGCCGCATTCATCTCCGCGCAAATGGTCTCGCCGGCCGCCTTGGCCATGGCGTATTCGAGCATGCCTCGCGGTCGCTCGCTCACGGCTACAGCCACTGATGACGGATAGAAGAGGGAAACGTCGCGGCGGCGCGCCCTCAACGCCTCCGCCAGATTGAGGAACCCCTCGACGTAGACGTTGAGAAACGCATCGAGCCGCGCGCGAGCGAACAGCGCCGCCTGGGCGCCGAAGATCTTCGGGGTGGCGAAGTAGTAGGCGTGCGTAGGCGCGGCGGCGAGCCCGGCGAGTTGTGGCTCGGCGGGAAGGCTCGCGTCATAGGCGAGCGTCTCGCATACGCCCCCGGCGGAGCGGATCTCCCGCGCCACCTCCTCGGCTTCGGCGCAACCGACCCGATAGCTGATCGCCACCCTCGCGCCTCCCGCCGCCAACAGCTTCGCGGTCACCTCGCCGAGACCGCGCGAGCCGCCAATGATCAGAGCCGCGGCGCCGCTGAACTCGCCCGGCTCGACCAAATCGGCCAGATCCTGCAGCGACATCTGTTCCGTGGGAGGCGTGCGAGCGTAGCTTTGGACCGCGCCCGCGAGGCCGCCCCCCGCAACGGTCATCCGCACCAGCCGGACCCGCGGATCGGCTGTCGTAACTCGGAAGCTGAGACTGTCCTCCGCGACCGGCTCCTCGCACGCCTCTACCGTCAACCCGCCATAAATCGAATGCAGCCCGGGACACACCATGCCGACCAGCAGGGTGGTGGCGCCGAGCGCGGCGACGCGGCGCGCGCCCAGCCATCCCGAGGCGGCCGGAAACATGGCGGCGATCGCATCCGGCGGGCTCGCGAAGGCCAACCTCCCCGACATTCCCGCCATCGCGTCGAACGGCAGATCCTGCGCTTCGGCCGGAGCGGGAACAGGTTCGGCCGAAAGCGCTTCCGCCGCCAGGCCAGCCGCGCCGAAATCGACCACGAGTTGGGCGATCGTCATTCCCGCAGCGATGAAACGGAGGACAAAGCTCGACTCGGCTCGCGTCGCCGTCACGGCGACCCTCTCGTCGACCGCCACGAAATGCTTGAATTGAGCTTTCAGGACACGCATGGGCGGCAGCGCAGGGTCAGTGCGGGCCAGCACGTCGAGCCCCCAGAGCAGCAGGTGGACGCCATGCACGACCGGCGCGCCGGCCTGCGTTCGGCGGGCGAGGACGGCGTCAAGATGCATCGGATTGCGGTCGCCGGAAACGGCGGCGAACCGCGCCTGATCGGCCGCGGTGAAGGTTCTTTCCGCTAGCATGGGCCGTTCGTCACGAATCGCAGGCGTGCGCGCGGAGCGCCCCAGGTTCACGGGAATGGGTTGGTCCGCTCAAGCCAGGATCTTCTGGGTTTCGTCAACGATCGCGCCGACATTGGAGAACGCCTCGATGTCCGCCACTTTGAACTTCACCCCGAATTCGAGCTCAACCGCAACGATGAAATTGAGATAGTTGAACGAATCCCAGTCCGGAATGTCCTCACGCCGGGTTTCCATCGTCAACGCGATCGAGTCGTCGAGCAACAGGTCGCGAAGAATGCGGGTGAATTTGGTCAAGATCTCTTGATTGGTCATCTGACTGCTCTTGCACAACGATGTGAGTCTTCCGGGGGACGTAGTCTGAGAGATCGAGCGCCCATCGCGTCGTCCCGTTGGCGGGCGCGGGCTGATCGACCTCGGTAAAGCCGAGGCTGAGATAGAGCTTGCTGATCACGTCGTTCTTGGGGGTGGGAATATAGTCGGCGACCAGCATCCGCACGCCGCGCTCTCTCGCCGCCCGGACAGCGATATTCATCGCCTCGAATTCGAGCTCGCGGCCGAAAACGCGGCAGCTCATCACCCAGTTCTCGATCTCGAGCGTTTCATCGCCAGCCGCCGGACGCATGATCATCGTGCTGACGAGCCCATTGTCGCCGACCCGGTCGAGGAGACGGAACTGCAGGGTCACAGAGTCAGGGTCTTCCATGATCCGCGCAACCTCGTCGGCGGCGTAGCGGCGCGTCGTGGTGTTGAATTGATTGGTCTTGTTGATGAGCTGGACGACGCGCGGGTGATCGATGACGGTGAAGGGACCGTAAACCGCGGTCATGGCGAGCCCGCGGAGAAAGTCATCCATGCTTTCCGCGGACCCCAGCAGAGCCTCGCGCTCGGCGTTGGCCGCGTAGGATTGAGCCCGGCCGCGGTCCTCGGCGGTGAAGGCGACCGCTTCGAAATAGCCTGCTTCCGCGAGGCAGCGGACGTAATGCGCCGGGTCTTCCGGCAACTCCGGGACGGCGACCATCGGCAGGCTCTGGCGCACGCGCGCCCGTTCGATCGGATTGTCGTCGACGAACACGAGGCTATCGACGCCGATGTTGAGCCGCGCCGCGATGGCTTTCAGGTTTTGCGCCTTGTCGTCCCAATTGGCCTGGAAGGCGGCGAAATCCGATCGGCGAAGCGCCATTTCGGGATGATCGCGAAACGCCGCTTCAGCGATCCTGGCGTCGTTCTTCGAGCAGACCGCGAGAACGACGCCTCGCTCCTTGAGCTCTTTGGCGTAATGCTGCAAGGCGAGATGGGCTTCGCCGGCCGCGCTGCCCTCGCCGAGCACGATGCCGTCGAGCCCATCGTCGCCGATCACGCCGCCCCAGAGCGTGTTGTCGAGATCGAGCACCAGGCATTTCTTCGACAGGCCGCGCTCCGCCGCGAGAATGCGGGCGGCGAGATCGCCGTAGAGGGGCGCGGCCTGCGGCGCGATTTCCAGCTTGCCCTGAAGCCAGCGCCCGACGTCGAACCAAGCGTCGATCCCGTCCCGCTGGCTCGCGCGGGCGGCGTCCAGAATGAGCGCGCCGTCGCGCGCCGCCGCCTCACACAGCTGGTCGTTGAGCCGGGCGACGATCGTCGCCGGCGCTCCGGGAACCATGCGGTCATAGCCGCCGAACAGCGAGTCGCTCACGTCGACGAACGTCTGCTGGATCACCGTCGCGACGCCGATCTCGCGCGCCTTGCGCCAGAGCGACCTGAGTTCGGTTACGAAGCGCCCGATCGCGCCGTCGACCTCGGCGCGGCTCGCGGTGAGCGCAACGCCGGCGATCGCTTCCCGCGCCGTGAGGGAGAATAGCGCCGCCTGGGGCTGAAACCGATGCAAGGCCGAGGCTGGATCGAGCAGATCCTGCCGATATTGACCATAGGATCCGCTATGGGCGCCGATCAGCAATCTTCGCCTGAGGCCGGCGACCCGGATCGCGGGCGGAAGGTGATCTACGGTCGAGGAGGCCAGGATGGCGAGCCGGACCGCCTGAAAGCCGGGGGCCTCCTTGACCCCGAGGCGCGCGAGCGCGCGATCGAGCTGGATGGTCTCAAGGAAAGAGAGCCGATGACCGGCGAGCGCGGAGAGAGCCTCGAGACCGTCGGTCGGCTCGGCATGAGCCAGCGCGGCGCGCAGATCCTCGCGAAAATCGCGCGCGACAGGCAGCCAGTTCATAGTCGGACCGCGCGGCCCAGCGTCTTGCATCGGAACCTCCGGATCAGGGAGCGAGGAATTCACGCGACGCCGCTACTTAAGTGCGCCCCTCTCCCTGATGCTCCAGGCACGAACGAATTTCCGGTCCCGCCGCATCGAAAAAAGCTTGCGACCAACGCTCTGAACTTGGGCCATCGAGGTGGTGGCCGTCCATCATCAGCAGCCCCTCGGGAACGTCCGGCGTAACCAGCTTCATCCCGAGCGCCGCCGCGATAGCGTTGGCGTCGCCGACCTTTGTTCCGTCGTGAGGAACCAAGGTCAGAATAACACATTTTCCCTGAGTAAAGCGTTTGAGAAAATCTATTGCCGTAGCCGTGTCACGGTCAACCACATCGCGGTTGACCGCACTGTCAAACGAAACGGGGACAATGATCCGAGGCGCTCCCTCCATGTCATACACCCCGGTTTCACGCGAGCGAAAAGTAACCCCCTTCGAACCGCAAAGCTTCGGAACCGTTTTGCAAACCCGCTGCTGAACTCCCTGCCAGAATTGTTTCCCCTCATAGCGTGTGGGCGCTTTTGGATCATAAAGGACGGTCTGGGCCGGCGGCGTAAGGATCGGATCAAAAAAATCTTCGACGTCGACCACGTAGACCGAGGCTTGAGGGCGCATCTTGCCCAGGAGCGCCTCAGCAAAGGGGGCATGCTCGCCGTAGCTGAACCCCATCAGGTAGTACCGCGCCGAAGCCGCTGAAAACCAATCGGAGGTCGCAGAAGTGGAGAAGGCCTTTTCCATGCGGCTGGTGCCGAGAAACAACACGTCTGCCTTGCTGGCGAAATCGAGCGCATGCTCGAGGTTAAACCAGAAGGCTCCATGCTCGTAGTCGCCATAATTCGCTCCGGCGCAATAAGCGATGTACCGATCGGAGCTGTATCCGCTGGCCGAGCAGGAAAAGATGCTCCGCGTCCTGGCCCAGACCGCGTAGGAAGCGATGGCGGTGAAAAGTACAATGCAGATGTAAAGCGTCAAATGACTGGCGAATAGACGCTCCCGTGGCTTAGCCAATGCTTGCGGCGCCACCGGCATGTCCAATGCAGTCGTCTCCATATCTGATCTCACGGCAGCAGGTTGCGGCGGTTTACTTCGACGGATGATTCCGGCCAGGCCCTGGCGCGGGCCGCGGTCCAAGAGCGTTGCAAAGACTGTACCGGCCCAAGATGACAGGCCGATTAAATCACGTATTGCCTACGTGTTTGAGGCACGAGCATACGTTCCGACGTTCGACGAGTCTACAGCCCAAACCGCGCCATGTTGACGCGGCCCTGACGCGCCCTATCGGATTGCCGCCCGAGTCTGGCCGAGCTAGAAGAATACGAGCCAGAAGAATAAGTGTGCGCTCTTCGGTGTTTAGGCAAAGTTACTATCGGGGAGAGGATAATGAAACGCTTGACCACTGTGGTAATCGCGCTGGCGTGCGGGGTCGGGGCGGTGTGGGCCGACACCGATCCTATCGCCGCGCGGCGTGCGCTGATGAAGAACGACGGCATGGCGGCGAAGAAGATGTTCGACATGTCGAAGGGGAACACGCCGTTCGATCTGGCCACGGTGCAGGATTCGTTGAAGACGCTGTTCGAGGGCGCGTCCAAATCGGCGGCGCTGTTTCCGGACAACAGCCAGACCGGGGGCGGCACCGCGGCGCTGCCGGCGATCTGGCAAAACAAGGCCGATTTCGACGCCCGCTTCGCCAAATTCGTCAAGGATGTCGCCGCCGCCCAGGCCGGAATCGTCGATGAGGCGAGCTTCAAGAAACTGGCGCCGACCGTCTTCCAGAATTGTGGCGGCTGTCACGAGCTCTACAAAGCCAAGAGCGGCTGAGACTTGAGTTCCGCGCGGGGATGAAGCGGGTCGCCCTTATCCTCGCGCTGCTGGTCGTCGCCGGCGCTGCGCTGGCGTGGGTCCTGTCGGCGCCGAAGCCCCGCTATAGCGAGGCCGATTGGCAAGCGCTCGGCCTAGCCGGCGACGCGGCCGCCGGGCGGCTCGTGTTCTTCGCCGGCGGGTGCGAATCCTGCCACAAGTCGCCCGGCCAGGATGATCCATTGCGGCTCGGCGGGGGGCTCGAACTCAAGACGCCGTTCGGCTCCTTCTACCCGCCGAATATCTCAAGCGATCCAGTCGACGGGATCGGCGGCTGGCGTCCGGTTGATATCGCCAACGCGCTCATGTCGGGCGTTTCCCGCGACGGTCAGAACCTCTACCCCTCATTCCCCTACCCGTCCTATCAGCGGATGACGCCGAAGGACGTCGCCGACATCATCGCGTTCCTGCGCACATTGCCGGCGGTTGCGGGCCGGGCGCCGGCGAACGATCTCAGGTTTCCCTTTTCCGTTCGCCGCGCCGTGGGCTTGTGGAAGCTGCTCTATTTCGAAAACGCCGGCCTTGGCGTCGATTCCGGCCGAAGCGAGCAGTGGAGCCGCGGCCGTTACCTCGTCGAAGGCCCCGGCCATTGCGGCGAATGTCACACCCCGCGCGGACTCCTCGGCGAGATGGACGCAAGCCGAGCGCTCGCGGGCGCGCCTTTGCCGGATGGTCATGGCAAGGCGGCGAACCTGAGAGGCGGCGACTTCTTGAACTGGACGAACGCCGACATCGTCGAGGCCCTCACCAGCGGCTTCACTCCTGCGGGCGACGTCCTTGGCGGCGGCATGACGGCGGTCGTGCGCAATCTGGCCGAACTGCCCGAATCCGACCGCCAGGCGATCGCCGTCTATCTCAAGAGCCTCCCCCCGCTCCCTGCCGGCGGATGATCGGGAGAAGCCGCAATGCCTCGACGGAACTAAGGCAAAAGCGAAGATGGCGACAATTGTTTGCAATAATCAGAATAGCGCGCTATCCTGCCCGTGGTCGCCGGATCGCGGCGTCGCGCTCGCGGCCGACCGCGGGCGCTCGCGCCTGACGTTGTTTGGCGCCGACTCCCGTGTTGGGCAGTCGATCGAATGGAGCGAACCGCCCGTGCCCTGGATTTGCGCCTTAAGCCGTTGAAAAGTCTCGATCGGCGGAAGAGATTCCGCATTTGGATTTCCTTCCGCCCGTTTGGATTTCCCTGCATCCGGCGCTTGGATTTCCTTCCGCGCCGGCTTTGATTTCCTTCCGCCGGTTTGGCGATCCTTCCGCGCGCGGCCGGGCGCGGCGGGCGCATCCCGGACTTTGGCCGCCTCACCGCGCCGTCCAGACGAGGATCCCGGCGGCGATGACGATCAGGCCGATCCCCAATCCCTCGCGCAGGCTCGGCGGCTCGCGGAACATCTTGAGCGATACGACCTGGGCCATCGGCACCTCGATCAGCGCCAGCGTCCTGACCGGCGCGGCGTCGGTCAGCGCGAAGGCGATGAACCAGAGTTGCGAGGCGAGCGCCCCCATCAGGCCCGCAAACAGCGACGAACGCCAGGCGTTCAGAATCGCCCGCGCTCCCGCGCGGTCGAAGGCCGCGAGATAGAGCCCCAGCACCGCCGACTGGATCGCGAGGCCGGCCACGAGAATGACCGAGGCGGACAGAACCTTCGACGGGCTCGCGACGCCGATCACCGCAGAGCGAAAGCCGATCGCGGCGAAGGCGAAGAAGGTGGCGGAGAAAAGCCCGAGCGCCGCCGACCGCCAATCGGCCAGAAGTTCTTTGCGGCTTCTGATCGCCATCAGCGCGACGCCGATCGTCGCCAACGCGATCGCCGCGATCAGCGCCGCCGTCGGCGGATCGCTGAGCGCGACGAGGCCGAAGAGCGCGATCTGCGCCGCCTCGGTCTTGGTGTAGGCGACCGCGACGACGAAGCTCCTGGTGCGCATCGCCGCCAACATCATGGCGGTCGCGATGACCTGCGAGAGCGCGCCGAACGTCGTCCAGGCGAGATTGGGCGCGGTGAGCCTCGGGGCGCCGAGGCCCGTCGCGGCCATTAGACCGGCGAGAAACATGACCGCGAACGGCAGGCCGAACAGGAACCGCACCTGCGCCGCGCCGACCGCGCCGAGCGCGCCGATAAGGTCGCGCTGCATGGCGTTGCGCAGCGTTTGCGCGCTCGATGCGAGCAGCGTGACTGGAACCCAAACCGCTCCAAACGCCACGGGCGCTTGTCTCCCCTGCGCTGACGCCCCGCTCAGCCGGCGGTCGGGCCCGCGGGCTTGACGGCGCCCGCGCGCATCGCCGCCAACGCCCGCTCATATACGGCGACATACTTCCGCGCTTCGTTCTCCCACACGAACGTCTCTGCCGAAAGCTTCGCGCCAGCCGCCGACGAGCGCTGCCGCAGGCCGTCGTCCTGCATGAGGCTGAGGCAGGCTGCTGCGAGCCCGGCCGGATCCAGCGTCGGCGCGTAGACGCCCGCCTCGCCGAGGAGCCGCTTCGTCTCCCGAAGGGGGTAGCAGGCGGTGGGAATTCCCAAGGCGCAATATTCGAACACCTTGTTCATGCTCATCACGTCATTGGCCTCGTTGAACGGATCGGGGATGACGCCGATGTCGAAGGCGCTGATATGCGCGAGCAGCCGCTCGCCGCTCAGATAGCCGGTGAAGCGCATGAAGTCCTCGACGCCAAGAGAGCTCGCGAGCGCGCGCACCAATTCGAGCGCCGGTCCGGAGCCGACGACAACGGCGGAGAAATCGCGAAATCCCTTGACCTTGACCAGGTCGGCGACCGCGCGCACGAAATGATCGACGCCATCCTGCTCGTTGATGATGCCGAGATAGCCGAGTACGAACTTGCGCCCGCCGCGCAGTCCGGGCTCTGGCTCTACGCGATGGATGCGCTTGCGGTCGGGCACTCCATAGACGACTTCGACCTTCGACGACGGCTTGCCGCCGCGGCTGACGGCCAAGTCCTTGAACGTCGCATTGGCCGTAATGACGAAATCCGCCATCGCGTAGCTCATACGTTCGAAAAAAATAAGCGCCCGATAGAGCAAGCCTTTGCGGCCATATTTGACGACGAACAGTTCGGGACCGACATCGTGCTGATCGAAGATGAACTTCCTGCCCATGAGCTTGAACGGCGCGGCGGCCAAAAAGATGAGGTCGGGCGGATTGCAGGCCTGGATGATCGAAAAGCCGCGCTCCCGATGAACCTTGATCAATAGCCGGAATTCATGGAAAAGCGCCGCCGAATATTCGCGGAAGTAAGCCAGCGCCCCGCGTCCTTCGGGCGGCAGCCCGTGCCGGTAGACCGCGATGTCCTCGATGACCTCGAATCGCTTCGGATAGGCCGCGCTGGCCGGGCAGATCACCGAGACCAGCCAGCCGGCGCGGGCAAGGGCCTGAGCCTCCTGCCAGACCCGCCGATCGAATGGGACCGGCAGATTTTCGACGACGATGACACAGGATCGGGATTGACGCGGCTGCGGCATGAGGACCTTCGATCGCGGGTTTTACAGGTTCGGTTGAGAACGGCGGCTCGCCCGTCTCTCCCGCAAGGACGGCGCGAGCGTCATCCCTCGCCGCCGAAGCCCCGCCCGACGCACACGTAACGAAATCCGAGCGCCTTCATCGCCTTTATCGGATAGATGTTGCGCAGGTCGACGATGATCGGCGAGGCGAGGCTCGCCTTGACGCGCGCGAGGTCGAGGGCGCGGAACTCGTCCCATTCGGTGACGACGACCGCCGCGTCGGCGCCCTTGAGGCAGGCATAGGCGTTCTCCGCGAACTCAACGCCGGGCAGCAGCGATTTCGCCGTTCGAAGCCCTTCCGGATCATAGGCGACAACACGAGCGCCCGCAGCTTGCAGCTCCGGCACGATGACGAGGCTGGGCGCGTCGCGCATGTCGTCGGTCTTGGGCTTGTATGTGAGGCCGAGCACTGCGATCCGTTTCCCCGCCACCGACCCGCCGCAAGCGGCGACGACTTTGGCGGCCATCGCCGTCTTGCGCTTGTCGTTGACGTCGACCAGCGTTTCGACGAGCCGGATCGGCGCCTTGGCGTCGGCCGCAAGTTTGGTCAGCGCAAGCGTATCCTTGGGAAAGCAAGAGCCGCCGAAACCGGGGCCGGGGTTGAGAAACCTGCGGCCGATACGGTCGTCGAGGCCGATGCCGTGCGAGACGTCGAGCACGTCGGCCCCGAGGCGCTCGCAAAGGTCGGCGATTTCATTGATGAAAGTCACCTTCATCGCAAGGAACACATTGGCCGCATATTTGATCATCTCCGAGCTGCGGCGCGACGTGTATACGATCGGCCCGCCGTTGCGTTCGATCGGCTGGTAGATCTCGCGCATGACCTCGCGCGCGCGCTCGTCCTCGACGCCGACCACGACCCGGTCGGGCCGTTTGAAATCTTCGATCGCCGCGCCTTCGCGCAGGAACTCCGGATTTGACACGACGGCGAAACGGTCGCGCGGCACGCGCTCCGCGATGATCCGTTCGACCTCGTCGCCTGCGCCGATCGGGACGGTCGACTTGACGACGACGACGGTGAAATCCTCGATGACGCCTGCGATGTCGCGGGCCGCGTCGTGCACGAAGCGCATGTCGGCCGAGCCGACCTCGGCGAGAGACGGCGTGCCGACAGCGATGAAGATTGCCTGCGCGCCACGCCCGGCCGCCTTGAGGCTCGTTTTGAACGTGAGCCGACCCGCGGCCTGGTTGGCAAGGACGAGTTCGCTCAAGCCCGGCTCATAGATCGGGACGCGACCTTCGCGCAAACTATCGACCTTGCCCGCGTCGACCTCGACGCACACCACGTCGTGGCCGAAGTCAGCGAGGCAAGCTCCCGACACAAGCCCGACATAGCCGGCGCCGATCATCACGATGCGCATTAAGCGGATCCCCATACCATTTCCGTCGGCATGACGCCGCCAACGCGACCCTGGCGGCGCAACACCTGAACCGATTTCCTCCGGACGCCAATAGCGCGGACACTGGCGACCGGCGTTCGACCTGTCGCGATCCGCTCGAACCGCGCTGACAGCGCGGATTTCGCTGGCCGAGGCCGCGCGCCCGAGAGCGTACGTATGACGACGAGGCGCGGCGATTGACGCGCCTTATACACGCCGTTAAGCGGGTCCGCCATCGCTCCCCCATCGATGCGCCGGTTGAACGGACGGGAACATGGCTGTCTACACCGAAGTCTCGGATGACGCGCTGCGCGCCTTTCTCGCGCTCTACGAGATCGGCGAGGTGACTTCGTTCAAAGGCATCGCCGAAGGCGTCGAAAATTCGAACTTCCTGATGCGGACGGGAGGCGGCCAATTTATCCTGACGCTATACGAGAAGCGGGTAAAAGCGGATGATTTGCCCTTCTTCATCGGCCTGATGGAGCACTTGGCACAGCGCGGCGTCACCTGTCCTCAACCGGTCCGCAATCGTGCTGGCTCCGCGCTCGGCGACCTCGCCGGCCGGCCGGCGACAATCGTCACATTTCTCGACGGACTGTGGATTCGCCGGCCCAACGTTCGGCATTGCGCCGAGGTCGGGGAAGCGCTGGCGCGGATGCACCTGGCCGGGGCCGATTTCCCGCTGAAACGCCGCAATGCGCTCTCGCTTGAAGGCTGGCGGTCCCTTTTCGGCGCCGCGGAGGCGCGCGCCGACGAAGTCGCTTCGCATTTGCGCGACGAGAGCGCCGCCGAGCTGGCCTTTCTCGAGGCCCATTGGCCGAAAGGTCTGCCAACCGGCGTCATTCATGCCGATCTTTTCAACGACAACGTGTTCTTTCTCGGCGAGAACCTTTCCGGCCTCATCGACTTCTATTTCGCTTGCAACGACGCGCTCGCCTACGATCTGGCGATCTGCCTCAGCGCCTGGTGCTTTGAACCCGACAATGAGTTCAACGTCTCCAAGGGGCGAGCGATGATCGCCGGCTACGAGCGCGTGCGGCCGCTCGGCGAGGCCGAGATCGCCGCCCTGCCGCTGCTCGCGCGGGGCGCAGCGTTGCGCTTCATGCTCACGCGGCTCGTCGACTGGCTGAACGTGCCGGCCGGGGCCAAAGTCGCGCCGAAAAATCCGCTCGAGTACCGTGACAAACTGCGCTTCCACCAGCGCGTGAGGTCGGCAGTCGACTATGGGCTCATCCGGTGAGCGGACGGGTCTCCATCTGGACCGACGGGGCCTGTTCCGGCAACCCCGGCCCGGGCGGCTGGGCGGCCCTTCTGCGCTACGGCGGCCACGAAAAGGAACTCAAGGGCGGCGAAGCGTTCACCACCAACAACCGTATGGAGCTCACCGCGGCGATCGAAGCGCTCCTGTCCCTGAACCGGGGATGCGAGGTGAGCCTCCATACCGATTCGCAATATTTGCGCGGCGGCGTCATGGGCTGGGTCGACGCCTGGAAAGCCAACGGCTGGCGGACGGCATCCAAAAAGCCGGTCAAGAACGAGGACCTTTGGCGCCGGCTCGATGCGGCCGCCCAGCGGCACGAGATCGAATGGATCTGGGTCAAGGGGCATGCCGGGGACAAAATGAACGCCCGCGCTGACAAGCTCGCCCGCGAGGGCATGGCGGAGTTCCAGCGATAGAGGCCGGCAACGTCCTGGCGCCGAAGTACGCCATCACGCATTTGCCGGCTGCACGTCCTCTGACATCGGGACCTTCCGTTCGGTGGCCGCGCACGGCCCGATCGACGACGAAAACGCGCCGAAAAGAGCATCGCGCTCGGCCGGCGTTGAACGGAAGGACGGGTAACGGGCCTCGATGCGCTCCATCTCCGCGCCGAAATCCAGGCCCATGCAGATCACTTTGGCGGTCACCATCGGATAGCTGCGCAGGCCGGACCAGGTTTGGAATTGGTACACCCTGCGGTAATACGCCTCATGTCCGCTCGCACTGCACAAAACGATGTAATCAGCGTTGAAATGATGCGCCGCCATCCACGGCGGGCGGAGAGCAAAGTACGGCAGTTCAGGAAATCTCCTCGCCAGGTCCGCGCGCGCAGCGAGGCGTGAGGGATCGATAATAACTCGCTGGGCTTGCAGATATGGCGTCACCACGTCCGGAAACACATCCCGCGCCGGCGAAACTCCGTCCGTGTCAGTGACAACGTGCACTCGAACCGTGCTCGCGAGCTCGCCATCGACATAGGTCACGGTTGTGAACGAGTTTGGACTTGCATCGTAGACCTCGTCATAGAGCATCGCATCTAGACGCTGATCTAGGAGATTTTCCCTTAAGTATGCTTCATACCGAAGCCGGTAAGCCGCCTTGCGGTCGGCCGGGCGGACAGCAACTCGATGCTCCACGCGTTCGAGCATCTTTGCGACTTGGTCGGCGAAACGCGGCGAATGACCCAACGCGTGAACGTACATGACCCTTACTCCCGCAACCCGGGTCATGATTAATCAATTCTTAAGGGAATGTAAACATAGGTACAACTACAGCGTGCGGATGCCCGCGGACATCCTTATTGTAGCTCTGACGAATTTTCGCCTGACAATTCAAAAAGCCGGACGCGTCAACCAGGCGAAAAAAGCTCTCCAAATCTGTTAGTTTGGTCCCTTCGGGCGCCGACTCAGCGGTTGCGGCACAACCGGGGTTCAGGGCTCGAGACCGGCGGCTTTGACCAGGAAGAACTCGGCGAAACAGAATTAGCGGCGACTACCTTTTTCGTTTTGTGGAAGACTAACTTGGCTCCCGAGATACGCCCCGTTCGCATTGGTCGGCGACTTCAGCAGCTAGGCGGGAGCGAGCAAATAGATCGAGGGCGGATATACTTGGAAGGATCGACATTTTCTCGCGCCAAACCGCAAACTCGGCCAGGCGCACGGGGACAAGGCTTACCGTAAATCCGGCCATCTCAAGACCCCAAAGCATGCCGGTACGAAAGTCGAGCCAGTCCTCATAGTCCTCGAAGGCGCTCAACTCGGGCACTATCATTCTTGCTAACCGATAGTCACCCTCGGCTAGATCAGCGGCGACGACACGCGCTGAGTCATATGTCGATACTGCGTCGTCGAACTCAGCCGCGGCAGCGCTATTCTCCCATGGGACCGTTGACGGAACCTGAGATCCCAATCGCTCCTTTTCGGAGTTTGCCGATGGCAAAAACTTAATGATCATGAGCCTATATCTATCATTGCGAAAGCGGAGACGATATCCGTCATCTCGTAAAATACCGACCTAGGCGATCCAATTGTTTGTCATAGATTAATGTCCAGTTGATCGCACAGGTAGTCGGGACGTTGGGTAACCTTAATGCGGCTAACGCTTCTAACCCGCGATCGAAGCGCCCGGGAAGAATTGCCGGGCCAGCTATACATCGGATTCGTAGATAGCCTCCTGGTCGAGGTCCGAAGCCTTTTCTTTGCCTGCACGGCGAGCGTCACCGCCGCCCTCGTAGCCGCCATCGCCTCGAAAAGCATCAGCCTCTGGGCATGCGCCGCGTTGATGTTGCTCCTGTCTTTCGTTCGAATGCATTTCCAACTGATTCACGCGAAAAACAGGCCGAGTCCGAATATCGAGACGGCCCGAAAGCGGGAAGGGATATTCGTCACCGGCGCAACGGCGCACATCGCTCTCCTTTCGACATGGACGCTTGTCGCTTTCGCTGTGACAGACGAGGGTTTTGTTCGTTTTCTCGCCACCACTGTCACCGTGACATACGCTTTGAGCATGTTTAGCCGGAGTTTCGCGCTCGACCGTGGAATGAACATACAACTCGCCGCGGCATTCGTCCCGCTGAGCGCCGCGTTTCTCATTGGCGGCGGCTGGTATCCGTCAATGATCGTTATCTCTCTGTTGCCGGTCTTTCTGTTCATCAAATCGTCGTCGAGCCGCCTAAAGGGCATTTTCCGGGCGGAGATCGCTGAACGCAATCGAAGCGCGATGCTGGCCGGGCGACTGGACACCGCCCTTAACAACATGTCGCACGGCCTGTGCATGATTGACCCCCAGGGGCGCCTCATTCTCGCCAACGACAAGTTTCACCGCATTTTCCGCATCCCTGTGGCGGCTGAACTCGCCGGGACGCACGCGCGAGCGGTATTCCGGAGGCTGGTAAGGAACCGATCGATCGACGAGGCGAGTTTCGTTCCCCTGTCGTATGCGGTTTTCGGCAAAGCAAGCGACAGTTCGGATACCGTCGTGCCGATCGAGACTCCCGACGGCAGGGCGATCGAAATCACAATTCACAAGATGAGGGACGACGGCACCGTCATGGTGATTTAGGACGTCACCGAGCGACGCAACGCCCAGCGAGAAATCAACAGCATGGCGCTCTTCGACCCCGTCACCGAGCTGCCCAACCGCCGATGTTTCGAAGAGGAGCTCGCCCTGGCTCTTCCACCCGGTCAAGCCCTGACAGACGGCCTGACGGTGATGTTTCTCGACCTAGACGACTTCAAGCAGGTCAACGACAGCCTCGGCCACCGAACTGGAGACAAGCTTTTGGTCGAGATCGCGCGCCGGCTCAGCGCGATCATCGGCCCGCGCGATCTTGTGGCCCGGTGGGGCGGCGATGAATTTGTCATCCTTCATCACCATGCGCCCGCCCATGGAAGACGCCCGCCGTCGCCAAGCGAATAATCGATGAAATCAACCGCGCCGTCGTGATCGACGGAAGCGAGGTGATCGTCGGCGCCAGCATCGGCAGCGCCTCCGCGCCTGACGACGGGATCAGTCCCGACGCCCTGCTCTCGAAGGCGGATATCGCGCTCTATGCGGCGAAGGCGGACGGTCGGCGAGTGTGGAGGGCGTTCGAACCGGCGATGGACGCCAAGATCCAGATCCGCCGCCTGATCGAGCTCGAATTGCGC